>NZ_CP061281.1:2622569-3933854 GCF_014621695.1 Streptomyces xanthii
ACCCGGACGGCTTCGTGCACCACGAGCAGCTGGACTTCTCCGAGCTGGACAAGATGCTCGGTGACGCCGCGTCCGGCTCCGCCGGAAAGCCGAACCTGTCGAAGGACGAGGAGCCCGGCAAGGGCACCGACGCCGCGCAGGACGACCAGGGTGAGGGCGACGGCGACAAGTGAGTCTGTACGACGACGCGGTCCTCGTCCTGAAGCGCTACGAGGACCAGCCGGAGCTGCGCCAGGGCTACCTGGACCACCTCGCCGAGCACGGTGACGCGGGGATGTGGAAGCCGTGCACGGCGGGGCACCTGACGGCCAGCGCCCTGGTGATCGACCCCGCGCGCGGCCGGGTGCTGCTCACGCTCCACAAGAAGCTGCAGATGTGGCTCCAGATGGGCGGGCACTGCGAGCCGGGCGACGCGACGCTGGAGGCGGCCGCGCTGCGCGAGGCGACCGAGGAGTCCGGCATCCCGGGCCTCACGCTGCTGCCCGGCGGCCCGGTCCGCCTCGACCGGCATCCGATCCCCGGCCCGTGCACCCAGCACCTGGACGTCCAGTACGCGGCGCTCGCCCCGGCGGACGCCACGGAGGCGATCAGTGACGAGTCGCTGGACCTGCGCTGGTTCCCGTACGACGAGGTGGCCGGCGTGGCCGACAGGTCGGTGGTGCGCCTGGTGGAGGCGACACGGGCGCGGCTGTGATCGGCTGAGGGCATGAGTAAGGGGCGACCGCCATGGCGGTCGCCCCTTACCCGTCTCTACGCCTGCCTACAGGTGGCGCGTCAGCTCCAGACGTTGCCCTGGTTCTGGCCGCGGGCGCCCTGCTGGCCCATGCCGTACTGCGCGGCGATGCCCTGGCCGACGACCGCGTTCTGCGGCGGCAGCAGTTCGCTGGGCTGGACGAGCGCGTAGCCCGTGCCCATGAAGCTGAGCTCCCAGCCCTCGCCCGTGTTGCCGCGGCGGCGCCAGACGCCCGAGGAGTGCGTCTGGGCCTGCATCTGGACACGCAGCCCGTTCGACCACGCGACGATGGCGTCCGCGTCGGCGTTGACGTACCGGTCCGGCGTGACCTGGAGCATCAGCGGCTGCCCGGACGTCATCAGCGCGACCTTGCCGCGCCCGGTGATGTTGAGCTGGTACTTGCCGGAGCCGGAGATGCCGAACTGGCTGTCCACGGCGATCACCTCGTGGTGCAGCGAGGAGTCCATGGCCAGCACGTAGCTGCTGTCGACGGTCAGGCCGTCCTGCTCGACGTCGACGATGTGGATGTACTGCGCGAGGTTCGCCAGGTAGACGGTGCCCTGCCCGTGGCAGCGCATGAGGTCGAGACCCTCGCCCGTCCGGGCCCGGGAGCGGCGCTGCCCGGACGTCTGGACCTCGCCGTCGAACTCCATGAGCCCCTGATAGGCGACCATCGCGCCCTTACGGGCGAGGATGTCGTCGTGGCCCTCCAGGGTGACCCGCAGCATCTGCGGGTTCTGCACCGTGTAGCGCTCCTGGCTCTGCTGCTCGTTGTACGCGAAAAGCGGACTCTGCATGATGTCCTGTTCCCCCTCAGCCCCGGACTCGGAGGCGGTCGGTGCTGTCCTCGCTGGGCTGTACGACGACGATGCCCTCGCCGGAGAAGCCCATCTGGTAGGCCTCGCCGCTGCCGCGCCCGATGAGGGAGCCGGCCTTGAAGCTGCGCTTGCCCTTCACCTTCAGGTTGGGCGACCAGGCGATGAGCGCGTCCGGGTCCACGTACGTCTCGTCCTCGCCGCGACCGCAGTCGACCACGATGGGGGTGCCGCGCGAGGTCAGGGCGACGAAGCCCTGCCCGCTGATCTTGATGTTCCACAGGCCCTGGCCGGCGAACTTGGCGAGGCCCTTCACCCGCTCGACGCCCCACTGGAGGTGGGCGTCGAAGGCGAGCAGGTTGGTGCCGTTGACGGAGATCGACTCGCCGCCGAGGTTGATGACGACGACGTCGGCGCCGTAGTCGGCCAGGTAGAGCAGACCGTCTCCGTGGCACTTCATGAGCGGCGCGCCCTCGCCGGTCATCCATTCACGGGCGACCTGGCGGACGGCGGGCGGGTTGGGCTCGTACTGGACGAACCCTTCGTAGGCGACCATCGAGCCCACGCGCGCGAAGAGGTCGTTGCCGGTCTGCATGGCGACCTTCAGCATGTGGGTGCCGTGGTTCTCCATGCGGGCGGCTACCGGGGTCGGGGCGAAGCCCGCGAGTGGCTGGTTCATGACGGACTCCCTCAGACCTCGTACGGCTGGACGACGATGAAGTTGCCGGGGGCTCCCCGGAACTGCAGGTTCACGCTCTCCCCGCTGTGGCCCGGGTAGGCGTTGCGCCGCATCCTGACCTGGCTGGAGACGATCGCCTGGGCGGCGGCGGACCAGGCCACGACCGCGTTGCAGTCGGCGAAGGTCGTCGGCGTCACCGGCAGCACGACAGGCGTGCCGTGCGTCTTGACGACGACGGTGCCGGTGCCCTGGAACTGCATGACGAACAGGGCGCCACCGGGGATGCCGTGTCCCTCGATGCGGCGCACCTCGTACTGGAGGCTCTCGTCGAAGGCCAGCACGTTCTCCGCGGAGACGCAGATCGCGTCGCCCTGGAGCTCGATCGGGTGCACGTGGGAGGCCGCTTCCGCGAGGAAGACCTGGCCGCGGCCGCTGCAGCGCATGAGCTGCATCTCCTGGCCGGTGGCGTTGCCCACGATGCGTCCGGCGAAGCCGGCGCCCTTGTAGCTGAACTCGACCTTGCCCTGGTAGAGCACCATGCTGCCCTGGCGGGCGAGCACGGGCTGGCCGCCGGCGGCGCCGAGGTCGACGCGGATCAGCTTCTGGTTCTGCGGCGTCCAGCGCTGTCCCGTGGGGGCCTCGCGGTACTTCTCCAGCGCGGCGGCCACACCGGGTGCGCCGGCCTGCTGCGGGATGCCCTGCGGGGCGCCCTGGGGCGCGCCGTACGGGGAGGGTGCGGCGGGCGGCTGGCCGTATCCGGGCGGGGCGGCCGGCGTGTGGGGCTGCTGGCCGTAGCCGGGCGGCGGGGTCGGCGCCTGCGGCTGCTGGCCGTAGCCCGGAGGCGGCGTCGGGGCGTGCGGCGGCTGGCCGTACCCCGGAGGCGGCGTCGGAGCCTGGCCGGGCGGGGTGCCCAGGGGCGCGACGATGGTCGGTGCCGCGTGCACGGGCGGGGCGGCCGGAGCCGGGGCCGGGGCCGGGGCCGGGGCCGGGGCCGGCGGAGCGAAGTCCTGCGCGGGGACCGGAGCCGGAGCCGGGGCTGCCGGCGCGGGGGCCGGGGCGGGCGCGGGGGCCGGGGCCGAGGGGGCTCCGAAGGCGGGCGGCGCGGCGGCCTGGGCGGGCGGCGCGAAACCGGGGTTCGCGGCCTGCTGCGGCGCGGCGGCCGGCTCCTCTTCGGCGACCTCGCCGCCGAAGTTCTTCAGGAGCGCGTCGAGGCCTCCGTCGAAGCCCTGGCCGACGGCTGCGAAGCGCCACACGTCCTTGAGGTAGAAGTCGCCCAGCATCACGGCGCGCTCGGTCGAGAACTCGCCACCGTGGAAGGCGTACCGCGCGACCTCCTCGCCTCCGGCGACGATGCGGAGGTAACCGGGGGCGACCTGCGACATCTGGCCGGCGCCGTCGATGGTCGCGGTGAACGACAGCTTCTGGATGTGCGCGGGGATCTTTTCAAGTGTGACGCGGAAAGACTCCGTGTCACCCGCCTGCGCGCCCAGCAGCTGGACGGATTCCTCGGGTGTCTTCGGCTGGTTGAAGAAGACGAAGTACCGGTCGTCGGAGAGCCGCTCCTCGGCGTCGAGGCCGAAGCAGCTGATGTCGAAGCTCAGTCCGGGGCCGGTGATCTGCACGCCGACGTACAGGTCCGTGCCCGCGGTGAGGTCACTGATCTTGGCCTTGTGGCCGCGTTGGAATTCCCTGGCCATGCGTAACGACCGTCCCCCATCCCGATGGTGATTGCGTCGCGCCAGGCTAACTGCAAACACCGACAGCGGATGAGGTCGGTACAGCCCTGGTACAGAACCGTCCCCGAAACGGAGTCACTCCTCGCGGGCGCCGGGCAGCTGCGGAAGCCGGTCCGCCGCCACGACTCCTTCGAGGTAGCCGCGCGCCCGCTCCGTGCGCGGATAGGCCTCCAGGAGGCTCCAGAAACGCGGCCCGTGCCCGGGGACGAGCAGGTGGGCCAGCTCGTGGAGGAGCACGTAGTCGACGACGTACTCGGGCATGCCCTGAAGACGGTGCGAGAGCCGGATGCTGCCCTCGGCCGGGGTGCAGGAACCCCAGCGGGTGTTCTGGTTCGTGACCCAGCGCACGGACCGGGGCCGGGCCCGGCCTTCGAGGTACTGCGTGGAGAGGTGCGCGGCGCGCTCGGACAGCTCGGCGTCGCCGAGGACGCGCTTGCTCTCCTGGGCGGCGAGCTTGTCGAGCATCAGGCCGACCCAGCGCTTCTCCTCGGCCTCGGACATCCGGGCCGGGATGAGGACCACGGTGCGGTCGCCCTCGCGGTACGCGGACACGGTGCGGCGGCGCCGGGAGCTTCTGCGGACCTCGACCGCGCTCGCCACGTGGCCGCCCGACGGCGGTCCGGTCGTGCTGCGCTGCGTCTTCATGGCTCGGTGCGAGGGGTCGGCGGGCACGCCTCGACGTTACCCGCTGTGAAGGGTGGAAGTCCCGCCTCCGGACCCGTTCGGTGTGCTTCCGGAGCCCGCTCCGCCCGATCCCTGCTCGATTAGTACGACTATCACCCCGTCCCTGTGGACAACGCGAAGCACGCCGGCGAGCGGACGGGCAAGCTGGCGGTCGATCGCCGTGGACCGCACGTCACGTGCGATTTCCATGCGACACGAGCGTTTTCGATGCGAACGGGCACACGGGGGACACAGCGATGCATCCGATCCTGAAACCAGCGCTGCGGCGCGGCTGGCGCGACCTGAACACGGTGCAGTTCGGCATGACGCCGGCGCACGCGGTGGTGCTGGGTCCGGTCGACACGGCCACGGGGAGTTTCCTGACGCTGCTCGACGGGACCCGCGGCGTGCCCCTTCTGCGCGAGGAGGCCCGACGGATGGACCTGCCCGACGGTCATGTGGACACGCTTCTTGAGCGGCTGACCGAGGCCGGTCTGCTGGACGACGCGACGGGCGGCGGCCCGCCCGCGGACGCCCTGCGCAAGCAGACCCCGGTCATGGACCGGCTGCGTCCCGATCACGCGGCGCTGGCCGTGACGACCGCCGATCCCTCCGAGGGCGTGCGGCGCCTGGCCGCCCGGCGTGCCTTGCGGGTGCAGGTCCGAGGGGCGGGTCGGGTCGGCGCCGTGGTGGCGTCGGTGCTGGCCGCCGCGGGGGTGGGGCAGGTCGACGTGCGGGACGGCGGCTGTGTCGAGCCCTGGGACGTGGCGCCCGGCGGTCAGCCGGTGGAGGCGGTGGGCGAGCGCCGCGACGTGGCCGCGCGCCGCACGGCCCGCACCATGGCGCCCGACCGGCCGCCGCGCCCCGACCGGCGCAGGACGGTGCCCCGTCCCGCCGACCCGGACCCGGGCGGGCCGCCGCTGTCGCTGGTGATCGTCGCGCCGAGGGACGGACTGGCCGTGCACTCCCCCGACCCGGCCGCGGTCGAGGATCTGATCGCGGCCGGCATCCCGCACCTGTACGCGGGCGTGTCCGAGGCCACGGGGACGGTGGGGCCGTTGGTGCTGCCGGGCGGGACGGGCTGCGCGCACTGTCTGCTGCTGGATCGCACGGACCGCGATCCGACCTGGCCCCGGCTGCTGGTCCAGTGGCGTTCGGGGCGGGCCTCACGCCAGGTGCAGGCCTGTGACGTGGGGCTCGCCACGGCGGTCGCGGGGCTGGCGGCCGCGCACGGACTGGCCTTCCTCGACGGGGAGTTGCCGTCGAGCACCGGGGCCCGCTGGGAGGCTTCCGCGCCGGGGCTCGACTGGCACGCGCGACCGGTGTGGCCGCATCCGGAGTGCCCCTGCGGGGCGGGTGAGAGAGCTAACGGGCGGGAGGTCTCGGTCGGCGGAGGGACGCAGGACACAATGGCGGGGTAAGCATCGGCTGACGGCGCTACGACGCCTGGGCATGCGCGGCACGGCTGTCCGGCACTTGGAGGGGTGTATGTCTGATCTTCCCCGGAAGGCGGTTACCCGGACCGCCAAGCTGGCCGCGCTGCCGATCGGCATCGCGGGGCGTGCGACCTGGGGCATCGGCAAGCGGATCGGCGGCAAGTCCGCCGAGATCGTGGGCCGGGAGCTGCAGCAGCGCACGGCGGAGCAGCTGTTCAAGGTGCTGGGCGAGCTCAAGGGCGGGGCGATGAAGTTCGGGCAGGCCCTGTCCGTCTTCGAGTCCGCGCTGCCCGAGGAGGTCGCGGGACCCTACCGGGCCGCCCTGACGAAGCTCCAGGAAGCGGCGCCCCCGATGCCGACGCGCACCGTGCACAAGGTGCTCGAGGAGCGGCTCGGCGAGCAATGGCGCGAGCTGTTCCAGGAGTTCGAGGACAAGCCGTCGGCCGCCGCGTCGATAGGGCAGGTGCACCGGGCCGTCTGGCACGACGGCCGCGCGGTCGCGGTGAAGGTGCAGTACCCGGGCGCCGGCGAGGCACTGCTGTCGGACCTGAATCAACTCGGCCGTTTCGCCCGCCTGTTGGGGCCGCTCATCCCGGGGATGGACATCAAGCCGCTGATCGCGGAGCTGCGCGACCGGGTGTCGGAGGAGCTGGACTACGCGCTGGAGGCTCAGGCCCAGCAGGCGCACGCCGAGGAGTTCGACGGCGACCCGGACGTCGTCGTGCCGCACGTGGTGCACCAGTGCGAGCAGGTCCTGGTGACGGAGTGGATCGACGGGATTCCGCTGGCGGACGTGATCAGCGACGGGGATCAGGAACAGCGGGACCGCGCGGGCCAGTTGCTGGCCCGCTTCCTCTTCTCCGGTCCCGCCCGCACGGGACTGCTGCACGCGGATCCGCACCCGGGGAACTTCCGGCTGCTGCCCGACGAGGAGCAGGGCTGGCGGCTGGGCGTCCTGGACTTCGGCACGGTGGACCGGCTGCCGGGCGGCCTGCCCGAGCCGATCGGGCACTCGCTGCGGATGACGCTGTCCGGTGACGCGGTCGGGGTCTACGAGATGCTCCGCGAGGAGGGCTTCGTCAAGGACTCGATCGAGCTGGAGCCGGACGCGGTCCTGGACTACCTGGTGCCGATCATCGAGCCGGCCCTGGTCGACTCGTTCACCTTCACCCGCAGCTGGATGCGGAACCAGGCGGCGCGGATCGCCGACATCCGCTCCCCCGCGCACCAGCTGGGCAAGCAGCTCAACCTGCCGCCCTCGTACCTGCTGATACACCGGGTGACGCTCAGCACGATCGGGGTGCTGTGTCAGCTCGGGGCGACGGTGCGGCTGCGGGACGAGCTGGAGGCCTGGGTTCCGGGGTTCCTGGAGTACGAGGACGAGGAGGAGGGCTTCGGGGAAGCCGAGGACGACAGGCTGGATCCGGAGCCGGCCGCCGAGGCCTGAGCCGCTCCGGGCCCGCGCCACTGCCGGGACCATGTGCCGACGACGGGGCCAGGTGCCACCGACCCGACGGGGTCCTGCGCCACCGCCGGGACCAGATGCCACCGACAGGGCCGCGTCACCACCGGGCCGGTGTCACCACCACTCGGAGTCGAGGCGCCCCTCGATGGCCCGGATGTTCTCGCGGGAGCAGGTGTCGCAGTACGTCCGCCGCACTCCGCCCTCGACGGAACTGGTCCAGGTCAGCGGCATCTCCTCCGCCGTCGTGCCGCATCGGGCGCACACCACGGTGCGCTCCTCGGGTCGCTGCGTGGAGTCCCCGCCGGGAAGAGACGTCACCCGGCGACGATAACTCCGCGGGCTGATGATCGGTGCGCACCACGCACCGGGGGCCGGTCCTCTCGGACCGGCCCCCGGGTACCACCGCTCACCGCGGCGGCTGTCGTCGGCACGGTGGTGCCGCATGAGCTGTCACTGCGCAGCCGTCGCGGTCACCGCCTGACGGCGATCGTCACTGCATGACGGCCATCGCGAGCGCGCGGCGGGCACGCCACGACGCGCGCTCGGCGCGCCGCTGCATGCGGCGGGCGATCACCAGGCGCATGGCCTGGCGCTCCGCCTCCGCCTCGCTCAGGCGCTCGTGCATATGCGCACGCGCCATGGCTTCTGGAATGAGTTGCATCTGTCGGGTCCTGTTCTGGCGCGAGTCGGTCGCACCGGGCGTGGTGAAGTCTGGGATCGCGGAGCCGGCGGGCTCGCTCGTGGACGGCTTCATCGGGGCCTGCTTCTTGGGGTCGTGCGTCAGGGGGCGGTCGATCGTTCCTCGGGCGTTCATGCCGCGACCGGGTTCTTGCGCGGACGTCCACGCGGCCGCTTGCGGGCCACGACGACACCCTGGACGAACAGCTCGCCACCCCAGACGCCCCACGGCTCACGACGCTCCTTGGCGCCGGCGAGGCAGGCCTCGACCAGCGGGCAGGTGCGGCAGAGCGACTTGGCGTACTCGACGTCCGCCGGGGACTCGGCGAAGAAGACCTCCGGGTCGTAGGCACGGCAGGGGACGGGTACGCCGAGGTTCTCGATGGCGTCGTCGAGCGCGGTGAGCGCGGTGAGGGGGTTCAAGGTGAGGTCCTCCGTGAGGCCGGGCGGGGAAAGAGTGTCTGAAGGCGGTACGGACGGGGCGTGCGCTTCGAGTTGCACGGTGTTTTCTTCCTCGTCTGGTCGTTCCGGCCGGTGGGCCGGGTGGCGGTGGTACCGGGTTCTTTTCTTGTCCCGAGGCCCCTTCGTGCTGGGTCCCCGGAAGGTCTCTGGAACTTCCGGGAAAACAGAAGGGCCGCGGATCCCGGATGGGGTTCCGCGGCCCTGAAGGCGCCGGTCTGATCGTCGATCAGACTGGATCACTCCAGGGTTCGAGCCCACGGAAGGCCCACATCGTGTGGTGGTGCGTCGTCTGCTTCCGGAATCCGGCACCGGCCGCCGCAAAGGCATAGGCCTGAGCCTGTGCCGTCGCTACCGCTTCCGGTGCCTTGGTCGGTCGCTCATTGCCCTCGCGAATGGGAAGACCCGCGAGGGACAGGCCGGACTCCGGACGCATGGCGCTGACGCCAGACAGACCGGTGCCCAGGTTCGAGAAGCCGAGCAGGCAGGAAGCGACGACCGAGCGATCGGTCATTTTGACGGTGCTGATGGAGCTGGTGGTGATGCTGATCACTGGAATCGCCTCCTCTCGGCGTCTCGGGGACCGGTGCGAACCGGTCCGACGGCTTTCAAGTACAGCACGGAACCAGGGCCTTCGAGAAGGCCGCTGCTTTCGTGCTTTAGAACCTATGGGGATTGCTGGGGCATGCGCAAACTATTTTTTCGACGAGTTTGAATCAGTCCTCCTCGTCGACTCCTCCAAGCTCGTCCTCCACGATCCGACCTGCGCAGATGGCGAGGACGTCGGATCCGTAGGCCCGGAACTTCCGCAGGCCGACCCCGGGGATCCTGGCCAGCTCGCCCTCGTCCTCGGGCGCGGCCTCGGCGATCGCGATGAGGGTCTTGTCGGTGAAGACGCAGAACGCGGGCTGTCCGAGGCCCTCCGCGGTGCGGGCCCGCCACTGCACGAGCCGGTCGTGGAGCCCCTCGTCCATGTCCGACGGGCAGTCCTCGCAGCGCATCAGCTTCATCTCGGCCGCGTCCAGGGTGCGGCCGCACATCCGGCAGCGGGCCACCTTCCGGTCGGCTCTGCGGCGGGCGCCGGCGAGCGGCTCCCGGGCTCCCGCCCGCGTTCTCGTCCCGAGCTCGACGCCGCCCGGGCCGCCGCCCGCGCCGCGGCGCCCGGAGCCGCTGGAGCCGGGACGCAGGCCGTCGAGGAAGCGGCTGGCCCTGCGGGTGGGCCGGCCGCCGGGCGAGCGCGAGAGGGCCCACGACAGGCTCAGGTGGTGGCGGGCGCGGGTGACGCCGACGTAGAGCAGGCGCCGCTCCTCCTCGATCTGCTCGTCGGTCTTGGCGTAGGTGATCGGCATCATGCCCTCGGCGACCCCGACCAGGAACACGGCGTCCCACTCGAGGCCCTTCGCGGCGTGCAGCGAGGCGAGGGTGACGCCTTCCACGGTCGGGGCGTGCTGGGCGTTCGCCCGCTCGTCGAGCTCGGCCACGAAGTCGGCGAGGCCGGCTCCCTCGTGGGCCTGCGCGAAGTCCTCGGCGAGGCGGGCCAGCGCGGCGAGGGACTCCCAGCGGTCGCGGACGGCCCCGGAGCCGGCGGGCGGCTCGCTGGTCCAGCCCTCGCCGGAGAGCACGGCTCTGACCTGCGAGGGCAGGTCGACGGCCGCGTCGAGCCCCGAGTCGTTGCCCCCGAAGCGGGCTGCCGCGCGCAGGGCGTGGCCCGCCTTGCGCACCTCGGCGCGCTCGAAGAACCGCTCGGCGCCGCGCAGCTGGTAGGGCACCCCGGCGTCGGCCAGGGCCTGCTCGTAGATCTCCGACTGGCCGTTGGTCCTGAACAAGATTGCGATCTCGCCGGCGGACACCCCGGAGGCGATGAGCTCGCGGATGCGGTGGGCCGCGCCCTCGGCCTCGGCGGGCTCGTCGACGTACTCGGTGTAGACCGGCTCGGGCCCGGCGTCGCGCTGCGAGATCAGCTGGAGGCGGTGCTCGGCGGCGCGGCCGGAGGCCCTCTCCAGGACCCCGTTGGCCAGGTGGACGACCTGGGGCGAGGAGCGGTAGTCGCGCACCAGCTTGACGACGGTGGCGCCGGGGTGGCGGGTGCGGAAGTTGAGCAGGTGGTCGGGGGTGGCGCCGGTGAAGGAGTAGATCGTCTGGCTGGCGTCACCGACCACGCACACGTTGTCCCGGTCGCCGAGCCACAGGTCGAGCAGACGCTGCTGGAGGGGGCTGACGTCCTGGTACTCGTCGACGACGAAGTGCTGGTACTGGGCGCGGACCTGGTCGGCGATGTCGTGGCGGTCCTGGAGGATGCCGACGGTGAGCAGCAGCACGTCCTCGAAGTCGATGACCGAGCGGTCCCGCTTCAGGGTTTCGTAGTCGCCGTAGATCTGGGCGATCTCGGCCGGGTGGCGGGGGCTCTCGCGGCCGGCCTTGTGGGCCGCGGCCGCGTAGTCGCCGGGGACGGTCTGGGTGACCTTGGCCCACTCGATCTCGGCGGCGACGTCGCGCAGCTCGCCGCGGTCCAGGCGGATCCGGCCGGCCGTGGCGGCGTCGGCGACGAGCTGGATCTTGCGGTCGACGATCCGGGGCAGGTCGCCGCCGACGGCCTTGGGCCAGAAGAACTGGAGCTGGCGCAGGGCGGCGGAGTGGAAGGTGCGGGCCTGCACTCCCCCGGCGCCGAGCTGGCGCAGCCGGCCGCGCATCTCGCCCGCGGCGCGGTTGGTGAACGTGACGGCGAGCACGGTGTTGGGCTGGAGGATCCCGGCGCGGACGCCGTAGGCGATGCGATGGGTGATCGCGCGCGTCTTGCCCGTGCCGGCGCCCGCGAGCACGCACACCGGACCGTGCAGGGCGGTCGCCACGGCGCGCTGCTCGGGGTCGAGGCCCTCGAGCACCGCGTCGGCCGATTCCGGGACCTGCGGGAACAGGGTGGAGTGCGTTGCTGCTGTCACCCCGCCATGCTGCCAGGTCGGCGGGGGCGGGTGCGTCGCGTTGTCCACAGGCAGGCACCGCTTGTCGTACTAATGCGCCTGGCGGTGCGGCCGGCGGGCGGGAATGGTCGCCGCCTCGCGTACGTTCGACCCATAGCGAACACGCACTCCCCGCCACGAAGGAGCACAGGACACATGCAGCCGGGCACTGTGACGATGTACAGCACCACCTGGTGCGGCTACTGCCAGCGACTGAAGAAGCAGCTGGACCGCGAGGGCATCGGGTACACCGAGATCAACATCGAGCAGGACCCGGAGTCCGCGGCCTTCGTCGAGAAGGCGAACGGGGGGAACCAGACGGTGCCCACCGTCCTCTTCGCCGACGGTTCGACGCTGACCAACCCTTCGCTGGCGCAGGTCAAGCAGAAGGTCGGCGCCTGAGACCGAGGCGTCCGACACCGGGTCCGAGGCGTGGATCACGCCTCGGACCCTGAGCACTCAGAGTGCGTCGCTGGGCTTCGGCAGGGGCTTGCCGTACCAGAGCTCGATGAGGCGGGCCGCGATCGAGATCCCGTAGGGAGGCATGACCTCCCCGGACTCGAACGCGGCCCGCAGGTCGTCGCGGGAGAACCAGCGCGCCTCGTGAATCTCATCACCGTCCACGTCGATCTCCGTCGACGTGGCGTGCGCCATGAAGCCGAGCATCAGGCTGGACGGGAACGGCCAGGGCTGGCTGGCGACGTACTCGACCTCGCCGACCAGGACACCGGCCTCCTCGAAGACCTCGCGGCGCACCGCCTGCTCGATGGACTCGCCGGGCTCGACGAAGCCCGCGAGCGTGGAGAAGCGGCCCTCGGGCCAGTGCACCTGGCGGCCGAGCAGCACGCGGTCCTGCTCGTCCGTGACCGCCATGATCACGGCCGGGTCGGTGCGCGGGTAGTGCTCGGCCCCGCAGGCCGGGCAGCGGCGGATGTGGCCCGCGGCGGCGATGACGGTGCGTTCGCCGCAGCGGGAGCAGAAGCGGTGCAGTCGCTGCCAGTTCTCCAGGGCGACGGCGTGCACCATGAGGCCGGCGTCCCGCGGCGAGAGGAGCATGCCGGCCTCGCGCAGTCCGGCGGGGCGCGCGGACTGGTCCATGCGCCCCGGAAGGGTGTCCTTCTGCAGCGCGAAGTAGCTCACGCCGTCCTCGTCGGTGCCCAGGAAGTAGCGGTGGGCCTCGGTGAGAGGGGCTTCGAAGGACGGCGTCATGACCAGTTCGGTCGCGCCGTCCGGCGTCTCGTCGATGAGCGCCTGACCACCGGAGACCACGAAGACCCGGGTGCTGGGGTGGCTCCACGCGGCGGCGAGCCATGCCTCGTCGAGGCGGTGGTGCGCCGCGCGGTCGATGCCGCTCGGTGCGGCGAGCGAGAGCGGCCGGCCTGCGGCGAGATCGGCGGTGCGGTCGGTCCAGGTGGTCACGGGTGCTTCCAACTCCCCCGGTGGAATGGGTGGTTCGCGGGCGGTTCAGCAGGACGTACGACGGGGCGGGCGCGGGGTGTCCCGTTCGGGACGCGGTTCAGGATGCATCTGCCCAGTTCTCCGCGAGATCGCCCCACAGGTAGGCGGTTGTTTCGACGCCCTTCATCAGGAGGTCGAGTTCGACCTTCTCGTTGGGCGCGTGCCAGCCGTCGGAGGGGACGGAGATGCCCAGGAAGAGCACCGGGGCGTCGAGGACGTCCTGCAGGTCGGCGGCGGGTCCCGAACCGCCCTCGCGCGTGAAGCGGATCTTCTGTTCGAAGGCCTGGCCCATGGCCCGGACGACGGACTGGAGGGCCGGGTGGTCGAGCGGGGTGAGGCACGGCCGGGTGGCCGCGCCGAAGGTGATCTCGTGGCGGATCCCGGCGGGCACCTGCTCGGCGACCCAGGCCGCGACGGCCTTCTCCACCAGGTCCGGGTCCTGCCCGGCGACCAGCCGGAACGAGAGCTTCAGCATGGCCGAGGCCGGCACGATCGTCTTGCCGCCGGGGCCCTGGTAGCCGCCGCCGATCCCGTTGACCTCCGCGGTCGGGCGGGCCCAGATGCGCTCCAGGGTGGTGTGTCCGGCCTCGCCGTGCGTGGCGCGGGACTTGGCCGTGCGCAGCCACCGCTCCTCGTCGAAGGGCAGCTCCGCGAAGAGCTCCCGCTCGCGGTCGGTGAGCTCGACGATCCCGTCGTAGAAGCCGGGGACCGCCACGCGCGCGTCCTCGTCGTGCAGGGCGGCGACGAGGCGGGCTGCGGCCGCCGCCGGGTTCGGCACGGCTCCGCCGAAGGATCCGGAGTGGATGTCCTGGTCGGGTCCGTACAGCTCGATCTCGCAGTCGGCGAGGCCGCGCATGCCGGTGCACACGGTCGGGGTGTCCTCGGACCACATGCCGGTGTCGGAGACGATCACGGCGTCGGCGGCCAGGCGCTCGCGCTGCGCCTCCACGAGCGCGCGGAAGTGCGGGGAGCCCGACTCCTCCTCGCCCTCGATCAGCAGCTTCAGGTTGACCGCGGGGGCCGTGCGGCCGGTGGCGTGCAGGTGGGCGCGCAGTCCCAGTGTGTGGAAGAACACCTGCCCCTTGTCGTCGGCCGCTCCGCGCGCGTGGAGCCTGTTGCCGATGACCACCGGCTCGAAGGGCTCGGTGTCCCAGCCGTCCTCGCGGGCGGCGGGCTGCACGTCGTGGTGGCCGTAGACGAGGATCGTGGGGGCCTGCGGATCGCCCGAGGGCCACTCGGCGAAGACGGCCGGGGCGCCGGCCGTCTCCCAGACCTCGGTGGTCGGGAAGCCCGTCCGCGCGAGCTGCCCGGCGAGCCAGTCGGCGCTGCGCCGGACGTCCGGTGCGTGGTCGGGCTGGGCGGACACGGAGGGGATCCGCAGCCAGGCGGCGAGGTCGTCGAGGAAGGCCTCGCGGTGGTCCTGGATGTACGCACGGACTGTGCTGACGGCGCTGTCAACGGGCTTGCTCATGGCCACGAGCCTAATCCCCCACCCGAGTGCGCTCGTCGGGCGGCTCCTCGACGGCCTGCGGTTCCTGGGTGAGGAGCCGCTCCAGCTCGGCCCGGCCGGGCAGCCGCCGCGGCCGTACGGTCTCCCCGCTGCGCACGTACAGGAAGGCGGCGTCGACCGCCTCCAGGGGCACGCCCTGCTGCTCGGCCCACGCGAGCCGGTAGACGGCGAGCTGCAGCGGGTCCCCGTTCTGCCGGTGGCCGGTCTTCCAGTCGACGATCTCGTACGTGGCCGTCTCGCCGTCGCCCGTCTTGTAGACGGCGTCGATGCGGCCCCGGACGACGCGGCCCGCGACGGCCAGCTGGAAGGGCAGCTCGACCCGGTAGGGCGTGCGGTGCGCGTACGGGGTGCGCTCGAAGGCGTCCTTGAGCGTCTCCAGGTCGCGCTCGTCGGCGATCTCGGCGTCGCTGCCGGGCAGCTCCTCCGGCTCGATCATGGGCAGCCGCAGTGCTTCGAAGCGGGACTCGATCCAGGCGTGGAAGCGGGTGCCCCGGCGCGCGGCCGGCTGGGGCGGGTGCGGCATCGGGCGGGCCAGCTCCTGGGCGAAGGCGTCCGGGTCGGCCGCCATGCGCATCAGCTGGGATGCGGTGAGGGAGTGCGGCACGGGTACCTCGCGCACGCCGGCGCGGGCGCGCAGCAGCTCGCCGGCGAGGGCGTCGAGGTCGCGGTCCCAGGAGGCGATCGTGCGGGCCTCCTCCGGGGTGAGCTCGAGCTCCGGGGCGGCGGCGGGGTGCGGCACCACGGGGGCGTGCCGGGCGGGCACGCGCGTGGGCGTGGCCGGGTCCGGGTGGGGCGTGGGGTGCGGGAGCGCGGGCCGTTCGGCGGTCAGGCTGTCCCAGTCGATCGCGTCGTCGGTGTCGTCGGCGTCGTCATCGAACGGGAACGCCTCGTCCTCGTAGGGCGGCAGGGCGTCGTCGAGCTCGTCGTCGGCGGGCGGGGGCGGCCAGTCCGGGTCCTCGAAGGGCGGCTCCTCCTCGCCGGCGGAGTGCGCGCCCTGTGAGGCCGTGGCGCGCTCCAGGTGGGCGAGGACCGTGTCGGCCGCGGCCCGGCGGCGGGCCAGGGACGCGTCGTCCAGCGGCAGCGGCCAGGCGTGCTCGCTCGCCGCCTCCTGGAGGGCCGGGTTCTCCTCGTCGTCGGCCGGCTCGTCCGCCCAGGCCTCGATCTCGCCGTACCCGGCGGCGCAGTGGTCGTACAGGGCGTGGAGGAAGTCGGAGGGGCCGCGCTTGCGCTTCTGGGAGGGGCCCCACCAGTGCCCGGAGCCGAGGAGCAGCGAGCGGGGGCGGGTGAACGTGACGTATCCGAGGCGCAGTTCCTCGATGTGCTGGTGGTCCTTCATGTCGGCGTGGAAGGCCTTCATGCCCTTGGCGTCCCACGTCTCGATGTCGGGCAGCGTGGCGGCGTCGCCGCGCAGCGCATGGGGCAGGACGCGGCCCTGGGCGGTCCACTTCTCGCGGCCCTGGCCGCTGGGGAAGGTGCCGTTGACGAGGCCGGGGACGACGACCACGTCCCATTCGAGGCCCTTCGACTTGTGGGC
Organism: Streptomyces xanthii; assembly: GCF_014621695.1. Taxonomy (GTDB): domain Bacteria; phylum Actinomycetota; class Actinomycetes; order Streptomycetales; family Streptomycetaceae; genus Streptomyces; species Streptomyces xanthii. The sequence goes on from NZ_CP061281.1 coordinate 2,638,693, forward strand.
GGTGAGGACCTTCACCGTGTTCTCGCCGCCCGGCAGCGCGTTGTCGAGGCCCTTCTCGTACTGGGCGGCGGTGCGCAGGAAGCCGAGGAAGGCGAGCAGGGTCGCGGAGCCGTCGTCGGCGGCGAAGGAGGCGGCGACGTCCAGGAAGTTCGACAGCGTCTCGCGGCGGCGGGCCGCCAGGGCGTGCGGGGACGCGGAGAGTTCGACCTCCAGTCCGGTGACGGCCAGGACGCGGTGCAGGACGTCCATGAGCGGGTCGGACAGTGAGCGGCGCAGGTCGCGCAGTTCGGCGGCGAGGCGGGCGAAGCGCACGCGCGCGTCGGCGGAGAACGGCAGCCCGTCGTCGTCCCCGTCGGCCTCCGCGGAGGTCTCCAGGAACGTGTCGAGCGCGTCCGCCAGCGATATCACCTCGGAGGGGTCGACCCCCTCGACGGCCTCGGCGAGGCGGCGGTCCGGGTCGTCCTCGGCGCCTGCGCGCGAGTGGGAGACCAGGAGGCGGGCCCGGCGGCCCAGGAGGGCGAGGTCGCGGGGGCCGATCCGCCAGCGGGGGCCGGTCAGCAGGCGGACCAGCGACGCGTTCGCCCCCGGGTCCTGGAGGACCTCGCAGACGGCGACGAGGTCAGCGACCTCGGGCAGGTGGAGGAGGCCGGAGAGGCCGACGACCTCGACGGGGATGTCGCGGGCGACGAGCGCGCCCTGGATCTCGGCGAAGTCGGACGCGGTACGGCACAGGACAGCGATGTCGCCCGGCTCCTTGTCGGCGCGCACGAGCCGGTCGACGGAGTCGGCGATCCAGTCGATCTCCTCCTGGTGCGTGCGCAGCAGGGCGCAGTGCACGGCGCCCGCGCCCTCGGCGTCGGGTGCCGGGCGCAGGGCCTCCACGCCCGCGTGCATGGCGCGCAGCGGCTCGGCCAGACCGTTCGCCAGGTCGAGGAGGCGGCCGCCGCTGCGGCGGTTCTCGCTCAGGGCGAAGCGGGTGGCCGGGCTGCCGTCGGCGTACGCGAAGTGCTGCGGGAAGTCGTCGAGGTTGGCGACAGAGGCGCCGCGCCAGCCGTAGATGGCCTGGCAGGGGTCGCCGACGGCGGTGACGGCGTGGCCGGTGCCGCCGCCGAACAGTCCGGCGAGCAGCAGCCGCTGGGCGACCGAGGTGTCCTGGTACTCGTCCAGGAGCACGACGCGGAACTCGTCGCGGAGGATCTCGCCGACCTCGGGGCGGGTGCCGGCGAGGGTCGCGGACAGGGCGATCTGGTCGCCGAAGTCGAGGACGTCACGGGCGCGCTTGGCCGCCCTGTAGTGGCCGACGAGCTCGGCCAGCTCCAGGCGGGCGGCGGCGGCCTCGGGGACCTTGCGCAGGTCCCCGTTGGTCAGCTTGACGTCTTCCAGGGAGCGCAGGAGCTCCCGGTCGTGGGCGCGCAGCCGCTCGGGGGTGACGAGGTGCTCGGCCAGCTCTCCGTCCAGGGCGAGCAGATCGCTGACGAGGTCGGCGAAGGAGCGGGTGAGGGCGGGGTACGGGCCCGGCGCCTCGCGCAGCACGCGCGCGGCGAGCTGGAAGCGGGTCGCGTCGGCGAGCAGCCGTGTGGTCGGCTCCAGCCCGATGCGCAGGCCGTGGTCGGTCAGGAGGCGGCCGGCGAACGCGTGGTAGGTGGAGATCACGGGCTCGCCCGGAGGGTTGTCCGGGTCGATGACGTCCGGGTCGGTGACGCCCGCCTTGATCAGTGCCTTGCGGACGCGCTCGGCGAGCTCGCCCGCCGCCTTGTTCGTGAACGTGAGGCCGAGGACCTGCTCGGGCGCGACCTGCCCGGTGCCGACCAGCCAGACCACGCGCGCGGCCATCACCGTCGTCTTGCCGGAACCGGCTCCGGCCACGATCACCTGCGGGGCCGGCGGCGCCGTGATGCAGGCCGTCTGCTCCGGGGTGAAAGGGATGCCGAGCAGCTCCTTGAGCTGCTCGGGATCGGTGAGGCGTGTGGTCACCTCATCGAGGCTAACGGGCCCCACTGACAGCCCCGGGCCGTCGGGGCACGGCCGAGGCGCACGTCACTCGACGACGTGGCGGCCTTCGGGGCGCGCGCTGCACGAGGCGCGGAACGAGCAGTGCGTGCAGTGCTGTCCGGTGGTGGGGGCGAAGCGCTCGTCGAGGACCTTGCCGGCGGCGGTGGCGAGGAGGTCGCCGACCCACTCCCCTTCCAGCGGCTCTTGCGCCTGCACCTTGGGGCGCGTCTCGCCGCCGTCCTTCTTCGCCGCGCCCTGGCGCAGCTGCACCAGTTCGGCCCCTCCCGGCCGGGGGCGTACCCCGTCGAAGGCCTCGTCGACGGCGCCCTCGCGGACGGCCAGCTGGTACACGGCGAGCTGGGGGTGGCGGGCGACCTCGGCGGCGCTGGGCGCGGCCTTCCCCGTCTTGAAGTCGACCACGTAGGCGCGCCCGTCGGCGTCCTCTTCCACGCGGTCCATGGAGCCGCGGATGCGTACTTCGTAGGAGCCCGCTTCGAGCGTCACGTCGAAGTCGTGCTCGCTGGCGACCGGGGTGCGGCCGCCGCGGTCGGTGACGTGCCACTGGAGGAAGCGCTCGAGCGCCACGCGCGCGTTCTGCTTCTCCTGCTCCGACTTCCAGGGCGCGTCGAACGCGAGGGCGTCCCAGACGGAGTCGAGGCGCTCCATGAGGACGGCGAGATCGGCCGGGGTGCGTCCGGAGGCGACCTCGTCGGCCAGGACGTGCACGACGTTGCCGAAGCCCTGGGCGGCCGTGGCGGGGGCGTCGGCCTTGACCTCGCGGCCCAGGAACCACTGCAGGGCGCACGTGTTGGCGAGCTGGTCCAGGGCGCTCCCGGACAGCACGACGGGCTTGTCGCGGTCGCGCAGCGGGACCTTGCTCTCGGTCGGCTCGTACAGGCCCCACCAGCGGTACGGGTGGGCCGAGGGCACGAGGGGGCGGCCGTCGTCGTCGCTGAGGGCGGCGAGGCGGGCGAGCCGGCGGGCGGCGGCCTCGCGCAGTCCGTCCGACACCCGCGGGTCGACGGTCGTGGCGCGCAGCTCGGCGACGAGCGCGACCACGGACAGCGGGCGGCGGGGGCGGCCCGTGACGTCCTTGGGCTCCACGCCGAGCTCGGTCAGGAACCGGGAGGGCTGGTCGCCGTCGTCCGCGGGCGCCTTCACCGCGGTGACGACGAGGCGCTCCTTCGCGCGCGTGGCGGCCACGTAGAAGAGGCGTCGCTCCTCGGCGAGGAGGGCGCCGGGGGTGAGCGGTTCGGCGAGCCCGTCGCGTCCGATGCGGTCGGCCTCCAGGAGGGAGCCCCGGCGGCGCAGGTCGGGCCAGAGGCCTTCCTGGACGCCGGCCACGACGACGAGGCGCCATTCGAGGCCCTTGGAGCGGTGCGCCGTCATCAGCCGCACGGCGTCGGGACGTACGGCGCGGCCCGCGAGGGTGTCGGCGGCGATGTCCTGGGCCTCGATCTCCTCCAGGAAGTTGCGGGCGCCGCGGCCGCCGGTGCGCTCCTCCGCGCGGGAGGCGACGGCGAACAGGGCGCACACGGCGTCGAGGTCCCGGTCCGCGTTGCGGCCCGCCGCGCCGCCGCGCCGGGCGGCCCGTTCGAGGCGCTGCGGCCACGGCGTGCCGTTCCACAGCTCCCAGAGGGCCTCTTCGGCGGTGCCGCCGGCGGCGAGCCCGGCGCGGGCGCGCGCGAGGAGCTCGCCGAGGCGCTGCGCTCCGCGCGCGTAGGCCGGGTCGTGCAGGGCGAGCCGCTCCGGCTCGGCGAGCGCGCGGGCGAGCAGCTCGTCGGAGGGCGGCGGCACCGCATTGCCCGCGGACCGCTCGTCCTCGCGCAGGGCGCGGCCCAGGCGGCGCAGGTCGGCGGCGTCCATGCCGGCCAGCGGGGACGCGAGCAGCGTCAGCGCCGTCTCGGTGTCCAGCCAGGGCGGGGGCTCGTCACCGGCACCGTCTGCGGGGAGGCCGCCGGCCTGGTCTTCGTCCGCCCGGTCTCGGTCCGCGCGAGTACCATCCGTCGGGTCACCGTCCACAGGGGCGCCGCCCGTCGGGTCCTCGTCCGCGCGAGCGCCGTCGGTCAGGTCACCGTCCACAGGGGCGCCATCCGTGCCGGCGTCCTCTGTCAGCGCGCCGTCCACAGGGCCGCCGCCGTCCGCCTCCTCGTCCACCGGCCCCCGCGCGACCGCCTTGAGGGCCGTCAGGAGCGGCATGACGGCCGGTTCGTGGCGCAGCGGCAGGTCGTCGCCGTCGATGTCGAGGGGGACGCCGGCCGCAGTCAGGGCGCGCCGGATCGCCGGGATGCTGCGGGCGCCCGCGCGCACCAGAACGGCCATGTCGCTCCAGGCGACGCCGTCCTCCAGGTGTGCGCGGCGCAGGATGTCGGCGATGTTGTCGAGCTCGGTGCCGGAGGTCGGGTACGTGTAGACCTCGGTCGTGCCGCCGTCGCGGACCGGCGTCAGTTCGCGGTGGGCGCGGACCTTGTCGGCGGGCAGCCGGGTCAGCGGCATCCGCTGGGTGAGGCGCCGCGTCGCCCCCAGGAGACGCGCGCCCGAACGCCGTGACGTGGTGAGCACTTCCACGCGCGCGGGCGTGCCGTCGGCTCGGGGGAAGGCGTGCGGGAAGTCGAGGATGCCGTTCACGTCGGCGCCGCGGAACGCGTAGATCGACTGGTCCGGGTCGCCGAACGCGACCAGGGTGCGTCCCTGCCCCGCGAGCGCGTGCAGCAGCCGCACCTGGGCGGGGTCGGTGTCCTGGTACTCGTCGACGAACACGGCGTCGTACTGGGCGGCCAGCTGCGCGGCGACGTCCTGGCGGCGGGCGAGGAGCACGGCGCGGTGGACCAGTTCGGCGTAGTCGAGCACGCCCTGCATGTCGAGGACGTCCAGGTACTCGGCGAGGAAGGTGGCGGCCGCGCGCCAGTCAGGACGGCCGATGCGGTGTGCGAAGGCGTCCAGGGCGGCCGGTCCGAGGCCGAGCTCGCGGCTGCGGGCCAGGACCGCGCGGACCTCGTCGGCGAACCCGCGCGTGGTGAGGCAGGCGCGCAGTTCGTCGGGCCAGCGCACATGGGCGAGCCCGGCCCGCTCCAGGTCGATCTGGCCCGCGAGGAGCTCTCGTACGGTGACGTCCTGCTCGGGGCCGGACAGGAGACGCAGCGGCTCGGCGAAGAGGTCCGTGTCCTGGTGGGCGCGGATCAGCGCGTAACAGAAGGAGTGGAACGTCGTCGCCTGCGGTGCGCGGGCGGCGCCGATGCGCAGCGCCATGCGGTCGCGCAGCTCCACGGCGGCCTTCCGGCTGAACGTGAGGACGAGGATGCGTCCCGGCGCGGTGCCCTGCTCGATGCGGGCGGAGACGGCCTCCACGAGGGTCGTCGTCTTGCCCGTGCCCGGCCCGGCGAGGACGAGAAGCGGGCCGTGGGCATGGTCAACCACCGCACGCTGGCGTGCGTCCAGACGAGGGGGGTCCACCGGGGCCCGCGGCGTGCGCACCAGCCGGTACGCGCCGGGCATCCCCTGTCGAACCTGGTGGTGCGACAGGTGCCGGGGGGACGAGGAGGAACTCACGTGGATCGCTGGTCCTGGTGGGTGTGCAGGTGGTCGAAGGGCCGTGCGCGCAGGGCGGCGGCCGGGGGGTGAAGGAGGTGACTGCCATCGACGGTGCCGTCGACGCTACGCCGTCGAGTGTGGCGGAAGCCGGACTTCCGGCGCGCCTCCCGTGTCGTTTCCGGAGCAGGTGTGCCGCGTCTCACGGGCGGACCCGTGCCGTCTCCCACGACCGGCCGCGCCGGCCGTGTGTCGCGTCTCACGAACGGGCGCCGACGCCGCGAAGTGCCCCGGACGCCCCTTTTCCCCCGTACGGGCCACCGCCGGCTCGCCCGCGCGCGGGTCGGCCGAAGCTGTCACCTGTGAGCTTCCGCACGGGTCTCGCCGTCCCACCGCGCGCGCTTCATGTCGAGGCGCGGCAGGTGCCCTTCGGCGGCTCTGGAGGCCTCCCGCAGGGGTGTGCCCTCGTCCCTGTAGTGACCCAGCGCGCGCAGTTCGTGGCCCGGGAGCAGATGCCCGTCGGAGCGCACGACACGCCACCAGGGGACGGCACCCCCGTAGAGGGACATCACGCGCCCCACCTGGCGCGGCCCGCCCTCCTCCAGCCATTCGGCGACGTCCCCGTAGGTCATCACCCGCCCGGGCGGGATCAGCTCGGCGACCTCGAGGACGCGCTCGGCGTACTCGGGAAGCTCACCTGCCGCATCGCTCTCCTCGCTCATCCGGCCCATCCTGCCGCACGGCACCGACAACATGGAGGGACGTACGAGGCCGCCTGGAGAGTCGTACGAGAAGGCGCTTGCCGACGACTCCGTAGTTGTCGAAAGCACCCTGATACCCCCCGACGACGACGGGGCATGCCACCATCGTGCGGGCGGTGACTGGTGATACGAGATCAAGAAGAGACGACGGAGCAGAGCGTGCACCCCGAGAAGGCGGAGGGCTCCTCTGTGACACCGGCGCGCCCTGAGGACCCGGCCGGGCAGGCCGCGGACGACAAGCACGAAGAGCCGCTCCACGATCCCGGAGCCGACCAGGTGGACGGCGACGAACCGCTGCTCCCCGCGCGCGTGCACCGCCCTTCGGACCTCATGCGGCTCCTGGTGGGGCTGCTCGCGATCGTCGTCCTGCTCGGCATCGCGGCGTTCGCCCACGCCACGACGACGGGCTTCGCCCAGGACATCAACAAGGGCACGGGGCAGGCCCCCGACCTGCTGACCAAGTTCGCGGGGCTCGCGTCGAGCATCGCGATCCTGCTCGTGCCGGTCGCGTTCGCGATCGAGCGGCTCATCAAGCGGGACGGGCTGCGCATCGCGGACGGCGTGCTGGCCGCCGTGCTCGCCCACGGCGTCACGCTGGCCACCGACCTGTGGGTCGCCAAGGCGGCGCCCGAGTCCATCCAGGACGCGCTCACCAAGGTGTCGCCGGGCGACATCCATGCGCTCACGGACCCGGTGCACGGCTATCTGGCGCCCGTCATCGCCTATATGACGGCCGTCGGCATGTCCCGGCGACCACGATGGCGTGTCGTCCTGTGGGTGGTGCTGCTGCTCGACGCCTTCGCGATGCTCGTCACCGGCTACACCACACCGTTCTCGATCATCCTGACGATCCTCATCGGCTGGACCGTCGCCTACGGAACGCTGTACGCGGTCGGCTCGCCCAATGTGCGCCCTACGGGGCAGACGCTGCTGGCCGGCCTGCGGCACGTCGGCTTCCACCCCGTGAGCGCGTCCCGCGAGGAGGCGCACGAGGGGGCCACGGAGAACGGCGATCGCGGACGGCGCTATTTCGTCACCCTGGAGGACGGTCCGCCGCTGGACGTCACCGTGGTGGACCGGGAGCAGCAGGCCCAGGGTTTCTTCTACCGGGTGTGGCGCCGGCTGACGCTGCGCGGCATCACCCAGCGCCGCAGCCTCCAGTCGCTGCGCCAGGCGCTGGAGCAGGAGGCGCTGCTCGCCTACGCGGCTATCTCGGCCGGGGCGAACGCCCCGAAGCTGATCGCGACGTCCGAGCTGGGCCCCGACGCCGTGATGCTCGTCTACGAGCACATCGGCGGCCGATCCCTGGACGCGATGCCGGACGAGGAGATCACGGACGAGCTGCTGCGCGAGACCTGGCACCAGGTGCAGGCGCTGCAGTCCCGGCGGATCGCGCACCGCAGGCTCGCGGGCGACGCGATTCTGGTGGATCGTTCCGGCACGGTGATCCTCACCGACCTGCGCGGCGGCGAGATCGCGGCGAGCGATCTGGTGCTGCGCATGGACGTCGCGCAGATGGTCACGACGCTCGGACTGCGCGTGGGCGCCGAGCGGGCCGTCGCGTCCGCGGTCGGCATCCTCGGCCCCGACACGGTGGCGGACTGTCTGCCGCTGCTGCAGCCGATCGCGCTCACCCGCTCCACCAGGGCGACGCTGCGCCGCCTCGGGCGGGAACGGGCCCAGCGCGAGCGCGAGGCCGTCCTGGAGGCCGCCGACCGCGCCAGGGAGGCCCGGCAGGCCGCCGCGGCCGAGAACGGCGAGGCGCAGCAGTCCGTACGGGCCGAGAAAAAGAACGAGAAGAAGAACGAGAAGGCCGAGCGGCAGGCCCAGAAGCGGGCGATCGACGAGGCGCTCGACGAGGCCCGCGAGGAGGATCTGCTCACCCAGATCCGCCACCAGGTGCTGCGGATCCGCCCCCAGGCGCCCGTCGAACCGGCCCGCCTGGAGCGCATCAAGCCGCGCACCCTGATCAGCTTCATCGCCGGCGCGATCGGCGCGTACTTCCTGCTCTCCCAGCTCACCCACATCGACTTCGCGTCGATCGTCGGCGAGGCGGAGTGGGGCTGGGTCGGGCTCGCCGTGGTGTTCTCCGCGCTCAGCTACGTGGCGGCCGCGATGAGCCTTCTGGGCTTCGTGCCGGAACGCGTCCCCTTCATGCGGACCGTCGCCGCCCAGGTGGCCGGCTCCTTCGTGAAGATCGTGGCCCCGGCCGCGGTCGGCGGCGTCGCGCTCAACACGCGCTTCCTGCAGCGCTCGGGGGTCCGCCCCGGACTCGCGGTCGCCAGTGTGGGCGCCTCCCAGCTGTTCGGTATGGGCAGCCACATCATGCTGCTGCTGACCTTCGGCTATCTGACCGGTACGGAGAAGACGCCTTCCCTGTCGCCGTCCCGGACGGTCATCGCGGGTCTGCTGACGGTCGCCGTGCTCGTCCTTGTGGTGACGTCGATCCCGTTCCTGCGCAAGTTCGTCGTCACGCGCGTGCGCTCGCTCTTCGCCGGTGTGGTGCCGCGCATGCTCGACGTCCTGCAGCGGCCCCGCAAGCTGCTCACGGGCATCGGCGGAATGCTGCTGCTGACCGCCTGCTTCGTGATGTGCCTCGACGCGTCGATCCGCGCCTTCGGGGACGAGACGACGAGCCTGAGCCTGGCGAGCGTCGCGGTCGTGTTCCTCGCGGGCAACGCGCTCGGTTCGGCCGCCCCGACACCGGGAGGCGTGGGTGCCGTCGAGGCGACGCTGACCGTCGGTCTGATCGCGGTCGGTCTGCCCAAGGAGGTCGCGGCCCCCGCGGTGCTCCTGTACCGGCTCCTGACCCTTTGGCTGCCGGTGCTGCCCGGCTGGCTGTTCTTCAACCACCTCACCCGCAAGGGCGCCTTGTAGGAGGAACGGGTCCCGGGCCGCGGTTCCTCACCCGCACAGACCGCAGCCCGAGCGCCCGGCACCCGGCCGCCGCAGGATGGACGCATGCCCATTCCGTCCCGCCCCCGCGCCGCTGCCCTGGCCGTCTCCGCCGCGCTGCTGTCCACGTCGCTCGCGGCGTGCGGCGGCGACTCCAAGGACGACGTGGATCTCCCGTCCCAGACGTTGAGCTGGAAGGACTGCCCCGCCCCTTCGGAGTCCGAGGGGGGCGGCGAGCCGCCGTCCCCGCTGCCCGGCGGAACCGAGTGGCAGTGCGCCACGATGAAGGCGCCGCTCGACTGGGACGACCCCAAGGGCGACACGATCGACATCGCGCTGATCCGCGCCGAGGCGAGCGGCGCCGAGGACAAGCGCATCGGCTCGCTGATCTTCAACTTCGGCGGCCCCGGCGGCTCGGGCGTCACCACGCTGCCCGCCTTCGGCACCGACTACGCGAAGCTGCGCACCCGCTACGACCTGGTCAGTTTCGACCCGCGCGGGGTGGGACGCAGTGCCGGCGTCGAGTGCGAGGACGCCGAGCAGCTCGACAAGTACTTCCAGCAGGACTCCACACCCGACGACGAGGCGGAGCGCCAGAAGCTCGTCGACAATGTCTCGGCGTTCAACGGCAACTGCGAGAAGCACTCCGGCAAGGTCCTCCCCCATGTCCGCACCACCGACGCGGCCCGCGACATGGACCTCATGCGCCAGGTCCTGGGCGACGACAAGCTGCACTACTTCGGCATCTCCTACGGCACCGAACTGGGCGGCGTCTACGCGCACTTGTTCCCGAAGAAGGTGGGCCGGGCCGTGTTCGACGGCGTCGTCGACCCCACCGAGGACCCGGAGCAGGGCTCGCTCGGCCAGGCCAAGGGCTTCCAGCTCGCTCTCGACAACTACGCGAAGGACTGCACGTCCCAGGTCGAGGACTGCCCGGTCGGCGACACGCCCCAGGACGTCAAGGACAAGATCGCGAAGCTGCTGCGGGACCTCGACGAGAAGCCGATCCCCGGGATCTTCCCGCGCGACCTGACGCAGACCGCGGCCACGAACGGGATCGCCCAGTCCCTCTACTCGAAGGACTTCTGGGAGTACCTCACGGAGGGCCTGCAGCAGGCGTACGACGGTGACGGCAAGGTGCTGATGATGCTGTCCGACTCGATGAACGGGCGCAACGAGGACGGGCAGTACAGCAACATCCAGGCCGCGAACGTCGCGATCAACTGCGCCGACGACAAACCCCGGTACACGCCGCAGGACGTCGAGGAGAAACTGCCCGAGTTCCGCGCCGCGTCCCCGCTGTTCGGCGACTACCTCGCCTGGGGCATGCTCGGCTGCACCGACTGGGCGGTCGGCGGAGCGGCCGACCACCCCGACGTGAGCGCCACCGGCTCCGCCCCGATCCTCGTCGTGGGCAACACCGGCGACCCGGCCACGCCGTACGAGGGGGCCCGCAAGATGGCGCAGGCGCTGGGCTCGGGCGTCGGGGTCGAGCTGACGTACAAGGGGCAGGGGCACGGAGCGTACGACAGCGGGAACAAGTGCGTGTCCGAGGCCGTGAACCGGTATCTGCTCGAGGGGACGGTCCCGAAAGAGGGAACGGTCTGCTCGTGATCATGGAGTTATCCACAGGCCGGAGCGGAGGTCGGGCGGGACTCCTAATCTGACGTCGTCGGTTCGCGATCGAGAGCGGCCGGCGCAGGTCAGGACGGGGCGAGGGGAGACGGCACATGCGTGCGGAGACGATGGCCGGGGCGATGGCGGTGGCGGTGCGGCGACGGGGGTGTCGAATACGGACATGCGAAACGGGCCCCGCGCTCGATGCGCGAGGCCCGTCCGTGTCGATCAGTGTCCCGATCGGTGAACCAGCCGATGGACCGGCAGACGAAACGACTGACGGAACGGCCGATGGACCGGTCAGTAGATCGGCTTCTCCGGCTCGATCTGGTTGACCCAGCCGATCACGCCGCCACCCACGTGCACGGCGTCCGCGAAGCCCGCGGACTTCAGCACGGCGAGAACTTCCGCACTGCGGACACCCGTCTTGCAATGCAAGACGATCTTCTTGTCCTGCGGGAGGCTCTCCAGGGCAGTGCCCATGAGGAACTCGTTCTTGGGGATCAGCTTGGCGCCCGGGATCGAGACGATCTCGTACTCGTTCGGCTCGCGGACGTCGATGATCTCGATGTTCTCGTCGTCGTCGATCCACTCCTTGAGCTGCTTGGGAGTGATCGTGGCGCCGGCGGCCGCCTCCTGGGCCTCCTCGGACACGACGCCGCAGAAGGCCTCGTAGTCGATGAGCTCGGTGACGGTCGGGTTCTCGCCGCAGACCGCGCAGTTGGGGTCCTTGCGGACCTTGACCTGGCGGTACTGCATCTCCAGGGCGTCGTAGATCATCAGGCGGCCGACGAGCGGCTCACCGATGCCGGCGAGAAGCTTGATGGCCTCGTTGACCTGGATGGATCCGATGGACGCGCAGAGCACACCCAGGACGCCGCCCTCGGCGCAGGAGGGGACCATGCCCGGCGGCGGGGGCTCCGGGTACAGGCAGCGGTAGCACGGCCCGTGCTCGGACCAGAAGACCGAGGCCTGGCCGTCGAAGCGGTAGATGGAACCCCACACGTAGGGCTTGTTGAGCAGCACACACGCGTCGTTGACGAGGTAGCGCGTCGCGAAGTTGTCCGTGCCGTCGACGATCAGGTCGTACTGGCTGAAGATGTCCATCACGTTGTCGGCCTCGAGCCGCTCTTCGTGCAGGACCACGTTCACGTACGGGTTGATGCCGAGGACCGAGTCCTTCGCGGACTCCGCCTTGGACCGGCCGATGTCGGCCTGGCTGTGGATGATCTGGCGCTGCAGGTTCGACTCGTCGACCTCGTCGAACTCGACGATGCCGAGCGTGCCCACGCCGGCCGCGGCCAGGTACATCAGGGCCGGCGATCCGAGGCCGCCGGCGCCCACGGCGAGCACCTTGGCGTTCTTGAGCCGCTTCTGCCCGTCCATCCCGACATCCGGGATGATCAGGTGGCGGGAGTACCTGCGGACCTCGTCTACGGTGAGCTCAGCAGCTGGCTCGACCAGGGGTGGCAGCGACACGGGGACTCCGTTGGTCGGTATCTACGTACGGTTGTTCCGTCAGTAACACTGCCACGCCCTCCTTCATTCCGAGACACCCGGTCCGATCCGCGAGACAATTTCGTCCCAGTACCCGGGCATCGACTCCCAGGCCGTGCTCGCGCCGCCCCGTTCCGTGCGGTCGGTGAAGTAGATGGTGCCCGCGCCCTGCCAGCGCGCGATGCGCAGCGCCTCGTCGAGATGACCGCGCGGCATACCGTGCACGAAGTGGCAGAAGCGCTCCGGCGGGTACTCCGCCGTCCATTCCGCCACCTGCGACCAGCGGTAGTCGCTCCAGGCACCGGAGAAGGTGACCAGCTGGTCGGCGTTCTCGGCGTATCCGGGATAGGGGTGGGTGCCGTGGCCGAGCACGATGTACGCGTCGTCGATCAGGGCGCGCAGGGTCGTGACGGTCCGCCGGACCTCGGGCAGCGCTGCCCGCTCCGTGGGACAGCGGTCCAGATGGAAGCCGTCCACCCGGTACCAGTCGAGGTAGCGGTGGGCGTCGGAGACCAGTTCGCCGAAGGAACGGGCTCCGTAGGTCAGATCGAGGTGACCGAGAACACGTACGCCCGCGTTCCGCAGCCGGCCCACCGCTTCCAGGCAGTGCGGGTCGGGGCGGGTCCCGGGACCGTGCGCCACGTTGAGGACGACCCAGTGCAGCGGGGTCGAGGGCCGGGTCAGTTCGGCCCACTCGGCGGGGGCGACCAGCGGGTGGGCGAACCCGGGGATACCGAAGCCGAGACGTACATCGGTGCTCGACAGGCCGGTCGCGGTCGGAGTCAGATACGGCATGCCGCCTCCATCCAGATGTCGGCGAGGGATTCTTCGAGGTTGATGCGGGGACGCCAGCCGAGCCGGTCGCGCGCCGTGCGCACGTCGGCCTGCTGCCAGCTGCCGCAGCCGTCGGGGTACGGGTACGCGGCGGGCGGGCTGTGCATCCCGTGCTCGGACTCGCCGCGCGGGTGGCCGACGGCCGGCCGCAGTGCGGACGGCGGGCCGTCGAGCTCGTGCAGCGCGCCGCCGAAACCGGCGACGCGGGCGAGCACGGCGGCGGCGTCCCGCAGGCGCACGGCGCGGCCCGAGCCGATGTTGATCACGCCTTGTGCGGCGGACAGCGAGGCGGCGTGCACGGCGCGGGCCACGTCGCGGACGTCGATGAAGTCGCGCTGGGCGCCGAGGCCGCCGAGCTTCAGCTCCCCGTCGCCGGCCTGCATCGCGCGGCGCATGGCCTCCGCGAGCCGGCCCAGCGGGGACCCGGCGGGGGTGCCCGGGCCGGCCGGGGAGAAGACGCGCAGGACGACGGCGTCGAGGCCGGAGCCCAGGACGAGTTCGGTCGCGGCGAGCTTGCTGACGCCGTACGGGCCGCCGGGCCGGGGCACCGCGTCCTCGGCGGTGGACGAGCCTGGCTGCGAGGGCCCGTACTCGGCGCCGCAGCCGATCTGTACGAGGCGGGCTCCGCAGCCGCTGCGGCGCAGGGCTTCGCAGACGGTGGCGACGGCGACGGTGTTGTGCCGGGTCAGTTCGCGGGCTCCGCCGCGGGTGGCGCCCGCGCAGTTGATGACGACCCCGGGGTGGACGGCGTCCAGGAAGCGGGTGAGCGCGCCGGGGCTGCCGGTGGCGAGGTCGAAGCGGACGTCGGCGTCGTCGCCCCGGCCGAGCGCGGTGAGCTGCACGGCGGGGTCGGCCAGGAGACGGTCGGCGACGAAGCGCCCCAGGTACCCGTTGGCCCCGATCAGCAGAACCCTCATCGGTCGCCTCCCGGAGTCCGTGCTCCGTCGTGCGCTCCGCACGCCGCGCGCCGGGCGCTCGGCTGGTGGGGTGCGCGCCGACCGTGAGGTCCGGAGTATCCGGCGTATCCGGTGCCTCCGGGAGGAGGGGTGGTCATCTGGCGTTCTCCTTATGGGTGTTGCCGTGGTTCGTCGGGTGGGCCCGCGGTGTCGGCCCCGCGGGCGGAGGGAGGTTCCGGTCATGCGGTGAGCGGGAGGTGCGAGGAGGTCGCGTGCTCGGCAGGGCCGGTCCGTGGTCATGGGGCGGCGCCCGCCGTGGCGTCGGGGCCGGCGTGGGCGGAGGCCTGGGTCAGGGTGCGGCCCGCGTGGGCGAGGAGCGCGAGGGCGGCGACGGTGCAGGCGATGGCCGGCACGACGCCGGTGCCGGCCGTGTCGACGAGCGTCTCCACGGGCGCGCCGGCGAACTCGCAGCCGGGCAGCCGGGCCGCGAAGACCATGGAGACGGCCAGAGCCTCGATGGCCGCGGCGGCGCCGAGCACGACGGCGGGTGCGTGCGTACGGCCGTGCGCGGCGAGCAGTCGGGAAAGGAGGAGCAGGACGCCGAGGGAAGTCGTGCCCGCGTAGTCGATGTCCTGGTCGAGCACGGCGCCGGCACCGGCGAGGAGTGCCGCCAGGATCACAGCGAACAGGAGGACACAGCCGAGGAGCAACGGACGGGCGGAGGCGGCGAATTCGGCGAGCCCCCGGCTGGTGGCGAGCCGCCGACGGGCGCCGGCCATGAACAGGTAGGCGCACCAGGTTCCGGGCGCGACGCTCACCGCGAGGGCGAGCAGGGGCGCGGTCGCCGGGGACCAGGCTTCGTCGGGGCCGCCGGCGAGGGCCTCGGAGAGGAGGCCGTCGCCGAGTGTGGCGTAGGTGAGCAGCCACCAGACCCACAGGCCGGTCGACGGGGCGGGCGGTCCCTCCCCGGCGCGGAGCGGGCCGCGGCGCAGTGCCGCCCGCAGCGCCGCGCCGACGACCAGGACCCCGGCGCAGCCCAGGGTGAGCCGGGAGACGCCGCTCGTGTTCTCCACCGCGAACAGGGTCAGCGCGCCCACGACACCGGGCAGCAGGGCGAGTACGGCCCAGGTGCCGCGCGGGCCGGTGCGGCCGGGCGGGGCCGTGGGGTGCGGTTCGACGGGGTCGCCGGTGCGGGGGACGCGGGCGTACATCTCCTCTGCCAGGGAGAACACGTCCTTGTGGCGGTAGCGGGCGGCGGTCCGGTCGGTGACCCCGCGGGCCTCCAGGCCGGCGGCGATCTCCAGCGGGTCGACGGCACGCTCACACAGGTCGCGGTGCCGGTGCATCAGCACTTTGACGGGGTCGGCTCCGGAACGGCGTTGCGGGGCGCGGGAGTTGGAGGTGGTTCGCTCGGCGGATCTCTCGACGGGCCGCTCGGCTGTGCGGGTCATGGAGGCCCCGGGCTCGGGGGCCTTGGGCGCACGCTCGACGGGCCGCTCGGCGGTACGGGTCGCGGAAGTCCCGGAGACGTCGGACTCGGGGGCAGTGTGCGCACGCTCCACGGCCCGCTCGGCGGTCCGAGTCGCGGAAGTCCCGGCGCCGTCGGGCTCGGGGGTGTTGTACGCACGCTCGACGGGCCGCTCGGCGGTGCGGGCCGCGGAGACCCCGGAGATGCGCGCGGCGTCCTGGGCCTCCTCCTGGGCACCGACCGTCGTGGCTCGGGCTCCTTTCGGGGAGGCGTCGGGCTCGGGGGCGGTCTGCGCGGAGGTGCTTGCCGCGGGGGTGCTCGGCTCGGAGACCCCCGACGCGGAGTCGCTCCGCTCGGAGACCCCCGACTCAGGGCCGCTCCGCTCGGAGACCCCCGGCTCGGAGTCGCTCGGCTCGGAGACCCTCGACGCGAAGGCCCCCGACGCGGAGTCGTTCGGTCCGGGGGCACTCGACTCGGAAGTGTCCGGCACAGGGGCGGCCGCTTCGGAGGTGTCCGGAACGGAGGCGGTCGCCTCCGCGGTGTCCGGCGCCGCATCGGCGGACGGGTTGGGCAAACGATCCGCCCCAGTGCCGGAGCCCGATTCCGGCTCCCCGTCCGGCGTCCAGGCGACGGGCCCGACCGGAGCCTCGGGCACATCGGTTCCGACGCCGCCCGTGGGGGCCACGCCCTCACGCCCGCTCATGCCTCACCCTTCCCGCAGCCAGGGGTGGCCCCGGCCAACTGTTCGTACTGCTCGTGCTCTCCGCCCACGGCCAGGGCGCCCGGGCCCGGTTCGACCCAGCCAGGCGCGTCCGTCGCTTCGGGACGCTCCGCGAGCCAGGGCTCTCCGACAGCGCGCGCGGCCGGGGCCGTCCACCGGCCGGGCACGTGGGCCTCCAGCGGGTGGGCGAAGGGCAGGGGCTCGCCCGAGTCGTCCAGGGCCTCCCGGCGGACGGGGCAGCGCGACACGATCTCCAGGTAAATGCCGCGAAATGCCGCGACGTTCTGTTCGACGGTGAAGAGTTCCAGGGCGCGGGCACGGGCCGCGGCGCCGAGCCGTTCGCGGCGCTCGGGGTCGCGGAGCAGCGCGACGCAGGCCTCGGCGAGCGCCCGGGGATTGCGCGGTGGCACGACGAGCCCCGTGCCACCGATGACCTCGACGACGGCGCCCACGTCGGTGGAAACGGTGGCGCGCCCGCAGAACATGGCCTCGACCAGGCTGATCGGGAAGCCCTCGACGACGCTGGACAGGACGACGACACTGCCCGCGCCGTAGGCGTCGGCGAGGTCAGGGGCCTCGGGGCTGCCGAGTTCCTCGAAGGAGACGGGGTTCTCGCCGACGGCGTGCAGCCCTTCGGCCTCGTCGGGGAAGAGCTGCGCGGCGAGGGCCCTGCAGTGCCCGAGATAGGTCTCGGCCCCCATCTCCGCCGCACCCGCGAACCCCACCTCGGCCCGCCCCGCACCCCCGCCACCACCAGCCCCACGCACACCACCGACGCCAACACCCAAGCCACTCACGCCACTTACGCCACCCGCGCCGCCGAAACCACCCGCACCAGTCGCACCCCCCAGGCCGCCAAAGCCACCCAGGCCACCCAAGCCACCCACACCCCCCGCACCACCGGCGCCGGCCACACCCCCGGCCAAGAACCCACCACCGGCCGGACCCCCAGCTCCAGCTCCAGCCCCCACCCCCACCGGCACCGCCCCCACGATCCGCAGCCGCGCCTTCGGCTCCTCCTTGCGGATCTCGGCGAAGGCGTGCAGGAGGGAGATGAGGTCCTTGGACGGTTCGATGCGGCCGACCCAGACGAGTGTGTCGGGCTCGCCCGGATCCTCCCGCTCGCCCACCTCGGCGAAGCGCGAGGCCTCCATGCCGGGGTGGACGGTGCGGAGCTTGGCGCGGTCGGCGCCGCAGCGCTCCTGCCAGCGTCGCGCGTGGGTGTTGCCGGGCGTGATGAGCGCGGCCTCGCGGTAGACCTCGGCGGCGAGCCGGCCGTGGAAGGCGGCGAGCAACGCGCGTACGGGTGCGCTGAGTTCGGCGTCTCCGGCGGCGATGTAGCGGGCCCGGAGCTGGACCCCGTACTCGGTGACGAGCAGCGGGACGCCGAAGAAGCGCTTGGCGACGAGGCCCGGCAGCGCGGCGGAGCCGCCCGAGGTGGCGTGGCAGAGGTCGACGGCACCGAGCCCGCCGCCCCCGGCCGAGCCGGCGGCGGAGGCGTCGTCGTACCAGTCGAGGGAGAGCGGCCGCAGCGCGCGCTCCAGGTGTCCGGTGAAGGCGAGCAGGTCGGGGACGCGGGCGGTGCGGACGGCGCGCTGCGCTCCGGGCGCACGACAGGCGCGCTCCAGGATGCGCACAGCGGCCTCGGAGCGCAGCGCGGGACCCAGTACGCCGTGGTCCCGGGCCAGCTCGGCAAGCCCGTAGAGCGCGGAGGCGAAACGGTCCGCCTCGACATCAGAGCCGCCAGACCCCTCAGAACCACCGGAACCGTCAAGGCCACCGGAACCACCGGAACGACTGGAGCCACTGGAACCGCCGGAGCCCCCGAGAAGATCGGAGGAGACACCGGCGCCGCCGGAGCGCACGATCGCCGTCACGAGCTCTCCGTAGAGCGTGGCGAAGCGGCGACGCGCCCGCCGGCCGATGGCGGGACCGAGGGCGCCGTCATCGGCGCCGGTCCACAGCGGCGCGGTCCGCACCCGGCTGACCTGCGGAGGGAGTTCGATCCAGCCCGCATCCTCCTGGGCCTGGCTGCGACTGAGCGCGTAGATGTCGAACTCGTGCTGCTCGAGCCCGCGCACAAGCCGGTCGCACCAGAGTCTGGCCTCACCGCTCACATACGGATAGCCACCCTCGGTCAGCAGTCCGATGCGCACGCGCACACCCCCGATCTCCCTCTCGGTGAGCCGCCGTTGGCCCGGCGGCTCGCAGCGGGACGAACGTATGCGGACATGCCGGTGGCGCGATGGACGGTTGTCCATCGCGCCACCAAAAGGGGTGAACGGCCGTAACTTTCCCGCGCGCGTGACGTTCTGTCGCGCTAAGAGATCAAAGCGCTACAGAAAGCTACGGAGTGTCAACCCTTGGGAAACACCCAGGGGTTGGGCCGGCAGGTGATGCCATCGGCCTTCAGGAACTTGGTCTGCTGCTGCATCACCGGAGCCGGCGCGCCGTTCTGCGTGCACGTCACGTGATTGAAGCCGAGCCGGTGACCGACCTCGTGATTGATGAGCATCTGGCGGTACGGGAAGATCGCCTTGTCGTGCAGGGCGTCGTCGTACGGCTTCGCGCCCTGCGCCCAGCGGTACGCGTTGATCATCACGCGCTCGGTGGCGGCCGAGTCGCACGACACGTTGTCCTCCGTCGTGTCGAGGCCCGACTTCGCGCACCAGTCCGCGGTGGTCCCGGGGCTGGCGAGCGTGATGACGAACTGCGCCTCCTCACCCTTCCCGACGCGCTCGAAGGTGCGCTCGCCGCCGTGGGCCCAGCTCCGCTTGTCGTTCAGGGTCTTCTGCACGGCGTCGGCGAACAGCTTGGCGTCGAGGCCGAGGCCCTTCTCGACGTCGACGCGGTAGCGGAACTTCTCCCCCTTGCCGGGCGCCGCGGCCCCGTCGGGGATCGACTCGAACGCGCCGGAGCCCTTCAGGTCCGCGGCGAGCGGGTACTTCTTCGCCATCTTCTGCTCGTACGTGAGCGGGACGACGCGGGCCGGGGCGGTGGGCGTCGCCCGGTCGTCGGAGCGGGAGGCGGAACCGCCCTGGGTGCGGGAGCCCTCGGCGGCCCCTGCCCTCGTGTCGCTCCCGGAGCCGCTGTCCCGGTCGGCGACCTGGCCCGCGACAACGATGGCGAGCACGGTCGTGACGGCCGCCGCGGCGATCCCCGTGAACGTCATCCCCTTGCGGCTCCGGCCCCGGGCCGGCTCCTGCGGCAGCTCGTCCGAGGGCAGCGGCGGGTAGTCGTCCCAGTCGGAGACGGAGGCGTACGGATCGGCCGGGTACGCGTCCGAGGCGTGCGGACCGGATGCGTACGGGTCGGACCGGTACGGGTCCGGCGCCTCGGGCGTGCCGAGGAGCGTGCGGCCGGACGGCGCCGCGGCATGGCCCGCGGGCGCGCCGACGCCGTCGAACGCGTCGACGTACTCCTGGCGCGGGCTCGGCAGCGGTCCGGTGCCGGGACCCTGAGGGCCGCCGGGCGGAGCCACCGGAGGGACCACGGGCGGGACGGCGGCGCGGCCACTGCCCCGGGCCGTCGGCGCGGCCGGAGAGGGCGGAGCGGGCGGAGCGGGCGGGCCGCCCCAACCGCCGCCCGGCTCATGCTGCTCGGGGTGACCGCCCCGGACGTACGGCGCGGCAGGACGGGCCGGCCGGTGCGTACCCTGCGACGACTCGAAAGCCGACTCGTAGGGCGACGCGGAGGTCGGCTGGAAGGTCGAGGGATAGGCCGACGGATAGGACGAGGGGTAGGACGAGGGCTGGTGAGCCTGCGACTGCGGGGAGGGCGCGGCCTGCGGCAGCTCGGCGGCCGCGCGGCGCCTGCGGCCGGAACCGGGGCCCAGCCTGGGCGCGGCGGCCCGCGCCATGGGCTCGGCCGGTTCACCGGCCCGCTCGCCGCTCTCTGCCGGTCCTCGGCGGCTATGCCGTCCCACAGGCCGCCTCAGCTCCCCGGATTCGTACTGTGCAATTTCTCGTCATGCGTCGGCGTCTGGTCACACGCTGACTGGTCTTCATGTCTCGGCGCACCACGTGACGCTCTCACATCACCCGCCGCCCCGTTCAACGTCTCCGTGTCCGACAGGAGTTCCCGGAACGCGGTGGCGACCGTCTCCGGATATTCCATCATCGCGACGTGCCCCGCGTCCGGCAGGGTCAGCAGCCGCGCGTCGCGGAACGTTCTGGCGGCGCGCGCCGCCATCCGGTACGACACCAGCAGGTCTCGGCCGCCGTAGACGAGCAGGGTCGGCGCGAGGACGCGCTCGGCCTGGCGCCACAGTCCGTGCTGACCGCCGAGCGTGTACGCGTTCACCACCCCGCGCGCGGAGCGGGCCATCGCGTCCCAGAAGTAGGGGAGCTTGAGGCGCCGCTCCATCTCCTCGACGGCGGCGCGGAACCCCTCGGGCGAGACCCGGTTCGGGTCTCCGTAGCAGAGCGCCATCACGCCGCGGACCCGCTGCTCCGCCGTCCAGTCCTTCGTCAGACGGGTGAAGAGGGAGGCGACGCCGGGCACGGCGAGCAGGCCGGTCGGCACGGCGGTGCGCTGGACGCGGATCTCAGGCAGCGCGGGCGACACGAGCGTCAGCGTGCGGACGAGGTCGGGGCGGACGGCCGCCACGCGCGTGGTGACGGCGCCGCCCAGCGAGTTCCCGAAGAGGTGGACGGGCCCGCGGCCCTGCGCGTCGAGGTACCGGATGACGGCGCGGGCGTGTCCGGTGACCGAGTAGTCGCCGTCGTCCGGCGGGGGCGAGTCGCCGAAGCCCGGGAGGTCGACGGCCTCGCCGTCCACCACGTCGGCGAGCAGCGGCATCAGCGCCGACCAGTTCTGCGAGGAGCCACCGAGGCCGTGTACATAGAGGGCGGGCGGAAGTCCCTCCCGCGCGGCGGGGCGCGACCGGACCGCGAGGGTCAGGCCGGGCAGACCCACCGACCCCATCGACTCCCCGTCCGCGACCCGGACGCCTCCCGGGACGGACACCGTGTCCACGGCGGACGGCACACGCGGCGACTCGGTCGAAGACATGCGGGATATGTTACGAGACGATCACGCACTGGATCGTGTGTTCGCCGTCACAGCCCGCATAGCGCGCCGTTCCTCTGTCTCCTACGCTCGATTCAGGGCACCCGCCCACGTGGAACAGTGAGGAAGGGAGCCATTCATGACGGTCGACCCCAGCGATCCCGAGACCTTCACGGAGCGCGGCGACAACACGGAGATCGATGTGGAGGCCCCGGAGGCCGACGCTGCCGAGCAGCACGCGGACCTCTCGCAGGACCGGGACGACCCGCCGGCCGGCGACGCCGACCCCGACACCGCGAACGAGGCGGACCGCGCCGAGCAGGCCCGAGTGGTGGCGCTCGACGAGGACGACTACCGCTGAGCTCGCCCCGTACGACCGTCACAGTCAAGGGACGGCCGGTGATGCGGCACGTCGGCGGCCGGACGCGCATCAGCGGACGGCCGGATGGCGGGCGACGCGTCAGGCGACATGTCGGGCGACGGTATATACCGCTTTCCCGTGACAAGACCGCTACGCGCCGCTTTCACTGCCGTCCGGTCCGTGAAATTCTGCGCCTGCACCGCGCACATCGCAGTTACCCAAAAGTACGATGACGACGCGGCGCACACCGCAACGGACGATTTTGGGAGGCGGCGTGACAGCCACCGAGCAGACGGAGGCGGCGCGCCCGAAAGGCACCCGCCTGCCGCGCCGTGCCCGACGCAATCAGCTCCTGGGCGCGGCCCAGGAAGTATTCGTCGCACAGGGCTACCACGCGGCCGCGATGGACGACATCGCGGAGCGTGCCGGAGTCAGCAAGCCGGTGCTCTACCAGCACTTCCCCGGCAAGCTCGACCTCTATCTGGCGCTCCTCGACCAGCACTGCGAGTCGCTGCTGCAGTCGGTGCGCACCGCACTGGCGTCGACGTCGGACAACAAGCAGCGCGTCGCGGCGACGATGGACGCCTACTTCGCGTACGTGGAGGACGAGGGCGGCGCGTTCCGGCTCGTCTTCGAGTCGGACCTGACGAACGAGCCGGCGGTGCGCGAGCGCGTCGACCGCGTCAGCATGCAGTGCGCCGAGGCGATCTCCGACGTGATCGCCGAGGACACGGGTCTGTCCAAGGACGAGTCGATGCTGCTGGCCACGGGCCTCGGCGGCGTCTCCCAGGTCGTGGCGCGCTACTGGCTGTCCAGCGAGAGCCCGGTGCCCCGCGACAAGGCGGTCGAGCTGCTCACGTCCCTGGCGTGGCGCGGCATCGCCGGCTTCCCGCTGCACGGCATCGACCAGCACTGAGGGCGGCGACGAGAGCATCGACGGTGCCGGGCGCCCCTGTAATGGGGCGCCGCGCCGTTTTGTTCCCGCCGGGCTGTTCGCTCTTGGCGTGCGGCAAGGGCACCGGGAGCCTCGTCTCACCGGGCTAATCTTTGCTGGGTACGGCGCGGTCGTCCGCGCACATCACGGATCGTCGGAGGGACAAGGCCGTGGAGGTCAAGATCGGCGTGCTGCACACGCCCCGCGAGATCGTTCTGGAGAGCGATCAGTCCGCCGAGGAGGTCGAGGGCGCCGTGTCCGAGGCTCTGTCCGGCAAGTCGCAGCTGCTCTCCCTGACGGACGACAAGGGCCGCAAGGTCCTCGTCCCCGCCGAGCGTCTCGCGTACGTCGAGATCGGCGAGCCGGCGGTCCGCAAGGTGGGCTTCGGCCCCCTGTAGCGGCTTCGCGGCAGATACGGATTTCCGGGAGAGGGCCCGGTGACGCACACCGTCACCGGGCCCTTTCCCGTGCTCGTGCACGCGGCCGCCCGGCTCCGGACGCGTCCCGCGTACGACCACGGCGCACGCACAGGACGGCCACAGAGGGAGGGTTGCGTTCCGGGGCCCAGGGGTAGACCCGCTAGGACCGTTTTGCACCGGCCGGACGCGCGGGAGGGACCCACCATCATGCTGCTCGAGGCTCTCGGCTCCGCACTGCTCGGCCTGGCTCTCGCCCTCGCCGCCGGGCGCCGGCTCCCGCGCCGGCTGCCGGCTCCGCGTCTGGTGGTGCCCACGGGCGTCGCCGGTGCGCTGTTCGGGGCGTTCGTGACGCACAGCGCGCTCGGCCCAGGGCACGCGCTCGCCACGCTCGGCGGCGCGCTCGTGCTGGCGGCGGCCCTGCTGTCCCTGCTGCTGCGCCCCGCGCGGGGCGGGGCGCGGCGGCTGAGCCCGAACGCCCAGTAGCGCCCGGGCCCACCGCGGCAGGAGCGTCAGGCGGCGAGGCCCAGCGCGGCCATCCGCTTGGTGTGCGCCTCGGTGATCCGGGAGAACATCTTGCCGACCTCGGCCAGGTCGAAGCCGTCGGCCACGCCCCCGACCAGCATCGTGGAGAGCGCGTCGCGGTCCGCGACGACCCGCTGCGACTGCGACAGGGCCTCGCCCATCAGCCGGCGCGCCCACAGCGCGAGCCGCCCGCCCACGCGCGGGTCCGCCTCGATGGCCGCCCGCACCTTCTCCACGGCGAACGACGCGTGCCCGGTGTCGTCGAGCACGGCGAGCACGAGGGAGCGGGTGTCGGAGTCGAGCCGGGCCGCGACCTCGCGGTAGAAGTCCGAGGCGATCGAGTCGCCTACGTACGCCTTGACCAGGCCCTCCAGCCAGTCCGACGGCGCGGTCTGCTTGTGGAAGCCGTCGAGCGCGGCGACGAAGGGGTCCATGGCCTCGGTCGGCTCGGCGCCGATCGCGGCGAGCCGGTCGCGCAGCTGCTCGAAGTGGTGGAACTCGGCGGACGCCATCTTCGCCAGCTCCGCCTTGTCGGCGAGCGTGGGCGCCAGCTTGGCGTCCTCGGCGAGCCGCTCGAACGCCGCGAGCTCGCCGTACGCGAGCGCGCCCAGCAGGTCGACGACCGCGGCACGGTAGTTCGGGTCCGCGGAGGCGGTGGCCCAGTCCTGGGCCGCGATTCCGGTCGGCGCGGGGGTCGCTTCGGTGGACGGCGTGGCGTTGTCAGACGTCTCCATGCAGCGCACAATAGCCCGCTCGCGGGGTCCGGTAAGTCCCTGGTCATGGAGTGTGACGACGGCTACGTGACCAAATCGGCCATCGCACATGCGCGTTTCCGGGGTATGGTGGTAAAGAGCCCGCCGAGTGCAAGCCTGTGTCATGTGCCTGCACGTATCTCCGACGGGCCTCATGAATGAGGATGCCCGGTCGGTGGCCCGATCGGCTCCGACCCGACAGCCCTCCGGGTCTGCGTCACATGGCGTACCGATCGAGGAGGGGCCCTCAGCGGCACGAGCGCTCGAGCGTCGGCAGTGGTCCCGCGCCATCCGGTTCCTCCGCAGCAGCGGATGCGGACCGGCGTACCAAAGGCACGGCACTGGCACGGTCACGACCCCCGCGTTCGCCTCGGTCCGCACCTCACAGAAGAGGCAACACCCTGACTACGCAGACTTCGACATTCCGTCAGCTCGGCATTCTTCCCGAGACCGCGGAGGCCCTCGAGGCCGTCGGCATCATCACCCCCTTCCCCATCCAGGAGATGACCCTCCCCGTCGCCCTCTCCGGCACGGACGTCATCGGCCAGGCCAAGACCGGCACGGGCAAGACCCTCGGTTTCGGTCTCCCCCTCCTGGAGCGCGTCACCGTCCCCGCGGACGTCGAGGCCGGCCGGGCCAGGCCCGAGCAGCTGACCGACGCCCCGCAGGCCCTCGTCGTCGTCCCGACGCGCGAGCTGTGCACCCAGGTGACCAACGACCTGCTGACCGCCGGCAAGGTGCGCAACGTGCGCGTCCTCGCCATATATGGCGGTCGCGCCTACGAGCCCCAGGTCGAGGCCCTCAAGAAGGGCGTCGACGTGATCGTCGGCACCCCGGGCCGTCTCCTGGACCTGGCCGGCCAGAAGAAGCTCGACCTCTCGCACGTGAAGGCGCTCGTCCTCGACGAGGCCGACGAGATGCTCGACCTGGGCTTCCTGCCCGACGTCGAGAAGATCATCAACATGCTTCCGGCGAAGCGTCAGACGATGCTGTTCTCGGCGACCATGCCGGGCGCCGTCATCGGCCTCGCCCGCCGCTACATGTCGCAGCCGACGCACATCCGCGCCACGTCGCCCGACGACGAGGGCGCCACGGTGCGCAACATCGCGCAGCACGTGTACCGCGCGCACAACATGGACAAGCCCGAGATGGTCGCGCGCATCCTGCAGGCCGACGGCCGCGGGCTCGCGATGATCTTCTGCCGCACCAAGCGTACGGCCGCCGACATCGCCGACCAGCTCAAGCGGCGCGGCTTCGCGTCGGGCGCGGTCCACGGCGACCTCGGCCAGGGCGCGCGCGAGCAGGCGCTGCGCGCGTTCCGCAACGGCAAGGTCGACGTGCTCGTGTGCACCGACGTCGCCGCGCGCGGCATCGACGTCGAGGGCGTCACGCACGTCATCAACTACCAGTCGCCGGAGGACGAGAAGACGTTCCTCCACCGTGTGGGCCGCACCGGCCGCGCGGGGGCGAAGGGCACCGCGGTGACGCTGGTCGACTGGGACGACATCCCGCGCTGGCAGCTCATCAACAAGGCGCTCGAGCTGGACTTCAACGACCCGGTCGAGACGTACTCGTCCTCGCCGCACCTCTACGAGGAGCTGAGCATCCCGGCGGGCACCAAGGGTGTCCTGCCGCGCTCGGAGCGCACGCGTGCCGGTCTGGACGCGGAGGAGATCGAGGACCTGGGCGAGACCCGTGGCCGCGGTGCCGACTCCGGTCGTGGTGGCCGCGGGGACCGCGGTGGCCGTGGTGGTCGCCAGGACCGTGACAACCGCGACCGCGAGAACCGCGAGGAGCGCCGGGAGGAGCGTCCGGCCCGTACGCCGCGCCGTCGGCGCCGCACGCGTGCCGGTGAGCCGCTCGCCGCGGGTGCCGCCGCCGCTGCGGCCGCTCCGGTGACGCCGGTCGAGGAGGCCGCCTCCGAGCCGCGCACCCCGCGCCGTCGCCGCCGCACGCGCGGCAACGCCCAGGGTGCCGCGCCGGTCGCTCCGGCCGCCGAGGCCGTGGTCGAGACGGTCGAGGCCGCCGCCCCGGTGCTGACCGAGGCCGCGCCGGTCGTCGAGGTGCCCGCGCAGTCGCGTCGCCGTACGCGGAAGAAGGCGGAGCCCGTCGTCGAGACGGCGGAGGCCGTGGTCGAGGCCGCCGCGCCGGTCGAGGCCGCGCCGAAGAAGCGGGCCCCGCGCAAGAAGGCCGCCGAGGCGGTCGTCGACACGGCGGAGGCCGTCGAGGTCAAGCCGGCCCGTCGTACCCGCAAGAAGGCCGAGCCCGTCGCCGAGTCGGCGCAGGCCGTCGCGGACACGGTCGAGGCCGTCGAGGCCGCGCCGAAGAAGCGGGCGCCCCGTAAGAAGGCCGTCGCCGCCGCCCCCGAGGAGACCGCCGTCGTCGAGGCCGCGCCCAAGAAGCGCACCACGACACGCAAGAAGGCCGCCGAAGCCGCCGTCGACACCGCCGAGGCCACCGAGGCCGCGCCGAAGAAGCGCGCGCCCCGTAAGAAGGCCGCCGAGGCCGTGGTCGACACGGTGGAGGCCGTGGAGGCCGCGCCGAAGAAGCGGACGACGACGCGCAAGAAGGCGGAGGCCGCGGTCGACACCGTGGAGGCCGTCGAGGCCGCGCCGAAGAAGCGGGCGCCCCGTAAGAAGGCCGTCGCCGCCGCCCCCGAGGAGACCGCCGTCGTCGAGGCCGCGCCCAAGAAGCGCACCACGACGCGCAAGAAGGCCGCCGAAGCCGCCGTCGACACCGCCGAGGCCACCGAGGCCACCGAGGCCGCGCCGAAGAAGCGCGCCCCGCGCAAGAAGGCCGTCGCCGCCGCCCCGGAGGAGGCCGCCGAGGCCAAGCCGGTGCGCCGTACGCGCAAGAAGGCCGTGGCCGAGGCCCCCGAGGCCTGATCGGTCGCACGACGCCGGAGCTGTACGCAGGCCCGGATCCCGCACACGCGGGGTCCGGGCCTGCGGCGTTGGATGTTCGGACCTACGGTGTTCGGGCCCCGGCGGCCGAGGGGCGGCCTCCCGCGTCGTCCCGTTAATCTCACCGCATGAGCAGGCCCGAGACGTTCACCCCGCCGCCCGGCACGCGCGCCCACGCCCTGCGCACGGCGCGAGGTGACTTCGCCGCGCTGACCGGCGGGCCGGCGTCCGGCCCGGTGCGCGGCACCGCGCTGCTGCTGCCCGGTTTCACCGGCAGCAAGGAGGACTTCATCTCGCTGCTGCTGCCGCTGGCGGAGGCCGGGTACCGCACGGTGGCCGTCGACGGGCGCGGGCAGCACGAGAGCGCGGGCCCCCGGGACGACGAGGCACCGTACGCGCGCGCTGAGCTGGTCCGGGACGTGCTCGCTCAGGCCGCCGCGCTCGGGCCGGCCCCCGTCCATCTGCTCGGGCACTCCTTCGGCGGGCTCGTCGCGCGGGCGGCGGTGGTCGCCGACCCGGCGCCCTTCGCGTCGCTGACCCTGATGGCGTCGGGCCCCGCGGCGGTGTCGGCGTCCCAGCAGCAGCGGGTGGCGATGCTCCGGGACGCGCTGGCGGTGTACGACATGGGGCAGGTGTGGGAGGCCATCCAGGCGCTGGAGGCGGCCGAGGGTCCCGTCGAGCCGCGGGGCGACGAGGAGGATCTGCGGCGGCGCTGGATGAACAACAGCCCGGCTCAACTCCTCGCAGCGGGGCGGCAGTTGTGCACCGAGCCGGACGGGGTCGAGGAGCTCGCCCCGGTCGCGCCGCCGGTCCATGTGATCTCCGGCGAGGAGGACGACGCGTGGCCGGTGCCGCTGCTCGACGACATGGCGGCCCGGCTGAAGGCGGAGCGGACGGTCGTCGCCGGCGCCGGCCACTCCCCCAACACGGACCGCCCGCGGGAGACGGCGGCGGCGCTCGCCGCGTTCTGGGACAGGCACCCGGCCGCCTGACGCGCCGCCCGCCACATGGCCCGACGGCCTGCCCGCCTCCTGACGCGCCGTCACTGTAGGTGCTCGCACGACCGCGCTACTCGCGAGTAATTAGTTCTTCGAAAAATTTCCTTAGCGTAGGGAATGTTTGCACGGGGCAACCCGTTGACCACTACGGAACGCGGGGCACTGTCGCCACGCCTTCCACCTCAGTTCTCCTCCAGGAGGATCACCAGACGAAGGGAGAAGCCTGTGCGCTTCGAGATCATGCGACTGGACGACGTCGACGGCGCGGCCGTCGACACCACCGTCGTGGACGCCGCCTCCGTCAATCGGATCGTTCAGCAGGCCGCCGCCATAGGGCAGCGCCTCTACATCCGCCCGGCCGAGTCCACCGCCTCATAACGGCGAGCGGCTCACACACTTCGAAGCCCCCGTACGCACGATGCGTACGGGGGCTTCGCGTGTGCCCGGGCCGGGCGGCGGGCCGGGTCAGGAGCCCTGGATCACCTGGGTCACGCCGTTGATGATCTGCTGCACGGCGATGGCGGAGAGCATCATGCCGGCGAGCCGGGTCACGAGGACGACGCCGCCGTCCTTGATGACGCGGATGATCACGAGCGAGTACCGCATGACGAGCCACAGCACGACGTGGATCGCGACGATCGCCGTCCAGACGGAGACCTGCGTGGCGACCGAGTCGGCCTTCTGCACGGCGAGGATGACCGAGACGATCGCGCCGGGGCCGGCCAGCAGCGGCATGCCGAGCGGGACGAGCGCGACGTTCACGTCCTTCGTCTGCTTCGGCTCGTCCGTCTTGCCGGTGAGCAGGTCGAGCGCGATGAGCAGGAGCAGCAGACCGCCCGCGATCATCAGGGCGGGCACGGAGACGTGCAGGTAGTCGAGGATCTGGTGGCCGAGGACGCCGAAGACGGCGATGACGCCGAAGGCGACGCAGACGGCCTGGAAGGCCATGCGCTTCTGGACCTTGGCGGGGCGGCCCGCGGTGAGGGCGAGGAAGATCGGGGTGATTCCGGGGGGATCCATAATCACAAAAAGCGTGAGAAAAAGGGATCCGAAGACAGCGACGTCGAACACGGTGGGGCCAGGCCTTGCGAGAGATGAGCGGAAAGAGGTGGGAGTGCGGGGCGATCAGGGACGGCCGGGCGCGGACCGCGCGCCCGAAGGGCGTCGGTCGGTGCCGGTGCGGCGCTGATCAGGCGCGGCGTCCGCCGGCGCCCGGGACGGGGAAGGCCCCCGTGGCGCGGCGCACGATCTCCCCGTAGACCTCGGGGTCCGTGGTGAATTCGCCGGGCACACAGGTCTTGCGGCTGCCGTGGTAGTCCGAGGAGCCGGTGGTGAGCAGGCCGACGTCGGCGGCGAGGCCGCGGAGCCGGTCGCGGGTGGGCTCGTCGTGGTCCATGTGGTCGACCTCGATGCCGTCGAGGCCCGCCGCGGCGAGCTCGGCGATGGCCGACTCGGGCACGGTGCGGCCGCGCTCCGCGGCGGCCGGGTGCGCGAAGACGGTGACGCCGCCGGCGGCCTTGACGAGACGGATCGCCTCGAAGGGGTCGGTCTCGTGCTTGTCGACGTAGGCGCGGCCGCCGTCGGCGAGCCAGTCCTTCGTGAAGGCGTCGGAGACCGTGGGCACGACACCGAGCTCGACGAGCGCGGTGGCGACGTGCGGGCGGCCGACCGAGCCGTCGCCCGCGATCCGGGCCACCTGCTCCCAGGTGACACCGACGCCCAGCTCGTTCAGCTTGGCGACCATGCCGCGGGCACGCGGCACCCGGTCGTCGCGGACCAGCTCGCGCTCGCGCAGCAGGTCCGGCTCGTCGGGGTCGAAGAGGTACGCCAGCATGTGCATGCTCACGCCGTCGAGGCGGCAGGAGAGCTCGGCGCCGGTGACGAGGGTCAGGCCCTCGGGCAGTGCCGCGATGGCCTCGGCGTGGCCGCGCGTGGTGTCGTGATCGGTGAGGGCCACGACGTCCAGACCCGCCGCCGCGGCGTTGCGCACCAGCTCGGCGGGGGTGTCCGTGCCGTCGGAAGCGGTGGAGTGGGTGTGCAGGTCGATGCGCACGGCTGCGGACTCCAGGCTTCGGACGGAGGGATCGGGACCGCTCAAGGATAACGGGGATTCCGGACCCCCTTGTCACCACCGAACCGGCCCTGACTCCTTACCGCCGGTACCCCCGACCCGGCCGACCCCACGCCGCGGCCGGGCTCACCCCAGAAGACGGGGCGACAGCGCTCCGCACGGCATCATGTCGACCTCCGGCCCGGCATCGCGCAGATCGGCGAGGACCAGCTCGTCGTACAGGAGCATTCCGGAGTGCTCGGGCCAGACGATCGCCC
The DNA here is from genome assembly GCF_014621695.1 of Streptomyces xanthii. GTDB lineage: Bacteria > Actinomycetota > Actinomycetes > Streptomycetales > Streptomycetaceae > Streptomyces > Streptomyces xanthii. The sequence continues at coordinate 2,669,129 of NZ_CP061281.1, forward strand.
ACAGCCACAGGCCGCGCGCCTCGCCCGCGAAGACGGCGCGGTCGCCCGGGGTGCCGGTGACGTGCCACAGCGGGGTGGGGCGGCCGGCCGCGAGGACCTTGGCCTGCGGTGGTCCCGTCACGTCCAGGAAGGGTCCGGGGTCGGGGCCGTCGATGCCCGCGTAGCGCGCGCCGAGTCCGACGCCGAGCTCCTCGGCGACGAGCACCAGCTCCCCCATGCCGCCGAGCGGCCCGGGGCCCGAGCAGGCGACGGCGGTGGCGCGGCCTCCGGAGCGGTCGTCGCCCGCGTTGGCCACACCGGTGAAGAGCCAGCCGACCGGCAGCGGCCATGGCATCCACACGGGGACACGGGCGCGCTTCACGACGACGCTGAGCGCCTCGACGCTGGGCGGGATGACCGGTTGTAACGGGTGCACGGCGCCGTGCACGTCGCACTGCCAGGAGTCGGCAAAAAGGCCGGGAGCCCTGACCCGGCCACCACACTTCGGGCAACTGGGTTCGCCCCTCATAAGGCTCAACGGTCCTCCCCGGGCCGCGCCGCGTCAAGGACGATCACCCGTCCGGACCGTCAGGATCATCCGACCGAGGACCTCACCATGTAGATGTAGCTTGCATTAATTAGCTGATCTAACTTATTGTGTGCATACGCCAACGATTCAGAGCGTTCTAAGGAGCGGCCTGCATGAGCCACAGCGAGCCAGGAACCGAAGGGGACCCGTTCGACGCGGGCGCGACCAGCCTCCTGCGTCAGCCGAAGGCCGTCTGGGCGACCGCGGGCGCCTCCGTCGTCGCCTTCATGGGCATCGGACTCGTCGACCCGATCCTGCCGTCGATCGCGCAGGGCCTGCAGGCCACCCCGAGCCAGGTCTCCCTGCTCTTCACCTCGTACTTCCTGATCACCGCGATCGCGATGCTGGTGACCGGATTCGTCTCCAGCCGGATAGGCGGCAAGAAGACGCTGCTCGCCGGGCTCGCCCTGGTCGTGGTCTTCGCCGGGCTCGCCGGCACCTCGGACTCCGTCGGCCAGCTGGTCGGCTTCCGGGCCGGCTGGGGCCTCGGCAACGCCCTGTTCGTCTCCACCGCGCTCGCCGTCATCGTCGGCGCCGCGGCCGGCGGCAGCGCCGCCGCGATCCTGCTCTACGAGTCCGCTCTCGGCCTCGGCATGGCCTGCGGCCCGCTGCTCGGCGCCGTGCTCGGCAACGCGAGCTGGCGCTACCCGTTCTTCGGCACCGCCGCGCTGATGGCGGTCGGCTTCCTCTGCATCACCGCGTTCCTGAAGGAACAGCCCCGGCCCGCGAAGAAGACCTCGCTGCTGGACCCCATCAAGGCGCTGGGCCACGGCGGCCTCGCCTCGGCGGCGCTCTCCTCGTTCTTCTACAACTACACGTTCTTCACCGTGCTGGCCTTCACCCCGTTCGTGCTGAACATGACCCCGTACAAGTCGGGTGCCGTGTTCTTCGCCTGGGGCGTGCTGCTCGCGCTGTTCTCGGTGGTCGTCGCGCCGCGCATGCAGGCCCGGTTCGGCTCGCTCAAGGTGCTCGGCGGCTCGCTCGTCCTGCTCGCCGCCGACGTGCTCGTCCTGGGCTACGGCAACCACACCACGGCCGTCGTCTGCACGATCCTGTCCGGCGCCTTCATCGGCGTGAACAACACCGTCTACACCGAGCTGGCCCTCGGGGTCTCCGACGCCCCGCGCCCGGTCGCCTCCGCCGGCTACAACTTCGTCCGCTGGTTCGCCGCCGCGGCCGCCCCGTACTTCGCGCCGAAGATCGAGGAGTGGACCGACATCCACATCCCGTTCGTCGTCGCCGCGATCACGGCCGTCCTCGGCGCCCTCGTGGTCTGGGTCCGCAAGAACGCCCTCACCCACGAGGCCGAGGAGCTGGAGCCCCGGCACGCGAGCGAGGACAGCGTCTCCGTCTTCGCGAACTGACGCTCAGTCAAGCGGTACGGACCTGCGCAGCGGATCGCGCAGGTCCGTACCGCTGTTCAGCCACTTCTCCTGGAGCGCGCCCGCCCCGTGCACCCGCTTCCACGCCGCCTCGTTCTGCGTCATGGGCAGCAGCGGCAGGAACCGTACGGGGTCCATCGGTTCGTCCAGGTCCAGGTCCTCCACCAGGCCGCCCGGCTCCGCCACCAGGACGGAGGTGAACGGCGCCCCCGGCCACAGCGGCTCGCCCACGTCCAGGGAGGCGCCCGGCGCCACGACGACGCCCTCGACCTGCGGGGACGCGGCGAGCACGGCCAGCGGGCGGAGCACCTTGTCGGTCTCGGCGAGGCCGGCGCGGACCGTGAGGACCAACTCGGCGCGCGGGCCCTTCACCGGGTCGGCGAGCGCCGCGGTCGGGTCGGACATCGGGGACGCGGACATGCCGAGCGTCGCGTACCGCACCACGTCCCCGTCGGAGAACCGCAGTACCTCGATGCGGTCCGTGCCGAGGAACGTGACCGCCGCGCGCGCGTCGGGCTCACCGAAGGCGGTCAGCAGCCGGGCTTCCACCAGTGCAAGAACTTCTCCCATCCCGCGAGCATAGAACTCGCATGCAACGGGTAAAGAAGGGACTTGCTTCTTCAGTCGGCTGATAGTCTTGGCCGCTGGTCGGCATGGTGCGCGGTCGCGTACCCGCCGAGCGTCCTCGGGACCCTCGGAGCGCCGGCCCGTCACCGTCCCCCACGGGGGACCGGCCGGAGGAGGTGGGGCTGTCATGGATCGAAGTCGATCGTGCAGTACCACCCGTTCTTCCGGCCGCTAGGCCCGCATCTCCTTTCGCAGTCCGCAGTGCGGCAGCCGTCCGGGCTGCCTCCGCGTCCTGTCGCGTGCGCCGGAAGAGCGCTTCGTTCCCACCTGATCTTTCCGATCGCACCGATCTGAGTCAGTAAGCGAAGCCGCCCCGCTCATGGTGCGGTGCTACCCGCTTTGTGGACGTGCAGCATGTCCTTCGGCCAGGACGTCCTCATTCCGGGTGGTTCCACCCGTAGCCGCCGCGGCTCCCGCTCGCGAAGGAGCCTGCCCATGTCGATGATTCGCGACCTGCGTGCCGCCGTCCGCCCCTCGCTGCGCAAGAGCGTGGCCCCGTACGGGAACGAGGCGCGCTCCTCGTACGACCCGACGCGTGACCCGTCGGCCGTCACGGCCGTGGTCGACTGCGCCGTCTACCGGGACGGCGCGCGCGTCGAGTCCACCGAGTGCCTCACCCCGAGCGAGGCCCGCCGCCGGGTGCGCCGTGACGGCGGCTTCGCCTGGATCGGCCTGCACGAGCCGACCGAGGCCGAGTTCGCCGGGATCGCCGCCGAGTTCGGGCTGCACCCGCTCGCCGTCGAGGACGCCGTCCACGCCCACCAGCGGCCCAAGCTGGAGCGCTACGACGACACCCTGTTCGCCGTCTTCAAGACCATCCACTACGTCGAGCACGCCGAACTCACCGCGACCAGCGAGATCGTGGAGACCGGCGAGGTCATGTGCTTCACCGGACGGGACTTCTTCATCACCGTCCGGCACGGCGGCCAGGGCTCGCTGCGCGCCCTGCGCCACCGCCTCCAGGACGACCCGGAGCTGCTGTCCAAGGGCCCGAGCGCCGTGCTGCACGCCATCGCCGACCATGTCGTCGACGGCTATCTCGCGGTCGCCGACGCGATGCAGGACGACATCGACGAGGTCGAGACCGACGTCTTCTCGCAGACCGGCAAGGGCTCGCCGCGCGGCACCGACGCGGGCCGCATCTACCAGCTCAAGCGTGAGGTGCTGGAGTTCAAGCGGGCCGTCGCCCCGCTGCGCCGCCCGCTCGCGCTGCTCAGCGAGCGGCCGATGCGGCTCATCGACCCCGACATCCAGAAGTACTTCCGTGACGTCGCCGACCACCTGGAGCGCGTCCAGGAACAGGTCATCGGCTTCGACGAACTGCTCAACTCGATCCTCCAGGCCAACCTCGCGCAGGCCTCCGTCGCGCAGAACGAGGACATGCGCAAGATCACCTCGTGGGCGGCCATCATCGCCGTGCCGACGATGGTGTGCGGGGTCTACGGGATGAACTTCGACCACATGCCGGAGCTGCACTGGCGGTTCGGCTATCCGATGGTGCTGGCCCTCATCGGCGGCATGTGCTTCGGCATCCACCGCACCCTGAAGCGCAACGGCTGGCTGTAGCTAGGCTTCTGCGCATGACGACTGCTGAACTGCTCGATGCCGCCCTTGTCGAGGAGGCCACGAAGAAGTCCGGGCTCATCTGGGTCCGGGGTGCCTCGGGGACGGAGCGCGCCCTGTGGCACGTGTGGCACGAGGGGGCGGCGCTGGTGGTCGGTGACGGCCCCGGCGAGCAGCCGCTGCCCGGCCTCGACGACGGCTCCGCGGCCACCGTCACGGTCCGCAGCAAGGACAAGGGCGGCCGGCTCGTCGGCTGGCGGGCGTCGGTCGTCGCGCTGACGCCGGGCTCGGAGGCCTGGGAGGCGGCGGTCGGTGAGCTGAAGGGCAAGCGGCTGAACGCGCCGGACGCCGAGACGATGACCGAGCGCTGGGCCCGCGAGTGCCGGGTGCTGCGCCTGGAGCCGGCCGGCGGCGCGCACGTCCCGGTCCCCGACGGCTCACTCGCCGCACGCCCCGTACCGACCCCGGCGACTACCCGGAACCCGGCGCCGGCGGGCCTGCCGAAGCTGCTGGCCCGGCGCAAGCGGCGCTGACGGCCCCCGGTCAGGAGGCCGGCAGTGCCTGGCCGTAGTCCACGGTGTCGGCGTCGTCCGGCTCCCTGAGCTCGAAGCCCTTGCCCCACTCGGTCAGCTTCAGCGAGCCCGCGCCGCCGGCCCGCTCCAGGCGCAGCGGGTACGCCGTGCCCTCCAGGGAGACGTCGAGGGTGCCGCCCGCGCCCTTGTCTCCGCTCAGCTCTATGGTGCGGACCCCGTCGGCGGCGCCCCGGTCGCCCTTGGCGAGGGTGCCGTGCAGGGTGAGCAGCCCGTCGAGCAGCACCTCCTTGTCGGTGAAGGTGCTCAGCTGCTTGTACGCGGGGTCGCCCGAGGGCACCTTCACGTACTTGCCGTCGAGCTTCTCCGCCGCCGTACCGCCTTCGTGCGCGTTCTTGCCCTCGTCGGAGTGCGTCCAGAAGGCGGCGCTCGCCTTGAGGAAGAGGTGCTCGCCGACCCGCAGCAGCTGGAACGTGCCGTCCTTCGTGGTCACCGACCCGGTGCCGCCGTCGTCCTTGAGCCGCATGTCGAGCCTGTACGTCCGTCCGCCGACGACCACGGAGCCGGAGACGTGCACGGTGTCCGCGGCCTGCGCGGCCTTCACCGTACGGCTCTGGATCTTCTTGGCGGACAGCTTGCCGACCCCGTTGGTCCCCGCGTCCGGGTCCTGCTCGCCTCCGCCGCCGCACGCGGTGAGTCCGGCCACCAGCCCCGCGCTCAGCAGACCGGCCAGCAGGAACCGGGGTCGACGGGCCAGGGGGTGTGCGGTCACGGGCGGGACCACCTCTCGTGGGGCAAGGGGGGTGCGGCGGTGGGCAGGACGGCAGCGTACCCGTGCCCTGCGCGCCCACTCCCCCAGGCCCTGGCCCCGGGCGGCGCAAAGGCGCCGTCGACCGGCTCGGGCTAGCCTGATCACCAGATTGCTCGTATGTACGCACAGGCAGGTACGAAAGGGAGGCGGGGTGACATGGCCGCAGGGGCTCCCCGCATCTTCGTCTCGCATCTGGCCGGAGTCGCCGTCTTCGACCCGAACGGCGACCAGGTCGGCCGGGTGCGCGACCTCGTGGCGATGCTCCGGGTGGGCCGCCGCCCGCCCCGGCTGCTGGGGCTCGTCGTCGAACTGTCCACGCGCCGCCGCATCTTCCTGCCCATGACCCGGGTCACCGGCATCGAGTCGGGCCAGGTCATCACGACGGGCGTGCTCAACGTGCGGCGTTTCGAGCAGCGGCCCACCGAGCGGCTGGTGCTCGGCGAGATGCTCGACCGGGTGGTGCGCCTGGTGGAGACCGGCGAGGACGTCACCGTCCTGGACGTGGCGATCCAGCAGCTGCCCGCGCGCCGCGACTGGGAGATCGACCGGGTCTTCGTCCGCAAGGGCAAGGCCGGCGCCTTCCGGCGGAACAAGGGTGCGACGCTGACCGTCGACTGGTCCGCCGTCGACGGCTTCTCCCTGGAGGAGCACGGGCAGGGCGCCGAGAACCTGCTCGCCACGTTCGAGCAGCTGCGCCCGGCCGACCTGGCGAACGTGCTGCACCACCTGTCCGCGAAGCGCCGCGCCGAGGTCGCCGCCGCGCTCACCAACGAGCGGCTCGCCGACGTCCTCGAGGAGCTCCCCGAGGACGACCAGATCGAGATCCTCGGCAAGCTGAAGGAGGAGCGCGCCGCCGACGTCCTGGAGGAGATGGACCCGGACGACGCCGCCGACCTGCTCAGCGAGCTGCCCGAGGAGGACAAGGAGCGCCTCCTCGCCCTGATGCAGCCGAGCGACGCGGCCGACGTGCGGCGCCTGATGGCGTACGAGGAGCGGACCGCGGGCGGTCTGATGACGACCGAGCCGATCGTGCTGCGCCCCGACGCGACGGTCGCCGACGCCCTCGCGCGCGTCCGCAACCCCGACCTGTCCCCCGCGCTCGCCGCGCAGGTCTACGTCTGCCGGCCGCCGGACGAGACCCCGACCGGCAAGTACCTCGGCACGATCCACTTCCAGCGCCTGCTGCGCGACCCCCCGTACACGCTGGTCAGCGCGGTCCTCGACGACGACCTCCAGGCGCTCGCCCCGGACGCGCAGCTGCCGGAGATCGCCGGGTTCTTCGCCACGTACGACATGGTGGCGGCGCCCGTCGTCGACGAGGGCGGCTCGCTGCTCGGCGCGGTCACCGTCGACGACGTACTGGACCACATGCTCCCCGACGACTGGCGCGAGCAGGAGTTCCACCTGGCCGGGGAGGTGAACCATGGCGACGGAGGAGCGTGAGCGGGAGCGGGAGCGGACCGGGGAGACCCGGCGCCCGCGCATCCGGCTGGACCAGCCGCGCCCGCCCCGGCGCAAGCTGCTGCCGGAGTACGACCCGGAGGCCTTCGGGCGGCTGTCCGAGCGCATCGCGCGCTTCCTGGGCACCGGACGGTTCATCGTCTGGATGACGGTCCTGATCATCGCGTGGGTCGCGTGGAACATCGCGGCGCCCCGGCAGCTGCGCTTCGACGAGTACCCGTTCATCTTCCTGACGCTGATGCTGTCGCTTCAGGCCTCCTACGCGGCCCCGCTGATCCTGCTCGCGCAGAACCGGCAGGACGACCGCGACCGGGTCAACCTCGAACAGGACCGCAAGCAGAACGAGCGCTCGATCGCCGACACCGAGTATCTGAGCCGCGAGATGGCCTCGCTGCGGATCGGGCTCGGCGAGGTCGCCACCCGCGACTGGATCCGCTCCGAGCTGCAGGACCTCCTCAAGGAGCTGGAGGAGCAGCGGCACAGTGCCGCGTTCCCGGGCGAGCACGAACGCGGACGTGACGTAGACGACCGCTGACGGGGCTTTCCGTGCCCCGGTTACCGCGCCGTACTATCGACCGTATGGCTACGGAAGACGCGGTGCGCGAGGCACTCGCGACAGTGAACGACCCCGAGATCCAGCGCCCCATCACCGAACTGGGGATGGTCAAATCGGTGGACATCGGCGCGGACGGAGTCGTCGCGGTCACCGTGTACCTGACCGTGTCGGGCTGCCCGATGCGCTCCACGATCGAGAACAACGTGCGGGACGCGGTCGCGCGCGTCGACGGCGTGACCCGGGTCGACGTCACCCTCGATGTCATGAGCGACGAGCAGCGCAAGGAGCTGGCGACCGCGCTGCGCGGCGGCACCGCCGAGCGCGAGGTGCCCTTCGCCAAGCCCGGCTCGCTGACCCGCGTCTACGCGGTCGCGTCCGGCAAGGGCGGCGTCGGCAAGTCCTCCGTGACCGTGAACCTGGCGGCGGCGATGGCCGCCGACGGCCTGAAGGTCGGCGTCGTCGACGCGGACATCTACGGCCACTCCGTCCCGCGCATGCTCGGCGCCGACGGCAAGCCCACCCAGGTCGAGAACATGATCATGCCGCCGTCGGCGAACGGCGTGAAGGTCATCTCGATCGGCATGTTCACCCCGGGCAACGCGCCGGTGGTGTGGCGCGGCCCGATGCTGCACCGCGCGCTCCAGCAGTTCCTCGCGGACGTGTTCTGGGGCGACCTGGACGTGCTGCTCCTCGACCTGCCGCCGGGCACCGGTGACATCGCGATCTCGGTCGCGCAGCTGGTGCCGAACGCGGAGATCCTCGTGGTGACGACGCCTCAGCAGGCGGCCGCCGAGGTCGCCGAGCGGGCCGGTTCCATCGCGGTCCAGACCCACCAGAAGATCGTGGGCGTCGTCGAGAACATGTCGGGGCTGCCCTGCCCGCACTGCGGCGAGATGGTCGATGTGTTCGGCACGGGCGGCGGTCAGCTGGTCGCCGAGGGCCTGACGAGGACGACGGGCGCGAACGTGCCGGTGCTCGGCTCCATCCCGATCGACGTGCGGCTGCGCGAGGGCGGCGACGAGGGCAAGCCCGTCGTGCTGTCCGACCCGGAGTCCCCGGCCGGTTCCGCGCTGCGGGCCATCGCCGGCAAGCTCGGCGGCCGCCAGCGCGGCCTGTCCGGCCTGTCGCTGGGCATCACCCCGCGCAACAAGTTCTGAGCTTCACCTCCGGCCGCGTCCTCCTACGGGAGGTGCGGCCGGAGCCCGTGCGGCGCTAGCCGAGCTCGGCGATGTCCTTCACCGCGGAGAAGCCGAGCCCGTACGCGCTCATGCCGCGCCCGTACGCACCGAGGTGGACGCCCGCCTGCGTGGATCCGGCGAGCACCCAGCCGAACTCGGACTCGCGGTAGTGGAACGGGGTCGGCACCCCGTCGACGGGCAGCGTGAGCGTCGCCCAGTCCTCGGAGTCCAGGTCGTCGGCGAGCACCCAGGCCGTCTCGGTCTGCTGGTCCAGCCAGTCGTCGCGCAGGGTGTGGTCCATCTGGCCGGGCCAGGTGTAGGAGAGCAGCCCGACACCGGCGAGCCAGGCCGCGGACGAAACCGAGGTGGCCTCCAGGACGCCCGTGCCGTCGGCGCTGCGCCGCACGGGGTTGGCGGCGACGGTCACGACGACCGCGAACCGCTCCGTGTCCTGTGTGCCCTCGCTGCGGACGGAGGGTTCGTCACCGTGCCCGATCGAGCCGTGCTCGACGGAACCGTCCGCCGAGGTGCCGACCTGCATCAGCCAGCGCGGTCCGGTGAACGCCTCGTCGAGGCCGTACCAGGGGAACGGCGCCTCCAGGTAGCCGTCGACCGTGCGCCGGGCCGCGGGAACCTGCTCGGTCCCCTCGCCGGCCGGCGCCTGCGCGCCCACCCGACTCGTCGTCTCCATGCGGCCGCCTCCTCGTTCTCGTACGGACCGGCGGCCCGCCCCCCACGGGCGTTCTCACGTCCGGTCCGCGCAACAACAAGGCAGGATGCCACACCGGGTCCCCGGGACCCGGTTGCAGGCGGGGTGGTTCAGGTCGCGTCGGAGTCGAACGGGGGCGGATCACCGGCGCCCGGACGGCGCTCGGTCTCGGGCCGCTTCTGCATGTCGACGCGGCCGCCGGAGGTGCCGGCGGCGCCGGACGCGGTGCCCGCGTCGTCCACTTCGGCCACGGTGGTGACCGCGTCCGAGACCTCGGCCATCTCCTTCTTCAGGTCGAAGCCGTTGCGGATCTCCTTGAGACCCAGGTCGTCGCTGTCCAGCTGCTTGCGGATGAACGTCTTGGGGTTCAGGTCCTCGAACTCGAAGTCCTTGAACTCGGGGCCCAGTTCCTCACGGATGTCCTGCTTCGCACTGTCCGAGAACTCCCGGATCTTGCGTATCGTGCGCGCGACGTCCTGAATGACCTGCGGCAGTTTGTCGGGGCCGAAGACCAACACGGCCAGCACGACCAGCGCCATGACCTCCGGTAGGCCAATGTCGTTGAACACCTTGCTCTCCTAGCGTGTCCTCGGCCCGCGGTCGTCTTCAGCAGCAGGTCTTCGGCTGGGTCCGGCACGGACCGGGTCCACGGTACCCGGCGACCCTGTCCGTCCGGTAGCCACCGGGCGACGAGCAGGATCACCGGGGCCGCCCGGTCGCCGGTCAGTCGCCGTCGGCGGATCCGAGGACGAGTGTCACCTTGCGCGGCTTCCCGTCCCGTTCGACCGTCAGGTCCAGCTTGTCCTTCGGCCGGTGCGCGCGGACCTTGACGATGAGTTCCTCGCCGGAGTGCACGCGGGTGCCGTCCACCTCGGTGATCACGTCGCCGGACCGGATGCCCGCCTCGGCGGCGGGGCCGCCCGCGGTGACCGCCGGGCCGCCGTCGTTGCCCTTCGTGCCGACGCGGGCGCCGTCGCCGTCGTAGTCCATGTCGAGGGTGACGCCGATCACGGGGTGGGTGGCCTTGCCGGTGTTGATCAGCTCCTCGGCCACGCGCTTGGCCTGGTTGATCGGGATCGCGAAGCCCAGGCCGATCGAGCCCGCCTGGGCACCCTCCTGCTCGGAGCCGCCGTCGGCGCCGCGGATGGCGCTGTTGATGCCGATGACGCGGGCCCGCGAGTCGACCAGCGGGCCGCCCGAGTTCCCGGGGTTTATCGGGGCGTCGGTCTGCAGGGCGTCGACGTAGCTGACGTCGGAGCCGTCGCCTCCGGCGGTGATCGGGCGCTCCTTGGCGCTGATGATCCCGGAGGTGACCGTGTTGGCCAGGTCGAAGGGGGCGCCGATGGCGACGACGGGGTCGCCCACCTGGACGTTCTCCGAGTTGCCGAGGCGCAGGGGCTTGAGGCCGCTGACGCCCTTCACCTTGATGACGGCCAGGTCGTAGCCGCTGTCGTGGCCGACCACCTCGGCGTCGGCGGACTCGCCTCCGGCGAACGTGACCGATATCTCACCGGCGGGGCCCGCCGGTTCGACCACGTGGTTGTTCGTCAGGATGTGGCCCTGCTGGTCGAGGACGAACCCGGTGCCGGTGCCCTGCTCGGTGTCGCCCTTCGTGTGGATCGTGACGACGCCGGGCAGCGCGGTGGCGGCGATCCCCGCGACGCTGCCGGGGTCCCGGTGCGCCGACTCGGGGCCCGCCTGCGGCAGCTCGATGTCGGTCCCGCCGGTGCGCTCCAGGTACGAGCCGACGGCGCCGCCGATCCCGCCCGCCACGAGCGCGATCACCGCGGCCCCGATCACCACGATGCGCCGCCCCTTCCGCTTACGGCGCCTCTCCTCCTCCGCGGCGGCCACCACGGGCCCACCCCACGGCTCATGCAGCTGCCAGGGCCCTGCGGGCGGTACGGAACCGGGTGCGGGGGCCGGGACGGGCTGGGGCGCCTGGGGGTGGGGCTGCGGCTGCTGATTCTGGGAGTGATGCGGCTGGGGCGGGGTGGCCTGGTGGGGCTGCTGGTTCGGGGCCGGGTGCGGCTGGGGCGCCTGCGGCTGCTGGTTCTGGGCCGCGTGCGGCTGGGGCGCCTGCGGGTGGGCGGCGCCGGTCGGGGTTCCGTGGGTGGGGGTGGCCATCGGGTGCTGCACGGGCGGCGCGAGGGCCCAGGGCCCGGGTTCACCGTAGGGCGGCGTGCTGTACGGGTCCGGGTCGTGCAGTGGCCGGGGCCCGTCCGCGGCGGCGGGGACGGGTGACTCGGCGAGAGGCGCGGATCCGGCACCGGGCACGACGGGCTCAGCGCCGGAGACCGTGGCAGCAGCAACCGGCGGAGCCCATTCCTCGGCCGGTGCGCCGTCCCCGGCGGGGCCCACGGGGGCCTGCTCACCGGGGGCGGACGACTCGACGACGGAAGGCTCCGCGGACGCGGCTGCGGGCGCGGGCGCGACAGGCGGGGGCCACTCGTCGGCGGGCGCGCCCTGGCTGACGGCGCCGGGAGCCGGCGCCTCCGCGACGGGGTCGCCGGGGGTTGCAGGAGCAGCGGGCGAGCCCGTGGTGGGCTCGGCAGAGTCGTCAGGTACCGCGGGTGCGGCGGCAACCGGCGGGGGCCACTCATCGGTCGGTACGCCCTGAGCTGCGGCAGCGGGCGCGGGCGACTCCGCGACGGAGTCGCCTGAGGCGGGCGAGCCGGGGGCGGACTCGGCCGGGGTGTCGGGCGACGCCGGTGCGGCGGCAACCGGCGGGGGCCACTCGTCGGTCGGTACGCCCTGAACTGCGGCACCGGGCTCCGCGGCGGGGTCGCCGGGGGCGGGCGGCACCGATGTGTCCGTGCTCGGAGCCGGTGGCGCGCCGGACGGGCTCGCCGGGGCCGGGAGGTGCCAGTCGCCGTCGTCCGTCGTCGCCGCGTCCCCCGTGCTCGGTCGGGGGCGGCTCCACCACTTGGCCTTCGTGGGCTTGCCCTCGTCCATGTCTCGCTGTTCTCCCCACACCGGGCCCCCGGCACCACACCGCGGGCTCCCGTGGATTCAACCAGGTTCGGCGGCCCCGGCGCAGGGGGCTGTCAGCGGGTCGCGGACGGGCGGGACAGCCGCGGCCCCATGGAGGCGGGGAGCGCGGCCAGTTCGGCCGGTGTCCCCGCCGCCTCCTGCACCTCGGACGGCTCGTGGGCCGGTGCGTGCGTGGGCAGGGCCACGGAGAGCATGGGGACGGGTGCGGCGGGACGTATGAGGGGCGCCATGCGCGGTGTGCCGGACAGCATCGGCGTCGTCGCGTACGGGACGACCGCGCTGCCGTGGCCACTGCCGGGGAGCAGCGGCGCGCCCGCCTCGATCGGCGAGACCGGGGCGGCGAGTGCTCCGCCGCCCTGGCCCGAGGACAGCGGTGACGTGGAACGGCGTCGCTGGGCCTCGGAGGACGGCGTGGCCCCCGCGGTCTGGCTGCGCAGCGGGGTGACATTGCTGCCGGACCCGCCACGGGTGTCGGCGGTGTCCGCCGGGATGCCGGCCGAGACCCCGCCGAGGGCGAGCGCGGCGAGCGACACCGCACCGGCGGCGGCGAAGGCGAACCGGCGCCCGCGCGAGGCCCGGTCCGCGTCGGGCCGCCCGACCTCGTGGATGCGGAAACCGCGCTCCTCGCTGGGGAACACGGCGGCGTGCGCGCCGGACGGCGCGTACGCGAACGCCTCGGCGTCTACGTCGAAGACTCCCTGGCCGAAGCCCCGGACGCCGCCGAGGGGTCGGCCCGAGCCGAATCCTCCGCCGCCGAAGGGGGTGCCTCCGGTGTCCCCGTCAGCACCCCCGGGCAACCCCTGGAGGCGGGCGAGGAAACTTTCTGAGGGCGGCGGCGGTGCGGTCTGCGCGAAGACGCTCTTGAGGCGGCGCTGGGCGTCGGCCTCGGTCTTGCAGCGCGGACAGGTGGCCAGATGTGCGAGGACGCGCTCGCGGGCGTCGTGGTTGAGCTCGCCGTCGACCAGGGCGGCCAGCCGGTCCCCGAGATGCTCGTCGGCCGCGGTCTGCCGGCGCTCGGCAGGATTGAGACGTGATCCACTCACGCGGGCGCGCCCCCTCCACCGAGGACGGGGACACCCGTGCCGGCGAGCGAACGGCGCTCCGCGCGGGCCTCCGGCGAACGGTGCTTGAGGGCCTTGCGCAGCTGCGAGCGGCCGCGGTGGATCCGGCTGCGGACGGTGCCGAGCTTCACGCCCAGGGTCGCGGCGATCTCCTCGTAGGAGAGCCCCTCGATGTCGCACAGGACGACGGCGGCGCGGAACTCGGGCGCGAGCGTGTCGAGGGCCTGCTGCACGTCGGCGTCGAAGTGCGCGTCGTTGAAGACCTGCTGCGGCGACGGGTCGCGGCTGGGCAGGCGCTCCGCGGCGTCGTCCCCGAGGGAGTCGAAGCGGATGCGCTGCTTGCGGCGGACCATGTCCAGGAACAGGTTCGTCGTGATGCGGTGGAGCCAGCCCTCGAAGGTGCCCGGCGTGTACGTCGACAGCGAGCGGAAGACGCGGACGAAGACCTCCTGAGTGAGATCCTCGGCGTCGTGCTGATTGCCGGTCAGGCGGTATGCGAGCCGGTAGACCCGGCCGCTGTGCGTGCTGACGATCTCCTCCCAGGTGGGCGGAGTCCACGCCTTGGATTCCGCATCAGCGGCAAAGGTCGCGGTCTGCTGCGCGGAGTCAACGGTGCGGATTCGGTCAGCGGTGTCGGTCACGGATTTCGGCTCACCCGCTGACCTGAGAAAGCGCCGAAGCACTCCTCCCCGATCCACAGGCGCAGCCGCACCTCCCCTGTCGGCTCTGGTGGTGTCCAGTGGAGCCCCTACCATAGCCACCTCGCCCGTTAGCTCCGGATAAGCGTTTTTACTCAGATTTGCCACTCGGTCCGCGGGGGCCGCTCCGGCCTCCGGATGTGTCGCTGTGACCACGCACTGTCCCCCGCTTCTCCCCAGTCTTTCCCCCTGCCCTTCCAAACGCCCGGTCCCATCTGCGAGTTCCCGCCACCAACGGATAAAGTCACGCGCAGGCAACCACGGGGACAGGAGAGGGCCATTACCGGCAACCGGCAGACGAGCTGGGCGTTCGCCGACGCCTTTGTCGCCGAGGACGACGCGACCCGCTGGGCCCGCGACCGCGCCCGCGAGGCGGGACTGCGGTCGGTGTCCCCGGGCGCGGGCGCGGCGCTGCGGATGCTCGCCGCCACGGTGGAGGCCAAGGCCGTCGCCGAGATCGGTACGGGCACGGGCGTGTCCGGAATCCATCTGTTGCACGGGATGCGGCCGGACGGCGTGCTCACGACCGTGGATCCGGAGCCGGAGCGGCAGCAGTTCGCCCGGCAGGCGTTCCGGGCGGCCGGCTTCGCCAGCAACCGGGCCCGGTTCATCCCGGGGCGGGCGCTCGACGTGCTGCCGCGGCTCGCGGACAGCGGGTACGACCTCGTCTTCTGCGACGGGGACCGGATGGAGAGTCTGGAGTACCTCGCTGAATCGTTGCGCCTGCTGCGGCCGGGCGGGCTCGTCTGCTTCGAGGGGGTCTTCTCGGACGGGCGGACCGTGGACTCGGGGCCGCAGCCGGTCGAGGTGGTGCGTGTGCGGGAGTTGCTCCGCGCGGTTCGGGAGTCCTCCGAGCTGGTGTCCTCGTTGCTGCCGGTCGGTGACGGGTTGCTCTGCGCCGTCAAGCGCTGAGCCGGGGCCTTGGCTTGGCGGAGCTCGTTTCCGCCCTGTCGCCGTAGGGGGCCTGCCGGGTCGCGAGTGCGGCTCTCGTCGTGGCTGGTCGCGCAGTTCCCCGCGCCCCTGAGGGGCACACTCCGTGCGCCCCCACGGGCATGCTGCTCCCGCCCCGCGTGGCTGAAGGGCAAGCTCCGTGCGCCCCAGGAGGGGACGGTCGCGCCCTGCGGCGGAGCCGCTGATCAGGCCCTCTGGCCTGTGGGAGAAGGCGGACACACGACTGCCCCGGCACCGAGTGTGTGCCGGGGCAGTCGAAAAGGTATGGTCGCTTCCGCGTCAGCCGACGACCTTCTTCAGGGCGTCGCCGAGGGCGTCGGCCTCGTCGGGCGTCAGCTCCACCACGAGCCGACCGCCGCCTTCGAGCGGAACGCGCATGACGATGCCCCGCCCCTCCTTGGTCACCTCGAGCGGGCCGTCACCCGTTCGCGGCTTCATGGCCGCCATGCTCGTTCCCCTTCCTGAAACCAGCTCATCGTCAGCCGACGGCCCTCTGGACGGGCACACGTCACCGGCATCGAACACATTGCTTCCAGGCCATTATCCCGCATGGCGACACCCGATGACCAACATCAGTCCGCATCGCTTGCGCAACGCGCTTGAGCAAAACCACCCAATTCGGCGATGTGGCTGCGATACTTCGCGCCTTCCACGGCCTCCGGGCGACAGATTTGTTTGACGCAGGTCACACACCGGGGGTGCTCCAAGCGTCGTGATCTCCGTCATGCTGAGCACGGAGACTAAGCGATCGCATAGGACGCAGAGGAGGGGTCCCCCATGGCGGACACCGTGCTGTACGAGGTGAGCGACGGACTCGCGACGATCACGATCAATCGCCCCGAGGCGATGAACGCGATGAACACCGAGGCCAAGGTCGCCCTCCGCGACGCGGCGCAGGCGGCCGCGGCCGACCCGGACGTGCGGGCGGTGCTGCTGACCGCGTCCGGGGACCGGGCGTTCTGCACCGGGCAGGACCTCAAGGAGCACCTCGCGTCGCTGGCGGCGGACCGTGAGAGCGGCGAGGGCCGCACCATGAGCACGGTGCGCGAGCACTACAACCCGATCGTGCGGGCGCTGACGCAGATGCCCAAGCCCGTCGTGGCGGCGGTGAACGGCGTGGCGGCGGGTGCCGGTTTCGGGTTCGCGCTGTGCGCGGACTACCGGATCGTGGCGGACACGGCGTCGTTCACGACGGCGTTCGCCGGGGTCGCACTGACCGCCGACTCGGGCATCTCGTGGACGCTGCCGCGGCTGATCGGGGCCGGCCGCGCCGCCGACCTGCTGCTCTTCCCGCGCAGCCTCAAGGCGCAGGAAGCGTACGAGCTGGGGATCGCGAACCGGGTCGTGCCGGCTGCCGAGCTGCCCGAGGCGGCCCTGAAGGTGGCCCGCAAGCTCGCCGAGGGACCGACGGTCGCGTACGCCGCGCTGAAGGAGTCCCTCGCGTTCGGCGCGGGGCACTCGCTCGACGAGACGCTGGAGAAGGAGGACGAGCTGCAGGCGCGGGCCGGAGCCTCCGAGGACCACGTCATCGGCGTCCAGGCGTTCGTCGCCAAGGAGAAGCCGAAGTACGTCGGTCGCTGAGCCCGGCTCAGGCGCGCGGTGCGGTCGTGCGGACCCAGCAGTCGGCGAGATGGTCGTCGACCAGGCCGCA
The DNA here is from genome assembly GCF_014621695.1 of Streptomyces xanthii. Classification (GTDB taxonomy): domain Bacteria; phylum Actinomycetota; class Actinomycetes; order Streptomycetales; family Streptomycetaceae; genus Streptomyces; species Streptomyces xanthii. The sequence goes on from NZ_CP061281.1 coordinate 2,685,869, forward strand.
TGCCTGCATCAGCGCGTAGGCCGTGGTGGGGCCGACGAAGCGCACGCCGCGCTTCTTCAGGTCCTTGGCCAGGGCCTTCGACTCGTCGGTGATCGCCGGGACCTCGCTCAGGGAGCGGGGTCCCGGCCCCTTGCGGCGGGTGGGGGCGTGCGACCGGATCAGGCGCTCCAGCTCGCCGGCCTCCCACTGCGCGAGCACGCGCGCGTTGGCCAGCGTCGCGTCGATCTTGGCGCGATTGCGGATGATGCCGGCGTCGGCCAGCAGGCGCTCGCGGTCCTTGTCCGTGAACCGGGCGACCTCCGCGATCTTGAAGCCGGCGAACGCGGCGCGGAAGCCCTCGCGGCGGCGCAGGATCGTGATCCAGGACAGGCCGGACTGGAAGGCCTCCAGGGTGAGCCGCTCGAAGAACGCGTCGTCGCCGCGCACCTCCCGGCCCCACTCCTCGTCGTGATACGCCATGTAGTCCTCGGAGGCCACGGCCCAGGGGCAGCGCGGCTTGCCGTCGGGGCCCGCGACGGCGCCGGTGACGGGCGTGCTCATCGCTGGTCCTCCCCCGGCTCGGTGCCGAAGCCCGGCTCGGTGCCGAAGCCCGGCTCGGTGCCGAATCCTCCGGGCGGCGCGAAACCGCCGTGGCCGGGGCGGTGGTCCTGCGGGCCCGGCCGCGTGTGGGCGGTGGCGAGGGCCGACTCCAGCTCGGTGATGCGGGCGTCGCGCTCGGCGAGCTCGGCCCCCAGTCTGTTGAGCGCGTCATCGACCTCGGCCATGCGGTAGCCCCGCACCGCCGTCGGGAGGCGGAGCGCCTCGACGTCCGCGCGGGCCACCGGACGGTCCTGCGGCAGCGGGTCCGCGTAGAACTGCGACGGCGCGTCGCGCAGCGTGCCGCCGTCGCCCCCGCCGAGGACCGCGAGGGTCACCGCGCCGACGACCACGACCAGCGCGACGACCAGAAACAAGAACATGAGCATCCGTGGGGTCCCCTGGCTCGACCGGTGGCTCGGCCGGGCCGGTGTGGATCCGGCCCGAAACCGTCAGGGTCCGATCGTGCCATGCCGCACCGACAGTTAAGGTCGCAGGCGACCGATCAAGTGGGATCCAGAGGAGAGTCACAGGGATGCTCAGGCTGGGCAGGCGCGAGTTCGCCGCCGACGAGCCGGTGATCATGGCGATCGTGAACCGGACCCCGGACTCCTTCTACGACCAGGGCGCCACGTTCCGGGACGAGCCGGCGCTCGCCCGGGTCGAGCAGGCGATCGCCGAGGGCGCCGAGATCGTGGACATCGGCGGGGTGAAGGCGGGCCCCGGCGAGGAGGTCGACGCCGACGAGGAGGCGCGGCGGACCGTCGGCTTCGTGGCCGAGGTCCGGCGGCGCTTCCCCGACGTGATCATCAGCGTCGACACCTGGCGCCACGAGGTCGGCGAGGCCGTGTGCGAGGCCGGTGCCGATCTGCTGAACGACGCCTGGGGCGGCGTGGATCCGAAGCTGGCCGAGGTCGCCGCGCGCCACCGGGTCGGGATCGTGTGCACGCACGCGGGCGGCGCGGAGCCGCGTACGCGGCCGCACCGGGTCGGCTACGAGGACGTCATGGCGGACATCCTGGACGTGACGGTGGGGCTCGCCGAGCGGGCCGTCGCGCTGGGCGTGCCGCGCGAGTCGGTGCTGATCGATCCGGGGCACGACTTCGGGAAGAACACGCGGCACTCGCTGGAGGCGACGCGACGGCTCCCGGAGATGGTGGAGACGGGCTGGCCGGTGCTCGTGTCGCTGTCCAACAAGGATTTCGTGGGCGAGACCCTGGACCGGCCGGTCAAGGAGCGGGTGATCGGGACGCTGGCGACGACCGCGGTGTCGGCGTGGCTGGGGGCGCAGGTCTACCGGGTGCACGAGGTCGCGGAGACCCGGCAGGTGCTCGACATGGTGGCGTCCATCGCGGGGCACCGGCCCCCGGCGGTCGCCCGCCGGGGACTGGCGTAGCTCCAGGAGCGGCGGGTTACTTCCCGGTCTCCTTGGTGACCAGGGTGATGGCCTCCTCCACGTCGTCCGTGACGTGGAACAGGAGCAGGTCGGCCTCGCCGGCCTTGCCCTGGGCGATCACCGTGTTCTTCAGCCAGTCGACCAGGCCGCTCCAGTACTGCGTGCCGAACAGGACGATCGGGAAGCGTGTCACCTTCGTGGTCTGCACGAGGGTGAGCGCCTCGAAGAGCTCGTCCAGGGTGCCGAGGCCGCCCGGCAGGACCACGAAGCCCTGCGCGTACTTCACGAACATCGTCTTGCGGACGAAGAAGTAGCGGAAGTTCAGGCCCAGATCGACGTACTGGTTGAGGCCCTGCTCGAAGGGCAGCTCGATGCCGAGGCCGACGGAGATGCCCTTGGCCTCCACGGCGCCCTGGTTGGCCGCCTGCATGGCGCCGGGGCCGCCGCCGGTGATGACGGCGAAGCCGGCCTCGACCAGGGCCCGGCCGATGGCCACGCCCGACGCGTACTCCGGCGAGTCCTCGGGGGTGCGCGCGGAACCGAAGACGCTGATCGCGGGCGGCAGTTCGGCCAGGGTGCCGAACCCTTCGATGAACTCGGACTGGATGCGCAGGACCCGCCAGGGGTCGGTGTGCACCCAGCCCGAGGGGCCCTCCGTGTCGAGCAGACGCTGGTCGCTCGTCCCCGGCTGCACCTGGTCGCGCCTGCGGACCACAGGCCCTGTCAGCTGCTCCTTGGGACGCCGCTTGCCCTCCGGGTTGCTCATCGCCTGCTCCCTTCCTGCGTGGTGGACACGCACTTACGTAGAGCAAGGGTAGGTCTACGCGGGTTACAGGAGCGGGGCCACGCCGTATCGGGGCGAGGTCCGGTCAGGAAGCGGTCAGCCAGGAGGCGAGCACCTTCTCGGCCTCCAGGATGAGGGCCGTGTCGACGCGCTCGTCGATCTTGTGGGCGTAGATCGGGTTGCCCGGCCCGTAGTTGACCGCGGGGACGCCGAGGGCGCTGAAGCGGGAGACGTCGGTCCAGCCGAACTTGGGGCGCGGCTCGCCGCCGACGGCGGCCAGGAACGCGGCCGCGGCGGGGTGCGTGAGGCCGGGCCGGGCGCCGCCGGTGTGGTCGTCGACGACGAACTCCTCGATCGGGCAGTCGGCGAAGAAGTCGCGGACGAACTGCTCGGCCTCCTCCATCGAGCGGTCCGGCGCGTAGCGGAAGTTGACCGTGACGGCGCACGCGTCGGGGATCACGTTCGTGGCGACGTAGCCCTCGATGCGGACCGCGTTGAGGCCCTCGTGGAACTCCAGGCCGTCCACGACCGGCTTGCGCGGCTCGTAGGCGGCGAGCTTCTCCAGGACGGGCGCGGCGGCGTGGATCGCGTTCTTGCCCATCCACGCGCGCGCGGAGTGGGCGCGCTCGCCCTTCACCTTGAGGATGACGCGCAGGGTGCCCTGGCAGCCGCCCTCGACGAGGCCCTCGGTGCCCTCCAGGAGGATCGCGAAGTCACCCGCGAGCCAGTCGGGGTGGGCGTCGGCCACATGCCCGAGTCCGTTGAGGTGTGCGGCCACTTCTTCGTTGTCGTAGAAGACGAACGTGAGGTCGCGGTTGGGTTCGGTGACCGTCTGGGCGATGCGGAGCTGGACCGCGACGCCGGACTTCATGTCGCTGGTGCCGCAGCCCCACAGGGTGCCGTCCGGGTCGAGGCGGGACGGCACGTTGTCCGCGATCGGGACGGTGTCGATGTGGCCGGCGAGGATGACGCGCTCGGCGCGGCCGAGGTTCGTGCGGGCCACCACGTTGTTCCCGTACCGGTCGACCTGGAGGTGCGGCAGGGCGCGCAGGGCCGCCTCGACGGCGTCGGCGAGCTCTTTCTCGCTGCCGCTGGGCGAGGGGAAATCGACCAGCTGGGCGGTGAGGCGGGCGGCGTCCTGGGTGAGGTCGAGCGCGGTGCGGTCCATGGCGCCGAGCCTATCCCGGAGGCCCGCCGGGCAGGCTCCGCAGGCCCGTCGGGCGGGCTCCCGCTGTGCTGTCGGAGGGCTCCAGTACCTTGGACGCGTGCCTGAGCCCCGTGTTCCCTTCCGGCGCGCCCGCCTCCTGCGGTTGGGCGCCGCCGTCGTCGTGCTGCTCGCGGTGGCGACGTACGTGGCGGTGCAGTACGCGACCGGCGGCCGGACCACGCCGAAGTGCGTCGTGGTGTCGGCCAACGGGGACGGGGCGAGCTACGAGTTCACGGCGGAGCAGGCGGTGAACGCGGCGACGATCTCGGCCGTCGGCACCTCGCGCGGGATGCCCGAGCGGGCCGTCACGATCGCGCTGGCGACGTCCCTGCAGGAGTCCGGGCTGCGGAACATCGACTACGGGGACCGGGACTCGCTGGGCCTGTTCCAGCAGCGGCCCTCGGAGGGCTGGGGCACGGCCGCCCAGATCATGGACCCGGGGTACGCGGCGGACCGGTTCTACGCGCATCTGGCGAAGATCCCCGGGTACTCGCGGCTGCCGCTGACGGTGGCCGCGCAGCGGGTGCAGCGCAGCGGCTATCCGCAGGCGTACGCCAAGCACGAGCCGGACGCGACGCTCCTGGCCGCCGCGCTGACCGGCCGGGCGGCGGCCTCGCTGACCTGTGAGGGCCGGCCGGGCGGCACCGAGGCGGTGAGTTCCGGCGACCCCGCGCGCGTGAGAGCGGCGCTGGTGCGGGACTTCGGCAAGGACCTGGCGCCGGTCGCGGACCGCGAGCAGCGGTCGGTACGGGTCCCGGTGGCGACGGTGCTGGACGCGCCGGAGGGCGGCGACCGGCAGCGCGGCTGGGAGCTCGCGCAGTGGGCGGTGGCCAACTCCTCGGCTCTGCGCATCGAGCGGGTCTCCTACGCGGGCCGCGAGTGGGCCGCGGGTGAGAACGGCGGCGCGTGGAGCCGGGCGGCGAAGGAGAAGGCCCGGGGCTCCGCGCGGGGCGGCTCGGCGACGCCTGCGGGCGAGGTCCGGATCATCACCGGCCGGTGAGGCCGGGGCTCCTCCGGCCGCCGGGGCACCTCTGACCACCGTCGGGCAGTCGTGCGAAGGCTCACTCTGTGGAGGGGTGCCGGGGGTTCGGGGCGAACGGCCGGACGAAGGACCTCGATCGGGTGGCGGGTGCGCGCCGGAGGGCCGGGCGGGCAAGGGGCGTAAGGGTTCTGCACAGGGTTTCCGCCGGGACACGACAAGCGGCTAATGCCCGATTTCATCCCCAGCCGATAATGCGACGCATTACCAACCCTTTATGTCGCCGACCCGCAACCTTCCTGGGCCCTGGGGCGGTTGTCACGGCGTCCGAGCACGCCGCAGGGCGGGCCGGACGGCCAGAGTCCTCTCCCGTAGAAGGAGCATCATGTCCCTCCCCCTGACCCGTCGGATCGCCCGTGCCGCCCTGCTCGTGGCGGCGGGAGCGGCGCCCGTGGTCGGTGCGGCCGGTGCCGCGAGCGCCGCGCCCCTCCCGGCCACGACCGACCTGGGCGGCGTGACCGCGCTGGACGGCGCGCACCTGGGTGAGACGGTGGACGGTGCCGCGCAGAACGCCACGGGCGTCGCGGGCAGCACCGGTGGCAAGGCCGTGAAGAAGGCCGTTCCCGCCGCGGGCAAGACGGTCGGCAAGAGCGCGAAGACGGCCACCCCGGCCGCGCAGAAGGCGGCCGGCGACCTGGCGGGCAGCGCCGGTGACGTCGTCGGTGACACGGCCGGCTCGGCGACCAAGGGCGGTCTGCCGACCGACGCCGTGACCAAGGGCGGCCTGCCGACCGGCCAGCTCCCGACCGGCGGCCTGCCGATCGGCTGAGGCCCGGCCCGCACGGGGCCAGACCGGTGACGGGGTGTGGGGAGCTCGCCTGTGGCGGCTCCCCACACCCCGTTTCCGCGTGAAGGGACGGCGGCGTCAGGCCAGGCGGGAGACGGCCGCCGCGACGCGCTCGTCGGTGGCGGTCAGGGCGACCCGCACGAACTGCTCCCCGGCCGAGCCGTAGAAGTCGCCGGGCGCGACGAGGATGCCGAGCTCGGCGAGGTGCGCGACGGTGTCCCAGCAGGACTCGCCGCGGGTCGCCCACAGGTAGAGGCTGGCCTCGCTGTGCTCGATGCGGAAGCCCTGGGCCTCCAGGGCGGCGCGCAGCTGCTCGCGGCGGGCCGCGTAGCGGGCGCGCTGCTCCTGGACGTGCTGGTCGTCGCCGAGGGCGGCCACGACGGCGGCCTGGGTGGGCGCGGAGGTCATCATGCCGCCGTGCTTGCGGATCTCGAGCAGCTCGCCGAGGACCGCCGCGTCACCGGCGAGGAACGCCGCCCGGTACCCCGCGAGGTTGGACCGCTTGGACAGCGAGTGGACGGTGACCAGGCCCTCGTAGGAGCCGCCGTTGACGTCCGGGTGCAGGACCGAGACGGGGTCGGCCTCCCAGCCCAGCTCGATGTAGCACTCGTCGGAGAAGACGAGGATGCCGTGCTCGCGGGCCCAGGCCACGATCCGGGTGAGCTCGTCCTTGGACAGGACGCGGCCGGTCGGGTTCGACGGGGAGTTGAGCCACAGGAGCTTGATGCCCTCGGGGTCGAGGTCCGTGCCCGCGGCGCCAGCCGCAAGTGTCTCCGTGTCGTAGGTGACGTACTCGGCGCGGGCGAGGCGGGCGCCGACCTCGTACGTCGGGTACGCGAGGCGCGGGTAGGCGACCTTGTCGCCGGGGCCGAGGCCCAGCTGCGTCGGCAGCCAGGCCACGAGCTCCTTGGAGCCGACGACCGGCAGGACGTTGCGGTGCGTGAAGTCGCGAGCGCCGAGGCGGCGCTCGCACCAGGAGACCAGCGCGTCGCGCAGCTCGGGCGTGCCCCACACGGTCGGGTAGCCGGGCGAGTCGGACGCGCCGGCCAGAGCCTTCTGGATCAGCTCCGGCACCGGGTCCACGGGGGTGCCCACGGAGAGGTCGACGATGCCGTCGGGGTGGGCCGCGGCCGTCTTCTTGTACGGCTCCAGCTTGTCCCAGGGGAAGGTGGGGAGGCGGTCGGAGACTGCGGACACCGGGCGGCTCACTTCTCTCTCGGAACGGACTCAGTACCGGTGAGTACTGGGTTCGGAAAACAGCCCGGTCCCGTACGGCTGACGAAGCCGTACGGGACCGGGGTCGTGCGCATGCGTACCGCTGACCGGCGGCGTCAGCCGTTCTGCGGCGGCAGCGCGGCGATGAACGGGTGGTCCTTCTCGATCAGGCCCATCTTCGAGGCACCACCGGGCGAACCGAGCTCGTCGAAGAACTCGACGTTCGCCTTGTAGTAGTCCTTCCACTCCTCAGGAGTGTCGTCCTCGTAGAAGATCGCCTCGACCGGGCAGACCGGCTCACAGGCACCACAGTCGACGCATTCGTCCGGGTGGATGTACAAGGACCGGGAGCCCTCGTAGATGCAGTCGACCGGGCACTCCTCGATGCACGCCTTGTCCTTGACGTCGACACAAGGCTGCGCGATGACGTAGGTCACGCTGTCGTTCCTCCTCGATAGGGCGCTGGCGGGCCTCCACAGGCTCCGCCGCCTGGCGCGCGGGAGCGCGGCGTCGTCGATGCCCGCCCCTAGTATCTCCGTTCTTGGGCATGATCCGAACAGGAGGGGTGGACCGAGCTGTGGAATTCACTGCGGGCGGACGGCTCGAGGTTCGCTTGAACCCGTCTGACGTGGGAAAACGCGTGTCTGTACGACGGGTGACGGAGGACGGCCCCGCGGGTCGGAAGTTCACCGACACCGTCGGCGTTCTCACATCGTGGGACGATGGTGTGCTGCACATCACACGACGAGGTGGTGAGAGCGTGCGCATCGAGGAGTCGACGCTGGTCGCGGGCAAGGTCGTGCCCGCCGAACCGGCCCGCCGGCGCGGTCCCGCCGCCACGTATCCGGAGCTCGCCCGGGCCGCCGCGCGCGCCTGGCAGCCGCTGGAGAGCGAGCGGCTCGGCGACTGGGAGCTGCGGGCAGCCGAGGGCTTCACGCGGAGGGCGAACTCGGTCCTTCCGCTGGGCGATCCCGGTCTCCCCCTCGACGAGGCCCTCGCCTTCGTACGCGCGTGGTACGCGGCCCGTGATCTTCCCGCTTACGCCCAGACGGCCACGGGGGCGCCCGGTGCGCAGGAGCTGCTCTGCGCGGAGCTGGAGGCGCGGGGCTGGGTGCGCGAGGTCAGCGCGGAGCTGCGGATCGCCTCGCTGGCGCCGATCGGGGACGCGGTGGACGCGGTCGATCTCGGGGAGCGGGTGCGGATCGCGCGGACCTGCGACGAGGCGTGGCTGAACCGGTACCAGCGGTTCGGGAAGGCCTCGCCCGCCGTGCTGAAGGTGCTGCACTCCGGGCCGTCCGTGTGGTTCGCGACGGTGCCCGGCGAGGGCGGGGCGCCGGCAGCGATCGGGCGGTGCGTGGTCGACGGGCGGTGGGCCGGGTTCGCGGCGGTCGAGGTGGCTCCGGAGCGGCGCCGTGAGGGTCTCGGGACGCTGGTGATGGCGGCGCTGGCCCGGCAGGCGCTCGACGAGGGTGCGTCGGCGGCGTGGCTGCAGGTCGAGGCGGACAACGCGGGGGCGCGGGCGCTGTACGACGGTCTTGGATTCGCCACGCAGCACGCCTACCACCACTACCGGGCGCCGGAGGCGGAGGCGGACGGGCGATGAGCAGCGAGCTGCGCCGCAGGTTCGCCGAGGAGGCGCGGGCCGAACGGCCCGATCTGGCGCTGCTGTGCCTGTTGGTCGCGGCGGAGGCGGATCCCGGGCTCGACGAGGCCGGGATGGACGCCGTGCAGATCGAACTGGACGAGCTGGCCGGGCAGTTGCCGTTCCGGCCGGGCGGGCCGCGGTCCTGGGCGCTCGCGCTGGGCGAGCTGCTGGGGGCGCGGCTCGGCTTCCACGGGGTGCCCGGCGACTATCAGCGGCTGGAATCCTCGCTGCTGCACGAGGTGATGCGGCGGCGGCGCGGGCTGCCGATCCTGCTGTCCGTGGTGTGGCTGGAGGTGGCACGACGGGCCGGGGCGCCGGTGTACGGGGTGGCGCTGCCGGGGCATTTCGTGGTCGGGTTCGGGGCGCCGGAGGAGCAGGTGCTGGCGGATCCCTTCGGGGCGGGGCGGGTGCTGAGCGGGGCGGACGCGGAGCTGCTCGTCGTCGGGGCCACGGGGGCTCCGCTGGAGGGGTCGATGCTGCGGCCCGCGGATCCGGTGGAGATCGTCCTGCGGATCCTCAACAACGTGCGGGCCTGGGCGGCGGCGCGCCCCGAGCACTCCGACGTGTCCCTGTGGGCGGTGGAACTGTCCCTGCTGCTCCCCTCACACCCGGCTCGCCTGCGCTACGAGCGCGCCCAACTCCTGGTCCGCCGCGGCGAGTTCGTCTCCGGGGCGGTCGAGCTGGAGGCCTACGCGGAGGTGCTCGGCGCGGTGGACGACGCGGCGGCAGAACTGGTCCGCGGCCAGGCCCGCGCGGCCCGGGCGATGATGAACTGAGCGGTGCGGGGCGGCTGGGCGAGCCTGACGGAGCGCATCTCCCGCCCACCCGGCCGCCTGCCGGCCGTAGGGTGCCGGCGTGCGAGACGAGCGGCATGACGAAGCACTGTCCGGCGACGAGTGGGAGCTCTTCCTGCAGTACCTGCATCGCTTCGCCCGGCATGACGTCGACCTGTTCGCGATGCTGGAGGCGGGAGACCCTGAGCACCCCTGCTTCGTGACGTTCACCCGGACTCCCGTCGCCGGTACGGACCGAGAGGCGTACCGGCGCCCTTAGGCGCGGCTCACAGCCAGCCCTTTTCTCTGGCGGCTCTCACTGCTTCCGCTCTGTTGCGGACCGCCAGTTTTTGGATGGCTGTGGAGAGGTAGTTGCGGATCGTGCCCTGGGAGAGGTGCAGGGCGTGGGCCAGTTCCGCGTTGGTGCGGCCGTCGGCGGCCTCGCGGAGGATCTCGCGTTCGCGGTCGGTGAGGGGGTTGGCGCCCTCGGCGAGGGCGGCGGCGGCCAGGGCCGGGTCGATGACGCGTTCGCCGCGCAGGACCGTACGGACGGCTTCGGCGAGCTGGGCGGCGGGGGCGTCCTTGACGAGGAACGCGTCGGCGCCCGCCTCCATCGCGCTGCGCAGGTAGCCCGGGCGGCCGAAGGTCGTCAGGACGACCAGCTTCACGTCCGGGAGGGCGGCGTGGAGTCGGGCGGCGGCCTCGATGCCGGTGCAGCCGGGCATCTCGATGTCGAGCAGCGCCACGTCGACGGCGTGCGCGCGGGCCGCCGCGAGGACCTCGTCGCCGCGGGCGACCTGGACGACGACCTCGATGTCCGGCTCCAGGCCGAGCAGCGCCGCGAGGGCCTCGCGCACCATCGACTGGTCCTCGGCGAGCAGCACCCTGATCGTCGTGTCGTTCGGCGTGATCATGCGGCGGATCCTACGGAGGCCGCGGGGACCCGGGCCACCAGCAGGAAGCCGCGCCCGGCCGCCGGGCCGGTGTCGAGGGTGCCGCCGACGGCCGCGACGCGTTCGGCGAGGCCGGTGAGGCCGTTGCCGGGCGGGGCGCCGGAGGGGCCGGCGCCGTCGTCCTCGACGGTCAGCTCGACGACCGGCCCGGCGAGGGTCTCGCGCCGGACGAGGTGGACGAGGCAGCGCCGGGCGCCGCTGTGCCGTACGACGTTGGTGACGGCCTCGCGCAGGGTCCAGGCGAGCGCGGCCTCCTGGGACCCGGGGAGGTCGGGACCGGTGGAGGGGACCTCGGCGGCGATGCCGGCGGCGGACAGCGCCGCCTGGGCGCTCGCGAGTTCGGCGGCGAGCCGGGGCCGCCGGTAGCCGGTGACGGCCTCGCGGACGTCGACGAGGGCCTGCCGGCTGACCTTCTCGATGTCGGCGACCTGGTCGGCGGCCTTGTCGGGGTGGTCGGGCAGCATGCGGCCGGCCAGTTCGCTCTTGAGCGTGATGAGCGACAGGGAGTGGCCGAGCAGGTCGTGCAGGTCGCGGGCGAGCCGCAGCCGCTCCTCGTTGGCGGCGAGCTGGGCGACCTGGGCGCGGGCGCGGCGCAGTTCGCGGGTGGTCCGTACGAGCTGGCGCACGCCGGTCATGGAGAAGCCGCCGAGCAGCGCGGGCACGACCAGGCCGAGTTCGGGCCCTTCGTCGAGGTATGCGGCGATGGCGACCATGAGGCCGGTCGTCACGAGGATCGCGATGCGGGAGACGCGGATCGGGAGGACGGCCCCGCAGGCGACGGCCACGTAGACGAAGAGGACGAGCCAGGGGCCGCCCAGGGTGAGGGAGAGGGTGACGGCGCCGGCCGTCAGGGCGGTCAGGGCGACGGGCACGATCGCGCCGATCACCGGCCAGTTGGTGTGCCGGAAGACCAGGGTCACGTACGCGAGGGTGAACAGGATCAGGCCGGTCCAGCCGAGGGCGGTGCCGGCGGGGCCGTGCCGGTGGTCGAGCAGGTCGGAGACGGGGTCGCTCATGAAGATCAGCCACATGCCGATCCAGAGGAGCTTCACGAAGAACTCGCGGCGGTTCTCGGGCGGCTGACCGATCTTGGGCAGCCGCCGCTCGGTGCCGGCGTCGAGCCCGGCGTCCACGTCCATGTCGCTCACGCCTTCAGGGTGTCCTTCCGGTACAGCCAGGCGGCGCCGCCCGCGAAGAGCAGGAAGTACGCGACGAGCAGGGTGACGTCCCCGGCGTGCGGGGCGTCCCCCAGTTCGATGGCCCGGCCGAGGGCAGCGTACGCGTGCGTGGGCAGCCACCGGGCGATGTCCTGGAGCCAGTCCGGGAACGTGGTGGCGGGCATCCACAGGCCGCCGAGGACGGACAGGCCGAAGTAGACGATCATCGTGAGGGGGCGGACCGCGTCACCGGACGCGAGGTAGCCGATGGCGACGCCGAGCGCGGCGAAGCAGAGGCTGCCGGCCCAGATCGCGCCGGTGAGCGCGAGCCACTGCCAGGCCTCGAACCGTACGTTCTTCAGGAGCGCGGCGACGGCGAAGACGACCACGATGGACGGCAGGGAGACGACGGCGGCGCTCGCGGTCTTGGCGAGGACGTAGCCGCGGCCCGGCAGGGTGGTCAGGCGCAGTTGGCGGACCCAGCCGCTCTCGCGTTCCTTGGCGATGCGTTCGCTGTTGCCCATGAGGACGGCGGTGAGGGCGCCGAAGGAGGCCATCGAGACCATCATGAACGAGGCCACGGTGAGGCCGGTGCCGTCCACCCGCTCGCCCGCGCCGCCCGCGCTCCCGGAGATGATCAGGAACAGGACGGACGGGTAGATCACCGAGAAGAACAGGAACTTCTTGTTCCGCAGGGCGCGGGCGAGTTCCAGCTTGATCAGGCTGTTCATCGGGTTCTGGCCTCCTCGGCCTCGGTGATGGCGACGAAGGCCTGCTCCAGGCCGAGGCCCGCGACTTCCAGGTTGCGCGGGTAGAGGCCGAGCCCGTACAGCGCGTGCACGGTCGCGTCGGCGTCGGTGGACTGGATGCGGACCGTGGATCCGGAGACCGTGATGCCGGTCAGGTGCGGGAGCCCCGCGAGGGCGTCGGGGTCGACGGCGTCGAGGTCGAAGGAGACCTTGCGGGCGCCCGCCTTCGCCTTGATCTCGGCGGCGGTGCCGTCGGCGAGCAGCCGGCCGCGGTGCAGGACGAGGACGCGGTCGGCGATCGCGTCCGCCTCCTCCAGGTAGTGCGTGGCGAACAGGACGGTGCGGCCGCGGTCGGCCTGCTCGCGCATGGTGGCCCAGAAGGCCTGGCGGGCGGAGACGTCCATGCCGGTGGTCGGCTCGTCGAGGACGATCAGGTCGCTGTCGCCGGCGGTGGCGAGGGCGAAGCGGACGCGCTGCTCCTGGCCGCCGGACAGCTTGTTGACCTTGCGGTCGGCGATCTGCGTGACGCCCGCGCGGCTGAGCACCTCGCGCACCGGGTACGGGCGCGGGTGCAGGGAGCAGGCCAGCTGGACGAGTTCGGCGACGGTGACCTCGTCCATGAGGCCGCCGCTCTGCAGCATGGCGCCGACGCGGCCGCGGACGATGGCCTCGCGGGGGCTGGTGCCGAAGACGCGGACGTCGCCGCTGTCGGCGGGGCGCAGGCCGAGCAGCAGGTCGAGGGTGGTCGACTTGCCGGCGCCGTTGGGCCCGAGGAGGGCGACCGTCTCGCCCGGGTGCAGTTCGAGGCTGAGGCCGTCGACCGCCTTGACGGTGCCGTAGGCCTTGGTGACCCCGGTGAACGTGACCGCTGCTGCATTCATACGGCCATCGTCGCGGGCGGGCGGCGGCGCCCGGCAGTGTCGCGCGTCGCGACTCCCGCATGACGGATGTCATGCGGGAGCCGTGACGGGGCCGGCTACGTGGGGTTGGTGTCGATCTCCACGACGCGCTCGGCCGCGGTCTTGCCGAGCAGTGCCCGGCCCATCGCCTGGGCGACGTCCTGCGGGGTGACCGGGGTCTTCTTGCCGGTGCCGCGGGTGATCAGGACGCCGTCGAAGGTGTTGCCGTACAGCTCCTTGAGCGCCTTCAGGTCGTAGGTCTCGACGAGCTTGCCGTCGACGGCCTTCATCCCGAGGATCTTCGGCAGCGACTTGTCGGGGCCGAACGGGATGGACGCGCTGCCCGCCTTGATCGTGATGAGACCCGACATGGCGGGCTCGGCGAACTGCTTCATCTTCCGGTCGACCTCGGCGTTCGGCACCGTGGGCTGCCGGGTCGTCGTCGGCACCTGGACGGGGCCCGAGGCGCCGGTCTCGACCTGGGCGCGGTAGGCCTCGCTGACGGCGGCGGTCGACTTGTCGACGTCGATGCCCTTGCCGGTCTTGCCGTAGACGGCGACGGCCTTGCCGGGCTCGAAGCGGATGGTGCCGTCGCCGGACGCGGCGGCGCCGCCCGCGGCCCGCTCCAGGGCGGCCGCGAGCTTCTCGTTGTCGACCGGCATGACCGGGTCGACGACGCGCTCGCCGCCGAACAGCGAGCCGATGACGGAGACCGGGTTGTAGTCGCTGCCCGCGGCGGCGCTGACGGTGGCCGCGCTGTCGAGGGAGAGGCCCGCCTGGTCCGGCTTCAGCTCGACGGTCTTGCCGTCGACGGAGAGCTTCAGGGCCTGGTCGGTGCGGGCGCCGAGGGCGGTCTCCAGCTTGGCGGCGGCCTCGTCGCGGGTGCCGCCGCCGATGTCGACGCCGAGGACGGTGGTGCCCTTGGGGACGTCGGAGTGGTTCATGAGCAGGCCCGCGCCGTAGGCGACACCGGCCAGGCCGACGACGCCGGCGCCGATCAGGACCAGCTTGTTGCGGCCCTTCTTCTTGGCGGGGGCCGACTGGGCCGGCACCGGGTCCGGCAGCTTCGGCGGGGTGAACGGCGTGGGCGCCGGGCCCTGGCCGCCGGTGGGCGGGGCGAACGGCGAGCCGGGGCCGCCGGCCGCCGGGACGCGCGGGATGCCGCTGGTGAGGGTGTCACCGGAGACATGGCCGCCCTGCGCGGAGGGGCCGGGCTCGGGGGCCGGCTTCTGAGGGGTGAGGATCGCGGTGTCGTCGCTCATCCGGGGCGCGGTCCCCGCGCCGGGGACGGCCGGATCCGGGACACCGGAGGTGATCATCGGGCCGTCGCCGCTGACGGGGCCCGTCGTCGGGCCCGCCGGGCCGCGGCCGGGGGCGCCGGAGTCCTGACCGCCGGAGAAGAACGGCAGGTCACCGCGGTCGCCGGGGGCCTGCGGGCGCGGGCCGGAGGACGAGCCGAGCGGGCCGGTGGCGATCGCGCCGGTCACGTCGAAGCCGCCGGACGAACCGCCGTCCCGCGGCGCCTCGGGCGTGCGGGGCGCCTGCGGCTCGGGGTCCGGGGCGTGGTCGCCGGAGGCCGAGGCGGCGGGCGCCGCCTTGCGCGGGGCGAACCAGTCGCTGGTCTTCTTCTCCTCGCGCGGCGTCTCACGCTGCGCCTCGGGCTCGGCGGGCGCCTGCGGGGCACCGGCCGGGGCCGCGGCGGACGCGGAATCCGTCGTCGAGGCCGCGTAGGACGCGAGGGCCGAGGGGCGGGACGCGTCGTCGGCGGGGGCGGCGGCCGGGGTCCGGGCCGGCTCTCCGCCGTCCTTCGGCTTGCCGTCCGCGTCGCTCATCGGCGTGCGCATGACGACCGGCGGGATCGGCCGGGAGCCGGGGATGTTGATCCGGATCCGGGTCGTCAGCGTGGTCTCGGTCTTCGGCGCGTCCGGAATGTCGGTGCCCTCGTCGCCCGGAGGCGTCGGTCCGGCGTCGCCGGGACGCGCGGACGTCCCGTAAGGAGGCGTTCCCGACGGGTACGCGGCAGCCCCGCGCCCCTGGGGCCCGGAGGACGAACTGTCAGTTTCACGACTCAAGGCAGGTTCTCCCGGTTGGCTCCGCCGCCCGTCTCGACCTCGCGCGGGCTGCTCGGCGGCGCGCACCACCATACTGGCCGCGGCCGGGGGTCACTGTGTGACGGATGGTGAATCCCGTGCGGCGAGGTCGTCGAAGTGGTACGTCACTTCCCAAGTCGGGCGTCGGACGCGGGTGGTTGCTGCCCCACGCCAAGGGTGGCGCACATCACAGCCACGGCCATCCCGCCGAGCAGGAAGACGTACGAGCCGATGCCGGCGCCGAACACGAAGTCGCCCTCGGGCCGGCTCGTGGTGAGCAGGACGACCGCGACGAGCCAGCCGGCCGCGGGGATCAGGGCGCCGGTGCGGGTGCGCAGCAGGCGGGCGCCGCCGAGGAACAGACCGGCCGCCCCGGCGAGCGCGAGCAGCAACCCGCCCGGGAACCAGCCGCTTTGGACGAGTGCGCCCGCGAGGCCGGCCAGTGCGCCGAGCACCAGCAGCAGGGCCAGGGCGGCGATCCGCGCGGGTGAGGTCCCGCCGAAGGAGAAGGGCAGGTCGACCTGCCGGTCCGTGGCCGTCCTGCCGCCGCCGCTCACGCGTTCACTCCCTCGAACAGGTCCTTCTCGCGGGCCGATCCGGGCTCGCCCCGCACCAACTCGTAGTACTCGATGTCGAACAGCGGCTGCGCCAGGTCGTTGGAGAGCGCGAAGACGGTGCCGTCGGCCGTGACGTCGACCTGGGTGGCGTGGGCGCGCATCGCGGCGGCCTTGCGGTCGACGTAGGGGCGGCCGTCGATCTCGGTGGTGATGCGCTCGTCGTCGGTGACACCGGGGACGTCGGCGACGACCGCGGCCACGGTGAACGGGGTGGCGTCCAGGGTCTCGGCGAGGCGCCGGAAGCGGTCCTCGACGACGGTGCGGGGCACCCGGTTCCAGTAGATCTTCTCGATCGTGTGCGGTTCGCCGAGGTCGCGCCGGAAGGCGGGCTCGGCGGCGAGCTCCGCGGCCCGCTGGGCGACGCGGTGCGCCTGGATGTGGTCGGGGTGGCCGTAGCCGCCGTCGGGGTCGTACGTGACCAGGACCTGCGGGCGGATCTCGCGGACGACGGCGACCAGGTGGGCGGCGGCCTCGTCGAGGTCGGCGGACCAGAAGGAGCCGGGCCGCTCGTTCTGCTCGGCGCCCATCATCCCGGAGTCCCGGTAGCGGCCCGGGCCGCCGAGGAAGCGGTGGTCGGTGACCCCGAGCTCCTTCATGGCGGCGGCCAGCTCCCCGATCCGGTGCGGGCCGAGCAGATCCTCCCGGTCCGGGGCGAGATGTGCCAGATCGGCGGGAATGACCTCACCCTCCTCGCCGAGGGTGCAGGTCACCAGCGTCACGTGGGCGCCTTCGGCGGCGTACTTGGCCATCGTGGCGCCGTTGTTGATCGACTCGTCGTCGGGGTGCGCGTGCACGAGCAGCAGACGCCGGGCGGGCAGTTCGGTCATGCGCCCACCCTAAGACGAGCGGACCTAGAACTTGATGCCGCCGATCATCCCCGCGACGTTCGTCGTCAGCTGGGTGATGGACGGGGCGATGGAGGAGCTCGCCAGGTAGAAGCCGAGGAGCATGCAGACGATCGCGTGCCCCCATTTCAGGCCGGACTTCTTGGTCAGAATGAAGACGATGATCGCGAACAGCACCACGGCCGAGATCGAGAGTGCCACAGCGGTCCTCCTCCAAGGTGATCCGGACGTCGGGCTACGAGGTCGGGCTACGGAACGGAACTGCCCACACAGTGCGTACGCATGATAACTATGCGTCGCCGCGCATGAGTCGCGGGAAGGGTGCACGGGGGCGGCGGGGAGCGCGCGGGGGCGCACGCCCTCGCGGGGGAGCCCCTCCGGCCGCGCACGGGGACACAGGGGGCGCGTGGGAGGGGTCCGGCGGCCTAGGGCCTGTCCGGCCATTCCCGTCTGCGAAGCCGCCCTTCGGGCGACGATGGGAATGGTCGGACAGGCCCTAGGCTGCGGGGATGACCACCGAGATCGGAAATGACACCGGCGCCGAGGCGGCGTACTCCTTCCCGCGACAGCACGCGCGTACCCAGCGCTTCACCCTGGGGGCGCCGCGCGCCTTCACGGTCGCGCCGGACGGGGAGCGGGTCGCCTTCCTGCGGTCCCCGTCGGGCACGGACCGGGCGAACGCGCTGTGGGTGCTCGATGTGACGGCCGGTCAGGAGCGGGTGGCCGCCGACCCGGTGGCGCTGCTCGACGGCGCCTCCGAGCGGCTCTCGGCGCAGGAGCGGGCCCGGCGCGAGCGCAGCCGCGAGGGCGGCGCCGGCATCGTGGGCTACGCGACGGACGCCGCCGTGGAGCTCGCCGCGTTCGCGCTCTCGGGCCGCCTGTTCGTCGCCGAGCTGCGCGCGGGCACCGCCCGCGAACTCCCGGTCCCCGGACCGGTGATCGACCCGCGCCCCTCCCCCGACGGCCTGCACGTCGCGTACGTGACGCAGGGCGCGCTGCGGGTCGTCGGCGCGGACGGCACGGGCGACCGGGCGCTGGCCGAGCCCGAGTCGGAGACGGTCACGTACGGGCTCGCCGAGTTCATCGCCGCCGAGGAGATGTCCCGCTACCGGGGCCACTGGTGGTCCCCCGACTCGGACCGGCTGCTCGTGGCCCGCGCGGACGACGCCGCCGTGCAGCGGTGGTGGATCGCCGACCCGGCCCACCCGGACCGTGAGCCGGCCCGCACCGCGTACCCGGCGGCCGGCACGCCCAACGCCGAGGTGCGGCTCTTCGCGTACGGCCTCGACGGGGCGCGCACCGAGGTCGTCTGGGACCGCAAGGCGTACCCGTACCTGGCCCGGGTGCACTGGTCGGCGGACGGCGCCCCGCTGATCCTCGTGCAGGCCCGTGACCAGCGCAGCGCGCTCTACCTGGCGGTCGACCCGGCCGACGGTTCGACGCGGATGGTGCACGCCGACGAGGACGACCAGTGGCTGGAGCTGCTGCCCGGCGTGCCCTGCTGGTCGCCGAGCGGGCAGCTGGTGCGGATCGCGGACGAGGGCGGGGCGCGGGTCCTCGCGGTGGGCGAACGGCCGCTGACCGGGCCCCAGTTCCATGTACGGGCCGTGCTCGACGTGGGGGACGGCGACGTGCTGGTCTCGGCGTCCGCGGGCGCCGACGCCGAGTCCCCGGAGACCGGCGAGGTGCACGTCCTGCGGGTCAACGAGCTGGGCGTGCAGCGCGTGACGACCGAGCCCGGTGTGCACTCCGCGGTGCGCGGCGGCGACGTCACCGTCCTCGTCTCGGCGACGCTCTCCGAGCCCGGAGCGCGGGTGCGGGTGGAGCGCGACGGCAAGCACGTCGCGGACATCGCCTCGTACGCCGAACGGCCCGTGCTCGCCCCGCGCGTGACGCTCACGGAGGCGGACGGCATCCCCTGCGCGGTGCTGCTGCCGACCTCGTACCAGGAAGGTGACGGGCCGCTTCCGGTGCTCATGGACCCCTACGGCGGGCCGCACGGGCAGCGGGTCATGGCCGCGCACAACCCGTGTCTGACCTCGCAGTGGTTCGCCGACCAGGGCTTCGCGGTGATCGTCGCGGACGGGCGGGGCACGCCGGGCCTCTCCCCCGGGCGCGAGAAGTCGATCCTGGGCGACTTCACGGTGACCCTGGACGACCAGGTGACGGCCCTGCACGCGCTGGCCGAGCGCTTCCCGCTGGACCTGTCCAAGGTGGCGATGCGGGGGTGGTCGTACGGGGGCTATCTGTCGGCGCTCGCCGTGCTGCGGCGGCCGGACGTCTTCCACGCGGGGATCGCGGGGGCGCCGGTCACGGACTGGCGGCTGTACGACACGCACTACACGGAGCGGTATCTGGGCGATCCGGGGGTCGACGCGGCGGCGTACGCGAAGAGTTCCCTGGTGACGGACGACGGGCTGTCCGAGGTGGCCTCGCAGCACCGGCCGATGCTCATCGTTCACGGGCTGGCCGACGACAATGTCGTCGTGGCCCACGCGCTGCGGTTGAGCTCCGCTCTGCTGGCGGACGGGCGGCCGCACGAGGTGCTGCCGCTGTCCGGTGTCACGCACATGACGCCTCAGGAGCAGGTCGCCGAGAACCTGCTCCTGCTCCAGGTGGACTTCCTGAAGAGGTCGCTGGGGTTGACCGGTCGCTGACGGCCGGTGGGGGCTGGTCGCGCCCCGCGGCGGAGCCGCTGATGTCACAGCCCCGCGCCCCTGAAATGCATGGCGCTTCGCGCCGCATTTCCCCGATGAGGCGCAGCCTCATCAGGGGCGCGGGGAACTGCGCGACCAGCCCCCACACACCCGCGGACGACTACTCGCTCGGCACCACGTGCTTCTCCTCCGCGAAGTGGCAGGCCGACGGATGCTTCGCCGGGTTGTCCTCCTCGCCGATGCGGAAGACCGCCGGGACCGCCAGGAGGGGGACCTCGTCCACGCAGCGCTGCTGGGCCTTCCAGCAGCGGGTGCGGAAGCGGCAGCCCGAGGGCGGGTTCGCCGGGGACGGGACGTCGCCGGAGAGGATGATCCGCTCGCGGTGCTCGCGCGCGTCCGGGTCCGGGACGGGCACCGCGGACAGGAGCGCCTGGGTGTAGGGGTGCGTCGGGTGCTCGTAGATCTCCTCGTCCGTGCCGATCTCGACGATGCGGCCCAGGTACATCACGCCGACCCGGTCGGAGATGTGCCGCACGATCGAGAGGTCGTGCGCGATGAAGACGTAGGAGAGGTCGAACTCGGTCTGGAGCCGGTCGAGGAGGTTGACGACCTGGGCCTGGACGGAGACGTCGAGCGCGGAGACCGGTTCGTCGGCGACGATGATCTCGGGGCGCAGGGCGAGGCCGCGGGCGATGCCGATGCGCTGGCGCTGGCCGCCGGAGAACTGGTGCGGGTACCGGTTGATGTACTCGGGGTTGAGGCCGACCACGTCGAGGAGGTCCTGGACGCGCTTGCGCCGGTCGCCCTTGGGGGCCACCTCGGGGTGGATCTCGTACGGCTCGCCGATGATGTCGCCGACCGTCATGCGCGGGTTGAGCGAGGTGTACGGGTCCTGGAACACCATCTGGATGTTGCGGCGGACGGCCTTCAGGGCGCGGCCGGACAGCTTGGTGATGTCCTCGCCCTTGTACTTGATGGCGCCGGCGGTGGGGCGTTCGAGGTTGACCAGCATCTTGGCGACGGTCGACTTGCCGCAGCCGGACTCGCCGACGATGCCGAGGGTCTCGCCCTGGGCGAGCTCGAAGTCGACGCCGTCGACGGCCTTGACCGCGCCGACCTGCTTCTTGATCAGGATGCCCTGGGTGAGGGGGTAGTGCTTGACCAGGCCCCGCACTTCGAGGAGGGGTTCAGCTTGAGGCATCGAGCGTCTCCTTCCAGAAGTGGCAGGCGCTGCGCCGCTCGGGGGCGACCTCGTAGAGCGGCGGGACGTCGGTGCGGCAGATGTCCTGGGCCATCGGGCAGCGCGGGTTGAAGGCGCAGCCGGGCGGGATGTTCATGAGGTTGGGCGGCAGTCCCTTGATGGCGAACAGCTCCTGGCCCTTCTGGTCCAGGCGCGGGATCGATTCGAGCAGGCCCTTGGTGTAGGGGTGGGCGGGCCGCTTGTAGATCTCGTGGACGGGGGCCGTCTCGACGATGCGGCCGGCGTACATGACGGCGATCTTGTCGGCGACGTCGGCGACGACACCCAGGTCGTGGGTGATGAGGATGAGGCCCATGTTGAGCTCGCTCTGGAGCTCGGCGAGCAGGTCCATGACCTGGGCCTGCACGGTGACGTCGAGGGCGGTGGTGGGCTCGTCGGCGATGATCAGGTCGGGTTCGAGGGCGAGCGCCATCGCGATCATGATGCGCTGGCGCATGCCGCCGGAGAACTGGTGCGGGTACTGGCCGACGCGTTCCTTCGCGGCGGGGATGCGGACCCGGTCCATCAGCTCGACGGCCTTGGCCTTGCCGTCCTTCTTGGACGTGCCCTTGTGGACGACGAACAGTTCGCCGATCTGCTCGCCCACGCTGAGCACGGGGTTGAGGGAGGACAGCGCGTCCTGGAAGATCATCGCCATCTCGGCGCCGCGCACCTTGCGCCGCTCCTCGTCCTTCAGCTTGAGCAGGTCACGGCCCTTGAAAAGGATCTCGCCGCCGGTGATCCGGCCGGGCGGCATGTCGAGGATGCCCATGACGGCCTGGGCGGTGACAGACTTGCCGGAGCCTGACTCGCCGAGCACGGCGAGCGTCTCGCCCTCGTCGACGGTGTAGTTGACGCCGTTCACGGCCTTGGCGACGCCGTCCCGGGTGCGGAACTCGACGTGCAGATCGCGTACTTCGAGCAACGGCATGGGCGCTACCTCAGCTTCGGGTCGAGGGCGTCGCGCACCGCGTCGCCGAGCATGATGAACGCGAGCACGGTGAGGGCGAGGGCACCGGCCGGCCACAGCAGCATGTGCGGGGCGTTGCGGATGTAGGCGGAGGCGGCCGAGATGTCGATGCCCCAGCTGACCGCGGGCGGCTTCAGGCCGACACCGAGGTACGAGAGGGTCGCCTCGAGCGCGATGTACGTGCCGAGCGCGATGGTCGCGACGACGATGACCGGCGCGACGGCGTTCGGCGCGATGTGCCGCAGCAGCATCCGGGAGTTGGAGGCGCCGAGCGCGCGGGCCGCCTGGACGTAGTCGTGCTGTTTGGCGGTGATGACGGAGCCGCGGGCGATGCGGGAGATCTGCGGCCAGCCGAGCAGCACCATGAAGCCGACGACGGGCCAGACCGTGTTGCTGGTGACGACGGACAGCAGGACGAGGCCGCCGAGGACGACGGGGATCGCGAAGAAGATGTCGGTGATCCGGGACAGGAGCGAGTCCCAGAAGCCGCCGAAGAAGCCCGCCAGGCCGCCGAGGACGGAGCCGAGGAGCGCGACGCCGAGGGTGGCGCAGACGCCGACGGTGATCGAGTTCCGGGCGCCGTACACGGTCCGCGTGTAGACGTCGCAGCCCTGGCCGTCGAAGCCGAAGGGGTGGCCGGGCTGGGAGCCTTCCTGGGCCTTGGCGAGGTCGCAGGAGAGCGGGTTCCCGGACGCGATGGCCTGCGGCCAGATCGAGATGAAGACCAGGAACAGGATGATCAGGCCGGAGATGATGAAGACCGGGTTGCGGCGCAGGTCGCGCCAGGCGTCCGACCAGAGGCTGCGCGGCTTGCCGGCCGGTCCGCCGCCGGCGGGTCCGCCGGTGCGGGTCTTCTCCAGGGTCTCGCCCTCGCTGGTGGCGAGGTCCATGGCGCCGCCCATGCCGGTGGCCGCGATGGCCCCGTCCTCGGGGGCCCGCCCGCCGCCGGACCAGGGTGCAGGCTCTGGTGCTTCGGGTTCAGGCATAGCGGATCCTCGGGTCGAGTACGGCGTACAGGAGGTCGACGATCAGGTTCACGAGGAGGAAGACCAGGACGAGGATCGTCACGAAGCCGACCACGGTCTGGGTGTTCTGGCGCACGATGCCCTGGTAGATCTGGAAGCCGACGCCGTGGATGTTGAAGATGCGCTCGGTGACGATGGCGCCGCCCATCAGGGAGCCGATGTCGGCGCCGATGAAGGTGACCACGGGGATCAGCGAGTTGCGCAGCAGGTGCCGGGTGATGACGCGGCGCCGGGGCAGGCCCTTCGCGATGGCGGTGCGGACGTAGTCGGCGCGCCGGTTCTCCGCGATCGAGGTGCGGGTCAGCCGGGTCACGTAGGCGAGGGAGACCGAGGCGAGCACGAGACCCGGCACGATCAGTTCGCTGAACGGGGCCTCGGTGGAGACCGCCGGGCTGATCCAGCCCCATTCGACGCCGAGGAGCAGTTGCAGCAGCAGACCGGTGACGAACGTCGGGATGGAGATCACGACGAGGGTCAGCAGCAGCACCGTGGTGTCGATGGGGCGGCCGCGGCGCAGGCCCGTGATCACGCCGAGGGTGATGCCGACGATGATCTCGAAGAGGATGGCGACGATGGTCAGCCGGATGGTGACCGGGAACGCGCTCGCCATCAGCTCGGTGACCTTCTGGCCGTTGAACGCCGTGCCGAAGTCGCCGGTGAACACGTTCCCCATGTACGTCAGGTATTGCTGGAGCACCGGCTTGTCGAGGCCGAACTCCTTCTCCAGCTGCGCCTTGGTGGCCGGGTCGCAGGCCCGGTCGCCGCAGAGGCCGGCGATGGGGTCGCCCATCACGTTGACCATGAGGAAGATCAGCAGCGTCGCGCCGATGAAGACCGGGATCATCTGCAGCAGGCGCCGGATCACATAACGTCCCATGAGGACTCCGGGTTCCGGTTCCGTGAGCGGTGAGGGCGGCAGTCCGGCCGGTGACCGGTCCGGACTGCCGCCCTCCTGGGGTCAGTTGACCTTGATCTCGTTGTAGACGGGGACGCTGAAGGGGTTCAGCGCGACGTTGGAGACCTTGTCCGAGTAGCCGGCGCTGCCGTTCTGGTACCAGAGGGTGATCGCGGCCATGTTGTCGCGGACGACGCCCTCGGCCTCCTGGAACTTCTTGATGGCCGCCGTGGTGTCGGACTCGGCGTTCGCCTCGTCGATCAGCTTGTCGAACTGCTTGTTCGACCAGTGGCCGTCGTTGGAGGAGGCGTTGGTGTAGTACAGCGGCTGCAGGAAGTTCTGGATGAGCGGGTAGTCCATCTGCCAGCCGGCGCGGAACGGGCCCTTCATCTTCTTCTGCGTGATCTTGTTGCGGAAGTCGGCGAAGGTGCCGGTGGGGCTGCCGACGCAGGCCTTGTCGTTGTCCAGCGCGTTGTTGATGGAGTTGCAGACCGCGTCCACCCACTCCTTGTGGCTGCCGGTGTCGGCGTTGTAGCCGAGCTGCACCTGGCCGCCGGGGATGCCGCCGCCCTCCTTGACCAGCTTCTTGGCCTCGGTGGGGTTGTAGTCGCAGTACTTGCCGCACAGGCCGGGCTTGTAGCCGCCCTTCTCGCCGAGGACCGGGGAGGTCCAGTCGGTGGCCGGGGTGCGGGTGTTCTGGAAGATCGTCTCGGTGATCTGCTTGCGGTTGATCGCCATGGACAGGCCCTTGCGGACCTTGTCGCTGTCTGCCTTGTTCCACGCGGGGTCGTAGAACGGGAAGGCGAGGGTCTGCAGGATGCCGGCCGGCGTGTTGATGTAGCGGTCGCCGAGGTCGGCCTTCACGTTCTTGAGCTGGGAGGCGGGCACGTCGTCGACGAGGTCGAGGTTGCCGGCCGTCAGGTCCGTGTAGGCGGTGTTGTTGTCGGTGTAGACCTTGAGGTCCACGCCGCCGTTCTGCGCCTTGTCGTCTCCCGGGTACTTGTCCCACTTGCGCAGGGACATCTGGGAGCCCTTCTGGTACGACTGCACCGTGTACGGGCCGTTGCCCACGGGCTTCTTGACCCAGGCGTCGTGGTCGTCGAAGAACGCCTTCGGGAGCGGGGCGAAGGCCGCGTAGCCGAGGGTGTCGGGCCACAGCGAGAACTTCTGGTTCAGCTTGACCGTGAAGGTGCGCTCGCCGGTGACCTTGAGGCCGGACAGGGTCTGGGCCGACTGGCTGCCGCTGTCGGGGTGGACCTTGTCGTAGCCGTCGATCTGACCGAAGAAGTAGGCGTTCTTCTGGTTGTTCTTCAGGCTCGCGCCGTAGTTCCAGGCGTCGACGAAGGACTTCGCGGTGACCTTCTCGCCGTTGGAGAACGTCCAGCCGTCCTTGACGGTGATCGTGAAGTTCTGCGAGTCCGAGGTGTCGATCTTCTCGGCGAGCATGTCCTTGGCCTCGCCTGTCTTCGGGTCGTACCGCTTGAGACCGCGGAAGATCATGTCGAGGACCTTGCCGCCCTGCACCTCGTTGGTGTTGGCGGGCTCCAGCGGGTTCTGCGGGTCGCCCCACGAAGAGCGCACGACGCCGGAGCCGTCGCCGCCACCGCCGCCTCCCCCGCTGTCACTGCCTCCACCACAGGCCGTCGCCGCGAGGGCTACGGCCACCGCACCTGCAGCCCATTTGGCGTGCGTGGCTCCACGCATGGAGTGCCTCCTCTTACCGATCACGCGTCACGTACGCCTCAATATCAACTCAACCCGGACATGTCGCACGCCGGGTGGGCCAACGGGTGTACGCAGTCGGAGGAGACGGGTCAGACGGCCGTGGTGCGGCGGATCCAGCGGACCTCGCCGTCCTGGTGGACGTCGGTGGGACACAGGCCGGCCGCCCGGGCGACCGCGGCCGAGGCGTGATGCTCCGGGTGGACGTGGGCCAGCACGATATCGATCGGGCCCGCGATCCGGCCGGCCGCCAGGGCGTCGGCCAGCGCCTTCGCCGCCTCGCTCGCGATGCCTCTGCCCTGCCAGGGGGTGCCGGTGATCCAGGCGATCTCCGCGGTGCGGTGGGTGAGGTCGACGGTGGCCTGCACGGTGCCGGCCAGGACCCGCTCCTCCGTGATCCGCACGACCCAGTTCAGCCAGGCGGTACCGGGATCCGGCGCCCCGCCCACCAGCCTCTCGTACCGGGCCCTGAGCTCCGCCTCCCGGTACGGCTCACCCCCGATGAAGGTGTGCAGCCCCGGATCCCCGAGCACCCGAGCCATCTCCTCGGCGTGCGCCACCTCGAGCGGCACGAGCTCGAGCCGCGCGGTACGTATGAGCTGGGCCTGAACCACGGTTCTCCTCAAGCGACACCGCCCACCTGCGCGGCGGGCGCCGAACATCGACCGCTGCCTTGCCGCCAAGATACGACCGATCTCCGAGTTCACTCGGTGACGGAGGTGCGCCCCTTAAGGGGCGCGGGGAACTGCGCGATCAGCCACGACGGCGCGGCAGCCGGCGGCAAAGCGAGGCACCTACGGCGGAGGCCCTCCGCACCGCTCCCCCAGCACGAGAGGTCGGCGGAACGCGCGCCGGCCCGCACCGATGGGTGCGGGCCGGCGTGCTCGACGTACGGGTCAGGACGCGTGGACGACGTCCTTCTCCTCGGCGAAGTGGCAGGCGGACTCGTGGGCCGCCTCCGAGTCCGAGCCCTTGAAGCGCTCGGGGATCGCGAGGAGCGGAACCTCCTCGGCGCACTTGTCCTGCGCCTTCCAGCACCGGGTGCGGAAGCGGCAGCCCGAGGGCGGGTTCGCCGGCGAGGGCACGTCACCGGTGAGGATGATGCGCTCGCGACCCTCACGGGCCTCCGGGTCCGGCACGGGCACCGCGGAGAGCAGCGCCTGCGTGTAGGGGTGCGTCGGGTGGTCGTAGATCTGCGTGTCCGTGCCGATCTCGGCCATCTTGCCGAGGTACATGACCCCGACCCGGTCCGAGATGTGCCGGACGATCGACAGGTCGTGCGCGATGAAGATGTAGGAGAGGTTGAACTCGTCCTGCAGCTTCTCCATCAGGTTGACCACCTGCGCCTGGACGGACACGTCCAGGGCCGACACCGGCTCGTCGCAGATGATGATCTCCGGGTTGAGCGCGAGGCCGCGGGCGATGCCGATGCGCTGGCGCTGACCGCCGGAGAACTGGTGCGGGTACCGGTTGATGTACTCCGGGTTGAGACCCACGACATCGAGCAGGTCCTGGACCTTGCGGCGCCGGTCGCCCTTGGGGGCCACCTCGGGGTGGATCTCGAACGTCTCCCCGATGATGTCGCCGACCGTCATACGCGGGTTGAGCGACGTGTACGGGTCCTGGAACACCATCTGGATGTTGCGGCGGACGGCCTTCAGGGCGCGGCCGGACAGCTTGGTGATGTCCTGGCCCTTGTAGAAGACCTCGCCCGCGGTCGCCTTCTCCAGGCTCATCAGGAGCTTGGCGACGGTCGACTTGCCGCAGCCGGACTCGCCGACGATGCCCAGGGTCTCGCCCTGGTACAGGTCGAAGGAGACCCCGTCGACGGCCTTGACCGCGCCGATCTGCTTCTTGAAGAGGATGCCCTGGGTCAGCGGGAAGTGCTTCTTCAGGTTGCGGACCTGGAGGATCGGCTCACCGCGCTCGATCGTCTTGTCGAGCGCGGCCACGGCCGCGTCCTCGCCGGTCGCCTTGACGACGGCGACGTCCGAGACGTTCGGGGTGGCGTCCACGGCCTCGTCCTTCTTGCCGAGCTCAGCCATGGATCGTCTCCTTCCAGAAGTGGCAGGCGCTGCGCCGGCCGGGCAGCGCGCCGCCGTCCTGCTCCGTCACCTCGACGAGCGCCGGGACGTCGGTGCGGCAGATGTCCTGCGCCTTCGGGCACCGCGGGTTGAACGCGCAACCGGGCGGCGTCTTCAGGAGGTTGGGCGGCAGACCCTGGATCGCGTAGAGCTCCTGGCCCTTCTGGTCCAGGCGCGGGATCGAGTCGAGCAGACCGCGCGTGTACGGGTGCGCGGGCCGCTTGTAGATCTCGTGGACCGGCGCCTGCTCGACGATCCGGCCCGCGTACATCACGGCGATCTTGTCGGCCACGTCGGCGACGACACCCAGGTCGTGCGTGATGAGGATGAGCCCCATGTTGTACTCGCGCTGCAGCTCCGCGAGCAGGTCCATGACCTGGGCCTGGACCGTCACGTCGAGGGCCGTGGTCGGCTCGTCGGCGATGATCAGGTCCGGCTCCAGGGCGAGCGCCATCGCGATCATGATGCGCTGGCGCATACCGCCGGAGAACTGGTGCGGGTAGTCGTTGACGCGGGCCGCCGCGGCCGGGATCTTCACCCGGTCCATCAGCTCGATGGCCTTCGCCTTGGCCTCCTTCTTGCTGAGGCCCTGGTGCACCCGGAACATCTCGGCGAGCTGGTAGCCCACGGTCAGCACGGGGTTGAGGGAGGACAGCGCGTCCTGGAAGATCATGGCGATCTTCGCGCCGCGCAGCTTGCGCCGCTCGTCCGGCGCCATCTTCAGCATGTCCTGGCCGCGGTAGAGGATCTCGCCCTGCGGGATCTTGCCGGGCGGCATGTCGAGGATGCCCATGATCGCCTGGGCGGTGACGGACTTGCCGGAGCCGGACTCGCCGAGCACGGCCAGCGTCTCGCCGGAGCTGACGCTGTAGTTGACGCCGTTCACCGCGCGGACGACGCCGTCACGGGTGTGGAACTCGACGTGCAGGTCGCGGACTTCGAGCAGGGGCCCGTCGTCGTCGGACCGCGGGGCCGGAACCAGCGCGGGGTTGTCGATGATGGTCATGTACGCCTCCCTCAGCGCATCTTCGGGTCGAGGGCGTTGCGCACCGCTTCGCCGAGCATGATGAACGACAGGACGGCGATGCTGAGCATGATCGACGGGAACAGGATGATGTGCTGCGCCACGCGGATCGAGTTGCCGCCCGCGGAGATGTCGGCACCCCACGAGACACCGCTGGTGAGGCCGAGTCCGAGGAAGGACAGGGTGGCCTCGGCCGCGATGTAGACACCGAGCGAGATCGTGGCGACCACGATCACCGGCGCGATGGCGTTCGGCAGGATGTGCTTGAACAGGATGCGGTTGGTCCCGGCGCCGAGGGCGCGGGCCGCCTGCACGTAGTCCGCCTGCTTGACCGTGATGACCGAGCCGCGCATGACGCGCGCCGTCTGCGTCCAGCCGAGGAAGGCGAGGGCGGCGATGACGACGGGGATGCTGCGGTCCGAGAAGGCGTTGAGCATGACCATCGCGCCCAGCAGGAACGGGATGCCCATGAACATGTCGGTGACGCGGGAGAGGATCGCGTCCAGCCAGCCGCCGAAGTAGCCGGCGAGCATGCCGATCAGACCACCGAAGAGGGTGACCACGAGCGTGGTGCCGAGGCCGACCATGACCGAGGCACGGGTGCCGTAGATCATGCGCGAGTAGACGCTCTGGCCCTGCGCGTCGTAGCCGAGCCAGCCGTCGGAGAAGACCTTCCCCAGCTCGGGCTTGCCGAGGTAGTGGTTGGCCAGGTCGCGGTCGGTCGGGTCGATGCCCGTGAACAGGCCGGGGAACGCCGAGATCACCAGGAGCAGCAGGATCAGCAGCGCCGAGACGATGAAGATCCAGTTGGAGCGGAGGTCGCGCCAGGCGTCGCTCCACAGGCTGCGGGCCTTCTCGGCCTTCACCTTGACCGTGGGCTCGGGCAGTTGACCGCCGGCGGCGGCTGCGGCGGGGGCTTCCGCGGACTTGGTCAGATCAGACATAGCGAATCCTCGGGTCCAGGACCGCGTAGAGCAGGTCGACGATCAGGCTGGTGACGAGGTAGACGAGAACCAGGATGGTCACCAGTCCGACCAGCGTGGTTCCCTCCCGGCGCGACAGGGCTTCGTAGATCGTGCCGCCGACGCCGTGGATGTTGAACAGGCCCTCGGTCACGACGGCGCCACCCATCAGGGCGCCGAGGTCGGTGCCGAGGAAGGTGACGACGGGGATCAGCGAGTTGCGCAGCAGGTGGACGCCGATGATGCGCTGCTTGGGCAGGCCCTTGGCCACCGCGGTGCGCATGTAGTCGGAGCGGAGGTTCTCCGCGACCGACGTACGGGTCAGTCGGGCCACGTACGCGAGCGAGGCCGCCGCCAGCACGATGGCCGGCATCAGCAACTCGCTGTAGTTCTGGTCGTTGTTGACGTTCGGCTGCATCCAGCCCAGCTGGAAGGCGAAGACCGTCTTGAAGATGAACCCGAGCACGAACACGGGGACCGAGATCAGCAGCAGCGTCAGGAACAGCACGCCGGTGTCGGCCAGCTTGCCGGCCCGCATGCCGGCGACGACGCCGAGCAGGATGCCGAGAACCGCTTCGATCGCGAAGGCGAGGGACGCCAGCCGGATGGTGACCGGGAACGCGTCGCCGAGGACGTCGGTCACCGGGCGCCCCGAGGCGATCTGGGTGCCGAAGTCGAAGTGCAGGATCATGTCCCGCATGTAGTGCCAGTACTGGACCAGCACGGGCTGGTCGAGCCCGTACTCATGGCGCAGCTGCGCAATGATCTGCGGGCTGCTCGCCTTGTCGCCGAAGAGACCCCGGACGGGGTCGCCGGGCAGGGCGTACACCATGAGAAAGATAAGCAGAGTCGTCCCGATGAACACCGGGATCATCTGGAGCAGTCGTCGTGCGACATAGCGCCCCATCATGCCTCCATGTCAATCGCAGCAAGGGGCCCTTTTCGCCGTACGCACGTCCGCGCGCCCGAAAGAGCGCGGTACATACAGTGAAAAGGGCCCCCCGGCCAGTTTTTCGGCCCGCACGTACCCGCTGCCCCCGGGTGCGGCCGGGGAGCAGCGGACACGAACGCTGTCGTCAGCGGTTACTACTTGTGGACCTGGACGCCGTCCAGGATCGGGTCGCCGTCCTGCGCGTACTTGACGCCGGAGACCCGCTCCGAGTAGCCCGCGTTGACCTTGTAGTACCAGAGCGGGATGGTCGGCATGTAGTTGACCAGCTGCTTCTCGACGTCCTGGTACTTCTTCTCCGACTCCTCCAGCGTCTTGGCGCTGTCGGCGTCGGCGATCATCTCGTCGACCTTCTTGTTGGAGAAGCCACCCTGGTTACCGTCCGACTTGGTGCCGAACAGGTCGCGGATGAAGTTGGCGTTGAAGGGGTAGTCGAGCACCCAGCCGGAGCGGTACATCGACTTGACTTCCTTGGCGTCACGCGCGTTGGTGTCCGCCTGGAAGTCGGCCTTCGAGTCGCCCACGCAGGTCACGTTGACGGCCTTCTTGATGGAGCCGCAGACGGCGTCCACCCACTCCTTGTGACCACCGTCCGCGTTGAACTGGATGGAGATCTTGTTGCCCGGGACGCCGCCGCCCTCTTCGATGAGCTTCTTGGCCTTGGCCGGGTCGTACTTGGTGATGTCGCCCGCGGCGTTCGGCTGGTAGCCGAGGACGCCCTTGGCGACCCAGCCCGTGGCCGGCTCACGCGTGCCCTGGAGCACGGTCTTCGTGATGGTGTCACGGTCGATCGCCATGGACAGACCCTGGATGACCTTGGGGTCGATGTCCTTCCACTGCTTCGTGTAGTACGCCACGGCAATGGTCTGGATGGCGGAGTAGGGCTGGTCGACCGCGCGGTCACCCAGGTCCTGCTTGTAGACCGGCAGGTCCTTCGGGGCGAGCTGACGCAGGACGTCGACGTTGCCCGACTTCAGGTCCTCGTAGGCGGTCTCCAGGTTGGTGTAGTTCTTGAACGTCACACCACCGTTCTTCGCCTTGTTGGGGCCCTGGTACCCGTCGAAGCGGGTGACCTTGATCTCCTTCTTGTGCTGCCAGGAGACGAACTTGTACGGGCCGTTGCCGACCGGCTTCTGACCGGCGGCCGTCGGGTCCTTGAAGAAGGACTCCGGCAGCGGCGAGAAGACCTCGTAGCCCAGCTTGTACACGAAGTACGGGATCGGCTTCGAGAGCTCGATGGTGAAGGTGTTCTCGTCGACGACCTTCAGACCGGACATCTTGTCGGTCTTCGCCTTGCCCTTGGCCGGCGCGACGTCGTCGTAGCCCTTGATGTCCGAGAACCAGAAGCTGTTGGTCTGCTTGTTCGCCGGGTTGGCGGCCCAGTTCCAGGCCTTGACGTACGACTCGGCGGTGACCGGGGTGTTGTCGTGGAACTTCCAGCCCGGCTTCAGCTTGACCGTGAAGGTCTTGTTGTCCGTGGTGTCGACCGACTGGGCGTTCACCATGGTGATGTTGCCCTTGGCGTCGTAGTCCACGAGCTGCGAGAACAGCGTGGACAGCACGATGCTGCCGTTGGACTCCATGGTGTTGGCGGGCTGCAGGGGGTTCTGCGGCTCACCCACCTCGACGGAGAACGTGCCGTTCGGGTCGACGGCGGCCTTGTCGTCCTTGCCGCTGTCGCTGTTGCCGCCTCCGCACGCGGTCGCGGCCAGAGCGATGATCGCCGCGCCCGCCACCCACTTGGCGCTCTTGGCACCACGCATGGGGTTCCTCCTCATGAGTCCACTTGTTCACTGCGAGAGAGGGCGCATCCACCCCGGTTCGGCACCCCTGCCGCCCCGGCGCTTCAAAGCGCCCCAGTGTGCTCGTGAGTCGGCGCTCCCCACTGCGCGTGACCCATTGACCCGAGCTCTACGGCGTCAACTATTAGCCATGGAGTGTCGGTCACCAACACCCATTTGGTCTCGGTTCGATCACACCTGCTGCGTACTTCTCCCAAAATCCGGACAAACCGATCCGCACTAGAGGGTCACGAAACGGACGCGTTACATATCTATCGGTCAGCAGTGTCCGGATACCGAACAGAACGAGAGAGAAAACGAGTTGCGCGGTCGCACCGCGGCGCTCACCCTTGGTATGAGGTGCGCCTCCAGCCGGGAACCCGGCGGCGAGCGCGCCGCGGGACCAGAGGGTCTACGCGCGACACGCTCTCGCAGCGTAGCGGCCCCCGACTCCCGAGTACACCGGCCGGTACCCCAAGGGGCGGCAAACCCGCTCACGGCCGCCCACGGACGCGCGAAGGGCCCGGCACCCCACGGGGTGCCGGGCCCTTCGGCCGTCAACTGACCTGGCGTCAGCTGTGCTTGGCGCGCGAGGCCGTGCGGCCGCGCTCCTTCTGGTCCAGGACGACCTTGCGGATGCGGACGGCCTCCGGGGTCACCTCGACGCACTCGTCGTCGCGGCAGAACTCCAGGGACTGCTCGAGCGACAGCTTGCGCGGCGGGACGATCGCCTCGAAGGAGTCGGCGGAGGAGGAGCGCATGTTGGTGAGCTTCTTCTCCTTGGTGATGTTCACGTCCATGTCGTCGGAGCGCGAGTTCTCGCCGACGATCATGCCCTCGTACACCTCGGTGCCGGGGTCGGTGAACAGCACGCCGCGCTCCTGGAGGTTCGTCATCGCGAACGCGGTGACGGCACCGGCGCGGTCGGCGACCAGCGAACCGTTGTTACGGGTCTGCAGGGTGCCGAACCACGGCTCGTGGCCCTCGTGGATGGAGTGCGCGATACCCGTACCGCGGGTGTTCGTCAGGAACTCGGTGCGGAAGCCGATGAGGCCACGCGACGGGACGACGAACTCCATGCGGACCCAGCCGGAGCCGTGGTTCGACATGTTGTCCATGCGGCCCTTGCGGACGCCCATGAGCTGCGTGACCGCACCCATGTGCTCCTCGGGGACGTCGACGGTCAGGCGCTCGACCGGCTCGTGCGTCTTGCCGTCGACCTCGCGGGTGACGACCTGCGGCTTGCCGATGGTCAGCTCGAAGCCCTCGCGGCGCATCTGCTCGACCAGGATGGCGAGCGCGAGCTCACCGCGGCCCTGGACCTCCCAGGCGTCGGGACGCTCGGTGTCGAGGACACGCAGCGACACGTTACCGATCAGCTCGCGGTCGAGACGGTCCTTGACCTGGCGCGCGGTGACCTTGCGGTCCTTGACCGCGGACTTGGCCTGGGCGCCCTTGCCGGTGCCGCCACGGCCGACCAGCGGCGAGGTGTTCGTACCGATGACCATGGAGATGGCGGGCTCGTCCACCGTGATGAGCGGCAGCGCGACCGGGTTCTCCGGGTCGGCGAGGGTCTCACCGATCATGATGTCGGGGATACCGGCGACGGCGCAGATGTCACCGGGGCCGGCGACCTCGGCGGGCTTGCGGGTGAGCGCCTCGGTCATCATCAGCTCGGTGATGCGGACGTTCGAGACCGAACCGTCGCGCTTCATCCAGGCCACGGTCTGGCCCTTGCGCAGCTCGCCCTGCTCGACACGGAGCAGCGCGATGCGGCCCAGGAAGTTGTCGGCGTCGAGGTTGGTGACGTGGGCCTGGAGCGGGGCGGCCTCGTCGTACTCGGGAGCCGGGACGTGCTCGAGGATCGTCGAGAAGAACGGCTCCAGGTTGGTGGAGTCCGCCGGGACCGTGCCGTTCTCCGGCTTGGTCAGCGACGCGATGCCGTCACGGCCGCACGCGTAGACGATCGGGAACTCGATCTGGTCCTCGTCGGCGTCCAGGTCGAGGAAGAGGTCGTACGTCTCGTTGACGACCTCGTCGATCCGGGAGTCCGGACGGTCCGTCTTGTTGATGCACAGGATGACGGGCAGCCGCTGCTGCAGCGCCTTGCGCAGCACGAAGCGGGTCTGCGGGAGGGGACCCTCGGAGGCGTCCACGAGCAGGACCACCGCGTCGACCATCGACAGACCGCGCTCGACCTCGCCACCGAAGTCGGCGTGGCCCGGGGTGTCGATGATGTTGATCGTGATGACGTCGCCGCCATCCTTCGGGTGGTACTTGACCGCCGTGTTCTTGGCGAGGATCGTGATGCCCTTCTCACGCTCCAGGTCGTTCGAGTCCATCATGCGGTCGTCGAGGGACTCTGCGGCGTGCGCGGCGAACGAGCCGGCCTGCTTGAGCATGGCGTCGACGATGGTCGTCTTGCCGTGGTCGACGTGGGCGACGATGGCGACGTTACGGATGTCGTGGCGCGTGGCCATATTGCGGCGTACTCCCGGAGTGAGTGGACGGCTGCGCGTACATCAGTGATACGCGCGCCCTGCCGGGCTGGACACGCCACGGCCTCACCCCATGGTACGGGGCTTGACGGGTTGAGGCTCTTCGGGGCTCTTCGCGCAGGTGGGGACGCAGATGGGGGTGAGCCCCGAGGTGGGGGGAATCCGCAGGTCAATGGGTGTGAACAAGCTTGCCCGCCGGGTGGTCCGGCGGGCAAGAGACTTGAGCTGGATCTGATCTGAGAATCTGTTCAGCGGTCCTTCGGGTCCGGCGCGACGCGCTGCACACCGGGCTTGAGGTAGCCGATGTTCTCGTAGTCCGGCTCCTGGAAGCCGAAGGCGCCGGCGTTCACCAGGTCCTTGCGGGCCGCCACCAGCTCGGGGCGCTGGTAGAGGGGAATCGATCCTGCGGCGGCCCAGATCCGGGCGTCCGCCTGCTTGACCAGCGAGCGCTCCTCGTCCTGGTCGAGCTCGCCGATGGCCTGGTCGAAGAGCTGGTCGATGTGGTCGGTGCCGACCCGGGTGTAGTTCTGCTCGACGGTCAGCGAGCCGTCGGCGGCCGGGACGGGCTTGGCGTAGATCGGGCGGGCGTCGGTGGCCGGGTAGGCCGAGGCGGGCCACGAGTACAGGGCGAGGTCGTACTGGCCGGACGCGATGTGGTCCTTGAAGTAGCTCTCGTCGGCGACCTTCGTGATGTCGGTGCGCACGCCGATCTTCTCCAGCATCTGCGTGATCCGGTCGGCGACCGTGCGCAGCTGCTCCGAACCGGCGCCCGCGGGGACCACGAAGCGCAGGGTCAGCGGCTTGCCGTCCTTGGCGAGCGGGCCGGCGGCGGCACGGGCGGGGGCGGCCGTGCCCTTGGGGGCGTAGGCGCCGGGGGCGCCGCCCTGCTGGGCGTCGTACCGCTTGGCGTCGTTCTTCATCCCGTCGGAGTGCTTGTTCTTCTCCTGGTCGGCGACGCGGACCTTCACCGCGTCGGCCTGGTGGAGGAGGGCGGCGTACTGGGCGGAGGTGTCGGCGGCGGCGCCCAGCAGCGGGGTGGAGGCCGCGGTGT
Source organism: Streptomyces xanthii (assembly GCF_014621695.1). Lineage (GTDB taxonomy): Bacteria > Actinomycetota > Actinomycetes > Streptomycetales > Streptomycetaceae > Streptomyces > Streptomyces xanthii. The sequence continues at coordinate 2,721,459 of NZ_CP061281.1, forward strand.
CGCCGGGCTTCCCGTCGTCGCCGGACTTCTGGTCGTCCTCCCCGACGATGTACGTGCCGTCGTCGGCGTCCTCCGACTCCTTGCTCCCCTTGCTCTCCTTGCTCGCCTTCTTGTCGTCCTTGGAGTCCTTGGACGAGTCGTCGGCGTTGCCGCCGGCCGTCTTCGGGTGGTCCTTCTTCTCCTCGTCGACGGCGCCGCCGGGCACCCAGCCCGCCTCGGCGAGCAGCGCCCGCGCCTCGGCCGTGTCCTGCTTGCCCAGCGCGTCGCTGTTGTCGGCGTAGGCGTCCTGGCCGGCGAGGGCCAGATGGTTGTCGACCGTGCTGACCGGCAGGCCGAGCGGCTTGAGGACGGACTCGGCGAGCTTGGTGCGGTCGATGGCGCGGGCCACGGCCCGCCGGACCCGCTCGTCGGCGAGCGGCCCGGAGGAACCGTTGAGCGCCAGCTGCGTGTACGCGGGCTCCAGGGACTTGCGGAGCCGGAAGCCGTGCAGCTCCGCCTGCTCGGCCGTGTACTTCTTGATCGCCTTGCGGGTCTTCGCGCGGGCCGTGGTCTCCTCCTCGGCCGCCTCCTCGTCGTCCGCGCCGTGCGCGATCGCCCAGGAGCGGGTCGCCTGCGCCGGGGTCAGCGCGGCGCCGGGGCCGTGGGCGAGGGGGCCCGAGGAGCCCTGGTCGCGGGCCGCGTACGCGATGCGGTCGGCGCCGCCCGGGTCGACGTCGGCCAGGTCGAGCTTTCCGGCGGCCAGCGCGGCGGGGCGCTCCGCGCGGGGCACCGCCGCGAGGACCAGCTTGTCGAGCTTGGGCTGGCTGCCCCACCAGCGCGGATTGCGCTTGAGGGTGATCTTCTTGGCGTCGCGGTCGATCTCGTCGAGGGCGAACGGGCCCGCCGTGACCTTGAGCTTGCGCCGGGCGCCCTCGTTGAAGCTGTCCGGCGTCCCCATGACGTCCTTGGGGTACAGCGGCGAGAACAGGGCGCGCCAGTCGGCGTACGGCTTGGCGAAGGTGACCCGCACCTCGAGGTCGTTCGCGCCGCGCTCGATCTTCTCGATGCGGTCGTAGCCGGCGTTGTGGGCCGTCCAGTACGCGGAGTCCTTGCCGGACAGGGCGCGCCACTGGGCGGCGAAGTCGGCGGCGCCGATCTCGCGGCCGTCGCTCCAGACGGCCTGCTGGTTCAGCTTGTACAGCACGACCTGCTTCGGCTCGGTCTTGATGACCTCCGCCTTCTCCAGGTAGTCGGCGTCGCGGGCGGGGCGGCCCTGGGCGTCGATGCGGAACATCGACGGCAGCAGGGCGCCGGTGAGGCGGGCGGTGCTCGCGTCGGCGTCCGCCTGGAAGGTGTTCAGGGTCTGCGGCAGGGCGTCGATGGCCCAGCGCAGGGTACCGCCGTCCTTGATCTGCTCGCGGGCGGCCGGGGCGATGTCCTGCCCGGCGGCGGGCTTGCCCGCCTCGTCGTCGGAGCCGCACCCCGCGAGGGCGGTCACGGCGAGGGCACCGCTCACGAGGAACGCGGCCGATCGGGCGGCTGCGCCTGGGCGCCTTGGGGCGGGTCGCATCACGGGTACCTCCGGGGACGGCCGGTTTGATCACGTTTGGCGGAGTATGGAGCTGATCACATCTATCGCCACAGGGAACCGGGGCGAGCGCTTGGCCGGTCGGCGACACGGCGGCCCCCGTCCCGTTTCCCACTCGTGCGGCCCAATTGGCGAGTCTTCGGCTCTCCGTCCGGTGGGGGCTGGTCGCGCAGTTCCCCGCGCCCCTGAAATGCAGACGCTTCGCGTCGCATTTCCCCGATGGGCGAGCGCCCGAGGGAGATGGCGCACGAAGTGCGCATCTCCAGGGGCGCGGGGAACTGCGCGAGAAGCCCCACCGGCCCGCAGCCGCCCGCGAAACCGAACCGCCCCCTTCCCAAAGCGCAATGTGACGCGCGACACTCGCACCCGCACACGCATCTCCGCCGCAACCCGCGGAAGCGAGGCACACCATGTCCCTGACCGACGACCTGACGGTCGTTCAGCGCTGCGTGGACGAACTGACCCGAGCCGTCAACCAGCTCCCGCCGGAGGCGACCGGCCCCGATCTGCGCAGGGTCCGCGCCGACACCGAGCACCTGCGCGAGAGCGTGGCCCTGCTGCGCGCCGCCTCCGCGCAGCACGCCCCCGCTCCGGCCGCCAAGAAGAACGTCGTACCGATCCCCGACACCCCGTACGACAACTCCCTGTGGACCGACTCCGACGACGAAGGGCTCGGCGCACGGGACCGGCACGCTCCCTGACCCCACCCCACCTGCGGAGGCTTCCTTGGCCACCGGCACAGACAGCGGCACCGGCGTCCGGAGCCGGACCCGGGCCGCGATCACCGCCCGACATCTGCGCACGGACCGCTGGTGGCTGGCCCCCGCCGCCACCGCGGGCGGACTCCTCGCGTTCGTCGTCTACTCGACGTGGCGGGCCTTCGCGAACGCCGACTACTACGCGGCCCCGTACGTGTCGCCGTTCTACTCGCCGTGTCTCGCGGACAACTGCGCCCCGATGCGGCACGGCCCCAACTGGGAGCTGTTCGGCGGCTGGTGGGGCCTGTCCCCCGCCCTGCTGATCCTGATCTTCCCGCTGGGCTTCCGGCTGACCTGCTACTACTACCGCAAGGCGTACTACCGCGGTTTCTGGGCGTCGCCGCCCGCCTGCGCGGTCGCCGAGCCGCACAAGAAGTACAGCGGCGAGACCCGCTTCCCGCTGATCCTGCAGAACATCCACCGCTACTTCTTCTACGCGGCCGTCCTCGTCGCCTGCATCCTCACCTACGACACCGTGCTGTCCTTCCGCGACGAGCACTACGCGTGGGGCCACATGGGCCTCGGCACCCTCGTGTTCCTGCTGAACATCACGCTGATCTGGGCGTACACGCTGTCCTGCCACTCCTGCCGGCACATCGTCGGCGGCCGCCTCAGGCACTTCTCCAAACACCCGGTGCGCTACCGCCTGTGGGGCTGGGTCGGGAAGCTGAACGCCCGTCACATGCTGCTCGCCTGGGCCTCGCTGGTGAGCGTCGCGCTCGCCGACTTCTACGTGTACCTGGTCGCGTCCGGCGCCTTCGACGATCCGCGCTTCTTCTGATGGTGAGGTCTGGCTGAATGTCTGTAGTGGAGCGGCAGCAGTGGGACGTCGTGGTGGTCGGGGCCGGCGGCGCCGGGCTGCGGGCCGCGATCGAGGCGCGCGAGCGGGGCGCCCGTACGGCGGTGATCTGCAAGTCCCTGTTCGGCAAGGCGCACACCGTGATGGCGGAGGGCGGCATCGCGGCCGCCATGGGCAATGTGAACTCCGGCGACGGCTGGCAGGTCCACTTCCGGGACACGATGCGCGGCGGCAAGTTCCTCAACCAGTGGCGGATGGCCGAGCTGCACGCCAAGGAGGCCCCCGACCGGGTGTGGGAGCTGGAGACCTGGGGCGCGCTGTTCGACCGCACGAAGGACGGCCGGATCTCCCAGCGCAACTTCGGCGGGCACGAGTACCCGCGCCTCGCGCACGTCGGTGACCGTACGGGCCTGGAGCTGATCCGCACGCTCCAGCAGAAGACCGTCCAGCTCCAGCAGGAGGACCACAAGGAGACCGGCGACTACGAGTCCCGGCTCAAGGTCTTCCAGGAGTGCACCGTCACCCGCGTCCTGACCGACGGCGCGGGCCGGGTCTGCGGCGTCTTCTGCTACGAGCGCGAGACCGGCCGCTTCTTCGTCATCGAGGCGCCGAGCGTGGTCCTGGCGACCGGCGGCATCGGCAAGTCGTTCAAGGTGACGTCCAACTCGTGGGAGTACACGGGCGACGGCCACGCCCTCGCGCTGCTCGCCGGGGCTCCCCTGCTCAACATGGAGTTCGTGCAGTTCCATCCGACGGGCATGGTCTGGCCGCCGTCGGTCAAGGGCATCCTCGTCACCGAGTCCGTGCGGGGCGACGGCGGCGTGCTGCGCAACTCCGAGGGCAAGCGGTTCATGTTCGACTACATCCCGGACGTCTTCAAGGAGAAGTACGCGGAGTCGGAGGCCGAGGGCGACCGCTGGTACGAGGACCCCGACCACAACCGGCGCCCGCCCGAGCTGCTCCCCCGCGACGAGGTGGCCCGGGCGATCAACTCCGAGGTGAAGGCGGGCCGCGGCTCCCCGCACGGCGGCGTCTTCCTCGACGTGTCGACGCGGATGCCCGCCGAGGTGATCCGGCGACGGCTGCCGTCCATGTACCACCAGTTCAAGGAGCTGGCCGACGTCGACATCACGGCCGAGGCCATGGAGGTCGGGCCGACCTGCCACTACGTGATGGGCGGCATCGCCGTCGACTCGGACACGGCCGCGGCGCGCGGCGTCCCCGGGCTCTTCGCGGCGGGCGAGGTGGCCGGCGGCATGCACGGCTCCAACCGGCTCGGCGGCAACTCGCTGTCCGACCTGCTGGTCTTCGGGCGGCGCGCCGGACTGCACGCCGCCGAGCACGCACAGGGCCTCGTCCCCGCCGAGCGGCCCCGTGTGGACGACGCCGGGGTCGACGCCGCGGCCGCCGAGGCGCTGCGCCCCTTCTCCGCCGAGCCCGCCGAGGACGGCGCCGTCCCCGAGAACCCGTACACCCTGCACCAGGAGCTCCAGCAGACGATGAACGACCTGGTCGGCATCATCCGCCGCGAGGGCGAGATGGAGCAGGCGCTGCGCCGGCTCGGCGAGCTGCGGGTGCGGGCCCGGCGGGCCGGGGTCGAGGGGCACCGGCAGTTCAACCCGGGCTGGCACCTCGCGCTCGACCTGCGGAACATGCTGCTGGTCAGCGAGTGCATCGCCCGCGCCGCCCTGGAGCGCACCGAGTCGCGCGGCGGCCACACCCGCGAGGACCACCCCGGCATGAACCGCGACTGGCGGCGGCTGAACCTGCTGTGCCGGCTGCGCGACCCGGCGGATCCGGGGTCCGGCCGCATCGCGCTGGGCCGCGAGGAGACCCCGCCCGTCCGCCCCGACCTGCTCGCCCTCTTCGAGAAGGAGGAGCTGGTGAAGTACCTGGCCGAAGAGGAGCTGCTGAAGTGAGTGACGCGTACCGGGCGCACTTCCGCGTGTGGCGCGGGGACCAGGACGGCGGGGACCTGCGGGACTTCGAGGTCGAGGTGCACGAGGGCGAGGTCGTCCTCGACATCGTCCACCGGCTGCAGGCCACCCAGGCCCCCGACCTCGCGGTCCGCTGGAACTGCAAGGCCGGCAAGTGCGGCTCGTGCTCGGCGGAGATCAACGGGCGGCCCCGGCTGATGTGCATGACCCGCATGTCGGTCTTCACCCGCGAGGAGACCGTCACCGTCACGCCGTTGCGCGCCTTCCCCGTCGTACGGGACCTGGTGACGGACGTCGGCTTCAACTACACGAAGGCGCGGCAGGTCCCCGCGTTCGTACCGCCCGCGGAGCTGGCGCCGGGCGAGTACCGGATGACGCAGGAGGACGTGGACCGCTCGCAGGAGTTCCGCAAGTGCATCGAGTGCTTCCTGTGCCAGGACACCTGCCATGTGGTGCGCGACCACGAGGAGAACAAGCCCGCGTTCGCCGGGCCCCGCTTCCTGATGCGCGTCGCCGAGCTCGACATGCACCCGCTGGACGCCGCCGAGGCGAGCGGCCTCGACCGCAAGACCACCGCCCAGGACGAGCACGGCCTCGGCTACTGCAACATCACCAAGTGCTGCACCGAGGTCTGTCCCGAGGGCATCAAGATCACCGACAACGCTCTGATCCCCCTGAAGGAACGCGCCGCGGACCGTAAGTACGATCCGGTGGTCTGGCTGGGCAACAAGATCCGGCGGAGGTCTTCGTCGTAGCGGCCCTCGCCGCCGGGTCCGCGTCGTAGGGGGACGGTTGGAAGATCAGCGCGAACGAGAACCGGTACTGCTGGGGCGGGGCCGGACCGCCGATGTCTACGCGCTCGACCCGGGCTGGGTGCTGCGGCGCTACCGGGACGGGCTCGACGCCCGGCCCGAGGCCGAGGTCATGGGCTATGTGCGCGGCCACGGCTTTCCGGCGCCGCTGATCCGGGCGGACGCGGGGCTCGGGCCCGGCGATCTGGTCATGGAGCGGCTGGACGGGCCGACGCAGGCCGAGCAGCTGCTCAGCGGGCAGCTCGCGCCGGCCGACGCGGGGGCCGAACTCGCCGCGCTGCTGCGCCGGCTGCACGCCGTGCCCGCCCGGGCCGGTGGCCGGGTGCTGCATCTCGATCTGCACCCGGAGAACGTGATCCGCACGGCCGACGGGCCCGTCGTCATCGACTGGGGCACCACGGAGCTGGGCGATCCGGCCCTGGACTGGGCGATGTCGGCGATCGTGCTCGCCGAGGTGTGCCTGCACCCGGACTGGTCGGACGCGGCGCCGGCGCTGCGTGTGGTCCTGCCCGCGCTGCTCGCCGATCCCGCGCCGGGCACGACCGGCCCCGCCCTGGACGAGGCCCGCGCCCGCCGCACGGCGAACCCGACGCTGACCGGCGAGGAGAAGGCCCGGCTCGGCGCGGCGGCGGAGCTGGTGCGGGCGGTGGCGGCGGGCGTCACCCCGTAGACCTGACGCGGAGGGGCGCCCCCGGTCGGGAGCGCCCCTCTGCGTCGGTGCTGCGGCGGATCGGTCCGTGCCGGAGATCAGTCCGTGCCGGACTCCATCGCGGCGCGGTCCAGGACCTCGTCCTCGGCGGAGACCTCGCCGCGGGAGGCGATGGCCTCGGCGCCGCCCTCGGGCATGGTGCCGATGAGGCCCGTGACGGCGGCCTGGGCGGCGCCCGCGACCGGGGTGCCCGTGCCGAGCAGGCCGAGGCCCGCGTACTGCTCCAGCTTGGCGCGGGAGTCGGCGATGTCCAGGTTCCGCATCGTGAGCTGGCCGATGCGGTCGACCGGGCCGAACGCCGAGTCCTCGGTGCGCTCCATGGAGAGCTTGTCCGGGTGGTAGCTGAACGCGGGGCCGGTCGTGTCGAGGATCGAGTAGTCCTCGCCGCGGCGCAGCCGCAGGGTGACCTCGCCGGTGACGGCGGCGCCGACCCAGCGCTGGAGCGACTCGCGGATCATCAGGGCCTGCGGGTCCAGCCAGCGGCCCTCGTACATCAGCCGGCCGAGGCGGCGGCCCTCGGCGTGGTACTGGGCGAGGGTGTCCTCGTTGTGGATCGCGTTCACCAGGCGCTCGTACGCGATGAACAGCAGGGCCATGCCGGGGGCCTCGTAGATGCCCCGGCTCTTGGCCTCGATGATCCGGTTCTCGATCTGGTCGGACATGCCGAGGCCGTGGCGGCCGCCGATCGCATTGGCCTCCATCACCAGGTCGACGGCGGAGGCGAACTCCTTGCCGTTGATCGACACGGGGCGGCCCTGCTCGAAGCCGATCACGACGTCCTCGGTCGCGATCTCCACCTCGGGGTCCCAGAAGCGGACGCCCATGATGGGCTCGACCGTCTCCACGCCCGTGTTCAGGTGCTCCAGGGTCTTCGCCTCGTGCGTGGCGCCCCAGATGTTGGCGTCCGTCGAGTACGCCTTCTCCGTGGAGTCCCGGTACGGCAGGTCGTGGGCGACCAGCCACTCGGACATCTCCTTGCGGCCGCCGAGCTCCGTCACGAAGTCCGCGTCGAGCCACGGCTTGTAGATCCGCAGGTTCGGGTTGGCCAGCAGGCCGTAGCGGTAGAACCGCTCGATGTCGTTGCCCTTGAACGTGGAGCCGTCGCCCCAGATCTGGACGTTGTCCTCCAGCATCGCGCGGACCAGCAGCGTGCCGGTCACGGCACGGCCGAGCGGCGTCGTGTTGAAGTACGCGCGGCCGCCGGAGCGGATGTGGAACGCGCCGCAGGTGAGCGCCGCGAGCCCCTCCTCGACCAGCGCCGCCCGGCAGTCGACCAGGCGCGCGACCTCCGCGCCGTAGTTCTTGGCGCGGCCGGGCACCGAGGCGATGTCGGGCTCGTCGTACTGGCCGATGTCGGCCGTGTACGTGCACGGGATGGCGCCCTTGTCGCGCATCCACGCGACGGCGACCGACGTGTCGAGGCCGCCCGAGAAGGCGATGCCGACGCGCTCGCCGGCCGGGAGGGAGGTGAGGACCTTGGACATAGGAAGAGTATGCATCACGATGCATGGTCATGCAAAGCCGTTCCCGCCCTCAATTTCCGCCCGTGACGCCCAGCATCTCCCCGGTCGCGACACCCCGCACCCGGACATAACCTCCGAAAGGTGACCTCGCCCCTAGTCGTCCGGACGGCCGCGGCCGCGCTCCTCGCCCTCCCCTGGCTGCTGCTGCCCGCCACCCCGGCCCACGCCGACGACCCGGTCACCCTCTCCCGCACCGGCCAGGTCACCGACAAGGTGGACGCCCTCGGCGACCGCGACGACGTCACGGCGCAGGCACTGACCACGCTCGACGACAGCCGCGGCATCCAGCTCTTCGTCACCTACGTGCGCGACTTCTCCGGCCGCACCGCCCAGGACTGGGCGAACGCCACCGCCGAGAAGAACGGACTCGGCCTCGACGACGTGCTCCTCGCCGTCGCCACCCACGACCGGCAGTACGCCTTCTCCGTGGACCGCGACGCGCGGCTCACCGACGTCCAGCTCCAGGACGTCGCCCGCACCGCCGTCGAACCCGCGCTGCGCCGCGACGACTGGGCGGGCGCCGCGATCGGCGCGGCGAACGGCATCGGCGCCGTCGTCGCCGGACAGCCCGTACCGACCCCGACCCTCACCCCGGGCGCCGCCGACCCCGGCGGCGCGAGCGACGGCGGGACCCGCACCGGCGACCTCGCACTCCCTCTCATCGCCGTCGGCGCGGCGGGCGCTCTCGCCGCGTACACCTACACCCGGCGCAAGAAACGGATGAACACCCGCACCACGCCCGGCGGCGGCGCGGTCGCGGGCGGCTGGGGCAAGCCCGCCGCCACCGCACTGCCCGAGCTGGACCGGCAGGCCCGGCACCTCCTCGTCGAGACCGACGACGCCATCCGTACCAGCACCGAGGAACTCGGCTTCGCCACCGCCCAGTTCGGCGAGGAGGCCGTCACCGCCTACGCGGAGGCGCTCGCCGCCGCACAGAGCGAGCTCACCGCCGCGTTCAGGCTCCGTCAGCAGCTCGACGACGCCTTCCCGGAGGACGACGCCACCAAGCGGCGGATGCTCGACGAGATCATCAGCCGCTGCACGGAGGCGGACCGGCGGCTCGACGCCGAGGCCGAGGCGTTCGACCGGCTGCGCGCCCTGGAGAAGTCCGCGCCCGAGGCGCTGGCCGGCGCCGAACGGGCCTTCCGTGCCCTGACCGCCCGCACCGCCGATGCCGAGGAGACCCTGCGCGCCCTCGGCGCCCGGTACGCGCCCGCCGCCCTGCTGCCCGTCGCGGGCCATGTCGAACAGGCCAAGGACCGGCTGGTGTTCGCCACCGCCCAGCTCGGCGAGGCCCGCCAGTACTTGGAGGGCGGCGACACCGGCAAGGGCGCCGTCCACCTGCGTGCCGCCGAGGGCGCCGTCGACCAGGCCGGCACCTTCGTCACGGCCGTCGAGCGGCTCGCCCGCGAACTCGCCGAGGCCGACGAGAAGCTGCCCGCCGCCCTCACCGACGCCGAGGCCGACCTCGCCGACGCCCGCGGCCTCCTCGAAGGCACCGCCCCGGGCGTCCCCACCGCCGACCTGCGCGGCCGCCTCGCCCGCGTCGAGTCCGTCGTCGCCGACGTCCGCAGGGAACAGGCCGCCGGACCCCACGACCCGATCGGCGCCCTGCGCCGCGTCGAGGAGGCCGACTCCGCGCTCGACCAGTCCCTCGCCGCCGCCCGTGCCCGCGAGGCCGGCGCCGAACGCGCCCGCAGCCTCCTCGGCCAGGCCCTGCTCACCGCCCGCAGCAGCACCGGCGCCGCCGCCGACTTCCTCACCACGCACCGCGGCGCGATCGGCAGCGAGGCCCGCACCCGGCTCGCGGAGGCCGAGCGCCGGCTCGCGAACGCGCGGGCCGCCGAGTCCACCGATCCCGCCACCGCGCTCGCCGAGGCCCAGCAGGCCGACGCCCTGGCCCGGCAGGCCCGCTCCCTCGCCGAGCGGGACGTGCGCGCGTACGGGAATCCGTACGGGGGCGGCGGGCGCGGCGGCACCGGCATGGGCGGCGCCGTGCTCGGCGGGATCATCCTCGGCCAGGTCCTGCGGGGCGGCGGCGGGGGCGGATCCGGCGGCGGCGCCTTCGGCGGGGGCGGGCCCGGCAGCTTCGGGGGCGGCGGCACCCGGGGCCGGCGCGGCACCGGCGGCCGCTTCTGACCAGCGCACCACCACTGACGGCTCCGCACCCAGCTCCGTACCAAGGGATCCCAGATGACCAAGCAGACCATCCTCGGCCGGGTCACCCAGCTCGCCAAGGCCAACATCAACGCGCTCCTCGACGGCGCCGAGGACCCGCAGAAGATGCTCGACCAGCTGATCCGCGACTACACCAACAACATCCGGGAGGCCGAGGACGCCGTGTCGGCCACGATCGGCCATCTGCGGCTCACGGAACAGGACCACGCGGAGGACGTGGCCGCGGCCGCCGAGTGGGGCGGCAAGGCGCTGGCCGCCAGCCGGAAGGCCGACGAGCTGCGGGCCGCCGGAAGCACGGCGGAGGCCGACCGCTTCGACGACCTCGCCAAGGTCGCGCTGGGCCGTCAGCTGCGGTCGGAGCAGGAGGCCCGGGACGCCGAGCCGGCCATCGCCGCGCAGACCGAGGTCGTCGGCAAGCTGAAGAGCGGCCTCGACCGGATGAAGACCAAGCTGACCGAACTGCAGGCCAAGCGCGACGAGCTGGTGGCCCGCGCCAAGACCGCGCAGGCCCAGAACCAGATGCTCGACGCGGCGCGGAACATCGACGTCCTCGACCCGACCAGCGAGCTGAGCCGCTTCGAGGACAAGGTGCGCCGCGAGGAGGCGTGGGCACTCGGCAAGCAGGAACTCGCCGCGTCCTCGCTCGACGCCCAGTTCGAGGAACTCGACGCGCTCGGCGACGCGGCCGAGATCGAGGCCCGGCTGGCCGCCCTCAAGACCACCTGACGCTCCCCGCGTCAGAACAGGCTGAGCAGGGCCTCCGTCGGGTCCACGAGCCCCGAGTCGCCGTCGGGCAGCGCCAGTTCGAACCAGACGGTCTTGCCGCGCGGGGTGCGGCGCGACCCCCAGGCCGCGCTGAGCAGACCCACGAGCTGCAGTCCGCGCCCGCCCTCGTCCGTGTCCCGGGCGCGGCGCCGGCGCGGCTGCACCAGGCCCGCGTCCCACACCTCGCACACCAGCGTGTGGTCGAGCAGCAGCCGCAGCCTGATCTCGCCCTCGCCGTACCGCAGCGCGTTGGTGACCAGCTCGCTGACCAGCAGTTCCGTCGTGTCGACGAGTGCTTCGAGACCCCAGTCGGTCAGCCGTTCCCGGGTGTACTCGCGGGCCCGGCCCACCGATTTCGGCTCGCGCGGCAGCGTCCAGTCGCCCACGTTCTCCTCGGGCAGGCCCTGGACCCGGGCCATGAGGAGCGCGATGTCGTCCTCGCCGTGGTGCGTGTCGAGGCTGCCGAGGACGTGGTCGCAGATGTCCTCCAGCTCCTCGGAGTGCGTGCGCGTGGTCCCGGCCCGGGGCGGCGCGTCGAGCGCCGCGCGGAACGAGGACAGGCCCTCGTCCAGCGGATGGTCCCGGGACTCGACGAGCCCGTCCGTGTAGAGCGCGAGCAGCGAGCCCTCGGGCAGCTCGACCTCCACCTCCTCGAACGGCTCGCCGCCGACGCCGAGCGGCATGCCCGGCGGCACGTCCAGCATCAGGGCGCCCTCGCCGGGTTCGACGAGGACCGGCGGCAGATGGCCCGCGTTGGCGAAGGTGCAGCGCCGGGTGACGGAGTCGTAGACCGCGTAGACGCAGGTGGCGAGGTACACCTCGGAGAGGTCGCCGCGCTCCGGGGCGCCGGTTCTGCGGGCCGCTCTGGTCGCCTGCTGGACGCCGCCGGGGGTGCCGAGGCCGCGGGCGATCTCGTCCAGGGCGCTGAGCACCTCGGCCGGTTCGAGATCGAGCAGGGCCAACGTGCGCACGGCCGTGCGGAGTTCACCCATGGCGACGGCGGCGCGCAGGCCGCGGCCCATGACGTCGCCGACGACCAACGCGGTGCGGTGGCCCGGCAGTTCGATGACGTCGAACCAGTCGCCGCCGACCTCCGTCGCCGCGTTGCCCGGCAGATAGCGGCAGGCGATGTCCAGGCCCGAGGCCTCCGGGTTGTCCGGCGGCAGCAGGGAACGCTGCAGTATCAGGGCGCGCTCGTGCTCCCGGCGGTACAGGCGGGCGTTGTCGATACAGACCGCGGCGCGCGCGGCCAGCTCGACCGCGACCGCCCGGTCCCGCTCGCCGAAGGGCTCGCTCCCCTTGGTCCGGGAGAACTGGACGAGGCCGACGACCGTGTCGTGCGCGACCATCGGCACCGCGAGCGTGGAGCGGACGAGGCCGCCCGGCTCGGCGGGCAACAGCTGGGGGCGCGCGGTGCGCAGGGCGTCGGCGCAGGCCGAGTTGAACGCGAAGCGGTGCACCGCGCCCACGTTCACCGGGGCCTCGCTGCCGAGGTCGAGGAAGGGGATGTCGGCGACGGCGCTCGCGGCGGCGACCCGGCGCAGCTCGGCGCTGCCGTCGGCGAGCCCGGGCGGCGCCTCGTCGCCCGCGAGCAGGCCCTGGTACAGGTCGACGGAGGCCAGGTCGCAGAAGCCGGGGACCACGATGTCGAGCAGTTCGCGCGCGGTGGTCTCCAGGTCCAGGGAGTTCCCTATGCGGGCGCCCGCCTCGTTCAGGAGCGCCAGGTTGCGGCGGGCGTGGGCGGCCTCGCGGGCGGCGGCGTGCCGGCGCGTGACGTCCGTGACGAGTCCGGCGATGCCGATGGGCCGGCCCGAACCGCTGTGCACGCGGTAGAGGTTGACCGACCAGTGGCGGCGCTCGACGGAGTCCGGCGCGGTCCCCACCAGCTGCATGTCGGTGACGGCCTCGCCGCTCTCCAGGACCCGGCGCAACGCACCCTGCACCCGCTCCGCCTCGTGCCGGGGCAGGTAGTCGTGGACGGTGCGCCCGCGGTGGTCGTCGACGTGCCCGCCGAAGACGGCGGTGAACGTGCGGTTGGCCCGCTGGACCTTGAGGTCGGTGTCGAACAGCAGGAAGCCGAAGGGAGATTGGCCGAATATGGCCTGCGAGGCGGCGAGGTCGGTCTCGATGCGCCGCAGGGTCCGTACGTCCACGACGATGCAGACCGCGGCGCGCTCGCCGGACTCGGTGAGCGTCGGCATGACGTAGACCTCGGCGAGCCCGGTGCGGGCCTCGGCGTCGGCCGCGCTCTCGTCCGCGCCGCCGCCCGGGGCGCGGAAGGGGACGACGCCCGTCCACTCCCTGCCGTCGAGGATCTCGGCCATCTTGCGGTGGCCGCGTTCGCGCAGGTCGGCGGGGACGAAGGCCTCGATGGGGTCCTTGCCGACGGCGTCCTCGGTACCGACGCCCAGGATCTGCGCGGCGCGCCGGCTCCACTGGTCGATCAGTCCGTCGGGCCCGATGGAGAAGGAGGCGACCTTTATGTAGTCGTAGATCGACCCGGGCGGGCTCGACTGCCAGACATCGGCCTGCGCGGGCTGCCCGGCACCGCCGGACTCCGGCCCGCTGCCGCCGCCGCGCGGGGCCGATCCGGCATGCCGCGCCGAGGCCGCGCCCGAGGGACCCTCGGACGCCCCGGCCTTCGCTGGTATCTCGCTCACGCGAACCGTCCCCTCCAGCTCACCGCGTCCGGCATCGGTCACCGGGGCAGCTGCCCGCAGTATCCAGCACTACGGAGCCGCGCAACACGGTGTTCACGATCACACCATGCTCCCGACGCTTTTTGGCCCGTCGGGACCGACTCTTTCCGTACCCAGGGTCCGGGTGCGCCCACACACGATGCCACGCACCGGTCGCCCGCATCCCTCTCCTGACCGATCAGGAGCGGCTCAACCCGGGAGAGTCAGTTCGAACCAGACCGTCTTTCCGGCGTCCTCGGTGCCGCCGGGCTTGGTGCCCCAGCGCCGGGCCACTCCGGCCACCAGCTGCAGGCCGCGGCCGCCCTCGTCGTCGGGTGCGGCGGTGCGGGCGCGGGGCGGGTCGGGCAGCGGGTCGGAGATCTCCACGAGCAGGGTCTCGCCGTCACCGGCGGGGCGGACGAGGCTGACCCCGATGGGGCCGGAGGCGTACCGCAGGGAGTTCGTGACCAGCTCGCTGACCAGCAGCGCCGTGACGTCCCCCAGGTCGTCCAGGCCCCAGTCCGCGAGCTGGGTACGGACCGCCCAGCGGGCCTTGCGCACGGCCGACGGATCGGCGGGGAAAGCCCACTCGGCACGGTCGCCTTCGGTGTGGAGCACGCAGACCACTTCCCTGCCCCGCGACGGATCCCGCCCGACTACAGCGGGCATACCCGGACAATCAAAAGAAACCCGAACGACTGGGAACGACTCCGGATAACTCAGACAACACGGATATACCCGAACTGTGCCGGATGCTATCGCGCCGTCACCGCTCGCGCACCGCGTCCCTCTCGGGGTCACCCGCTCCGGGGGCTTCCTCCAGGGCCGCCGCCACCGCGGGCACGTCCTGGTCCAGCCAGTCCACCGACCACACCTCGTCCGGCTCCAGCCAGCGCAGGGCGTCGTGGTCCTCCAGCGGCTCCGGCTCGCCGGACAGCAGCCGCGTGCGCCACACCCGCAGGACGTACCCCGGCTTCAGGGGCCACTCCCCCGGCACCCGCGCGACCGGCTCCGCCGCCACCCCGAGCTCCTCGCGCAGCTCGCGCACGAGCGCCCGCTCCGGGGGCTCACCCGGCTCGACCTTGCCCCCGGGAAGCTCCCAGCGGCCGGCCAGCTCGGGGGGCGCACTCCGTCGCGCGGCGAGCAGCCGGCCCGCGGAGTCGTACAGGGCGGCGGCGACCACCACCACGGGAATGTCCGTCATGGGGTGGAGCCTACGGGCGCCGCGCCCCGCTCAGTTCACCGTGCCGTTCTGCCCCGGGCCGCCCTGGCCCAGGCGCTCCACCCAGTACAGCTGCTTGTGCCCGCGCTCGTCGAGGCTGTCGGCGATGCTCTCGGCTTCCGCCCTGGTCGCGTACCGGCCGACGCGGTAGCGGTTGCCGTTGTCGTCCTGGCGGATGACCTGCCACGGCAGCGTGGTCGTGCCGTCACTCATCGCGCCCCTCCGCTCTCCGACTCCGGCTCGCATCGCGCCCCGCCCCCTAAGCATCCCGATGAGCATCCCGAGGAAACCGCATTCCGCATATGCCCGAGCGTACGCCTGACCTTCACGGAGCGGATACGGAATGGCACAAAGAGATACGCCGCAAGCCACCGACCGGCCAAGACAGGGCACACGAGCAGGGGGCGCATTCGTCAGAACGCGCCCCCTGTCCCTCAGCCGGCCCGCTGCCGGACGGCCGTCCCGCTCAGCCCGCGCGCACCGTCGGCACCGGCAGCAGCACCGGCTCCCCCGTCGGCGCCTTCGTGCACACGTCCCCGCACTCGGCGTCCAGGGAGCAGCACAGCGAGCAGATCGGTCCGGCCTGCACCGGGCAGTCCGCGATGTCGGGCAGCTCGTACGCCGTCTCGCACACCCCGCACACGTGCGTCGCCGTCACGTCCTCGACCACCGCGTCCGGGCCGTTGACCGGGTTCGGCCGCGCCAGGTAGTAGCGCCCCTTCGTCGCCCACGCGATGAGCGGGCACAGCACCAGCGCGAGGCCCGCCGCGATGAAGGTGGAGAACGCCTGCGCGTACTCCCCGAACAGCCCGAAGAACGCCACGATGGACACCGCCGACGCGATCACCATCGACCCGAAGCCGGCCGGATTCACCGCGTACAGGTACGCCCGCTTGAACTCGATGTACTTGGGGCTCCAGCCCACCCGCTTGTTGACGACGAGGTCCGCCGCGACCGCCGCGATCCACGCGATGCCCACGTTCGAGTAGAAGCCCAGCAGCTTGTTCAGGGCCGCGAACATGTTCATCTCCATCAGCGTCAGCGCGATGGCGAGGTTCAGGAAGATGTACCAGACCCGTCCCGGGTGCCGGTGCGTCACCCGGGAGAAGAAGTTCGACCACGACAGCGAGCCGCTGTACGCGTTCGTCACGTTGATCTTGATCTGCGACACGACGACGAACAGCGCCGCGACCGGCAGCGCGACCGAGCCCAGCCACGGCTTCAGCGCCTCGACCTGCGGCGCGATCGGCTCGAGCGCGTGGGTCTTGCCCACGGCCTCCAGCGCCACGAACGCGAGCAGCGCGCCACCGAGCTGCTTCGCCGCGCCGATCACCACCCAGCCCGGGCCCGCCGCCAGAACGGCCAGATTCCACCGCTTCCTGTTCGACTCGGTCTTCGCCGGCATGAAGCGCAGGTAGTCCGCCTGTTCTCCGATCTGCGCGATCAGCGACAGCGCGACGCCGGTGCCGAGCCCGAAGCCCAGCCAGTCGAAGCCGCTGCCGGCGCCCTCGGTCCCGCCGAAGTGCGTGAACGCCGAGAACGAGCCGGGCGACTCCACCGCGAGCACCACGAACGGCAGCACCAGACCGATCAGCCACACCGGCTGGGTCCACGCCTGCACCTTCGCCAGCGCTCCCATCCCCCGGAACACGATCGGGATCACGATCAGCGTCGTCAGCAAGTACCCGACCGGCAAGGGCAGTCCGGTCACCTCGTGCATCGCCTGCGCCATGATCGAGCCCTCGAGCGCGAAGAAGATGAACGTGAACGAGGCGTAGATCAGCGACGTGAGCGTGGACCCGAAATACCCGAAGCCCGCGCCCCGGGTGATGAGATCCATGTCCAGGCCGTACTTCGCACAGGCCCGGGCGATGGGTATACCGGTCAGGAAGATGATCGTCGCCGCGCACAGGATCGACGCCAGTCCGCTCGTGAACCCGTACGTGAACACGATCGACGCGCCGATCGCGAAGTCCGCGAGGTAGGCGATGCCGCCCAGCGCGGTCGAGGCGACCATCGTCGGTGACCAGCGGCGATACGCGTGCGGGGCGTAGCGCAGCGAGAAGTCCTCGCGGGACTCGTCGGCGGCCAGCCGTGCGTAGCTCCGTTTCGGGGGGCGGTCGCTGGGCTGCCCGGTCGTCTCCGGGCCTGCGGTGGGCAGAGCGGTCTCGGTCATCGGCGGCTTCCCGTTCGTCCGTCAGTCGGCGGTATACCGGCGCGGCCGGTACGCAGACGGAAGGTAGGAGCCGCGCGTGACGGCTCTGCGCCGTGCGGGATTGCCGGGCGGTTACGGGAGGGCCGACGGGGTTAACTCCCCGTCACACGGGCCGGACCGGGGCGTCCGCCTATCGGGCGCCCCTGACTACTCGGCTACTTCACGGGCAGGTGGTACGCGATCCGATAGCGGTCCGCCGGAACAACCACGTCGGCCGTCTCCACCGGTCTGCCCGACGCGTAGAACGTCCGGCTGATGACCAGCACGACGTGGCCCGGCACTCCGCCGAGCGCGCTCAACTCCTCGGCGAGACCTGGACGGGCGGCGACTTCCTCCGTCACGTTGTCCACGATCACGTCGATCGCCGCCATCCGGTCCACGACGCCGCAGCCGCCGAGCGGGCCCTCCTCCGGGAGCATCACCGGGGTGCGGCCCGTGACGGTCAGCGGCTCCCACGAGGTGGACAGCATCATCACCTCGCCCGCGTCCCGGAACACGTACTTGGTGCGCATCACCCGGTCTCCGGGGCGCAGCCCCAGGCGCTCCGCGACCGCGGCGTCGGCCTCGGCCTGCTCACTGCGGGACTCCCAGGTGCCGCGCGCCGAGGGCTCGGCCTGCTCCTGCCGGAAAGGCGTGGAACCGCTCCCCGAGCGGTAGCCGGAACGCGCGACGCTGCGCGGCACCGGGCGCTCGCGCACGTAGGTGCCCGAGCCCGAACGGCCCTCGACCAGGCCCTCCGCCATCAGGACCTTCCGTGCCTCCAGCGCCACCGTGTCCGAGACCCCGTACTCCTCGCGGATCTTGGCCTGCGACGGGAGCCGGGTGTGCGGCGGCAGCGAGCCATTGACGATCTTCTTGCGGAGATCACCCGCGACGCGCAGGTAGGCCGGCTGCTCACCGAATGTCACTGGTTTTCCCCCTCGGATCCCAATCTGATTGACAGACAGCGACAGCCTGGCAACCGTGGGTTGAGCCGTGCAAGCAAAGGCCAAAGAATCACTCGAAGTGATGACTTGAGGGTGCTCAACCCTTCACGCAGCGACTTTCTCCAGGTAGTGCATGTTTCACACATCGAATCCCGAGTCGCATGCGCGTGCGGGCGCCCGTCCGACGAGGAACCGCCGCCTAGTCTCTCCCCATGACCGCGCTGCCTGACCGCTACTGCTCCGCCGACGGGACCCGGGTGCCCGCCGCCTCGCTCGACTGGTGCTGTCCCCTGTGCCGAGGGCCGCTGGATCTCGACTACGCCCCCACTCCGGCGCCCCTCAAGTCACTGACAGGCCGGACGGGTTCGCTCTGGCGCTACGCCGAATGTCTGCCGCTGCCGACTCCGGACTGCACGCTCGGCGAGGGCCGCACTCCGGTCGTTCCGCTCTCGGACTCGATCTCGGCCAAGCTGGACTTCCTGATGCCGACGCTGTCGTTCAAGGACCGCGGGGCCGTCATGCTCGCCGCCCTCGCCGCCCGCCTGCGCCCCGAGCGGGTGATCGCCGACAGCAGCGGCAACGCGGGCACCGCCATCGCCGCGTACTGCGCCCGCGCCCGGCTGCCCTGCAGCGTCTACGTCCCCGAGGGCACGTCACCGAAGAAGCTGGAGCAGATCGGCGCGCACGGGGCCCGCCTCGAGATCGTCCCCGGGGACCGCGAGGCGACGGCGCGGGCCGCACGCGAGGCCGCGGACGAACCCGGCGTCTTCTACGCCAGCCACGTCTACAACCCGTACTTCCTGCACGGCACGAAGACGTACGTCCACGAACTCTGGGAGGACCTCGGCGGCCGCCTGCCCGACGTGCTCGTCGTCCCGGTGGGCAACGGGACCCTGCTCCTGGGCGCCGCGCTCGCCGTCCGGGAACTGCACGGCGCGGGCCTGATCGACCGCCGCCCGGCCCTCCACGCCGTACAGGCCGCAGCGGTCTCCCCCCTCGCCGACGCCTGGCGCGCCGGAGCCGACGACCTCCTCTCCATCCCCCCTCAGGCCCCGACCTTCGCCGAGGGCATCGCCATCCCGAACCCGCCCAGGGCCCGCCAGATCCTCCGGGCCGTACGGGAATCGGGCGGCGCCTTCCACACGGTCACCGAGGACCAGATCCGCCACGCCCAGCTCGACCTGGCCTCCCAGGGCCTCTACGTGGAGTCCACGGGCGTGGCCTGCTGGGCCGCAGCCCGCGAGACGATCCCCCTCGAAGGCCGCACAGCGGTGGTCCCCCTGTGCGGCGCCGGCCTGAAGACGGGCCTGGCATCCGCCTAGACACATCGGCCCGCAGACACGTACGAGACGGCAGGGACCGCACGGGGCATGTGCGCGCGCAGCACCGAGCTCAGGCTTCCCGCACCGCTACCGGCGGGCGGCGCCTCCGGGATGGCGAGCACGCACATGCCCCGTGCGGTCCCGAACCCGCCCCGACACCTGTAGGAACGACCGGAAAGCCGCCAAAAGCCCCCAGGCGGCCACCCTCCCTTCAGGCGCCCTCCGGTCACAGCTCCTGCACGTACCGCTTGGCCAGCCGCAGCGAGACACTCGGATGCCCGTCCCGCACGGCTTTGATCGCGGCGACGTCCCCCCGCTCGCGCCGCACCGTGCGGACGCGCCCCTCGTCGACCTCGCGCCGGAAGCCCTCGTAGGTCCCGTAGGTGTCCCGGAACACCTTCTGCCGCTTGCGCGTGGCGCGCTCGGCCGAGGCGACGACGGCGCCGGCCACCACGAGGAAGAGCGCCACTTCCATACTCTCCATCACGATCGTTCCCCCGTTCCCCCGCCCGAACGAGCGGGCACATGCCGATCAACCTACCGCCGCACGCAGGACGTTCGGCCGTAATCCGGTCGCGTCACCCACCAGCACAGGTGACGATGAACGGATGACCGAGGCATCCGAACGATGGACCCAGGCGACCGTCTACCCCGACATGTGGGTGGACCCGGACGACGACCCGCGCAACAGCGAGGGCCCGTCGCCCGACGGCGAACTGGCGACGCTGGACGACTTCCTGACCAACTACCGACTGACCCTCAAGATGAAGTGCGAGGGCCTGACCCCGGAGCAGCTGGCGCGCCGCTCCGTGCCGCCGTCGACGATGTCGCTGCTCGGCCTGTTGCGTCACCTGGCGGAGTGCGAGCGGGACTGGCAGAACTGGATCACGGACGGCGATCCACAGCCGAGCCTGTACGGCGAGAACGACGGGGACTTCGAGGGAGCGGTGGCGGACCGGGCAGTGGTGGACGCGGCGTACGCCGACCTGGAACGCGAGCAGGCGGCGATGGACGCGGCGCTGGCCCCGCACGCGGATCTGGGCACGCGCCTCGGCAAGCACGCAACGTCCGTACGGGAGTTGATGGTGCACCGGATCGAGGAGTACGCGCGGCACTGCGGCCACGCGGATCTGCTGCGGGAGTGCGTGGACGGCCGCGTCGGCCAGTAGGGAACCGTGATCAAGACGTTGCGCGAAGTGTGACGCCAGTCACGGCCTTCTGGTCTAGTCCTTGCTGAGCTGTCCGGATGCGCACACTGCGAAGACTCGTGATCGCGGCCGTCGTCCTCGCGGCCGTGGGGGTGGGAGCCGACCGGCTCGCCGTCCACGTCCTCGAGGGCAAGGCCGCGGACAAGCTGGCCACCTCGATCGGCCTGTCCGCCACACCGGACGTGTCCATCAAGGGTTTCCCGTTCCTCACCCAGATCGCCACGGGCGGCCTGGACGAGATCGACGCGTCGATCGACACGTACGAGGCGACGGTGCCCGGCGGCAGCACGGCCCGCCTGGACGACCTCGAACTCCGGCTGCGGGACGTGGAGTTCACGAACGGCTTCTCGGCGGCGAAGGCCCGTACGGCGACGGGCACGGCCCTGATCCCGTACGACGAGCTGCTGAAGGCGGCCGCGTCGGACCCGGGTTCGGGCGCCCGCGTCACGCGCCTGTCGGACGGTGGCGAGGGCCGGATGAAGGTGGAGGTCACCAGGGACGGCCAGACCTACGCGGTGCTGAGCCGGGTGGAGGTGACGGGCACGACGCTCCGCGTCCGCGCCGAGAACCCGCCGGAGGCGGAGGGCGTCTCGGAGGAGCAGATCCGCTCGGTGACCGACTTCGAGCAGTCGATCACCCGCCTCCCGGGCGGCATCGCGCTGCGGGACGCGACGCCGCTCCCGGAGGGCCTCCGGCTGACGGTGGGCGGCACCGACATCCCGGTGAGCGGCTGAGGAACCGTCGGGGGTCAGCCGCGCAGCAGGGGGAAGCCGAGCCGCTCGCTCAGTTCGCCGACCCCCGCTCCCCAGGTCTCGCGGACGAGGACGCCGCCGTCGGGCCGGCCCACCTCGAAGACGCCGTGGTCGGTGTAGACGCGGTCGACGCAGCGGACGCCGGTGAGCGGGTAGGTGCAGTCGGGGACGAGCTTCGGGGTGCCGTCCTTGCCGAAGAGGGCCATCATCACGAAGACCTGCTTGGCGCCGATCGCGAGGTCCATGGCGCCGCCGACGGCGGGGATCGCCCCGGGCTTCCCGGTGTGCCAGTTGGCCAGGTCGCCGTTGACGGCGACCTGGTAGGCGCCGAGGACGCAGACGTCGAGGTGGCCGCCGCGCATCATGGCGAAGGAGTCGGCGTGGTGGAAGTAGGAGGCGCCGGGCAGGGCGGTGACCGGGACCTTGCCCGCGTTGGTGAGGTCGGGGTCGATGTCGTCGCCGCGGGCGGCGGGGCCCATGCCGAGCATGCCGTTCTCGGTGTGCAGGACGATGCCGCGCTCGGGTGGCAGATGGTCGCCGATCTTCGTGGGCTGTCCGATGCCGAGGTTGACGAAGGCGCCCTCGGGGATGTCGCGGCCGATGACGGCGGCGAGTTCGGTCATGGACAGCGGACCGCGGTCGGTGTGTTCGGTGGTCATCGTGCCCCCTGGACGGTGTGGCGCTGCGCTTCGACCTGGACGACCCGGTCGACGTAGATGGAGGGCGTGACGACGGCCTCGGGGTCGAGGACGCCGGTGTCGACGACCTCGTCGACCTGGACGATCGTGGTGGTGGCCGCGGTGGCCATGATCGGCCCGAAGTTGCGTGCCGTCTTGCTGTAGACGAGGTTGCCGAGCCGGTCGGAGCGGTGGGCGGCGATGAGCGCGTAGTCGCCCTTGATCGGGTGTTCGAGGAGGTACTCGCGCCCGTCGATGGTGCGGGTCTCCCGGCCCTCGGCGAGGGGCGTGCCGACGGCGGTCGGGCAGTAGAAGGCGCCGATGCCGGCTCCGGCCGCGCGCATGCGTTCGGCGAGGTTGCCCTGCGGGACCACTTCGAGTTCGAGCCGGCCGGAGAGGTAGAGCTCGTCGAAGACGTACGAGTCGACCTGGCGGGGGAAGGAGCAGACGACCTTGCGGACGCGGCCGGCCTTGAGGAGGGCGGCGAGGCCGACGTCGCCGTTGCCGGCGTTGTTGGCGACGACGGTGAGGTCGCGGGCCCCCTGCCGGATGAGGGCGTCGATGAGTGCGAACGGCATGCCGGCGAGGCCGAATCCGCCGACGAGGACGGTGGATCCGTCCTCGATGCCGGCGACGGCCGCGTCGGTGGTGTCGAGCAGTCGGGTGCGGCTCATCGTGCGGCCTCCGGGTTCTCCAGGACGACGGCGAGGGCCTGGCCCACGCCGATGCAGAGGGCGGCGACGCCCCAGCGTTCGCGGGACTCGCGCAGGACGGCGGCGAGGGTGCCGACGAGGCGGCCGCCGGAAGCGCCGAGCGGGTGCCCGAGGGCGATGGCGCCGCCGCGCCGGTTGACGATCTCCGGGTCGATCTTCCAGGCGTCGACGCAGGCCAGGGACTGGACGGCGAAGGCCTCGTTGAGTTCGACGGCGCCGACGTCGGACCAGCCGATGCCGGCGCGGGCGAGCGCGGCTTCGGCCGCGGCGACGGGCGCGAAGCCGAAGGACTGCGGTTCGAGGGCGTGGGCGGCGCGTCCGGCGATCCGGGCGAGCGGGGCGGAGCCGAGGGTGTCGGCGGCGGCCTCGGAGCCGAGGAGGACGGCGGAGGCGCCGTCGCTGAGCGGGGAGGCGTTGCCGGCGGTGATGGTGCCGTCGTCGCGGAAGACGGGGCGCAGTCCGGCGAGCTGGTCGGGGGTGCTGCCGGGGCGGATGCCTTCGTCGCGGGTGAGGTCGGTGCCGTCGACGGGGGCGACGAGGTCGTCGTAGAACCCGTCCTCCCATGCCTGGTGGGAGAGTTGGTGCGACCGGGCCGCGAACGCGTCCTGGCGTGCGCGGGAGATGCCGAAGCGTTCCTGGAGCTGTTCGTTGGCCTCGCCGAGGCTGACGGTCCACTCCTTCGGCATCCTGGGGTTGACCAGGCGCCAGCCGAGGGTGGTGGACACTGCGGCGGTGTCGCCGGCGGGGAAGGCGCGGTCGGGCTTGGGCAGGACCCAGGGGGCGCGGGTCATGGACTCGACGCCGCCGGTGAGGACGAGGTCGGCGTCGCCGGTCTCGACGGTGCGGGAGCCGGCCATGACGGCGTCGAGGCTGGAGCCGCAGAGCCGGTTGACGGTGGTCGCGGGGACGCCGACGGGGAGGCCCGCGAGGAGGGCGGCCATGCGTCCGACGTTGCGGTTGTCCTCGCCGGCCCCGTTGGCGTTGCCCCAGACGATGTCGCCGAGGGCGGCGGGGTCGAGGCCGGGGGTGCGGGCGAGGAGAGCGGAGATCGCGGCCGCGCCGAGGTCGTCGGGACGGATGCCGGCGAGGCCGCCGTTGAAGCGGCCGAAGGGGGTGCGGACGGCCGCGTAGACGTAGGAGTTCATCGGGGGTCCCGCTCTCGGGTCGGCCAGCCGGTGTAGCACTCGGCGAGGTAGGTGGAGCCCGCGTCCGAGCCGGTGACGCAGGAGAGTTCGCCGACCTGGCGGCGGAGGTCGAAGTCACTGGCGCCGGGCAGCCGGTGGAGCATGGTGGTCATCCAGTACGAGAAGTGCTGGGCCTTCCACACGCGTTGGAGGGCGCGCTCGGCGTACTGGTCGAGGGCGTCCTCGGCGCCGTGGCGCAGGTGCCGCTCCAGTTGCTCGGCGAGGACGCGGACGTCGGCGAGGGCGAGGTTGAGGCCCTTGGCGCCGGTGGGCGGGACGGTGTGGGCGGCGTCGCCGGCGAGGACGAGGTTGCCGTGGCGCAGGGGTTCCTGGACGAAGCTGCGGAAGGGCAGGACCACCTTGGAGGTGATCGGGCCTTCCTTGAGCGTGTAGCCGTTGGGGCCGACGCGCTGCTGGAGCTCCGCCCAGATCCGGTCCTCGGACCAGTCGTCGACGTTCTCGGCGGGGTCGCACTGGAAGTACATCCGCTGGAGCGTCTCGGTGCGCTGACTGATGAGGGCGAAGCCGCGCTCGGAGTGGTTGTAGATGAGTTCCTCGCTGGAGGGCGGGGCCTCGCAGAGGATGCCGAACCAGGCGAAGGGGTACTCGCGGAAGTACTGGCGGCGCCCCTCCTCGGGGAACGCGTGGCGGCAGATGCCGCGCGAGCCGTCGGAGCCGACGAGGATCCGCGCGGAGATCTCGTGCCGGGCGCCGTCGGCGTCGGTGAACCGCACGAGCGGGCGGTCGCCGGTGATGTCGTCGACGCTGACGTCGCTGACGCCGAACCGGACGTCGCCGCCGTCGCGTTCGCGGGCGTCGGCGAGGTCGATGAAGACGTCGGTCTGCGGGTAGAGCTGGACGGTGGCGCCGGTCAGCGCCTCGAAGTCGACGCGGTGGCCGCCGCCGCCGAAGGCGAGGTCGATGCCGGCGTGCCGGGAGCCCTCGCGCAGGACGCGGTCGCCGACGCCCGTGTCGACGAGCATCCGGACGCTGTCCTGTTCCAGGATGCCCGCGCGGTGGGTCTCCTCGATCTCGCGGCGGCTGCGGATGTCGATCGCGACGGAGTCGATGCCGGCCCGCTGGAGCAGGTGGGCGAGCATCAGCCCGGCGGGTCCGGCGCCGACGACGGCGACCTCGGTGGTGCTGCGGTTCATCACTGCTCCTGCTGATCGAGGTCGTCGAGGACCTGCTGGGCGACGGCGAAGCCGTGGTTGGCGGCGGGGACGCCGCAGTAGATCGCCGACTGGAGGATCACTTCGGCGATCTCGTCGTCGGTCAGGCCGTTGGTGCGGGCGGCGCGGACGTGCATCGCGAACTCGCCCCAGTGCCCGAGGGCGAGCATCGCGGTGAGCACGGCGACGGATCGGGACCTGCGGTCGAGTCCGGGCCGCGCCCAGACGCTGCCCCAGGCGTAGCTGGTGATCAGCTCCTGGAAGGGCTGGGTGAAGGGGGTCTTGGCGGCTTCGGCGCGGTCGACGTGCGGATCGCCGAGGACCTCCCGGCGGATCTTCATGCCGTCGGCGTACGGGTTGTTCATCGCTGCTCCCGGGTCGGACGGGTCGTCAGGAGGTGGGCCGTGGCGGCCGGGTCCTCGGCGGGCGGCAGGTGGGCGACGCCGGCGAGGACGATGTCGACCTGGTCCGGGGTGACGACGGTGTCGTGGGCGCCGCCGGCCACGAGGGGCGGCACCTTCGCGGAGGTGAGCCGGTCGCGGACGTCGTAGCCGGCGAGTGCCTCGCACGCGAGGGCGTACGAGGTGTCGTCGACGTGCTGGAGCGCGTGCAGCAGTCCGCTTCCGGTGGCGGGGTCGCGGGCGAGGAAGCCGGGGGCGAACCAGCGGGTGGCGGAGCCCTCCACCAGGGCGGCGGTGCCGGCGCGGCGGACGAGCGCGGCGCGCTCCCGCCAGCCTTCGGGCGTGCCGATCCTCGGTGCGGAGGCGAGGGTGACGATCGTGTCGAAGGGGCCGGGGTCGAGGGCGAGGGTGAAGCCGACGGCGCCGCCGAGGGAGACTCCGGCGTAGGCGGCGCGGCGTCCGGCGGCGAGTTCGGCGCTGCGGGTGCGGACGGCTGTGGCGAGGTCGTCGACGGTGAAGGCGTGGGTGGCGGCGGGGCTCGCGCCGTGGCCGGGGAGGTCCCAGCCGACGACCTGCCAGTTCGGCGGCAGGAGCGCGGCGCAGTCGGACCAGAGGCCGGCGACGCCGGTGCCGAGCGAGGGCCCCACGACCAACAGGTGTGCGGCGTCGTCGTCGCCGGCGAGCTGGGTGAGGACGAGGGTCGGTTCAGTCACGCTGTGCCTCCCAGGCCGCGACGGCGGCGTCCACGAGGGCGCCGGCCTCTCCGAGGTAGCCGCGCACGCCGGGCGCGGTGGGGCGGTATTGGTCGGCGGGGCCGTCCGGTTCGGCGGGACCGCCCAGTTCACGGGAGGCGCCACCCTCGGCAGGGCCGTCCTGCTCGGCGGGGCCGTCTTGCTCGGCAGGTCCGCTCGGTTCGCGGGAGACACCGCGCTCGGCAGCGCCGTCCTGCTCCGAGGGACCACCCGGCTCACGGGAACCGCCACGTTCGGCAAGGCCACCTGGCTCACGGGAGACGCCGCGTTCGGCGAGCAGGTCGGGCGCGGCGTGTTCGGCGCGGCGGGCCATGGCGCCGGTGTCGACGCGTAGTCCCGCGACGAGTTCGGCGGCCTGTCCGCCCGCGGTGACGGCGAGTTCGAGGAGCCGGGCGAGGGCCGGCCACTCGGCGTGCCAGGCTCCGTCGGGGCGTTCGTCGACGGCGCCGGCGGCGCAGTGGTGGAGCTGGGCGGCGAGGCCGGGCGCCTGCTGGGCGGCGGCGTGGACGAGCACGGACAGGACGGGGTTCCGCTTGTGCGGCATCGTCGAGGAGCCGCCGCGTCCGGGGGCGCCCGTCTCGCGGACCTCGGCGGTCTCGGGCCGTCCGAGCAGGAGTACGTCGGCGGCGAGGACGCCGAGCGCGTCGGTGGCGGTGGCCAGCGCGTCGCCGATCGCGGTGACCGGGGTGCGCCGGGTGTGCCAGGGCAGGCCGGCGGGGGCGAGGCCGAGCGCGCCGGCGAACGCGGCGGGCGCGGCGGCGGCTCCCGGCCCGGCGAGGTGGGTGAGCAGGGCGCGGGTGCCCGCGGCGCCGCCGTACTGGACGGGGAACCGGAGCGCGTCGAGGCGGGTGACGGCCTCGGCGACCCCGGCGAGCCACTGGGCCGCGCGCAGCCCGAAGGTGGTCGGGACGGCCCATTGGGTGAGGGTCCGGGCGACGGCGACGTCGTCGCGGTGCGTGCGGGCGAGCGCGGCGATCCGGTCGCCGGTGGCGACGAGGTCGGCGCGGAGCCGGGCGACCGCGTCGCGGGCCAGCAGCATCAGGGCGGTGTCGAGGACGTCCTGGCTGGTGAGGCCGCGGTGGACGGCGCCCGAGGCGTCGCCCGCGGCGGCCCGGAGCCGCTTGACGAGGGGGACGACGGGGTTGCCGGCGGCCTCGGCGTCGGCGGCCAGGGCGCCGGGGTCGGGTTCGAGGGCGGCCGCGGCCTGCGCGACGCGCTCGGCCTCGCGGTCCGTGGCGGTCCCGGCGGCGACGAGTGCCCGGGCCCAGGCCGCCTCGACGCGCAGCAGCGCGGCGACCACGGCCGCGTCGTCGGCGACGCCCGCCGCGCGGTGCGCCCCGGGGCGGAGCAGGGCGCTCATGCCGCGTGCCGCGGGTAGTGCAGGAAGACCGTCTCGTGGGCGCCCTGCAGGTGGATGTCGAAGCGGAGGTGGCCGTCCTCGTCGCGTACGGCCCGGAGGGTCGACCGGTCGGCCTCGGGGAGGCCCGCGAGGAACGTGTCGCTCTCGCCGGGCAGGTAGGCGCGGGTGAAGAGGCGGTCGAGGAGGCCGCGCGCGAAGACGGTGACGGCGAAGAAGACGGCGCCTCCGTCGGTCCGCGTGGGTTCGACGGTGGTGAACGCGTAGCGGCCGCCGGGGTCGGTGGCCGCGCGGCCCCAGCCGGTGAAGCGGCCGTCGCGGTGCAGGGAGCCCTCGACGCGGGGCGTGCGGCCCTGGGGGTCGGCCTGCCGGATCTCGATCAGCGCGTCGGGGACGGGGGTGCCGTCGCCGTCGTACACGGTGCCGTACAGCCGGATCGCGCCGGCCGAGCCCGGCGGGACGAGCGTGCTGCCGCCCTCGTACGGAAGGGCGTAGTGGAAGAAGGGCCCGACGGTCTGGCCGGGGGTGGGAGCGAGGGCCTCACTCATGGTCGTCACGCTCCAGGAGGGTCGCGTGGGTGCCGGTCAGCACGATGTCCCAGCGGTAACCGGTGGCCCACTCGTGGGTGGTCAGGTCGTGGTCGTAGGCCGCGACCATCCGGTCGCGCGCGGCCGGGTCGGTGACGGACTGGTAGATCGGGTCGAGCGCGAACAGCGGGTCGCCCGGGAAGTACATCTGGGTGACGAGCCGCTGGGTGAACTCCGTGCCGAACAGCGAGAAGTGGATGTGGGCGGGGCGCCAGGCGTTGTGGTGGTTGCGCCACGGGTACGGGCCCGGCTTGATCGTGGTGAAGCGGTAGTTCCCGTCGTCGTCGGTGAGGCAGCGGCCGACGCCCGTGAAGTTCGGGTCGATCGGCGCGGGGTGCTGGTCGCGCTTGTGGATGTAGCGCCCGGCGGCGTTGGCCTGCCAGATCTCGACGAGCTGGCGGCGCACGGGGCGTCCGTCGCCGTCGAGGACCCGGCCGGTGAGCAGCATGCGTTCGCCGATCGGTTCGCCGCCGTGCTGGATGGTGAGGTCGGCCTCGACGGCGTTGACGTCGGAGTGCCCGAAGACCGGGGCCACGAGCTCGATGCCCTCGGGGTCGACGTGGCGCGGGTCCTTGGTGGGATGGCGCAGCAGCGAGCTGCGGTAGGGCGCGAAGTCGAGCCGCGGCTGGGCGGATCCGGGGCCGGTCGCGGCGTGGGACGCGGCGATCTCCGCCGTGATCCGCTCCTGCGGAACCGGCTCGGGAGCTGCGGTGCTGGTGGTCGTCGTCACAGCGCTCACGCTAGGCACGGGGCGGTTCGGCCGCGACGATGCCTTTTCACTGAGTGAAAACGAGAGATGATGAGAGGCAGGACGGGCCGAGGCAGGACGGGCAGGGGCCGAGGCAGGACGGGGCGAGGCGAGGCAGGTCGAGGCATGGCAGGGAACAGCCGGCAGCCGGGCGCCAGCGTGACGGGCCGCGCGCTGTCGATCCTGGGCGCGTTCGACGAGAAGCACCGGTCGTTGTCGCTGAGCGATCTCGCGGCCCGCGCGGACCTGCCGCTGGCCACGACGCACCGGCTGGTGGCCGAGCTGGTCCAGTGGGGCGCGCTGGAGCGCCGGTCCTCAGGCGAGTACGTCATCGGCCGGCGCATGTGGGACCTCGGCCATCTGTCGTCGGCGGAGACGGGGCTGCGCCAGGTCGCCGAGCCGTTCCTGCACGACCTGTACGGGGCGACCCTGGCGACGGTGCATCTGGCGGTCCGCGAGGGCATGGACGTGGTCTACCTCGACCGGCTGCGCGGGAACCGCTCGGTGCCGGTCGTGAGCAAGGTCGGCTCCCATCTGCCGCTGTACGCCACGGGGGTGGGCAAGGTCCTCCTCGCGTACGCGCCGCCCGAGATCCAGCGCACGGTACTGAGGGAACTCGCCCCGATCACCCGCCACACGATCGTCCAGCCGGGGGTGCTGCGCCGTCAGCTGCGCCAGGTCCTCGACCGGGGCTACGCCGTCACGAACGAGGAGATGAGCCTCGGGGCGTGCTCCATTGCGGTGCCGATCCGGCACGACGAGGAGGTGGTCGCGGCGCTCGGGGTGGTGGTCGCTTCGCTCAAGGGGAGCGAGCAACGGCTGTACGGGGCGCTCAGGGTGGCCGCGCAGTCGATCGGCCGGCGCCTCTGACCGGCCCCTCGGAAGAAAGTCGGTGCAGCCTTCCGCTGGACGGAAGCTGTGGTGCCGGTCACAGGAGACCCGGGTCTTCAATCGCTCCATACCCACGTCCCCTCCCCCGTTCGTTCCACAGTCCGCTCAACTGTTGGAGTCCCCTGTGCCCACTCCCCTGACCTCGTCATCCCCGTCGTCATCGCCGGCCTCATCGTCAACCGTCCCCGCGACCGACCACCCCAGGAGCCTGTGGCCGGTGGTGCTCTGCTGGCTGGCCGTCGCTCTGGAGGGCTACGACCTCGTCGTGCTCGGCGCGGTCATCCCGACCCTGGTCCGCACCCACGCGCTCGGGTTCACCGAGGCGTCGGCGACCTCGGCCGCCACGATCGGACTGGTCGGGGTCGGTATCGGCGCGGTGGCCATAGGCCCGCTGGCCGACCGCTTCGGCCGCCGTACGACGCTGATCGGCAGCATCGCCCTGTTCTCCGTGCTGACTCTGGCGATGGCGGCCGCGCCGAACTCCACGCTCTTCATCGCCCTGCGCTTCCTCGCGGGCCTCGGCCTGGGCGCCTGCCTGCCGACGGCACTGGCCTTCATGAGCGAGCACGCCCGCGCGGGCCGCTCGGGCACCGCGATGACGCGGATGATGACGGGCTATCACGCGGGCGCCGTGCTCACCGCGCTGCTGGCCCTCTATCTGATACCGCATCTGGGCTGGCGCTCGATGTTCGTGATCGGCGGCATCGCCGGGCTGCTGACGGTGCCGGTGATGTGGGCGAAGCTGCCGGAGTCCCGGACGTACACGGAGACCGTGGCGACGGAGCGGGTCCGCCCCTCGGAGGTCGTCCGCGGCCGTCTGCTCCGGGTCAGCCTGGGCCTGTGGGCGGCATCGTTCTGCGGCCTGCTCCTCGTCTACGGCCTGAACACGTGGCTGCCGACCATCATGGGCGCGGCCGGCTACTCCCTCGACGCCGGACTCGGCCTGCTCCTCACCCTGAACGTGGGCGCGGTGCTCGGGCTCGTCCTCGCGGGCCGCATCTCCGACGCCCGGGGCACGAAGCCGACGGTCCTCGCCTGGTTCGGCGTCGCCGCGGTGATGCTGGCCCTCCTGTCCATCCGGATGGAGAACACGCTGCTGGTATACGGCGCGGTCCTGGCCGCCGGAATCTTCGTGTTCAGCGCGCAGGTCCTGGTCTACGCGTTCGTGAGCCAGCTCTACCCGGCCCGCATCCGCGGCACGGCGCTCGGCATGTCCGCCGGCGTGGGCCGCTTCGGCGCGATCGCGGGCCCCTTCCTGGGCGGCGCCCTCCTCACCGCGGGCATCGCCTACCCCTGGGGCTTCTACGCCTTCGCCGCGGCGGCCCTGATCGCCCTCCTGGCCCTCCTGACAGTCCCGTCGAAACCGCAACCGGCACCTGAGGCGTAGCCCACGAAATGCGTGGCACCGGGGGCGGCGGATCGACAAGACTGCGCGGGTGAGCCGCCGCCCCTGCCCCTCGCCCCCGGAGACGTGACCCATGCCCGCTCAGCACCCTCGCGAGATCG
Organism: Streptomyces xanthii; assembly: GCF_014621695.1. Classification (GTDB taxonomy): domain Bacteria; phylum Actinomycetota; class Actinomycetes; order Streptomycetales; family Streptomycetaceae; genus Streptomyces; species Streptomyces xanthii. The sequence goes on from NZ_CP061281.1 coordinate 2,752,818, forward strand.
GCTTCGGGCACGTCATCGAGCGGTATGTGACGCCGAAGGACACGGGGCGGGCCAGGTACTTCGATCTGAACAGCGGGCGGATCCTGCGGCCCGGGTGGCCGCACGCCGAGGTGTTCGCGCGGCGGATGGCCGAGGACGCCGCCGTGGTGACCGACGCCGAGCTGTCGGCGCTGCTCGGATACGAGTGGCGCTCACGGGTCACCGGGGCGAACCTGATCGGGGTCGGCCGCCGCACGTCGTTCCGCGAGCAGCTGCGCGAGCTCCTGCTGGCCAGCGACTTCTGCTTCGCCGGCAGCGCCTACTGCTTCGCCCTGGCCCGCTTCGGCACCGCCGCCGACGCCGAGATCCTCACCGCGTACCTGGACCGCTACCTCCCCCGCACCGACCTCCGCTACGACCAGCCGGCGGCCCTCGGCGCCCTGGTCCACCTCGACACCCTCCTCGGCACGGACCACGCGACCCGCTTCACCGAACCGGACGGCGGCCTGTGGAAGCAGTGGGTCGACGCCCTGGTGCACCTGCGCGACCATCCCGCGTACACCCCGGAGGAGCAGGGGCGTTACATGGGCCTGCGCTGCGCGTTCTACGACGGCGCGACCGCGCCGTGAAGACTCCGGAGAGGACAGGGAAAGCACTGTGACGGTTCGAACCATCGGCATCATCGGAGTGGGCGAGATCGGCCGGGCCCTCGTGGAGGGGCTGTGCGGCGCGGAGGGACCGGCGTCGGCGCTGTTCCTCTCACCGCGGGGTGCCCGCACCGCCGCCGCGCTCGCCGACCGGTTCGAGGACGTCCACGTCTGCGCGGACAACCAACAGGTCGTGGACAGCGCCGAGTTGGTGATGATCGCCGTACGCCGCCAGGACCGGCACGAGGCGCTGGCGGGCCTGCGGGTGGACGGCACGAAGGTGGTCGTCAACGTGATGGCCGGGGTCCCGAACGACGAGCTGCGCGCCCTGCTCGCCACCGACGCTCCGCTGGTGCGCGCCATCCCGCTGCCGGCCGTACGGGAGCGCCGCGCCGTCACCGTGACCTACCCCGCGCATCCGGCCGTCGACGCCCTCTTCGAGCAGCTCGGCGGCGCGCTTCCGGTCGCGGACGAGGCGGCCTTCGACGTCTTCTCCGCACTGACGGGGACGCTGACCGCCCACTACGCGTACCTCACGGCGATCGCCTCCTGGGCCGCCGGCCACGGCATCCCCGCCGCCGACGCGGAGCGCTACGTGCGGGGCCTCTTCGAGAACGTGGGCCGCACCCTGGGTGACGGCACCCGTTCCCTGCGGGACCTCGCCGCCGACCACGAAACTCCGAAGGGCAACAACGAACGCATCCGCACCACGTGGTTCGACCAGGCGAACACCACCGCCCTGACCGGCGCACTGGACGGCCTCCTCGCCGTGCTGCGCCAGGGCCCGGCCACGTCCCGGGAACGCACCGGGCCCGGCTCCGTGGAGGAGCCGGGCCCGGTGTGAGTGCGTACGGTGACGACCGCTGATCAGACGTTGAAGCGGAATCCGTAGTGCAGAGCTCCCACCTGCGGAAATGCGGGTTCTACAGGGGGCATCCCAGCACCATCCCAGCACGGGTGTTCCATCCCAGCACTCTGCAGTTCAGATACCCACTCCCGTGAAGCGCACCGACTCGTCCAGCACAGCGGCCGCAGATTCGAGGTCGGCGAGTCTGGTCGACAGCGTGGCCTCAGCCAGTCGCGGCGGGAGAGCATCGCCGAATTTGAGACCCTTCACGGCCTTCTCGTCGATGTCGGGCAGAGCCAGACGATCCGTAACGGCCTTTCTCGCCAGCCTCCAATCCGCCGGAGTGAGATCGTCGCGTAGACGCACCCAGTGATCGTTGAGACGCTGCCCTGGCACCGCGACGCCATCGAAGGTGGCTGCCAGAGCGGCATTCGCCCGATGACCGGCCCACGTCCACCATCGCAGTTGGCCTGACCTGTCGCGTTCTCGCACGATCAGAGTGCCTCCTGGGTGCACTCGCTTCATGAAGTACTCCCGGGCTTCGCCCAGGCACCCCTGTGCTCTCCGGGTCAGATTCACCGGCGGGTCGGCGCCGAGGAGCACTTCACGCACCGCGCGGACAAGCCGAAAGGACGCACCCTGGCCGAATCCGGCACCGCTCCACTTGGCTTTGCCACCTTCTTCGACCGGTTCGACGAAGCACCGCTTCCGGTTCCAGTCGATGTAGGTGACCTGCCAGTTCCGGCCGGCGAGCAGAAGTCGGCGGGGACCGGTGATGTGCTCGGTCAGCAGACTGGGGTCTGTACGGCCGATCTCGGTCCGGCCCTGCAGGACGGTGAACTGCGGCGGTGCGGTGAAGACCGCGGTGAGATTCATAAAGTGCCGGTGGCCGAATCGACGTTCGGCTTCCGGACCGATGAAGAGCAACCCTTCGTCCTGATCGAGGTATCCCTCTGTCACCAGGTGTTTGACGATCGGCTGCGCGGACGAGCCGAACGGCCCGAGGCCGTTCCACCCTTCATGCCACAGATTGCTTCCGACGCCACCCTCCTGAAGGCAGAGGGCGAGCACCTGTTGAGCCACGATGTGCCGCGGCTCGGGAGGTGCGACCACCGGCTCGACCCAGCCTCTCGACCACTGGAGCAGGAGCCCTACCGCACTCAACAGACCCGCACGGTCGAGAGCGAGGAAGAGACAGTTCCGTGAGGTCCCGGGGCGGCGTCCGGTACGGCCGATCCGCTGGAGGAAGGACGCGACCGATGCCGGTGCATCGATCTGGACAACTCGGTCCAAGTCGCCGACGTCGATGCCGAGTTCGAGCGTGCTGGTCGACACGATCACACAGTCTCGCGCTTCAGCGAAAGCCGCCTCCGCTCGCCTGCGCTCGTCGAGCGAGAGCGACGCGTGAGAGAGGAACGTGTTGACCCCACGGGCCCGTAGCGCTGATCCCAGCTCTTCGACCAGTCGCCGTGACTCGCAGAAGACCAGGCGTTTCTCACCGCGGTGCAAGGTGCTGATGACAGTTGCCGCGTTTTCGAGCGATCCCACGTAGTCGAGCTGAATGTCCCCAGGCGGTACCGAGGCAGAGAGCGCACCACTCACTGCATCCCGCGTCGCGTCCAAGTGAGGGGCGACGACTTGTGCAGGACGTGAGCCCGCTCCCGATCCCTGGAGCCACGTGAGAAGTTCGTCAGGGTTACCGACCGTCGCCGAAAGTCCGACACGTTGAAGTGGACGACCCACCACCCGTTGCAGTCGCTCCAGTACAGCCAGCAGATGCCAACCCCGGTCGTCGCCTGCGAAGGCATGCACCTCGTCGACGACCACCGCCCTGAGCCCTGAGAAGAACGACGCATGATCGACGTTGACGCTCACCAGCATCGCTTCCAGCGACTCGGGGGTGGTGAGCAGGACGTCCGGCCGGTCCGCCAGGATGCGCTTGCGGGTACCGGAGGCGGTGTCACCGTGCCAGAGTGCGGCGCTGCGTCCGAGCCAGGAGGCGTACGTCCCGACTCTGGGCAGCAGGTTGTTCAGCAGCGCCTTGAGGGGGCAGAGGTACAGCACCGAGGTGCCGGACCACCGAGCACGATGCATGCGCGACAGGAGTGGAAAGCACGCTGCTTCCGTTTTCCCGCCGGCGGTCGGGGCGAGGAGGAGGGCGTCCTTGCCTCCGGACAGCGGCACGACCGCCGCTTCCTGGAGGGGCCGCAGTCCCTTCCAGCCAAGGGTGTTCACGATGTGGTGGACGAGCGCGGGTTCCAGCTCGTCGACCGCGCTCATGGCAATTCCAGCGCGATGTCGTCGGCATCTCCTGACGCGGCATTTCTCTCGATTACGGTCAGTTCGGTCTCCGCGATCGTGAGTGCATAGTGCTCGCGCGGGTCGAAGTCCTCGAACTCGTCGACCCTGTCGAGGACATCGGCAACAAGCTTGCGAAGAAAGACGCGTGGTGCGACGCCGACTTTCCCGCCGAGTCCACCGGTGACAGCGGTAGCCAGCTCGTCAACGTAACGGTCGTCGACGCGTGCGGCCACGCGGCCCGGATGAGCGGCCGCTCCTTGATAGAGGTCGCGGACGTTCCGGCCGAGTTCTCCGAGCCGGGCAAGATCAAAGCCCGGCAACCGGAGTTGCACTGCGCGCGGCGAGTCGAAACGCGGATCGGTGGTGAAGTCAGTGGCCAGGCGCTGGGCCAGTGGAGGCAGCCGTTGCGCGCCCTGCTGCCCGTCGTAGAAGGCTGGGGTACCCGTGATGACGAGGAAGAGCCCGGGAAACCTGCCCGCGTCGATCTCGTCGAGGAGTTGCCGTAGTGCGTTGAGACCCTTCTCCCGGACATCGCCACGAACCCGCTGCAGTGTCTCGATCTCGTCGAGTACGAGGAGAAGGCCGGGATGGCCGCAGTCCCGCAACACGGTGAGCAGGCCCTGGAGAAAGCCCAGGGCCGCGAAATGGTCGAGGTCTCCGCGCACTCCCGCCGAACGGCGGGCCGACGCCGCGACGGACTTCTGTCCGCCGAGCCATGCGATCAGCGCTTCCGCAGTGGCCGCGTCCCCCTCCGCGACCGCCGCACGGTAGCCGCGCAGGGCCGCGGCGAAAGCAGGAGTGGTGCGTGCGACATCGGCGAGCCGTCGCTCCATCAGCGCCGTCACGGCCTCGGAGAGCGCCGCCTCGTCCTCCTCGTCGAGGTCCCCGCCGTCGAGGACTTCCTCCTCCAGCGTGTAGAACCAGGAATCAATCACCGCTCGGAGTGCACTGGGTTGGTGCGTGGCCGTCGCCAGGCGCTCGGTGAGCCTTCGGTAGACGGTCTCCAGGCGGTGCAGGGGCGTTTCCGTTTCGGAGATCTGTACTTCCGCGGTGGCCAGGCCGGCGCGCTTGGCGCGCTCGGTCAGCCAGCGTGCGAAGAACGTCTTGCCTGACCCGTAGTCGCCACGGATCGCGTGGAAGGCAGCACCACCGCGGGTCACCGCGGCCAGGTCCTCGTCGAGGGCACTTTCGAACCGGCCGAGTCCCACGGCGAAAAGGTCGAGGCCGGCCTGCGGTACGGTGCCGCGTCGTAGCGCGTCGATGACCTCGCGCCGTCTGGCCACGCTCACCAGGGCGGACTGCGACATCTCGTTACTCCTTCTTCGGCTTCGGTTGCGGCAGGAACTGCTCGCGAAGCAGCGGGACATCGAGTTTCACCGCATGCCCAGCGTCGACGAACCCGAGGACGGGATAGCCCTCGACATTCAGCAGTCGCTGGACCGTCGCGACGAATCCCTCGATGTTGCGCCGGACGCGTCCGGTCGCCGAGACGGCCGCGGCGAGTGCTGCCGGGGACATGGTGCCGCCCGCGGCGACGAGAGCGTCGATGACCGCGGCGACGACCTTCGCTTCCGGCGCTTTGCGGACGTACTCCTTCTGCGCCGCATAGACCTCGCTCGCCACCACCTCGCTGCCCAGACCGACGGGGGCTCGGGGCGGCACGGAAGAACTCTTGCGGGCCTCGGTGCCTGCTGTGTCCTGGCGCGGCGCCGACTGCGTTGCGGCTCCCGCGCTCCCGGCAGCGGACATTGCTGCCCTTGTGGACTCGTCAGCCGGCAGGGGCTCGGTCCACCACGAGGGGGTCGACTGCTCCCGCGGGAGCCCGACCCAGCCCTTGGGCGTCTGTTCGGCCACTGCGATCAGAGTGAGTACCGGCACCGTCACCTCCGCGAGAGACGCGCCTCCGTGGTAGCCGGCCTTACGTGCGGTGTACCGGATGTCCTCACGCCACGGCGCGACGATGCTCCCGCCGCCTTCGAGGATCCGTTCTCCCCGGATCTCGATCTCGCCCTCGCCGGCCGGCCCGCCGGTGCGCCAGCGGGGCGAGGCTGCTGCGGCCGTGTCCGCCTCCGCGCTCCGACTGCGGCTGCCGCGTTCCAGGACGTGTCCGTGGTCGGCGACCAGCACGACCGGTCGTCCGTAGCTCCTGGCTGCCGAGAGCAGGTCCCGCAGATGGGTGATGTCGTCGAGGCCCCAGGTCGTGCCGCGCCCCTGTTGTCCCTTTTCGAGCGCGTCGTCGATGGTGTTCAGGACGACGCCGACAACTGCCTCGGAGGCGAGTGCACCCATGAGCTCGTGGGAAAGGGCATGGCCCGTCTCGCCACCGATATCCGCTTTGTGGAAAAGAGCGGCTTCCTTGCGGTGGCGTTTCCAGAAGGCGCTGAAGCCTGCGGTCTCCACGGACTGTCCGCCGCGGACTGGTTTCGCGGCGAGCAGCGAAGCACGGCTCGTTCGGGTGACGGAGGGCAGCATGGACACCGCGGCCGTGCGGACTGCAGGCTGTCCGTCGACCGGTCCCGGCACCACTTCCCGCCAGCCTTCGCGTTCGGCCTCCTCACCGAGCTGTATGGCGACCGCGCAGCTCATCCCGTCGAGTACGACGACCAGGGGAGCTCCCGCACCGGCCAGTGGACGTACAGCCGTCTCCAGTACGTTCTCGATCACAAGGGCGTCGTTCGGCTGGTGTGCGTCGGCGTGTGCGGACCAGGCCGCGAGACGGCGGGCGAACTGCTCGTCGAGGACTTCTCTGCGCGCTCGGCCTCTCTCGTAAAGGCCCTGCAGTTCGCGGCCCGTGGTCAGGTCACCGCCCGGGTCCCCCGCCCACAGGAGGGTGAGCGCGCGGTCGGCCCACCCCCAGTCGGTGATCTGCGAGCGGATGCCGCTCGCCACCGTGGGCACGGCCGGTTCGGGCTGTTCGAGCCAGCGGGCGATGCGCACTGCCATCTCGGCGACCTGCACCCGGTCCGGGTAGAGGGCTGCGAGGCCGTGTCCTGCCAGGTCCGCGAGCGCGGCGTCTCCTGCCGTGGAGGAACGGCGTGCTTCGGCGACCGTCCGGCCGAGTTGCGCGGCGAATCCTGTGGGGAGGAACCGGCTCTTGGTGAGGGGCTCGGCGAGACCTGCTGTTTCGGCCAGCTCGTCGGCACGGTCCAGCACGGCGAAGACCTGGCGCCGGGCACGCGGGCTGGTTCTGGCTTGGGCAATCCAGCGGGTCAGGGCCCCTTCCACCGCGTCGGTGAAGGCGCTGAGGGCGGCCCGGCGGGGCATGACCTGGCCGAAGAGGCCGCCGATCGTGAGGGCGGTGTCGGGAGCCACCGCCGGGTCCCTCAGGACCGCTGCGAGGACGCCGAGTGACATGGCGTCATGGCCGAGTCCGGCTTCCGCGAGGGAGAGAAGTACCGGTGCCGCGGGGCCCGCGGTGTCTCCGAGCCACTTCTTCAGTTCGGTGCGTTCCGCGAGGGACAGTTCGGCGAAGCGGAGTGGGCCCGCCGGTGTACGCGACCAGGCCAGAAGGGTGTCGGTGTCGAGCGTGGGCGGTCCTGCCTGGGACCCGGTCGCGGAGCCGCCCTCACCGGAGCCGAGGCCGAGCCGCTGCACGGCCAAGGCCCGCAGCGCGGTGTCGAGGGTGAGCAGTCCTGCGACACGCGGCCAGCCGGCGTCGGACGGTTCGGCTTCCAAGAGGGCTTCCAGGAGCCACTCCATGTCGTACATGCGCACATCGAGGCCGGTGGCGCCGAATCGCTGGGTGACGATCTCCGCGTTCTCGACGGTGAGCGTACGGCGGAGAATGGCCTGCCCGCGCAGGTCCCAACCGAGCTGTTCGTCGTCGACCCCGGTGGTGACCACGAGGATGTCGCCCGGAGCAGCCGTGTTCCGGTGGTCGTGCCAGGCGGCCGTCACGCCGAGGACGGAGGATTCGTCGCGGACCTGCACGCGGCGGGGTTCGTTGTCGACGGCAGTGGTGAACCGGGCGGGCGCTCCTGGGAGGTAGCGGCCGTGGACCAGGACCAGGCTGCGTTCACGGAGGCTGTCCTGGTGGGCGGTCAGGAGCGCTTCGACGGTGCGGCGTCCGACCCGGGGCGCGGGAGGGGCCATCAGTCTCCGGTCCCTTCACTGTCGCCGCCCTCGGCTGCGACCGGCTTCCAGATGACCTGGACCCTGCGGTCGGGATGCGCGGCCAGGAACGTACGGATCTCGTCCTCGATGCGCGTGACCGTGGCGGCCAGAGTCGCTTCCAGCTGTGTGGGTTCGACCACGTGCACGGCGCGGGGAGCCTCGGTGCGGCCCGAGGGCGCGGTCCCGGGGCCTGTGCTGTCGGTGGGAGGTGCCGTGGCGGGAGGAGTGGGGACACGCGGGTTCCCGTGCTCGGTGAGGCTGACGTCCTGGGCGGTGGGCTCCGAAGTCACGGCCGGACCCACGGGCGTGACGGGCCCGGCTGCCTGCGCGATCCGGGCCACCTCGCGCATCAGCGCCTTCGTGCTGTCACGCAGTCCGTCCAGTACAGGAACGAGCGAGAACTCCTCCTCGTGCTCGTTGGCGGTCCGGGCGACCTGGTCGAGGAGCCGCCTTGCGCGTTCCCCGAGGCTGTCGCCCCGACCGGTGAGGGAGCAGACCGTGTCGAGGTCGTCCGTCCAGTCGGGCGAGCGCAGCGCGGCGAGTACCTCGGGGGCCTGTACGAGCGCCGCCCCGATCTCTCCGTCCGTGACGTCGTACGCAGCCGCCGCCAGCTCCCTCACCAGGGCGGCGGGGGTATCGGTGCGCAACAGTCGCGCGACGAGATCGGCCGCCGCCTTCATGGACCTGATACGCGGCGCGTCCGCACCCCCCGGTCCTGCCAGGCCGAGACGTGCCGCGTTGTCCTGCAGGAGGGAGCGGGCATCGCCGAGCGCTCGCTGGTTGTCCTCGGCGACCTTGCGGACCTTCTCCGCGAGACTCGCGACGTTCCGGGCGAACAACACCCGCGAGACGGTCTCGCCGAAGATCTTCCCCGCGCGGCCAAGGGCCGTGCTGAACTCCTCTTCGGTGGGGAGTTCCACCGCCCGGAGTCCGTACCCTTGCCCGATTCGTTCGAGGTCGGGAGCCTCGGTCAGTGGCGAGGTCTGGTAGACCCAGGTGCGGTCGTCGAGCAGGGCATAGGTCGCGATGATCAGGTTGCTGACGTTGCGGTCCAGGCCGGTGTAGCCCAGCTCCTCGATCCAGGTGCGAATGTCCTCCACCGACAGGTCGGGACCGACGTCCGGATGGTCCGCGGCCTTCTTGTTGATCCGCAGCCGCCAGTCGTTCGTAACGTTCAGCGGCCCGTCGTGTACCTCGCCGAGCCCGAGGGCGTGGACGATTTTCCGTACGGTGGCCAGCTGATGCCCGTCGACGACGACACGGCGACTGCCGTCGGCCATGGCCCGGTTGATCCACGTCAGCGTGGTCTTCAGCTCGGCTTTGGTGATGGCCTTGCGGGTGAGGCGGGGGTCGAAGTCCGGGTGCTTGGGGTGCCGCGCCGCGAGGATGTCGTCCGCGATGAAGTACAGGTTCTCCTCGAAGCCGACCGCTGCCTCGGGGTTGGTTCGGGTGAAACCGGGCTGGAGGGTGAGCAGGTGCTTCCCCTCGGGCACCTCGGCGCCGGTGGTGCCCGGCTCGGCCCGGGCGATGCCGTACACCTGCTGGAGCGCCTCGATGAGCTGGCCGGTGAGGTTGTCACTGGACGCCTTGAGCTGGTTACGGATCTGAGCGCGCTCCTCGGCGGGACGCGTGGCGGTGTGCTCTTCGAGCCGGTCCCGCTCGAGCAGATAATTGATCTTCAGCAGACGTCCGAGGTTGCGGCTCTTCTGCTCGGAGAGGAAGTCGGACAGCCAGACGACGGTGGGGTGGGTCTTCCCGGCGCGCTTCATCCGGTCGACCCGCTGTACGTCGTCCATCGGCGAGTGGTCGCCGTCGTCGAAGGGGTAGTCGATGACAATTCTCAGGTCGCTGCCCAGCTGCGGCCTGAACTGCTCGTCAGGCAGATGGGGATCGCGGACGTTACCGAAGACGAACTCGACGGTGCGCTTCGTCCCGCGCCACACGACCTCCCGTACACAGACGAACGCCTGGGTGTCGGGGATCTTGAGGGCGGCCCACAGCTGGTCCTTGATCCACTGTCGCCGGTAGCCGGTCTGGTCGGCGACGCCCTGCACCTCTTCGAGGAGCGGCTCGACGTCCAGGTCGGACAGGTGCAGATGAAACACCGGGTCGGTGCTGTCGCCCTCGCTGCGCAGTTCCCCGTCGAACCCCTCGGACTGCAGTTCCTGCAGCCGTTTGACCGCTACCGAGCCCGCATCGCCGACCCGGGTTCGGATCGTGCCGTGATTCAGGGCCGCGAGCTTCCCACCGGTGAGCCGGGACAGCGCGGGCACGTGCGGGGCGAGGGCAGCGAGCAGCAGTGTCTTGACGAGCCGGTCGTCGGTCTGGAACCGCTTGTCGTCGGCCGAGCCGTACTTCGTCAGAAGGTGCTCGCGCACCCGCTCGTGGAAGCGCCGGGCGGTCTCCGCCTCCGCCTTCAGCTTGGCCGTGAACGCCTCACCAGTGCGCTGCGCGATGACGTCCCACAGATCCCCTATCGGGATGAGCTCGCCGAGCTTGAGGTCGTCGAGGCGACGCCCGAGGAGTTCCTGTACGAGCTTGAGGCCGGTCCGCTCGCGCTGCAGCGCCCCCGACAGGTCGACCAGGACGTTGAGCAGAGCGGGAGACAAGGGATAGAGCGTACGGAAGTCGTCCCAGTTCGCCTCGGTGCGGCCCTGCGCGTCGAGCAGGACCTGCCGCACCTCGTCCCTGGAGGACTCGACGAGCCGGAACGCATCGTCGCGCGCCTGCTCCATACCGGGCCGCGGAGCGAGGACCCGGTGCTTGATGATCTCGACGAGGTTGCTGTCCTCCAGCTCGACGACGTCGATCCGCCCCGCGAGATAGTCGATCTGCTGCTCGAGGTTCTGCACCTCGGCGCCCGCGACATCCGCACCGATCAGCTGCGACAGGTCTCGCTGGCGGGAGATGAACGACACGATCGGCACCGGCCGGTCCCCGTCGCCGGACTCGATCAGCTTGACCAGCCGCTGCACCTGGTCCCGGACGAAGTCCTGCTCACCCATGTGCGCCTGGAGCCAGAGGATCAGCTCGTCGAGGAACAACACGACGCCGTCGTAGCCGCGGTCCTTGGCGTGCCGGGAGATGACCTTCAGGCCATTCTCCAGCGGAATGAAGGAGTCCTTGTCACCGCGGGCTGCCTGGGCGTACGCCGCCATGGGGCCGCTGACCAGCGCGGACACCAGTCGGTCACGTTCCGGGTCGCCGGCCTTCGCCGCGAATGCTTCGTCCAGTTCGGCGGTGGTCCACTCAAGCGGTCCGGCGACGTCGCCCGTACCCGCGTCGAGGACGGGCACATCGTCATCGTCGTCGTCCGTCGCGGCAGCCCGGGCAGTCGGCGCTCCGGCTCCGAGCCACTGCCGGAACTTGTCGTCGTCAGCGAGGAAGTCACGCTGCCGCTGCGCATCGGCGAGCAGTGCGTCGGCCCGGTAGACGGCGGGGGTCGGTGCTTCGGGGTGGAGCTGCCGCACAGTGTGCACGTATCCGCCGAGCAGCGCGGAGTCCAGGTCCGCGGAGCCGACCAGGTGGTAGGGCACCATCAGGAAGCGGCTGTTCGGCAGCCAGTCCTGGTGCTCGGCCATCACCTCGGCGAGGCCCCGCTTGTCCCGGGCCGCCGGATGGTTGTTGAGCGCCGCGTGCAGCACGGTCAGGAAGTGGCTCTTACCGGCACCGAACGAGCCGTGCAGATAGGCAGCGTGCGAGTCGCCCGTGCGCACGGCGTCGGCGACCAGACCGAGTGCCTTGCGGAACTGCTTCTGCAGCTGTTCGGTGACGACGTACTCGGCCACCCGTTCGTCGGTCTCATTGAAGCCTTGCGAGAGATCGACCTTGAAATTTCCGGCGTGAACGTCTTCCTTGATGGCAATGACGTCACGCAGGACGAGCTCTCTGGTCGACATCAGGCGATCATTCCCTCACTCGGCTGGACCCTGGCGGCACCGGTGACGCGCTGCGGCTGCGCGCCCCTTGCCAATCTTGCCAGGCCATACGTGTGCGGAACCGGCCCTTCGCACCCTTCGCACACCGGCCGATCACTTTGCGCAACCTCTCGCGCCCCGCCGGCCTCTCCACCTCACTCAGCGTGGCGCCCGATGACCGGGCAGGCACACCGGCCATGGCCGAGTCACGCCCTACCTCGCAGTCCAGGTTGCTGCTCCCCTGGAGAGAGGGCTGTCGGCGCCCTACGGGGGGGGAGGACGGATGGGCACGTCATCACGGTGGCCGGGGCCGAGAGGAAATCCCGGTACTCCGGCCGGCGAGTGGAGCCGTATCGGCAGGCGTCTGTCCTCGTGGCGCTCCGGCCGTCCGGAGGACCTGGACGAGATCGCCGGGGATTGCCTGGGGGTCCTGCATCGGACGATGCGAGCCGACCCTGCCGCATTCGGCCTACGAGACGCCGCCCGCGCGGGAGGTGAACGGCTGACGGCGGTCATGGACGATCTCGCGGCGGGTCAGGGCACGACAGCGAACGCACTTCCTGATCCGGGCGGACAAGACGCCCGTACGGATTTCGTGGCCCGGCTCGTCCGGGCCGTGGGCGGCGAGGGCGGCACGGTCGCCGACGCGGCCGTACGGCGGGCGGCAGCGGCGACCGCCGACCGGATGGCCACACAGCATCCGGAGGTGCTCGCCGCGAACGGCAAGGGCTGGTCCGGCGACCTGCTCTGCCTGATCTACCAGTGGTTCTTCGCGGACGTCGTGGCCGAGTTCCTGCGCGGCGTCATCGCCGAGAAGATCAAACTCGTGGTCCCAGTCCTGCCGGTGGCCGATCCTGAGGACCACGTCGCGGACTGGGTCGCCGAACAGGTGCTGCATCTGGTGCCGAACCCGTGCGAGGAGGCCGAACATCTCAAGGACGCGGTGGAGCAGGCCGAGGACGCGGTCACCGCTTTCGAGGATCCAACAGTCGGCACACTCGCGCAGGTCGCGCGAGGTCTGGTCCCGAGGGCGGTCGGCACGGTGCTCGGACTGCTCACCCCGCCCGAATCCACTGCAGAGCACGAGTCGGGCGCCGAACCGAGCGAGGGGAGCCCCGCCGCATGACGGGCACACCGGCCTTCCACTTCTGGCTCTCCCATCCTGGCGCCCAAGCACCAGGCAGTGGCTGGCAGCCGCTGAGCGACGCCCTGTACTGGGAGTCCCCCACCCGCGCGCCCGACCGCCGCCAGCTCCTCGCAGCCGCCCCGGACTGGGCGGACGACCTCCAGCGGGTGGCCCGTGCCGTCTTCGCCGCGGACCGCTGCACCTCGCGGGAGCAGACCTTCGACCGCTGGACCCGGCACATCCGCCTCTCCGTCCCGGTCACCGCGCCGGACGCGTGGACTCGCGCCCTCCCGCACCTCATCGCACTGCTCGCGACAGTGACGGGCGACCGCTGGGAGGTCGAGTTCCGCCCGTACGACGCTGACGCACGGCCCCGGTCCCGCCCACTGCCCTTCGCCCCTGACGAGTACGCGCGCGAGGTGGCTCTGTTCTCCGGCGGCCTCGACTCCCTCGGCTGGGCGGCCCAACGCGCCACGGTGCGCAGCCCGCACGCGCTGCTTCTGGTCATGTTCGAGGAGCGGAACTTCGAGTCTGTCCAGGACACCGTGTACGAAGCGGTGCTCCGGCGCAGCGAGCGCGACCTGCGACGCCTGGAGCAGAGTCAGACGATCCGCAGGCCAAGGGATGCCACCTTCACGCTTGAACGCTCCACACGGTCCCGCGGCCTGTTGTACGCCGCCACGGCCGTACACGCGGCCGCGGCCGAGCGCGTCCCTGTCGTACACATCCCGGAGAACGGCCAACTCGCTCTCAACCCGCCCCACTCAGCGGCCCGTTGGGGCGCGTGCTCCACCCGCTCGGTGCATCCGTGGACGCTGCACCACCTCAACCGGGTCATCGAGCTGATCACGGACCGGCCGGAGCAGGGGGTCCGGGTCGTCAATCCGTTCGCGGCGCTCACCGAAGGTGAGGTGTGCGAAGCTGCCCGGGACGCCGGGATGCCCCGGGAGATCCTGGAGGCCACGCTGAGCTGCGGCACGTCTCCCATGCGGCAGCTCGGGCGGTCGCGGTTGCCGCGCCTGCCGCACTGCGGCCTCTGCTTCCCCTGCCTGGTCCGCCGCTCGGGCCTGCTGCACGCATACGGCGAGGACCGCACTCCCTACGCGGCCGACCCCTGGGGCCCGTCCTTGGACGCGGACCTCGCCCAGCACTGGCGGGCACTCACGCGCTGGCTGGACACACAGTGCACAGTGCTCGACCTGGTCGCCGATGTCCCGCTGCCCCCCGAGGCCCGCACCCCGGACCTCCTGGACGTCGTGGAGCGCGGCCGGGAGGAACTGCGGGCACTGGTCGCGCAGGCGCCTGCGGTACGGCGATCCGCGTGAAGGACCTCGCGGATCACGACACGACGGGCTCGGTCTGGGCCCACACGGTCTTGCCGGGACCGGTGCGGTCGTCGACGCCCCAGCGGTGCGCGACAGCCTCGACGAGGGCGAGCCCCCGTCCACCGTCGGCTTCCGGGTCGGCCATGCCGACGCTCGACGGGTCAGGCCGACGCGGGTGAGTGTCGGACACCTCGATCCGCACGACGGTGGTCTTGTGCTCGTACAGCAGGCGCAGTTCGAAGTTCCGCCCCGGTACGCGTCCGTGGCGGGCGGCGTTGGCCGCGAGCTCGGCGACAATCAGGGCGACCGTGTCGTGGAGCGGGGCGCCGGGCGAGATGCCCCAGCCGCCGAGCTGCCTCGAAGCGAACCGGCGCGCGAGGCTGGCTCCGAGCCGAGTCGCGGGAAACGTATGGGTGAAGACACTGACGGTTACGGTCGGTTGGGCCTGCTGCGATGTCATGGCGCCAGCCTTCCGGCGCCGCACCGCAGGTGACAGGAACGCCACCGGTACAGATCCATCTGTATGGGTTCACGCACTGGACTGGGCGGGTAACTCCCCGTAACTCTTGATGAGTTGATCGACGCGCGGGAGGCGGGCTGCGATGACGGCGGACCACGACGGTGACACGGCGGCGGGCGGCGAACCCGAACTGTCCGACAGCCTGAGGACGTTCGGGGCAGTCCTGAAGGCCCTCCGGGAGGCGGACGGCCTCACCCAGGAGGAGTTCGCACTGCGTGTTCGCTACTCGGCGGCGTACGTCGCGAAGATCGAACAGGGCAAGCGGTTCCCACCGGAGAACCTGCCGGACCGCGCGGCGGAGGTCCTGGGGTCGGTTGCAGGGAAAGTGCTCGCGGCAGCGGCGAAGAGCCTACGGAGGAAGGCCGGTCTGGCGTCCTGGTTCCTGCAGTGGGCGGGGATCGAGGAGGAAGCGATCACGCTGTACGCGTATGAGTGCCGAGGGGTTCCGGGGTTGTTGCAGCCGGAGGGGTATATCCGGGCGGTATTCGAGCGCCAGCTTCCGCCGCTCACAGAGGAGCAGATCGGACGCCAGGTGGCAGCTCGGCTCGAACGGCAGCGGGTGCTGTCCGAGCGCCCTAACACCGCCTTCAGCTTCATCATCGAACAGTGCATTTTGGAACGGCACGTGGGCGGATCCGACGTGACGAAGGTCGCCGTCGACCACCTATTGGACCTCGGCCGCCGCACCAACGTCGAAATCCAGATCATGCCACTCAGGCAGGAGGACCACGCCGGCACCGACGGCCAGATGTACCTGGCCGAGAGCGCAGGCAACCAATGGTTCGGCTACGTCGAGGGCCATCGTTCGAGCGCTCTGATCACCGCTTCAAGCGAAGTCAGCATCCTCCTTCAGCGCTATGGCAAGCTGCGTTCCCAGGCCCTGGATTGCCGGGCTACGGTGAGCTTGCTGGAACAGATGCGAGGAGCGCTATGAGCACCACTGATGACCTGAGCTGGTTCAAGAGCAGCTACAGCGGCGGGGACGGCGACAACTGCATCGAGATCGCCGTCCGCCCGGACGCGGTCCATGTCCGCGACTCCAAGGACACCGGCCTCCGCCCCTTCACCGTGACGCCTGACGCATGGACGGCCTTCACCACGTACGCGTCCGGATCCTGACGCCCGAGGTGGGTGAGGCGGCAGCGCACCGCCGCCGCCTCACCCACCTCCCGTTCCCCTACTCCCCGCCCAACTCGACCTGCTCGACAGGCTTCTTCTTCGGCACGGCAGCCTTCCGCCCGCGCGGCTTCTTCACCGGCCGCCACGCCGCCAACTGCGCCTCGCCGACACCGTGCCTGCGCAGCAACGCTTCGTAGTCCGCCTCAAGCACCTCGGCCGGCACCTCGTCGTCCCACTCCGCGTCCGGCTCGCCATGCCACTGCTTCACCCACGGCATGACCTCGCGAAGCCCCGCGAGCAGCGGAACGATCCGCTCGGTGCTCCAGCCGTCCCGCTTGGTCCGCGCGTCGATCAACTGCGACAGCACCTGCGCCTGATCCTTGTGATCCCACCCGGCCCAGCCAAGCATCAGCGTTGGGTCCCCGTCCGGACTCGCACCGGGGTACGAGATGAACCGCTCCTTAGGCACGTCGAGCTTGCCGCGGTTCGCCCAGTACGAGAACTGGAGGAAGTCGGACGTCTTGTACTTGTTCGGCGGATCGATGTCCCTGCGCACGCCGTCCTTGTCCTCCTCCCGCTGCTCCGCCCATACCTGCTCCCACTGTGCACGGATGCGCAACCCTGAGTCCTTATACCGCAGGGCTGCGAGATACGGCACATGCTCATCGGCAATGACTTCGGAGAGCACCTGCGCCAGTGGGAGATCCGGCATGCCGAGATGGTCAGAGGCGTACAGAGCCGCAACCGAGACGAAGTCCGAATCCGAACTCACCCGGTCAGCAAGGTAATTGACCGTCATCGACCGCGGCTGCTTCATCCCGTCCCGCAGCTCGTACCAGAGCCCGCTGCTCTCACACCGGTCGAGCAACCAGGTCCGCAGCGCGGCTCGCTCCTTCTTCTCCCACGACTCGGCAGCCCACCGCCGCTTGCACTCAGGCCGCTCGATCAGACCAATGTCCTTGGTGCGCGAGGCGATGACGTCAAGCCGCGCCTGCACCACAGCCCTGTATTCGTCCGTCCAATGCACGGGGATGTCCACAATCGGGGTCGCGCCGTGACGGTCGAACCAGACGGTTGTCGTCTCTCGCTCGGCTACACGCCGAGCGAGCGCAATCTCAAAGGCCCGCTCGCCCAGGCCGACTTCGGGAACCTCGCAGGAGGCGGGTAGAGTCACCCGCTTCACTTCAGCCGGAGTCAGCAATCCGTAGAGGCCGTAGACGGTCCAATCGAGCTCTTCCTGAAGTGCGATCATCCGCCCCTTGGCGGCTTCGCTGTCCCGACGCGCCTGATCAAGGTTGGCGCGACGTGGAGTCTCGCGCCCAGCGACAGCATCCGGCTCGCTGTCCGCCAGCTCCCTCGCCGCAAGGTCGAGCGAACGTCCCAGTTCAAGCGGGAGAGTTCCCGGAAGAGGAAACCCTTGCAACTTGGTCCCGGTGAACTCGTAGAACCGCTCCCATTCGTCATGCATGAACCCGCCAGTCCCTGACTGGCTCCCCTTGTCATGGCTGACCTGCTTCAACCAGAAGCACGCCGTCGACGAATTGAGCACCCCCAACAACTCCAGGTGCGCATCCTCATCCGCACCCTGTGGCAGCTTGATGACTGGCGCAGACCTGTTGAACACCTTCCCTCCCCGGTCCAGCACAAAGTGATTGTGCGTCGACACAAACGCAAAGGCGATCGATAGCGGCGTGGCGTACGCAGACGCGGTGTACTGCATGTAGTCCCACCATTCGAGACCCGCATCTGCCATGTCACCTTGGAATGTTCTACGCGCTGCGAGCGTCGCCCGCCAAGGCCACAATTCTTCACCAAGGCGCCCCTCATTCACCGCCTTGGCATCTGGCCTCCAAATAGCTACGTCTGGCTCGGCACGCCAGTCCCGAACCACATCTCCAAGAAGCAGTGGCCGCAGTGCTCGCTTGTCCGCTCGGGGCTTGTACGTCTTCCGCAACGGCCGCATGTACGCCTCATCGGCACCCGCACGAATAGCGCGACCGATCGGCTTCGAAATCTTCTCCTCCAGCGGCATCGTGCCAACGGCCAGCCGGTCCAGCAGCGGACCGGCCCCTCCCCCACTCACCGACCACGGGTGACTCACGAAGCTCGCCGCAACCGCGTTCTCAACGGACACCCAGTCCGACTCACTCCCCGGTCGCCCCACCTGCTCCACAATCGCCCGCCACACGGCGCCTTCCGCCGCGATCGGTGGCTGCGCAGGCTCCCCTCGAACCCCCAACACCGCCCGAACCGTCCGCTCCGGGCTAGGAATCCGGTTCCGCCCCACCAGAATCACCGTAGGCGTGCCATGCCCCGGAATGTACGCCCCCGACGTATCGATCACATGCGACAATTCAGCCCGATTCCGGAAGAAGACCTCGATGAGCTTCTTGCCGAACTCACGCTTCATGAAGGAATTCGCCGTGATCTGCCCGACAAACCCACCCCCACCGAGCCGCCCGCCCGGCCCCCTGACCGCCAGCTCAAACAGCCGCGCCGCGAACGGCACGGACAGCGCATAGGTCCCCGCGCACACGTCCTTGTACGCCGCCCGGTAGTTCTCGTTCTCCTGCTTGTCCTTCACCGTGATGTACGGCGGATTCCCCACCACTACGTGATATGAGCCCCGCCCAAGCAGATCCGCCCGCTTCGCGTACTCCCACACGTCCTCGGTCGAGTACGCGTACGTCTCCCCGTCCTCACTCCCCACGGGCGCGTCCGAGAACAGCGTGTCCAACTCGATCTCGGTCTGAATGCCGGCCGCCCCCCGCCCGTGTAGCAGCGAGTCACCGACCGCCACATTGATCGGGAAGGGTCGCATCCGGTCGAGCCTGCTCACCCCCGCGGCCTTCATCGCGGCGACGAGCAGTCGGAAGCGCGCGATGCTCGCCGCGAACGGGTTCTTGTCGCAACCGTGGACGGATTCCAGCGAGCGCCGGATCAACGTCCAGTCGTCCGTACCCGGCTCCGCGATACGCCACTTGTCAAGGAGCCGGTGGAAGATGCCGAGCAGGAAGTGCCCCGACCCGCACGCCGGGTCGATGGTCCGCAGCCCGCGCAGCGGCTCACCCGTCGGGTCCAGAGGATCTTCCCGTGCCGCGTTGAGACCGAACTCCTCGATCGCCGGTTCCAGGGTCAGATCGAGGATGAACTCCTCGACGAACTCAGGGGTTTGGAGTAGTGCATACGTCTTACGGGCATGCTCGCTCAGGTCCTGGTACAGGTCGCCGAGGAAGCGAGTGTTCCACTCCGGGTCAAAGAAGTTGTAACGGATCTCGCCCGCCGCACCCCACCTGCGCCAGAAGGCGAGCAGCTTCGTCGCCGCGTCGTAGCTGGGGGTAATGCTCCACAACGGATTGTGGTTCTCGTCGAAGAGTCCGGCGGCGGCGGCGTTCGTCTTCGCAAGGTGACGGAAGGACTCGATCAGCCAGTCACGGTCGTTGAGATGCGGGTTCTCACGGAAGAAGTTGTCGTGGCGAGCCTCAGCCTCGGCGAGGCGCTCACCGGGGCCGGCGATGTAGGGCTCCTCGATCAGGCCGTTGTCCTCGCAGAAGCGGACGAAGACGCAGGCGAGGACCCAGGCGGCCGCGGCTTGCGTGACCCGCTCGTCACGCCAGGCAGCGTAGGGGGCCGCGATCCGCTTCGCCTCCTTGGCCTGCCGGTACTCCTCCTCAAGAGGTGCGCGGAAATCCTCGACCGTCTCGCTACGGACACGCAGGTCGTCCTCCAGGTCGAGGACCAGCCGCTTGAGGTCCTTGACCAGGGCCTCCTTGTCCAGCCTCGCCGTACCCGCCGTCTCCACCGTCACGTCCGCTTCCATCTCGTTCCTACTCACCGCAGCGCATCCTCTCCCGCCGCGCATCGGGCGGCCAGGCCCCTCAATCCTGCCAGCCTCGCTATCGAAGCTGCGGTTCCCGTGTGCGGAAAGCCCTCCCGCGCCCTCTACCCCCACCACTAAAGTGATCGTCGTGACGGCCACGCCCCCAACCTCGCCCCCGCCCGACTTCGCCAGAGCGAGCGTGCACCATTTCCGGTCGGCCGTCCTCGCGACCGGCGCGCGGTGGCAGATATCGGCGGATCACCTGGCCGGCCTTGCCGCAGAATGTGCCATCAAGGCCATCCTGATCAGTTTCCTGGGCTCCGAGCTCAAGCCGAACGGCATGCCGCACCACCCTGAGATGAAGTTCCCACACCCCACCCGGAGGCAGCGAAACTGGGACGGCCAGCACGGCCACCTTCCCGCGCTCTGGGAGCAGCTCACCGCCGTGGCCCACCGCCGCAACGACACCGCCGCAGGTCTCCTGTTCTCCCAGCTCCTCTGGGAGAACCCGTTCGCGGACTGGGACGTGGGCGACCGGTACTGCGACGGCACCATGCTCACCAAGGAGCACGTCGACCGGCACCTCAAGGCAGCCTACGACCTCATCGCCGCCCACGAGCAGGCCCGCATCCTAGGAACCGGCACCCTCGTATGACCACTCCTCCCCCGCCGTCCGTACGGTTCGACGCGGCCTGGAAGCAAGCGCTCGCCCATGCCGGTCAGGCAGCCCAGCGGTTCGGCATGAACGTCGTCGTCACCCGTGACCTTCTGGGGCGTGCATCGCTCCTCGTCGACGATCGGGCGAACCCGCTGGCGGCGGACGCCCCGGACGTAGTGTCCGCGAGGGACGGGTTTGCAGCCGCGACCCACCCCTTCACCGGCCTCGAACCCCTCGTGCTCGGCAGTCTCCTTTTCGCCCCCGATCTCTTCTTCGCCAGTGGAGACCGTACGGAGGTCAGCGCTTCCCACGGCAATGTCGGCAGCGTGCACGCCCTGGAACGCACCGTAATAGGGGCCGACTGGACAAGTGCGCCCCTCCCTGCCCGTACGCCGTTCGACGGCGACTGGGACCGCCGGGACCGCCGCGTCGCCATGTACGGGTTCAAGGGGGGTGTGGGCCGCTCGACGGCCACCGCGATGCTCGCCCGGTATCTGGCCGACCGAGGACGGTGCGTACTGGTGGTCGACCTCGACCTGGAGTCGCCCGGGGTGTCAAATCTCCTGGAGAGTCCGAGCGGCATCCCTCGTCACGGCATCGTGGACCACCTGGTCGAAGCGGCCGTCGGACATGCCGACGGGCTCGAACTGGTCGCTCGCGGCACTGCTCTGCCCGTCCGGGGCGAAAGCAACGGCGAGGTGTGGTTCGCCCCTGCCGGAGGCACACCCCGTGCAGGCGAACGCAGCGACTACCTCGCCAAACTGAACCGCATCTACAGCGACCTTGCCCCACTCACTCCCGGCGACGGTCCGCGTCCCTTCGCCACCCGGCTCGAACAGGCCATCAGCGCCTGCGAGGACCAGGTGGCAGAGCTCTCCCGGCGCCCCGACGTCGTCCTGCTCGACTGCCGGGCCGGCATGCACGACATCGCCGCCGTCACCCTGACCCACCTGAGCGGCCTGGCGCTGTTGTTCACCGTGGACAACCCTTCCACCTGGGAGGGGTACCGCATGCTGTTCGAGCAGTGGCGGCAACGGCAGGACCACGTCGGTGATCTGGTGGAACGCCTCAGAGTGGTCGCTGCCATGTTCAACTCCGCCGGAGACGTCAACCGTCTGCTCGCCCTGCAGGAGCGGGCGTACAACCTCTTCGCCGACACCCTCTACGAGCCGGACAGCACGTATATCTCGGCACCGGACGCGGAAGACGCACCGCACACCCCCATCCCGATCCTGTTCGGCAACGACCTGATCGGGCTCGACCCGCTGCGCAGCAGCGCCTGGCCCGAGCTGCCGATGGTCGAGGCCGTCTACCAGACCTTCACGACTACGGTGGAGCGACTGCTGCCCCCGCCGCACCCGGAGCCCTCATGACCCCCCTGACCGCCGACGAGTACCGCACCCTGATTGTCCGGGCCCTGGAAGACGCGGTCGACGCGAACACCACGGAACCGGACCTGCGGCGGTTGTTCACCCCGTCGAGCCATCGGCTCGCTCTCGCTCCCGACGTCACCGTGGTGAAGGGCGCACGCGGTACCGGCAAGACGTACTGGGCCAAGGCGCTGACCGATCCCCGGCTGCGGGAGATCGCCGCGGCTTCGTACCTGATGCCCAGATTGCGCCGGGTCAAGATCGCTACGGGATTCGCTGCGGACCGCAAGGCCGACGCCGCCTACCCGACCAAGCGAGTTATCGCCCGGTTGATGCGCGATGACGAGTTCGATGCGGTCGACTTCTGGTTCATGGTCGTTCTGATGGCGCTCAAGGTGCCCGAGATCGCAGCCATCAACGACTGGCCCGGCAGGATGAGCTGGGTACGGGAGAATCCCGAGGCGCTCGACGACGCTCTTCAGGAAGCGGACAGCGCGGCTCACAGCGACGGCGTGACGCAGGTCCTGCTCTTCGACGCCCTGGACCATCTGCACAAGGACAGGATGCAGGCGGACAAGCTCGTGTCGGGTCTGCTCGAGGTCGCGCTCGAACTGCGCCTCACTACATCTGCCCTGCGCGCGAAGGTCTTCATCCGCCCGGACATGTACGACAGCGCACCCAAGAAGTTCGCGGACGCGTCGAAACTCACCGCGAACACCGCCGAGCTCACCTGGCTCCGGGAGAACCTCTACGGGCTTTTCTTCCACCAGTTGGGGAACTACGACGGCCCCGGAGCCGCGGAGTTCCGGGCTGCCACCGGCGGCTGGCGCGATGAAGGCGACGGCCGGTTCATCGCGCCGACTGATGTCATCGCCGACCAGACACGGCAGGAAGCCGTGTTCGTCGACATCGCCGGACCATACATGGGCACCGACCGACGAAAGGGCCTCACCTACACCTGGGTGCCCAATCATCTCCAGGACGGTAATGAGGAGGTCAGCCCCCGTACGTGGTTGTACAGCCTGCGGGAAGCCGCTGTCGTCTCCGCCGAGCGATACGCGGGTTACGAGTACGCGCTCCATTACGACGCCATCAGAGCAAGCCTGCACGGGGCGGCCCGTATCCGCGTGGAGGAACTCACAGAGGACATCGCCTGGGCGGTTGCCGCAGTCGAGAAACTCGAGGGGGGCGAAGTACCGATGGAACCCTCGGTCGTCATCGCCCACTGGAATCAGGGCGGGCTCAGCGCCGCGCTGCAGGAACTGGCCCAGGAAAGCGGCCAGGACCCTCAGGAGGACGACGGCGGCAGCGGCCCACGCAAACCGGATGATCCCTTCGCTGTCCTCGAAGAACTCATCGACATCGGCGTCCTGACCCGGCGACTCACCACCGGGGCCATCGACCTGCCCGATGTGTACCGGCTGTACTTCAACATCGGGCGCAGGGGCGGGGTTTCCCGCAAGAAGTCCTGACCCCTCCCGTCCGTCCACTCCGCGGAAGGTGCTCAGTCCCCAAGCGCCTTCACGAATCCCGCGTCCAGGTGCTCCCGCTCCCCGTCGCCGCCGATCACCTCGACCGTCCGCCCGTCGAGGCGTGGCTGCTGCGACCGCGTCTCGACCGGGCACAGCAGCCACAGGCCGTGGGGGACGCTCCCAGGTCGGCGAGCCGCATTCTGGAGACGGGTCAGGAAGCCGTGGCCGCCCTCGTCCCAGTAGCGTGCGACCAGGCCGGCGTCGTAGAGGAACAGGACCGTCCGGGGTGCGGTGGCCCGCTCGAGGAGGGCGTCCTCCATGCGTTGCCAGACCACGCGGGCGAAGGAGGCGAGGCCGGGCTTGATGCGGCCTGGGGCGGAACCGCTGTCGGCACGCAGGAACTTCTGCCAGTCCTGTCCCTTTTCGTCCGCCAGCTCCCGCAGCGTGCGCAGGAACATCCCCGCGACATCGACCGCGACGACGCCTTCGGACTTGAATCCCGCCGCCACCCGCTCCGCCGTCCCCACCAGCACGTCGCGTTTCACCGTCAGGGCGAGGAAGCCACCGCGGGCGGCACGCTCGGTCAGCCGGGCACGCAACGCCCCGTGTGGATCCTCGCGGTCCGCGTGGGAGACCGGACGCGGAGGAAGGTAGCTGGTGTGGACGCCGGTCGAGGTGCGGGCGGCGGGCGGTGCGGATCTGCGCGGGAAGAACGTCAGGGTCTTGAGGTCGTAACGCAGGTCGAAGCGGGCCGCCTCCAATGCCTCCTCGAGTTCCACGTGAGTCGGCTCCCGGCCCCCCGCGAGGAGATCCAGGTCGGGGAAGCGTGCCCGCAGCCGAGCGACCAGGCCAGAAACCACAATGCCCCGGTCGTGCCGGACCCCGGCTCCCGCCTGGGAGATACGCAGGGCCCGCTCCAGGCTCAGATCCTGCGGGTACAACTCAAGGCGCGGCGTCACCGCGGTCCGGGCTGCGACCGCGGCAGCCAGCGCCACGAGGCGTGTGTCCGCGAGCGGTGCGAAGCCGTCGGGGACCGGTACGGCACGCAGGTCGCGCACGACCTCAGCGCGGCTGGGCAGCGGGTCACGCCGCGCAAGTTGATGTGCGCAAGATCCAAGCAACGCACTGTAGTCGGCCAGTTCACGAGGGCTGGGGTCTTCAGTCCCGGGCAAGGACTCAGCCGCAATGAGGACCGCTTCGCCACGCCGGTGCACTGCGAGGCGGGGCTCATGCGGTACACCGCCCTCGGTCCCCGCACTGTCCACCTCTCCCACCGCATCCGAGGTCTCGGCCTCGACCGCGGCCCGGACGACGGCCAGAGACCTGGCCAGGATCCGCTCGCTGGTGTCACTGCCCGCTCCGTGGCGGGCACGCAGTTCAGCCGCGGCCTCCACAGCGGTCATGACCCGCCCAGCGGCGGTGACGATGTCGACCAGCTCAGCGCGTACCGGTGAGAGCCAGGCCGCCTCCGCCCACTGTTTGATCTCGATCCGGTGGTGCCGGGAGACCGGCGGTTGCTTGATACCCAGGTGCTCGGCGATGCGTGCCTGAACCGGCCAGGCACCCAGCGGGGAGAGCCCGCCCTCTTCCGGTGGAAGCCCGAGAGTGAGCCGTACCACGGCCGCACGGTGTGAGCCCTTGCGGCCGGGCTCGGGGGTGAGCAAGGCCGCCATCTCGTCTATCGACAGAATGCGTTCCGGGGCCGAGCCGTCCACCGTCGCGACGTCCACCACCGGGCGGTCGACGGGTGGTGTCTGCGGGGAACGACCGTCGGAGGCCGGAAGGAGTGCTGCTGCCCATTGCTTGCGCCGCCGGTTCAACTCCTTGCGCACCAGCGCACCGGCTCCGCGCGCCCGGGAGATGACGTACGGCTGAAGGTTCAGCAGATCGCCGACCCGGTAGGCGTGCAGGTCGTTCGCGACGGACACCGCTCGGGGGGTCAGCCCTGCGGCCTCCAGTAGTGTCGTGACGTCGGCGGCTTCCGCAGCCCTGTCCCGGTCGCTTTCCGGGTCCTCGGAGGCTGCACCGACGAGGTTCTGCGTGATGGTGGGGCCGGTCGAGTCCGCGGTACGGAACACCTGCCTCCACTCGTCACGCATCTGGGTGAGGGTCTCGAAGCGGTGCTCGACGTCGCGATGCAGGGCTCGCCGGAAGAAGCGTGCGAGCCCGTCGCTCAATGCGGGTTCGAAGAGCTCGACCGCGATACGAAGGACTGCCGACTCATTGGTGAGCGGATCGTTCCGTCCGTCACCCCACACCGGCCTCTCACCGCTGGCCATCTCGTGCAGTGTGACGGCCGCCGCATACCGCTCGGCGTGATCGTCGTAGTGGGCACGACGCATGGACCCGAGGAACGGGTCGAGATAATTGCGGGTGCCAGCCTTGATGTCCCGGTCGGAAGCATCGGTGAGGGAGAAATCGAAGAGCTTGAGCTGCCAGGTGCGGTCCTTGCGCCGCTGGACACCGAAATTGTCCGGCTTGATGTCACGGTGGCGCACTCCATGACCGGCGAGCTGGTCAAGAGCGTGGAACAGGTCGTCCGAGAAACGTTCCAACTCGTGAAAGGTGAGCCTGCCCTGGCCCCTGAGCCGCTCACCGAGCGACTGCTCGCCCGCATACTCCAGTTCCAGAACCGTGCGCCCGCCGATCTCTCGCAGCCCCTCCCCTCGCAGCTGGACGATCGCTCCACCACCGACCGTCCCGAGCACTCGCTCCTCGGCCCGCAGCCTGCCGGCCCGCTCCTCGTCGAGAGCGACTTTGAAGACATGCTCGTCGATGTGGACGTGGCCGTCCTCGTCCTCCGTCGCACGCTCCACAAGGAGGGCACGGGCCGTGGCTCCGGTGCCGAGAACCCGCCGCACCGACCATTCGGTGTCAAGCGACTGGCCGGGCAGCGCTTCCAGCGGATCGACATCGGTCGAGGCCGGGGAATCGGGCAGAACGCTGGCGCGCTCGGCCTCGTCGAGGAGATCGAGGAACTCCTCCACCGAACCCAGGCGGTCATTGACATCGGTCCGGGTCGCCTGGAAGACGAGATCGTCCAGAGCGTCGGGCAGCCCATCCGCCACCGCGAAGAGCCGCAGGCCCGAGTCCGTGCGCAAACGATCACTCAGCGCACTGCGCTGCGCGGCCGGCGGCAGCCCGGTAAGGATCAGATGCGCGACTGCTCCCAGACCGAAGACGTCCAGATCACCTGGGTCGGCGAAGGGCTGATCCGTCTCCGGGGCCAGGTACACGCGAGCCGCGTCCTCGATGAGCGCCGCGTCGAGCGCGGACCCACCGATGGAACGGAAGAAGGTGGCATTGGAATCGAAATCCCTGGCCGCGGTCTGCCAGTCGGTGATCCGCAGTTCGGGATGGGCCCCACCCTCTTTGAACGAGACATATACCGAACGGGCCGCCAGAGCGCGGTGATACAGCGACCGGTTGTGTGCATAGCGGACGGCCTCCGCAAGCTGCCGAACCAGGTCGAGGCGTGTCTCAGGAGTCAGCTTCCCACCGTAGACATCCAGATACTGGTCGAGTCGCAGGTCCGTGTGGCGATGGCGAAAGAGGATCGCCGGACCGCCTTGATGCTCACGGAATTCGACTGCGTCGACGATCCCACGGTGGTTAATACCCTGGAGCACTTGATATTCGCGACGCGCGGCTCGCTCAGTGGCCTTGCGGGCTGCTTCGGTAGCCATCTGGCTGACCAGATAGATACGGACCCTGCCCTCCTCCTGGACCATCCCGTCATCGCGAGACGCGAGACGGTCCTCCCAGGAGGGCCCGGCATCCAACGGATGGGGCTCCATCTTCCACGCATCGCCGAATCGCAGATGAGCGGCGGACTGACGAATGCCAATAGCCTTCAGAAGCTGAGGGAGGGTATGGCGGGAGAATTCCGGAGTAATGCGTCGCTCAGGGCGGTCCGGCGGCAGCCCCAGGAAATCCTGCCAGATGCGCTTGAGTCCACTCGCGCCGTCA
The DNA here is from genome assembly GCF_014621695.1 of Streptomyces xanthii. Taxonomy (GTDB): domain Bacteria; phylum Actinomycetota; class Actinomycetes; order Streptomycetales; family Streptomycetaceae; genus Streptomyces; species Streptomyces xanthii. The sequence continues at coordinate 2,780,001 of NZ_CP061281.1, forward strand.
TCACGGCCGTAGACCTTGATCTGCTGCACCTCGTCCAGATGACTGTCCAGATCCGGGGCGGAGAGAAAAACGGCAGGCTCGATACGTGGCACGACGCGATCACTGATGCCTAGCTTGCGGGCTGCCCACTGAAGCTGGCTCTTCAGCTCTTTGGACTTCAGGTCATTGAAGTGCAACGGATTGGTGATCGTCCGCATGCGGTCCTGGCCACGGAAATTCCAGGTAGAACCGCTGTTGCGGAGTTCACCGGGATGACTCTTGATCTCAACAAGAAATAGCCCGGACGGAACCGCGATCAGTAGATCGCATTCGTTGACGCGTCCGGATTGCGCAGTGAAAGAGAAGGTTGCCCAGGCCCGATAAGGCTCGGCGTGCGGCATGAGCTGCCGCACATGATCCAGCGCCTCCTGCTCCCAGGGGTATGGAGAGACCCTTTCCTGCGACCACTGTCGGGGCGGCCTCACGGGGCCAGGCTTCGGCACCCCGGACGCCGGGGCTCCTCCCACTGCGGTCACTGTCCCGTCCTCCCGCGTCGCCCATGCCAGCAGGGCCGCATCATGCCTGGTCGAGCCTACCGCGCCGGCCACATGAAGGATCCGGCGTTCGCTGATCCGGAACGAGAGCGCCTCGATCCAGCGCCGTTCACCGGAAAGGTGCCTGAACCATGCAGGGGGCCGCAGCGTCGCAGGCGCCGCCGTTGCAGGTGTCCGCGGCACAGCGTCCGCCGCCAGCCACTGTGAACGCGTACGCACTGCGAATCCGCTCCAAGGAAGCGACGCCAAAGCAACTCAAATGTGCGATGACAACGCGTCAGATTCTTCAGTGTCATCCCAGCACCATCCCAGCACGGGAACAGGACAGAGGGCCGACTCGAAAGAGTCAGACCCTCTTGACCTGCGCTTTTAACAATGGCGACGTGGTGGAAATGCGGCTACACGTTGAAGCGGAACTCCACCACGTCGCCGTCCTGCATCACATACTCCTTGCCCTCCATGCGGGCCTTGCCGGCCGCGCGGGCGTCGGCCACCGAGCCCGTTTCGAGGAGGTCGGCGAAGGAGATGACCTCGGCCTTGATGAAGCCCTTCTGGAAGTCCGTGTGGATGACTCCGGCCGCCTCGGGGGCCGTGGCGCCCTTCTTGATGGTCCAGGCGCGGGATTCCTTGGGGCCGGCCGTCAGGTAGGTCTGGAGGCCGAGGGTGTCGAAGCCGACGCGGGCGAGGGTGGCGAGGCCGGGCTCCTCGGCGCCGACGGACTGGAGGAGCTCCATGGCGTCCTCCTCGTCGAGCTCGGCGAGGTCCGCCTCCAGCTTGGCGTTGAGGAAGATCGCCTCGGCCGGGGCGACCAGCGCGCGCTGCTCGTCCTTGAACGCGTCGTCGGTCAGCTCGTCCTCGTCGACGTTGAAGACGTAGAGGAAGGGCTTGGTGGTGAGGAGGTGGAGGTCGTGCAGGAGCTCCTCGTTGCCCGAGCCCTGGACGATGCCCGCGGAGAAGAGGGTGTCGCCCTTCTCCAGGATCTCCTTGGCCGCCTCGACGGCCGCGACCTTCGGGACGACGTCCTTCTTGATGCGCGACTCCTTCTGGAGGCGCGGGAGGACCTTCTCGATCGTCTGGAGGTCCGCGAGGATCAGCTCCGTGTTGATCGTCTCGATGTCGTCCTTGGGCGAGACCTTGCCGTCGACGTGCACGACGTTCTCGTCCTTGAAGGCGCGGATGACCTGGCAGATGGCGTCCGACTCGCGGATGTTCGCCAGGAACTTGTTGCCCAGGCCCTCGCCCTCGGAGGCGCCGCGCACGATGCCGGCGATGTCGACGAAGTCGACCGTGGCCGGGAGGATCTTCTGCGAGCCGAAGATCTCCGCGAGCTGGGTCAGGCGGGCGTCCGGGACGCCGACCACGCCGACGTTCGGCTCGATCGTGGCGAACGGGTAGTTGGCCGCGAGCACGTCGTTCTTGGTCAGGGCGTTGAACAGGGTCGACTTGCCGACATTCGGCAGACCGACGATTCCGATCGTGAGCGACACGTTGCGACTTCCCGTACGTGGTGGGCGCTGATGGCCTTGGATGTTTTGGCTGGGCGATCCACCAGTCTACGGCCTGGCGGCGCACCGCCCGGTGATGCGTCGAACAGGCGACCAGTGACGGTCAAGGTCGGCCAAAGCGCGTGTCCTATGGCGTATTCCGCACATAAGCCGACCTATGTTGGGCCTGTGGAGCAACCCAGGACGCGTACCCCGCAATCCCGGCCCCGCCGGACGACCCCGCTGCCGCCGCAGGCGCGGGCCGGACGCGGTGGCGCGCGGCCCGCGGGCCCCGGCCGCCAGGCGGGTCCGGCCGGTCCGGCTCCGGAGTCGGCCACCGTCTACCGGGCGGGGGCGGGCCGTGCGAGGCCGGTGCCGCCGGTCCTGACGGCCCTGCGCCGGTTCCCGAACCCGCGGCTCACCGGCCTGGGCAGCGGTCTGTTCTGCGTGGGCACGATGCTGGTGCTCGGGTTGCTGGACTCGCTGCTGTTCGGCAGCTCGAAGGCCTTCTATGGCGTGACGTTCCTGCTGGTCAGCGGGCTCACCGCGGGGTGGGTGCGGAAGGCCGATCTGGTGGCGGGCCCCATCGCCGTACCGATCGCGTTCGCCGTCGGGGTCGTGCCGATCGCGCAGGGCGGGAACGGGTTCGGGGCGCAGGTGATGGGCGTCGTGACGACGCTCGCGCTGAACGCCGGGTGGCTCTACGCGGGCACGCTCGTCGCCGGCGTCGTCGTGCTGGTGCGCCGGGCGCGGCTGAACGCGCACCGGGAGGCGCAGCGCCGGGCGGCCGCCGCGGCGGGGCGGCGCCCCTCGCAGCCGGGCCAGGCGAAGGCGCAGGCGCCCAAGCCCCGGCGCCGCACCGCCTGAGTCCGGCCTCAGGCCGCCCGGGACGCGGTCATGGCCGCGCCCACGATCCCCGCGTTGTTCTGCAGTTCCGCCGGGACGATCTCGGCCTTGATGTGCTTGATGAGCGGCAGGAACTTGTGGGCCTTGCGGCTGACGCCGCCGCCGATGATGAACAGCTCGGGCGAGAACAGCATCTCGACGTGCGCGAGGTACTTCTGGACGCGCCTGGCCCAGTGCTCCCAGCTCAGGTCGTGATCCTCCTTGGCCTTGGTGGAGGCGTGCTTCTCGGCGTCGTGGCCGTTCAGCTCCAGGTGGCCGAGCTCGGTGTTCGGGACGAGGGTGCCGTCGACGAAGAGGGCGCTGCCGATGCCGGTGCCGAAGGTGAGCAGGAGGACGGTGCCCTTGCGGCCGCGGCCCGCGCCGAACTGCATCTCGGCGACGCCCGCCGCGTCCGCGTCGTTCAGGATCGTGACGGGGAGGCCGCCGAGCTTCTCGCTGAGCAGGGCGCGGGCGTCGACGTCGATCCAGCTCTTGTCGACGTTGGCCGCGGTGCGGACGGTGGCGCCGCCGGTGACGACGCCCGGGAAGGTGATGCCGACCCGGTCGCAGGGGCCGTCGAAGTGCTCGACGACCTGCCGGACCCCGTCGGCCACGCCGTCGGGCGTGGCCGGGTGCGGGGTCAGCACCTTGAACCGTTCCGTCGCGAGTTCGCCCTGCTCCAGGTCGACCGGTGCGCCTTTGATGCCCGATCCGCCGATGTCCACGCCGAAGATCTGCATGGGATGCATGGGACCACGCTACGACGCGGCGCGCGAGGTCACTTCTCGGCGGAGGCGCCTTCCACGAGGGCGGCGGCCTCGGCCCGCAGGTCGCGGCGGAGCTCCTTGGGCAGCGAGAAGGTGATGGACTCCTCGGCCGCCTTGACGATCTCCACGTCCGCGTAGCCCCGCTGGGAGAGCCACTCCAGGACCTCTTCGACGAGGACGTCGGGCACGGAGGCGCCGGAGGTGACGCCGACCGTGGTGACGCCCTCCAGCCAGGCCTCCTCGATCTCGCTCGCGAAGTCGACCAGGTACGCGTCCTGCGCGCCGGCCAGCTTGGCGACCTCGACGAGCCGCTTCGAGTTCGAGGAGTTGCGCGAGCCGACGACGATGACCAGCTCGGAGTCGGCGCCCATCTGCTTCACGGCGAGCTGGCGGTTCTGCGTGGCGTAGCAGATGTCGTCGCTCGGCGGGGAGACGAGGCCCGGGAACTTGGTCTTCAGGGCGTCGACGGTCTCCATCGTCTCGTCGACGGAGAGCGTGGTCTGGGAGAGCCACACGACCTTGTCCGGGTCGCGGACCTCGACCTTCTCGACGTCGGCGGGGCCGTCGACGAGGGTGATGTGGTCGGGGGCCTCGCCGGAGGTGCCGATGACCTCCTCGTGGCCCTCGTGGCCGATGAGGAGGATGTCGAAGTCCTCGTTGGCGTAGCGGATCGCTTCCTTGTGGACCTTGGTGACGAGCGGGCAGGTCGCGTCGATGGTGGCGAGCTTGCCGCGGGCGGCCTCTTCGTGGACGGTCGGGGCGACGCCGTGCGCGGAGAACATGACGATGGCGCCCTCGGGGACCTCGTCCGTCTGCTCGACGAAGATGGCGCCCTTCCGCTCCAGCGTCTGCACCACGTACTTGTTGTGCACGATCTCGTGGCGGACGTAGATCGGGGCCCCGTACTGCTCCAGGGCCTTCTCGACGGCGATCACGGCACGGTCCACACCGGCGCAGTAGCCCCGGGGGGCGGCGAGCAGGACGCGGCGGGGGCCAGTCGTAGCAGTCATGCCCCCCATCGTAAGGCCGAGCACAGCAGGCCAAAGATCGCCCGTCTGGGGAAGACTGATGTCGGCGCGATGCGCGTTCGGCGTGCTTCGTCCCGGTTTCGTCGGCGTTCGATCCCGTTCGTTCCACGGAGGCACGATGTCCGCATCAGCAGGGCCCGGCGTCCCCGAGGCCCCCGACGTGCCGGACGGCAGGCTGCGCCGCGATCTCGGCTTCCGGGATCTCGTCGTGTACGGGCTGCTGTTCATCGCCCCGATGGCGCCCGTCGGCGTCTTCGGCACCCTGGACGCGAAGTCGCACGGCGCGGTGGCGCTGGTGTACGTGGTGGCGACGGTCGCGATGGCGTTCACGGCGTTCAGCTACGCGCAGATGGTGCGGGTGGTCCCGCAGGCGGGCTCGGTGTTCGCCTACGCGCGCGTGGGGCTCGGGCGCGGGCCCGGGTTCATCGCGGGGTGGATGGCGATGCTCGACTACGTGCTGATCCCGGCGGTGGCGTACCTGTTCTCGGGGATCGCGATGAACGCGCTGGTGCCGTCGGTGTCGCGGTGGGTGTGGACGGCGCTCGCGGTGGTGATCACGACGCTGCTGAACCTGTGGGGGGTGCGGGCGGCGGCGCGGGTCGGGTTCCTGGTGCTGGCCATGGAGATCGTGGTGCTGCTGGTGTTCGTGGTGTCGGCGATCGTGGTGCTGGCGCGGGACGGGACGCAGCGGGACTGGCTGTCGCCGCTGACGGGTGACGGGTCGCAGGGGGCGTTCGCGCTGTCGGCGGTGATCGGGGCGGTGTCGGTGGCGGTCCTGTCGTATCTGGGCTTCGACGCGATCGCGACGTTCGCGGAGGAGGTGACGGGGGGCTCGGCGAAGGTGGCGCGGGCGGTGCTGTTCTGTCTGGCGTTCACGGGTGTGCTGTTCGTGGCGCAGACGTACCTGGTGGCGCTCCTCGAACCGACGACCTCGGCGCAGCTGGCGGCGGAGCCGGCGAAGCAGGGGTCGGCGTTCTACGACGCGGTCGACGCGTCCGTCGGGGGCTGGCTGCACGATCTGGTGGCGGTGAGCAAGGCGATCGGGGCGGCGTTCGCGGCGCTGGCGGGGCAGGCGGCGGCGGGGCGGCTGCTGTTCGCGATGGCGCGGGACCGGCGGCTGCCGCGGTTCCTCTCGCGGACGGAGTCGGGGGTGCCGCGGTTCGCGATCCTGGTGGCGGCGGTGATCACGCTGGCGGCGGCGGGGTGGGCGGCGCGGCGCGACGACGGCCTCGACCACCTGGTCTCGGTGGTCGACATCGGCGCCCTGACCGCTTTCACGCTGCTGCACGCGAGCGTGGTGGGGTACTTCGTCGTACGGCACCGGGGGGACGGGGTGAGCTGGTGGCGGCATCTGCTGATCCCGGTGATCGGGGCGGGGATCACGGTGGCGGTCATCGTGGAGGCGTCGGGGACGGCGCAGGTGGTCGGAGCGGTCTGGTTGGCGGTGGGCCTTGTCGTACTCGGCGTCCAGTCCCGCCGCGGCATCATGGAGCCGGACCAAAACTGAGGCCGCCCTCCGCGCCCCCTGCACCTGAGGCACCCCCGGGGCTCCGCCCCCGGCCCCCGCTCCTCAATCGCCGGAGGGGCTTGATTGGGGAAGGCTGCGCGCAGCGCACGCCTTCAGGGGCGCGGGACTGTACCCATGTGCGGCTCCGCCGCGTGGGCACGACCAGCCACGACCACCGCGCCGCGGCAAGGAGCCGGGAAGGCTGCGCGCAGCGCACGCCTTCAGGGGCGCAGGGAACTGCGCGACCAGCCACAACGCACGCGTCACCCCGCGACGAAGAAGCGGAGCTACGGCGCAGAAGCGGGCCCGAACCCACACGTACCCGTGGGCGCGACCAGCCACAGCGCACGCGTCACCCCGCGACGAAGAGGCGGAGCTACGGCGCAGAAGCGGGCCCGGGCCCACGCGTGCCCCCGTTGTCAGCGGAGGCGATTACGCTCGGCGCATGGCTGCCCACACCACCCCCGACGCCCCGCTCCCCGTGGGCCAGGTCTCCCGGCTCATCGGCGGGTGGATCGACCGGCTCGGCGCGATCTGGGTGGAGGGCCAGATCACCCAGCTGTCCCGCAGACCCGGCGCCGGCGTCGTGTTCCTGACGCTGCGCGATCCGTCGCACGACATCTCCGTGTCCGTCACCTGCTACCGCCAGGTGTTCGACGCGGTGGCGGACGTGGTCCGGGAGGGCTCGCGGGTCGTCCTGCACGCGAAGCCGGAGTGGTACGCGCCGCGCGGCCAGCTGTCGCTGCGGGCGGCGGAGATCCGCCCGGTCGGCGTGGGCGAGCTGCTGGCCCGCCTGGAGCAGCTGAAGAAGTCGCTGGCCGCGGAGGGCCTGTTCGCGGCGGACCGCAAGAAGCCGCTGCCGTTCCTGCCGCAGCTGATCGGCCTGGTCTGCGGCCGCGCCTCGGCGGCGGAGCGCGACGTGCTGGAGAACGCGCGGCACCGCTGGCCCGCCGTCCGCTTCGAGGTGCGCAACGTGCCGGTGCAGGGCGTGCACGCGGTGCCGCAGGTGGTGCAGGCGGTCAAGGAGCTGGACGCCATGGACGCCGTGGACGTGATCGTCGTGGCGCGCGGCGGCGGCAGCGTGGAAGACCTGCTGCCGTTCTCGGACGAGCAGCTGGTGCGGGCGGTGGCGGACTGCCGTACGCCGGTGGTGTCGGCGATCGGTCACGAACCGGACAGCCCGCTGCTCGACCTGGTGGCGGACCTGCGGGCCTCGACGCCGACGGACGCGGCGAAGAAGGTCGTGCCGGACGTCGGCGAGGAGTACGAGCGGGTGCGCTGGCTGCGGGACCGGGCGCGGCGCTGCGTGGAGGCGTATCTGGACCGGGAGGAGCGGGGGCTGGCGTCCGCGCTGGGCCGCCCGGTCATGGAGGATCCGCACCGGATGGTCGACGAGCGGGAGGAGCAGGTCTCGGCGCTGACCGAGCGGGCCCGCCGTACGCTCGGCCATCTGCTGGACCGGGCGGAGTCGGAGCTGACGCACACGCACGCGCGCGTGGTCGCGCTGTCCCCGGCGGCGACGCTGAAGCGCGGGTACGCGGTGCTGCAGCGGCCGGACGGGCACGTGGTACGGGCTCCGGCGGAGGCGGCGCCCGGCGACGAGCTGCGGGCCCGGGTCGCCGAGGGCGAGTTCACCGTGCGCGTCACCGAGCACGCCGGGCCGGTCCCCGGCAACGACGACCCCATCGAGAACGAAGCGTGAGGACGGACATCAGCATGACGACGAAGGCGGCCGACGAGGCGCTCGGCTACGAGCAGGCGCGGGACGAACTGATCGACGTCGTACGGCGTCTGGAGGCGGGCGGCACGTCCCTGGAGGAGTCGCTCGCGCTGTGGGAGCGGGGCGAGGAGCTGGCGAAGGTGTGCCGGCGCTGGCTGGACGGGGCGCGGGCCCGGCTCGACGCGGCGCTCGCCGAGGAGGAGGCGGCCGAGGAGGGGGCGGACCGGTCCGGGGAGTGACCGGAGAGACGGACCGAGAAGTGACCGGCGGCAGGTCCAGGGGATGCCCGTGACCTGCGGCGCAGGGGTGTGAACAGCGCCACACCCAGTTTTGTTGAAAGTTGAACCTCATCGCCGTACTGTGGTGTGCATCGGGTGATCCGGAACCGGGATCGCCGCAACCACCCTCGTCGCACCAGAAGGTTGATCATGTCTCTCGTTCTTGACGCCGCCGCCCAGGACCTCCTCTTCCGCGAGGCCCGCACCGCGAACACGTTCACCGACGAGCCGGTGACCGACGAGCAGGTCCAGGCGATCTACGACCTCGTCAAGTACGGTCCGACCGCGTTCAACCAGTCGCCGCTGCGCGTCACGCTGGTCCGCTCCCCCGAGGCCCGCGAGCGCCTGGTGCAGCACATGGCCGAGGGCAACCAGCCGAAGACCGCCGCCGCCCCGCTGGTCGCGATCCTCTCCGCGGACAACGAGTTCCACGAGGAGCTCCCGCAGCTCTTCCCGCACTTCCCGGCCGCCAAGGACGCCTTCTTCTCGGAGCGCCCGGTCCGTGAGGGTTCCGCCGCGCTGAACGCCGCGCTGCAGGCCGCGTACTTCATCATCGGCGTGCGTGCCGCCGGTCTGGCCGCGGGCCCGATGACCGGCCTGGACTTCGCCGGCGTCCAGAAGGAGTTCCTGGACGACGACCACACCCCGCTGATGGTGATCAACATCGGCAAGCCGGGCGAGGACGCCTGGTTCCCGCGCTCCCCGCGCCTCGAGTTCGACCAGGTCATCACCACGGTCTGAGCCCGACCCGCACCACGTGAAAGGCGCCCCCGGAACACTCCGGGGGCGCCTTTCGCGCGTTCGGGCAGCGCACGAGCCGCCCATGAACAGCTCACGAGCAGCAGAGGGTCAGGCGCTCTTGTCCTGCTTCATCTCGAGCGATTCGGCCATCTTCGTCAGCTGCCCGAAGCCGGCGGTGCCGGTGACGACCGTGGTCGAGCCCTTGCTCTTCAGAACCAGGGCGTCGTACTTCGCGCCCTTGTAGTGCTGCCAGGTCTCGTCGCCGATCCGCTGGGTGCGCGAGGTCTCCTCGGCGCCCTGGCTGGCGTCGTCGATGAACCGGGACGGCTTGTCGGTCGACTGCTCGACGGCCACGTACTGGCCCTTCGGGTCGAGGAAGCCGAGATGCCAGGCCTCGTTGGCCGCGCCGTCGTAGCGCACCGAGGTGGCCTTCCACTCCTTGGTGAGGCCGGTGGGCGCGGCGACCGGGTACGAGGCCGCGCGGCGGGCCGTCAGCAGCTCCACCTGGTAGTCCACGCGCTTGACCGGCGGCTCCTTGGAGTCGTCGTGCGGGATGAACACATAGGCGGTGCCGGCCGCGACGACGCAGACGCCGAGCGAGAGGACCAGGCTGCCGACCGTCTTCTTGCCATTTCTTCCTGCCACGTGCCCCATCGTCGCAGGTCGCCGAACGATCTCTGTCAGGAGGTCCGGCGGGAGTACGGAACGGCGCATTCTGACATGAACGGATCCGCTCATCCGTGGGGCGGTCTGCTCAGATTGTCGGACTGGCGATAGAGTCAGGCCCATCAACCCTCATCCGGCCGTCGTCGTATCCCGGTGAACGCCAAAAACGCCGGAACAGAAAGGTGCGTCTCGATGACCGAGCATCACCAGCTTCCGTCCGAACTCGAGGTCCCCTCCGAGGCCCCCGACCGCAACCTCGCCCTGGAGCTCGTCCGGGTCACCGAGGCCGCGGCCATGGCCGCGGGCCGCTGGGTGGGCCGTGGTGACAAGAACGGGGCGGACGGCGCGGCCGTGCGCGCCATGCGGACCCTCGTCTCGACCGTGTCGATGAACGGCGTCGTCGTCATCGGTGAGGGCGAGAAGGACGAGGCCCCGATGCTGTTCAACGGCGAGCGGGTCGGTGACGGCACCGGCGCCGAGTGCGACATCGCCGTGGACCCGATCGACGGTACGACGCTCTGCGCGAAGGGCATGCCGAACGCGATCGCCGTGCTGGCCGCCGCCGACCGCGGCACCATGTTCGACCCGTCGGCCGTGTTCTACATGGACAAGCTGGTGACCGGCCCCGAGGCCGCCGACTACGTGGACATCAACGCCCCGGCGTCGGTGAACATCCGCCGGGTCGCCAAGGCGAAGAACAAGGCCCCCGAGGACGTCACGGTGGTCATCCTCGACCGGCCGCGCCACGAGGGCATCATCAAGGAGATCCGGGAGACCGGCGCCCGTATCAAGCTCATCTCGGACGGCGACGTCGCCGGCTCGATCCTCGCCGTCCGCGAGGACACCGGCGTGGACATGCTGCTCGGCATCGGCGGCACCCCCGAGGGCATCATCTCGGCGTGCGCGATCAAGTGCCTGGGCGGTGTCATCCAGGGCAAGCTGTGGCCCAAGGACGACGCGGAGCGGCAGAAGGCGCTGGACGCCGGGCACGACCTGGACCGCGTCCTGTCGACGAACGACCTGGTCTCGGGCGAGAACGTGTTCTTCGTCGCGACCGGCATCACCGACGGCGAGCTGCTGCGCGGCGTGCGCTACGGCTCGGAGACGGCCACGACCTCCTCGCTCGTGATGCGTTCGAAGTCGGGCACGATCCGCCAGATCGACTCCACGCACCGGCTGCGCAAGCTGCGCGCGTACAGCGCGATCGACTTCGACCGCGCCAAGTAGGCGGAGCGGGCCGAGCAGACAGCAGGCTGAACAGACGCCGGAGGGCGCCCCGTGCCGTACGGGGCGCCCTCCGGCGTCTGTGCGTGTGCGAGGCCCGGCCGCCTAGCCGGCGGCCGCCACGGCCCGTGACGCGTTCTTCAGCTCCACCTCGCGGCGCCTGCGCCGGGCGAGCACGACCCGGCGCTCCGCCGCGGTGAGGCCGCCCCACACCCCGTACGGTTCCGGCTGGAGCAGGGCGTGCTCGCGGCACTCGACCATCACGGGGCAGCGGGCGCAGACCCGCTTGGCGGCGTCCTCGCGGGACAGACGGGCCGCGGTGGGTTCCTTGGAGGGTGCGAAGAACAGGCCCGCCTCGTCCCGCCGGCACACCGCCTCGGTGTGCCACGGCTCGTCCTGGTCGCGGTCCCTGACTGGCACCCGCTGGCGCGGAACGGCGGCTACCTGCAGGGACTGGCGCGGCGGATGCAGCACGGTCTACTCCTGACGACGGCTTACGACGGCTTGCGCGAGCGGGAGACGATGCAGCAAGCTCTACCCGCTGTGTCGGCGCCTATGCACTGAGTTGCACCGAGTTCCGCCGCGCGGAAGTTCCCGCGCGCGCAAGGGAGTTAGGGCCGTCGCCCTTCCTGGGCGTCAGTCGAGGTGCTTGCGCAGCTGCTTGGCGACGCTGCGGCCGACGTACTTGTGCAGATCCTTGATGATCTTGCCACGCTTGGGCTTCGCCTCGATGTTGCCGAGGACCGCGACGCCGTCGACGTGCACGACCGGCGCGTCCGGGTCCGTCGCGTCCAGCGTGTCCACCTCGAAGTTGCCGAGGACACCGCCGCCGCTGCCGTGGAGGGTCACGTTCTCGGGGACGCGGATCTCCACGTTGCCGAAGACGGAGACCGCCTTGATGTAGATCCGGCGGTGCTCGAAGATCGCCTCGCTGAGGTCGATCTCGATGTTCCCGAACACCGCGTACGCGTGCGTGCGCTGCCCCACGCGCCAGCGGCCCTTGCGGCCGGCCGCGCTGAACACCGCCACCAGGTTGTCGCTCGGCACGGCCGGGGCCACGCCGGGCGGCATCGCGCCGGGCGCCGGGCGGGTCGCTCCGGGGCGGGGCGTGTGGTCGCCGGGCAGGTCGCGTACGAGCGGCTCCAGGTCGCCGACCGTCTTGGCCCGGTAGACCCCGTCGATGCGCTCGGCGTGCTCGTCGGCGTCGAGCCGGCCCTCGGCGAGCGCCTCGCGCAGGATGTCCGCGATCCGGTCCCGGTCGGCGTCGGAGGCACGCAGCTCGGCCGGGTCCGCCGCGGGGGCGCTCTCTTGGGGGCGCTTGTGAAGGTCCACGACAGCAGATTACACAGACGCGATAGATCGCGACTAGGGGCCCGCGCGGCCGACTGAGCCTTACCTCACAGACTCGCCCGCGCTGTCAGGTTCTACGCTGGTTGGCGCTGCCAACGGATGCCAGCTGCTGTCTGTCAAGTGAGGAATGGGCGAGATGCCTGAGTTCGCGTACACCGATCTGCTCCCCCAGGGCGAGGACACCACCCCGTACCGCCTGGTCACCGCGGAGGGCGTCTCCACCGCAGAGGGGCCGGACGGCCGTACGTTCCTGAAGGTCGAGCCCGAGGCGCTGCGCAAGCTCGCCGAAGAGGCGATCCACGACATCCAGCACTACCTGCGCCCGGCCCACCTGGCGCAGCTGCGCCGCATCGTGGACGACCCGGAGGCCTCCGCCAACGACAAGTTCGTGGCGCTCGACCTGCTGAAGAACGCGAACATCGCGGCGGCCGGCGTGCTCCCGATGTGCCAGGACACCGGCACGGCGATCGTCATGGGCAAGCGCGGCCAGAACGTGCTGACCGAGGGCGAGGACGAGAAGTCCCTCTCCAAGGGCATCTACGACGCCTACCAGAACCTGAACCTGCGCTACTCCCAGATGGCCCCGCTGACCATGTGGGAGGAGAAGAACACCGGCTCCAACCTCCCCGCGCAGATCGAGCTGTACGCGACCGACGGCGGCGCCTACAAGTTCCTCTTCATGGCGAAGGGCGGCGGCTCGGCCAACAAGTCGTTCCTGTACCAGGAGACGAAGGCCGTCCTGAACGAGTCCTCCATGATGAAGTTCCTGGAGGAGAAGATCCGTTCGCTCGGTACGGCCGCGTGCCCGCCGTACCACCTGGCGATCGTGGTGGGCGGCACGTCCGCCGAGTACGCCCTGAAGACCGCCAAGTACGCCTCGGCGCACTACCTGGACGAGATCCCGGCCGAGGGCTCGGCGCTGGGTCACGGCTTCCGGGACAAGGAGCTGGAGGAGAAGGTCTTCGAGCTCACGCAGAAGATCGGCATCGGCGCGCAGTTCGGCGGCAAGTACTTCTGCCACGACGTGCGCGTGGTGCGGCTGCCGCGGCACGGCGCGTCCTGCCCGGTCGCGATCGCCGTGTCCTGCTCGGCGGACCGCCAGGCCGTCGCGAAGATCACCGCCGAGGGCGTCTTCCTGGAGCAGCTGGAGACGGACCCGGCGCGCTTCCTGCCGGAGACCACGGACGAGCACCTCGACGAGGCCTCCGACGTGGTGAAGATCGACCTGAACCAGCCGATGGACGCGATCCGCGCGGAGCTGACCAAGTACCCGGTCAAGACCCGCCTGTCGCTGAGCGGTTCGCTGGTCGTGGCCCGCGACATCGCGCACGCCAGGATCAAGGCGCGGCTCGACGCCGGCGAGGACATGCCGCAGTACATGAAGGACCACCCGGTGTACTACGCGGGCCCGGCGAAGACGCCCGAGGGGTACGCCTCCGGTTCCTTCGGCCCGACGACGGCCGGCCGGATGGACTCCTACGTGGAGCAGTTCCAGGCGGCGGGCGGTTCGATGGTGATGCTCGCCAAGGGCAACCGCTCGCAGCAGGTCACCGACGCGTGCGGCACGCACGGCGGCTTCTACCTCGGCTCCATCGGCGGCCCGGCGGCCCGTCTCGCCCAGGACTGCATCAAGAAGATCGAGGTCCTGGACAACGAGGAGGACGGCATGGAGGCCGTCTGGAAGATCGAGGTCGAGGACTTCCCGGCGTTCATCGTCGTGGACGACAAGGGCAACGACTTCTTCAAGGACCCGGCGCCGGAGCCGACGTTCACGCACATCCCGGTGCGCGGCCCCGGCCTGTAGGGCCCCGCGCGCAGGACACGGACGGCCCCGGTCACCTCTCGGTGAGCGGGGCCGTCCGCCTGTGCGGTGGGGGGTGGGGTCAGGCGGTGAACCGCTGGCTAGCCGAGCCGTCGCACTTCTGCAGGCGGATCTGCGACTTGGCGGCGGACTGGGTCAGGCACATGCCGGTCGCGGCGGCGGGGCGCAGGGTGTCGCCGTTGCGCACGAACTTCTGGTGCTGGCCGCCGTGGCAGTTCCAGACGATCATTCCGGCGCCGGCCGAGTAGGTGTCGTCGCCGGTGTCCAGGCAGCGGTCCTGGGTGAGGCCGGTGATGACGGTCTGGCGGGCCGAGTCGTACCACCAGGTCTGGTTACGGGTGCCGGCGCAGTCCCAGCCGAGGACGCGGGTGCCGTTGGAGCTGACGGAGCTGTCGACGTCCATGCAGTTGCCGGTGGCGGCGTTCTTGAGCGGCTTGTAGACGTCGTCCCAGGCGAGCGGGAACAGGGTGGGCTTGCCGGCCGAGTTGACGTCCGCGCAACTGGCCTCCTTCAGCCCGGAGTTGTAGAGCTGGGTGAGGCAGGAGGCGAAGGCCAGGTGGCCGCGGGCGTTGGGGTGGAAGGACTGGCGCAGCGAGTTCTCGTCCGGGGTGCCGGGCTTGGAGAGGTCGATGAACGCGCCGCGGGCCCAGGTGTCCTCCATGCAGACCTCGTGGCCCTGGAAGAGCCGCGAGTTGTCGAGGTAGGTGGCGCCGGTGTCCTGGGCGATCTTCCGCATGCCGCGCTCGAAGGCGGGGACGGCGACGTTGCGGCCCCACTTGGTGTCGGAGTCGTAGCCGAGGCCGCCGCAGGCGAGCTTGCCGGGGAAGCTGGGGTTGTCGTGGAAGTCGGGGCCGATCGGGCTCGGGTAGCCCATGACGACGAGCTTGTAGTCGCCGTCGGCGTAGCCCGCGTCGCGCATGGTGGTGCGCAGGTCGCGCACGGTCTGCTCGACCTTGGGCACGAGGGCGTCGACGCGGGACTGCCAGCCGGCCGCGTACTTGGACTCGCAGGGGCCCTGGGAGAGCAGGTAGCGCTGGACGCAGTCGGTCATGACGGGGCCGAACTGGAGGTCGTCGTTGGCGCCGGCGACGAGCAGCACCATCTTGACCTTGGTGTTGCGGGCCTTGACGGCGAGGTTGTCGCTCTGGACGAGCTCGTCGGCGTACTGCTTGCTGCCGCCGATGCGGATGTTCCCGGTGTAGGCGCCGGAGCAGGAGACGTTGTAGGTGACGTCCGCCGGGATGGTGGTCTTGTGGATGGCGGAGTCCGCCGAACGGTGGCACCAGTTGTCGGGGCCGTTGGTGGGCGATTCGTAGGTGCCGATGCCCTCGCCGGAGATCTCGCTGTCGCCGAGCGAGACGAGCGAGGTCTTGCGGTCGGCGAGCGGCCGTTCGGCCGGGTCCCCGTAGAGCTTGGTGGCCTCGGCGGCGCGGACCTGCTCGAGTTCGGGCGGGAGCGGTGTGCTCGCGGTGGCTGTGGCGGTCGCGTCCGGTGCCGCGCCCGCGGTGGGGGCCGCGAGCCCGAGCACGGCCGCCGCCACCGCGACAGCGGCGGCCGTACAGCGGATTCTGGGTCTGATGCGTTGCATGACGCCTCCCCGGCTTCGGTGTTACCCGAGGTATTTACTGGTGGGTAGGCGCCATGGGAATAGCCAGAACAAGACAACTGCTCAACTTTTAGAGAGCTGCACGGCGGGTTTCGCCGGTGTTTCGGAGGGTTTGTGGCGATGACGAACGACGACAGCGGGTACCGGATCGAGCACGACTCCATGGGCGAGGTGCGGGTGCCGGCCGACGCCAAGTGGCGGGCCCAGACCCAGCGCGCCGTGGAGAACTTCCCCGTCTCGGGGCAGCGCCTGGAGCGCGCCCACATCGAGGCGCTCGCCCGGATCAAGGCCGCCGCGGCGAAGGTCAACGCGGAGCTCGGGGTGCTCGACAAGGACGTGGCGCAGGCCATCGTGGACGCCGCCGCCGAGGTGGTCGAGGGCCGCTGGGACGACCAGTTCCCCGTCGACGTCTTCCAGACCGGCTCGGGCACCTCCTCCAACATGAACACGAACGAGGTCCTGGCCACCCTCGCCACCGAGCGCCTGGGCCGCGACGTCCACCCCAACGACCACGTCAACGCCTCGCAGTCGTCGAACGACGTGTTCCCCTCCTCCATCCACATCGCGGCGACCGCCGCCGTCACCCACGACCTGATCCCGGCGCTCCACCACCTCTCCGCGGCCCTGGAGCGCAAGGCCGCCGAGTTCGCCGACGTCGTCAAGGCGGGCCGCACCCACCTGATGGACGCCACGCCGGTGACCCTCGGCCAGGAGTTCGGCGGCTACGCGGCGCAGATCCGCTTCGGCGTGGAGCGGCTGCGCGCCTCGCTCCCCCGCCTGGCCGAACTCCCCCTGGGCGGCACCGCCGTGGGCACCGGGATCAACACGCCGCCCGGGTTCTCCGCCGCCGTCATCGCCGAGGTCGCCCGCACCACCGGGCTCCCCCTCACCGAGGCCCGCGACCACTTCGAGGCGCAGGGCGCGCGCGACGGCATCGTCGAGACCAGCGGACAGCTGCGCACCATCGCGATCGGCCTCACGAAGATCTCCAACGACCTGCGCTGGGCCGCGTCCGGGCCGCGCACGGGCCTGGCCGAGATCCAGCTCCCCGACCTCCAGCCGGGCTCCTCGATCATGCCGGGGAAGGTGAATCCGGTCATTCCCGAGGCGACCCTGATGGTCGCCGCGCAGGTGATCGGCAACGACGCGACGGTCGCCACGGCGGGCGCCGCCGGCAACTTCGAGCTGAACGTGATGCTGCCGGTCATCGCCAAGAACGTCCTGGAGTCGATCCGCCTCCTCGCGAACGTCTCCCGTCTCCTCGCCGACCGCACGGTCGACGGCATCACCGCCGACCGCGAACGGGCCCGCGAGTACGCCGAGTCCTCGCCGTCCGTGGTCACGCCGCTGAACAAGTACATCGGCTACGAGGAGGCCGCCAAGGTCGCCAAGAAGTCCCTCGCAGAGCGGCGGACGATCCGCGAGGTGGTCCTGGAGGGCGGCTACGTGGAGCGCGGGGACCTGACGGTCGAGCAGCTCGACGAGGCCCTCGACGTCCTGCGCATGACCCGCCCCTGACCGTGTGCCTCGCGGGGAGCCCGGCGGCGTGACGCGGTGACTCGATCGTGATGCGCACCGCAGCGCGTAATGGCCTGAGCCCCTAACATCTGGCCATGAACGACAACGACCGGACAGGTGGAGGGCGCTGGGCGCCCGGTGAGCAGATCCTGTGGCGCTATCGCGCCAACGGGGGCGACGGGTTCCACATCTGCCGTCCGGTCACGGTCGTCGAGGATTCGGCCGATCTGCTCGCGGTGTGGCTGGCGCCCGGCACCGAGTGCGTCAAGCCCGTGCTCGCCGACGGCACCCCGCTGCACCGCGAGCCGCTGGCCACCCGCTACACGAAGCCGCGCACGCTGCTGCGCGACCGCTGGCTGGGCACGGGCGTGCTCAAGCTGGCCCGGCCCGGCGAGCCCTGGTCGGTGTGGCTGTTCTGGGAGCGCGGCTGGTCCTTCCGCAACTGGTACGTGAACCTGGAGCAGCCCCGGACCCGCTGGTCGGGCGGGGTCGACTCCGAGGACCACTACCTGGACCTGTCGGTGTACCCGGACCGCAGCTGGCGCTGGCACGACGAGGACGAGTTCGCGCGGGCCCGCGAGGTCGGACTGATGAACGCGGCGCAGGCCGCCTCCGTACGGGAGGCGGGGCGCCGCGCGGTCCGGGTGATCGAGGCGTGGGGCCATCCGTTCCCGGACGGCTGGCCGGACTGGCGGCCCGATCCCGCGTGGCCGGTTCCGGCCCTGCCGGGCGACTGGGACCGTACGCCCGCGCACGTGTCCTCATGAGACCCTTGATGCGCCCCCAGGCAGTAAACGTAGGATCGTCCTCCGCAACAGCGCGGCGCAGCGCGGGAAGTGGCGGAGGAAGCATCACCGGCCGCAACTCTTCGCGTGTGCGGCAGGTCTGACACGATGTCGACGAGGTCATCGAGGGGCGGCGGGACCGTGAGTCAGAGCAGTGGAGCGTACGAGGGGTCCGGGGCGGGCGGCGCGGCCGACCGGTCGGACCAAGCCGCGGCCTTCGACGCGATCGGGGCGCGCTACGACGAGGCGTTCCCGCACAAGGACGGCCAACTGGCCTCGGTGGAGCGGCTCCTGGCCGCG
Source organism: Streptomyces xanthii (assembly GCF_014621695.1). Classification (GTDB taxonomy): domain Bacteria; phylum Actinomycetota; class Actinomycetes; order Streptomycetales; family Streptomycetaceae; genus Streptomyces; species Streptomyces xanthii. Next base: position 2,798,215 of record NZ_CP061281.1, read on the forward strand.
CTCGCGCCCGGCGCCCGGGTGCTCGACGTGGGCTGCGGCACCGGGGTGCCCACGGCCCGGCAGCTCGTGGACGCGGGGCATCCGGTGGTCGGCGTCGACCTGTCGGCGGGCATGCTGGAGCTGGCCCGCAAGCACGTGCCGGAGGCCGAGTTCCGCCAGGCCGACCTGACGACGCTGGCCGCCGACGGGCCGGACGGGCTCGGGCGGTTCGACGCGGTCACCTGTTTCTTCACCCTGCTGATGCTGCCTCGCGCGGAGATCCCGGGCGCCCTGCGGCTGCTGCGCTCGCTGCTGCGGCCCGGGGGGCGGCTCGCGCTGTCCATGGTCGAGGCGGACCTGGACGACACGGAGATCCCGTTCCTGGGTTCCACGATCCGGGTTTCCGGGTACCTGCGGGACGAGCTGCACCGGACCGTGCGCGAAGCGGGCTTCGAGATCACCGGCGAGGAGACGTACGCGTACGCTCCCGCGAGCACCGACGCCCCACCCGAGCACCAGCTGTTCATCGACTGCCGGCGCACCGGCGAGTAGCACGGCGCGCAGCCCCGGACGGACGGATTCGACACGCGTGACGGAGCACTCAGCCTCTTACCCAGGCTCGCACGACGGCCCCCGCGGCCAGGCGGCCCGCCCGGCCGACCCCCGCGGGGCGCTGCGGCATGCCCCGCAGGCGTCCGCGGCCCCCGGCGGCTTACCGGAGCAGCCGCGCCGGGCCGCCGCGCCGTCCACCGCGGCCTCCTCCGCCGCGGCCTCCTCCTCGGCCGCCGCGGACGCCGAGCACTCGCAGCCCCGTACCCCCTCCCCGGAGCCGGTGCGTCCGGCCGGGCCGCCGGACGGCGGCGAGCGCCGCTCCGGCCAGCCGCGCCCGGCGGGCCAGCCGGTGGCGATGCGCCGGGACGGGGACCGGCTGCGGTTCGTGGGGGCCGCGACCCGGCGGATCGCCCGCGGCATCGACCTCGACGAGATCGTGATGGGGCTGTGCCGGGCGACCGTGCCGACGTTCTCCGACGCGATCCTCGTGTACCTGCGCGAGCCGCTGCCCGTCGGCGACGAGCGGCCCACGGGCCCGATGGTGCTGCGGCTGCGCCGCACCGACCGGATCCCGGACGCGGACGACACCGACACGGACTCGGACAGTGGGAGCGGTACCCTTCCGGCCGCGCTGCCGCAGCCCGAACTGGCGGCGGGCAGCGCGGAGTTGTGCGAGGTCCGCACCGGTGGCGCGCTCGCGGAGGTGCTGCGCGGGGTGCGACCGGTGTTCGCGGACTCCCCCGCGGCGATCGCCGCGCTGCCCGAACTGCTCGGCGACTGCCGGTCGTTGCCGACCGGCCGCCGGGCGATCCTGGCACCGCTGCGGGGGCGGCGCCGGGTGATCGGTGCCGCCGTGTTCCTGCGCCGCCCGGACCGGATCCCGTTCGACGCGGACGACCTCCTCGTCGCGGGCCAGCTGGCGACGCACAGCGCGCTGGGCATCGACAAGGCGGTCCTGTACGGGCGCGAGGCGTACATCGCGGACGAGCTGCAGCGCACGATGCTGCCCGAGACGCTGCCGCGGCCCACGGGCGTGCGGCTGGCCTCGCGGTATCTGCCGGCGGCGGAGACGGCGCGGGTCGGCGGCGACTGGTACGACGCGATCCCGCTGCCGGGCAGCCGGGTCGCGCTGGTCGTCGGCGACGTCATGGGACACTCCATGACCTCGGCGGCGATCATGGGCCAGCTGCGGACGACGGCGCAGACGCTGGCCGGCCTCGACCTGCCGCCGCAGGAGGTGCTCCACCACCTCGACGAGCAGGCGCAGCGGCTCGGCACGGACCGCATGGCGACCTGCATGTACGCGGTCTACGACCCGGTCTCGCACCGCATCACGATCGCCAACGCGGGCCATCCGCCGCCGGTGCTGCTGCACCTGGGCGGGCGGGCCGAGGTGCTGCGGGTGCCGCCGGGCGCGCCCATCGGGGTCGGCGGGGTCGACTTCGAGGCCGTCGAGCTGGACGCGCCGGCCGGGGCGACGCTGCTCCTGTACACGGACGGGCTCGTCGAATCACGGCTGCGGGACGTCTGGACGGGCATAGAGCAGCTGCGTGAACGGCTCGCGGCGACCGCGCAGTTGACGGGGCCGGACCATCCGCCGCCGCTGGAGGCGCTGTGCGACGAGGTCCTCGACATGCTCGGCCCGGGCGACCGGGACGACGACATCGCGCTGCTCGCGGCGCGGTTCGACGGGATCGCGCCCAGCGATGTCGCGTACTGGTTCCTGGAGCCGGAGGACGCGGCGCCGTCGCGGGCGCGGCGGCTCGCGCGCTCGGCGCTGGCCCGCTGGGGTCTGGAGGAACTCACCGACTCCGTCGAGCTGTTGGTGAGCGAGGTCGTGACGAACGCGGTGCGGTACGCCTCGCGGCCGGTGACGCTGCGGTTGTTGCGGACCGATGTGCTGCGGTGCGAGGTGGGCGATGACGTGCCGCAGTTGCCGCGGCTGCGGCAGGCTCGGGCCACGGACGAGGGTGGGCGGGGTCTGTATCTCGTCAATCGGCTGGCGCGGCGCTGGGGGGCGACTCGGTTGTCGACGGGCAAGGTGGTGTGGTTCGAGCTCTCCTTGCCGGGGGCGGCGGGTTCAGCGCCGTAGCTTCGTCGCGGGGTCGCCAGGTGCCGGTCTCGTCGTGGCTGGTCGCGCAGTTCCCCGCGCCCCTGGAAGGCATGCGGCTTCGCCGCGCCTTCCCCAGATGAAAGGCACCCCGCACCTTTCTCGGGGAAATGCGACCCGAAGGGTCTGCATTTCAGGGGCGCGGGGAACTGCGCGACCAGCCCCCACGCACCCGCACTCGGCTGCGGTCACAAGCCCACCGGGACATAGCCCCGGGCCCGGCCATGGTCGTCCAGGAGGCGGCCCATGCGCTTGGCCGTGCGCAGCGTGACCGTGCGGTCCTCGATGCGCAGGCGCGGGAAGCGGTCGTCGAGCAGGGACTCCAGCCCCGCCATCCCGTCGAGGTCCCGCAGCCAGACGGAGAAGAGCAGGTTGCAGGACCCGGTGACGGACGTGCAGAGCCGCATCTGCGGGAGCCGGGCGAGCGCGGCCCCGGTCGAGTCCAGCTCCCCGTGCGGCACCCGCGCCCGGTACGTGGCGAGCGCGGGCCACCCGGCGAGCTGCTGGGCCAGATCGCAGCGCAGCAGGATCTCCCGGTCCCGCAGCTCGCGGGCGAGCCGCCGCCGCACCGTGGACTCGCTGATCCCGACCCGCTCGGCGAGTTCGGCGTACCCCGCGCGTCCGTTCGCGCCGAGGGCGAGCAGCAGTTTCAGGTCGACGTCGTCGCGGGGCAGGAACGCGCAGGGCGTCGTGGAGCCGGTCATCGCACCGGCGGCGCCGTGCGCGGTGAGCCGGGCGCGGCCCGCCGGTTCCAGGGCGCGCACCTTCCAGTTGCTGCCCTCCTGGTAGAGCCGCATGCTCAGCCGGGTCCGGGTGCCGCGCACGCCGGGCAGCCGGCCGATGTCCTCGGTGACGCGGCGGCCGAGCGCGGGCAGGTCGGGGGCGGCGACGGACAGGAAGAGGTCGTAGTCGCCGACGACGAGTTCGGCGCTGAACACCCAGGGCAGGGCGACGAGCCGGGCCGCGAGCTCCTCGACGCGGCGGGGGCGGCAGGTGACCTCGACGTAGGCGACGGTGGTGGTGGCCGGTCCGGCGTAGGCGGTGACCCAGGCGAGGCCCTCACGTTCGAGGCGGGCCCAGCGGCGGGCGGCGGTGGTGGCGTCGATGCCGACGGCGGGGCCGACGCGGGACCAGGGGGCGCGCGGGTCGGTCTGGAGGGCGTCGATCAGGGCGAGGTCGGCCTCCTCGAAGGCGACCGCAGGGGTGGCGGATTCCTGCGAGGCGTGCGGCAGGCTGCCGGTTTCCTGCATTCTCGGGCCCCTTTCGCGCGGCGGCCGGATTCTGTCCCCACTTCCGAGCCGCTCCCCCCACACCAGCACGCCCACTCTAGAAGGAGTGCCTGTGGCCCCACCGTCGCACGACCCCGGAAACGCCCCCGGCAACGTCCCCGGGAAAGTCCCCGGCAAGGAGCGCCTCGACCGAGGCGCGAAGATCACCGTCGCCCTGCTGTTCAGCGCCTGGCTGATCGACTACGTCGACCGGCTCGTCATCAATCTGGCGCTGCCCTCGATCGGTGACGAGTTCGACCTGAGCCGCACCCAGCAGGGCGTGGCCGTCTCCGTCTTCTTCGTGGCGTACGCGCTGTGCCAGATCCCGGGCGGGATGCTCGCCGACCGGTTCGGCGCGAAGCGGGTCACGTGCTGGGCGCTGCTGATCTGGTCCGTGTTCACAGCGCTGACCGGCCTGGCGGGTTCGTTCGCGATCCTGCTCGTGGTGCGGTTCCTGTTCGGGGTGGCCGAGGGGATCTTCCCTGGTGCCTCGATGAAGGCGGTCAGCGAGCGCACGACGCCGGGCCAGCGGATGAGCGCCAACGGTCTGGTGCAGTCGTCCAACGCGGTGGCCGCCGTGGTCGCCCCGCTGGTCGCGGCGCCGCTGATCGCCCACTTCGGCTGGCGCTCGGCCTTCTTCAGCGTCGCCGCCGTCGGTGTGTTCGTGTACGCGGCGGTGCGGCTGTGGCTGCCGGAGCCGCAGGACGCGGGCGTGCGGTCGGCGGCCCCGGCGGGCGGCACTCGTACGATCGTGCGCTCCGGCACGATGTGGGCCTTCGCCGGGATGTTCTTCGGGTACGACATCATCGTGTGGGGCCTGAACACGTGGGTGCCGTCGTACCTGAGCGAGGAGCGCGGGCTCGCGCTGACCTCGGCCGGGGCGCTGGCCGTGCTGCCGGCGGGCGTGGCGACCGTCGCCGTGATCGTCGGCGGGCGGCTCGCGGACCGCTTCGCGGGGCATCAGCGCAAGGTCGTGGTGCCCGCGATGGCCGTGTCGTCGATCGCGCTGCTGCTGATGGCTACGGCCTCGGGCACGGCCGCGTTCGTGGCGTGGATGACCGTGGCGATCGGCGCCGCGTCCCTGTCGTACATGCCGGTGTTCGCGGTGCCGCTGCGCAGTCTGCCGCCCGCCCTGACCGGGGCGGCGGCCGGGCTGATCACGTTCGGCGGGCAGCTCGGCGGGGTCGTCGCGCCGACCGCGATGGGGCTGCTCGCGGACGCCGCCGGGTTCACCGCCGCGTTCGGCTTCCTGGTGCTCGGTGCCGTCCTCGCGGCGGTGCTGTCCGTGTTCACCCCGCAGGACTCCCTCTCCTTCCGCCGGGCGCTGCGGCTGCCTGAGCCGGCGCCCTCACCCCTTCCCGTAGCAGCAGAAAGCGAGCAGGCATGACCACCGAGAGCACCACCGAGAGCTCCTCCCCCTTCACCGGCGGCCTCGACGCGCACCTTCCCGGGCTGCGCGCGCTCTACGAGGACCTGCACGCCCATCCCGAGCTGTCGTTGCAGGAGACGCGGACAGCGGGGATCGTCGCGGCGCGGCTGCGGGCGCAGGGCGGCTGGGAGGTGACCGAGGGCGTCGGCGGCACCGGTGTCGTCGGGGTGCTCCGCAACGGGGACGGCCCGGTCGTGCTGCTGCGCGCGGACATGGACGGGCTGCCGGTCCTGGAGGCGACCGGGCTGCCGTACGCGTCGGTGGCGCGGGCCACGGACCGGGACGGGAACGACGTGCCGGTGATGCACGCGTGCGGGCACGACATGCACGTGACGTGTCTGCTGGGGGCGGCGGCGCAGCTCGTCGCGCACCGGGACGCGTGGCGCGGCACGGCCCTCGCCGTGTTCCAGCCGGCGGAGGAGACGGGCGAGGGTGCGCGGGACATGCTCGCGGACGGGTTCGCGGAGCGTTTCCCGCGGCCCGAGGTGTGTCTGGGCCAGCACGTGGGTCCGTTCCCGACGGGGATCGCGGTGACGCGGTCGGGGGCGGTGATGGCGGCGTCGGACAGTTTCCGGGTGCGGCTGTTCGGGCGGGGCGGGCACGGGTCGACGCCGGAGTCGACGGTGGACCCGGTGGTGATGGCGGCGGCGCTGGTGCTGCGGCTGCAGACGGTGGTGTCGCGCGAGGTGGGTGCCTCGCAGGCGGCGGTCGTGACGGTGGGCGCGCTGCACGCCGGCACGAAGGAGAACATCATTCCGGACGAGGCCGAGCTGAAGCTGAACATCCGGTCGGTGGACGAGTCGGTGCGGGAGCGGGTGCTCGCGGCGGTGCGCCGGATCGTCAAGGCGGAGGCGGAGGCTTCGGGGGCGCCGAAGGAGCCGGAGATCACCTCGCTGGGCACGTTCCCGGTCACGGTGAACTCGGCGGAGGCGACCGAGGTGACGGTCGGGGCGCTGCGCGGGGCGCTCGGCGAGCAGGCGGTCGTCACGCTGCCGCATCCGCTCAACGGCAGCGAGGACTTCGGCCTGTTCGGGGACGCTCTCGGGGTGCCGTCGGTGTTCTGGCACTTCGGCGGGGCGGCACCGGAGGCGTTCGCCGGGGTGGACCTCGACGCGGTGGCGACGCGCGGGCTGCCCGCGGAGATCCCGGTGAACCACTCGCCGCTCTACGCTCCGCTGCCGGAGCCGACGATCGAGCTGGGGGTGCGGTCGCTGCTCGGGGCGGCGGGGGCGTGGCTGGGCCGCGCGGAGTGAGCCGGACCTGACGCGGGGGCTCCCGGAACCGAAGGGTTCCGGGCGCCCCCGTGTGTGGCGCTAGTTGTCGGGCTGTGTGCCGTTCCAGCCGCCCGTGTCTCCGCCGTCGCCGCCCGGGTCCTCCGGGATGCCGATGGTCGGGGTGCCGCCGCCCGGATCGGTGGGCGGCTCGGCCGTGTCGGTCGGTTGGTCCGTCGGCGGCTCGGTCGTCGGCTCGTCCGTCGGGGTCGACGGGCTGGTCGGCGGCTCGGTGGTCGGCTCGTCGCTCGGCGTCTCGGGCGCCGTCGGCTCGTCGCTCGGGGTGACCGGGGCCTGGGTGGTGGGCTCGACGCCCGCGCCCATGTCGGTGTCCAGGTCGAAGCGCTCGCCGGAGCCCGCGGTGTTGAAGGTGTACTGGGCCCAGATGCGGGCCGGGAAGCTGCCACCGTTGACGCGGCCGCCGCCGGCCGCGCCGGACAGCGAGACCTGGGCGCCCTGGGTGACCTTCACCGGGTCGTCGCTGCCGCACCGGGCGGTGCCGGCCTTGGCCGCCTCGCCGAACATGCCGACGGAGGTGACGAGGTCCGGGGTGTAGCCGGTGAACCAGGCCGAGCGGTTGCAGTCGGACGTACCGGTCTTGCCGGCGACCTGCTGGCCGTCGCGGCCCGGGTTGTCGCGGACGGAGGCGCGGGCCGTACCGTCGTCGACCACGCCGGTGAGCACCGAGGTGACGGAGTCGGCGGCGGCCCGGCTGATGACCTGCTCGCCGGACTGCTCCGGCAGGTCGAGCTTCTGGCCGGCCAGGGACACCGACTTCACGAGCTGCGGGGTGACCAGCTTGCCGTGGTTGTCGAGGGTCGCGTAGACGCCGGCCATCTCCAGGGGGCTGGCGCCCATGGTGCCGAGGGTCTGGGCGTAGTACGGCTTGAGGTCGCCGCCCTCCATGCCGAGCTTCTTGGCGGTGTCCATGACCTGGTCCATGCCGACGTCGGCGCCCATCTGCGCGAAGACGGAGTTGATGGACTTGTTCATCGCGGTCTGGACGGTGACGTCGTCGTAGTCGACGTCGTCCTCGTTCGGCGGGGCGAAGCCGACTTCGCTGCCGCCTTCGACGACGGGGCGCTTGCTCGTGCCGTCGTAGACCGTGCTGGCCCGGATCGACTGGCCGTCCTGCGTCTTCGCGTTGTTCTCCAGCGCGGCGGCGAGGATGAGCGGCTTGAAGGTCGAGGCGGGCTGGTAGTCGGTGCGCGTCGCGTTGTTGCGCCAGTGCTTGTCGATGCCCTCGCCGCCGTACATGGCGAGGACCTTGCCGGTCTTCGGGTCGACGGAGACGGCGCCCGCCTGCACGTTGGCGTCGGTCTTGCGGCGCTTGGGGTCGAGCTGGTCGGTCAGCTGCTGCTTGACGGCCTTCTCGAGCTGCTTCTGCTTCTTGCGGTCGATGTTGAGCGTGATCGTGTAGCCGTGGGCGTCGAACTGGTCCTCGGTGAGGTCCAGTTCCTTCATGACCTCGGCCTTGGCGGCCTGGTAGAGGTAGCCCTCCTGGCCCTGCAGGCCCGCGGCCGGCTTGGGGTCCTTGGGCTTGGGGAAGGTCATGCCGGCGCGCTCGGACGCGCTGAGCCAGTGCATCTCGACCATGTTGTCGAGGACGTAGTTCCAGCGCTGCTTGACGAGCTTCTTGCCGGTGTCGGAGGCGATCGCCCAGTCGTACTGGTTCGGCGCCTGGAGCAGCGCGGCGAGGTAGGCGCCCTGCTCGACCTTGAGGTCGGAGGCGTCGACGCCGTAGTAGGCCTGGGCGGCGGTCTGGATGCCCCAGGCGCCGCGGCCGTAGAAGCTGGTGTTGATGTAGCCCGCGAGGATGTCGTCCTTGGACTTCTTGCGGTCCACCTTCAGCGAGATGACCAGTTCCTTCAGCTTGCGCGAGACGGTCTGGTCCTGGGTCAGGTAGTAGTTCTTCACGTACTGCTGGGTGATCGTCGAGCCACCCTGCTTGCCCTTGCCGGTGACCGTGTTGAGGACGCCGCGGGCGGTGCCCTTCAGGTCGATGCCCTGGTCCTTGTAGAACGTCTTGTTCTCGGCGGCCACGAAGGTGTGCTGGACGCCCTTGGGGACCTCGGACAGCTTGACGATCTCGCGGTTGACCTCGCCCACGCGGGCCATGGTCGAGCCGTCGCTGTACTTGTACACGTTGCTCTGCAGATCGGCTTCCGGGTTGCCCTCGGGTATGTCGATCACCATGTAGAGCACCACGAAGGCGCCCATGCACAGGAGCACGAACCCGAAGAAGGCCCCCAGCAGCTTCTTCCACGTGAAGAAGCGGCGTATGCCCGAAGGCCGCGCCGCGGCCTTGCGCGCGTTCCTCGCATCCGCTCGGCCCATGACCTCGTCGCTCCGCTTCTCGTCCGTCAACATTCCTGATTCGTTCGGAATCAGCTCATGAAGCTAACACCGCCACTTAAGGCAAAACCGTGCCCTTCCGGTCATTTCCGGACGTGACAATCAGCACCTACCCCATGGGAACCGACGATCCAGACGAGCGGATGGTTGCCGTGGCCGTTAAAATGATATCACTATGCTAGAAAGGGTTCGCCCCGGACCGGGGGCGAAACCGCAGTTCAGGGGAACGGGGACAGTCATGCCAGAGACGGACACCACACCGGACGTCACGCCGGACGTGCCGGCCATGCCGAAGGCGCGCGTACGGGAGGTCACGGCGCACAGCATCGGCGGCGGGCTCGCACTGCTGCTCGGCCTGGTCGGGCTCGCGGCGGGGGTCGTGCTGATCGTGGCCGCGACGACGCTCGACTCGGACGGCACGAAGGCGCTGCTGATCACGCTCGGCGTCCTCGTCTCGGTCGGCGCCTTCTTCGCGATGTGCGGGCTGAACATGGTGGCGCCGGGCGAGGCCCGTGTCGTCCAGCTCTTCGGGCGCTACCGGGGCACGATCCGCACCGACGGGCTGCGCTGGGTGAACCCGCTGACCTCGCGCACCAAGGTCTCCACCCGGGTCCGCAACCACGAGACGGCGGTCCTGAAGGTCAACGACGCGTACGGCAACCCGATCGAGCTCGCCGCGGTCGTCGTGTGGCGGGTCGAGGACACCGCGCAGGCCACGTTCGAGGTGGACGACTTCCTGGAGTTCGTCTCGACGCAGACCGAGGCGGCCGTCCGGCACATCGCCATCGAGTACCCGTACGACGCCCATGACGAGGGCGGGCTGTCGCTGCGCGGGAACGCGGAGGAGATCACCGAGAAGCTGGCCGTCGAGCTCCACGCGCGCGTGGAGGCGGCCGGTGTCCAGATCATCGAGTCCCGCTTCACGCATCTCGCCTACGCTCCGGAGATCGCCTCGGCGATGCTGCAGCGGCAGCAGGCGGGGGCGGTCGTCGCGGCGCGGCGGCAGATCGTCGACGGGGCCGTCGGGATGGTCGAGGCGGCGCTGGCGCGGATCGCGGAGCAGGATTTCGTGACACTGGACGAGGAGCGGAAGGCGGCGATGGTGAGCAATCTGCTGGTCGTGCTGTGTGGTGACCGTGCGGCGCAGCCGGTCCTGAACACGGGGACGCTCTACCAGTGACCCCGCCACCGCCACCGCCTCCGGCGCGGAAACAGGTGCTGCTGCGGCTCGATCCCGCCGTGTACGAGGCGCTGGCGCGGTGGGCCGGGGACGAGCTGCGCTCCGCGAACGCGCAGATCGAGTTCCTGCTGCGCAGGGCTCTCGCCGAGGCGGGCCGGCTGCCCGGCGGGGCGGCGCCCATCGCCCGGCGGGGTCGCCCGCCCAAGAGCTCGGGCGACCCGGAGGGGCCGGCGGCCGACGGCTGAGTGTGGCTGGTCGCGCAGTTCCCCGCGCCCCTGGCAGGCATGCGGCTTCGCCGCGCCTCCCCCAGATGAAAGGCGCCCCGCGCCTTGATCGGGGAAATGCGAGGCGAAGCGTCTGCATTTCAGGGGCGCGGGGCTGCACCCGATCAGCGACTCCGTCGCGGGGCGCGACCGGCGGGCCCCTGGGGGGCGCGCGAAGCGTGCCCTTCAGGGGCGCGGGGAACTGCGCGACCAGCCACGACGAGAGCCGCAGTCGACGGACCGCCGCGCGGGGCTGGGTCTGTTTGGGGTCTCGCCGCCGGGCGTGACCGGCCCCCGCCGGAGTCGCCGCGGGTGAGATTCGGACCCGTATACACCCCGGGTATACACGGAGTGTAGAGTCCCCTCCATGTCCATCGGCCACACCCTTCTCGGGCTGCTCGAATCAGGGCCCCGCCACGGTTACGACCTCAAGCGCACGTTCGACGAGACCTTCGGGCACGACAAGCCGCTGCACTACGGGCAGGTCTACTCGACGATGTCCCGCCTGCTGAAGAACGGTCTCGTCGAGGTCGACGGGATCGAGGCCGGCGGCGGCCCCGAGCGCAAGCGGTACGCGATCACCGACGCCGGCATCACGGACGTCCAGCAGTGGCTGGCGACCCCGGAGAAGCCGGAGCCGTACCTCCAGTCGACCCTGTACACGAAGGTCGTCCTCGCCCTGCTCACCGATCGCGACGCGGCCGAGGTCCTCGACTCGCAGCGCGCCGAGCACCTGCGCCTCATGCGCATCCTCACCGACCGCAAGCGCAAGGGCGACCTCGCCGACCAGCTGATCTGCGACCACGCCCTGTTCCACCTCGAAGCCGACCTGCGCTGGCTGGAACTGACCGCCGCGCGTCTCGACCGCCTCGCCGCGGAGGTGCGCCCCTCATGACTCCCGCCGGTTCCCTGCTGACCGCCGTCGACCTGTGCAAGGCGTACGGCCCGACGCCCGCCCTCGACGGCGCGTCCTTCTCCGTGCATCCCGGCGAGATCGTCGCCGTGATGGGCCCGTCCGGTTCGGGCAAGTCGACGCTGCTGCACTGCCTCGCCGGGATCGTGACGCCGGACTCCGGCAGCATCACGTACGGCGGCCGCGACCTGGCGGCCATGTCGGACGCGGAGCGCAGCGCGCTGCGCCGCGGCGAGTTCGGCTTCGTCTTCCAGTTCGGCCAGCTCGTGCCGGAGCTGACCAGTGTCGAGAACGTGGCGCTGCCGCTGCGGCTCAACGGCGTCAGGCGCAAGGAGGCCGAGCGGCGGGCCGCCGGCTGGCTGGAGCGCCTGGAGGTCGACGACCTGGCGGGCAAGCGGCCCGGGGAGATGTCCGGCGGTCAGGGCCAGCGCGTCGCCGTGGCCCGCGCGCTGGTGACGAACCCGCGCGTGCTGTTCGCCGACGAGCCGACCGGCGCCCTGGACTCCCTGAACGGCGAGCGGGTCATGGAGCTGCTGACGGAGGCGGCGCGGAGCACGAACGCCGCGGTCGTCCTGGTCACGCACGAGGCCCGGGTCGCCGCCTACTCCGACCGCGAGGTCGTGGTGCGCGACGGGAAGTCCCGGGACATGGAGTTCGCCCGATGACGCTGCTCGACGACCGTCCGGCCGCCCCCGCCCCGGCGCCCGTGCGGCAGGGGTTCGGCGGCCGGCTGCGCGACCTCGGTGTCGGTGTGCGGTGCGCGGTGGCCGGGGGCCGCGAGGGCTGGATCCGTACGCTGCTCACCGCGATCGGCGTGGGGCTCGGCGTGGCCGTGCTGCTGGGCGCGGCGTCCGTGCCGACGCTGCTGGAGGAGCGTGACGCGCGGGGCGCCGCACGGCAGTTGGGCGTGGAGCCCGGTGGCCCCGCGGAGCGCTCGGACCGCTCGGTCCTGCTCAGTGACGCGTCCTCCGATTTCCGGGCCGATTCGATCGACGGCTATCTGGTCCGGCCCGACGGCGCGCATCCCGCGCTGCCGCCCGGCGTGGACAAGCTCCCCGGGCCCGGCGAGATGGTCGTCTCCCCTGCCTTGCGCGAGCTCCTCGACTCCCCCGACGGCAAGCTCCTCAAGGAGCGGTACGCGTACCGCGACGTCGGCACGATCGCCCCGGCCGGCCTGCACGACCCGTTCGACCTGTACGTGTACATCGGGTCGGACGAGCTCAGCACCGACCGCGGGGCGCGGCGCTTCGACCACTGGGGGCACACGTTCCCGTCGCCGCCCATGGACCCGGTGCTGGTCCTGATGGTGGTGCTGGCCTGCGTCGTGCTGCTCGTGCCGGTGGCCATCTTCATCGCGACGGCCGTCCGGTTCGGCGGCGAGCGGCGCGACCGGCGGCTCGCCGCGCTGCGCCTGGTCGGCGCGGACGTGCGGATGACGCGGCGGATGGCGGCGGGCGAGGCCCTGTTCGGGGCGGCGCTCGGGGTGGTGTTCGGGGCCGGGTTCTTCCTGGCGGCGCGGCAGTCGCTCGCCCATGTCGAGGTGTGGCGGCTGTCGGCGTTCCCCTCGGACCTGTCGCCGGTGCCGGTGCTCGGCCTGCTCATCGTGCTGGCCGTGCCGCTCGCCGCGATCGGGGTGACGCTGTTCGCGCTGCGCTCGGTGGCGATCGAGCCGCTGGGCGTCGTCCGCGAGCGCCGCACGCGGCGGCGCCGGCTGTGGTGGCGGCTGCCGGTCCCCGCGGCGGGTGCGGTGCTGCTGCTGACCTCGGAGGCGGTCGACAGCACGGACACCTTCGCCGTGGTCCGGATCGCGGCCGGGATCGCGCTGCTCCTCATCGGCCTGGTGCTCGTACTGCCGTGGCTGGTCGAGGCGGTCGTGGGGCGACTGCGCGGCGGGCCGGTGCCGTGGCAACTGGCCACGCGCAGGCTCCAGTTGTCCAGCACGGCGGCGAGCCGGGCCGTCGCGGGCATCACGATCGCGGTGGCGGGCGGTATCGCGCTGCAGATGTTCGTCGTCGGGATCGAGGACGACTTCACCAAGGCGACGGGACAGGACCCGCGGCGCGCCCAGCTCGTCGCGAACGCCGACTTCCCGAGCGGGAAGCTGGCCCGGCGGATGACCGACGAGTTCGGCCGGTCTCCGGGCGTACGGAAGGTCGTCGGCACCGTCGACACGTGGGCCGCCGCGGAGGGGGCGCGGCCGGACCACTACGGGTACGTCCCCACGGTCACGCTGTCGGTCGGCACCTGTGCGGCGCTGCGCGAGAAGGCGGAGCTGCCGTCGTGCCGGGACGGTGACGTGTTCCGGGTCCTCGGCGCGGAGGGCGGCGCCACGTCGCGGGAGGCGCGGCACATCGCGCGGCCCGGGGCGCGGCTCGCCGTGGACGACATGGAGGGGGGCGGGAAGCACCGGGACGGGGTCCGCTGGGTGCTGCCGAAGGAGACCCGCACGGTGCCGTCGCGGAGCGACGCGCTCGGGGACCGCTTCACCGGCATCCTCGCCACGCCCGGCGCGTTCGACACGGACACGCTGCACAACTCGATGACCATGGCGCAGATCCAGGTGGACGAGTCGGTGCCGGACGCGTTCGAGCACGTGCGCAACGTGGCGTTCCGGATGGATCCGAGCATGCGGGTGTGGACCATGCACGCGACGGAACGGGACGACACGTACGCGAGCATCCTGCGCGGGCTGTTCACGGCGGCGGCGATCACGATCTCGCTGATCGCGGCGTCGATGCTGGTCTCGCAGATCGAGCAACTCCGCGAGCGCAGGCGGCTGTTGTCCGTGCTGGTGGCGTACGGGACGCGGCGGGCGACGCTGGCGTGGTCGGTGCTGTGGCAGACGGCGATCCCGGTCGTGCTCGGGATGGGGCTCGCGGTGTCGGGGGGCCTGGCGCTGGGGTGGCTGATGCTCCGGATGACGGGCAAGCCGGTGACGGACTGGCTGGTGTTCCTCCCCCTGGTCGGGGTGGGCGCGGCAGCGGTCCTGACCGTCACCCTCCTCTCCCTCCCCCCGCTCTACCGCCTCATGCGCCCCGAGGGCCTCCGCACGGAGTAACCCTCCGGGCGGTACGGGGACCTTCTCACCCCGGGCTCGAACGCACCCGAGCCCGGGTCGCGGGCCCGGGACGGGCCGCCTCCCCCCTGCTCCCACCCACCCGCCCCAGCGGGGTCTCACCGAGCGCCCCGCCAGGGGCGCGGGGAACTGCGCGACCAGCCACGACCGCGCGGCACTCGGCAACGGAGCTGGGTCTCTACGGCGACGAGCCGTGGCCGAGGCCGACCAGTACGCCCACCCGGCACCGGGGTACCACCTCGCCCGCCCGCCCCAAGCTCTCGGTTCCGCTCGAGCAGGGGGCACACCCATCGCCCCAGGCGGCAGACTGCCCGAGGCCAGGTCGACCGACATACGCACCCGGGGCCGGGGGCTGCCCGAGGCCAGGTGCCGGGCCGACGCCCCGGAGGGGGCGGGTGGGTGGGAGCAGGGTCGGGGCAAAGACGAGTTGGCCCGGTCCGGGGGCGAAGCAGGACCGGGCCGGGCCGGGCCAGGGGCGGAACAGGCCGCGGTGAGACCGGAGTTGAGGCGCACCAGGGGCCAGGTGGGCCCGGGGCGAGCTCAAGTCGGGGCCCCGCCGGGGAAGGGCGGCGATGGGGTGCGCGGGACGGTCAGAGGACCCGGACCGGCAACCCGGTCAACGCCCCCCGAAGCGCCGCCGCCAACTCCTCGTACTCCGCGGAGCGCGCCGCCCCGCTCCGCATCGCGAACGCCACCCGCCGCGAAGGCGCGGGTTCGGCGAAGTAGCCGGTGAGGAGTTGGGCGCTGCGGCTGGTTTCCACGGACACGGCCGTGCGGGGCAGCAGGGTCACTCCCAGCCCGCCGGCGACGAGTTGCACCAGCGTGGAGAGCCCCGCCGCGGTCGTGGTGACGGGAACGTCGTCCCGCCCCGCCTCCCGGCAGATGTCCAGCGCCTGGTCCCGCAGGCAGTGCCCCTCGTCCAGGAGGAGCAGGTTCAGCTCGCGCAGCGCCTCGCGGGGAATGCCCTCGCGGCCGCCGAGCCAGTGGTCGAGCGGGGTGACGAGCACGAAGTCCTCGTCGAACAGGGGGATTTCGCTGATACCCGGCACCCCGAGCGGCACGGCGAGCAGCAGCAGGTCGAGCCGTCCGGCGGTGACGCCCTCCACCAGCGAGGAGGTCTGCTCCTCGTGTACCTGGAGGTCGAGGTCCGGGTACCGGTCGTGCACGAGCCGCAGCAGGGTGGGCAGGAGATAGGGCGCGACCGTGGGGATGACCCCGAGCCGCAGCACGCCGGTGAACGGCGCCCGTACGGCCTCCGCGTCCTCCACGAGCGCCCCGACCTCGTCCAGCACGGCCCGCGCCCGTACGGCGATCCGCTCGCCGGCCGGCGAGAGCAGCACCTTGCGCGTCGTACGCTCGACGAGGGTCACCCCGAGCGTCTCCTCCAGCGCGGAGACGGCTCCGGACAGCGCGGGCTGGCTCATCCCGATCGCGGCCGCCGCGTCCCTGAAGTGCAGATGCTCCGCGACCGCCGCGAACGCCCGCAGCTGCGCCAGGCTGGGCTGCCTGCGCTTCAGGCCCGGCTTTCCGCTCGATACGGCCACTGATAGCCACCTCCGATCAACACGACCGAGTCTAGCTATTTCCGTAATCAATGCACGGTGTGCCACGATCATGAGCAGTCCAACCCATGGAAAGGCCCTCAAAAGGGGCCTTTCTCGCTGCAAGGAGAGCACGTGCTCACTGTCGGTGACAAGTTCCCCCAGTTCGACCTCACTGCCTGCGTCTCGCTGGAGAAGGGCAAGGAGTTCGCGCAGATCGACCACAAGACCTACGAGGGCAAGTGGAAGATCGTCTTCGCGTGGCCCAAGGACTTCACCTTCGTGTGCCCGACCGAGATCGCCGCGTTCGGCAAGCTGAACGAGGAGTTCGCCGACCGTGACGCCCAGATCCTCGGCTTCTCCGGCGACTCCGAGTTCGTGCACCACGCCTGGCGCAAGGACCACCCGGACCTGACGGACCTGCCCTTCCCGATGCTGGCCGACTCGAAGCACGAGCTCATGCGTGACCTCGGTATTGAGGGTGAGGACGGCTTCGCGCAGCGCGCCGTCTTCATCGTCGACCAGAACAACGAGATCCAGTTCACGATGGTGACCGCCGGTTCCGTGGGCCGTAACCCCAAGGAGGTCCTGCGGGTCCTCGACGCCCTGCAGACCGACGAGCTGTGCCCGTGCAACTGGAGCAAGGGCGACGAGACCCTCGACCCGGTCGCGCTGCTCTCGGGCGAGTGAGCGGAGTCTTCTGACATGGCACTCGACGAACTGAAGTCCGCCATACCGGACTACGCCAAGGACCTGAAGCTCAACCTGGGCTCGGTCATCGGCAACTCGGACCTGCCGGCGCAGCAGCTGTGGGGCACGGTCCTCGCGACCGCGATCGCCTCGCGCTCGCCGCGCGTGCTGCGCGAGCTGGCCCCCGAGGCCGAGGCGAACCTCTCGCCGGAGGCGTTCAAGGCCGCGAAGTCGGCGGCCGCCATCATGTCGATGAACAACGTCTTCTACCGCACGCGTCACCTGCTCTCGGACGACGAGTACGGGACGATGCGCGCGGGCCTGCGGATGAACGTCATCGGCAACCCCGGCGTCGACAAGATCGACTTCGAGCTGTGGTCGTTCGCCGTCTCGGCGATCAACGGCTGCGGGATGTGCCTCGACTCGCACGAGCAGGTGCTCCGCAAGGCCGGCGTCGAGCGCGACGTCATCCTGGAGTCCTTCAAGATCGCCTCGGTCATCCAGGCGGTCGCGGTGACGCTGGACGCGGAAGCCGCGCTGGCGTAACGGGTCATCACGAGTGAACCGGGGTCGGATTCGTCCGGCCCCGGTTTTCTCATGTCACGGGGCTCCGCCCCGGACCCCGCTCCTCAAACGCCGGAGGGGCTTGAGTTGGTCAGTCCCCGGAGGGGCTCGCGTCGACCGCTGTCGCTCCCCGCGGCTCCGGCGTCTGGCGAAGCGCCTCGCCGCGCGACCACGCCCGTAGATACACGACCACCGTGTTGGTGACGGCGACGAGCGGGACGGCCACCACCGCGCCGCCGATCCCGGAGACCATGCCGCCCGCGGCGACCGCCAGGACGACCGCCAGCGGATGCACCCGTACCGCGCGGCCGAGGATGAAGGGCTGCAGGATGTGGCCCTCGATCTGCTGCACCGCGAGGACGACCGCCAGCGTCATCACCGCCGTGAACACGCCCTGGGTGACCAGCGCGACGACCACCGCGAGCGCCCCGGAGACGACCGCGCCGACGAGCGGGATGAACGCGAACAGGAAGATGAAGACGGCGAGCGGCACCGCCATGGGCACGTCGAGGAAGAAGATGCCGAGGCCGATGAAGATGGCGTCGATCAGGGCGACTATGACCGTGCCGCGCACATACGCGGTGAGGGTGCGCCAGGCCCGCGGTCCCGCGCCCGCGATGCCCGGCCGGGCCTGCGCGGGGACGAGCTTGAGGGTCCAGTCCCAGATGCGCCGGCCGTCGTAGAGCAGGAAGAGCGTCGAGAACATCGTGAGGAGGATGCCGGTCATCGCCTCGACGATGACGGTGACGCCTTCGAGGCCCGCGGACGTGATCTCGTCCGTGTTCGCCCCGATCGCCTCGCGCAGCGACTTGGCGATGTCGTTGATCTGGTCCTCGGTGACGTGGAACGGGCTGTTGAGCAGCCACTTGCGCAGTTCGTCGATGCCGTCCTGGACCTGGTCGGAGAGCGCGTCGATGTTCTCCTGGACCTGCCAGACCACGAACCAGCCGACGAGCCCCATGATCACGAAGCCGAGGATCGCCGTCAGGGCGGTGGCGAGTCCGCGCGGGACGCCGTGCCGGCGCAGCCGGGCCACGGTCGGCTGGAGCAGCGCGGTGATGAGCAGTGCCGCGATGAACGCGAACACCACGAGCTGCACCGAGCTGATGACCTTGATGAGGACCCAGAGCGCGCCGGCGAGCACGAGGAGCCGCCAGCCGGCCTCGGCGGCGACCCTCAGGCCCCAGGGGACGGCGGCGACGGGCTCGGGCCGGGCGGCGACGGCCGGCGCGTAGTCGGGCGGGGCGGGCACGTGGTCCTTGCGCGACGCCCCGGCCGGCGCCGGCTCGGCTCCCGCTCCCGGGTCGGGCCCGGCGGCGGAGCCGGCGGCGGGCTCGGGCCGTGCCGGGTCCGGGAGTTCGGACTCGGCCTCCCGTTCGGCCTCCGCGCGGCGCTCGTCGAGACGCTCGCCCATTCTGCTGATTCCGGCGCCGACCCTGCCGAGCCAGCCTGGCACTCGCGACATGATCCGTCCTTTTCCCCCGTGCCTCATCGCCGCTCAGACCGTACATGGCCGAAGCCCCTCACCGTATGACGGTGAGGGGCTTCGGGAGGTTGAGCGGGGTACGGCTCAGTACCAGTGGTTCGCCTGCCAGAAGGACCAGGCCTCACACGGACTGCCGTAGCGGCTGTTCATGTAGTTGAGGCCCCACTTGATCTGGGTGGCGGGGTTGGTCTGCCAGTCGGCGCCGGCCGAGGCGTACTTGCCCGCGGGCAGCGCCTGGAAGAGGCCGTAGGCGCCGGAGGAGGCGTTGACCGCCTTGTAGTTCCAGCTGGACTCGTGGTCCACGATGTTGCTGAAGCACTGGAACTGACCGGACGGCACCATGGAGCGCGCCATCGACTGGATCTGCGCGACGGAGTACGAGGACTGCGGCGCGAAGCTCGACGCGTCGCGGGTCGCGGAACGGCTGGCGGCCTGCTTCTTGGCCTCCTCGCGCTCCTTCGCCTCCTGCTCGGCCTTCTCCTTCGCGGCCTGCGCGTCCTGCTGCTTGGCGATCGCGTCCTCGGCGGCCTTCTTGCGGGCCGACTCCTCCGCGGTCTTCTGGGCAGCGGTGTCGGCCGCGATGGCCTGGGTCTGCGCCTGCTGCTGCAGCGACGAGGTCTGCACCTGCGCCTGCTGACCGACAGGGACGTCCGCGAGGAGGGTCGCGTCGCTCGCCGTGGCGGCCTCTGCCTCGTTGGAGGGCTGGCCGGTGCTGCCCGAGGCAACACCCACGACTGCGCCGACAGTGGTGACCGCGGTGGCCGAGGCCACTGCGAATCCCCGGACCGAAATCCGGCTCACACGGTTTCCTTCCAGCATCGCCCGCTGTGGTGTGACCCTCGCGGACGCAATCGTGCCCCTGGCACTGGCCTCCCAACTGACGGGTCACGGGAGGCACGGGCCCGGTGGGCAACTCCCGAGAGGGAGGCGCCGCGTGGTGCTCGGGCGGCATACGACGTTCGTTATGGAGTTCAAGGTGCAGCGGGTGCTGCGGTGGTGCCGTACCGCTGGGGGTACAGAAGTGTCGTATGCGGGGCCTGACGGAACCGTGACTCTGCCGTATGGCGATGCCGTGAAGCAATTCTGTGCTGCGTGGGAAACGTCACACCCCGTTTGTCCCACGGGTTTTACGGAAACGAGCACACGCCAAGACGCCGCCCGGCTAAGCTCTCTGGCTTTGCCGGGCGGCGCCAAGTACCCCCAAACGGGCTAGATCTGACCGTCTTCCAGCATTTCGGTCACCAGGGCCGCGATCTGCGACCGCTCCGAGCGCGTCAGCGTGACGTGCGCGAACAGCGGATGACCCTTCAGCTTCTCGACGACGGCGACGACTCCGTCGTACCGGCCCACCCTCAGGTTGTCGCGCTGGGCGACGTCATGAGTCAGGACGACACGGGAATTCGCGCCGATACGGGACAGAACGGTCAACAGGACGTTCCGTTCCAGCGATTGGGCCTCGTCCACAATCACGAACGCGTCGTGCAGCGAGCGGCCCCGGATGTGGGTGAGCGGCAGGACCTCCAGCATCCCGCGCGCCGTGACCTCCTCGATGACCTCGCGGGAGGTGACGGCCGAGAGGGTGTCGAAGACGGCCTGCGCCCACGGCCCCATCTTCTCGGCCTCGGAGCCCGGCAGATAGCCGAGCTCCTGCCCGCCGACCGCGTACAGCGGCCGGAAGACCATCACCTTCTGGTGCTGGCGGCGCTCCAGGACCGCCTCCAGGCCCGCGCACAGCGCGAGCGCGGACTTGCCGGTGCCGGCCCGGCCGCCCATCGAGACGATGCCGACGTCCGGTTCGAGCAGCAGATCGAGCGCGATCCGCTGTTCGGCGCTGCGGCCCTTGAGGCCGAAGGCCTCCCGGTCGCCGCGCACGAGCCGGACGTTGCCCTCCGGCGTGACCCGGCCGAGGGCCTTGCCGCGCTCGGAGTGGATCGTCAGGCCCGTGTGGACGGGCAGCTCGGCCGCCTCGGGGACGTAGAGGCTGTCCTCCTCGAAGAGCAGGTCCACCTGTTCGGCGGGGAGCGTCAGTTCGGACATTCCGGTCCAGCCGGAGTCCGTGATGGCGAGCTCGGCCCGGTACTCCTCGGCGAGGAGTCCGACCGAGGACGCCTTGATCCGCAGCGGCAGATCCTTCGACACGACGGTGACGTCGTACCCCTCGGCCTGCAGGTTGCGGGCGACCGCGAGGATCCGGGAGTCGTTGTCGCCCAGGCGGTAGCCGGACGGGAGGATTCCCGGGTCGGAGTGGTTGAGCTCGACGCGGAGCGTTCCGCCCAGTTCGCCGGTGGGGATCGGGGCGTCCAGACGTCCGTGCCGGATCCGGTAGTCGTCGAGCAGGCGCAGGGCCTGCCGGGCGAAGTAGCCGAGTTCCGGATGCTGCCGCTTGGCCTCCAGTTCCGTGACCACGACGACGGGCAGCACGACCTCGTGCTCGTCGAAGCGGGTCATGGCGTTCGGATCGGCCAGCAGGACGCTGGTGTCGAGAACATAAGTGCGCCGGTCGGGCTTGCGGAGGCGCTTGTTGCTGGTCACCACGAAGGACGTACCCCCTCGGAATGAGGTCGGGCGAGCGACGGAGGAGTTACCGGGCCGGGAGGGTGGGAGAAGACCACCGGTCGTCGGCCGCGCTGCGCGGGCCGGGACCGGCCCTCCAAGTCGTCTTCCGTACGCTTCGGCGTGCGGTCGTCCTGGTGCAAAGGGCCTCCCGGGCGGGCAGCCCCGTGCCGCCCGCTGAGATGCGGTGTCCTTGGTGTGGACACCGACCTGGAGGGCTTATTCCCTCGAACGAGCGCCGCCATGCAACGAGGCAGGGCGGCGCGTTCGTTAACTCCTGATGACGCTTTATGTCCTGGTGGCGGCGGGGGTGCCGGGTGGCCGTCCGGGAGGCTGTCTAGCCGCCGAAACGGCGGTGGCGGGCCGCGTAGTCACGCATGGCGCGCAGGAAGTCGACCTTGCGGAAGGCGGGCCAGAAGACGTCGCAGAAGTAGTACTCGGAGTGGGCGGTCTGCCAGAGCATGAAGCCGGACAGGCGCTGCTCGCCGCTGGTGCGGATGACGAGGTCCGGGTCGGGCTGGGCGCTCGTGTAGAGGTGCCGGCCGATGGAGTCGATGTCGACGGACTCGGCGACCTCTTCGAGGGTCTGCTTCTTCTCGGCGGCCTCGTGCAGCATCGAGCGGACGGCGTCGGCGATCTCCTGGCGGCCGCCGTAGCCGATCGCCACGTTCACCACTATCCCGTCGACGTGCGCGGTGGCCGCGTCGGCCTCCTTGAGCACGCTGCGCAGGCCGTCGGGCAGCAGGTCGGTGGCGCCCACGTGGTGGACGCGCCAGCGGCCGTCGGCGGCGAGGGAGCGGACCGTCTCCTCGATGATGCCGAGCAGCGGGACCAGTTCCTCCGGGGGCCGGTCGAAGTTGTCCGTCGACAGCAGCCACAGCGTGACGACCTCGACGTCCGTCTCGGTGCACCAGCCGAGGAACTCCTCGATCTTGGCGGCGCCCGCCTGGTGGCCCTGGGCGGTGGTGGATCCGGCCGCCTTCGCCCAGCGCCGGTTGCCATCCATGATGACCCCGATGTGCTTGGGCACCTGGTCGTGGTCCAGGTGGCCTTCCACCCGGCGCGCGTACAGCCTGACCAGCAGGCCGCGCAGCCTGTCGCGCAGGTTCACGGTCTTTTTCGCCCCTCCGTGCAGACGGCAGTCCCCGAGGGCGAAAGCCTACCCCTGCGTGAACGGGGCCCTGTGACGGGGTGTGCGGGGGCCGTGCGGGCGGTGGGAGACGGGTGCGGGACAGGGGACTGACGTAGTTTCGTCTCCATGAACGACACCTCTCCTTATGTCGCCGCGTCGGACCGATACGACGCGATGGAGTACCGGCGCACGGGCCGCAGCGGCCTGAAGCTGCCCGCGATCTCGCTCGGCCTGTGGCACAACTTCGGTGACGACCGCACGCTGGACTCCCAGCGCGCGATCCTGCGCCGTGCCTTCGATCTGGGGGTGACGCACTTCGACCTGGCGAACAACTACGGACCGCCGCCCGGCTCGGCCGAGTTGAACTTCGGCAAGATCTTCGCGCAGGACTTCGCCCCGTACCGGGACGAACTGGTCGTCTCGACCAAGGCGGGCTATCTGATGCACCCCGGTCCGTACGGGGAGTGGGGCAGCCGCAAGTACCTGATGTCGTCGCTGGACGCGTCGCTGAAGCGGATGGGTCTCGACTACGTCGACATCTTCTACTCGCACCGGCCGGACCCGAACACGCCGCTCGAGGAGACGATGGGAGCGCTCGCATCGGCGGTGCAGCAGGGCAAGGCGCTGTACGTCGGTGTCTCCTCCTACAGCAGCGAGCAGACCGCCGAGGCGGCGCGGCTGCTGCGGGAGATGGGCGTCCCGGCCCTCATCCACCAGCCGTCCTACTCGATGATCAACCGCTGGACCGAGGACGACGGGCTGCTCGACACGCTGGAGGCGGCCGGCATGGGCTGCATCTCCTTCGTGCCGCTGGCGCAGGGCCTGCTGACGGGCAAGTACCTCAAGGGCATCCCGGAGGGTTCGCGCGCCACGCAGGGCAAGTCGCTCGACCCGAACCTGCTGAGCGACGAGGTGCTGCGCCGGCTGAACGGGCTGAACGACATCGCGCAGCGGCGCGGTCAGTCGCTGGCCCAGCTCGCGCTGACCTGGGTGCTGCGGGACGAGCGGATGACGTCGGCGCTGATCGGTGCGTCGAGCGTGGGTC
This sequence comes from Streptomyces xanthii, assembly GCF_014621695.1. GTDB lineage: Bacteria > Actinomycetota > Actinomycetes > Streptomycetales > Streptomycetaceae > Streptomyces > Streptomyces xanthii. Next base: position 2,821,622 of record NZ_CP061281.1, read on the forward strand.
AGCTGGAGGAGAACGTGGCGGCGCTCGCCGGTCCGAAGCTGACGGCGGAGGAGCTCACGGAGATCGACTCGTTCGCCGTGTCGACGCCGGGCACGAACATCTGGGCCGGGCGGAGCTGAACCGGTCCGGGAAAGAAAAACGGGCCGGTCCGTGGGGGGGAGACGGACCGGCCCGAGGGGGGGTTTCCACCATAACCCTTCGTAAGTGATGCTGCGTGCATCGGCGCGCCATCACTACTCTCCGGAGTCGCTCGGCGACGGCCTACGGGCCCTTTTCGGCCGCTCCCCGGCGGGCTCACCGGTTCTCCGGGAGCGCTCGCGCCGGGCGCTTCGCGTGCCGCCGGGTGTCCCTCTCCCGTGTCCGTCACGCGGTTGACGTGGCACGCGGCACCGCGCAGCCCCCTCCACTGCGCGGTACCGCCGCGCAGCTTTGCTCACGCGAATTGCCGTTGGTCTGAACTTACGTGAGGTTTACGTGAGGATCGAGCGAAAAAGATAACGATGCGGAATCGCTTCCTCCGCCTCTTCGCGGGCTGCGCCGCCTCATAGGGCGTGCAGGCGCGGGGAAGGCTGCGCGCAGCGCATGCCTTCAGGGGCGCGGGGAACTGCGCGACCAGCCCCCACCGGGCGGCACCCGGCGACGCGACCGGCGGAGCTACGGCGCCCTCCGGCGACACTGCAACCGCCCCCGCGGCAGACGCGTCGAAATCGGCGGGGCGGGGCGTCCCGCCTCGGCTCGATTTTCGGCGTGAATCGGTGCGCGTTACAGGTACCGGGAGGGGGTCGGTGGGGGTGTCCCCCGCCTGTTTCAGGGGGATGGCCCCTCTTCCGTGGGGCAGGGGGAACGCACGTACCCTTGGCGGACCCCCGCCGCTGTGAACATGCCGTCAGCGCGGCGGCGTTCCGCTCGAAACAACCGATTTGCCCGCCCGTTCGTTCTGTCCGTCCCCGGCGCAGCGATGCGACCACCGCAGAAATGCGAGCACATGTCCGTACGTTCCGCGATAGCCAGCTGGCTGACCCGCCTCTACTTCACCCGGCTCCGGAAGAAGGGGGGCAGTCTCGACCTCTCCATCCTGTCGAAGCTGCCCGAAGGCGCCCTGCTGCCGCTGCGCCGTGACGGCGTCGACCCGGTCCCCGAGATCGGCGCGCTGCGCGACCGTGAGCCCGTCAGCAAGCTGCCCATCCCCGGCATGACGGTGTGGCTCGTCTCCGGCTACGACGAGGCGAAGGAAGTCCTCGGCGACGCCAAGGCGTTCAGCAACGACTTCCGGCATCTGGTGGGCGTGGGCGGTGCCGGGGCCGATCAGAACCCGGGCGGGCTCGGGTTCTGCGACCCGCCGGACCACACGCGGCTGCGCCGCCTGCTGACCCCCGAGTTCACGATGCGCCGGCTGTCGCGGCTGACCCCGCGCATCCACGCGATCGTGGAGGAGCAGCTCGCGCAGCTGGAGAAGGCGGTCGCGGAGTCGCCGGACGGCACGGCGGATCTCGTCGAGCACTTCGCGATGCCGGTGCCGGCGCTCGTGATCTGCGAACTGCTGGGGGTGCCGTACGAGGAGCGGGACGCGTTCCAGCAGTTCTCGGTGGCCCGCTTCGACGTGCTGGGCGGCGCCGGGGCGTCGTTCGGCGCGGTGTCGGCCTCGCTCGACTATCTGCGCGGCGTCGTCGCCGAGCAGCGCCGCAATCCGGGCGAGGGTCTGCTCGGCATGCTGGTGCGCGAGCACGGCGACAACATCACGGACGAGGAGCTGACCGGCCTCGCGGACGGCGTCCTGACCGGCGGCCTGGAGACGACGGCGAGCATGCTCGCGCTCGGCACGCTGATCATGATGGAGGACCGGACGCACTTCGAGGCGATCCGGGAGGCCGAGGACCCGGCGACGGTCGCGGCGCCGTTCGTGGACGAGCTGCTGCGGCATCTGACGGTCGTGCAGACGGCGTTCCCGCGCTTCGCCCGTGAGGACACGGAGATCGGCGGGGTACGGATCTCGGGCGGCGACATCGTCATCGTGTCGCTCAGCGCAGCCGACCGGGACCCGCGTCTCGGCGACGACATGGACGCCTTCCTGCCCGCGCGCCCGCCGGCCGCCTCGCACCTGGCGTTCGGCTACGGCATCCACCGCTGCATCGGCGCGGAGCTCGGCAAGATGGAACTGCGGGCCGCGTTCCCCCAACTCGTGCGCCGCTTCCCGGAGTTGCGCCTCGCGGTCCCGTCCGCGGAGCTGGAGTTCCGCAAGCTGTCGATCGTCTACGGCGTCGACACGCTCCCGGTGAAGCTCTAGGCGTCGGCGCCGCGGGACGAGCGGCGCATGCCGATGAGTTCGGCGACGGCGTGCAGCCAGCGGGCCGCCGCCTTCTCGGCGTCCGGTGCGTCCCCGGCGACCCGCGCCGCCTCCTCCAGCCACGTGCGCAGCAGGGCGGACGCCTCCGGCGAGGGAAGCGGCTCGGCCAACTCCGCCGCGTACCGCAGCCCGCCCGCCCGCACGATCTTGCCGACGTAGGCCACGGACCGGGGCCGCACCCCGAGCCGGTCGAGCGTGACGGCCCCGGCGATCGCCCCGTCCCCGAACAGCGCGGTACGGAACTCCTGCCGGGTGAGCCCGTAGCGGAGCAGCGCGCCGATGTCCGTCTCGGCGAGCACCTGGTCGTCGGTGCGGGACGGGGGCGTGGGCGTGGAAGACATGCGGTGGACCTCGGTTCGCGCGCTCAGCGGACGGTGATCTCGTACTCGAAGTACTCGATGCGGGTCTGGGGGGTGCCCGTGGCCGTGGGGACGGGGCCTGCGTTGGGGGCGGCCGATGAGGCGGGTTCGGCGGTGGCCTCGGCCGCGCTGTGGCAGAAGCCGTTGGGGCAGTGGACCAGTTTCACGGTGGTCCTGCCCTTGTGGGAGGCGGTGAAGTCGAAGTACTGGGTGCCGTCCTCGCCGGCGTCGTTGTCGTCCCGGCGGCCCTCGTAGTCGAGGACCGCGGTGTCCGGCTCGGGGTCGGCGAGGTACCAGTTCTCGCCCATCGCGGAGCTGGCGGGGACCTCCAGGGTGAAGGTCTCGCCCGCGTCGACGCTGATGGACCGCTCCCCCGTGCCGTACGACGCGGCGGAGGAGCCGCCGCAGCCGGTGAGGGCGAGGGTGAGGGCCAGGGCGGGGAGGAAGAGGAGGGGTCTTGTGCGCACGGATCAGTCCTGGTCGATGTAGACGCGGTTCACGTCGCCGTTGTTGTCCTTGTTGAAGCGGTCGTCGGTGACGGCGCTGAAGTCGCCCTTGATGAAGTCGTCCTCGCTGACCCAGGTCGTGGTGCCCCAGGGGTTGTAGACCTGGAGCATGTCACCCTCCTGGCCGACGATCATCACGCCGTGGCCGACCCAGTCTCCGTCGTCCTCGCCCTCGATGTTGATGGGGACGGGCTTGCCGTCGGCGACGGACTCCTCGATGTCGGGCAGGACGTCGCGGCGGTCGTTCTCGCTGTCCATGTCGTGGGACTCGTAGGCGTCGCCGGTGTGGGGGCTCAGTTCCTTGTTGGAGATGTCGACCTGGCCGTCGGAGTCCATGCCGGCGGGCTGACGGTCCCACCACCAGCCTTCGTTGGAGCCGTCGCCCTCTTCGTGGAGCCGCATCTGTTCGTCGGTCAGGCGCTCGCGGAAGTGGGCGTCGCTGTCGTCCTGGCCGTCGGGGCCGCCGGTCAGTTCCAGGGCGTAGACGGGGTCGACCATGGCGCGGGCGGTGACGGTGGACGACGGGACGCAGGTGTTGCCGTCCTGGGACCAGTTCTCCTGGCCGAAGGTCTGGGCCTCCTGGCCCGTCGAGGAGTTGGTGCTGACGGGCGCGAGGTGTTCGCGCAGCCATTCCTCGTCCTTGTTGTGGATCTTGCCGCCGAATTCCTCGACCTCGTCGACCGAGTAGCCGGAGGCGAGTGCCTTCATCAGGTACGCCTTTTCCTGCGGGGTGCCGGCGTCGGCGAGGAGGCGTTCCATGCGGGCGCGGTCGGCGGGTGAGAGGTTCTCCATGGCGCGGCCGGAGCGTTCGAGGTCGTTGGCGGTGAGGATCTCGTTGAGCTCGGGGTCGCCGCCGATGTTGGAGGTGTCGGCGAGGGCGATGCGGTCGACGGCGGACAGTTCGTCGGTGCCCATTTTCCCGGCGCGTGCCTCGGAGGCGTACTTGTTGAGGTCGCGGGCGCAGCGGCGGGCCGCGTCGTCGGCGTCGGAGGCGGCGCCGGCGACCTCGTCGATGCCGTGGCCGGCGAGGGTGCGGGCCGCCTTGCGGGTGGCCTCCTCGCCGTCGTCCTCGTGCCAGTCGTCGAAGAAGCCGTCCTTGTCGCCGAGCTGGGCGCGGGCGTTGCGCAGTTTAGTGCGGCCGCCGCTGTCCTTGGTCTGTGCCGTCTCGAGGAGGTCGGAGAAGAGGATGAGGGCGTTGCCGCCGCCGCGCAGGGCCTCGGCCATCTGGTCGGCGGCGCGGGCGGTGGCGTCGACGGCGTCCTGGGCGAGGACGCTGGTGTCGCCGACCCACACGTCGGGCAGGCCCTTGCGGCTGACGGTGTCGGCGCGGTCGTGGACCTTCATGGCGTCGTCGGCCTGGCCCTTGTAGCGCTTGCCGAGGGATTCGATGAGGGCGGGGTCGCCCTGGGGCGCGGCGACACCGAGCGCGTCGTCGATGGCGTCGATGAGGTCGTTCTTGCTGTCGGCGGAGGCGATGCGGTCGCGCAGGCCGTCGAGGCGGTCGCGGCGGGCGGTGGTGGATTCGGTGGTCACGGTCGAGGCACTCCGCCCTGTCAGTAGTCGGTGAGGGCCGAGGGCCGCTCGGCGTAGGCGGGGCCGGTGGTGACGGGGGCCGTGTCCCGTACGGGGTTGGTGCCGTGGACCGGGTTGGTGCCGATGGGCGGGGCGCCGGGGGTGGGATTCGTGCCGACCTGGACCTTCTGGGCCTGGGTGCGGACGAGGCCGTCGGCGCCGCCGTAGGCGCCCTTGGCTCCGCGGACCTTGTCGGCGAGTTCGTGGAGGGCGTCCTCGATGGTCCGGGACTCGGCGGTCCAGGCGCTGGAGTAGGCGCTGAAGGCGGGGCCCATGTCGTCGCCGCCCAGCGCGTCCTGGCTGTAGCAGGGGGTTCCGGCGAGGAGCTGCCGGATGGCTCCGGCGTCGTCGCCGGCGTGGTCGAGCTCCTTCGCCTGGCTCTTCATGCCGGCATGCCGGACCTGGTAGCCGTCGCCCGAGGCGGCCATGATGTTCCCCCGTATTCGCCTGTACCCGTCAACTCGTCCGCCTGGCGCGGCAGATGGAATGATCATGATCTCCACAAAGCGGCACAGAGGGCAATCCCGGTGCCGCAAGCGCACACAGCTCCGTCACGTCCCGTCCACACCGCCGGTACGCGCGCGCACGCCCCGGCATAGGCTGCTGGACGCGAACCGGCCGCCGGCCGGTTCCCCAGGGGTGGGATCAGGAAGCGGAAGGTCAGGGGGCGGCGGTTCATGGGGCTCGGTGCGCGAGACAACACGAGAACGGTGTTCGGTCCGTTGCAGGCGGACGATCCGCAGGTCGTGGGCGGATACCGGCTGGTGGCACGGCTCGGGGCCGGCGGCATGGGCCGGGTCTATCTGTCGCACACGCGGGGCGGACGTCCGGTCGCCGTGAAGGTGGTGCGGCCGGAGCTGGCGGACGAGCCGGACTTCCGGAGGCGGTTCGGGCGGGAGATGGAGGCGGCGCGGCGGGTGCGCGGGGCGTACACGGCCGAGCTGATCGACGGTGACGCGGACGGTACGCCGCCGTGGCTGGCCACGCTGTACGTCCCCGGCCCCTCGCTCGCGGAGGCGGTGGCGCGGCGCGGGCCGTTGCCGGTGCCCGCGGTGCTGTGGCTGATGGCGGGGGTCGCGGAGGCGTTGCAGGCGGTGCACGCGGCGGGGATCGTGCACCGGGACCTGAAGCCGTCGAACGTGCTGCTCGCCTCCGACGGTCCTCGCGTCATCGACTTCGGCATCTCGCTGGCCGCCGATCTGACCTCGTACACGGTGACGGGCGCCGCGATCGGTACGCCGCAGTACATGGCGCCGGAGCAGGCGGCCGGGTCGGACGGGGTGACGGCGGCGACGGACGTGTTCTCGCTGGGACAGACGGTGGCGTTCGCGGCGCTGGGCGAGCCCTTGTACGGGAGCGGTCCCGCGGCGAGCGTGCTGTACCGGATCGTGCACGATGCCCCTGATCTGGAGCGGCTGCCGGAGGAGGTGCGGCCGATCCTGGCGCGGTGCCTGGCGGCGGATCCGGCGGAGCGCGCGGATCTGGCGGAGGTCGTGGCGTGGTGCCGGGAGCGGCTGGGGTCGGAGCCGGAGCCGGTGGCGTGGACGGAGGTCACGGGGCCCGAGCCGACGGTGCCGGGGCCTGCGCCGGTGCCGGTGCCGGGTGCGGCGGATCCGGCGCAGACGTGGCCGTTGACGGCGCAGGCGCCGCTGGTGATGCCGGATCCGGCGACCTTGCCGGCGCGACAGGAGCCGAAGCGGCGTACGGCGCTCGTGGCGTCGGCGCTGGTGACAGCCGGGGTGCTGGTGGTGTCGGTGCTGGCGTGGCAGGTGATGGACGGGACGCGGGACGACGGGGCACGGTCCGGGACGGGTAAGGGAGCGGGAGCGGGCCCGAGCGCGTCGGCGTCCAAGTCCCCCTCCCCCACGACACCGAGTTCGGGTTCGGGTTCGGGTTCGGGTTCGGCCGACAGGACGGGCTCTCCGCTGACGAAGGACGAGGCGCCGCGTACGTCGTTCGCCCAGGGGGAGGCTTACCCCCAGGTGTGGCTGGACGCGAAGAACTCGGTGAACATCCACAAGGAGCCGGCGCAGCTGAAGACGGCGAAGGGCGACATCCGGTTCAGCTGCACCGACAACACGGGCTGCGAGCTGAAGAGCGACACGAGCGTGTTCGTCCAGAGTTTCGCCAAGCCGGGCGCGGCGACGCGGGACATGTGCGACGTGATGCTGGCGCGCAGCAAGACCCATGTCCTCCCGCTGGCGGCGTCGGCCAACGGTACGGAGATCTGCGTGAAGCATCGCTCGGGGGATGTCGGGGTGCTGGTGTTGCAGACGAAGTCGACGGCGATGCCGGACATCGCGTTCGTGACGGCGGATCTGACGGTCTGGCGCAAGAAGGCGTAGAAGGACGTACCTGGCGGCCCTGCCGGCACGTGTCGTCAGCGGGAGGGGCCGCAGACGAAAAGGACGTGCCGGTGAAACGGGGGGCTGTTACGGTCGCGGTATGAGTCAGCGCAGCGAGTTCTTCGTGACGACGACGCCGGAGAGTGTCCCGGTGTGCTGACTGGTGTGTGATCGATGGTCTGAGCCCGGGGCGAGTGCCCGGGCTCTTTTTTGTTGCGCTGTCGCCGACGCTCCGGGTGCTCGTTCCTCAACCGAGTGAAGTGAGGGGAACGTCGTGGAGCAGCGGAAGAGCGGGCGTGAGCTGGGGTTGTTCGGGACCGATCCGTTGATCGGGGCCGGGCTGCCGTACTGGCTGCCCGACGGGGCCGTCGTGCGGCACGCGCTGGAGGAGTACGTGCGGGAGGCCGAGCGGCGGGCGGGGTACCGCCACGTGTATTCGCCGGTGCTCGGCAAACGGGAGCTGTACGAGATCTCGGGGCACTGGGATCACTACAGCGAGGACATGTTTCCGCCCATGGAGGTGGGCGGGGAGGAGTTCGTGATGCGGCCGAGTCTGTGTCCGCATCACGCGGTGATGTACCGGAGCCGGGCGCACAGCTATCGGGAACTGCCTTTGCGGATGGCCGAGTTGGGGGCCATGTACCGGGCCGAGCTGTCCGGTGTGCTGGGCGGGCTGAACCGGGTGCGGGCCATTCACCTCAACGACGCGCACATCTTCTGCACCCTGGAGCAGGTGGAGGACGAGGCTCGGGGCGCGCTGGAGATGATCAGGGAGGCTTACGCCGCGCTCGGGATCAGCGCGGTGCGGTACCGGCTGTCGCTTCCGGGTGCTGGGGGCAAGTACGTGGCCGCTCCCGAGAAGTGGGAGCGGGCCACCGCGTTGCTGAAGAGCGTGCTGGAGCGGTCGGGGGTGGCGTACGAGGCCGAGGAGGGCGAGGCCGCGTTCTACGGGCCGAAGATCGACGTGCAGGTCGAGGACCGGGCGGGGCGGGAGTCGACCCTGTCCACCGTGCAGGTCGACTTCCACCAGCCCGAGCAGTTCGACCTGCGCTACGTGGGACCGGACGGCGCCCGGCACCGGCCCGTCATGGTCCACCGCAGCATCATCGGCAGCGTGGAGCGCGCCGTCGCGCATCTCGTGGATGTGCACGGGGGCGCTTTCCCGGCGTGGATGGCGCCGAGCCAGATCGTCGTTCTGCCCGTCTCCGAGGGCGAGTTCGCCTACGCGGAGGCGTTCGCGGAACGGTGCCGTGCCGAGCGCGGGCTCCGGGTGGAGGTCGCCGGGCCCGAGCTCGGGAGCCTGGGCGCCCGGATCCGGAACGCCCGGCTCGTCCCGTACCAGGCGGTCGTCGGCGCGAAGGAGGCCGATGCCGGGCAGGTCGCGCTGCGGCTGCGCGACGGGCGGCGGCTCGATCCGCTGCCCGCCGCCGAGGCCCTCGACCGCATCGGCTCCCTCGTCGCCGGCCACAGCACCGAACTCTGGCCCTCGGCCTGACTACGGCGCGGGCGGCAGCAGTTCCAGGGGGTCGATCAGGGGCGGGTAGTGCCGCGCGCAGTCCGGGCACGCGTACACGTTGAATCCGGGGCCCGTCGGCGCGAACACCTCGTGGACCAGTACGGGGTCGGACGTGAGCCGCTCGCAGCGGGCACACATCCGTACCGGGCGGCGGGGCTCGCTCATCGGGTGCCCCCGTGGATCAGCTCCAGGCGCGGGCCCACGTCGATCCCGATCGTGGCCAGATACAGCGCGCGCCGCCGTTCTCGTTGACGGCGGCGCTCGGTCGGCGTCAGGACGTACGGGCGGACCAGCGGGTGCGCGGCGCCGTCGAGCCGTTCGGTGTGGCGGTACGGGGGCGGTGGTGTCGGCGGGGCGGTGACGGTGGTTGCGCGGTGCCGTCCGGCGGGTGCGGGCAGGATGAGGCGTAGGACCCATGCGAGGGCCCTGAGGGTAAGGTCGAACACGCTGACGCTCCTACAGGTAAGCGTTGGCCATGCCCCGGGACGGTTGCAGCCGTCGCCGGGGTCTCTTCGTGCCACGGTAGTACACGTGCATATCTATGCATAGCGGCATGACGCTTCTTCGATATACACGCAGGTCAACGATGTCGTACGTTGTTCGAATGGCAGGAAACTCGGGGCGGAACCACCCGCCTATCGACCCGAACAAGATCGCCTACATCTACATGCAGGTCGCCGACCACATTGCCGGTCAGGTCGCCGACGGCACACTGAGGCCGGGCTCGCGCCTGCCCGGAGAGCGCGAGATGGCCGAGGAGTACGGCGTCGCCTTCCTGACCATTCGGCGCGCGATGAAGGAGCTCCGCGAGCGCGGAATCGCGGTGACGCTCCCCTCGAAGGGCACCTTCATCGCTTACCCAGAGACCGAGGAAGACTCAGCTCAGGACAGCTGAAGCCCAGGTCATATTGATCGCCCGCTCGAAATTGACGTACCCGGCGCGACGGAACGCGGCGGCCATTGGCACGTTGCCGAGATCGGTCGCGGCACGGACGCGCGGGACGTCCTGCTCTGCGAGGACCCGCGTGCCCTCGGCGAGCAGCTCGTCGATGTAGCCCCGGCCGCGATGGGCGGGCAGGACGGCGATGTAGGCGATCGTGGCGTTGTAGCCGTTGTGGGCGGGGATGACGAAGCCGACGGGTTCGCCGTCCGGGAGTTCGGCGATCCGCCACCAGTCACGGGGACTGGAGTAGTGGGCGAACTCCTCCTCGTAGTGCGCGGTGGCCGCCTCGCGCGGTGACATCCGGGTGAGGTCGTCGCGGCCGTGCGCGTCGAGGGTGCCGTCGAGGACGGCGGTCATCAGGTCGATGAGTTCGGCGGGGTCGTCGGGGTTCTTGAGCGGGCGGAACGTGAGGCGGTCGCCGGGCGGGGCGATCTCCGTGCCCGGCTTCCATTCGAGGCGGAGCCGTTCGACGAAGAGCTGGGCTCCCGTGCGTTCGGCGACCGTCATGCGGTCCTCGACGGCTCGGCGGGCGGCCGGGTCCTCGCGCCAGTCCGGCGGGATGAAGCGGCCGTACTCGGGGTGCGTGGAGCCGGGGGTGAGCGTCGCGGCGGTGGCGGTGCGCAGGAGGCGTTCGCCGATGTCGAGACGTTCGGCCTCGGGGAGGCTGTCGTCGAGGTCGAGGATGTCGAGCAGTTGCGGGGCGTCGCCGTCCGGGCGGCTCCACCAGGCGAGGCGGGCCAGAAGACGGTCACCGCGCAGGGCGACCCACATCCACTCGGGCCGGCGGCGGCCCTCGGTGAGGTCGTCGGCCAGCTCGTGGTTGATGACGTAGGGGAAGCGGGTGAAGAGGTCGAGCTCGTCGGCGCCGGTGATCGGGCGCAGGGTCAGGGCAGGGTCGTGCTGAAACTCGGTCAAGGCACACTCCGTGAAAGGCGCCTGTCCGTACCGGGGTTCCAGCTGGTGTGCCGTCTGACTCAGACGTGCTGGGCGGTGCCCCGGAAGGACGTGAGCGCGATGATCGTGCGGGTCGAGACGTCCATCGCTTATCCCTCCTCGTGCTTCGCGTTCGGCCGTGCGGGCCGCGTCGTCGATCTTTCTACGTGACGGCGCGGCCCGGCCACAACCCCTTTTCCGGGGGCGGTGGTTCGGTTCGGCGTTTCAGTCGGACAGGCCGCGCAGGAAGTCGCGGATGAGGCCCGCGCTCTGCTTCAGGCGGGTGGTGAGCGGGAAGTGGCCGGCGTCGAGGAGGTGGACGCGGGCGTTCTTCAGGTCGCGGGTGAAGGCTCGGGCGCCGTCCGGGCCGAAGATGTCGTCGCCCCGGCCCCACGCGGCGAGCAGCGGCGGCTGGTGCACGCGCAGGTACTCCTGCCACTGCGGGTACTGGCCCGGGTTGGTGCCGTAGTCGAGGAACAGGTCGAGCTGGATCTCCTGGTTGCCGGGGCGGTCGAGGAGGGCCTGGTCGTGCACTTCGAGGGCCGGGTCGACGAGCGTGGGGTCGGGGACGCCGTGGGTGTACTGCCAGTGGGTGGCGTCGCGGGTGAGCAGGGCGCGCAGCGCGTCCCGGCGGTCGGCGTTCGCGGGCTCGGCCCAGTAGGCGCGGATGTCCTTCCAGAAGGGCGTGAACCCGTCCTCGTACGCGTTGCCGTTCTGGGTCACGAAGCCGGTGACGCGCTCGGGGTGGCGCAGGGCGAGGCGGAAGCCGACGGGGGCGCCGTAGTCGTGGACGTAGAGGGCGTAGCGCTGGACGCCGAGCTGTTCGAGGAGGGCGTCGACGATGTCGGTGAGGTGGTCGAAGGTGTACGGCCAGGACGCGGGGTCGGGGGCCGAACTCAGGCCGAATCCCGGGTAGTCGGGGGCGATCAGGTGGAACTCGTCGGCCAGCTCGGCCATGAGCGGCCGGTAGCCGACGGACGAGGTCGGGAAACCGTGCAGGAGCACCAGGGTGGGGGCGGCGGGGTCACCGGCCTCCCGGTAGAAGACGTCGAGGCCGTCGATGCGGGCGGTGCGGTTGCGGATCTCCATGATCAGATTCCAACCATCTAAATCGGTTTTGCCGGTTGAACCGCGGCAGGGCGACAGTAGCCCGCACTCCGCCAACCGGTCAACGGGCTTTTAACGGTTGAGCTTGGTTAGGATGGGGTCATGCAGAGACCGCTCACGGGTGAACCGCTGGCATTGGACCTGGTCAACACCGCATGGGTCGACCAGGGGCAGCCCTTCGACCTCTTCGAGGAACCGGGCGCTCTGGACGGCTGGCTCGCCGAACACGGGCTGACGCCGCGCACGTCGCAGGCTCTGGAGCCGTTGCTCCTTGCCCGCACGGCACTGCGGGCTGCCCTCGCCGGGGACTCCGGCCCGCTGAACGACGTCCTCCGGCACGGGGCGCGGCGGCCCCTCCTGGACGAGGACGGCCGGCCCGCCGAACGGCTCGTACTGGACTCCCCCGAGTGGGAGCCCGCCTGGCGCGCGGCCGCCGACTACGTCCGGCTGCTCGGCGAACGCCCCGAGCGCGTCCGCAAGTGCGCCAACGAGGTCTGCGTGCTCTGGTTCCACGACGTCAGCAAGAACGGGCGGCGGCGCTGGTGCTCCATGGAAGGGTGCGGGAACCGCGCGAAGACGACGCGGTACCAGGCACGGCACCGCGTCGGGGAATGAGTCGTCCCGGTCCGCCCGGGGCTCACCCGCTCTTCGGGAACGAGACCTCCACGCGGCGGTTCTTCTTGCGGCCCTCTTCCGTGCCGTTGTCCGCGATCGGGTAGTCCTCGCTGTAGCCCCGCACCTGGAAGGTGAGGTCGCCGCCGTTCGCGCCGAGCGCCGTCTGGAGGGCGTCGTGGACCGCCTCCGCTCGCTGCTTGGACAGCTTGAGGCCGTGGGCGTACGAGCCCAGGTTGTCCGTGAAGCCGAAGACTCTGACCGTGCCGGCCTTCTGGGTGTTGATCTCGTCCGCGATCGCCTGGATACGGGACTTCGCGTGCGGGTTCAGCTTCGCGCTGTCCTTCGGGAACAGGACCTCCGCCTGGAGCGCGAACGTCACGTCCTCGTTGGTGTCCGTCCGCCGCTCGTCGCCGGACAGGTCCTCCACGACGGACTTGATGTCCAGCACCTTGGCGGGGGCCAGGGTGGCACCGTCCGCCAGCTTCAGGCCGGGGCTGTTGGCGTCCACCTGCGGGGGTGGGCTCGTGCTCGTGCTGCCCGGCGGGGCGGAGGCGCCGCCCGGCTCGTCATCGGCGTGGGCCGTACCCGTGGCGGTGCCGGTGGCCAGGAGGGCGGTGGCGGCGGTCAGCGCGGCCGCGGCGGCCAGGCGCCGGTGCGGTCCGATCCGGCTCGGGCTCATCATTCGCCCTCGCTGATCTCGATCGCGGCGGGGGGCATGGCGCCGACCTGGAAGGTGACCGAGTTCGTGCCCTCGGGGGGTGCGGGGAATTGGGCGTACCAGGACGCCGACTCGCCCGAGCGGATCTGACCGTTGAACTTGGTGCACAGGCAGCGGCCCTGCGTGTCGCGGAGGATGAGGTACTTCTTCTTGCCCGCTTCGTCGACCAGGCTGGCACCAGCCAATGAGCCACCGTTCTTTCGCAGCTCCTGCTCGTCGCTGCGCCAGTTCTCGCCCAGCCAGGCGTTGGCCCCGTCGTTGCGCACCGTGCCGGAAACGGTGACGTAGCCGCCCCCGTCCCGCTTTGCCGCGTTGACGGTGACGGTGATGTCGCCGTCCTTGGACTCGGCCAGGACCTTGTCGGGAGTCGCGCTCGGGGACTGCGCTGAATCGCCGCCCTGAGTGCTCTTCGGTGCCGAGGCTGCTGGCTTCTCAGCGTTCGGCTTGTCGTCGTCGCCCCCACCACATCCGAGTGTGCCGAGTGCCAGTCCCGTGGTGAGCGCCACCGCAGCAAGCGCCCGGCGGGTTGTCGTAGTGCGCCGAAGATTCATCGCTGCGGCTTCCCTCTCTGTTCGTTCGGGTGTCAGTCGGCCAGGTGGACGGAGAACAGGTCCGACGCGTCGGGCAGATCGGCCGGATCGAAGTCATCGGGGTCGATCTCGATGTCCTCACCGTCGCAGACGAGTTGAACCGGCTTCTTCGGGTCGGCGTCCGGCGGGATGTCGCAGCGGGGCTCGATCACAGCCGTCGCATGCGCCTTCGCCTTCTGGTTCTCGGTGCCGGGAATGATCGTGTCGCCGACCGTGTAGCGCGTCTCGATCTCGACCGAGTAGCCCGGGTAGCCGTTGACCTCAGTGAGCGCCGGGCCGCCGATCACGTCGGCATCGTTCGCGGCTGCCAGCGCGCTCGCGGCCGCCTCGGCGTCCGTACCGTCGAACCCGTCGCCCGTGAGCCAGTCCAGCCAATCGTCGGCCTCGCCGTCGAGGGCCTGCTCCAGCTTGCCCATCAACTCATCCCGCGCGGACTGTGTGGCGGCCAGTGCCGCTGCGTCCGCCGCTGATTGAGCGCCGTTGCGAGCCGAAGCAGCTTGCGCAAATGCGAAGAAGGCGAACGCCACAAAAAGGAGGATCCCGGTCAGCCAAATGTAGATGGGAAGCGTCGAGCCCCTGTCACTCCGGCACTCTCGAAGCGTCAGCCACCAATGACGTCGTTCACCGCATTGCCGATCGCGTTCGAGATCAATCCGTCCAGGCCCAGCTGGTCGATCAGCGTGAAGATCCCGGCGATCAGAATCATCAGGCCCGCGTACTCCACGAACCCGGCGCCGGAATCCTTCCGTGCTCCCCGGACCCGCTCCCCCAAAGAGTTCGTCCACGTCACCCACGCCCCGAGCACTCGGTCCTTGATCACGGGATCCCCCTTCCGCGCCGTACTCCCCGGCATCCAGAACAACACACGCAACGTACGTGAAAGGCGACCGTGTGCACACGGTTTCGGCAATTACAGGGCAGGCCTTGGCCGGAAGTTGTCGTCCTGTTGCCCTGGGCGTCATCGGTGATCAGCGCCCGAGGATCGAGCCGAAGCTGGAGCCCGAACCGAGGAACATGCCCGTCGCGATCAGGATCATCGTCGCGGGGAGCATGAAGACGAGGGTGACCATCGTGGCCTTCGGGATCGTCTTCGCGGCGCGGCGCCGGGAGTTCTGGGCGTCGGTGCGGCGCATGTCCGTGGCCAGTTGGATGAGGGTGTCGGCGATCGGGGAACCCAGCTCCTCGCCCTGCTGGAGCGCGGAGACGAACTGGGCGACCTGCTCGGAGGAGTTGCGGCGGCGCAGCTCGTCGAAGGCCTGGCGGCGCGGGACGCCCATGTCCATCTGGCGGAGCGTGATGCGGAGTTCGTCCGCCCAGGGGCCCTCGTACTTCTCGGCCACGCGGTCCAGGGCCTGGCGGAAACCGAGACCCGCCGAGACGACGACGGCGAGGACGTCGAGGAAGTCGGGGAGGGTGCGGTCGATGACTTCCTTGCGCTCCCGGGTCGCCTGCCAGATGAGGGCGTCGGCGGCGAGGGCGCCGAAGGCGAGGGTGAGGAGGGCGAGGAGCAGGTTGCCGTTCTTCAGGAAGACCAGGGCCATCAGGACGCCGAAGGCGCCGTAGACGGCGCGGCGGGCGGCGTAGCGGTCGATGGTGAGGCCGCCGGGGTTGCCGGCCATGTCGATGCGGCGGCGCTTGGCGTCGACGCGGCGCGGGCCCATCAGGCGGAGGACCAGGGGGGCGAAGCGCATGCCGAGGCGGTCGACGGCGGAACCCGCCGCCGAGACGCGGGTGGCGCCGACTTCGAGGGCGAGGGCGAGGTCGCTGGGGACCTTGGCCTCGGCCCGGTACATGCGGATGCCGGTGAGGATGCCGAGGACGGCGAGGCCCGCGACGAGGGCGATCAGCAGGCCCATGACGGGGGAGGACAGTGCGGGCACGTCAGACCTCGATCTTTCCGAGGCGGCGGATGACGAAGAAGCCGACGGCGTAGAGGCCGAGGGAGAGCAGGATCAGGGTCTGGCCGATTCCGGAGCCGGTCACCCGGGCGAGGGCGCCCTCGTTCGAGGAGTTGATCAGGAGGAGGGAGCCGAGGCCGAGGAGCGGGACCGTGAACGCGGTGGCGTTGACCTCGGAGAGCATCGTGCGGATCTCGCGCCGGGTCTCCTTGCGGTCTTCCAGGGTCTGCGTGAGGTTGCGGAGGGAGGAGACGACCGAGCCGCCCGCCTTGTTGGACAGGACGAGGGTGGTGACGAGGACGATCAGTTCGCGGGAGGGGAGGCGGGCGGCGAGCTCGTCGAGGGTGTCCTCGACGGAACGGCCGAGCGCCAACTGGTCCGATACGCGCGAGAGTTCCTCACCGGCCGGGGCCTCGAGCTCCTCGGCCGCCATCGCGAGAGCCGTGCGCAGGGCGAGTCCGGCGGCGGTGGCGTTGGCGAGGAGGCGGGCGACGTCGGGGAGCTGGTTGATGAACGCCTCGATGCGCTTCTGCCGCTGCCAGTTGAGGAAGATGACCGCCGCCCAGATCGCGACCGCTCCGGCGATCGGGCCGAAGAACGGGGCGAGGGTGGTCGCCGCGAGGATCCACAGGGCGGCGACGACCGCGGTGACGTAGACGAGGAACTCGCCCGGGGTCAGGTCGAGGCCGGTCGTGGACAGCCGCAGGTGGACGGCGCGGCCCAGGCGGGTGCGGCGCAGCCGGCGGTCGATCCCGGTGAAGCGGCGGGTGCGGGCGCCGGAAGGGAGGGCGGAGGCGCCGGACGCGTAGGTGTCCAGGCGGTCCTCCAGGGCGCGGCGCTGGGCGCGTCCGGAGGCGTAGACGTGGGCGCCCGCGACGGCGACCACGCAGGCGAGGACGGTCGCGCCGAGGGCGATGAGGGCCGGGTTCGTCACTGGTCACCTTCTTCCTTGGCTTCTTCGGCACGGGCGGATGCGGGGGCGGATACGAGGGTGGGTCCGAGGGCGGCGGGCGCGGTCATCCGGTGGCCTCCCGGGTGTTGCGTACGTCGGCGACCTCGACGACCCCGAAGCCGGGCGGGACGGACTCCCCCGCCACGTACAGGCGGTCGGCGACCCGGCGCGGCAGGGGCAGATGCTCGTAGAAGCCGTGGACGCGCCGGTCCTGGCCGGTGGCATCGGGGCCGAGGCCGGTCGGGACGAAGGGCTGGGCGGCGAAGCGGGTGACCGTGTTGATGGTGAACTGTTCGCGGCCGTGCGAGACGAGCAGGGCGATCTCGGTGATGCGGCGGGAGCCGTCGGCGTGCCGGGTCAGCTGGACGATGACGTCGACGGCCGAGTTGATCTGGTCGCGCAGGGCCTCGAAGGGGACGTCGACCTCCGACATCGAGCCGAGGGTCTGGAGGCGGGTGAGGGCGTCCTCGGCGGTGTTGGCGTGGACGGTGGCGAGGGAGCCGTCGTGGCCCGTCGACATCGCCTGGAGCATGTCGAGCGTCTCGCCGCCGCGGACCTCGCCGACGATGATGCGGTCGGGGCGCATGCGCAGGCTGTTGCGGACGAGGTCGCGGATGGTGACCTGGCCCTTACCCTCGACGTTCGGCGGCCGGGACTCCAGGCGGATCACGTGGTCCTGCTGGAGCTGGAGCTCGGCCGAGTCCTCGATGGTGATGATGCGCTCGTGGGGCGGGATCAGCGCGGAGAGCGCGTTGAGGAGCGTCGTCTTTCCCGAGCCGGTGCCGCCGCTGACGATGATGTTGAAGCGGGCGCGGACGCAGGCCGCGAGCAGCATCAGCATGTGCTCGTCGAGGGAGCCGAGTTCGATGAGTTCGGTGAGGCTGTAGGCGCGCGGGAAGCGGCGGATCGTGAGGGTGGCGCCGGTCAGGGCGAGCGGCGGGATGATCACGTTGACGCGCTCGCCGGTGGGGAGGCGGGCGTCGACCATCGGGTTCGACTCGTCGACGCGGCGGTTCACGGTCGACACGATGCGCTCGATCGTCTGCATGAGCTGCTCGGCGGAGGCGAAGCGCAGGGGGAGCTGTTCGACGCGGCCGGCTCGCTCCACGAAGATCGAGTCGGGGCCGTTGACCATGATCTCGGTGACGGAGGCGTCCGCGAGGAGGGGTTCGAGGATGCCGAGGCCGAGTGCCTCGTCGACGACGCGGCGGATCAGCTGCGTGCGCTCCGTGGAGCTGAGGACGGGGCCCTCGCGGCTGATGATGTGGCCCAGGACGCGCTCCAGGCGCAGGCGGCGGTCCGCGGCCTGGAGGGACGACATCTCGGCGAGGTCGATCTCTTCGAGGAGCTTGGCGCGGTAGACGGCGACCAGGCTGTCGTCGCGGGACGGGTCCGTGCCGGGGGCGGTGCCCTGGGGCTGGGTGGCCGCCACGCGGGAACGCAGGCTCATGGTTCGCTCCTGTCGGTCCTGTCGGTCCTGTCGTTGGGCATGGTCGCGGTGCGGTGCAGGTCCCAGCCGTCGAAGAGGGGGATGATCGCGGGGACGTGGACGGTGACGGTGGCCTGGACGGCGTCTCCGGGGGCGATGGCCGCGCGGGGGTGCAGCCAGGTGCTGGTGCTGCCTGTCGCGGCGGCCTGGCCGGTGCCGGGTTCGAGGGATTCGGCGCGGGCGGCGGCGCGGGCCGCTGAGCCGGCCTGGTTGGCGCCGTAGCCGACGAGGCCCAGCTGGATCGCGGCCATGCCGATGATCAGGAGGAAGGGGAGGAAGCCCGCGAACTCCAACATGGAGACGCCTCGGTCACCCTGGGGGCGCCTGTTCGCCGTTGGGGGTTGCTTGTTCGTGGGCGGCTCACGGTGCGTCGTGGCTGGTCGCGCCCCGCGGCGGAGCCGCCGGTCGACACCGCCCCGCGCCCCTGAAGGCGCACTTCGTGCGCCCCAGGGACGCGCCGACTTCACTGGTCCGGGGCTTTCTCTGTCGCGGCGCCCGCCTCGCCCGTCACCTTCCAGCCGGGGTTGATGCCGGGGAAGAAGAGGGGGACGTCCACCCGGACCGTGGCGTGGACGACGGTGCCGTCGTCGGTGCAGGCGATCTGCGCGCCGTTCCAGGCCGACGGGAGGTGCTCGCGGCCCGCGGCGGCGCAGGCGCCCTGGCCGTCGCCGGCGGTGGCGTACGCGGCGGTCGCCGCTCGGGCGGCCTCGTCGGCGGCGTTTCCGGCGAGGGAGTACGTGTAGCCGTACAGGACGCACTGCCAGAGCAGGCCCATCACGACCAGGACCAGCGGGAACATCGCCGCGAACTCGAGGGTGACCGCGCCCTTGTCGGCGCGGCGGCGGCCGCGGCGGCCCGCGGCCTCGGGGGCCGGGTTCGCGACGAGGTCGAGCTCGGCGGCGAGAGTCCAGATGGCCTGCTTGACCGTGGAACGGTTGTCGAGGTCCTGCATGCGGCCCGCGTCGACGGCGGCCTGGAGTTCCTTGTAGGCGGCGGGGATCGTGGTGCGGGCCGTACGGGTGCCCGTGACGCGCTCGACGAGGGTCGCCTGGATCTCGGCGGAGCGGGCGTTGCGGTTGACGACCGTGACCGTCTCCTCCGCCTTGCGGATCTGGAGGCGGTCCCAGAGGCGCACCATGCGCTTGGCGGCGCGGACCGCGACGACGTCCGGGGTGACCAGGAGGGCGGCCTGGTCGGCCAGTTCGATCGCGGCGGCGTTCGCGGCGCCGAGCTGCGTGCCGCAGTCGACGACCACGACCTCGTAACGGGCGCGCAGGGCGTGGACGACCTGGCGGGCGACGCGGTCCGTGACCTCCTCGCCGCGTTCGCCGTCGGCGGGGGCGAGGAGGAGGTCGATGCCGGTCTCGTGGGTGAAGACGGCGTCGGCGAGGACGCGCGGGGTGATGTCGTGGATCGCGGCGAGGTCGGCGACCGAGCGGCGGAACTGGACGTCCAGGTACGAGGCGATGTCGCCGGACTGGAGGTCGAGGTCGAGCAGCGCGACGCTGCGGCCGGAGGCGCGGGCGGCCAGGGCCAGTTGGACGGCGACGAGGCTGGTGCCGACGCCGCCCTTGGCGCCGGTGACGGTGACGACGCGGCCGGCGCCGGTGGCGGGCAGCAGTTCGTGACCGGTGCCGGTGCCTCCGGCGAGGTGGCGGCGCATGCCGGAGGACCAGGAGGCGGCGGCCTGGACGCGCTCGGCGAGGGCGTCGTAGCCGAGCGGGAACGCGACGATGCCGCGCGCTCCGCAGTCCATCGCGGCGGTCAGCAGGGCGGGGCTGGTGTCGGCCGTGACCAGGACGACGCCGACCGCGGGGAAACGCAGGACGAGGTCGCGGATCAGGTCCAGCGCCGGGACGGGGCCGATCCGTTCGTGTACGAGGACGACCTCGGGGAGCTCGTCGATCGACTCGGCGGCCAGGCGGGCCAGGGTGTCGAGCAGGGCGGTGGAATCGGGGACGGGTGGGGCGGGCTCGGTGTTGGGCAGCTGGGAGAGCAGCGTGATGAGCGCGCGCCCCGCCTCCGGCTCCCCCACGGCAACAAGAATCCGGGTACTCATCCCCGACCCCCTTCAGTGACGTGCCCCGCCAGGGGGGCGACGCTGCACGACCCGACCGTCAACTCCGTCGCGGCGCACGGCCGTCGCCCCTGGGAGCACAAGCAGTGCGCCTTCAGGCGCGCGGGGCTGAATCCCCTCAGCGACTCCGTCGCGGCGCACGGCCGTCGCCCCCGGGAGCGCACACAGTGCGCCTCCAGGCCCGCGGGGCTGAATCCCCTCAGCGACTCCGTCGCGGGGCACGACCATCGCCCCCGGGAGCGCACACAGTGCGCCTCGAGGGGCGCGGGGAACTGCGCGACCAGCCACGACGGCGCGGCACTCGTCGATGGTGCTGGACCCCTACGGCGGCGGCGCTGTAGCGGAGGCCCGATGAAACGCGCACCCGGCGCTGGGGTGCCGCCCCAGGCGGCAGACTGCCCAAGGCGGCGCCGACCGGAACACGTACCCGGGGCAGCGGTGCCGGCAGAGGCCAGGCGCCGGGCCGAACGCCCCCGGAGGGGGCGGGTGGGTGGGAGCAGGGCTGCACGAAGGCGCCCCCCAAGGGGCGCGGGGCTGTACCCGTCAGCGGCTTCGCCGCGGGGCGCGAGCAACCACGACGGCGCGGCACCCGGCGACGATCCTCCGCCCCTGCGGCGCGATGCCGAGCCCCGCACCACACCACCCCGCGCCATCACTTGTCCTCGTCGAGGGTGTAGGACCGGTCGCCGGGGGCGATGGCGCCGTCGCCGCCGGGCGCGACCCGGGCGAGGCGGACATGCGTGGCGAACGACTCCGCGTAGGCGACCCGCTGCGCATCCCCCGCCCCCAGCGCAAAGGTGATCGGCACGGCCTCCCCCTGCCGCCGCACAGAGTTCCGGTCCCCGCCGGAGGCCCCCGCCCCCTGCTGGTCGATGGGCGTCAGCTTGCCCACGTCGAGAACCTCCGCGTTCTCGACGATGACCTTCGACTGGTCCTTCTGCTTGTCGTTCTCGGCCTTGAAGGTGGCGTAGATGTTGACCTTCGACCCGGGGTCGATCTTCCCCGCGACGCCGGTCTCCGCGTCGATCATGATGGCGATCTCCTGCTGCCCCGGCTTGAGTTCGGGCCGGTCGACGACCATGTCGCTCTGCAGCAGGGACCCCTTCTTGAGCTGCGTGACGGCGATCTTGCCGCGGATGGTGCGCAGGTCGGTGACGGCCGTTCCGGACAGCCACCGCTCCGGCATCTCGACCTTCTCGAACTGGTCGGCGGTGAGCTCCTTGTACGGCGCCACGTCCGCCTTGAGCCGGTACGCCGTCTTCTCCGGCCCCACCTTGGAGTTCACGTCACGGATCACCGCGAGGACCCCGGCGAACGCGCCGAGGGCGCACAGGGCCGAGACGACCAGGAGGATGACGCCGCGACGCTGACGTGAATTCATGGACCGGACAACCTCGTTGAAGTCGAGTTGAAGGGGGGACGGGCGGAATCGGAGGAACGCGGGGCGAGGGTCAATGCCCGGCGCGCGGCAGCGCCGCCCGCCCCGCACCGGCTCCGGCCGGCGCGAGCACGGGCCGCCCGGCCCCGCCGTACGGTTCGGGCGGCGCCTCGGCGGACAGCCGCGCGGAGCAGAACCCGCAGCGGTCCCCGATGAGTTCGAGCCCGCACCAGCGGCAGTCCTCGCGCTTCACGGAGGAGACCAGCTGGTAGAGCACGGAGATGTCGGGGATCGCGGCGGCGAACTCGACCATCTTTCCGGGGCTGCCGGGCTTCCCGGTGGCCCACCAGCGCGGAGACTCGGCGGGCAGCCGCGTCTCGACGGCGCTCTGGACGCGCCATGCGGCGGCGAGGGTGCCGGTGACCCAGTCGGTGGGCTGCTGCCCGGCCGCGTAGTAGAGCCGCGTGCCGAAGGAGGGGCCGGTCGGGACGGTGTCGGGTCCGGTGACGCGCAGCACCTGCGGTTGCGGGGAGGCGACGACGGCGAACTGGGCGCTCGGCGACCAGGACTTGGTGTGGGCGCGCAGCGACACGGGGACGCGGTCCAGCTTGGCGACGGATCCGACGACGGCGCCCGCGTGGACGTAGTGCGCGAGGAGGCGCCCCGCGGAGGCGAGGACGCCGGGGCTGAAGTCGCAGATGGAGAGCTGGCGCAGTTGCAGGGCGAGGACGGCGAGGCCGAGCGGGGGGAGTTCGGGCCGCAGGATCGCCATGCGGTCGGTCTCGAGCACGGAACGGATCGAATGCAGCCGGTGGACGACCGCGTCCGGGGCGGATTCCGGACAGAGCACGATCACATAGCCGTGCGCCTCGATCAGGGCGTGCACGTCACCGATCGCGCGGTCGAGCGGATACGCGTCCCGGGCGGCGCCCACGGGGAGCACGGCGGCGGTCGGGGTGTGCCGGTCGGGCGAACCGAGCACGAGGTCGGGGTCGGTGACGGCTATTGCGGTCGGCACGCGAATCCCCCCGGTCGTCCTGGCCTCCTCCGGACACCGCGCTGCGCCGCGGTGTGCTTGTCCGAGCACCATATCCACGCGGGCGTCCGTCAACACCCCACTTCGCACTGTTCACACAGTGATCGGCCCGGGTTGGCGAGGAAGCGTCGTTCGAGCCCTTGACATCCCCATTGGTCTGGACCAGTTTGGACCCGCGACGGCCACCCCCTCCACCTCCTCAACTCCCCGCGCTCCGGCCAGAGGACCCGGCCGTCCGTGAACGCGGCGGGCGACCGCCGCGTATCTCCGGGAACCGGGCCGCGCCGCCGCTCCCCCGGCGGCGCGGCCCAAGCCCCACACCTTCACCGGGTCGCCTCCAGCGCCGCGACCTCCTTCTCCGCCCACTCGGCCCACTCCGCCTGCATCGCCATGAACCGCTTGCCCCACTCCAGGGTCAGGCGGCCGTAGACCGACAGGGGGTCGCCGCCCCAGTCCATCGACTCGTCGAAGGACCGGAGAGCGGCCAGGCGGGTTGTGGCGGAATGGGCGCGGGTGCGGAGGAAGCCGCGGGCCTCCTCCGGTTCGACCGCGCCGAGGAGGAAGACGCGGAGCAGGATGTCGTTGCGGCGGTAGCCCTCGGGGGCCGTCTCCAGGAGCCAGTGGCGCAGTTCGGCGCGGCCCTCGTCGGTGATCTCGTACGTCTTGCGGCCGCGCGGGCCCTCCGCCGCGATCCTGATCAGGCCGGCCGCGTCGAGCTTGGTGAGGTCCGTGTAGATCTGGCTCTGGGTGGCGGGCCAGACGTTCTCGAGGCTCGTACGGAAGGTGCCGAGCAGGTCGTAGCCGCTCGCCGGGCCGTCCGCGAGCAGGCCGAGGAGTGCGTGTCGAAGGCTCATGCCAGGCAGCATAGCTCCGACATTCCAGTATTGACATGTCGCGAGTGGAGGTTCTAGCTTTGACATGTCAGAACTGGAATATCGGTGAGCGTCTCTTGTTCGGGGGAACCTGTGGCCTATCTGCGTAGCTTTCTTCCTTTGATCGTCGTCAGCCTGCTGATCGGCACGGTCGACGTCCGGTGGGCGCTGCTCGTCGGGTTCGCGCTCGCCGTCGTGCTCGCCGGCGCGCAGCGGAGGGGCGGGCGGGGGTGGGACGCGCTCGTGATCGAGGTCAGCGCCGCTCTGTACTTCGCCGGGTGCGCGGTCGCCGCGTTCGCCACCCCGGACTCCGCTCTCATCGAGCACTACGCGTCGGCCGGGTCCTCGCTCTGGTTCGCGCTCGTCGCCTGGGGCTCGCTCGGGGTGGGGCGGCCGTTCACGCTCGGGATCGCCAGGACCCAGGTGCCGCGGGAGCTGTGGGGCAATCCGGTGTTCCACAAGGTCAACGTCGTGATCAGCGCCGTGTGGGCGGCCTCCTTCACGGTGAGCGGGATCGGCACGGCCTGGCTGCGGCACGCGCAGCCGCACGACAGCGTGGGGCGCACGGTGCTGACCGTGCTGTGCGTGGCCCTGCCGATCCTGTTCACGGTGCGCTATCCGGACATCGCCCGGGCCCGCGCCATGGCCCGGAGCAACTAGGCCGTGTCCGCAAAGTCCCGTCTGCCGGTCGACGCCTGGCACGCACTCTCGCCGCACCGGGCGTAAGGCCAAGTACATCCAGTACGAGGCCTTGCGCCCGGCACGCCGAGAGCACGCACCAGACGCCGCCCGGCCGCCCTTCGGGCGACGACGGGACTTTGCGGACACGCCCTAGCGGGAGCGGTCAGAAGAACTCCGACCAGGGCTGGTCCCAGATCTGTTTCACGCACAGGACCACGAAGAGCAGGCCCGCGATCGCCAGCATGCCGTTGCTCAGCTTGCCGTTGCGCCAGTTCGAGGGCGTGCGCGAGGAGTTGAGGAGCCAGATCAGGGTCAGCGCCAGGAACGGCATGAACGCGGCGCCCAGGACCCCGTAGAGGATCACGAGGCGGAAGGGCTGGCCCTGGAAGAGCAGGACGATCGGGGGGAAGGTCAGCCACAGGAGGTAGGCGCGGAAGGGCCAGCCCTTCTCCCGGTCGCCGCGCGGGACCTCGGTGCCCCGGGTCCGCGCGCCGCGGTACCGCTCGGCGAAGTCCGCGAACATCAGACTCACGCCGTGCCAGACGCCGATGAGCGAGGTGAAGGACGTGGCGAAGAAGCCGACCAGGAACAGCTTCGCGGTCGCCGTGCCGTACTCCGCCTCCAGGATCTTCGACAGGTCCACGAGGCCCTTGTCGCCCGACGAGATCGCGATGTTCGAGGAGTGCAGGAGCTCGGCGCCGACGAAGAGCATCGCCACGACGAAGATGCCGGTGGTGATGTAGGCGACGCGGTTGTCGAGCCGCATCACCTTCATCCAGCTCGTGTCCGACCAGCCCTTCGCGTTGACCCAGTACCCGTACGCGGCCAGGGTGATGGTGCCGCCGACGCCGCCGATCAGGCCGAGCGTGTTGAGGATCGAGTCCTTCTCGTCGGGCACGACCGGGAGCAGGCCCGCGAACGCGTCGGCCAGGTTCGGGGTGACCCGGATCGCCAGGTACACCGTCACGACGAACATGACGCCGACCAGGACGGTCATGACCTTCTCGAAGACCGCGTACTTGTTGAACCAGACGAAGGCCAGACCGACGAGGCCGCACAGGATCGCCCACGGCTTGATCGACCAGTCGCCCGGGAACACGTCGGGGAACAGTGCCTGGAGCGGCAGCGCGCTGGACGACATCGCGGCGGCTCCGTAGACGAAGCCCCACACGATCACGTAGACCGCGAAGAACCACGTCGTCCAGCGGCCGAGGCTCGCCCAGCCGTCGAACAGGGTGCGGCCGGTGGCCAGATGCCAGCGGCCGCACGCCTCCGCGAGACTGATCTTGACGACGCAGCCGATGACCGCGGCCCACAGCAGGGTGTAGCCGAAGTTGCTGCCGGCGATCAGCGTCGCGACGAGGTCACCGGCCCCGACGCCGGTCGCGGCGACGACGATGCCGGGGCCGATGTGGCGCCAACTGGACTTGCGGGGCCCGTCGAGGCCGTGGGCCGTGGAGTCGGTTCCTGGGGTTCCTGGAGTTCCTGGTGTTCCCGTGGTGTCCGCCATGAACATCAAGGGTGCGTAAAGATCCGTGGCGGACAAGGGGTTGGGCAGGAATCGGCCCGAACGTGGTGGGTCCGCTCAGTCCTCGAAGTACGCGTCCAGCGCCTTGTCGAGGGTCTCGGTCCACTCCTGGAGGCGGGCCTTGTCGGGGGCCTCGACGTCGTTCGGGTACCAGCGGCTGTTGGGCGTGTGGACCGTCACGAGCAGGCGCTTGCGGGCCGTGCCGACCTCGACCGCGCTGATCTCGTCCCAGGTGAAGTCCGCCTCCTGGTCGTCGAGCGTGAAGCGGACGCCGGTCGCGTCGACGGTGATGGAGCCGCGGCGGTCCTTCGCCTCCAGCACCGGACCGTCGCCCTCGGCCACTGCGGTCTCGTCCTCAGCCTCGGCTTCCGATTCGGGATCGGCGTCCGTCTCGGCCTCCGGCTTCTCGGCCTCGGGCGCCTCGGTCTCCGGCGCCGCGTCCTCGGGCACCGCGTCCTGCGTCACCTCCTCCGACGGCTCGTCGGATCCCGTGACCGCGTCCTCGACTGCCGTCTCCGGGACGGGAGACGTCAGGCCGGGGACGTACGCCGGGTCGAAACCGGCACCGGTGACGGGCGTGACCTTCTGGCTCTCCATACGCTGCTCCACGGGCCGAAGTATGGCGGACGAGGCTGTGCGGCGCTCCCTCCGGGCCCACCTCGTTATTTGACGTGCCCATTACCGTGCTCTGTTACCTTCGTCGATTCAGGCAGTGCGAGACGGGGGTCGAACGCGCATGGCATGGGACGAGTGGGAAGAGCTCAAGGCCGCGGCGGCCGAACGGCACCGCAACGGGCAGGCGGGACCGGCCGCTCCCCCGGCGCAGATGCGGCTCAACCAGCTGGCGCCCGACGGGGGCGGCGGGGGCCGGCCGGACATCGACATCAAGACCAAGGGCGTGCACGGCGCCGCGAACGACACCGAGACGCTGTCCCGGAACGCCATGACACGGCTGAACCACTCGCTCGACGGCAGCGACGACGTGTACGCGTACCACATGTTCAACGGCTGGACGAGCTCCGTACAGCTCAAGGTGTGCGCCCTGAACTGGGAGGAGCACATGGTGTCCCTCGCCAAGCAACTCGGCGACCTGAGCGCCAAGTTGCGGGACTCCGCGAACGGGTTCGACGGCGCGGACGCCGAGGCGGAGCGCCGGCTGAACGCCGCCGTCCGCGACCTCGGGAAGGCGTGACGTGGTCACCTACGAAGGCATCAACAACGCCCACCCGGAGAAGTGGAAGACGGCCTCGGACGAGTTCCACTCGCTGGCCAAGTACGCGCTGCAGGCGGCGAAGGACCTGCGCGACTACGGGGTCAAGCCGCTCGCCGAGAACTGGACCGACGAGGTCGGCAAGGCCGCCGCGGGCAAGTTCGCGACGCTGGCCGACCAGTTCGAGGTCGCGTACGACATCCTGCTCGCCGTCAACATGGTCGCCGACGGCGTGACCACCGCGATCGAGACCGCGCACAGCACCATGCGCGAGGCGGTGCAGCTCGCCGACCGGTACGGGCTGACGATCGGGGCCGACGGGACGATCACCGGGCCGCCCGTGCACAACCGCACCGAGGCCGAGGAGATGGGCCCCTACCGGCAGCAGGTCAAGGATCTGATCGACCAGGCGGTGGAGCAGGTGACGACCGCCGACAAGCTGGCCGCCACCGAGTTCGCCAAGCTCGGCGAGCAGACCACGCTCACCGACCCGTCCAAGGCGCTCAACGAACTGCAGACGCACGCCTCGCACGTCCAGATGCAGATGATGGCCGCGGACGTCCCGGTGGGCGAGGACCCGACGACCGTGCGTCAGTGGTGGGAGGGGCTCACGCCGAAGCAGCAGAAGGACATGATGCTGGCCGAGCCGACGCTCATCGCGAACCTCGACGGCATCCCCCAGGACGTCCAGACCGAACTGCGCGGCAACGGCAAGTACGACCGGGTCAAGCTGGTCCAGTACGCGCTCGACCACTGGGACAAGGACGACCCGACCGACTTCGGCAACAACTGCACCAACTTCGTCTCCAACGCGCTGCTCGCCTCGGGCATGCAGCAGAAGGAGTCGTTCTGGGGCGGCACCACCGACGACGACAGCTGGATGGTCGGCAACCCGAGCGGCTGGGACTGGGTCGACAAGAAGCTCGCCTACTCCGACAACTGGACCGCCGCCGAGAACAACCAGAACTTCATGCTCCGGCACGGCGGAGAGGAGATCGCGCCCGCCGACGTGAAGCCGGGCGACATCATCTACTACGAGCAGTCCGGCCCCAACGACTCCATCGAGAAGGGCAACACGCACCACGCCGCGATCGTCACCGCCGTGATGCCGGACGGCGAGATCAAGTACACCCAGCACAGCGACTCGTACCAGAACGTGAGCCTCGAAGGCCGTATCGAGGCCACCGAGAAGCACGAGGGTCAGCAGAACATCCGCATCGTCCGCCCCAACCCCGACTGGTACTGATGACCACCATGAACCAGCCCACCACCGCCCCGACCCGCCGCGACGGCCTCCTCACGGCCGCCGTGGTCCTGACCGCGCTGTCGGCCGTGCTGCTCGGCGCGCACATCTCCTTCGACGGGGACACCTTCCAGGACTGCGTGTACCTGGGCCCCTCGACGCGGATGTACGTGACCGCGTGGGCGGGGCCCGTGTGCAGCGTGGCGGCCCTGCTGCTCGCCGTCCGCCGCACCGCGCGCTTCGGCGGCGCGCGGGCGGCGGTGGTGTGCCTGGCGGTGCTGCTGCTCGCCGTCCAGGTCTTCGCGCTGTACTGGGTGTACGCGCCCGACCCGGCCGGCGGCACGGGCTGCTCGGGGCTGGCCCTTCTCTGACCCGTCCCCGAGCCGCCCCTAGACGAACAGGCTGATCACCGCGGCGACCGCGAACCCGGCCACCGACAGGACCGACTCCAGGACGGTCCAGGTGCGCAGGGTGTCGCGCTCCGAGATCCCGAAGTACTTGGAGACCATCCAGAACCCGCCGTCGTTGACGTGCGAGGCGAAGATGGAGCCCGCCGAGATCGCCATGATGACCAGGGCGATGAAGGCCTGCGAGTAGTTCCCCTCGCTGAGCAGCGGGGCGACGATGCCCGCCGTCGTGACGATCGCGACGGTGGCCGAGCCCTGGGCCACGCGCAGGACGAGCGAGATCAGGTAGGCCAGGACGATGACCGGCAGCCCGACGTCGTTGAACGTGTCGGAGAGGGCCTGGGCGATACCGCTCGCCTTGAGGACCGCGCCGAAGACACCGCCGGCGCCGACCACGAGCAGGATGTTGCCGACCGGCTTCAGGGAGGCCGTCGAGACCTGCTCCAGGGACTTGCGGGACCAGCCGCGGCGGATGCCGAGCAGGTAGTACGCGAGCAGCAGGGCGATCGTCAGGGCCACGAAGGGGTGGCCGAAGAACTCGATGACCGAGCGGCCCGTGGAGGGGTCGAACGCGATCGAGGAGAACGTGGCGAGCAGGATCAGCACCAGCGGGGTGCCGATGATCGCGAAGACGATGCCGAGCGGCACGGGCTTCTCGTGGGGCTCGACGCCCGCCTTGCGCTGCTCGGCGACGAGGGCGGCCTTGGCCTCCTCGGCGGCCTCGACCATGTCGTGCGGGACGGGCACGAAGATCCGCTTGCCGATCCAGGCGGCCCAGCCCCAGGCGGCGAGCACGGCGGGGATGCCGCACACGATGCCCATGAGGATGACCCAGCCGAGGTCGACCTTGAGGAGGCCGGCGGCGGCGACGGGGCCGGGGTGCGGGGGCAGGAAGGCGTGGGTCATGGACAGACCCGCGAGCAGCGGCATGCAGTACAGGACGATCGACTTGCCGCCGCGCTTGGCGGCCGCGTAGACGATCGGCGCGAGGACGAAGATGCCGACGTCGAAGAAGACGGGGATGCCGAAGATGAGGCCGGTGAGGCCCATCGCGAGCGGGGCGCGCTTCTCGCCGAAGAGGTTCAGCAGGCGGGAGGCGAGGACCTCGGCGCCGCCGGAGACCTCGAGGACGGCGCCGAGCATGGTGCCCAGGCCGATGATGATGGCGACGTGTCCGAGGGTGCCGCCCATGCCGGTCTCGATGGTGGAGACGGCGTCGGAGCGCTGGACGGTGCCGAAGAGTTCGGTGACGGAGAGGCCGGCGCCGAGGCCGACGGCTATCGAGACCGCGAGGAGGGCCACGAAGGGCTGCAGCCGCACCTTGATGATCAGGAAGAGCAGCAGCACGATGCCGAGGACGGCGATCGTCAGAAGGCCGGCGGTGCCGCCGATCAGGGGCAGGATCCCGCCGGTGTGGGGCGGGGGCGCGACCGGGGCGGTGGCCGCGAGGGGGGACAACGGGGACATGTGGGACCTCGTAAGAGCATGGAGCTTTCAGCAGGAAGGGGGACCGCCGTGGTGCGGCGCCGGGGGGGGGTGACGCGCCGCACCGTGACGGTGAACTCGGTGCACTCGGGGAACTGCGGGTTCCCGTGGGGGGGGAGGGGGCCTCGGGTCCGGGCGGGTGGGTCAGCTCAGGACGGCGAGGGCGTCGATCTCGATGAGCAGGCCCTTGGGCAGACCGACGTAGACGGTCGTGCGGGCGGCGGGGGCCTCCTTGAGGCCCTGCTCCTCGAAGTACGCGTTGTAGATCGCGTTCATCTCGGCGAAGTGGTCGACGTCGGTGAGGTAGACGCGCATCATCATGACGTCGTCCCAGGTCGCGCCGCCCTCTTCGAGGATCGCCTTGACGTTGGCGAAGGTCTGGAGGGTCTGCTCGCGCAGGGTCGGGCCGGCCGGGGTGGGGGCCTGGCCCTCGACGGCGGGCAGGAAGCCGACCTGGCCGGCGACCTGGAGGATGTTGCCCTTCTTCACGCCGTGCGAGAACTTCGCGGGCGGCGTGGTGTGCGTGGCGGGGGTGAGGGCGGTCTTCTCGCTCATGATGAACTGGCTTCCTTCGAGGGGGTGTTGCCGGAGTAGTCCCGGCTGATGGCTTCCGCCGTGCGGCGCACCAGCGGCAGCAGGGTGAGGAGTTCCTCGGCGGTGACGACGACGTTCGGTGCGGAGACCGACATCGCGGCGACGACCTTGCCGTCGGCGCCCCGGATGGGCGCGCCGATGCAGTTGATGGACTCCTCGTGGCCACCGAGGTCGGTGGCCCAGCCCTGTTCCCGCACCTTGTCCAGCTCCTGGAGGAAGGCGGACGCGTTCGGGGTGGAACGGGCCGTGTAGTGGGGGTAGTCGAGCCGCTCCGCGATGGCGCGGCGCTCGGGCTCGGACAGGTCGGCGAGGAGCAGCTTGGCGACGGCCGCGACCGTTATCGCGACGGGCTTGCCGATGCGCGAGTACATGCGCACCGGGTAACGGCTCTCCACCTTGTCGATGTAGAGGACCTCGTTCTCCTCGTAGACGGCGAGGTGGATCGTGTGGCCGCACTTCTCGTTGAGGGCGACGAGGTGGGGGTGGGCGATCTCGCGCACGTCCAGGTTCTCGACGGCCTCCTGGGCGAGGGCGAAGAGGCGGGCGCCCAGGCGGTAGCGCTGGTCGGACTGGCGGTGCACGAGGCCGTGCTCGTGCAGGGTGCGCAGCAGGCGCAGGGCGGTGGACTTGTGGACGCCGAGCCGGTCGGCGACCTGGCCCAGGTCGGCGGGTCCCTCGGCGAGCAGCGGCAGGATGCTGAGCGCGCGGTCGACGGTCTGGCTCATGGCGTGCGTTCCTCCTCGGCGGGCCTCTCGTCGGCGGAGTCCTTGGCGGTCCACCCGGGGCCGAGGTGCAGTTTCTCCCACGCGGGGCGGTCCAGAGCGGTCAGCCGGTCGGCGTGGCTCCGGGCCGGGGGCGCGGTGAGGTCGCCCGCGACGGTGAGGGCGGCGGCGGCCCAGAGGTGGCCGTGGCGCAGCCGGTCGGCCACGGGCAGGGCGCGCAGGGTCGCGGAGAGGAAACCGGCGGCGAAGGCGTCGCCCGCGCCGACGGCGGCGACGACGTCGACGCGCGGGGCGGGCTCCTCGGTGCGGACGGTGCCCTCGTAGGCGACGGCGCCGTCGGCACCCCGCTTGACGACGAGGATCTGCGGCTCGGGCAGCGCGGCGCGGATCGCGTCGGGGCCGCCGGTGATCCCGAAGGCGTCCTCGGCCTCGTCCTCGCCGACGAAGACGAGGTCGGCGCGGCGGGCGAGGTCGAGCAGGACGCGGGCGTCGGCGGGCTCGGACCAGAGGCCGGGGCGGTGGTTGACGTCGAAGGAGACGAGCGGACCGCCGTCCGTGTCCGCGCCGACGAGGGTGCGGAGCAGGCCGAGGCAGTCGTCGGAGAGGGCGGCGGTGATGCCGGACAGGTGCAGGATGCGGCCCGAGCGCAGGGCGTCCAGGTCCGTGTTCGTGGCGGACATCGCGGAGGCGGCGGATCCGGCCCGGTAGTAGGCGACCTCGTGGTCGTCGCCGGCCCGGTCGGCCGCGGTGCGGAAGTAGATGCCGGTGGGGCGGGCGGGGTCGCGGCGCACGGCGCCGGTGTCGACCCCGTAGGCGGCGATCGCCTCGACGAGGTGGTCGCCGAAGCCGTCGGCGCCGACGGCGCTGACCCAGCGGGTGGAGTGTCCGGCGGCGGCGAGCCCGCACACGACGTTGGACTCGGCTCCGCCGATGCCGCGGTCGAACGAGGGAACGTCGGCGAGCCGCCCCGGGACGGAGGGCCGGAACGTGACCATGGACTCGCCGAGCGCGACGACCTCCACGGCCTCCCGGGCAGCCGGGGAGGCCTGTGCGGCGGGTGCGGTTCCGGTGGCGGTCACGGTGCGGGGTCTCCTCGCGGCTGGGGTCGCGGCCAGGTCGCGGCCTGGAGGGTCAACGGCTCCGTTGACCCGGCGTTGGCTCGGATGTTAGACAGCAGTAAGCGACATACGCAATGACCGTTGCACATAATGCAACGGGCAAGCCTGGAGGAGGCTCCATGACCGCCGACAAAGCCGTCGATGCCGTCACCGCGCTGGAGGAGCTCGCGCACGAGCGGGTCGACTTCCGGTTCAAGGGCATGCCGCCCGCGGCCGAGGGCCTGACGGTCGCGGAGCTCGCCGCGCGCCGGCTCAACCTCTTCACCGACGGCTTCACCACGCCGGTCCTCGCCCTGTCGGCGGAGCGCCTGGAGCACAACCTCGCGCTCATGGAGACGTACACGGAGCGGCACGGGCTCGCGTTCGCGCCGCACGGCAAGACGTCGATGGCCCCGCAGCTGTTCCGGCAGCAGGTCGACCGCGGCGCCTGGGGCATCACCCTCGCCGTCCCCCACCAGGTGCGCGTCGCCCGGAAGTTCGGCACCGAGCGGGTCTTCCTGGCGAACGAGGTCGTCGACGCGACGGCGCTGCGCTGGATCTCCGCCGAGCTGGACCGCGACCCCGGCTTCCGCTTCATCTGCTACGTGGACTCCGTGCGCGGCGTCGAACTGATGCAGTCCGCCCTGACCGCCGCCGGGGCCTCCCGGCCGGTGGACGTGGTCGTGGAGCTCGGCGCGGGCGAGGGCGCCCGGACCGGGATCCGCACCGAGGCCGAGTGCGCCGAGGTCGCCGACGCGGTGGCGGCGGCGCCCTCGCTGCGGCTCGTCGGTGTCGCCGGGTACGAGGGCGAGGTGCCGCAGGCGACCCCCGAGCGGGTGCACGCCTGGCTGCGGCGGCTCGTCGCGCTCGCCGCGGACTTCGACAAGGCGGGGCGCTTCGCCGGGCTCGACGAGATCGTGATCAGCGCGGGAGGCTCCGCCTGGTTCGACGCCGTCGCCGACGTCTTCGCCGAGATCCCCGAACTGAGCGCGCCCGTCCTGAAGTTGCTGCGCTCCGGGGCGTACGTGTCGCACGACGACGGTCACTACCGGCGGCTGACGCCGTTCAACCGGGTCGCCGAGGAGGGCGCGCTCGAGCCGGCGTTCCGGCTGTGGGCGCAGGTCGTGTCGCGGCCGACGCCGGAGCAGGCGTTCACCAACGCCGGCAAGCGGGACGCGGCCTACGACCTGGACCTGCCCGAGGCGCAGGTCGTGCGGGACGGGCGGACGGGGGCCCTCCGGGATGCTGACGGGATCTCTGTGACGGGGCTGTCGGACCAGCACGGGTGGGTCCGTACGGAGGGCTCCGCCGGGGTGGAGGTGGGTGACTGGATCGGCATGGGGCTGTCGCACCCCTGCACCTCCTTCGACAAGTGGCAGCTCATCCCGGTCGTGGAGGCGGACGGCACGGTCGTGGACTACGTCCGCACGTTCTTCTGAGACGGGTGCGCGACCACGCGCCGTAGGCCCACGGGCCTCGTGTCGACCACTGGCCGGTGGGGCTTCTCGCGCAGTTCCCCGCGCCCCTGAAATGCAGGCGCTTCGCGCCGCATTTCCCCGATGGGGCACCGCCCCGATGGAGATCGCGCACGCAGTGCGCATCTCCAGGGGCGCGGGGAACTGCGCGACCAGCCCCCACCGGACCCGCACCCGAAAGACCCCCCCAAGAGAGGCAGCCAGGAATGACGGACCTGGTCATCAAGGACGTCAAGGTCATCGACGGCACCGGTGAACCCGGATACCGCGCCGACGTGGCCGTCACAGACGGCCGCATCACCCGCATCCACCCGGAGGGCAGGGGCCCACGCCCCACCGCCGCGCGGACCCTGGACGCGGACGGACTCGCCCTGTCCCCCGGGTTCATCGACATGCACGCGCACAGCGACCTCGCCCTGATCCGCGACCCGGACCACAGCGCGAAGGCCGCCCAGGGCGTCACCTTGGAGGTCCTCGGCCAGGACGGCCTGTCCTACGCGCCCGTCGACGACCGCACCCTGGGCCAGGTCCGCCAGGTGATCGCCGGCTGGAACGGCGACGGCTCCGACATCGACTTCGACTGGCGCACCGTCGGCGAGTACCTGGACCGCCTCGACCGCGGCATCGCCGTGAACGCCGCCTATCTGATCCCCCAGGGCACGGTCCGGATGTACGCCGTCGGCTGGGACGACCGGGACGCGACGGACGCCGAGCTGGACCACATGCGCCGGCTCGTCGCCGAGGGCATGGAGCAGGGCGCGGTCGGCATGTCGTCGGGGCTGACGTACACGCCGGGCATGTACGCGAAGGACGCCGAGCTCACCGAGCTGTGCCGGGTCGTCGCCGGGTACGACGGCTACTACTGCCCGCACCACCGCAGCTACGGCGCCGGCGCCCTGGAGGCGTACCGCGAGATGGTCGAGCTGACCCGCAGCGCGGACTGCTCCCTGCACCTGGCGCACGCCACGATGAACTTCGGCGTGAACAAGGGCAAGGGCGCCGACCTGCTGGAGCTGCTCGACGAGGCGATCGCGGCCGGAGCCGACATCAGCCTCGACACCTACCCGTACACGCCGGGCGCCACGACGCTCGTCGCGATGCTGCCGAGCTGGGCGAACGAGGGCGGCCCCGACGCCACCCTGGCCCGGCTGCGGGACGACGCGACCGCGGAGCGGATCCGGCACCACGTCGAGGTCATCGGCTCCGACGGCTGCCACGGCGTGCCGATGGAGTGGGACACGATCGAGATCTCCGGTGTCTCCGATCCGGGGCTCGCCGGGTACGTCGGCAAGACGGTCGCGGAGGCGGCTGCCGGGCACGGCGAGGCCCCCTGGGTGACCGCCCGGCGCCTGCTGCTCGCCGACAACCTGGGCTCGACGATCCTCCAGCACGTCGGCCACGAGGACAACGTGCGGGCGATCATGAAGCACCCCGTGCACACCGGCGGCAGCGACGGCATCCTCCAGGGCGTCAAGCCGCACCCGCGCGCGTACGGCACGTTCCCGCACTATCTCGGGCACTACGCCCGCGACCTCGGCGTGCTGTCCCTGGAGGAGACGGTCGCGCACCTGACCTCGCGGCCCGCGGCCCGGCTCAGGCTGCCGGACCGCGGTCTGGTCCGCGAGGGCTACCGCGCCGACCTGGTGCTCTTCGACCCGGACACGGTGGCGGCGGGCTCGACGTTCGAGGCGCCGCGCACCCTGCCGACGGGCATCCCGCACGTGCTGATCGACGGGAAGTTCGTCATCGAGGACGGCCGCCGCACGGACGTCCTCGCGGGCCGGTCCGTACGGCGTACGCCGTCGAAGAGCTAGCGGTCAGCCGCGCGACTAGGCCTGGGGCTCGGGGAGTTCACACTTCTCGCGCCCCAGGTCGAGCGTCCCGTCGTGGCGCAGGCAGGGCACGATCCCGTAGGTCTGCTGCGCGTAGCGGGCGTCGGGGCGGACGGTGACATTGCCCTTGCGGTCGACCTCGCAGGGGTTGTCGAGCGTGCACTCCTCGCCGTTCTCGTTGTGGGTGTTGTTGACGGCGATCACGCGTCCGGTGTGGTCGTCGATCACCGGGGAGCCCGAGGTGCCGCCGATGGTCTCGCACCCGGGGGTGTAGCGGACCGAGTCCTTCCAGGTCCACCAGTACTCCTTGAGCTGGGGCACGAACCCGTCGACGGAGCACTTGTACTGCTTCTTCCAGTACCCCGACACCACGGTGATGTCGGTGTTCTTGCGCGGGTGGCGCGGGTCGAGGAGCAGCGGCGCCACGTGGTACTTGGCCTCGATCTCGGCGTACGTGCTGGTGAGCCGGTACAGCGAGACGTCGGTGTCGGTCATCGTCGCGTACGAGATCTGGTCGGCCTGCACGGTGCCGAGCTGGCCCGCGTTCTCGTCGAGGACCTTGAAGGTGCGCTTGGACGGCTGGTCCACGACGACCTGGCCGGCCTTCGGGAAGCCGGTCTCTATGCAGTGCCCGTTGGAGAGCACCATCGCGGGGTCGTCGGGCTCGGACTGCGGGGTGCGCACGATCGAGCCGGAACAGTTGCTGAGCGCGACGGTGCCCGCGAAGGTGACGGGCGCGTCGTTCGGTCTCTCCCGGACGCCGTTGTCCGCGGCGGCGGGTGCCGCGCCCGCCCCGGCCAGGACGAGCGCGAACGCCGCGCCCGTGAGGACGCGGCCGAGCCTCGGTGTCATCGGTGCTGCAGGTGCCATTGGGTGGAGCCCCCCTTGCCGACGCCGGGTACGGCGTCCGTTGCCGATGGTTGCCGTGCGCATTCTTCGGGCTCGGCGGGCGGCGCGACAAGAGGGCGGACGTCAACTCCCTTGGCGCGCGGCCTGGTTGCCGAAGGTTCCGGCGCGCTGCATGCGCTGCCAGCGCAGCCGGTTGCCGAGCAGGGCCGTGACGACGGACTGCACGACGACCAGATACATCAGCTGGCGGTAGACGACGATCTGCAGCGGAAGCGTCCACACCGGCTCGAAGCGCTCCTTGTCGAGGCGTAGCGCGTACAGCGCGCTGACGACCTGGACGGCGGTGAACGCCAGCCAGACCAGGGCCGCCTGGCCGGTGCCCTGGAACAGCAGCCCGTACACGGCGAACACGTCGACGAGCGGGGCGAACAGCGGCAGCAGCGTCTGGAAGAGGAGCAGGTAGGTCAGGCCGCGGCGGCCGAACTTGCCGGCCTGGCCGCGCTCGACGAGGGCGCGGCGGTGCTTCCACATGGCCTGCAGGGTTCCGTAGCACCAGCGGTAGCGCTGCTTCCACAGCTGGCGGACGCTCGCCGGGACCTCGGTCCAGGCGATGGCCGTCTCCTCGTAGACGACACGCCAGCCGGCCCGGCACAGGGCCATGGTGAGGTCGGTGTCCTCGGCGAGGGTGTCCTCGCTGACCCCGCCGACGCCGTCGAGGGCGGTGCGGCGGAACGCGCCGATGGCGCCCGGCACGGTCGGCATGCACTCCAGCACGTCGAACATGCGGCGGTCGAGGTTGAACCCGATGACGTACTCGAGGTGCTGCCAGCGGCCCAGGACGCCCTGGCGGTTGCCGACCTTGGTGTTGCCGCTGACGGCGCCGACGCGCGGGTCGGTGAACGGCTGGATGAGGTTCCCGATGGCGTCGGGCTCGAAGACGGTGTCGCCGTCGATCATCACGACGAGGTCGAACTGGGCCCAGGACAGGCCCGTGTTGAGGGCGGCGGCCTTGCCCGCGTTCTCCTGCCGCACGACCATCACGCGCGCGTCCTGGGCCCGCATCCACTCGGCGATCTCGTACGTCCGGTCGCTCGAACCGTCGTCGACGACGATGACCTGGACGTAGGAGTGGTTGGAGGCGAGCAGCGAGCGGATCGTCGCCTCGATGCCGGCCTCCTCGTTGTACGCGGGCACGATCACGGAGACGGGTTCGGTGAGGCGGGGCGGGCGGCGGCCGCGGCGGCGCCGGGCGCGGACGCGGCGCACGTGGACGCGGGCGACGGTGAACAGCAGCACGAGCCGGGCGACGGTGATGACGCCGGCGGCGACCATCAGCCAGACCATGGCGTCGACGAAGAAGCGGGACGCCGTCTGGGCCCAGACCAGTGCGGTGCCGCGGACCTGTTCGGTGACGGAGACGGAGTGGGTGACGCCGTCGAGGCCGAGGCCGTCGCCGACGGTGGTGAAGCGGACGCCGCCGAGCGGGGCGGCGAACAGCCGCTCGGTGTCGCGCACGGCCTGCGCGGAGCCGGTGAACTGGCGCACGGCGCCCAGGCGCGGGGAGCGGGCCGGGTCGTCCGCGGCGACCACGACGTAGCCGTCGGCCATGGCGCGGCGGGCGGCGTCGGCCTGGTCCGCGCACAGGGACGCCGTGGTGGCGGTGTGCGGCAGGCGCAGGAGCCGGGTGCCGACTCCGGCCGAACCGGCCAGGGTGTTCTGGCCGAGGGAGAGTTCGAGGCGGGCGCGGACGGCGGAGACCTCGGCGAGGTTGACGTCGCTGTAGGTGTGGGTGCCGATCTCGTGACCCTCGTCGCGGATCCGGCGCACGAGGCCGGGGTGGGCGGCCGCCTCGGTGCCGGTGAGGAAGAAGGTGGCGCGGGCGTGGTGGCGGGCCAGCACGTCGAGCAGGGCCGGCGTCCAGGCGGGGTCGGGGCCGCCGTCATAGGTGAGCGCCACGGCCCTGGCGGGCATCCGGGCGCTGCGCGGGTCGCCGGTGCCGGGGTCCTGGCTGAGGACGGGCCCCGCCGCGCGCAGGCGCCGGCCGGTCCGGAGGTGGCGGCGATCTCGTGCCGCCCGTATCCGCTGAAGGTCAGCGCCGTCGCGGCGACGGCGAGCCCGAGCAGCAGCAGGAGCCAGTGCGCGCGCGGGTCCCGGCGCAGGGCGTGCCGGGTGCGGGGGCGTGCGGGTGGGGGTGGGGTGCGGCGGGCGCTCGCACGGGGTGCGGTGGTGCGGGTGTCGCGGGGGGATCTCCGGGTCACTTCGGTCCCTTGCTGGGCCCCGGCGGACGGTTGCCTCGCCCGGGGGTGTCGGTGGGGTTCCCCCGAGCGGGCGCGGTGGGGTGCGCCTCGCCCGTACGGCCGGACACGCAGCTGGTCAGGCTCGCGCCGTTCTTCTCGGGTGTGAGGAAGGTGTTCTCGGGTGCGCGGGAGGTCCTCTCGGGTGCGCGGGCGGTCCTCTCAGGTGCGCGGAGGGTGCTGTCAGGTGCGCGGAAAAGCCTTCGGGGCACGTCGGTCCCGCGACGGACACCGTGGCGCGGGTCGGTTCGGAACCCTGCCGGGCCCCGGCGCGCGGTCGCCTCGCCTGTGCGGCCGGACGCCAAACCGGTCGGGCTCGCGCCGGTCCTCTCCGGTGTGCGGAGGGTGCTGTCCGGTGCGCGGAAAAGCCTTCGGGGCACGTCGACTTCGCGACGGACACCGTGGTCCGAGTCGGTTCGGAACCCTGCCGGGCCCCGGCGCGCGGTCGCCTCGCCTGTGCGGCCGGACGCCAAACCGGTCGGGCTCGCGCCGGTCCTCTCCGGTGTGCGGAGGGTCCTCTCAGGTGCGCGGAGGGTCCTCTCAGGTGCGCGGAGGGTGCTGTCCGGTGCGCGGAAAAGCCTTCGGGGCACGTCGACTTCGCGACGGACACCGTGGGCCGGGTCGGTTCGGAACCCTGACGGGACCCGGCGCGCGGTCGCCTCGCCTGTGCGGCCGGACGCGGAAGCGGTCGGGGTCGCGCCGGGCTTCGCGGGTGGGTGGGAGGGGGTTCGGGTCACGTCGGTCCCGCGGCTCGCACCGGGGGCCGGGTCACTTCGGGCCCTTGGTGGAGCCGTTGCCGCGGCCGGGGTTGTTGGTGGAGTTGCCGCGGGCCGGTTCGGTCGTGGGCGGGGGCGTGGTGGCCGGGGTGTCGGCGGTGCCGCGGGACGTGGAGGCGGCCGGGCTCGCCTCCTTCTTCCCGGGCGTGTCGTCCGGGTCGCCGGACGGGGTGGCGCTCGGGGCCCCGGTGGCTCCGGTGCCGGACGGGGCGTCGGTGGTGACGGGGCCCGGGGCCGCGGGGGCCGAGTGCTCGGCGCGCTGCTTGCCGCCGTCGTCGTCGCCGTCGGTCCAGGACAGCGGGCCGCTCGACGGGCTCGCCCCGAACAGGCCGAAGACGACGACGCCGAGGAAGACGACGCAGACGGCGCCGAGCGCGATCCCGCCGCGCCGCATCAGGCGCCCCCGGCGCCCGGTGGTGTCGACGAACACGGCGCCGTCCTCGTCGGGCACGACGGGGAGCGGCTCCGTGGTGTCGTGGAGGGCGGCCGGGGCCACGGTGGCCGATTCACGCCAGCCGTGGACCGTGGCCGGATCGGCGTAACCGTCGTAGGCGCCCGCCGCCTGCTGTGGGTCGTAGACGACACCGGACAGGTTCGCTTCGGCGTCTTCTCGTGGGTGCTGCCAGGACATGAGCGCGGATTTTAAGGGGTTCCGGTGGCCCGGAACAGTCGTCGGCGATATCGCCGCAGACCGGCCTTTTCTCCGCCAAGCGCGCGGAACCCCGAGGTCAGCGCACCCCGTGTGGCCGGAACTGGACGCTGATCCTGGGCCCGGCCGCCCGGGTCGACTTGGGGATCGCGTGCTCCCAGGTGCGCTGGCAGGAGCCGCCCATGACGATGAGGTCGCCGTGCCCGAGGGCCCGGCGCACGGCGGGTCCGCCGCCGACGGGCCGCAGCACGAGGTCCCGGGGCGCTCCGACGGAAAGGATCGCCACCATCGTGTTCTCGCGGGCGCCGCGCCCGATGCGGTCGCCGTGCCAGGCGACGCTGTCGCGCCCGTCGCGGTAGTAGCAGAGCCCGGCCGTGGTGAACGGCTCGCCCAGCTCGCGCGCGTAGTGGGCGGACAGGGCGTCGCGGGCCGCGCCGAGCACGGGGTGCGGGAGTTCCTGGCCCGCCCCGTAGAACTTGAGGAGGCGGGGCACGTCGACGACCCGCTCGTACATCTGGCGGCGCTCGGCCCGCCACGGGACGCGCTCGGCGAGCAGCTCGAACAGGGCGTCGGCGCCGTGCAGCCAGCCGGGCAGCACGTCGATCCAGGCGCCGGACCCGAGCTCGGTGCGGCGCAGTCCGTCGAGGCCGCCGAGCGCGGTCTCCTCGATCCGGTCGGCCTGGTCGAAGAGGGATCCCTGGAGCATGACTCCAGACTAACCCCCTTCTTCGAACATGTGCTCGAACACGCGCAAGCGGCCGGAACACCCGCCCTCCCGAGTGGCCGATCTCACCCGGCCCGACAGGCCCACGCATCCAAGCCGCACCCCCGCCCGCACCCGGCATTCCTCAGGCATCCGGCACTGCGTGCCATCACATCCGAAACCGGTCCCGGCCGGGGTCCTCCGGGCGGCGGCCAAGCGAGCGCGCCCCCGCGAGCGGCCGCCGTACAGTCTGTCCATGCAGCTCATCCAGTCGACCAAGCTCGCCAACGTCTGCTACGAGATCCGGGGCCCGGTTCTCGAGGAAGCGATGCGGCTGGAGGCGGCAGGGCACCGCATCCTCAAGCTGAACACCGGCAACCCGGCCGCGTTCGGCTTCGACTGCCCGCCCGAGATCCTCGAGGACATCCTCCGCAACGTCGGGGACGCCCACGGCTACGGCGACGCCAAGGGCCTGCTCGCCGCCCGCCGCGCGGTGATGATGCACTACCAGACCCTCGGCGTGGAGACCGACGTCGAGCACGTCTACATCGGTAACGGCGTGTCCGAGCTGATCGTGATGGCCATGCAGGGCCTGCTCGACGACGGCGACGAGGTGCTGGTCCCCGCGCCGGACTACCCGCTGTGGACGGCCGCCGTCTCCCTGTCCGGCGGCACCGCCGTGCACTACCGCTGCGACGAGCAGTCCGACTGGATGCCCGATCTCGCCGACGTGGAGCGGAAGGTCACCGACCGCACCAAGGCGATCGTCATCATCAACCCGAACAACCCGACCGGCGCCGTCTACAGCGACGAGATGCTGCGCGGCCTCACCGACATCGCCCGCCGGCACAACCTGCTGGTCTGCTCCGACGAGATCTACGACAAGATCCTCTACGACGGCGCCACGCACACCCCGACCGCCGCGATCGCCCCGGACCTGCTGACCCTCACCTTCAACGGCATGTCGAAGGCGTACCGGGTGGCCGGCTACCGGGTCGGCTGGATGGCGATCTCCGGCCCCCGCGCGCACGCCCAGTCGTACATCGAGGGCCTGACGATCCTGGCGAACATGCGCCTGTGCGCGAACATGCCGGGCCAGCACGGCGTCGTCGCCGCGCTCACCGGGCGGCAGACGATCGACGACCTGGTGCTGCCGGGCGGCCGGCTGAAGGAGCAGCGGGACGTGGCGCACGGGCTGCTCACGCAGATCCCGGGCGTGACGTGTGTGAAGCCGAAGGGGGCGCTGTACCTGTTCCCGCGCCTCGACCCCAAGGTGTTCAAGATCAAGGATGACCGGCAGATGGTGCTCGACCTGCTGCGCGCCGAGAAGATCATGGTCGTCCAGGGCACGGGCTTCAACTGGCCGGAGCCCGACCACTTCCGCGTCGTCACCCTGCCCGACACCCGGCAGCTGACGGAGGCCGTGACCCGGATCGGGAACTTCCTGGACGGCTACAGCCAGTAGCGCCGCGCCGGACGCGACTCGTTTTTGGACAGGTTCTAATTTAGACGAAGTCCAAGGTACGATGGAGGTCAATCCGCGCCCGCTCCTGTCTGGAGGCCTCCGATGTACGAGCCGATCCGCACCAAGTCGGTCCACACGACGGTGGCCGCGCCGGGCGGCGACTTCCCGCACCGCTCGCGCGAGGAGGAGCTGGACATCCAGCTCGCCGGGCACCTCGCGGCCCTCCTCGCCGTGACCGACGAGCTGCGCGCGGTCGCCGGGACACCGGAGCTCGACACGGCCGCGGCGGAGCTCGCCGCCCAGGTCGCCCGCCTGCGCGGCGGTCACGCCCCGGCCCGCTCGACCGTGGCCGACGCCCTGCACGAACCCCATGTGATCGCCCTGCACCAGCGCGCCCACGCCCTCGCGGGCCGCGCCCTGGTCGTCGCCGCGTCCCGCGCGGACACGGCGGCCGCGATCCTCGCCGCCCGCCGGATGGAGTTCCACGCGGACGCCACGGAGCCCGTCGCGGCGTAGGCGTGGCGTAGGGCCGGATCGTCGATGCCCCCGGCCCTACGTCTCCGGGTCAGCGGCGCACGAGCACCGTCGCCGACGCCGTCGCGTCCCGGTGGTCGGCGTCACCGGCCCAGGTCAGCGTGTACGTCGCCGACTTGATGGTCCGCGGGGTGTCGCGGAGGGTGAAGGCGCCGTCGGCGCCGACCGTCACCGGAGCCAGCTCCGTCGTCCCCAGCCGGTCCGTGCGGCGCACGGTGAGCGTGAGGCCTGCGGGCAGCGCGGGCCCCGTGGCCGTCAGGGTGCCCGGGATCACCACGCCGGCGCTCATCGTCGCCTCGTCCGGCGCGTCGAGCGTGAGCGTCGTCGGCGCCTTGCCCACCTGCACCGTCCGCACGACGTCCGCCGCGGGCCGGTGCGTGAGGTCGCCCAGGTAGGACACCCGGTACGTCGCCTCACCGACCTTGTCCGGCACGTCGAAGACCGTGAACGTGCCGTCCGCGGCGAACTTCACCGGGGTCAGCTCCGTCTTCCCGTCCGCGTCCTCGCGCACGGCCGTCACCTTCGTGGGGTCCGCGGGCGCGGGCCCGTCGAACTCCAGCCGGCCGCGCAGCGCCACCGGCTCCCCCACCACGGCGCTGCTCGGCGACTGCGTCAGATCGCCGCTGAACCGGGCGTCGTACTGGGCGGCCGGCGGCGTGATGACGTGCAGCCAGAACTGGCTGCCGTAGGAGGTCACCGCGAACAGCCGGGAGCCGTCCGCCGCGAACTCCAGGCCGCGCGGGGCGATCTCGCTGCCGTCGAGGCTGCCCTCGAAGGCGAACTCCAGCGGCGCCGTCGTGTCCGCCGGGTTCGCCGGCTGGATCAGCAGGTCGGGCGTGGAGCCGTAGGCGGCCGCGCCCCGGGCCACGTACTTGCCGTCGCCGCTGAAGGCGACCGCGGAGGCCTTCGCCCCGGCGGGCAGCGGCTGGTACTGCTCGGCCGCGTCGGTGAAGTCGTCCGCGTTCAGCAGGCGGGTGCCGGCCGCGGCGTCGGCGACGGCGAGCTTCTTGCCGTCGGCGCTGGGCGCGAGGTCCTTGAAGTCGAGGGCGCCCTTGCCGTCCTCGCCCGCGAAGCGGCGCTCGGGGCCGCGTACCGGGTCGTCGTTGTCGGCGGCGAACGCGGTGATGAAGGGGTTCGGCGCGCTGGAGTTGGCCGGCTGGGCCGCGTAGAAGCGGTCCGGGGCGGCCGGGCCGCCGCCGAAGAGCTGGATGCGGCCGTAGTCGCCCCAGCCGGTGTTCTGCGCCGGTTCGCTCAGCCGGCCCAGGGTCGCGTACGCGGAGTCGCAGTAGCCGAACGAGTACGCGCTCGTGTGCCAGACCCGGCCGCCCGCGACGGCCAGCGAACGCCCGCAGGTGTCGTAGCTCGCGCTCGTCAGGCTCCGCTGCTCCAGGGTGGCGGCGTCGAAGGCCAGGATGCCGCTGGGCTGCGACACGTACAGGGTGGTGCCGTCGGCGCTCACGTCGAGGCCCGAGGCGGCGGCGGGCGTGCTGATCGAGGTGATCTTCCGGCCGTCGAAGTCGTAGACGTGCACGGCCGGGGGCGTCGGGTTCGACGCGGGGCCCTCCGTGACGTAGACGCGCTGGTGGGCGGAGTCGACCGCCAGCGCCGAGAAGTTGGTGACCGGAAGCTTCACGGCGGTGTCGGCGGGCGTAGCGGCGACGGCCTGCGAGGCCGTGGCACCCACCAGCCCCGTCGCCCCGAGCACCCCGGCCACGAACAGTGCGGCGGAACGTCTGAAGTGCTGAACCTTGCTCAACTATGCCCCCCACAGGCTGAGTTGGCGCCCATCCCCCTCGATGGGCGACTGTGTGGGGACATTGAAACATGTGGTGGACATGTGAAGAGCCGAGTCGACCACGGCCCACCGGCACACGCGCACGGCGGCACACATGCGAACGAGCCCCCCGTACGCCGTTGTACGGGGGGCTCGTTCAGGTCCGGCTAGCCGA
This sequence comes from Streptomyces xanthii, assembly GCF_014621695.1. GTDB lineage: Bacteria > Actinomycetota > Actinomycetes > Streptomycetales > Streptomycetaceae > Streptomyces > Streptomyces xanthii. The sequence continues at coordinate 2,866,365 of NZ_CP061281.1, forward strand.
GGCGCTGCACCAGGTTGCGGTACTCGTCCCACAGCTCCTTGGGCGTGTGATCGCCGAAGGTGTTGAGGTGCTCGGGTACCAGAGCGGCTTCCTCGCGCCAGACCTCCTTGTCGACGGAGAGCAGGAAGTCCAGGTCGGAGTCGGCCAGTTCGAGGCCTTCCGTGTCCAGGGACTCCTTGGTCGGGAGGATGCCGATCGGGGTCTCGACACCTTCCGCCCGGCCGTCGAGGCGGTCGACGATCCACTTCAGGACGCGGGAGTTCTCACCGAACCCGGGCCACACGAAGCGCCCGTTCGCGTCCTTGCGGAACCAGTTGACGTAGTAGATCTTCGGGAGCTTGGCGGCGTCCTTGTCGGCACCGACCTTCACCCAGTGGGCCATGTAGTCGCCCATGTTGTAGCCGCAGAACGGCAGCATCGCGAACGGGTCGCGGCGCAGCTCGCCGACCTTGCCCTCGGCGGCGGCGGTCTTCTCGGAGGCCACGTTGGCGCCCAGGAAGACGCCGTGGTTCCAGTCGAAGGACTCGGTGACCAGCGGCACGGCGGAGGCGCGGCGGCCGCCGAAGAGGATCGCCGAGATCGGCACGCCCTTCGGGTCCTCCCACTCCGGCGCGATGATCGGGCACTGGCCGGCCGGGACGGTGAAGCGGGCGTTGGGGTGCGCGGCCGGGGTCTCGGACGCGGGCGTCCAGTCGTTGCCCTTCCAGTCCGTGAGGTGCGCGGGCGCCTCCTCGGTCATGCCCTCCCACCACACGTCGCCGTCGTCGGTCAGGGCGACGTTCGTGAAGACGGAGTTGCCCCACATGGTCTTCATCGCGTTGGCGTTGGTGTGCTCGCCGGTGCCGGGCGCGACACCGAAGAAGCCGGCCTCGGGGTTGATCGCGTAGAGGCGGCCGTCCTCGCCGAAGCGCATCCAGGCGATGTCGTCACCGATCGTCTCGACGGTCCAGCCGGAGATCGTGGGCTCCAGCATCGCGAGGTTCGTCTTGCCGCACGCGGACGGGAAGGCCGCGGCGACGTACTTCGACTCGCCCTGCGGCGGCGTCAGCTTGAGGATCAGCATGTGCTCGGCGAGCCAGCCCTCGTCACGTGCCATGACGGAGGCGATGCGCAGCGCGTAGCACTTCTTGCCCAGCAGGGCGTTGCCGCCGTAGCCGGAGCCGAAGGACCAGATCTCGCGGTCCTCGGGGAAGTGCGAGATGTACTTGGTGGAGTTGCAGGGCCACGGGACGTCCTGCTCGCCCTCGGCCAGCGGGGCGCCCAGGGTGTGGACGGCCTTGACGAAGAAGCCGTCCTCGCCGAGCTCGTCCAGGACCGGCTGTCCCATGCGGGTCATGGTGCGCATGGAGACGGCGACGTACGCCGAGTCGGTGATCTCGACGCCGATCGCGGACAGCGGCGAGCCGAGCGGACCCATGCAGAACGGGACGACGTACATCGTCCGGCCCTTCATCGAGCCGCGGAAGACGCCCTTCTCACCGGCGAAGATCTCCCGCATCTCGGCGGGGGCCTTCCAGTGGTTCGTCGGGCCGGCGCCCTCCTCCTTCTCGGAGCAGATGAAGGTGCGGTCCTCGACGCGGGCGACATCGGACGGGTCGGAGGCCGCGTAGTAGGAGTTGGGGCGCTTGATCGGGTCGAGCTTCTTGAACGTCCCCTTGGCGACCAGCTCCTCGGCCAGCCGCTCGTACTCGGCCTCCGAGCCGTCGCACCAGACCACGCGGTCCGGCTGCGTGAGCTCGGCGATCTCGTTGACCCACGAGATCAGGCCCTGGTGGGTGGTCGGGAGGGTGTCCGGGGAGTTGGGAGCCGCGATGTCGCGCGCCACGATCGCTCCTAAATGAGGGGTATGGAGGTTGATGCCCCGTGGGGGCTGCGACCCGGACGCTGCGCCTCCCGTTCCACTGATCCCAGTGGGCGCTCATCCGGTGCCGACGGCACTCATTTGATCATCCGACCGTTTCGCCCATATGTCCAGGGGGCCTCACACCTGAGCGACGTGAGGATTCCCACTCGATACGCAGATTTCACCTTCCGATTGCCGTCCGCCTCCGCTCACGGCCGCACGAGTGAGGGTGGGGGCAGCCCCAGGACGGAAAAGGGGGGAGGCTCCATATCTGTCGCCTACGGTCCCGTAGGTACGATGCCCGCCATGAGCGCCGCCGCAGAGCCCAGCGAAATCCCCGCAGCAGAGCCGTCGTTGCTGAAGCCGATACTGCGCGGCTGGCTGCACGCGGGCATGTTCCCCGCCGTGCTGATCGCCGGCATCGTCCTGACCGCTCTCGCCGACTCCACGCGGGGCCGCGTCGCCTGCGGGATCTACGTCCTCACGGCCTGTCTGCTCTTCGGGGTCAGCGCGCTCTACCACCGGGGGAACTGGGGGCCGAAGGCCGGCGGGGTGCTGCGCCGCCTCGACCACGCGAACATCTTCCTGATCATCGCGGGCACCTACACCCCGCTGACGATGCTCCTGCTGCCCGAGGCGAAGGGGCAGTGGCTGCTGTGGGGCATCTGGGCCGCGGCGGCGGCCGGCATCGTCTTCCGCGTCTTCTGGGTCGGCGCCCCGCGCTGGCTCTACACCCCCTGCTACATCGCGATGGGCTGGGCCGCGGTCTTCTTCCTCCCCGACTTCATGCGGGAGGGCGGCATCGCGGTGCTCGTCCTCGTGATCGTCGGCGGGCTGCTCTACAGCGCGGGCGGGGTCATCTACGGGATCAAGCGGCCGAACCCGTCGCCGCGCTGGTTCGGCTTCCACGAGGTCTTCCACTCGCTCACGCTGGCCGCGTTCGTCGTGCACTACGTCGGGATCTCGCTGGTGGCGTACCAGCACGCCTGATCCGTACGAGCTTCCCCTTCAGGGCCGCGGCACTCGCCGCGGCCCTTTCGCGTGCCCAGAGAGAGAGTTTTGATTGACATCCACTCCCAAGTGAGAGCTACTCTCATTTCATGGCTACTGTCACTGCACAGACGGAAGCGCGCCCGGACCCCCGGCGCTGGTGGGCCCTCGGGGCCCTGGTCGCGAGCATGCTCGTGCTCGGCTTCGACATGACGATCCTCAACGTGGCGCTCCCGAGCATCGCCGCGCAGCTCGGCGCCGACACGGGCGAGCAGCAGTGGATGGCGGACTCCTACATCGTGGTGTTCGCCGCGCTGATGCTCCCGGCGGGACTGCTCGGCGACCGGTTCGGGCGGCGCCGCATGCTCATCGGCGGGCTCGGCGTCTTCCTCGCCGCGTCCGTCGTCGGCGCGCTCTCCTCCGAGGTGACGTGGGTGATCGCGGCCCGCGCGCTCATGGGCGTCGGCGCGGCCTTCGTGATGCCGCTCGCCATCTCCGTCCTGCCCGGCCTGTTCCCGCGCGCCGAGCAGACCAAGGCCGTCGCCATGATCTCGGCGGCGTCCGCGCTCGGCCTGCCGCTCGGCCCGATCATCGGCGGCTGGCTCCTGGACCACTACTGGTGGGGCTCGGTGTTCGTGATCAACGTGCCGATGGTCGCGATCGGCATCACCGCCTGCCTCTTCCTGCTGCCGGAGACCCGCGACCCGGCCGCGCCCCGCGTCGACGTCCTCTCCACGGTCCTCACCGCGGTCGGCCTCGGCGCCCTCATCTACGCGATCATCGAGGGCCCCGGCAAGGGCTGGAGCAGCGGCACCGTCCTCGGCTCCTTCGCGGCGGCCGCCGTCCTGCTCACCGCGCTCGTCCGACGGGAGCGCCGCAGCCCGCGCCCCATGCTCGACCTGTCCCTGCTCGGCAACCGGGGCTTCCTGACGAACACGCTGCTCGCCACGCTCGGCATGTTCGTCATGTCCGGCCTGATGTTCGTGCTGCCCCAGTACCTGCAGGCGGTGCTCGGCACGGACGCGCTCGGCACCGGGGTGCGGATCATCCCCATGATGGGCGGGATGCTGCTCGCGGCCCGGCTCGCACAACCCCTCGTCGACCGGTTCGGGGCGCGGTCCGTGATCTGCGTGGCGCTGGTCGTGCTCGCGTTCGCCGGGTTCCTCGGGGCGCGGACCACCGTCGACTCCGGGTACGGGTTCACGGCGCTGTGGCTGAGCATCGCCGGCGTCGGCTTCGCGTTCGCCATGATCCCCGCGATGAGCGGGGCCCTCACCACCCTGCCCAAGGACGAGGCGGGCCGCGGCTCCGGCCTGCTCAGCACGGTGCGGCAGACCGGCAGCGCGCTCGGCGTCGCGCTGCTCGGGGCGCTGGTCGCCGGGGCGTACTCCGCGCACCTGGACACGGGCGGGCTGCGCGGCGCGGCGGCGGACGCGGCCGGGGACTCGGTGATCGGCGCGCACGTCGTCGCGGGGCGGCTCGGCGACCGGGCGCTCGCCGCGTCCGCCGACGCCGCGTACCTGCACGGCATGGACCTGGCGCTCGTCGTCATCGGCATCACGGCGCTCGCCGCGGCCGTGCTCGCGGCGGTCCTCATGCCCGGCCCCCCGGCGACCGGCGGGCCCGGCAAGCAGGTGGCCCCGGTCGGCGCCGATGCCCGAGAATGAGGGTCATGGCCGCCTCAGCACAGACCTCGGAGCCGCGCATCGGGCTCCGGGAGCGCAAGAAGATCAAGACCCGCACGGCGATCCGCGAGGCGACGTACCGCCTGATCCGGGAGCAGGGCTACGACGCGACGACCGTCGAGCAGATCGCCGAGGCGGCGGAGGTCTCCCCCTCCACGGTGTTCCGCTACTTCCCGACCAAGGAAGACATCGTCCTCACCGACGAGTTCGACCCGATCCTCGAGCGGGAGCTGCGCGCCCGCCCCTCCGACGAGTCCATCGTCGACTCCCTGCGGCACGTGATCGACCACAGTCTGCAACTCGCCGTACAGAGCGAGGACCCGGAGACCTCGCGGCTGCGGATGCGGTTGCAGGTGGAGGTGCCGGCGGTCCGGTCACGGATGATGGAGTCCATGTCCGTGACCGGGCAGATCGTGTGCCGGGTCGTGGCGGAGCGGACGGGGCGGGATCCCGGGGATCTCGAGGTCCGGGTCTACGCGATGGCGGTCGTCGGAGCGCTGATGGAGGCCACGATGTACTGGGCCGAACGCCCCGACTCCGTCGAGTTGCGGGAGGTCGTCCTGAGGGCGCTGGACACGGTGCAGCGGGGCCTTTGAGGGGTCGAGTGCCGGGTGCGGGTGGGTGGGGGCTGGTCGCGCAGTTCCCCGCGCCCCTGAAATGCATGCCCTTCGGGCGCATTTCCCCGATCAAGGCGCAGGGCGCCTTTCATCTGGGGAAGGCGCGGCGAAGCCGCAGCCTTCCAGGGGCGCGGGGAACTGCGCGACCAGCCCCCACCGGGGGCGCACCCGGCAACGAGACCGTCATCGGGCAGACGCGTCCCCCCGCCCGCAAGCGACCCCGTCCCCGTTCCGGTCCAGCCGCAGCGGATCATCGGCCCCGTTCACCACGAGCCGCCCGAACCTCTGTTCCGCCAGCCAAGCGCAGCGCGCCCTCGTGGACGACTTCACTTGGGGCGGGAAGACAGTAGGGACGCACACGTTCGCCGAGCCGTAGTGCCGGTCGCACCCGGCGACGACCGGGCTGACCGGCGCCGACTTCCGTGCCGCCCGCTTGCCCTTCGGCTCGGCGGCGAGCCCGTCCGCGAACGAGTGGACGTGCGCCGAGACATCCCCGGCGCCGGAGACCGCGGCCCCGGTCAGATGGACCCACTCGGCGACGGACGGCACCCCGTTCGCGTCCACCGCGAAGAGCATGTACCACCCGGGCGGCGCCAGGTTCGGGTTGGACGTGACGTTCAGGTCGACGTTCGCCCCGTCCACGGACAGCGGCAGATCCACGAACCGCTGATTGGGATCCGACGAATGCGTCACCGCCGCCGGGCGGATCAGCTCGGCCTTGGCGATCGGCCGGTCGACGGTGATCCGCTGCGTGTCCCCGTACTTCCACTCCTTGTCGATGACCGAGGTGATCTTCGGCCGGGCGCCCTTGAGGAGATAGGGCGGCGTGTAGATCGACACGTTGTGGTTCCAGGAGCCGTTGCCCGGGTTGTCGCCGGTGGTCATGACGCGGCCGTCGGGGAGCAGGAACGCGGAGGAGTGGTAGCCGCGGGCCTCGGGGTCCGGGGCGACCGGGTCGAAGGTCGTGGTCTGCGGGTCGAAGATCGAGGACTCGTACACGGGGTCGGCCCGGTTGTGCAGGGCGCCGCCCGTCTCCAGGACCTTGCCGTCGGGCAGCAGCACCGCGGAGACGTACATCTTGCCCTGCGCGCCGGTCTCGGGCTGCGGACCGTTGCCCAGGTCGACGGTGCCCTGCGGGAGCTGGGGCCCGGCCACGTACGCCGGGTTCGGCTGCTTCAGGTCGATGACGTCGACGAGGCGGCCCGCGTCCGGGTTGGAGTCGATGTTGCCGCCGCCCATCGTGAGGACCTTCTGGTCCTGGGCCGGGGGCAGCAGCACGCTGGCGGACTGGTCGCGCTGGTCCTTGTTCTGGAGGCCGGGGACGTCCGTGACGGTGTTCTTGTCGTAGTCGTAGACGGAGGCGCCGGTGCCGGGCGTGCCGTTGCCGAAGACGTGGCTGCCGGAGTAGAAGAGGCGGCCGTCCTGCATGAGGATCATCGACGGGTACAGGCCCCAGTACGACCAGGTCTGGTGGACCAGCGACAGCGGCAGCCACTCCCCCTTCGCCGCGTCGAAGCGCTCGGCGGTGACGGAGCCGGTGGAGTCCTCGCGCAGGCCGCCGAACGACATCACGTCGCCGTTGCCCATGACGGTCGCGGACGGGTACCAGTGGCCGTCGTTCATGTCGTTCGTCTTGGTGTACGACTCGGTGGCCGGGTCGAAGACGTACGAGTCCTTGAAGCCCTCGTAACCGTGCGAGCCGTCCTTGGCCGGGTACGCCTTGTTGCCGCTCATCACGAGGACCCGGCCGTCGGCGAGCTGCACGTGGCCCGCGCAGAACATGTCCTTCGGCGTCGGGATCGTCTTGTACGTGCCCTTCTCCGGGTCGTACACCGCCGAGGTGAAGGTGCCGGCCGCGAACATCTCCTCGCTGTTGCCGGAGCCCGCGATCAGCAGGATCCTGCCGTTCCTGAGGACGACGGAGTGCATGGAGCGGACCGGGTTCTGCGTGGGCAGCACGTCCCAGCGGCCGTCCGCGCACTCCTTCTGCGTGCCGGTGCACCCGGGTTCGGGGACCGGGTCCGCGACCTGTTCCATCGTGTAGTCGTCGGTGGTCGCCGAGCCGGTGCCGTAGACGGAGACGCCCCAGCTGATGCGGTCGGTGCCGGGCGGCACCTCGGGCGTGCGGACGGCCGCCCGGTCCCAACCCGCGCTCATGTCCAGGGTCTTGAGGTCGGTCCAGTACTGCCAGCCGGCGGTCGTGTCGTGCCGGAACAGCGTGACCGAGGCGTCCGGCGTCGTCGTCTTGTACCAGAGGCCCAGGTCGTACTGCTTGCCGACGGTGACGGGCGGCGCGCAGTCGGCGGACTCGGTGATGAGCGCCTTGCGGTCGCCGTCGACGCGGCGGGTCAGCTCGACCTTCATGGCCTTGGTGCCGGTGCGGGCGTCGGCGGTCGTCGTGAACGTGAAGTCGTTGTCGCCCCAGCCGGACTTCTCCCAGCAGGCCGGCATGTCGCCGGTCCCCGCGGTCTCGAAGCCGGGGTTCTTGATGAGGTTCGCGGCGGAGGCGGGCTGCGGCACGGCCATCAGGAGGGAGGCCGCGAGCGCGGTCACCCCCGCGAGGGCCGTTCTCCGGGTGGGCCCCGGCCGTCTCGTGCGCGACGTTCGTGTCCTCGTACCTGTCGTGCGGCTCACGCGGCGGCTCCTGTCGCGGTCTCGGCGGTCGGCTCGGCGATCTCCGGTGGGCCGGACACCTGCGGTGTCCCGGGCTTCTTGGTCCTTTTCGCGTAGACGAGCGCCTCGGTGCCGGCGAAGCGCAGGACGAACGTGGTGACGAGCGCGAGCGCCGTCGCGGGCAGCACGGCCAGGCCCAGTTCCCGGACGAACAGGGCGATCAGCGGGATGCGCAGCACCAGGTCCGCGTTGGCGAGCAGGGCGAAACGGGCGGTGCGGTCGGCCCAGTGGCGGTGGCCGCGCCGGGTGCGGAAGAGGAGGCCCTCGATGAGCAGGAAGTTCCAGGCGACGCCCGCCTGGTTGGCGAGGACCTCGGCCGGCAGGTAGTGCAGGCCCGTGTGGGTGAGGGCGGACAGGGCGAGCAGGTTGGGCACGAAGCCGGTCAGGCCGATCAGGCCGAAGACGAGCATGCGGGCGAGCGGGGCGGCGGTGCGCAGTTCGACGAGGTGGCGCAGATAGCGCAGGCCCTCGCGCAGGCCGGACTTGGACTCGCCCGCGTGCCGCTCCTGGAAGACGAACGGCACTTCGGCGACGCTCAACCGGCCGGTGCGGACGGCGAGTTCGAGCAGGATCTTGTACCCGAGCGGCTTGAGGGCGTCGGGGTGGACGGCGGCGCGGCGGATCGCGAAGAAGCCGCTCATCGGGTCGCTGATGCCGCGCAGGGCGCGCGGGAAGAGGCCCTTGGCGAGCCAGGTGGAGGCGCGGGACACGGCGACGCGGTGGCCGCCGGACAGCCCGGCGCGGCTGCCGCCGGGCAGGTAGCGGCTGGCGACGACGAGCTGGGCGCCCTCCTGCTCGCCGGTCGCCACCAACTCCGGCACGAGGGACGGCGGGTGCTGGAGGTCGCCGTCCATGACGACGACCCAGTCGGACGTGGCGGCGCGGATCCCGGCGACGACGGCGCCGCCGAGCCCGCCGGTGGGTTCGTCGCGGTGCAGGACGGTCACCGGGAAGGGGCAGTCCTGGGCGATCTCGCGGATGACGCGAGGCGTCTCGTCGGTGGAGTCGTCGACGAAGAGGACCTCGCAGGGCAGCCGGTGCGGGACCGACTCCGTGACGCGGTACAGGAGTTCGGCGATGTTGTCCTGTTCGTTGAAGGTGGGGACGACGATGGTGACGGCGCCCGGCTCGGGCACCTCGGCGCCGTCGAGTTCGGTCTCGGGGTGCACGGTCATCGGCTCCCGCCTCCCTGGACGCGGCGGATCTCGATGCGGTCCGGGCCCTCGCCGAAGGTGGCGACGGGGGTGGAGTGCCGCAGCGCGTCCCGTACGTTCGGCAGGTCGGCGGCGTCGCGGCGCACGGTGGGCGAGGCGACCACGTAGTCGAGGTCGCGCCAGCCGTCCGGCATCGTCCTGGTGACGGCCGGGTCGAGGTCGGCCTTGTAGAACCAGATGGCGCCGAGGCCGGGTTCGTAGCCGGCGTGGACGAGGTCGAGCCAGAGCGCGTCGTCGACGAGGACGCGGGTGGAGGCCGGATCGGGGACCTCGCTCGCCATCCAGGCGGCGGCGCCCCGGTACGGCGCGTTCGCGTCGACGGTCATCGCGGTGCGGTCGCCGTCGTACCAGCGCGGTGCGACGAGAGCGGCCGCGCAGGCGGCGAGCACCGCGACGGCGGTGAGGCGCAGCCCGCGCGGCGCCCGGCCCCGGTGCACGAGGGCGTGGACGACTCCGGCGGCGGCCCCGGCGAGGACGAGGGCGAGGAACGGCAGCGCCTGCACGATGTACATGGCGGGCAGATAGCCGGTCGGGCGCATCGCGACGAGGGCGAGCACGGCGACGGCGAGCGCGGGTCCGGCGAGGGCGCGGGCGGTGACCGACCAGCGCAGGGTGACGAGCAGGAACAGGGCGGCGGCGAGCCCGCCGATGGGCAGCACCCGGTCGTAGTAGAGCCAGGAGTGGAGCACACCGTGCGAGCCGGAGCCGGCGTCGAGAACGAAGCCGGAGCCGGGGCGGCTGAGCTGGTAGCTGATGCCGTCCCACAGCGAGACGTGCCCGCCGCCGGGGAACAGCTCGCCCTTGAGCAGGGCGAACAGCGGGTACGAGAGGCCGACGAGGGCGCACGCGGTGACCGCGCCGGTGAGGGCGAACTTGCGGGTCGCCGGGTGGCCGTGGCGCCACATGGTGACGAGCAGCGCGGGCAGCAGGACGAGCATCGTCTCCTTGGAGAGGACGCCCGTCGCGGCGGCGAGTCCGGCGGCGAAGTGGTGCCACAGGTGCCGGCTCGGGGACGCCGCGAGGCAGAACGCGAGGAGCATCCACATCACGGCGATGTTGTCGAGGAAGATCTCGCGCTGGAGCACCACGGCCAGCGGGGAGAGCCCGAACAGGGCCATGCCGAGGCCGGCCGCCCACATCGGCAGCCGCAGCCTGCGGGCGAGGACGTAGACGAGGACGGCGCTGACCGCGCTGACGCCGAGCATGGCGAGCCGCATGGTGCCGACGGTCATGGCGGACGGGTCGGCGAGCGCCGGGATCCAGCTGACGGCGGCGAGCTGGAGCCAGCCCAGCGGCGGGTGGTCGTACCAGTACGTGTAGTGGGCGAGGCCGTCGCCCTGCTGCACGGCCCAGGCCTGGGCGAGGTACGTGCCCTCGTCGTCGCTGAAGTTGGGGTAGCCCGCGATGTTCCAGCCCTGGACGAGGACGATCGCGGCGAGGAGCACCCCGCACAGCGCGAGGTCGGCCGGTGAGCTGCGGAAACGGACGGCGCGGACCGGGGTGCGCAGGCGGGCGGGGACATGGGTGGGCTGCGCGACCGGCGTGGAGCTGCCGGCCGCGGGGAGGGTGGCGGTCACGCGGGTACGTCCTCTCGGGCGGCACGCTCGGCGGGCAGATGGGCTCCTACGTGACTGGTCAGCTCCCAGTCGCTGCGGCCGCGCTGCTCGCGCCAGACGGCGCGGATCGCGGCGCCGGCGAGGAGCAGCTGGTAGAAGGGCCCGCCGGCGATGAGCTTGAGGTAGTGGACGAACCGGACGCGCATCCCGTACTGCTTGCCGAAGTCGTGCAGGCCGACGACCTCGAAGACGAAGGTCACGAACGCGGTGACGGCCGGCAGGAAGGTGATGAAGGCGATGCCGACGGGGACGTCCATGAGGAGGGCGACCGCGGCGTTGAGCGGGATGATCAGGCCGGTGAATGCCTGCATGAACGGGGTCATGAGGGTGTAGCGGGCGAGCATCCGCTGCCGGAGCGTGGGCAGTTGCTTCCAGTCCTTCTTCCGGTAGACCTGGAGGAATCCCTGGTTCCAGCGGGTGCGCTGTTTGAGCAGGGACAGCAGGGTGCCCGGGGTCTCCTCGCGGGTGACCATGTCGGAGTCGTAGGCGACGACGACCTTCTTGCCGGTGCTGGACAGGCGCACGCCGAGGTCGCAGTCCTCGGCGAGGCACTCGGGGTCCCAGCCGCCGGCTTGTCTGAGCACGTCGGTGCGGACGAAGACGGTGTTGCCGCCGAGCGGGATGAAGCCCTTCTGGGCGTGCAGGTGCAGCCGGGAGCGGAACCAGAAGAAGTACTCCAGGCAGTTGCGCAGGCTGTACCAGCTGGAGTGGAAGTTGATCAGCTGGACGCCGCCCTGCACGACGTCGGCGCCGGTGTCGCGGAAGGCGTGGTCGACGTGGGCGAGCAGGTCGTGGTGGACCTGGTCCTCGGCGTCGAAGACCCCGACGACGTCGCCCCGGCAGTACGGGAGCGCGGTGTTGAGGGCCTTGGGTTTGTTCTTCCTGGCGTGGGTGTCGACGACGACGCGCACGCGCGGGTCGCGGGCGGCGGCCCGCTCGGCGACCTCGGCGGTCCCGGGGTCGTCGTGCCCGACGATGACGATGATCTCGAAGTCACGGTGGCCGGACTCGAGGAGCCGCTGGACGGTGTGATCGAGCACGGCCTGCTCGTGCCGGGCGGGCAGGAGCAGCGAGAAGGACAGGGCCCCGTGATCTCCGGGGGCCGCGAAGCGCGTGGAGGCGAGCACCTCCGGCGTGCGCCAGGCGTGCATCTGCCACCACAGCGTGAAGGCGGCCATCCAGAACAGGGCCAGTGATATGGCCGCGACGAGCGCAGCACTGAGTATCGCGCCGGCATCGGACATGCCGACGACATCGGTTGCAAGCAAAAGATCCCCCCAGATCCCCCTAAGTGCGACATTCAGCCACACTCACCCCACCGATGGGCTGAGGATATGGGGAACCTGTGAAGGAGGGGAACCTGTTCGGATAAATACCGTGCTAAGCCGCGTTAACCCTGCGTTTCACCCAAGATGCGCGTCAGTCCCCCGACGTCGGTCACGGGCGCGTCGCAGACGAAGTGGTGGCACACGTAGACGGTCTCCCGCCCGTCCACCTTCGGCCGGTCCGCGAGCAGCGGGAGTTCGGTGCCGCCCTCGGGCCCGGCGGCGACCACCGCGCCGGGCGCGGTCGCGGTGAGCGCCGCGTGGTGCATGCGGCCGCCGATCTCCCCGATGACGGCGACCTCGCGCGGCCCGTCGAGCAGCGCCTCGGCGACCGCCAGGCCGTTGCCGATGAACCGGGGCGCGCGCGGACCGAGCGCCTTCACGACCCCCAGCGCCCGCTCGGCGGCGGCGCGGTGCGGCTCGGACCCGGTCTGCGCGGCGTACGACAGGAGGGCGCCGGCGGCGGCGGTCCAGCCGGACGGGGTGGCGTTGTCGGTCGGGTCCTGGGGGCGGCGGATCAGCTGCTCGGCGTCGGCGGCCGTGTCGTACAGGGCGCCGCTCTCCGGGTCCACGAACCGGTCGAGGACGTGGTCGAGCAGGAACCCGGCGAATTCCAGCCACACGCCCTCGCCGGTCACCGACGCCAGCGCGAGGAAGCCCTCGGCGACGTCCGCGTAGTCCTCCAGAACACCCGCGTTGTGCCCGGCGTGGCCGTCCTTGCTGGTGCGGGTGAGACGGGCGAGCGGGTCCATGTGCAGGCGGACGAGCAGATCACCGGCGCAGACGGCGGCGTCGACGAGGTCCTGGCGGCCGAAGTAGGCGCCGGTCTCGGCGAGCGCGGCGATCGCCAGGCCGTTCCAGGCGGCGACCACCTTGTCGTCCCGTCCGGGCGCGGGGCGCCCGGCGCGGGCCGCGAGCAGCCGCTCCCGGATCCGCTCGACCCGGCCGGCGTCGGCGACGCCCTCGGTCTGCGGGAGCCGCAGCACGGAGGCGCCCTCCTCGAAGGTGCCCTCCTCGGTGACCCCGAAGTGCTGGGCGGCGACGGCCGCGTCCTCGGCGCCGAGCACCTCGGTCAGCTGCGCGGGCGTCCACACGTAGTAGGCGCCCTCGACGGACTTGCCGGTCGTCGGGTCCTCGCTGTCGGCGTCGAGCGCCGAGGCGAACCCGCCCTCGTTCGTGCGCAGTTCGCGCACCATGAAGTCGGCGGTCTCCAGCGCGACCCGCTTGGCGAGCTCGCTGCCGGTGCTCCGCCACAGGTGGGCGTAGGACCGGCACAGCAGCGCGTTGTCGTACAGCATCTTCTCGAAGTGCGGCACGGTGAACTCGCGGTCCACGGAGTAGCGCGCGAAGCCGCCGCCGAGCTGGTCGTAGATCCCGCCGCGGGCCATCCGCTCGCACGTGTCGACGGCCATCTGGAGGGCACCCTCGGCGCCGGTGCGCGCGTGGTGGCGCAGCAGGAACTCGATGACCATGGACGGCGGGAACTTGGGCGCCCCGCCGAATCCGCCGTACGTCGCGTCGTACTCCCGGGTCAGCCCGAGCAGCGCCGCCGCGAGCTCCTCCTCGCCGGGCACCCGGGTGTCCCCGTACGGGAGTTCGCGCCGCGCCAGATCGGCGGTGATCTTCCCGGCGACCTCGGCGACCTCGTCCCGCCGCCCGGTCCACGCGTCCCGGACGCCGCCGAGGACCTGGGTGAAGGAGGGCATGCCGTGACGGGGCTCGGGCGGGAAGTAGGTGCCGAAGTAGAACGGCTCGGCGTCCGGGGTCAGGAACACGGTCATCGGCCAGCCGCCCTGCCCGGTGGCCGCCTGCACAGCCTCCATGTAGACCGCGTCGACGTCCGGCCGCTCCTCGCGGTCGACCTTGATGTTCACGAAGTGCTCGTTCATGGCGGCGGCGGTGGCTTCGTCCTCGAAGGACTCGTGCGCCATGACGTGACACCAGTGGCAGCTGGAGTACCCGACGCTGAGCAGCACGGGCACATTGCGCCGCCGCGCCTCCTCGAAGGCCTCCGGGGACCACGGCCACCAGTCGACCGGGTTGTCGGCGTGCTGGAGCAGATAGGGCGACTGGGATGCGGCCAGGCGATTCACCATGCCCGCAGTATCGCAGCCCGCTCCGGCCGTGCCCGCTTGCGACGTCCTCGGCACCGGAGGAGTGTCGTAAGCAGGTACACAGAGAGGAATGGGGGCCGGTCATGCATGTGCGCACGACTTATGTGACAGGCGATCCGGGCAAGATCGACGAAGCCCTGGACGGCCTCCGGGCGGAGGCCGTGAAGCTGCTGTCCGAGCAGCCGGGCTACCGGGGATACGGACTCTTCGCCGACCGTGAGATCGGCAAGATCGTCATGGGGAGCTGGTGGGACTCCGCCGAGCACGCCCACGGCAGCGACGACCAGCTGAAGCAGCGCCGGGCGGAGCTGCTCTCGCCCTTCGCGTCGTCGATGTCCGTGATGACGTTCGAGGCGCTGGGCTACACACGCCGTCCGCAGGCCGCTGCGGGTGCGGGGTTCCGCCTCGCGCGCTTCCAGATACCGCCGGGCGCGCTCGACGACCTGGCCGGGCTGTTCCGGTCCACCGCACTGCCCCGGTTCGAGGAGACCCCGGGCTTCGCGGGCGCGGCACTGCTCGCCGACCGCGCCACGGGCTTCGGCTCGGTCGGCACGATCTGGCGCGACCGCGAGGCGCTGGCGGCCTCCCGCGGCACCCAGGCGGGGACCCGGGCGAAGGCGACCTCGGAGGTGCCGATGAACGTCATCGCTCTCGAGGAGTTCGAGGCGGTGATTCTCGAGCGGCTCGACTGAGCGCACCTCCGCCGTGCCCCGTCACCCCGCCGGGCCGCCCCGCTCGTCGAGGGCCGCCACCCTGCGCGCGCCCGCGACCTGCCGGTAGGACGCGTCGAGGAGTTCGGCGACCTCCTGCCAGTCGACGTCGTCCGGGGCGGTGGCGCCGCCGGCGGCGAGGTCGAGGCCGATCCAGCCGGAGGGGGCGAGATAGGCGGGGGCGAAGCAGCGCGGGTCCTCGGCGAGGGCCGCGCGGTCGCTCTCGTCCGGCAGGACGAGCAGGGCCCGGTCGTAGCGGACGCGGGTGCCGGCGGATCCCTTGGTCGAACCGCCGTACCAGGCGAAGTACTTGCCGGCGCGGAAACCGGGGCGGCCGTGCGCGACCTGCTCCTCGGCATCCGGGAAGGCCAGGGCCACCCGGCGCAGGAGCACCAGATACGGGTCGTCTTCGTCGAACATGACGGGGTGGGGCATGGCTGGATGATGACACCCGCCCCGCCCGGGCCGCCTCATCGCGCGATCGCGGGACCCTCGCGCCTTCACCCCGTACGCAGCACACTTGTCCGTGAACTGACGGGATGTCGATCGGAGGGGGACCGAGTATGCGAGACAGCCACCGGGCGGAGGCCGAGCGGCTGTTGGCCCGGGCCGTCGAGGAGGAGGTCAGGCGCTCCGGCGGCCGGGTCGACGGGAAGGTGCTGCTCGCGCGGGCGCGCGGTGCGCTGGACGCGATGGGACAGACCGCCGTCGAGGAGTACACCGCCTACACGGGGGCGCTCGACGCGGCGTCGGCGGGACGGATGACGTTCGGGGAGCGGTTCGCCAAGGAGGGCGGGTCGACTCCCTTGATGGTGGCGGGAGTCGGGGCGGTCACCGCGTGCGTCGCCGACCTGGCGCTCGGCGCCGGGACCGGGGTCGCGGTGGGCGCGGGCGCCGCCGTCGCCGTGCTGGGCGCGGCCGCGACGGTCGCCAAGGTGACGGCCGCTCATCTGCCGGCGGCGAGCCGCAGCGCGGGCGCGGCGAGCCAGCCCGGCGGCCCGGAGCAGCTGCGGCTCCAGTGGCTGACCGCGCTGGAGGTGCGGGGCATCCGGCCGTTCCTGGACCAGCAGCGGGTCCTGGCGGCGAGCACCGGCGCGGGGACGGGCACGAAGAAGACGGTCGTGCCGCAGTTGCGCGGGACCGACAAGAGCGCGGCGGCCCGGAGGCGGACCGTCCTGGAGCAGTCCTTCGGCCAACTCCCCGAACCCGACGGACCGTTCGCGGGCCGCAGGGCCGCCCTGTCGAGGATCACGCAGTGGGTGCACGCGGCGCGGGCCAGTACGCAGACGCGGCCCACGGTGGTGGTGCTGCACGGGGCGCCCGGATCGGGGCGCACGACGCTCGCGGTGCGGGCGGCGCACGAGCTGCGCGACCAGTTCCGCGGGGCGTGCGTCGTGGACCTGCGCGGGGACCGCTCGGACGCGGCGCCGCTGTCGACGCGGGACGCGCTGATGCACCTGCTCAACCGGCTCGGGGCGCCCCGCGAGCAGCTCCTGTTCCGGGAGCGGTCCTCGCAGGACCAGCAGGTCAAGCGGCTGAGCGAGCTCTACCACCAGTATCTGACCGGGCTGCCCGTCACGATCGTCCTGGACGACGCGGCCGACGCGGCGCAGGTGCGCGCGCTGATCCCCGAGCGCTCCGACAGTCTCGTCGTCGTCACCTCCCGCAAACCGCTCGACCTCGGCGAGGACACCCCGGCGTGGGTGCACCAGCTGCCGGTGGAGGCGCTCGACGCGGCGGGCGCCGAGGAGCTGCTGCGCGAGGCCGCCGAGGACCCTGAGGGGCCGTACGACGCCGAAGCGACCGATGCCGTACGGGAGTTGTGCGGCGGGCTGCCGCTCGCGCTGCGGATCGCCGGGTCCGCGATCGGGCCGCGCACCCCGCGCCGGCTCGCCGCGGACCTCGGCGCGTACGGGCCGGTGGAGCCGGTCGAGCGGGTGCTGTGGCTGCGCTACACCGACCAGTCCGAGCAGGCCCGCCGGCTGCTGCGGCGCCTCGCGCTGGCCGGCCGGGCCTCGCTCGGCGCGGCCGCCGCCGCGGCACTGCTCGCCACCGACACCAAGGAGGCGACCAAGCATCTGACGGCGCTGTCCCGCGCCGGCCTGATCGACCGCGTGCGCGGCAGCCGCTACCGGCTGCACGACCTGGTGCGCGGCTTCGCCCAGGCCCGGCTGGCCGACGAGGAGGAGCCCGCCGAGCGCACGGCCGCGCAGGAGCGCCTGATCCAGAACTACGCGGATCTCGCCGACTCCGTGATCCGCCTGGTCGACGGCAACATGTCGACGCGGGCCGGGCAGATGGGCCCGCACGGGTTCACCTCGCTGGACGCGGCGCTGCGCTGGCTGGACGACGAGTCGAGCTTCATCACGGCGGCCCTGCGGCACGCGGAGGGCGTCAACCAGGACGCGGTGCTCGGCCTGCTCGGCGCCCTGTGCGACTACTGCCTGCTGCGCGGCGACCTCTACCGCCTCGGCGAGATCAGCGAACTGACCCAGGCCATCGACCAGGGGCTCCTGGTGCGCTCGGTGCAGTGGCGCACGGGCATCGCGGCCCGCCAGCTCGGTGAGCTCGACAAGGCCCGTACGACGCTGTCGTCCGTGGTCGACCTGTACCGGGAGGCGCACCACCGGGCCGGTGAGGCCCGCGCGCTGTGCTCGCTCGGCATCACGCTGCACCACCAGGGTCAGCTCACGGAGGCGAGCGCGAAGCTGCGCGAGGCGCTCGACCTCCAGACCACCCCGGAGACGAAGGGCGACCGGGGCTGGACCCTGCACGCGCTCGCGGCGGTGGAGCGGGACCGCGCGCACGTCCGTGAATCGCTGGAGCTGCTCACCGACGCGCTCGCCCTGCACCGGGAGAACGAGTCGCTCCACGGCGAGGCCTGGGCGCACTTCCAGCTCGGCCAGCTGTGCCTGCGCATGGGCGACGTGGACCGCGCCGAGGAGCAGCTGCGCACCGCGCTCGACCTGTACGGCCGGACCCGGGACGCGCGCGGCGAGGCCTGGGCGCTGACCCAGCTGGCCCGCACCCGGCTGGTCGACGGCGACGCGTCGGCGGCGGTCGACGGACTGCGCCAGGCCGCGTCCCGGCACCGCGACAACGAGGACGCGCGCGGCGAGGCCTGGACGTACTACTACCTGGGCCAGGCCCTGGAGGAGACCGGCGACCTCGACCAGGCGGTGCGCGACCTGGAGCGCTCCCGCACGATGTTCTCCCGGATGCGGGACGTGTACGGGCTCGCCTGCGCCCGGCACCACTCGGCGCGCGTCACCCGCGACCAGCGGGCCGCGCAGACCGGCTCCCTGCGCAACTCCGGCTTCGCCCGCCAGCTCCTCGTCGACGCCCGCGCCGACTTCCAGCGGATCGGTGTCGCGCACGGCGAGGCGTGGACGTGCCTGGAGCTGGCGGTGGTCGACGCGGGCAACGCGCGGCTCCAGCAGGCGCTCGACCTGTGCGAGGAGGCGCGGGGCCTGTTCGCCTCGTACGGGGACCGACGGGGCGAGGAGTGGGCGGCGTTCCTGCGCTGCACGCTGCTGCCGTACGCGTCGCCCGGCGGCTCGGAGGTCGGCACGGCCGTCGCCCAGGAGGAACTGGCGGCACTGACCCGCACCCCGGCGCCGACCCGCGACGGCAAGCTCGACGACTACGTGAGGGCGTACGGGCTGCTCCTGGAGCGCGGGGTCGACCTGGACGCGGGCTGGCAGGCCTGGCGGCTCGGCATGGTCCCGAGCCGGCACGCGCGGGACGTGATGGGGGTGACGGACTGACACCGGGCTGACGTGCCGCCAGCTCCTCACGGTTGCACAACGATGTGCAGGTTACGTTCGGTAACCTGCACGCACCCCCTTCACACCGCCCTTACTTTCTCTCCGTACCCAGTAGTAACCGAACTGGGGCACCCCCCACGGCACCGGAGAGTGAAAAGTACATGCAGGGCACAGTCGACGGCTTCAGCTACGGGCTCATGACGCCCGTGGCGGCCTACCTGATGGCGTGTCTGGGCTCGGCGCTCGGACTGCGCTGCGTCGCCCGGACCGCCGGCCGGCGCGAGGGCCGCCGCACGGGCTGGCTGGCGCTCGGCTCTGCCTGCCTCGGCGTCGGCATCTGGACGATGCACTTCATCGCGATGGTCGGCTTCCAGGTCGAGGAGACCGCCATCACCTACGACATGCCGCTGACCCTGCTCAGCCTCGCCGTCTCGATCCTCGTCGTCGGCATCGGCGTCTTCATCGTCGGCCACCGCGGCACGGCCGCCGTCCCGCTGGTCACGGCCGGCGTCCTGACCGGACTCGGCGTCGCGATGATGCACTACCTGGGCATGGCCGCCATGCGCATGAACGGCGAGATCCGCTACGACACGACGCTCGTGGCGCTGTCCGTCGTGATCGCCGTCGTCGCCGCGACCGCCGCGCTGTGGGCCGCGGTCAGCATCCGCGGCTTCCTGCCCTCGCTCGGCGCCAGCCTCGTCATGGGCCTCGCCATCTCGGGCATGCACTACACGGGCATGGCCGCCGTCAGCGTCCGGCTCCACGACGCCGCCACGCACACGGCGGGCCACGCCGGAAGCTCGTTCCTGCTGCCGATGATCGCCGGCCCGTTCATCTTCCTGGTCCTGTCTGCCGTGGTCGTCATGCTCGACCCCAGCCTGATCCTGGGCGAGGACGACGACTGGTACGCAGAACCCCGCAGGGCTTAGTACCGGCCCCTGAAGATGCCGCCCGAAGGGCGTGCATCTTCAGGGGCGCGGGGCTGTGTCGACATGCGGCTCCGCCGCGGGGCGCGACCAGCCACGACGGCGGGCGAGCCGCCGACGAAACTCACACGGCAGACGAGTGGGCGTCAGCCCCGGTCAGCCACGGTGCCGCCCGCCGCAGAGGCGGCCTCGTCCTCCGAGGGGGCGCCCTTCTCCTTGAAGGAGACCTTCCCCATGTGCCGGTTCATCGACTTCATCAGGCCCCACACGGCCAGCGCCATCACCGCGAAGACGATGAAGCCGAGAACACCCGGAGTCACCTTGTTCTCGTCGACCTCCTTGGCGGCAAGGGGGACGAGATGGGTCATTGCCAGATTCGCGTTCACATCAGGCATTGTGGCGGATGCCCGCGAAGAGGTCGTCCTCGGGGAGGGACGTGGGCACCAGCGACTTCGCCAGCTCGTACTCCTCCGTGGGCCACACGGCCTTCTGGATCTCCATCGGCACCCGGAACCAGCCGCCGTCCGGATCGATCTGCGTGGCGTGCGCGATCAGCGCCTTGTCGCGGACCTCGAAGAAGTCGGCGCACGGAACGTGCGTGGTCAGCGTGCGCTCGACCCGCTCGAACTCGTCCCACCGCTTCAGCCAGTCCGCGTACGGCGACTCGAGACCGCGGTCCAGGAGCGCGTGGTGCAGCGCCTCGGTGCGCGGCCGGTTGAAGCCCTGGTTGTAGTAGAGCTTCATCGCCTGCCACACCGGCCCGTACTCGGACTCGGGGAACTTCTCGGGATCGGCCGCACCCTCGAAGGCCACCATCGTGATCTTGTGGGTCATGATGTGGTCGGGGTGCGGGTACCCGCCGTTCTCGTCGTACGTCGTGATGACCTGGGGACGGAACGAGCGGATCTGCCGGACCAGCTCACCGGCCGCCTTGTCGACGTCCTCCAGGGCGAAGCAGCCCTCGGGCAGCGGCGGCAGCGGGTCGCCCTCGGGCAGGCCCGAGTCGACGAAGCCGAGCCACTCCTGCTGGACGCCGAGGATCTCCCGGGCCTCGTCCATCTCCTTCTTGCGCACCTCGTGGATGTGCTCCTCGATGTACGTGTCGCCCTGGAGCTTGGGGTTGAGGATGGAGCCGCGCTCTCCGCCCGTGCAGGTCACCACGAGCACGTCCACCCCCTCGGACACGTACTTGGCCATGGTGGCCGCGCCCTTCGACGACTCGTCGTCGGGATGGGCGTGTACGGCCATCAGTCGCAGCTGCTCAGTCAAGACAAGATCCTCGTGAGATAGGGCGCCCGGTGTCGTCCGGCGCAATGTGCGGCTTCTATAGTGACCGAACCGGGGGGCGGAAAATTCCGGTGCCCGCGATCGTGACGGGCCACGCGAGAGGATCTGGCCGATGAGCGCCGTGCAGCAGCTGCCCGAGGGGCGGTACGGCTCTTCGCGCGCCGCCGACGCCCGCGCGGACCGGAAGCTGAGGATCGCCGCGATCGTGACCGGCACCCTCTTCGCCGCCCTGATGATCTGGTTCGGCTGGTACTACGTGGTGGGCAACAAGTTCAGCGGCGAGATCATCGCCTTCAAGACCCACAAGTCCTCGGTCGAGGTCCATCTGGAGATCCGTAAGGACTCCGACGCGAGCGGTTACTGCACCGTCCGCTCGCAGAGCGCCGACGGCGCCGAGGTCGGCCGCGCGGACTTCCGCTTCAGCCAGCCGGAGGAGCGCATCGACCAGGTCGTCACCCTGCGCACCTCGGGCCGCGGCACGACCGCGGAGCTGATCGGCTGTCACGCGGACTGACGCACGGTTCACCCTCTCCTGGCGACGCCTGACCTGCGTCGACAGAATTCTGGTGGCTTATGTCCTCCCCCTTTCACCGTTGAATTGTTAGGCTCGTGGTTTCGCCCACCTGGAAGGGAACATCCTTCAGGTAGGGCGATGCTTTGTATTCCCAGTACCTACGAGGAGCACCCTGTGACCCAGACCAGCGAAGACGTCACCTGGCTCACGCAGGAGGCGTACTCCAAGCTCAAGGAAGAGCTGGCGTACCTGTCTGGTCCCGCGCGCGAGGAAGTCACCGCGAAGATCGCGGCCGCGCGCGAGGAGGGCGACCTGCGCGAGAACGGCGGGTACCACGCGGCCAAGGAGGAGCAGGGCAAGCAGGAGCTCCGCATCCGCCAGCTCACCCAGCTTCTCGAGAAGGCCAAGGTCGGCGAGGCGCCGGCCGACGACGGCGTGGTCGAGCCCGGCATGGTCGTCACCATCGCCTTCGACGGCGACGAGGACGACACCGTCACGTTCCTGCTCGCCTCGCGCGAGTACGCGAGCGCGGACATCGAGACGTACTCGCCGCAGTCCCCGCTCGGCACGGGTGTGAACGGCAAGAAGGTCGGCGACGACGCCGAGTACGAGCTGCCGAACGGCAAGATGGCCTCGGTGAAGATCCTCAAGGCGGAGCCCTACTCCGGCTGACGCCTTTCACGACGCCCTGCGAGCGGGCCCCGAGCCAGGACGGCTCGGGGCCCGCTCGCGTCGCAGGGCGTCCCCTCAGGCGGAGCGGCGGTACTTGCGCACCGCGAGGGTGCGGAAGACGACCAGGATCAGCACCGAGTAGATCAGCGAGGCCCAGATCGGGTGCTGCATCGGCCAGGCCTGCGACTGGGACAGACCCGGGTCGCCGAACAGCTGCCGGCAGGCCTGCACGGTCGCGCTGAACGGGTTCCAGTCCGCGATGTGCCGCAGCCAGGGAGTCATCTGGCTGGAGTCCACGAACGCGTTCGACAGGAACGTCACCGGGAACAGCCAGATGATGCCGCCCGAGGTCGCCGCCTCCGGGGTGCGCACGGACAGGCCGATCAGCGCGCCGATCCAGGTGAACGCGTATCCGAGCAGGAGCAGCAGGCCGAAGCCGGCCATGATCTTGCCGAAGTTGGTCGGCTCGGCCGAACCGGGACGCCAGCCCACGAGCAGCGCGACGGCGGCCAGGATCAGCAGGGTGATCGCCGTCTGCGCCAGGTCGGCGACGGTGCGGCCGGTGAGGACGGCGCCGCGGGCCATGGGCAGCGAGCGGAACCGGTCGATCAGGCCCTTCTGCATGTCGTCCGCGATGCCGGCGCTGGAACCGGCCGTGGCGAACGTGACGGTCTGCGCGAAGATGCCGGCCATCAGGAAGTTCTTGTACACCGTGGGGTCGGTGGTGTCGCCGATCTTCATCGAGCCGCCGAAGACGTACGTGAACAGCACGACGAACATCACCGGCTGGATGACCCCGAAGAGAACCATCTCGGGGATCCGGGTCATCCGGATCAGGTTCCGCTTCGCGACGACGAGGGAGTCGCGGACGGCCTGGCCGACGCCGGGAGCGGCGCGCGGCGCCGGAGGCGTGGGGGCGGTCTGGCTGACGGCGGTCATTTCGCGGCCTCCTCGTCCTCGCCCGCCTGCTCGGCCAGGTGGCCGGTGAGCGAGATGAAGACGTCGTCGAGGGTCGGGCGGCGCAGCCCGATGTCGTCGATCTCGATGCCCCGCGCGTCCAGGTCGCGGATCACCTCGGCGAGCAGCTTCGCGCCGCCGGTGACGGGCACCGTCAGCTTGCGGGTGTGCTGCTCGACGGTGGTCTCGCCCTTTCCGTAGGCGGCGAGGACCGCGCGGGCGTCGTCGAGGTGCTCCTGCTCGTGCACGACGACCTCGACGCGCTCCCCGCCGGTCTGCGCCTTGAGCTGGTCGGCGGTGCCGCGCGCGATGACCTTGCCGTGGTCGACGACGCAGATGTCGTGCGCGAGGTGGTCGGCCTCCTCCAGGTACTGGGTGGTGAGCAGCAGGGTCGTGCCGCCCGCCACCAGCTCCTGGATGACCTCCCACAGCTGCTGCCTGTTGCGCGGGTCCAGGCCCGTCGTCGGCTCGTCCATGAACATCACGGGCGGCGACACGACGAGGGCGGCCGCGAGGTCGAGGCGGCGGCGCATGCCGCCGGAGTAGGTCTTGGACGGGCGGTCGGCGGCGTCGGCGAGATGGAAACGCTCCAGGAGCTCGCTCGCGCGGGCCTTCGCCTCCTTGGCCTTCATCTGATAGAGCTGACCGACCATCTGGAGGTTCTCCCGGCCGGTCAGGTACTCGTCGACGGCGGCGAACTGGCCGGACAGGCCGATCGAGCGCCGCACCTCGTTCGGATGCCTGAGCACGTCGATCCCGGCGACGGACATGCGGCCGCTGTCCGGGGTGAGCAGGGTGGTGAGGCAGCGCACGGCGGTGGTCTTCCCCGCGCCGTTCGGCCCGAGCAGGCCCAGGACGGTGCCCTCTGGAACGTCCAGATCGACCCCGTCCAGGGCCCTGACGTCGCCGAAGGTCTTCACCAGACCTTCGGCGTGGATGGCGCCTGGCATGTGGTTCCCCCAACGCGTGAGTGACCAGCTGGTGAGTGCCGGTGAGTGCCGGTGGGTGCCGGTGGGTGCCGGTGGAAAAGTCTAGGTTCGCCCGGGCGGCGTCGCCCGGCGGACCCGTGAGACACCTCACACGCTATCGCGATGTATCGCGTGTCGCCACGGGTTTTCCACAACCGCTGCGGACGGTCACGGCGGGCGTCACGGGCGGGCCGTCAGTCGATGACCGTGTAGCCCGCCTCGCGCAGCGCCGCCGCGACCTCCGTGCAGTGCGCCGGTCCCTTCGTCTCCAGGTGCAGTTCGACCTCGACCTCGGTGAGCCCGAGGCGCGGGTCGGTGCGCACGTGGCTCACGTCCAGCACGTTCGCGTCGACGACGGACAGCACGCCGAGGATCGAGGCGAGCGCGCCGGGACGGTCGTCGAGCCGCAGTCGCAGCGACAGGTAGCGGCCCGCGGCGGCCATGCCGTGGGTGAGGACGCGCTGCATGAGCAGCGGGTCCACGTTGCCGCCCGACAGCAGCGCCACGACCGGGCCCTCGAAGCCGCGCGGGTCGCTCAGGAGCGCCGCGACGGGGCTCGCGCCCGCCGGCTCCACGACCAGCTTGGCCCGCTCCAGGCACAGCAGCAGCGCGCTGGACAGGGCGTCCTCGGACACCGTACGGACGTCGTCGGCGAGGTCGGCGACCAGGCGGAACGGGACGTCGCCGGGGCGGCCCACCTTGATGCCGTCGGCCATCGTCGCGGGATGCGGCACGGAGACGGGGCGCCCGGCCTCCAGCGAGGGCGGGTACGCGGCCGCGCCCGCCGCCTGCACGCCGATGACCTTCACGTCGGGGCGCAGCGCCTTGACCGCGACGGCGATGCCCGCGAGGAGCCCGCCGCCGCCGACCCCGACGAGGATCGTGCGCACCTCGGGGCACTGCTCGAGGATCTCCAGGCCGAGCGTGCCCTGGCCCGCGACGATGTCCGGGTGGTCGAAGGGGTGGATGAACACGGCGCCGGTGCGCTCGGCGTACTCCTGCGCGGCGGCCAGCGTCTCGTCGACGACATGACCGTGCAGCCTCACCTCGGCGCCGTAGTCGCGGGTGGCCGCGACCTTCGGCAGGGGCGCACCGACCGGCATGAACACCGTGGAGCGCACGCCGAGGAGCGCGGAGGCCAGGGCGACACCCTGCGCGTGGTTGCCCGCGCTGGCGGCCACGACCCCGGCCGCGCGCTCCTCGGGCAGCAGTCCGGCGATGCGCACGTAGGCGCCGCGCAGCTTGAAGGAGCCGGTCCGCTGGAGGTTCTCGCACTTCAGGTGGACCGGCGTGCCGGCCAGCTGCGAGAGATGATGGCTGTGCGCCATGGACGTCACCCGAGCCACCCCGCCCAGCATCTTCTGGGCGCCGCGCACGTCGTCGAGCGTGACCGCGGGAAGACGGCGGGGCAAGGAGTCAGACGTGCTGTAGCTCATGACTGAAGTCTCGCAGCTCACGGCGGGCGTGACGCGTCGTGTTCATACCGCGATACCGGATTGAACACGGCTGGTACGGCACGCGCTTTCGCCGCGTACTCTGTGCCCCAATCCTGTGCAATCCCCCACCCACGCATGAAGTGAGCCTCCGGCCATGCCCACACCACAAGAAACGATGGACATGTCGACCGCCGGCGATTCCGGCCTCCTCGAAACCCTGCAGCACGAGGTGGCGGTCTTCGCCCGTCGCGCCGAACAGACCCGGCTGGGCGGGGTCGGGCAGGTGCGCAACTCGATGGACCGAGCCGCGTACCTGCTCCTGAACCGGCTCGACAAGGAAGGCCCGATGGGCGTCAAGGCGCTCGCCGCGAGCATGGGGATCGATTCCTCGACGGTGACCCGTCAGGTGGCCCCGCTGGTCGACACGGGCCTGGTCAAGCGGACCTCGCACCCCGAGGACGGCCGGGCCGTCGTGCTGCAGCTGTCGCCGCGCGGGCTCGCGCGGCTCGACGAAGTGCGCACGTCGCGGCGTGCGTTGATGGCCGAGCTGACGGAGGACTGGGAGCCGCGGGAGCGCGAGCAGTTCTGCGCGCTGCTGACGCGCTTCAACTCGGCGCTGTCCGCCCGCCAGTCGGGTCAGCCGGCGCCCGGCGCCGCTTCCTGAGCCGGTCCCGGGCCGTTCCTGAGCCGGTCCTGAACCGGTCCTGAGGCGCTCCTGGAGAGATCCGGAGCGAAACCGCGGCTCCTGCCTCTTGACCAAGGGGTCGCGGTCGGAATCAGATGAAGCGTGCGCGATCGGCAGGCGTTCAGGAACGCTCGCCGGGCCCGTGAGTTCGAGTCGTTCGTCGCGGGCGCGGCCGGGCGGCTGCTGCATGCCGCGACACTGCTGACCGCCGAGCCCCCGGACGACCATCCCCGGGCGCTGAAGCTGCTCACGGCCGCGCTCGCCCGCACCTACGCCTCCTGGGACCGGCTGCGCGGCGAGGACCCCTACGACTGCGCCCGCAAGGAGCTGGCCGTCCGCTTCGCGCACGGCGCCTGGCACCAGCACCGCGGGCACGGCGGCGCCCTGGCGCACGTACCCCCGCAGGAGCGGCTCGTGCTCGTGCTGCGGCTCTTCGAGGGCGTCGGCGAGGAGCAGGTGGCGGCCCTGCTCGGGCTGCCCGCGGAGCGCGTGCGGTCCCTGCACGCGCGGGCGATGACGCTCGTGCTGCATCCGCCGCGCGGGGCCGCGCCGGCCCCTTCACTGGGAGGGACGGCCTCGGCATGAACCGGTTGCAGCGCAAGGAGGACTCCGTGCGCGCCGTGCTCGACGCGGCGCAGCCGTCCGCCGTGCCCGCCGAGCTGTGCGCGGACGCGATGCGGCGGGGCGGGCGGATGCTGCGGCGGCGGACGGTGGTGCGGCGGCTCATGTGGGTGCTGCTGCTCGCGGCCGCCGTCGCGTTCGTCGTCTGGGCCGTGTCCGCGCACCCGTGGGTGGAGCCGCCGTCCGAGACGACTCCACCGCTGACGGGGCTGTAGGAGGGCTACTTCCCCAGGGCCTGCTGGAGGTCGGCGAGGAGGTCGTCGGCCGACTCGATGCCCACCGAGAGGCGGACCAGGTCGGCGGGGACCTCCAGGGCCGAGCCCGCGGTCGAGGCGTGGGTCATGCGGCCCGGGTGCTCGATCAGGGACTCGACGCCGCCCAGGGACTCGCCGAGCGTGAACAGCCTGGCCCGGTTGCAGACCTCGACGGCCGCCTGCTCGCCGCCCTCCACGCGGAACGAGACCATGCCGCCGAACGCCTTCATCTGCTTCGCGGCGATCTCGTGGCCCGGGTGCTCGGGCAGGCCCGGGTAGAGGACCTGCGTCACGCGCGGGTGGCGGGTGAGCATGTCGGCGACGCGGGTCGCGTTCTCGCTGTGCCGGTCCATGCGGACGGGCAGCGTCTTGATGCCGCGCAGCACCAGCCAGGAGTCGAAGGGGCCGGCGACGGCGCCCATCGCGTTCTGGTGGTAGGCGAGGTCGTCGCCGAGGGCGCTGTCGGCCACGATCAGCGCACCGCCGACCACGTCCGAGTGGCCGCCCATGTACTTCGTCAGGGAGTGCACGACGACGTCCGCGCCGAACGCGAGCGGCTGCTGGAGGTAGGGGCTCGCGAAGGTGTTGTCGACGACGAGCTTGGCGCCCGCCTCGTGGGCCACCTGGGCGACCGCGGCGATGTCGGTGATGCCGAGCAGCGGGTTCGAGGGGGTCTCGACCCAGACGGCCTTGGTCTTCGGGGTGATCGCGGCGCGGACGGCGTCCACGTCGCCGGTGTCCGCGACGGACCACTCCACGCCCCAGCGCGAGACGACCTTGTCGAACAGGCGGAACGTGCCGCCGTACGCGTCGTTCGGGATCACGACGTGGTCGCCGGGGCTGAGCAGGGTGCGCAGGAGGCAGTCCTCGGCGGCGAGCCCCGACGCGAAGGCGAGGCCGCGGCGGCCTCCCTCGATGGCGGCGAGGTTCTCCTCGAGGGCGGTACGGGTCGGGTTGGCGCTGCGGCTGTACTCGTAGCCGCCGCGCAGACCGCCCACGCCGTCCTGCTTGTACGTGGAGACCTGGTAGATCGGGGGGACGACGGCGCCGGTCACGGGGTCTGCCGTGTTGCCGGCGTGGATGGCGGTGGTCTCGAATCCGCGCGGGGCGCTGCCGCTGTGGTTGTGCGTATCGCTCATGAGGCCCGAGCGTAGGCGCTCCGCGCGGTGCGTGGCGGTCTTCCGGCAGTTGCACTCCGCCGGTTCGTCACCGGGGGGTGTCGGGTGGGTAGGCGCCTGCGGCGCGGAGGGGGTCGGGGGTGCGGGCACGGGTGCCCGCCGCCCTGGGCTGTCACGCGGTGCCTGCGGGCCCGCCCCGGCGCGGGGCGCGTCCTGCGTACGGATAGGGTGCCCGCCGCCTTGAGCGGTCCCGCGGCCCCGGGTACGTGTTTCGACGGGGCTCGGCCGTAGGGGCCGAGGCCCCTCGCCGAGTGCAGCGCCATCGTGGCTGGTCGCGCCCACGCGGCGGAGCCGCATGTCGACACAGCCCCGCGCCCCTGACGGGGCGCTCCTGGCCCCCCCACACGCCATCGTCGGGCTCAGCCGTAGGAGCCGAAGACCATCGCCGGGGCGCCGTCGTGACTGGTCGCGCCCACGCGGCGGAGCCGCATGTCGACACAGCCCCGCGCCCCTCATGGGGCGCTCCTTCCCTGTTCCCCTGACAGGGCGATCCTGGCCAGTGAGCGGGGGCGGGTTAGCTTGTAGGTATGGGAATTCTCTGGGTGCTCATGGCCGTGCTGATGATCGCCTGGGTCGTGATGCTGCGGCGGCGGGGCGGGGTGCGGCTGGTGTCGCCGGGGTCGCCGGACGCCGCCGATCCGGCGGACTACGGCTTCGTGCGGCAGGAAGAGCTGGACGTACGGCTGCCGGGGCCGGACCAGGACCTGCTCGACGTGATGAGCGTCGTGCAGCGCAACCAGGACTTCACCGCGGCCGCGCAGCTCCTCGCCGGTACGGGCAAGGAGACCGAGGCCCGCTGGGAGCGGGTGCAGGCGATCGCGGGCGCGGCCGCGCTGGAGGCGCAGCAGACGCCGCGGCTCGGCGCGGGCTGGCTGCAGGCGTGGCGGGCGCAGAAGCCGAAGGACGCGGGCGGCGCGCAGGTGTTCGCGGAGTTCCTGGTGCAGCAGGCGTGGCGCGGCGGCGGTACGCCCGACGAGCAGCGAATCGTGCTGGAGGAGGCGCGGGCCGCGTGCGAGCAGGCCGCGCTCCTGGCCCCCGGCGACCCGGTCCCACACATCACGCACCTCGCGGTGGCCCGCGGCCTCGGCTACTCCCGGCAGGAGTTCGAGCAGCTGTGGCTGAAGATCCTGGACACGGCGCCGGGGCACATGGGCGCGCACCTGGCGGGCCTGCGGTACTGGACGGAGAAGTGGCACGGCTCGCGCGAGGAGGCGTTCGCGTTCGCCGAGGCCGCCGCGGCGCGCGCCCCGCGCGGTTCGCTGCTCGCGGCGCTGCCGCTGTTCGCGCTGTACGAGCACCTGCCCGAGATCACGATGGTGCGGAACTTCTACGAGAGCGAGGTCGTGACGAAGGCGCTGCACGGCGCCATGTTCGCGGTCTCGCAGGCCCGCGCGGACGACCCGATGCTCGCGCACGTGCGGCATCTGCTGGTGTTCTTCCTGGTCCGCATGGAGCACTGGGGCGAGGCGATGGAGCAGCTGCTGCGGGTCGACGGGCACGTGGGCGCGATCCCGTGGACGACGGAGCCCGATCCGGCGGCCTCGTACGCGGTGTACCGGGCGCTGGCGGTGGCCGGTTACGAGGCGAACGGCGGCAGCCCGGCGACGCTCCCGCACTGACCGGCACCGATGTTCCTCCCGCTCCACCGGCCCGCGGCGCAATCCTGTTGATCAGGGTGCCGCGGGCTGTGTCATACTCCCGTTCCCCCCACTCACGCACCATTCACATCACCAGTCCCACCTGGTGTTTTCTCGTCTTCCCGTGGGGGGAACCGCCCGATGGGCTCAACTCTGCGTGCCGTGCGCGCCCTTGTCCTGCTGCTCGGCTTCTATCTCGTCGGCCTCGTACTGCTCGGCGCGCTCGGCGCCCTGGACTGGTGGATCATCGGCGGCGGGCACGGCGGCGCGGCGCTGAAGATCGTCGTGGTGAGCGTGATCGTGGCGATCCCGATCGTGCAGGGCATGTTCGCGGTGCGCAGCCCGCGCTTCGAACCGCCCGCCGACGGACTGCGCGTCGACGAGCACCAGGAACCGCGCCTGTGGGCGACGGTGCGGCGGCTCGCCGAGGAGACCGGCACCCGCGCCCCCGGCGAGATCTACCTCGTGCCGCGCGTGAACGCGGCGGTGTACGAGGAGTCGCGGCTGCTCGGGCTGTTCCCGGGCCGGCGCGTCCTGCTGATCGGCGCCCCGCTGCTCACCGGTCTCGACGAGGCCCAGCTCATCGGCGTGCTGGCCCACGAGTTCGGCCACTACTCGCACTCCGACACCCGGCTCGGCGCGATCAGCCGGCGCGGCTTCGAGCAGATCTCCCGGACCGTCGGCACGCTCCTGGAGCGCTCCGCCGCGAAGCAGGCCGGTGAGCGCGAGAAGGCCGAGGCCAAGGAGGCGAAGCGGGTCGCGAAGGGCAAGAAGGCGCGGGAGGTGAGCGCCGGTTCGGCGGGCATCACCTTCCGTCTCGCCGCGCGGCCCTTCATCTGGTACGGGCAGTTCTACGTGCGGGTGATGCGCGGCACGATGCGGCGTCAGGAGTACGCCGCCGACCTGGCCGCCGCCCGGATCGCGGGCCGGGACGCGACGGCTTCGGCGCTGCGCGAGATCCCGGTCCTGGACTCGGCGTTCGACTTCTACATGGACGCGTACGCGACGCTCGGCGCACAGGCGGGGCTGCTGCCGCCGCACGGCGAGGTCTACGGCGGCCTGGGCCGTCTGCTCGACGCCCGATCCGGCGAACTCGACGTACTCCGCGGCGAGTTGCCGGACGAGGAGCCGTCCCCGTACGACACCCATCCGCCGATCGCGGACCGCGTGGCCCGCATCGAGGCCCTGCCCGACGACGGGCGCCGCGCGCACACGGCGGGCCCGGCGCTGGGTCTGCTGGCGGACCCGGCGGCCGCGTTCGCCGCGCTGGAACAGGCGTCGCTGACCCCGCGGGCGCTCGGTCTGCGCCGGGCCGAGGACTGGCCGCACCTCGTGCACGAGGCGATGGCGTCGTACACCGACGCCTCGGCGGAGCCGCTGCGCCAGGCCGTGCGCGAGGCGACCGGCGGCGACGGCTCCCTCGCGTCCGTGCTCGCGGCGATCGAGGCGGGCGCCCTGTGGCAGCTCGCGGAGCGTCTGCCCAAGTCGCAGGAGGCGGCGTCGGCGACGGGCCGCGCGGCCCGCGAGTTCGCCCGCCCCCGCCTGCACGCGATGCTCCGCGACCTGCTCGTCACGGAGCTGATCGCCTCCGGCGCGGCCCGGTTCGAACTGTCCTGGACCGGCCCGGCGACGCTTCACCTCCCGGAGGGGCAGGGGGCTCGGCTGCAGCCCGCGCTGGAGGCGGCAGTGGCGGACGTCCCGAACACGTCGGGTGTACGGGACCTCTTGGCCACGCAGGCGACCGTGTAGCGGGTGCGGGTCCGGTGGGGGCTGGTCGCGCAGTTCCCCGCGCCCCTGAGATGCGCACTTCGTGCGCGATCTCATCGGGCGCCTGCCCGTCGGGGAAATGCGGCGCGTAGCGCCATGCATTTCAGGGGCGCGGGGAACTGCGCGACCAGCCACGACGAAACCCGCGCCCGACGAACAAAGCGCACCACCCCACCCCCCATCTCGAGAAAGCCCTGGAACGTGGACCGTCTCTTCCTGATCGTCGGCGCCATCGCCGCCGTCGTCTTCGTCATCCGCTGGATCACGATCCAGCGCAACCACGACCGCGGCGTCGGCCGCATCCCCGACGCCGAGATCACGGCCGCGGCCACCGCCCTGGGCCTGATCCCGGTCGCGGAGATCGACGCCGAGTCGGCCATGGCCCCGGACCCGACCGCCGAGGCCGTCAAGGCGGCGATCAAGGACGGGAGTTGGGAGGAGGGCGCCCGGTACCTCGCCGCCGCGGGACGCGACTGGCAGGAGCGGGACCGGCGGTCGTCGATGCTGGCCGACGAGGCCGTGAAAGACGACGGGTGGCTGCTGGCGTGGCGGACGGCCAGGCCGGGTGACGCGGACGCCGCGCTCGTGCACGCGCGGTCGCTGGTCTATCTGG
The DNA here is from genome assembly GCF_014621695.1 of Streptomyces xanthii. Lineage (GTDB taxonomy): Bacteria > Actinomycetota > Actinomycetes > Streptomycetales > Streptomycetaceae > Streptomyces > Streptomyces xanthii. The sequence goes on from NZ_CP061281.1 coordinate 2,898,434, forward strand.
CCTGGGAGATCCGGGGCAGCAAACTGGCGCGGAACACGACGCGGGAGCAGTTCGAGGGCTTCCACCGGGTGCTCGGCCAGGCCCGGGAGGCGTTCGCGGCCGCGCAGGCGGACGCGGGCGACGACCCGTGCCCGTACATCGCGGAGCTTCCGCTGGCCATGGGCCTCGGCTACGCGAACGAGCGGTTCGAGGCGCTGTGGGCCGAGGTCGAGAAGCGGGACCCGCACCACCTCGCGGCGCACCGCGCGGCGCTTCAGTACTGGTGCGCCAAGTGGCAGGGCTCGCACGAGCTCGCCGAGGAGTTCGGCCGGGCCGCGGCCGCCAAGGGCGAACCCGGGCAGCTGCTGTCGGCGGTCGTGCTGGACGCGTACTTCGAGTACGAGATCGCACACGGGGACCTCGCCCCGGGGACGTACTACAGCCGCCCCGAGATCGTCGCGGCGACCGACGCCGCGCTCGCCGACATCGCGGCCGCCCACGCGGCGGACCCGCACGACCGCCGCGTGCCGCCGGTCCGGCACCTCGTCGGCAGCTTCCTGTACTGGCAGAACCGGTACGCGGAGGCGCTGGAGCAGTTCCGCGCCGCCGACGGCTACGCGGGCACGCCGCCCTGGTCGTACCACGCGGACCCGGCCCGCGAGTACGTCAAGGTCCGCGACTACTGCGCGGCCCAGGTGCGGCGCGCCGCCACCGGCTGAGCCGCGCTCACGCGGCGGCCGCCGCCCGCATCTCCCCCGCGGTGCGCACCGCGTCGTAGCCGGCCGGGACGCCCTCGACGATGACGAGCTCGCCGGGGATGTGGGCGGTGCGCAGCGGGAGGATCTCCTGGTAGGCGGGGGACGCGTACCAGGCCTGGGCGCGCTCCAGGTCCGGGAACTCGACGATGACGACGTCCCCGAGCCGCTCCCCCTCCTTCCACTCCCCGGTCCTGCCGTGGGAGAGGAAGCGGCCGCCGTAGGGCTCGAAAGTGGACTGGACGCGCTCGATGTACTCCAGGACCTCGGGGTGCACCGGGGGCGTGGGGCGCAGTACGGCGATGGCGTAGGCGGTCATGGGTGAGCCCTCCTCGGGTCCGGCGGATCGCTTCTCGGTGGGTACGGGAACGATCCTGCCGGGGCCCGGGGAGGGCGTCGATTACCTCAGAGGTCGTACGGCCGTCAGATCGTGGCCGCGTCGATCACGAAGCGGTAGCGCACGTCCGAGTTCAGGACCCGCTCGTACGCCTCGTTGACCTGGCTCGCCTCGATGAGCTCGATCTCGGCGCCCAGGCCGTGCTCGGCGCAGAAGTCGAGCATCTCCTGGGTCTCGGCGATGCCGCCGATCATCGAACCGGCGAGGATCTTGTCGCCGCCGATGAGGGAGAAGAGGTTGAGCGCGATCGGCTCCTCGGGGGCGCCGACGTTCACGAGCGCGCCGCCCGTGCGCAGCAGGCTCAGGTACGCGCCGAAGTCCAGCGGGGCCGAGACGGTGGACAGGACGACGTCGAAGGTGCCGGCGAGGTCCTTGAAGGTCTGCGCGTCGCTCGTGGCGTAGTAGTGGTCGGCGCCGAGCTTCAGCCCGTCGTCCTTCTTGCGCAGCGACTGCGACAGGACGGTGACCTCCGCGCCGAGCGCGTGGGCGATCTTGACGGCCATGTGGCCGAGGCCGCCGAGGCCGATCACGGCGACCTTCTTGCCGGGGGCGGCGCCCCAGCGCTTGAGCGGGGCGTACGTGGTGATGCCGGCGCAGAGCAGCGGCGCGGCCACGTCGAGGGAGAGCCCGTCGGGGATCTTGACGGTGAAGGCCTGGTCGACGACGACCTTCTGCGAGTAGCCGCCGTAGGTGGGCTCGCCGTCCCTGCCGACGGCGTTGTACGTGCCGACGTTCCCGCGCACGCAGTGCTGCTCCTGCCCGGCCAGGCAGTTCTCGCACTCACGGCAGGAGTCGACCATGCAGCCGACGCCGACGCGGTCGCCGACCTTGAACTTCGTGACGCCGGGGCCGACCTGCTCGACGACACCGGCGATCTCGTGTCCGGGAACCATCGGGAAGATGGCCTCGCCCCAGCCCTCGCGGGCCTGGTGGATGTCGGAGTGGCAGATGCCGGCGAACTTGATGTCGATCAGGACGTCGAACTCGCCGACCGCGCGCCGCTCGATGGTGGTGCGCTCCAGGGGAGCCTTGGCGCTGGGCGCCGCGTATGCGGCAACAGTCGTGGTCATGGTGTCCAGCGTGCCGGTTCGCGGGACGTTCGCCCAGGTCACCGCTTTGCGTACGACCAGTGGTCCTACTACTGGCGGGGACAGGCTCGTGGTCGTAGGACCGGGAATACTGGACGATATGGACGACACCCCCGGGCCCGCCCACGAGCCCACGCCCGAGCCCGGAGCCCGCCGCGACGGTCTGGACCGCAGGGCCGAGCTGAGCGAGTTCCTGCGCAGCCGGCGGGCCCGCCTGCAGCCCGAGGACGTGGGGCTCGCCGCGCACGGACGGCACCGCCGGGTGCCGGGGCTGCGCCGCGAGGAGCTGGCGCAGCTGGCCGGGGTCTCGGTGGCGTACTACACGCGTCTGGAGCAGGGGAACGGGCGCAACGTGTCGGCGGAGGTGCTGGACGCGATCGCGCGCGCCCTGCGCCTGTCGGACGCCGAGCACGCGCACCTGATGGACCTCGCGCAGGCGAAGCAGCAGCGCCGCCGGTACCGGCCGCCGCGGCGGCAGCAGATCCGTCCGGCGCTGCGGCACATGCTGGACGCGATGGAGGGCGTACCGGCGTACGTCGGCGGCGCCCGCTCGGAGATCCTCGCCTGGAACCGGACGGCGGCGGCCCTGTTCGGCGACTGGGGCGCTCTGCCGCCGGCGGAGCGGAACTGGGCGCGGCTCACCTTCCTGGCACCCGACTACCGCGAGCTGTTCGTGGACTGGGATTCCAAGGCCTCCGACATGGTCAGCTATCTGCGCCTGTACGCGGGCCGCCACCCGGAGGACCCGGAGCTGTCGGCGCTGGTCGGTGAACTCTCCGTCAAGAGCGAGGAGTTCCGCCGCCTGTGGGCGACGCACGACGTGAAGGAGAAGGGCCACGGCGTGAAGCGCATGCACCACCCTCTGGTCGGCGACCTCTCGCTCTCCTACGAGACCCTGCACCTCCCCGACGACGAGGGTCAGTTCCTCTCGGTCTACTACGCCGAACCGGGCTCCCCGTCGGCGGAGGCCCTCCGCCTCCTGACCAGCTGGGGCACGGACCCGGCGTCCCCGTCCCCGGAGACGCGGCGGGCCTGAGGGAGCTCCTCCAGCAGCAGTCCCCCCTTGACGGAGTGAGTACTCACTCCGTACCTTCGCGGCATGCCCGCACCCACCAGGAAGCGCGCTCCCGGCATGAGCCCGGACGAGCGCCGCCGCATGATCGTCGCGGCCGCGCTGCCGCTCGTCGCCGAGCAGGGCGCCGCCGTCACCACCGCGCGGATCGCGCGCGCCGCGGGGATCGGCGAGGCCACGGTCTTCCGCGTGTTCAAGGACAAGGACGAGGTCCTCGACGCGGTCGTCGCCGAGGCCGCCGGGCCCGAGCACGTGCGCCGGGAGCTGGCCTCGATCGACCTGGAGCAGCCCCTCACCGGCCGGCTCACCGAGGCCGCCGAGGCGCTGCGCGCCCATCTGGAGCGGATGGGCGCGGTCGTCGGCGCGCTCCACGCCTCGGGCCGGCGGCGCGGCAGGACCGACGGCGAGCGTCCCACCGAGGACGGCCGCCAGGCCTCCCTGCGGATCGTCCGCGAGGCCCTGACCGAGCTGATCGAGCCGGACCGCGAGCGGCTGCGGCTGCCTCCGGAGAAGCTGGCCGCGCTCTTCCTCGGCACGCTCTTCACCCGCCCCGCAACGCCCGGCGACGGCGACGGTCCGGCGGCCGCCGAACTCGTCGACGTCCTGCTGCACGGAGCACTCGCCTCCGTCGAGCACGGACCGCGCACGCCCACCGCGCACGGATCACCCACCCGCACGGAACACTGACCCCACCGGGAGTCCCGCATGACCGTGAGCCTCAACCACACCATCGTCCCGGCCGTCGACCGCACCGAGGCGGCCCGCTTCTTCGCCACGGTGATGGGCCTGGAGGCCCTGCCCCCGGCCGGCCACGACGGCCACTTCGCGCCCGTGCGGGTCAACGACTCGCTCACCCTCGACTTCATGACCGTCGAGCACCCCGAGGGCCACCACCTCGCCTTCGACGTGGACCCCGCCACCTTCGACGCGATCCTGGCCCGCGTCCGGGACCTCGGCGTCCCGTACGGCAACTCCCCGCGCGACCCGGCCAACGGCCGCACCGACCACCCGCTGTGCCCGCGCGGCCTGTTCTTCACCGACGCCGCGCGCAACCTCTACGAGGTCATGTCGCCCGCGTAGGAGCGGCGATCTACCGGTCCCCCACCGTCACCGGCCGGTCCGCCCGCAGCCGGGCGAAGAGGTGGGCGGACTTCTGGCGGTCCCAGAGGACGGCGCTGCCCTTGGACGTGGGGTAGCCGACCGTGGCGACGGGCACGCCCTGCTGTGTGCCGCTGCCCGAGGAGACCTTGCGCAGGGCTTCGAAGAGGCGGGTCAGCTGGGGGATGCCGGTGGACTTGTCGACGATCAGGGTGTCCAGGCCCGCGCCCGCCGTGCCGAACAGCGCGGACGGGTCGAGCAGGACGTCGCGCGAGGCGGCCTTCTCGGCGAGGGCCGACAGGAACTTCTGCTGGTTGCGGGAGCGGCCGAGGTCGCCCGCCTTCTCCTGGTGCCGCTGGCGGACGAAGCCGAGGGCCTCGCGGCCGTCCAGGGTGTGGCAGCCCTCGGTCAGGTCCAGCCCGGACTTGTCGTCCACGATGTGCCGGTCGACGCACATGCGGACGCCGCCGACCGCGTCGACGATGCCCACGAACCCGGCGAAGCCGATCTCCGTGTAGTGGCCGATGCGCAGCCCGGTGTTCGACTCGACCGTGCGGACCAGCAGTTCGGGCCCGCCGAGCGAGAACGCCGCGTTGAGCTTGTTCTTCTCCGGCTTGTGGTGGACGCCCGTGGCCGGGTCCACGTACGCGGGGATCGTGACCCAGGAGTCGCGGGGCAGGCTCGTCAGGCTGGCGCCGTGGGCCCCGGTGTGCAGCACCATCATCGAGTCGGTGCGACGGCCCTCCGCACCGGCCGAGGAGCCCGTGTGCAGCTTCCTGGCCTGCTGTTCGCTGAGGCCCTCGCGGCTGTCGGAGCCCACGATCAGGTAGTTGGTGCCCTTGCCGGGCGCGGGCCGGTCGGGCAGCGCGGCCAGGTCGACGTCGCCGGCGAGCCGGGAGTCCGCCCAGACGTAGGTGCCGGCGCCGCCGAGCACGGCGAGCAGGACGAGGAGGCTCAGGGCCCGCAGGACGCGGCGGGCGCGGGAGCGGCGGGGCCTGGGGACGCGCTCGCTGCGCCGCCGGCTGCCGCGCGGCGGCCCGGGAGCGGCGGGCCCGGGCGGCGACTGCGCCGGGGCCAGGCCCGTGGAGTGCAGGGAGACGGGATGCACGGGGGTCACCTCGCGGCCGGCAGGCGCGGCTCGTCCGCCGCCCCGCCGAGATGCTGGGCCGCCGCGGCGGCCGTTCCGGAACGGTGCATGCGCTGCCACTTGAGGCGGCTGCCGCCCACGAACGCGACCACCGACTGGATGACCACCAGGTACATCAACTGCCGGTAGACGAACAGCTGGAAGGGCAGCGCCCACAGCGTGCGCCGGCGCTCCCCGTCGAGCTTGAGGGCGTACGCGGCCACGGCGGTCTGCAGGGCGAGGAAGCCCAGCCAGGCCGCCACGGACGTCACCGGGGTGCCGGTGAACAGCGCGCTGTAGAGCATGAAGACGTCGATGACCGGGGCGAGCAGCGGCAGCAGGACCTGGAAGAGCAGCAGGTACGACAGGCCGCGGCGGCCGAAGCGACCCGCGGGTCCGACCTCGATCACGGCGCGGCGGTGCTTCCACATCGCCTGGAGGGTGCCGTAGCACCAGCGGTAGCGCTGGCGCCACAACTGCCGCAGCGACGTGGGGACCTCGGTCCAGGCGACGGCCGTCTCCTCGTAGACGACGCGCCAGCCCGCCCGCCACAGCGCCATGGTGAGGTCGGTGTCCTCGGCGAGGGTGTCCTCGCTGAGGCCGCCGACGCCCATGAGCGCGTCGAGACGGAAGGCGCCGATCGCGCCGGGCACCGTCGTCATGCACTCCAGGACCTCGAACATCCGCCGGTCCAGGTTGAACCCGAAGACGTACTCCAGGTGCTGCCAGCGGCCCAGCAGACGCTTGCGGTTGCCGACCTTGGTGTTGCCGCTGACCGCGCCGACCGCCGGGTGCGCGAGCGGCTGCACGAGGCGCTGGATCGCGTCCGGCTCGAAGACGGTGTCGGCGTCGACCATGACGACGTAGGGGCAACGGGCGTACGTGAGGCCGTGGTTGAGGGCGGCGGCCTTGCCCGCGTTCGGCTGGCACACCACCTGGACGCGGGAGTCGCGGCGGGCGTACTCCCGCGCGATCTCCACGGTGCGGTCGCCGGAGCCGTCGTCGACGACGACGATCTGCAGCCGCTGGTGGGTGGAGGCGAGCAGCGAGCGCAGGGTGGCGGCGATGCCCGCCTCCTCGTTGTACGCGGGCACGATCACGGTGACCGGGTCGCGGATCTCGCGCAGCCAGGGCGCCCCGGGCCGGTACCGCTCCAGGCGGCGCACGTGCGCGCGGGCGAACAGGACGAGGAAGAGGAGGCGCAGCACCCCGAGGGCCGCGGCGGCGGTGAGCACCCAGGTGAGCGCGGAGACGAAGCTGCGGCCGAGCGACTGGAAGTGGATCAGGGCCGTGCCGAGCCAGCGTTCGGGTGCGCTGACCGGTTCCGTCGCGGGCGCCGTGGTGTCGACGCCCTCGGTGACGGTGGTGAAGCGGCGCGCGTGCGGGTCGGCGAGAAGCCGCTCGGTCTCGCGGAGGGCGAGGGAGGTCTGGCTGAACTGGCGGACCAGGCCGTCGGCGGGCTCGCGGCCGGGCTTGTCGGCGGCGACCAGGAGGTAGCCGTCGGCGGACGCGGCGCGCGCGGCGGGCCACTCTCCGCCGCACAGGGTGGCGACGGTGGTGGTCAGCGGCATCCGCAGCAGGGTGCTGCGGAATCCGTCGGCGCCCGCGAACGCGCCCTGGGTGAGCCGGAGCTCGAGCGCGGTGCGGGCGGCGGACGCGGTGCCGAGGTCGGCCCCGGTGTAGGTGTGGGAGCCGACCTCGTGACCCTCGGCGCGGATCCGCCGGACCAGCGCGGGGTACTGCGCGGCCTTGGCGCCGTCGAGGAAGAACGTGGCGTGCGCGTGGTGGCGCCGCAGCAGGTCGAGCAGGCGCGGGGTCCAGGTCGGGTCGGGTCCGCCGTCGTAGGTGAGGGCGACGGTGCCCGGCGGCATCGAGGCGGAGCGCACCCGGCCGCCGTCGACGCTCAGGACGGGGCCCGCGTCGGCGGCGGCCCGGGGCACGGGCGCGGTGCAGGGTTCCTTGGCCGCGGCGCCGTCGACCTCGTTCTGCGTCCAGCCCTGGAAGAGCAGGGCGCCGAAGAGGACCGGCAGGGTGAGGCCGATGAGCAGCCAGTGCGCCCTCGGGTCCCTCACTTGTTTGTGCCGTGCCGCCATCAGGCGAGGGCGTCGAGGTTGCCGTCCGGTGGCCGGGTTCGCCACCCGTTCTCCATGTTCCAGTCACACATGGGAGGCGAGTGTATTGATGTGACCTTCGCTTAATTGGGGCATTGGGGAAACATCCGGGACCGATGAGACGCGTGACAAACGGCACACTTGCTGCTCCGCGTACAACCTTTCACGGGGTTCCGTCACGGGGTCGCGTTCTCGGTGACCGTGATCCTCCCCTTGCGGATCGTCACCAGACGCGGGGCCTTCTTCGCGAGGGCCGTGTCGTGGGTGACCATGACGAACGTGAGCCCGTGCTCCTTCCAGCGGTCCTCCAGCACGTCCATGACCTCGTCGCGCATGGACTCGTCGAGGTTGCCGGTGGGCTCGTCGGCGAGGAGGACCTTGGGGTTCTTCACGAGGGCGCGGGCGATGGCGACGCGCTGCTGCTGGCCGCCGGACATCTCCGACGGCAGGTGGCCGAGGCGCTCGCCGAGGCCCACCGAGCGCAGCGCCTCGGCGGCCCGCTCGCGGCGGTCGGCGGCCCGCAGGCCGAGCGGGACGAGGGCCGTCTCGACGTTCTCCTGCGCGGTGAGCGTCGGGATGAGGTTGAAGGACTGGAAGACGAAGCCGATGGACTCGGCGCGGACCTTGGTGAGCCGGGCCTCGGGCAGCTTCGCCAGGTCGGTGCCGTCGAGTTCGACGCTGCCCGCGGTGGGCCGGTCGAGGCCGCCGAGCATCTGGAGCAGGGTCGACTTGCCGCCGCCGGTGGGGCCCTGGATGACGAGCCGGTCGCCGTCGCCGATGGTCAGGTCGACGCCGGCCAGCGCCTCCACGGTGTCCTTGCCGCGCCGGTACTGCTTGGTGACGCCTCTGAGCTGATACATGCGGGAACTCCCGTGATACGTACGAGGGTTGGAGCTGTGGAATGAGGGAGGGCGGTGCTCGGGGAGGGCGGTGCTCACTCGACGCGGCGCAGCGCGTCCGCCGGGCGCAGCCGGGAGGCCCGCCAGCCGCCGAACGCTCCGGCGACGAGACCGCCCGCGACGGCGAGGCCGACCGCGAGGGCGATCGTGGTCGCGGAGACGGGGGCGCTGAGCGCGATGTCGAGGCTCTTTCCGGCACCGGACGCGCGCATCATGCCGCCGCCCCCGCCGAAGCCGCCCGGACCGCCCGCGGATCCGCCGCCGCCCGCGCCGAGTTCGGCCGTGAGGGTGGGGCTGATCGCGGTGACGGCGTAGGCGCCGGCGAGGCCGACCGCGATACCGAGGGCGCCGCCGATGAGCCCGTTGACGACGGCCTCGCCGACGACCTGGCGGGTGACGCGGCCGGACTTCCAGCCGAGCGCCTTGAGCGTGCCGAACTCGCGCACGCGCCGGGACACGGCCGAGGAGGTGAGCAGACCGGCGACGAGGAACGCGGCGACGAGCACGGCGATCGACAGCCAGCGGCCGACGTTCGAGGCGAGGTCCGAGGCCGTGGACAGGGAGCCGGAGACGGTGGAGGCGAGGTCGGCGGAGGTGGTGACGGTGGTGCCCGGGACGTTCTTCTGGATGGCCGACTTGACCGCGTCGATCCGTTGCGAGTCGGTGGCCTTGACGTAGACCGTCGTGACCTTGTTCTTGGCGTCGGCGAGCGTCTGCGCCTGCTTCAGCGGCAGGTAGAGGTTGGCGGCCGCGTCCGCGCTGTCCGGGGTCGCGATGCCGATGACCTTGTACTTCGTGCCCTTGACGGTGACCGTGTCGTGCACGGCGAGCTTCTTCTCCTTGGCATAGGAGGCGTCGGCGACGGCGACCTTCGCGTTCGTCTCGGAGGTCCTGAAGGTCCGTCCCGCGGTGATCTTCGAGGAGGTCAGCGGGCCGAGCGCGCTGTTGGTGACGTCGGTGCCGTACACGGAGTACGCGTTGACGTCGAAGTCGGCGCCGCCGCCCTCGACGCGGCCCTGCGACTCGCCACCGCCGGCGCCACCGGGGCCGCCCTGGAAGCCGCCGCCCTGGTCCTGCTTGAACTGCCCACGCGTGAACTGCCCGTCCACCTTCATCACTTGGAGGCTGAGCCCGCCCACGGTGTCGGCGACGCCGGGCTGCCCGGCGACCTTCGTGACGGTCGACGCGGCGAGGGTCTGGAAGCCCTGCACCATGACGCGGTCGCTGCTCTGCTTCCCGTCGTCACCGCTGTCCTTGGCGTCGAAGCGGAACCGCGGGCGGGCACTGCCCCCGTCGGAGGGCGCGGCGGCGGCCTTGGTGACGGTCATGTCGGTGCCGAGCCCGTACAGCGACTGGAGGACCTTGTCCTGGGCCCGGTTCATGCCCGAGGACACGGAGTTGACGACGATGACGAGGGCGATGCCCAGCGCGAGCCCGGAGGCGACGACGAGGGCCGCCTTTCTGCGGCGGCGCAACTCGCGCCGGAGATACGTGAAGAACATCGAAGCCTCGCCGGATGACGGCCCACGGGACGGGGGCACGGACAGGAACGGCGAAACGCTAAGGACGGGCCGTAAGCGTGGGCTGAGGCCGGCATGAGAGTGCGATGAGAGCCCTGATTCAGGGCTTACGCACAGGTTTCCGGCCGGCCCCGGAGCCCCCGCGAGCACAGGGCCCCGGCATGCGCGGAGCCCCGGCACGCGGTGCGTGCCGGGGCTCTGCGGTGGTGCGGGGAGCGGGCGGGATCAGGCGGCGGAGCCGGCCTTCCACTCGGCCCAGCTCAGGTTCCACCCGTTGAGGCCGTTGTCCGGCTGGACGGTCTTGTCGCCGGTGTTCTTCACGATGACGACGTCACCGACCATCGAATTGTCGTAGAACCAGGCACCCGGGGTGCTGGAGTCGCCCGCGCCCTTGGCGTCGGCGAGACCGACACAGCCGTGGCTGGTGTTGACCGAGCCGAAGATGGACTTGGCGCCCCAGTAGTTGCCGTGGATGAAGGTGCCGGAGTTCGACAGACGCATGGCGTGCGGCACGTCCTTGATGTCGTACTCGCCCTTGCCGTCGTCGTCCGTGAAGCCGACCGTCGCGCCGTTCATCCGGGTCTCCTTGAACTTCTCGGAGATCACCATCTGGCCCTCGTACGTCTTGTTCTCGGGCGAACCGGCGGAGATCGGGATGGTCTTGACGACCTTGCCGTCACGGGTGACGGTCATCTGCTTGGTCTTGGCGTCGACCGTCGAGACCTGGTTGCGCCCGACCTTGAAGGTGACGGTCTTCTGCTGGACGCCGGTCACGCCGTTCGCGCCCTCGACGCCGTCGAGGTCCAGCTTCAGGGTGACGGTGGAGCCGCCCTTCCAGTAGTCCTCGGGGCGGAAGTCCAGGCGGTTGGCGTTGAACCAGTGGCCGACGACCTCCTGGCCGCTGCTGGAGGAGACCGTGATGTGGGACTGCACATCGGCCTTGTTCGTGATCGCCTTGTCGAAGTTGATCGAGACCGGCATGCCGACGCCGACGGTCGAACCGTCCTCCGGCGTGAAGTTGCCGATGAAGCTGTTGGCCGGGGAGACGGTCGTGAACGACGCGTTCTCGTGCGCGACCCGGTTGCCCGAGTCCTTGGCCTCGGCGGCGATCTTGTACGTGGTCGACCGCTCGAGCTGGTTGGTGGGCTTCCAGCTCTTCTTGTCGGCCGATATCTGACCGGCGACCGCGGTGCCGTCGGCGGTCGTCATGGTGACGTCGGTGAGCGTGCCCTTGCTCACGGTGACCTTCGCGGCGTTGTTGATGCTCGCGTTGTCGGAGCCGTCCTTGGGCGCGATCTTGATCTCGGCCTGGGACGTCTTCTTCGCCGCCGCCTCGTCGGCCTGAGCGGCCTGGGATTCCTTCGTGCCGCTCGCCGAGCCGCCCGAATCGGCATCGCTCCCGCTGCACGCGGAGAGCACCAGCACGCCGCCGAGCACAGCGGACGCGGCCATCAGACCCTTGCGCCGCTTACCGTCCGTCATCACACGCTTCTCCATAGTCGCCGAATTACCCGACTTCCCGACGTCCCGGCCAGTCTCAGCCGTCCCGAGTGCGGTCACGGAGAACACAGGTGTTCCCCATACCCGTACACAACGCGGTGACCGGTTCGTCCCGTTCCCGAAAACGCTCGGATGTGGGCCAGGACACGTCCGTGAAGACGTGACCGGCGGCGCACCGACGGTGACGACACCCCCGCTGAACCCCCGTGCCCCACGCCCCACTCGCGCGCTTCTCCCCCTCCGGGACGACGCGGCCCCGGGCAGCGGTTCGCCGCCCGGGGCCGTGGATCCGGGGGGCCGCTACACGCGATCCGTGTCGTCCTGCCCCTCATCATCCTCGTCCAGGTCCCAATCCGGCGAATCGGGGTCGTAGTCCACCTGCTCGCTCGACCAGGAGGCCTGGACGAGCTCCGTGCCGGGCACCTCCCCGACCAGGTCGAACGGGTCGACGAGGTAGGCGATGGCCTCCGCTTCGTCCTCCTGGACCGCGCTCTCGGCGTGCGAGCGCTCCTCGGGCGGCATCGCCTCGTCGTCGGAGATCCGCTGCAGCGCGGCACCCGTCAGGGCCTCCGCGTCACCGATCTCCAGGACCAATTCCACCTTCAGGCGAACAAAACGTGACGTCTCATCAGTGTTCATGACCCGGAGCGTACGGCCCACCCCACCCGTGACTTTCCTGTGACCCGCACCTTTCACTAACATCGGCGGACACGGCCAATTCGCCAGCGCCACAAGGGGGATCGCTTCCGTGTCCGCCGCACGCCGATCACTGCTCACCGCCACAGCCGCAGGAACCCTCCTCGGGGCCCTGTGGTTCGTCCCCAATGCCACGGCGACCCCCGGGGAGTCCGAGACCGTCCACACCGACGCGCGCACCGCCTCCGCGGTGACCGACGCGCGGACCGACCGCGAACTGCGGCTCGCCGACACGGGCACCATCGACACCACCCCGTACGTCATGGGCGGCGCCGTCTTCCTGGGCCTGGGCGTCGGCTTCGTGACGTACTCGGTGCGCAGGCAGCGCGCGACCGAGGCGTACTGACCGACCGCCCCGGTCGACCGCCGCTACGGCTCCAGGCCCCTGATGCGGCGCCGCTCCCGCTCGCCCGTGGCCGGCGGCGGCGCGTCCGCGAGCCGGACGACCGGGTCGTCCAGACCGCCGTCCCGCCCGGCGACGACGGGCTTCGCCGAGCGCAGCGCCTTCGCCCGGTACTGGGCGGCGTCCGCGAGCCGGAACAGCCGCCGGGCACTGGAGACCTCGCCGATCGGATCACCGGTCGAGGCGATCCCGCAGGCCACCCCGTCGCCCAGGTCGAGTTCGGCCGCGCGGGCGCAGACCTCGCCGCCGACCCGGACCACCTCGTCCGCGGCGGGCCCCACCGCGAGCAGGCAGAACTCGTCGCCGCCGAGCCGCGCCGCGAGTGTCCCCGGCAGCATCGCGCCGCACAACGACAGGACGGAGCCGAAGCGTTCGAGGAGCCGGTCGCCGACGGCGTGGCCGAGGGTGTCGTTGACCCGCTTGAGCCCGTTCAGGTCGCACACGACGAGACTGACCACCGCCCCGTCCGCGCGGTGCCGTTCGACGGCCTCGTCGAGGCGGATGTCGACGGCCCGCCGGTTGGCGAGGCCCGTCAGCGCGTCCGTGAACGCGAGGCGCCGCGCCTCCTCCAGGCGTTCGGTCTGCGCGATGCCCGCCGCGACGACGGCGGCGAGCACGGTCGCGAACTCGGCGTCGCCCCGGTCGAACACGGGCATCCCCTGCGGCCGCGCCACGTACAGCTCGCCCCAGGCGCGCCCGTGCAGCACGATCGGCGCGACGACGCAGCAGCCGCGCCCGCGGCGGCGCAGCGCGGCCACCCGCTGGTGGCAGTAGCCGCCGCGCTCGACGGGCCCTGCGGCCGTCTCCACCCAGGCGTTGGCCCCGCCGCCCCCGGCCCACCGCTCGTGCAGGAACTCGGTGATCTCCGGGAACTGGTGCACGGGATACGTCTCCCGCTCGGGGAACTCCTCCTCGTCGGGCGCGAGGTCCCCGACGTTGACGAGCACCCGGAGCCGGCCGTGTCCGCGCTCCCACACCGAGAGCGCGGCGAAACTGCCGGTCAGCGCACGGCAGGCCCCCAGCGCCGCGGCCCGCCAGGAGTCCCGCGGGGCCTGTGCGGCGGCCATGCCCTGCGCAAGCGTCACCACGGCGCGCAGCCGGTCGTCCTCTCCCATTCCACCAGGCTAGGAATGTTTCCGGCATTTCGGTGAATTCAGCGCGTCCGACTCGGTGATCTTGGTCGTCTCCGAGGCCCGGGGCGGCTCACTCGCCCGGCCACTGCGGGCGCCGCTTCTCGTTGAAGGCCGCGACGCCCTCCGCGCGGTCGCCGGAGAAGGCCACCGAGCGCCAGGCCGCGTCCTCGACCTCCAGGCCCGCCCGCAGGTCCAGGCCGTGGCCGAGGCGCAGCGCCTTCTTCGCGGCGCGCAGCCCGACCGGCGAGTTCGCGGCGATCCGCGCGGCCAGCGCCAGCGCCTCCGTACGGTCCTGGCCCGCCGCCACGACCTGGTCGACGAGCCCGAGCTCGCCCGCCTCGGCCGCCTCCACGCGCCGGGCGGAGAAGATGAGCTCGGCGGCGCGCGCGGCCCCGATGCGGCGCGGCAGCAGCTGCGTGCCGCCGCCGCCCGGGATCACGCCGACCGACACCTCGGGCAGCCCGACGACGGCGGTCGCGTCGGCCACGATCAGATCGCAGGACAGGGCCAGCTCGAAGCCGCCGCCGAGCGCGAAGCCGTGCACGGCCGCGATCGTCGGCATCGGCAGTTCGAGCACGCCCGTGTACGCGGCGCGGGCCACGGGCCGCTGCCGCACGAGGTCCAGGTCCGTGAAGGAGTTGCGCTCCTTGAGGTCCGCGCCGACGCAGAAGGCCCGCTCGTGACTGGACGTCACCACGACCACGCGCACGTCCCGGTCGGCCGCGAGCGCGTCGCACGCGGCACCGATCGAGCGGGCCATGTCGGTGGAGACCGCGTTCATCGCCTTGGGCCGGTCGAGCACCAGCTCGGCGACGGCCCCGGCGGCCCCGGCGCCCTCCTCGCCGTGGCGCCGTACGACCACGAACTCCCCGAACCGCTGCTCTGCACCCATGACTCGCCCTTCCGGTTAACGCCAGTTAACCGTCAAGATGTCAGGTGCGCCGGGTCAGCGTCCAGGGCTCCACGACTCCGAGCCCGCGGACCGGCCGCTGCCACATGGGCTGCAGCGCGAACCGGTACGAGGGCGGCGCCTCGCCCGTCTCCTCCGCCTTCTGCGCCTGCGCGGCGGCCTCCGCCTCCGAGCTCGGGGTGTCCCCGGCCCGGATCAGCTCCTCGGCGAACGCGCCGTCCACGAGCACGGCGTCCTTCGGCGCTATCGACGTGAGCCGGCTCGCCAGGTTCACGGTCGTGCCGAACACGTCGCCCATACGCGTGGTCACGGTCCCGAAGGCCATGCCGACGCGCAGCTCCGGCATCGTCTCGTCGTTGCTCATCGTCTCGATGAGCCGCAGCGCGATCTCCGCGGCCGTGCCCGCGTCGTCCGCCGCGTACAGGACCTCGTCGCCGAGCGTCTTGATGAGCCGTCCGCCGTTCGCGGCGACCAGGTCCGCGGCGGTGGTCTCGAAGGCCTCGACGAGCTCGCCGAGTTCCTCCTCCTCCATGCGCCGGGTGAGCCGGGTGAACCCGACGAGGTCGGCGAAGCAGACGGCGAGCCGCCGGTCCACCATCTCCTCGTCGTCGGCGGCCTGCACGACGCGCCCGGTGGCCGCGGCCAGCTGCCGCCGCCACACGTAGACGAGGAACTCCTCCAGCTCGGGCAGCAGCAGCTCTATCAGCGGATACGTGACCTCGGTGCGGGTCATCCCGGGCTCCGGAGGCTCGGTGAGACCCTCCAGGAACGAGTCGATCTGCCACTCGGCGAGCCGCGCCGTCGTCTGCCCGGTGGACCGCGCCACCTGCACGGCCATCGCCTCGCTGAGCAGGCCCGCCTCGACGAGACCGGCGAGCCGCCGCAGCGCCAGGACGTCCGCCTCGGTCAGCGCCTTCGCCTGCCCGATGTCGGCGAAGCCCATGGCGCGCCAGAACCTCGACGCCAGCTCCATGGAGACGCCGGCGCTGCGGGCCGCCTGGAACGGGGTGTAGCGGCGCTCGGCGCCGAGGATCAGCCCTTCGAGGCGCAGCGCGAGGGGATCCGCGGTGTCCTTCTCGTCCCCTTCCGGCTTCTCGGGGTCGGGTGGGGTGCCCGTGCCGGAGCCCGAGTCGTCGACGGTCACGCCTGCTGCCCTTCCGATCTGCCGCGGTCAGGTATCGACCGGCCTCAACGATACGGCAGCCCTTGTGCCCCACGTCACTCCGCTCGGTGCGGGTCCCGCCTATGGGGGTGCCTCTTGCTCTGGTCGGGCGAGTGCGGGTCCGTCGTGGCTGGTCGCGCAGTTCCCCGCGCCCCTGAGATGCGCACTTCGTGCGCGATCTCATCGGGCGCTAGCGCATCGGGGAGATGCGACCCGAAGGGTCAGCATTTCAGGGGCGCGGGGCTGTGCCTGTCAGCGGCTCCGCCGCGGGGCGCGAGAAGCCCCACCGGCCCGCGGCCGGGGACGAACCGTCGAAGTTGCGGCGCGAGGCCTAAGCCGGGCGCAGGTGCACGATGTCCCCGGCACCCACCGGCACCCGCTCACCATCCGCCCCCCGGACGACCAACCGCCCGTCCCCGTCGACGGCCACCGCCTCCCCCACCAGCTCCCGGTCCCCGGGAAGAACGGCCCGCACCCGCCGCCCCACGGTCGAGCACCCCGCCGCGTACGTCTCCTGCAGCCGCGACAGCACCGGATCCCCCTGCGCGGCGCACCACTCCACGTACCACCGCTCGAAGGACCTGAGCACGGCCCGCAGCAAGGGCTCCCGGTCCACGACCTGCGCCCCGGCGAGCGCCAGCGACCCCGCCTGCGGCACGGGCAGCTCCTCCGCGCGCAGCGACACGTTGAGCCCGACCCCGATGACGATCCCGCCCTCGCCGGAGGCCTCCGCCAGGATCCCGCCCGCCTTGCGCTCCTCGCCGTCGACGGTGACGAGGACGTCGTTGGGCCACTTCAGGGCCGTGTCGACCCCGGCAGCCGAGGACAGCGCGGTGGCGACCGCGACCCCGGTGAGCAGCGGCAGCCAGCCCCAGCGCGACACCGGCACCTCGTGCTCGCCGGGCTTCACCAGGACGGAGAAGAACAGCCCCGAGCGCGGCGGCGCCGACCAGCGCCGGTCGAGCCGTCCGCGCCCCGCGCTCTGCTCCTCGGCGACGAGCACCGCGCCTTCCTGCGCGCTTCCGGCGACGGCGCGCGCCACCAGATCGGTGTTGGTGGACCCGGTGCTCGCCACGACGTCGAGGGACGACCAGAGGCCGTCCTGCCGGAGCAGCGAGCGGCGCAGACCGCTCTCGGAGAGGGGCGGCCGGTCCAGGTCGGACCAGGGGCTGGCGGGCACGTCTGAACGATCTCGCGGCGTCATGCAACCCAGCCTAGGTGTGGCATACGACGCACTGCCGAACCGTAGGCGCGCCACTACTCTACGAGTCAGTAGCCCCGTCCCCCTTGAGCAGCGTCGAACCAGGCAGGGAGCCGCGCCCCGATGAACGAGATCGACATCCACACCACCGCCGGGAAGCTCGATGATCTGCGGCGGCGGATCGACGAGGCGACGCACGCGGGTTCGGCGCGTGCGGTGGAGAAGCAGCACGCGAAGGGGAAGTTGACGGCGCGTGAGCGGATCGCGCTGCTGCTGGACGAGGACTCGTTCGTGGAGCTGGACGAGTTCGCGCGGCATCGTTCGACGGATTTCGGTCTGGAGGCGAACAAGCCGTACGGCGATGGTGTGGTGACCGGGTACGGGACGGTGGACGGCCGGCCGGTGGCGGTGTTCTCGCAGGACTTCACGGTGTTCGGCGGCGCTCTGGGTGAGGTGTTCGGGCAGAAGATCATGAAGGTGATGGACTTCGCGCTGAAGACGGGCTGTCCGGTCGTGGGGATCAACGACTCGGGTGGTGCGCGGATCCAGGAGGGCGTGATGGCGCTGGGGATGTACGGGGAGATCTTCCGCCGTAACACCCATGCGTCGGGTGTGATTCCGCAGATCAGTCTGGTGGTGGGTCCGTGTGCGGGTGGTGCGGTGTACTCGCCGGCGATCACGGATTTCACGGTGATGGTGGATCAGACGTCGCACATGTTCATCACGGGTCCCGATGTCATCAAGACGGTGACGGGTGAGGACGTGGGTTTCGAGGAGCTGGGTGGTGCGCGGGCGCACAACAGCCGTTCGGGGGTCGCGCATCACATGGCGGGGGACGAGAAGGACGCGATCGAGTATGTGAAGTCGTTGCTGTCGTATCTGCCGTCGAACAATCTGAGTGAGCCGCCGGCGTTCCCGGAGGAGGCCGATCTGGCGGTGTCGGAGGAGGACCGTGAGCTGGATGTGCTGATTCCGGACAGTGCGAATCAGCCGTACGACATGCACACGGTGATCGAGCATGTGCTGGACGATGCGGAGTTCTTCGAGACGCAGGCGTTGTTCGCGCCGAACATCCTGACGGGGTTCGGGCGGGTGGAGGGGCGTCCGGTGGGGATCGTGGCGAACCAGCCGATGCAGTTCGCGGGGTGTCTGGACATCGACGCGTCGGAGAAGGCGGCGCGGTTCGTGCGCACGTGTGACGCGTTCAATGTGCCGGTGCTGACGTTCGTGGACGTTCCGGGGTTCTTGCCGGGGGTGGAGCAGGAGCACACGGGGATCATCCGGCGGGGCGCGAAGCTGATCTACGCGTACGCGGAGGCGACGGTGCCGTTGATCACGGTGATCACGCGGAAGGCGTTCGGCGGTGCGTACGACGTGATGGGGTCCAAGCATCTGGGTGCTGATCTGAATCTGGCGTGGCCGACGGCGCAGATCGCGGTGATGGGTGCGCAGGGCGCGGTGAACATCCTGCACCGCAAGACGCTCGCGGCGGCCGATGATGTGGAGGCGACGCGGGCGCGGTTGATGACGGAGTACGAGGACACGCTGCTGAATCCGTACACGGCGGCGGAGCGGGGTTATGTGGACGCGGTGATCATGCCGTCGGACACGCGGGCGCACGTGGTGAAGGGGCTGCGGCAGCTGCGGACCAAGCGGGAGTCCCTGCCCCCGAAGAAGCACGGCAACATCCCCCTCTAACCGATCCGCAGTGTCAGGAGCCGCAGCATGGTGATCAAGGTCGTACGGGGCAACCCGACCCCCGAAGAACTCGCCGCCGCCCTCGCCGTCGTCCGCGCCCGCGCCGCCGCGGTCTCCGACGCCCCCGCCGCCGCGGTGGAGCCGGACGCCTGGGCCCACCCGGGCCGGATCGCCCGGCACCGCCTCCCGGCCCCGGGCCCGACGACCTGGTCGCGCACGTACTGGCCCGGCTAGCTCGGCCGGGCCCCGGGGGAATTAGTCCTTCCGTACCGGGGCGGCTGAGTACGCGTACTCAGGCGCCCCGCAAGCGCGACCAGCAGTATCGGTGGCGTGCTGTGGTCAGACCCCGAGGACGAGCCCACCGAGGAGCTGCGCGAGACGCAGGAGATGCTGCGCCGCGCGGGCCTCGTGCTCGCGCTTGCCATGGTCGTGGCGATGGTCGTGCTCGGTCTGCTGTGAGCACGGGCGCGACCCGGCCGCGTACGGCACTAACCTGACCGGCATGACCGCTCAGCGCCGCCTCATCCTGGCCTCACAGTCCCCCGCCCGTCTGGGCCTGCTGCGTCAATCCGGCTTCGCGCCCGAGGTGATCGTCAGCGGGGTCGACGAGGACGCCGTGACCGCACCGACCCCGGCCGAGCTGGCCCTCGCCCTCGCCGAGGCCAAGGCCTCCGTCGTCGCCGCGAAGCCCGAGGCGCACGGCGCCGTCGTGATCGGCTGCGACTCGGTGCTCGACCTGGACGGCGAGGCGCTCGGCAAGCCGGCCGACGCCGAGGAGGCCACGGCCCGCTGGAAGGCCATGCGCGGCCGCGCCGGCACCCTCCAGACCGGCCACTGCGTGTACGACACGGTCTCCGGCCGGTACGCGTCCGGCACCGCGTCCACGGTGGTGCGCTTCGGCGAGCCGAGCGACGCGGAGATCGCCGCCTACGTCGCCACGGGCGAGCCGCTGCACGTGGCGGGCGCCTTCACCCTCGACGGGTTCTCGGCGCCGTTCATCGACGGCATCGACGGCGACCACGGCAACGTCATCGGGCTCTCGCTGCCGCTGCTGCGCCGCCTGCTCGCCCGACTGGGCGTCGGCATCACGGAGTTGTGGGCTCCGGGGACGAACTAGCCGGAGGTGCGGCGGGACCGTCCGCCGCGCCGCTCTCGGCGCCGTTCTCGTGACGGTCGTACGCGACCAGGGTCAGCACGATCAGGGCGAGCACGACCATCATGAAGACGAAGGCGAGCCAGCCCACCAGGCCGATCGAGAACGCGCCGAGCAGCCCGTGCACCACGGCCGCGCTGATCAGCAGGATCCGCCCGAAGCCGCCCGGCGCCCGGTCCCGTACGGCGGCCCGCACGAGGACGAGCGCGCACAGCACCAGGTAGAGACCGAACAGACCGCCCGCGACCCACGCGCCGATCGACATGGCGCGCGGGTCGAGGCCCGCGAGCGACATGTCCTGCCGGTCGACCACCAGGCCCAGGAACCAGTTCAGGAAAACGATCCCGAGCGCCTCCGCGATCAGAACGATCGCGGCCACCCACGCCACCGGCCTGCGCGCCACCGGTCCCACCCACTTCCGCCGACTGTTACCCCGAGTATGTTCACTGCCTCGCGAACGCTACTAACGGGTAAACCTCGGGACAAGGGTTCTGCCCAAGGCAAAGAATCGTTGGGCCATTCGTAGGGACTCCACAAAGAAAGCCGACGGGCCGGGGAGCCGTCTCACAGAGACCTTGACCACACGCCAGGGCTAGGGTTGTCCCCAGGGATCTCGCACATCCAGGCACGACAAGGGATTTCGGGGGCCGAGCGCGCCTCGAGTCACGCTCCGTGTGGGCAAGGTCACCATTGGGGACGGGTCGAAGTGCCGTGTCGGCAGTCCCTAAACTCGGCTTGTTTCAAGGAGGGAGCCATCGTGCGCAAGGTGCTCATCGCCAACCGTGGCGAAATCGCTGTCCGCGTTGCCCGGGCGTGCCGGGATGCCGGGATCGCGAGCGTTGCTGTCTACGCCGATCCGGATCGGGACGCTCTGCACGTCCGCGCGGCCGACGAGGCCTTCGCGCTGGGTGGTGACACCCCGGCCACCAGTTATCTCGACATGGCCAAGGTGCTGCAGGCCGCCAAGGACTCGGGGGCGGACGCGATCCATCCCGGTTACGGGTTCCTGTCGGAGAACGCCGAGTTCGCCCAGGCCGTGCTGGACGCGGGGCTGATCTGGATCGGTCCGCCGCCGCACGCGATCCGGGACCTGGGTGACAAGGTCGCCGCCCGGCACATCGCGCAGCGTGCCGGTGCCCCGCTCGTCGCGGGTACCCCCGACCCGGTGTCCGGGGCGGACGAGGTGGTGGCGTTCGCGGAGGAGCACGGTCTGCCGATCGCGATCAAGGCCGCGTTCGGTGGCGGCGGGCGCGGTCTGAAGGTGGCCCGCACCCTGGAAGAGGTCCCCGAGCTGTACGACTCGGCGGTGCGTGAGGCCGTCGCCGCGTTCGGCCGCGGCGAGTGCTTCGTCGAGCGCTACCTCGACAAGCCCCGCCATGTGGAGACGCAGTGCCTGGCCGACTCGCACGGCAACGTCGTGGTCGTCTCCACGCGTGACTGCTCGCTGCAGCGCCGCCACCAGAAGCTGGTGGAGGAGGCCCCCGCCCCGTTCCTGACCGACGCCCAGGTCGAGGAGCTGTACTCGGCGTCGAAGGCGATCCTGAAGGAGGCCGGCTACGTCGGTGCGGGAACGGTGGAGTTCCTGGTCGGCGCGGACGGCACGATCTCCTTCCTGGAGGTCAACACGCGTCTGCAGGTCGAGCACCCGGTCACCGAGGAGGTCGCCGGCATCGACCTGGTCCGCGAGATGTTCCGCATCGCCGACGGCGAGGAACTCGGCTACGGCGACCCCGTGCTGCGCGGCCACTCCTTCGAGTTCCGTATCAACGGCGAGGACCCGGGCCGGGGCTTCCTGCCCGCCCCGGGCACCGTCACGAAGTTCGACGCGCCCTCGGGCCCCGGTGTCCGCCTGGACGCGGGCGTCGAGTCCGGGTCCGTCATCGGCCCGGCCTGGGACTCGCTGCTCGCGAAGCTGATCGTGACCGGCCGCACCCGCAAGGAGGCCCTGCAGCGGGCCGCCCGCGCGCTGGAGGAGTTCCAGGTCGAGGGCATGGCCACCGCGATCCCCTTCCACCGCAAGGTCGTCACCGACCCCGCGTTCGCGCCCGAACTCACCGGCTCCGACGAGGCGTTCACGGTGTTCACCCGGTGGATCGAGACCGAGTTCGACAACGACATTCCTGCGTTCGCCGCGCCCGCCGAGGCGGGCGAGGACGACGAGGCCGGCCGTGAGACCGTCGTCGTCGAGGTCGGCGGCAAGCGCCTGGAGGTCTCTCTGCCGGCCGGGATGGGCATGTCCCTGGCCCGCACCGGACTGACCGCGGGCGCCAAGCCCAAGCGCCGCGCCGCGAAGAAGTCCGGGCCGGCCGCCTCCGGCGACACCCTCGCCTCCCCGATGCAGGGCACCATCGTCAAGGTCGCCGTCGAGGAGGGCCAGGAGATCAAGGAGGGCGACCTCGTCGTCGTCCTGGAGGCCATGAAGATGGAACAGCCCCTCAACGCGCACAAGGCCGGCACGATCAAGGGCCTGACCGCGGAGATCGGCGCGTCCCTCACCTCCGGCGCCGCGATCTGCGAGATCAAGGACTGACACCCCGCAAGCCGGGACCGCTTCACGGTGGGCGTCTGAGGGCCGCACGGCCCGCAGGCGCCCACCACCCGTATCCGGACCCGATCCCTCCGGCAGTGATCAGGCATCCTGGAAAATGCCCCGCACGCCCTGGGAGGCCCGATGAGCACCGGCACCGAGCACGAGCGTGTCCGCCCCATGCGCGCGGACGCCCGGCGCAACTACGAGCGGCTGCTCGTGCAGGCCCGCAAGGCGTTCGCCGAGCACGGTACGGGGGCGTCCCTGGAGGACGTGGCCCGCGCGGCCGGGGTCGGCATCGGCACGCTGTACCGGCACTTCCCGAACCGGTACGCGCTGATCAGTGCCGTCTTCGAGGAGGCGGTGAACGACCTGCTGGCCCGGTCGCGGGCCCTGCTCGACTCGGACGAGCCGTGTGCGGCGCTCGTGGCCTGGCTACGGGACATCATCACGCACGCCGGTGAGTACCGGGGCCTGTCCCGGGCCCTCATGTCGGCCTCGCAGGACGCCAGTTCGGCGCTGTCGCGGTGCAGCAACCCGATGCGGGAGGCGGGGCAGGCCCTCCTCTCCCGAGCCCAGGCCGCCGGGACGGTCCGCCGCGACGTCTCCATCACGGACCTGCTGCAACTGACCAACGCGATCGCCCTGGCCGCGGAGGAAACCCCCTCCGACCCCCACCTGGCCGACCGCCTCCTGAGACTAACCCTCCGCGGCATCACGGCCCCGTAGCCCCCGATCCACATCCGCCGGGGGCTGGGCAGCGAATCCGTCGCGGGGCACGGTGCCGGCTCCGACGACCATGCCCGGCGGCGTGGACTGGGGCTGTCCCAGGACAGCGAATCCGCCGGGGAACGCGGCGCTGGCCGCGGGCGGCGACTCCGTCGCGGGGCGCCCAACGGCCCCGGAGGCGCGGGCCCGTACCCGGTCGGCGAATCCGTCGCGGGGCGCGACCAGCCAGCCCTTGAGGCGCACGAAGTGTGCCTTCCAGAGGGCGTGGGGCTGTTCCGCGATCAGCGACTCCGTCGCGCAGCACGACCAGCTGATCCCTGAGGCACGCGGAGCGTGTCTTCAGGGGCGCGGAGCGTGTCTTCAGGGGCGCGGGGCTCTACCCGATCAGCGACTCCGTCGCGGGGCGCGACCAGGATGCCCCTGGGGCGCACGGAGTGCGCCTTCAGGGGCGCGGGGAACTGCGCGAGAAGCCCCACCGGGCGGCACCCGGCGATGATCGTCAGCCCCTACGGCGGCGGCGCTTGAGCCGAGCCCCGATGAATCGCGCACCCGGCGCCAGGTGCCGCCTTGCCCACCCTCCCCCAAGCTCTCGGCTTCGCTCGAGCAGGGGGTACCCCCATCGCCCCAGGCGGCAGACTGCCCAAGGCTAGGCCGAGGCCACCGGATACGCGCCCAGAACCGGAGTGCTGCCTGACGGCTAGGCGACCCGAACTCACAGCCGGGGCTGGATTACTGCCCAAGGCAAGGCGCCGGGCCGACGCCCCCGGAGGGGGCGGGAGGGTGGGAGAAAGGGGCGGGCCACAGGGCAGAGCAGCCCGGGGCAAGGCAATCGCAACACGCGCCCAGGGCTGCGGAGTACTGCCCAAGGCAAGGCGCCGGGCCGACGCCCCGGAGGGGGCGGGCTGCAGGCCAGAGGGGTGAGGTCGGGGGGACCCGAACACGTAGCCAAGGCTGGAGCGCTGCCCGATGCAGGGCGCAGGGACGACGCCCCGGGGGAAAAGGCGCTGAGGCAGGGTGAGTTGGAGCAGGCCCTCGTGCCCCGTAGAGGAGAGCGGGGCTGTATCCGGACAGCCGCCGGCTTGCCCAGGGGCGCGGCAAACTGCGCGGGGAGCCACGACGTCGCGGTAGTCAGCGGCGTTCCCGAGACACAGGCCCCCCAAGACCGAGGCACCCCCAGGATGGGGTCAGCGGCGGCGGAGGTCGGCTACTCGGGCCGCGCGTTCCGGCCCGGGGTCGAGGGGAGCCGCGCTGCGGAGGGGGTGACCACCGTGGCGAGGCTGGCCGCGCCGAGGACCGGGGAGGGGAGGAACGTCCCGGCGAGTCCCCCGGGCCGGACTACCGCCCGCGTCACCCCCGGAGGCCCCCGCCCCGTCCCCGTCCCCCGCGACAGCGATCTGCACGCCCTGATCCGCCAGCGCCTGCAACTCCGTAGCGGCCCGCTCGTCATGAGCCGGCGGCTCGTCGGTGACGAGCCGGGTGATCACATCCGTGGGCACCGTCTGGAACATCGTGTCGGTGCCGAGCTTGGAGTGATCGGCGAGGACGACGACCTCCGCCGCGGCCTGCACGAGCGCCCGGTCGACGGACGCCGACAGCATGTTGGACGTGGACAGGCCGCGCTCGGCGGTGAGCCCGCTCCCGCTGAGGAAGGCCCGGGACACCCTGAGTCCCTGGAGGGACTGCTCGGCCCCGCTGCCCACCAGCGCGTAGTTGGAACCCCGCAGCGTGCCACCGGTCATGACGACCTCCACGCGGTTGGCGTGCGCCAACGCCTGGGCCACCAACAGGGAGTTGGTGACGACGGTCAGCCCGGGGACGCGCGCGAGCCGGCGGGCCAGCTCCTGCGTGGTCGTCCCCGCGCCCACCACGATGGCCTCGCCCTCTTCGACGAGCCCCGCGGCGAGATCGGCGATGGCCGTTTTCTCTGCGGTCGCGAGATGAGACTTCTGCGGAAAGCCGGATTCCCGCGTGAATCCGCCCGGCAGTACCGCACCGCCGTGCCGGCGGTCGAGGAGTCCTTCTGCCTCCAGTGCGCGCACGTCCCGCCGTACGGTCACTTCTGAGGTCTGGACGACGCGGGCGAGCTCCCGGAGCGATACCGCCCCGTTGGCCCGCACCATTTCGAGGATCAATTGACGACGTTCTGCAGCGAACACGAAACTGACAGTAACCCCAACGACCGTCTGCTTTCAGCAGTTTGCGCCGAATTACAGGTTCTGTTCGTACAGAAGACCTGGAAGTGGTATAGGCGGCGACGAGGAAGGGGCGGGGCCGCGGCCCCGCCCCTCGTCACGCAGTGTCAGCGCCGCGGTCAGCTCTCCTCGGCGAGCTTGCGCGTGTGCAACTGCCGTGCCACTTCGGCGATCGAGCCCGACAGCGAGGGGTACACGGTGAACGTGTTCGCGATCTGTTCCACCGTCAGATTGTTGTCGACCGCGATCGAGATGGGGTGGATCAGTTCCGAGGCGCGCGGGGCGACGACGACACCGCCGACGACGATGCCCGTACCCGGACGGCAGAAGATCTTGACGAAGCCGTCGCGGATGCCCTGCATCTTGGCGCGCGGGTTGCGCAGCAGCGGCAGCTTCACCACGCGGGCGTCGATCTTGCCCGCGTCGACGTTCGCCTGCGTGTAGCCGACGGTCGCGATCTCGGGGTCGGTGAAGACGTTCGAGGAGACCGTCTTCAGGTTCAGCGGGGCCACCGGCTCGCCGAGGAAGTGGTACATGGCGATGCGGCCCTGCATGGCGGCGACGGACGCGAGGGCGAAGACGCCGGTCACGTCACCGGCCGCGTACACGCCCGGGGCGGTCGTGCGGGAGACCTTGTCGGTCCAGATGTGCCCGGAGTCCTTGAGCCGGACGCCGGCCTCCTCCAGGCCGAGTCCCGCGCTGTTCGGGATGGCGCCGACGGCCATGAGGCAGTGGGTGCCGGAGATGACGCGGCCGTCGGCGAGGGTGACCTCGACGCGGTCGCCGACGCGCTTGGCGGAGGCGGCGCGGGAGCGGGCCATCACGTTCATGCCGCGGCGGCGGAAGACGTCCTCCAGGACGGCGGCGGCGTCCGGGTCCTCGCCGGGCAGCACGCGGTCGCGGGAGGAGACGAGGGTGACCTTGGAGCCGAGGGCCTGGTAGGCGCCGGCGAACTCGGCGCCCGTGACACCGGAACCGACCACGATGAGCTCCTCGGGGAGCTCCTCCATGTCGTAGACCTGCGTCCAGTTGAAGATCCGCTCGCCGTCGGGCTGCGCGTCGGGGACCTCGCGCGGGTGCCCGCCGGTGGCGATCAGCACCGCGTCGGCGACGAGGGTCTCCTCGGTGCCGTCGGCGACGGTGACGACGACCTTGCGGGAGCCGTCGAGGTCCTGCTTGCCGTCCAGGCGGCCCTTGCCGCGCATGACACGGGCGCCCGCGCGCGTGACGGAGGCGGTGATGTCGTGGGACTGGGCGAGCGCGAGGCGCTTCACCCGTCGGTTGACCTTGCCGAGGTCGACGCCGACGACCCGGGCCGGGGAGTCCGGGTCCGGGGTGTCGTCCTCGACGATGATGCCGAGCTCCTCGTAGGACGAGTCGAAGGTGGTCATCACCTCGGCCGTCGCGATCAGGGTCTTCGACGGCACGCAGTCGGTCAGCACCGACGCTCCGCCCAGACCGTCGGAGTCGACGACGGTCACCTCCGCGCCGAGCGAAGCGGCCACCAGTGCCGCCTCGTATCCGCCAGGTCCGCCGCCAATGATCACGATCCGAGTCACATACGCCATTGTCCCGCACGCTTCAAGGAGCACCGAATCGGGGCCCCCGTCCGGGTAGCACGCGGCCGAACGTCCTCTTCGGGAGGGGTGATCGCGTTGCCCCGTTCCACAGGAGGCGCGTGCGCCGACTGACGTACCCTCGACCACATGTCGCTCTACGCCGCGTACGCCGGCAATCTCGACCCGCGGCTCATGACGCGCCGCGCCCCGCACTCGCCGCTGCGCGCGACGGGCTGGATCAACGGCTGGCGGCTGACGTTCGGCGGCGAGCACATGGGCTGGGAGGGTGCGCTGGCCACGATCGTGGAGGCGCCGCGCTCGCAGGTCTTCGTCGCGCTGTACGACATCGCGCCGATGGACGAGGACTCGATGGACCGCTGGGAGGGTGTCGGCCTCGACATCTACCGGCGGATGCGCGTGAGAGTCGACACGCTGGACGGCGCCGAGCCGGCCTGGGTGTACGTGCTGAACGGGTACGAGGGCGGCCTCCCGTCCGCCCGCTATCTGGGCGAGATCGCCGACGCCGCCGACTCCGCGGGCGCGCCGCACGACTATGTGATGGAGCTGCGCAAGCGGCCCTGCTGAGCCCCTTCCGGGACCGGTTCCGGGATCCCCTTCGTCGGAAACGACAAGAGAACGATTGCAAACCCGGGGGCATTGCCATCTACGCGCGTAGGCCGCGACCGGCTACCCTCGATCGCGTGAACGCATCTGTTACTCCGGACAACCTCCAGGGCGACCCCTACGCCGCCGCCGACGCCGCCGCCGCGCGCCTGCGCGAGCTCACGGGCGCCGAGACCCACGACGTCGCCCTCGTGATGGGCTCCGGCTGGGCGCCGGCCGCCGAGGCGCTCGGCGCTCCCGCCGCCGAGTTCCCCTTCACCGAGCTGCCCGGGTTCACCGGCGCCGCGGTGGCGGGACACGGCGGCAAGGTCCGCTCGTACCAGGTCGGCCAGAAGCGCGCCCTGGTCTTCCTGGGCCGCACCCACTACTACGAGGGCCGGGGCGTCGCCTCCGTCGCGCACGGCGTGCGCACGGCCGCCGCCGCGGGCGCCAAGACCATCGTGCTGACCAACGGCTGCGGCGGTCTGCGCGAGGGCATGCGCCCGGGCCAGCCGGTCCTCATCTCCGACCACATCAACCTGACGGCGACCTCGCCGATCGTCGGCGCGAACTTCGTCGACCTCACCGACCTGTACTCGCCGCGCCTGCGCACCCTGTGCCAGGAGATCGACCCGTCGCTGGAAGAGGGCGTCTACGCCCAGTTCCCCGGCCCGCACTACGAGACCCCGGCCGAGGTCCGCATGGCCGGCATCCTCGGCGCCGACCTCGTCGGCATGTCCACCGTCCTCGAGGCCATCGCGGCCCGTGAAGCGGGCGCGGAGGTGCTCGGCATCTCCCTGGTGACGAACCTGGCGGCGGGCCTGTCGGGCGAGCCGCTCAACCACGAAGAGGTCCTCCAGGCCGGCCGTGACTCGGCAGCGCGCATGGGCGAGCTCCTCACCCAGGTCCTCGCCAAGATCTGACCCCCGCTGTACGTCCTGTACGTGCCTTCCCTGTAGCCCCGTACGTCTTGTTGCCTTAAGGAATGCGAACCGTGACCGATCTCAGCAGCGAACTGCTCGACCGGGCGAAGACCTGGCTGGCGGAGGACCCGGACCCCGAGACGCGCGACGAGCTCGCGAAGCTGATCGAGGCCCGGGACGCGGCGGCGCTCGGCGAGCGCTTCGCCGGCACGCTGCAGTTCGGCACGGCGGGGCTGCGCGGTGAGCTGGGCGCGGGCCCGATGCGGATGAACCGCGCGGTGGTCATCCGCGCGGCCGCGGGCCTCGCCGCGTACCTGAAGGCCAAGGGGCAGACCGACGGCGTGGTCGTGATCGGCTACGACGCGCGCCACAAGTCGGCGGACTTCGCCCGGGACACGGCCGCCGTGATGGTGGGCGCCGGGCTGCGGGCCGCGGTCCTCCCCCGCCCGCTGCCGACGCCCGTCCTCGCCTTCGCCATACGGCACCTGGGCGCGGTCGCGGGCGTCGAGGTCACCGCCTCGCACAACCCCCCGCGGGACAACGGCTACAAGGTGTACCTCGGCGACGGCTCCCAGATCGTCCCGCCCGCCGACGCGGAGATCGCCGCCGAGATCGACGCGGTGGCGTCCCTGCACGACGTGCCGCGCCCCGAGTCCGGCTGGGAGACCCTCGGCGACGAGGTCCTGGACGCGTACCTCGCCCGTACGGACGCGGTGCTCGCCCCGGGTTCGGCGCGCACGGCCCGCACCGTCTACACGGCGATGCACGGCGTCGGCAAGGACACGCTGCTGGCCGCCTTCGCCCGCGCGGGCTTCCCGGAGCCCGTGCTGGTCGCCGAGCAGGCCGAGCCCGACCCGGACTTCCCGACCGTCGCGTTCCCGAACCCGGAGGAGCCGGGCGCGATGGACCTGTCCTTCGCGACGGCCGCCCGGACCCCGGACTGCGACCTGATCATCGCCAACGACCCGGACGCGGACCGCTGCGCGGTCGCCGTGCGCGACGGCGCCGGCCGGCGGATGCTGCGCGGCGACGAGGTGGGCGCGCTGCTCGCGGCGCACCTGGTGGCGCGCGGCGCGACCGGTGTCTTCGCGGAGTCGATCGTCTCCTCGTCCCTCCTCGGCCGGATCGCCGGGGCGGCGGGGCTCCCGTACGAGGAGACCCTGACGGGCTTCAAGTGGATCGCCCGCGTCGACGGCCTGCGCTACGGCTACGAGGAGGCGCTCGGCTACTGCGTCGACCCGGAGGGCGTGCGCGACAAGGACGGCATCACGGCCGCGCTGCTCGTCACCGAGCTGGCGAGCGAGCTGAAGGAGCAGGGCCGCACGCTCCTGGACGCCCTCGACGACCTGGCGCTGGCCCACGGCCTGCACGCCACGGACCAGCTGAGCGTCCGCGTCGAGGACCTCTCCGTCATCGCCGACGCGATGCGCCGCCTGCGCGAGCAGCCTCCGGCGGAGCTGGCGGGCCTCGCGGTGACCTCGGCCGAGGACCTGTCGGCCGGGGCGGGGGGCCTGCCGCCCACGGACGGCCTGCGCTACGCGCTGTCCGGCGCCCGTGTCATCGTCCGCCCCTCCGGCACCGAGCCCAAGCTGAAGTGCTACCTGGAGGTCGTGGTCCCGGTCCCGGACCGCTCGGCACTCCCCGCGGCCCGCGAGGAGGCGGCCCGCCGCCTCGACGCCCTGAAGCGCGACCTGGCGACGGCCGCGGGCATCTGACGACCGCAGCATCACGCGGCAGGGCGGCGCCCCGTGGGGCGCCGCCCTGCCGCGTTTTCCCCCCCCAGCCGCGGGCGCCGCTGCGGTGGGGATCGGCGGGCCACCCGGACGGGTGAAATCGGGGGGCAGTTGACGGAACGCGGGGCGACGCGGGGCGAGGGCGGTGGGAAGGCTGCCCCCGCCCCGTCCGCGTATCCAGGAGCCGCCTCCGTGACCGAGACCGCCACCCAGGCCCCCCGCCTGCTGCCCCCGCCCCGCCGTGGCCGGCCGGTTCCGGGGTCCGTGATCGGCGGATTGCGGGGACGCGCGGTGCGTGCCCTGCGCCGGGCCGCGCCGGCGCTCGCCGTGTATACGGCCGTCCGCGTGTGCGTCCTGATCGCCGTCGGCGTGTGGGCGCACCGGCGGGGCGAGGGCGTCTGGTCGCTGCTCGCGTCGGACTGGGACTCCAACTGGTACGTGGGCATCGCCGACCACGGTTACGCCGACGCCCTCGGGACCGCCGTCAACGCGAACAACCTGGCGTTCTTCCCGCTCTACCCCGTCCTGATCAAGGTCGTCGCCGCCGTCACCCCGGGCTCGCGCGCCACCGTCGGGCTGGCGCTCGCCGTCGTCTCCTCGTTCGTGGCCGCGTGGGGGATCTTCGCGGTCGGGCACCGGCTGTACGGGCGCCGGGTCGGCGTGCTGCTGGTGTTCCTGTGGGCCTGTCTGCCGGTGGGCCTGGTCCAGTGGATGGGTTACACCGAGTCGCTGTTCACGGCCGCCGTGGCCTGGTCGCTGTACGCGCTGCTCACCGGCCGCTGGATCTGGGCGGGCGTCCTGTGCTCGCTGGCCGGTCTGACCCGGCCCACCGGGGTCGCGCTGGCCGCCGCGATCGGTCTGTGCGGCCTGCTGGCGCTGCGCCGGGGCTTCCTGTGGCGGGTGGCCTGCGGGACGCTCCTGGCGCCGCTGGGCTGGCTCGGGTACGTCGGCTGGGTGGGGCTGCGGGTGGGCCGCTGGGACGGCTACTTCGCCGTGCAGAAACTGTGGTTCAACCAGGTGGACGGCGGCGCCGAGACGCTGCGCCGGGTCCACGAGATCCTCGCCGTGGAGCCCCGGCCCGACCTGTTCCTCGTCATGGTGACGCTGACCCTGTTCGCGGCGGTCGTGCTGTACGGGGCGTGCGTCACCCACCGGCAGCCGCTCCCCCTGCTGCTGTTCACCGGCGCGCTGCTCGCGATCGTGCTCGGCAGCGGCGGCGTCTACTTCCCGCGGGCCCGCTTCCTCGTCCCGGCGTTCCCGCTGCTCCTGCCCCTCGCGCTGGCGCTCGCGCGGGCCTCGCGGCGGGTGCTCGTGTACTGCGTGAGCGGGGCGGTGCTGGTGGCGGCGTACGGCAGCGGGTACATGGTGCTGGTCTGGGGCGGCGCGCCCTGACCGTCAGGCCCCATCGGCCCAGGGTGTCTCAGCCGATCGCCGAGAGCACGGCCAGGAGGACGGCGCCGGCGGCGGCCGGGGCGAGGATCTCCCAGGCCCAGCGGACCGTGGCCACGCCCTGCGCGCCGGGCTCGCCCGCGCGGGTCTCCTGGAGCTCGCGCAGGTCGTCCATGGCCTGGTCGGCGGCGGCCCGCGTCGGACGCTCCTTGGCGCCCCGGCCGCCGGACAGCAGCGAGCCCCGGCCCGGGTCGTCCATGGCGGCGGCCCGGCTCAGATTGCGCTGGGCCTTCTTGCGGGCGCGCAACGAGACGGGGATGGACCAGAGCTGGTACTTGGCCCCGTCCTGGTCGAGGACCTCGTTGGAGTAACCGGACCGGAACGTCGCGACCGCCGCCCAGGGCAGCGTGATCACACGGAACGGGTTGCGGATGCGGAGCCGGTCCTCGCCCGCGAACACCGCCGGGCGCAAGGTGAACGCCACGACGACCGGCACGGCGAGGAGGAGGCCCGCGAGGGCCAGCCACGGGGTGCGGCCGTCGCCCTGGACCACGGCGTCGATTCCGAGCCAGGCGCACAGGGCGAGCAGCACGATGCCGCCCGCGATACCGGCGGACGATCGGTAGACGCGGTCCTTGAGGGGGGCTGGGCTGGTCTCCATGGCCCTGATTCTGCCTGACGCTGCGCTGGGCTGAACCGTATGGGCGCCGTAGCTCCGCTACTTCGTCCCCGGGCGCGCCCCGGTGGGGGCTGGTCGCGCAGTTCCCCGCGCCCCTGGAAGGCATGCGGCTTCGCCGCGCCTTCCCCAGATGAAAGGCGCCCCGCACCTTGATCGGGGAAATGCGACCCGAAGGGTCTGCATTTCAGGGGCGCGGGGAACTGCGCGAGAAGCCCCACGGGCCCGCAGCCGCGCACGAGACACGAACCCGGCAGACGAAAAGGCGCCCCCCGGCCGACCACTTGTCCCGCCGCTACGCGCGTAGATATGCTCCCCTCGTGACCATGCCCACTGCACCCGCCAAAGAACACGCACTGGCCGACGCCACCGCGTCCGAGAGCACCCTGCGCCGCTTCCTGCAGGGCCTGCCCGGCGTGGACGCGGTGGGCCTGGAGGCCCGGGCCGCCGCGCTCGGCACGCGTTCCATCAAGACGACGGCCAAGGCGTACGCCATCGACCTGGCCATCTCGATGATCGACCTGACGACCCTGGAAGGCGCCGACACCCCGGGCAAGGTCCGGGCCCTCGGCGCGAAGGCCGTCAACCCGGACCCGACCGACCGCACGACCCCCCGCACCGCGGCCGTCTGCGTCTACCCCGACATGGTGGAGACCGCGAAGGCCGCCGTCGCGGGCACGGACGTGAAGGTCGCCTCGGTCGCGACCGCGTTCCCGGCCGGCCGCGCCGCCCTGGAGGTGAAGCTCGGGGACGTCCGCGAGGCCGTCGCCGCCGGGGCCGACGAGATCGACATGGTCATCGACCGCGGCGCCTTCCTCGCGGGTCACTACATGAAGGTCTACGAGGAGATCCGCGCCGTGAAGGAGGCCTCGGGCAGCGCCCGGCTCAAGGTCATCTTCGAGACCGGCGAGCTGTCCACGTACGACAACATCCGGCGCGCGAGCTGGATCGGCATGCTGGCCGGCGCCGACTTCATCAAGACCTCGACCGGCAAGGTGGGGGTCAACGCGACGCCCGCGAACACGCTGCTGATGCTGGAGGCGGTCCGCGACTTCCGCGCCGCGACCGGCGTGCAGATCGGCGTGAAGCCCGCCGGCGGCATCCGCACCTCGAAGGACGCGGTCAAGTTCCTCGTGCTCGTCAACGAGACGGCGGGCGCGGACTGGCTCGATAACCACTGGTTCCGGTTCGGCGCCTCCAGCCTCCTGAACGATCTGCTGATGCAGCGCCAGAAGCTGGCCACCGGCCGCTACTCCGGTCCCGACTACGTGACGGTGGACTGATCACCATGGCATCTCTGTTCGAGTACGCGCCCGCGCCCGAGTCCCGCTCGGTCGTCGACATCGCCCCGTCCTACGGGCTGTTCATCGACGGCGAGTTCGCCGAGGCCGCCGACGGCAAGGTCTTCAAGACCGTCTCCCCCGCCACCGAGGAGGTCCTCTCCGAGGTCGCGCAGGCCGGCGAGGCGGACGTGGAGCGCGCCGTGAAGGCGGCCCGCAAGGCCTTCGAGAAGTGGTCGGCGCTGCCGGGCGCCGAGCGCGGCAAGTACCTGTTCCGCATCGCCCGCATCATCCAGGAGCGCAGCCGCGAGCTGGCCGTCCTGGAGACGCTGGACAACGGCAAGCCGATCAAGGAGACCCGCGACGCGGACCTCCCGCTGGTCGCCGCGCACTTCTTCTACTACGCGGGCTGGGCCGACAAGCTCGACCACGCCGGGTTCGGCCCCGCGCCGAAGCCGCTGGGCGTCGCCGGCCAGGTCATCCCGTGGAACTTCCCGCTGCTGATGCTGGCCTGGAAGATCGCCCCGGCGCTCGCCACGGGCAACACGGTGGTCCTCAAGCCCGCCGAGACGACCCCGCTGTCCGCCCTCTTCTTCGCGGACATCTGCCGCCAGGCGGGCCTGCCCAAGGGCGTCGTCAACATCCTTCCGGGGTACGGCGACGCGGGCGCCGCGCTCGTCGCGCACCCGGACGTGAACAAGGTGGCCTTCACCGGCTCCACCGCCGTCGGCAAGCAGATCGCCCGTACGGTCGCCGGCACCGACAAGAAGCTCACGCTGGAACTCGGCGGCAAGGGCGCGAACATCGTCTTCGACGACGCCCCGATCGACCAGGCCGTCGAGGGCATCGTCACCGGCATCTTCTTCAACCAGGGCCAGGTCTGCTGCGCGGGCTCGCGCCTCCTGGTCCAGGAGTCGGTCCAGGACGAGCTGCTCGACCGCCTCAAGACCCGTCTGTCGACACTGCGCCTCGGCGACCCGCTCGACAAGAACACGGACATCGGCGCGATCAACTCGGCCGAGCAGCTGGCCCGGATCACGGCGCTCGCCGAGACGGGCGAGGCGGAGGGCGCCGAGCGCTGGTCCGCCCCGTGCGAACTGCCGTCGTCCGGCTACTGGTTCGCCCCGACGCTCTTCACGAACGTCACGCAGGCGCACACCGTCGCCCGCGACGAGATCTTCGGCCCGGTCCTGTCCGTGCTGACCTTCCGCACCCCGGAAGAGGCCGTCGCGAAGGCCAACAACACCCAGTACGGGCTCTCGGCCGGCATCTGGACCGAGAAGGGCTCCCGCATCCTCGCCGTGGCGAACAAGCTGCGCGCCGGGGTCGTCTGGGCCAACACGTTCAACAAGTTCGACCCGACCTCGCCGTTCGGCGGCTACAAGGAGTCGGGCTTCGGCCGCGAGGGCGGCCGTCACGGTCTGGAGGCCTACCTCGATGTCTGATGCGGCACGTCTGAGCGTCTTCAAGACCTACAAGCTGTACGTGGGCGGGAAGTTCCCGCGTTCCGAGAGCGGCCGGGTGTACGAGGTGACGGACTCCAAGGGCAAGTGGCTGGCGAACGCGCCGCTCTCCTCCCGCAAGGACGGCCGTGACGCGGTCGTCGCCGCCCGCAAGGCGTTCGGCGGCTGGTCGGGCGCGACCGCGTACAACCGCGGGCAGGTCCTGTACCGCGTGGCCGAGATGCTGGAGGGCCGCCGCGAGCAGTTCGTGCGCGAGGTCGCCGACGCGGAGGGCCTGTCGAAGTCGAAGGCCGCCGCCCAGGTCGACGCGGCGATCGACCGCTGGGTCTGGTACGCGGGCTGGACCGACAAGGTCGCCCAGATCGTCGGCGGCGCGAACCCGGTCGCGGGCCCCTTCTTCAACCTCTCCACCCCGGAGCCGACCGGCGTCGTCACGATCGTCGCGCCGCAGGAGTCCTCGCTCCTCGGCCTGATCTCGGCGCTCGCCCCGGTCATCGCGACGGGCAACACGGCGGTGGTGATCGCGAGCGAGAAGGCCCCGCTCCCGGCGCTGTCGCTGGGCGAGGTCCTGGCCACCTCCGACGTCCCCGGCGGCGTCGTCAACATCCTGTCCGGCCGGGCGGCGGAGATCGCCCCGTCCCTCGCCGCGCACCAGGACGTCAACGGCATCGACCTGACCGGCACGGACGCGGACCTGGCCAAGGAGCTGGAGATCGCGGCGGCGGACAACCTGAAGCGCGTACGCCGTCCACAGCCTGTGGAGGACTTCGCGGCCGACCCGGGCACGGACCGCCTGACGTACTTCCTGGAGACGAAGACGGTCTGGCACCCGACGGGGTCCCTGGGCGCCTCCGGCTCGTCCTACTGACCGCCGGCCCCCGCACCGAGGCCCCGGCCCCTCCTCCGTCCAGGAGGGGCCGGGGCCTCGCCCGTTCCCGGGCCCGCGCCCGTCAGAGGCCGAGCCGCCGCGCGATGCCGTCGAGCACGCAGTCGAGGCCGAACTCGAACTCCCAGGTGGGGTCGTCCTTGCGGGTCGCGCTGTACGCGTAGGAGCGGTAGACGGGGTAACGGCCGCTGTCCAGCAGGTAGTTCATCTGCGGCGCGAGCGCCCTGCGGGTCTCGTCGCCGCTGTCCCAGCCCTGTTCCGCGCGGAACCGGTCGAGGGCGACCTGCGACTGGGTCGCGCCGTGCACGTACGAGGTGACGGCCCGGAAGGCCGCCATCATCGTGTCCGGGTCGAGGCCGAGTCCGTCGAGCGACGCCAACTGCCGTTCGGCGACGGCCATCCGGGTCGGCGTCAGCATGAACAGCGAGGCCGGCAGCTGGGTCATCCACGGGTGCGCCAGCGTCATGACCCGGGACCGCACGGCGTACGCGCGCAGCACCTCGCGCCATCCGGTCACGTCCTCGGGGACGTCCAGCTCGCCCGAGACCCGGTCCACCATCAGCGCCAGCAGGTCGTCCTTGCCCGAGACGTGCCGATAGGCGGCCATGGGCGCGACGCCCAGCTCCGTGGCGATGCGGCGCATCGTGACCGCCGCGAACCCCTCGGCGTCGGCCAGCTCCACGGCGACGTCCACGATCCGCTGCGGGGTCAGCGCGGCGCGCGGCGCGGCCGGGCGCTCCATCCGCTCCCACAGCGAGGGCTCGGGCCCCGCCTTCTTCTTCGCGGCCACAGGCGTGCTCCTCGGGCTCCTGGACGGTGCTGACGGTACGGACGACGACCGGGTCCGCGTGTACATCGTATCCACAGTAGACGCCGTACACATCGATGTGTACGTTGTACGCGTCAGGGATACGCCGTACACAACGGCCCACTCACCGGGGGTTCGCCATGCCGTCGTCCACCACCGCGCTCCGCGTCGCCGTCCTCGTCGGATCCACCCGCGAGGGCCGCTTCGCGCCCGTCGTCACCCGGTGGCTGCGCGGCCACCTCGCCCAGCGCGCCGACCTGAGCACGGACGTCGTCGACCTCGCCGAGACGCCGCTGCCCACCGTGCTGCCCGCCTTCGGCCAGGAGCCGCCGCCCGGCACCCGGGAGGCGCTCGCGGCCGTGAGCCCGCGCCTGGCCGCCGCCGACGCGTTCGTCTTCGTCACACCCGAGTACAACCACAGCTTCCCGGCGGCCCTGAAGAACGCCGTCGACTGGCACCACACGGAGTGGCACGGCAAGCCGGTCGCCTTCGTCTCCTACGGAGGCCTGTCCGGCGGCCTGCGCGCCGTCGAGCAACTGCGGGTCGTGATGGCCGAGCTGAACGCCATGACCGTCCGCAACACGGTCAGCTTCCACAACGCCTACGGGGCCTTCGACCCGGACGGCCGGGTCGACGACCCCGCCGTGGACGCGGCGGCGAAGGCCATGCTCGACCAGCTCACCTGGTGGGCCCACGCCCTGCGCGAGGCCAAGTCCCGTCGCCCGTACGCGGCTTGAGGACGGCGGACGTCATGACGACACCGACACACACCGAGAACACCGGTGGCACCGGCGAGCCCCCCGCGGCCGGCCCGGCACCCGCACCGCCGTCCCGCCTCGTGATCGCCGGCCTGCTGCTGGGCATCGTGCTCGCCACGCTCGACGGCACCGTCGTCGGCACCGCCCTGCCCGTCATCGTCGACGACCTGGGCGGCCTCGCCCATCTGTCGTGGGTGGTGACCGCGTACCTGCTCACCACCGCCGTCAGCACACCCCTGTGGGGCAAGCTCGGCGACCTGTGGGGCCGCAAGGGCAGCTACGTGGCCTCGATCATCGCCTTCCTCGCGGGCTCCGTACTGTGCGGACTCGCCCAGGACATGGGGCAGTTGATCGCCTTCCGGGCCCTTCAGGGACTCGGTGCGGGCGGGCTGTTCGTCGGCGCGCTCTCGCTCATCGGCACCCTGCTCACCCCCGCCGAGGCGGGCCGCTCCCAGTCGGTGATCGGCGTACTGCTGCCCGCCGCGATGATCGGCGGCCCGCTGATCGGCGGCTTCCTCACCGACCAGCTGGACTGGCGCTGGGTGTTCTACGTCAACGTGCCCGTCGGCGCCGTCGCGCTCGCCGTCATCGGCGCCGGGGTCCGGGTCCGCACCACCCGCGTGAAGGCCCGCGTCGACCTCGCAGGCGCCGGACTGCTGACCGCCGGGATCGTCGCCCTGACCCTGCTCGCGGCCTGGGCCGGGAACGCGTACGCGTGGTCGTCACCGCAGGTCCTGGCACTCGCGGTGCTCGCGGCGGCGGCGCTCGCCGGCTTCGTCCGGGTGGAGCGGCGCGCGGCCGAACCCGTCATCCCGCCCCGCCTGTTCGCCGACCGCAACTTCACGGTCGCCCAGGTGCTCAGCTTCGTCGCGGGAGGAGCGATGCTGGCCGCCGCCAGCTATCTGCCGCAGTACATGCAGCACGTGCGCGGCGCCTCGGCCACGCGGAGCGGACTGCTCCTGCTCCCCCTGATGCTCGGCATGATGGGGGCCCAGCTCACCATCGGGCGGCGGGTCGGCGCGGGCGGCCGCTACCGGGCCTATCCGATCGCGGGCGGCGCGGTGGCGACGGCGGGCGCGCTCGCCCTGCTGCTGCTCGGCACCGGCACCCCGGTCTGGGCGGCCTCCGCGCTGACCCTGATCCTCGGCACCGGCATCGGCTGCCTGATGCAGCCCGCGATGCTCATCACCCTCAACAGCGCCGAGCCCCGCGACATCGGCGCGGCCAGCGGCACCCAGACCCTGCTGCGCACGATCGGGGGCTCACTCGGGGTGGCCGTGCTGGGCTCGGTGTTCGCGGGGCGGGTCGACGAGGGGGCGCACGGCGCCGCGTTCCGGTCGAGCGTCGTCGACGGCGTGCACGGCGTCGCACTCGGCACGGCGCTGCTGTGCGCGGTGGCCTTCGCGGCCTCGTGGGCCGTGCGCGAGGTGCCGCTCCGGTCCGCGGCCGGGCCCCGGCAGGGATGAACCGCCCGGCCCGGCCCCCGGGTCCGACGGGGTCAGCCCGGCAGCAGGCCGGCCGCCGCACCGACGACCGGCAGCTCCGACAGGGAGCTGCCGGAGGTCACCGGGCCGGTCACGGCCGCCGTGCTGAGCGGCTTGAAGTCGGCGATCTGGGTGCCCACCGCGTTGTCCAGCGGGTCGACGCCCGTGTTGGCCAGCGGGTCGAGCTGGAGGTTCGTCACGGGGGCCAGGCCGTGGGCGGCCGCCGCGTCGATGCCCTGGGTCACCGCCAGAGTGCTCAGCGTGCCGGGCGCGGCGTCCGCGGCGCTCGCGGTCGCGCCCCCGGCGGCGACCGCCGCGCCGGCCGCGGCCATGGTCAGGCCCGCGCGCAGCAGCGTGCGGCGGGCGCCGGAGGTCGGCATCGGGTTCTTGGGGGCTGCGTGTCGGGCCATGAGAGTCGCGCGCGCCTTTCCTGTTTCCAGTGACGGGTCCACTGACTATGTCTCCGCGTGTGACGGCGGAACCACGTAGCGTAGTCGCACTCGGCGTGGCTCGTGCCACAACCGCGCGACGCGGGGTCGGCGCCGGGGCCCGGATGCCTCACACTGGACTCTCGTGAGTTCGCATCCCCCGATACCGACCCGGGTCGTCCTGGTCTCCGGCCCCTCCGGCTCCGGCAAGTCGTCGTTCGCGGCCCGCTCCGGGCTGCCCGTGCTCTGCCTCGACGACTTCTACAAGGAGGCCGACGACCCGACGCTCCCAATCGTGCCGGGCACGTCGGACATCGACTGGGACTCCCCCGCGTCCTGGGACGCGGAGGCGGCGCTCGCCGCGATCGCGGAGCTGTGCGCGAAGGGCCGCACGCAGGTGCCGGTGTACGACATCGCGACCAGCTCGCGGGTCGGGGCGGAGGCGCTCGACATCGCACGCACCCCGCTGTTCCTCGCGGAGGGGATCTTCGCGGCGGACATCGTGGCCCGGTGCCGGGACCTCGGGGTGCTCGCCGACGCGCTCTGCCTGCGCGGGCGGCCCTCGACGACGTTCCGCCGCCGGCTGCTGCGGGACCTCAAGGAGGGCCGCAAGTCCGTGCCGTTCCTGCTCCGGCGGGGCTGGCGCCTGATGCGCGCGGAACGGGCCATCGTGGCCCGCCAGGTCGCGTTCGGGGCGCATCCGTGCGGCAAGGACGAGGCGCTGGGCCGCGTCGCCGCGGCCGCGGCCGGCCACTGCGCCAAGGCGCGCGCCGCTTAACGGGACCACTCGCCGTGGGCCCACCGGCCGCGTCTCGACCACCGGCCGGTGGGGGCTTCTCGCGCAGTTCCCCGCGCCCCTGAAATGCAGACGCTTCGCGTCGCATTCCCCCGATGAGATCGCGCACGAAGTGCGCATCTCAGGGGCGCGGGGAACTGCGCGACCAGCCCCCACCGGAGCCGCAGACGAACGAACAAAAAAGAAGCGGGGCCAGGAAGACCCCCCGTCTTCCCGGCCCCGCTCGATCCCCCCGGATCCCCCGATCCCCTCCCCCGTTCAAACAACCCCGCTCCCCCGAGCAGGACCCCCGTTCCCCCCGGAGGGCCTAGGCCACGAGCTCGCCGAAGGACTCCTCCAGGTCCCGGCCGAAGCTCAGGACCTCGTCATCCCGCAGCCGCCGCAGCGACCGCCAGATGCTCGACTTCACGGTGCCGACGCTGATGTCGAGGATCTCCGCGATCTCGGGGTCCGTACGGCCCTCGTAGTAGCGGAGCACGAGCATCGTGCGCTGCAGTTCGGGCAGGCGGGCCAGCGCCTGCCACAGGACGGCCCGCAGCTCCGTACCCCGCATCGCGTCCGTGTCGCCCACCGTCTCCGGCAGCTCCTCGGTCGGGTACTCGTTCAGCTTGCGGCGGCGCCACGCGCTGATGTGCAGGTTCGTCATGGTGCGGCGGAGGTAGCCCCCGACCGCGGCCTTGTCGCTGATCCGGTCCCAGGCCCGGTACGTCGAGAAGAGGGCGCTCTGGAGCAGGTCCTCCGCCTCGAACCGGTCACCGGTCAGGTGATAGGCGGTCGCGTACAGGGAGGCGCGGCGCTCCTGGACGTAGGCCGTGAACTCGGCCTCCGACAGGTTCCGCTGCTCCCCCGAGCCCTCCCCGTACGCCGCTCCCCCGATGTTTCCCCCGTCGGGAACCGCCGGCGCGTCAACCACCGTCATGTATCCCGGGTGCTGACGCCCGGTGCCGCGAGCGCACCCCCGCCCGCTCACGGCACCGGACTTCTCATGCCGCTCGGTGCGGACCGCCACGTCGTGCAGACGCGTGACAACTGCGCTTGAGGTGGTGCTGTGCAGCGTGTTCATCTCGCGCCCCCCGTCGTGGAGTCCGTTTCCTGAGCTCGCTTCCTTGCGATGTCCAAAAGCTTGCCCTGGTGACTTCATGACGGTGTCCGTCGACTGTCACAGAGCTGTCACAGGCCCCGGGGCGGTGCGGGTCATGTGTGGGACCGGTCCCACGGTCGAACTAAAGGCCAGTGATGGGCCAGAATGGCGCTCGTGCCTTCCCTGTTGCTGATCGAGGACGACGACGCCATCCGCACGGCCCTGGAGCTGTCTCTTACGCGCCAGGGCCACCGGGTTGCCACCGCTGCCACCGGCGAGGACGGTCTGAAGCTGTTGCGCGAGCAGCGGCCGGACCTGATCGTGCTGGATGTGATGCTGCCGGGCATCGACGGGTTCGAGGTGTGCCGTCGCATCCGGCGCACCGACCAGCTGCCGATCATCCTGCTCACCGCGCGCAGCGACGACATCGACGTGGTGGTCGGCCTGGAGTCCGGGGCCGACGACTACGTGGTGAAGCCGGTGCAGGGGCGGGTGCTCGACGCCCGGATCCGGGCCGTGCTGCGGCGCGGTGAGCGTGAGGCGAACGACGCGGCGTCGTTCGGTTCGCTGGTGATCGACCGGGCCGCGATGACCGTGACGAAGAACGGCGAGGACCTGCAGCTCACGCCGACCGAGCTGCGGCTGCTCCTGGAGCTGAGCCGGCGGCCGGGGCAGGCGCTGTCCCGCCAGCAGCTGCTGCGCCTGGTGTGGGAGCACGACTACCTGGGCGACTCGCGCCTGGTCGACGCGTGTGTGCAGCGGCTGCGCGCGAAGGTCGAGGACGTGCCGTCGTCGCCGACGCTGATCCGTACGGTGCGCGGGGTCGGCTACCGGCTGGACTCGCCTCAGTGACGGAGCCGCACCACACGCCGCGCGGTCTCGCCGCGGCCAAGAAGGCCCTGTTCGCGGGGCTGCGTTTCACGAGTCTGCGGTTGCGGCTCGTCGTCGTGTTCGCGCTGGTGGCGCTGACCGCGGCGGTGTCCGCTTCGGGGATCGCGTACTGGCTGAACCGCGAGGCGGTGCTGACCCGTACCCAGGACTCGGCGCTGAGCGACTTCCAGCAGGAGATGCAGAACCGGGCGGCGGTGCTGCCGGAGCATCCCACGCAGGGCGAGCTGCAGCACGCCGCGAACCTGATGGCGAACAGCAGCCAGCACTTCAGCGTGCTGCTCACGGCCACGGACGAGAACGGCCGTGACGTGGTGGGCAATTCGGACCTGGACGCCTTCACGCCCGCCGACGTCCCGGCGTCGCTGCGCCGCGCGGTGAACAAGAAGCAGAAGATCACCGAGAACAACAAGGCGCCGTACCACCTGTACTGGCAGCGGATCACGCAGGACGGCACGCCGTACCTGGTGGGCGGCGCGCGGGTGAACGGCGGGCCCTCCGGCTACATGCTCAAGTCGCTGGAGCCGGAGGCGAAGGACCTGGGCTCGCTGGCCTGGTCGCTCGGCATCGCGACGGCGCTCGCGCTGATCGGCTCGGCACTGCTCGCTCAAGCCGCCGCCGCGACCGTCCTGAAGCCGGTGCACCGGCTCGGTGTCGCCGCGCGCCGGCTCGGCGAGGGCAAGCTCGACACCCGGCTGCGGGTGTCCGGCACGGACGAACTGGCCGATCTGTCCCGAACCTTCAACCGGACCGCGGAGAACCTGGAGAAGAAGGTCGCCGACATGAGCGCCCGCGAGGAGGCCTCGCGGCGGTTCGTCGCCGACATGTCGCACGAGCTGCGCACCCCGCTGACCGCGATCACCGCGGTCACCGAGGTCCTCGAGGAGGAGCTCGACGCGGAGACCGGTTCGGTGGACCCGATGATCGAGCCCGCGGTGCGGCTCGTGGTCAGCGAGACCCGGCGCCTGGGCGACCTGGTGGAGAACCTGATGGAGGTCACCCGCTTCGACGCGGGCACGGCCCGGCTCGTCCTGGACGACCTCGACATCGCCGACCAGATCACGGCCTGCATCGACGCCCGCGCCTGGCTGGACGCGGTGGAGCTGGACGCGGAGCGCGGCATGACGGTCCGGCTCGACCCGCGCCGCCTCGACGTGATCCTCGCCAACCTGATCGGCAACGCGCTCAAGCACGGCGGCTCCCCGGTGCGGGTGTCGGTGCGCACCGAGGGCTCCGACCTGGTCATCGCCGTACGGGACCACGGCCCCGGCATTCCGGAGGACGTGCTGCCGCACGTGTTCGACCGGTTCTACAAGGCGAGCGCCTCCCGGCCGCGTTCGGAGGGCAGCGGGCTCGGTCTGTCGATCGCGCTGGAGAACGCGCACATCCACGGCGGCGAGATCACGGCCGCCAACTCCCCGGAGGGCGGCGCCGTGTTCACGCTGCGGCTGCCCCAGCAGGAGCAGGAACCGAAGCACGAGACGAACTCCCCGGAAGGCGGCGACCGTTGAAGCGCGGTGCGAGGCTCGCGGGTCTGTGCGGCCTGGCGGCGCTGCTGCTGACGGGCTGCGGGATCCGGTCCACGGAGGTGCCGACGGACTTCGGCGCGGCGCCGACCCGGGTGGGCTGCTCGCTGTCGGGCTCGGACGAGGTGGGGACGCGCGCGGGCGGCGAGTTCGCGGTGCAGGTCTATCTCGTGTGCACGTCGCAGCTGGTGACGGTGGACCGTACGGTGACGCTGGAGCGGCGCGGGACCTCGGACCGGGTGGCAGTCGCGCGGGAGCTGCTCGCCGAGCTGTCG
Organism: Streptomyces xanthii; assembly: GCF_014621695.1. Taxonomy (GTDB): domain Bacteria; phylum Actinomycetota; class Actinomycetes; order Streptomycetales; family Streptomycetaceae; genus Streptomyces; species Streptomyces xanthii. The sequence goes on from NZ_CP061281.1 coordinate 2,942,339, forward strand.
CGCAAGCCCTCGGGCGCCGAGTCGGACGCGGGCTACTCGACGGACGTCGCGCGGCGCACCCGTGTGTCGGGGCCGCGCAAGGGCGATCCGGCCGACGCGCTGCGGCTGAACACGCCGCCGGACGACCTGTCCCCGTACGCCCTCGCACAGATCGTCTGCACGTTCGCGAACAGCAAGGTGACGGCGGAGGACGGCGATCACGTGGTGCTCGGCGGGCCGGGTGACGACGCGCTGCGCAGCTACGAGTGCTCGGACGCGGTGAAGGCGCGGCCCGGTCTGATCCCGGCGCCGGCCGAGACCGTGGGCTGACGTCCCTCGCGTCACTCATCCGGAATCCCCCGGAACCGATTCTCCCGCGGGTGACGTCTTGGGGGGCGTGCAGCGCCATCGCTCGGGCGGCCACAGGGCCGCCGTCCGCTTCCGTACGGCAGGGCTCGTCGTCCTGGCCGTGCATCTCCTGCTCGTCGCATGGTTCACGCTGCGTCCGCTGGACGTGCCCTGGGTGAGTGCGGCGAACCTGCATCCGCTGGCCGGGATCCGGGCCGATCTGGCCCTCGGCTGGCGTGCGGGCGGGCGGCGGATCGGTGAGGGGCTGCTGCTGCTCGCGCCGCTCGGGGTGCTGCTGCCGCTGGCCGGTGGCCGGCTCCATGTGTCGGCCTGGGGTTCGCTGCTGCGCACGGTCGCGGCAGGCGCGCTGATCTCGCTCGGCATCGAGCTGCTGCAGACCGGGGTGCCGGGTCAGGTCGTGGACGTGGACTCGGTGCTGCTGAACACGGTGGGCGTCGCGATCGCCCACGCCGCCGTGGTGCCGGCGCTGCGGGCCCGGCTCCGCCGCAGGCCGGACCTGGCCCCCCTGCCCCGGGAGGAGCCGGCTCAGGGTCCGACCCCGACGATTCCCAGGGTCGGGATCGCCCCGTGAGGTGACGTTTCATCCGCTTCGTGACCGTACCTTCGAAGACGTAAGCACCACACACCGAAGCCCTACGGTTCGCGAAGGAGCCCACCATGACCGCCCTGGCCCGCCCCACCAACGGACGGATGATCGGCGGAGTCTGCGCAGCGCTGGCACGGCGCTTCGGCACCTCCGCGAACACGATGCGCGTGATCTTCCTCGTGTCGTGTCTACTGCCCGGCCCGCAGTTCCTGCTCTACATCGCGCTGTGGATCCTGTTCCCGAGCGAGGGCAAGGTCCGTCAGGCCTGGTGACCCGGGCTCGTCGCCGTACGCCGAAGGGGCGCACTCCGCGGATCGCGGAGTGCGCCCCTTCGGGCGGTGCGGGCCGGGTCAGCCGATCGGCAGACCCGAGGTGGGCAGGCCCTGGGTGGGCAGGCCGCCGAGCAGGCCGGAGACGGGGTCGCCGCCCTCGGTGAGCTTGGCGACGGTCGGCTGGACGGCGGTGACGCCGCTGCCCACGGCGCCCTGCGCGGCGCTGACGGCCTCGGGGGTGCCGGCCGGCAGCGTGCTCGCCGCCTGCTCGACGGGGAGCACCGAGGAGACGGAGCCGAGGGCACCCGTGGCGTCCGGGAGGGCGGGGGCGGCGTTCGCGGCACCGGCACCGGCGGCGGCGAAGGCGGCACCGAGAGCGGCGACACCGAGGGTCTTCACAGCAGACTGCTTCATGGGTCCCTTGTTCCTGGTTCCTTGGGAATGGGTCGGTCCTCGGCAAACACCTGGGATCACCATGGAGTTACTCATTCGTCAACCTGGTGTTGACCGGAACCCTCCGTTCCGGTCGCTCGGAACCCGGGCCGTGACCTTTGCCGGAGCGGCCTCGGCGCCTAGCGGAACAGCCACTCCGAGCGCAGTTCCGCATACCGCGGCTTCACCACGTCGTTGATCATCGCGAGGCGCTCGTCGAACGGGATGAAGGCGGACTTCAGCGCGTTCACCGTGAACCATTCGAGGTCGGTCAGCGTGTACCCGAACGTCTCGACGAGCAGGGCGAACTCGCGGCTCATCGAGGTCCCCGACATCAGCCGGTTGTCCGTGTTGACCGTGATGCGGAACCGCAGTTCGCGCAGCAGCCCGATGGGGTGCTCGGCGAGCGAACCGGCCGCGCCCGTCTGGAGGTTGGACGACGGGCACATCTCCAGCGGGATCCGCTTGTCGCGCACGTACGAGGCGAGCCGGCCCAGCCTGACCGTGCCGTCCTCCTTGTCGACCTCGATGTCGTCGATGATCCGCACGCCGTGGCCGAGGCGGTCGGCGCCGCACCACTGCAGGGCCTGCCAGATCGACGGCAGACCGAAGGCCTCACCGGCGTGGATCGTGAAGTGGTTGTTCTCCCGCTTGAGGTACTCGAACGCGTCGAGGTGGCGGGTGGGAGGGAAGCCGGCCTCGGCGCCCGCGATGTCGAAGCCGACGACGCCCGAGTCCCGGTAGCGGTTGGCGAGTTCGGCGATCTCCAGGGCGCGGGCGGCGTGCCGCATGGCGGTGAGCAGAGCGCCGACGCGAATGCGGTGCCCGTTCTCCTTCGCCCGGCGCTCGCCCTCACGGAAGCCCTCGTTGACGGCCTCGACGACCTCTTCGAGGCTGAGGCCCTTCTCGAGGTGCTGCTCCGGCGCGTAGCGGATCTCGGCGTAGACGACGCCGTCCTCGGCGAGGTCCTCGGCGCACTCGGCGGCGACCCGGAACAGGGCCTCCTTGGTCTGCATGACGGCGCAGGTGTGCGCGAACGTCTCCAGGTACCGCTCCAGGGAGCCGGAGTCGGCCGCGTCGCGGAACCAGACGCCGAGCTTGTCGGGGTCGGTCTCCGGCAGGTTCGTGTAGCCCTGTTCGCGGGCGAGGTCGACGATCGTGCCGGGGCGCAGCCCGCCGTCGAGGTGGTCGTGGAGCAGCACCTTGGGCGCGCGACGGATCTGGTCCGGGCTCGGGATCCGGGGGCGGTCGGGGTGCACGGTGGTCTGGCTCGTCATTTCCGCACCCTAACGCCTACGCGCGTAGACCGCACGGTTCCGGCGGCGGAAAACCTTCCGTCGATACGTAACAGTGACCCGGAGGACGGGTCGCGTACATCGGCGCTTCTGACACTGTTCTGTCATGCAGCAGGAAGCGACGCAGGCCCGTGAGGCCAGGCTGGGCAAGGCGGTCGGGCCGGTGCCCGGGGCGGTGGGCGGCGTGGTGCTGCTGCTGCCCGCGGGCGAGGAGACCTCCACCCGGAGACCCTCACCGCTGTCGGCCACGGCCCTGCGCCCGCTGGCCCGCAGGCTCACCCGGGCGGGCCGCGCGGAGGGCCTGGTCACCCACACCGTGCACTATCGCGGGCGCGGCTGGAACGGGGCGCAGGCGGAGCTCGCGCGCGACGCCCGCTGGGCCGCCGACGAGGTCGTGCGCCGCTACGGGGACGTGCCGGTCTGCCTGGTGGGCGTCGACATGGGCGGGCGCGCGGCCCTGCACGCGGCGGACCACGAGGCCGTCGACTCGGTGCTCGCGCTGGCGCCCTGGCTGCCGGAGGACGACGTCGCCGTCTCCCCCGAGCCGGTGCGCCAGCTCGCCGGGCGCCGCGTCCTCATCGTGCACGGCACCGACGACCGCCGCACCGACCCGGAGCTGTCCTTCCGTCTGGCCGGCCGCGCGAAGAAGACGAACCGCGACGTGTGCCGCTTCGAGGTGCACTCCGACGGCCACAACCTGCACCAGCACCGCTCCGAAGTGGCCGCCCTGGCCGTCGACTTCACCCTGGGCACCCTCTTCGGGCACCCCTTCTCCCGCCCCCTCCAGGACGCCCTCGCGGCCCCGCCGCCGATCGGGTTGCGGATGCCGCTGGCAGTCGGTTTCGGCCAGTCCTTGGGGCTGTAGCTCAACCGCCCAGCGCGCCCAGCACCAGGGGCGCCGTCCGCTTGCCGGTCAGGATGAGCACCGGATGGGTGGTGTCCGTGCATTCGACCACCACGGGGTACTCGCGGGAGCCGGGGCTGAACTCCGGGTCCCCGACGAGGACTTCACGGACGCGGTGGGCGCGCAGGGTGTCCGGGAGCGGGAGGCGGGCGAGGCGGGCCTCGGGGTCCGTGCTCAGGGCGGGCGGGCCGTCGCCGACCACGAGGTGGACGTAACCGGGCCTGCTGTACGGGACGTCGCCGTGGACCAGCACGCGCAGGACCTGGCGGCGGGCCGGGACGGCCGGGGTGACGCGGGCGGCGGCCCGGCGCACCTTGCGCACGGCCCACCAGCACACGAGGGCGGACAACGGCAGGGACGCGGGGATCGACCAGGCCGTGAACTCCAGGCCGGACCAGATGCCGCGGCCCATCAGGAGGACCGGGAAGTTCACGCAGGCCACCATGATGCCCGCGAGGAGGCCGGTGGGCGGCTTCCAGGAGAGCGGGGCGCCCGGGGTCTCGGGGCGGAAGCGGAGCCAGGCCGCGAACCAGAGGGCGCCCAGGCCGCCGGACAGGAGCGCGACGCCGAAGGCGCCGGGCAGCCGGCCGTCGTGCACCGGGGACAGCTCGGCCTCGGCCACGAGGTTCCCGAGGCGCACCTCGCGGACCTCGTCCTCCCAGTACGTCACGGTGACCCGGCCGCCGGGGCGGGCCGCGGCGTGGACGGAGCCGTCGGACGGCATCCGCACCCGGTGCTCGGTGCGGGTCCCGGGGTCGGTGAGGACCAGGTAGTACTTCGTGGTCTTGCCGCCGGAGTCCTGCTCCTTGCGCAGGACGGTCGCCTCGGCCGTCACCCGGCAGGTGTCGGCGCGGGTCCCCTGCGGGCAGGGCGCGGCGGCCGCGTACGCGCGGTTGTCGGCCTCGGCGGGCACGATCAGGGCGAAGAGCACCGCGCCGAGCAGCACCAGGAGCGTGCCCACGTACGTGAAGCGGGTGCCGCGCCGTCGCATGCGGTCGCGGTAATCGTCGTGGGCCGGTATCCCGTTCACCCTGGTCCCTCCCCGTCCGGCTCCGGGCCGCCGGCCGGTGGTCCACCTTGCCCGGCGGGATCCGGCAGGGCAATTCGCGCGGCGGGCACCCGGGGCGGCCGGGGACTGCCGGGCTCCGGCAACGGCTACTCCGGAGGGGCCTGTTCCGGCAGGAGGCGGCCGCGGCGGGAGAGCAGGAACTTCTTGAACGCCGCGACCGGAGGCGTGTCCGGGTGTCCCTCCAGCCAGGCCACGCCGATCTCGCGCACCGCCCGCTGCCCGGTCACCGTCAGCTCGACGACCCCGGGGCGCGGCACGGCCGGCGGGGGCAGCAGCGCCACGCCGAGACCCGCCGCGACCAGGCCGCGCAGCGTCTCCGCCTCCTCGCCCTCGAACGCGATACGCGGCGTGAAGCCCGCCTCCGCGCACAGGTCGTCGGTGATGCGGCGCAGCCCGTAGCCGGGTTCGAGGGTCACGAAGGTCTCGTCGGCGGTCTCGGCGAGCCGGATCCGCTTGCGGCCCGCGAGCCGGTGGTCCTCCGGGACGACCAGCCGCAGCCGCTGCTCGTCGAGGCGCCGGGCCACCAGGTCCGGCGCGTCGGGCACCGGCGAGGTCAGGCACAGGTCGAGCTCCCCGGCCCGCAGCCGCTCCAGCATCGCCTCCCCGTAGTTCTGCACGAGGCTGAAGCGGATGCGGGGATGGTCGGCGCGGAAGGCGCGGATCAGGCCGGGCACCGTCTCGGTGCCCATCGTGTGCAGGAAGCCGAAGGCGACCTTGCCGGACTCGGGGTCCGCGTCGGCCCGTACGGACTCGGCGGCCTTCTCGACCTCGCCGAGCGCGCGCTCGACCGAGCCGAGGAAGGTGCGGCCTGCGGGGGTCAGGGACACGGTGCGGCCGTGCCGGGCGAAGAGGTCGACGCCCAGGTCCTGTTCGAGCCGGACGATCGCGCGGGACAGCGTCGACTGCGGGACGTTCAGCTCCTGCGCGGCACGGGTCACGTGCTCGGCGCGGGCCACCGCGGCGAAGTAGGAGAGCCGCGGCGCGAGCGACGTGACCATGTCTTCTGTGTCACCGGGCGGTGACAGGCGCGGCCGTGACCTGTGCTCATGCTGCATGGGAACGATTATGGCTGTTTCATGCATTGGACGCATCAGTCGGCGCGGGCCTACGTTCGAGGCATGTCTCCCGCCAGTAGCCAGGCGGCCGCCACCCACGCGGTCGCCGCCCCCGTCCCCCCGTCCAGCGACCCGCGCACCGACGACACGCGCATGGCCCCGGGCGGGCCCGGCTACCGCCGGATGAGCCTCGCCCTCTTCCTCGCCGGTGTCGCCACCTTCGCGCTCCTCTACTCCACGCAGGCCCTGCTCCCCCTCGTCTCCGCGGACTTCGGGGCGAGCGCGAGCACGGCCAGCTGGACGGTGTCCGGAGCGACCTTCGCGCTGGCGCTGTGCGTGCTGCCGCTGAGCGCCCTGTCCGAGCGGTTCGGGCGGCGCGCGGTGATGACGGCCTCGCTGTCGGTGGCCGTCGTGGTCGGACTGCTGGTCCCCTTCGCGCCGTCGCTGGGCGTCCTGATCGCGCTGCGCGCCCTCCAGGGCGCCGCGCTCGCCGGACTGCCCGCCTCCGCGATGGCGTACCTGGCGGAGGAGGTGCGGCCGAAGGCGCTGGTCGCGGCCATCGGACTGTTCGTCGCCGGCAACTCCATCGGCGGCATGAGCGGCCGGGTCGTGGGCGGCTGGATCGCCCAGGCCTGGGGCTGGCGCGCGGCCGTCGGCGTCATCGGCGTCATGGCCGTGGTCTGCGCGATCGCGTTCCGGATGCTGCTGCCCGCACCGAAGCACTTCACCCCGGGCTCGCTGCGCCCGCGCGCCCTGGCCCGCACGGTCGGCGGCCACCTCGCCAACCCGCTGCTGCGCCGCCTGTACGTGATCGGCGCCCTGTTCATGACGGTGTTCGGCGCCGTGTACACGGTGATCGGCTACCGGCTGACCGCCGCCCCGTTCTCGCTCCCGCAGGGCGTCGTCGGCTCGATCTTCCTCGTGTACCTCGTCGGCACCCTCTCCTCGGCGGCGGCCGGACGGCTCGTCGCGCGGCTCGGCCGGCGCGGCACCCTGTACCTCGCGGCCGGTACGACGATGACGGGCCTGCTGCTCGCGCTGGTGCCCGCGTTCCCCGTGGTGCTGCTCGGGCTCGTGCTGATCACGGCCGGGTTCTTCGCCGGGCACGCGACGGCGTCCTCGTCCGTCAGCCACACCGCCACGCACGGCCGCGCGCAGGCCTCCGCGCTGTACCAGTCCGCCTACTACGTGGGCTCCAGCGTCGGCTCGGCCGTGGGCGCCGTCGCCTTCCACGCGCGGGGCTGGGCCGGGACCGTCGGCCTCGGCTGCGTCGCCGTCCTCGGCGTCGTGTCGCTCACCGTGTGGGGCACGTACGCGGCGCGTGCGCGGCGACGCGGGGCGACTGCGGCGGCACGTACGGTGGCCGCCCACTGACCCACCGGCCCCGGGCCCTACCACAACGGCCTCCGGACCTGCGCATTTCGCGGGTCCGGGGGCCGTTGTCAGTGGGCTGCGGTAGCTTTCGAAGTGCTGGAGAAAGTGCTGGAGAAGAACTGGTACTCACAGCCGCTATGGGGGCGTTGGGACATGAGCGACACCGCGACGAAGCCGGAGCTCGAGGATCTGGAGAAGCACCGGGTCGAGCTGACCGGGTACTGCTACCGGATGCTGGGTTCGGCGTTCGAGGCCGAGGACGCCGTACAGGACACGATGGTGCGCGCGTGGCGCAGCTTCGACAAGTTCGAGGGCCGCTCCTCGCTGCGCTCCTGGCTGTACCGCATCGCGACGAACGTCTGCCTGGACCTGCTGAACGCGGGCAACAAGCGGGCCCGGCCGATGGATCTGACCGCCGCGGCCCCGCTCGCGCAGGCCGCGCTGACCCCGCGCCCGGACAATGTGTGGCTGGAGCCGATGCCCGACGCCCGCGTCCTGCCCACCGTGCACGACCCGGCCGAGGCCGCCGTCGCGAAGGAGTCGGTGCGGCTCGCGTTCGTCGCCGCGCTGCAGCAACTGCCGCCGAAGCAGCGGGTGGTGCTGCTCCTGCGCGAGGTCCTGGCCTGGAAGGCGACCGAGGTCGCGGAGCTGCTCGACACGACGGTCGCGTCGGTGAACAGCGCGCTCCAGAGAGCGCGGGCCACGCTCGCCGAGGCCCCGCCCGCCGACTCGGCGACGGCGGACCCGCTCGACGAGGAGCAGCAGAAGCTCCTGGAGCGCTACGTCGCGGCCTTCGAGGGCTACGACATGAAGGCGCTGACCGAGCTGCTCGCCGAGGACGCGGTCATGACGATGCCGCCGTTCGACCTGTGGCTGCGCGGCACCGACGACATCACCGGCTTCATGCTGACGATCGGTCACGAGTGCGAGAACTCGCGCCTGTTGCCGGTGTCGGCGAACGGGACCCCGGCCTTCGCGCACTACAAGCCCGACCCTGAGACCGGCGGATACACGCCGTGGGCCATCCAGGTCCTGGAGATCTCAGACGGCCGGATCGCCGGTTTCCACTGCTTCCTGGACCTCAGCAAGCGGTGGTTCCCGCTGTTCGGCGTCCCGGAGCACCTGGACGCCTGAGCCCGGATCGCTCGCACCCTCCGGGGCCAGCACGCCGTCGAGGCCGGTGAGGCCGAGCATCAGCGTGAGGCGAGGGGACGGATCCCGCAGCCGTATCCGTCCCCCGGCCCGCCGCGCGGCGAGCTGCATCCGGGCGAGCGCGTCGAGGGTGGCGAGGTCGGTGCTCGTCACGGCCGACACGTCGCAGACGACCGTACGGGCGTCCGCGCCGGCCGGGGCGCCGCGCAGGGCGGCACGGACCTGGTCGCACAGCAGCGGTGCGTCGCCGGCGCGGATCGGCCCGGCGAGCACGACGACGGAAGGGGTCGTTGAGGCAGCCACGTAGTCATGACCGTGCGGCGGCCCGGAACTCATCGGCGCCGGACGGACACCCGGCGTGTGCCGCGTCACGTCGGAGTGGATCACGTTGACCCGCGGCTCGCGCGCGGCCGAGGGTGGAGCCCGTGCAAGGGGTTCTGAACGGGTTCGCGGTCATCGCCGTCGTCATCGGCGTCGGCTATCTCATCGGCCGCAAGGGGTATCTCGGCGACGGCGGCCGGGACGTCCTCACGAAACTGGCCTTCCATGTGGCGACGCCGGCGCTGCTGTTCACGATGCTGGCGCGGGCCGACCTGTCCGTGATCCTCTCCCCGAGCCTCCTGGTCACGGCCCTGTCGACGCTGGCCGTCGCGGGGGTCTTCGTGTCGGTGGCGGTCGTACGCGGCTGGGGAGTGGGCCGCACGACGATCGGCGCGCTGTGCTCGTCGTACGTGAACTCGGGGAACCTGGGCATCCCCATCGCCGTGTACGTCCTCGGGAACGCCTCGCTGGTTGCTCCCGTGCTCCTGTTCCAGCAGATCGCGGTGACGCCGGTCGCGCTGACGATCCTGGATCTGGCGGAGGCGTCGGGGACACGGCAGTCGTGGTGGCGGCGGGTGCTCACGCCGCTGCGGAACCCGATCGCGATCGGGGCGCTCTCGGGAGTCGTGGTGTCGGCGACGGGGTGGACGGTGCCGGCGCCCGTCTTCGACCCGCTGAAACTCATCGCGAACATGTCGGTGCCGATGATCCTCATCGCGTTCGGGATCTCGCTGTGCGGGAGTGCGTGGCCGGGCGGGCCTGGGAGGGACCGGGTGCCGGTGCTGCTGTCCTCGGTGCTGAAGTCCGTCGGGCAGCCTGCCGTGTCGTGGGCGCTGGCGTCCTTCGTGTTCGGCCTGAGCGGGGCGCGGCTCCTTGACGTCGTCGTGACCTCGGCGCTCCCTGCGGCCCAGAACCTGTTCACGTACGCCAGCCGCTACGGGGTGGGCGAGAGGCTCGCCCGGGAGTCGATCCTGCTGTCGACGATGGGGTCGGTGCCGGTGCTCGTGGTGGTGGCGGCGCTGCTGGGGTGAGGCGTCAGGGAGTGGGGAATTCGCCGGTGTCGATCGTGAGGTCGAAGGGCGCGGGGAGCTGGAGAGGTTCCCCGAACTTCACGACGCTCAGCGTCCGGTACACGTCTCCGGTGGGATCGCCGTAGAGCGTGGACACGGGGCCTTGCCGCGACCAGCGGTCGACCAGCAGATAGAAGGGGATGCCCGCGGCGACGTACGCGGCGCACTTGCTGATGCGGTCGTTCCGCGCGTTGGACTTCGAGGTGATCTCGACGACGAGCTCGGCCATGGCGGCCGGGATGTGCGAGTCCGACTCCACGTCGTCCTGCCGGGGCGCCACGAGGATGTCCGGGATCAGCATCCCCAGACGGGACGGGACGGAAAGGGCGAGCGTTTGGTAGATCCCCCAGTCCTCCGGAATCACGGAGTACAGACGCCGCTGGATGTGCTCGGCGATCGCGTTGTGCTGGTACGCGGGTGAAGGTGACACGGTGATGGTCCCGTCGATGATCTCCACCTTGCTGCCCTCAGGCCATTCCATCTCCTCCCAGAACCGGACCAGTTCGTCCCAGCTCTGCTCGGGGTCATGGCGGACGGTGAGTGCGCTCATGGCGGTCTCCTTATCGGTGCGTCACCGAGTCCAGCATGCCGAACGGGACCGGCGGCGGTCCACCGATCCCGTTCACCCGAAGGGGGAAAGCGCAGGTCAGGCGATACGTTCCAGCACGATCGGCGCCGCCGTGAAGGGAGTGTCGGCGGGGGCGATGTCGTAGGAACCCGCGAGCGCCTCCAGGGCGTAGGCGAAGCGCTCGGGGGTGTCCGTGTGGAGGGTCATCAGGGCCTGGCCCGCGAAGACGGAGTCGCCGGGCTTGGCGTGGAGTTCGACGCCGGCGGCGGCCTGCACCGGGTCCTCCTTGCGGGCGCGCCCCGCCCCGAGCCGCCAGGCGGCCAGGCCGACGCCCATCGCGTCGAGACGGGTCAGGACGCCGGACTCCGCGGCCGTGACCACGTGCGTCTCCCGGGCCGTCGGCAGCGGGGCCAGCGGATCGCCGCCCTGCGCCGCGATCATGCCGCGCCACGCGTCCATCGCCGAGCCGTCCGCGAGCGCCTTCGCCGGGTCCGCGTCCTTCAGGCCCGCCGCGTCGAGCATCTCGCGGGCCAGCGCGAGGGTCAGCTCGACGACGTCGGCCGGCCCGCCGCCGGCCAGCACCTCCACCGATTCCCGTACTTCGAGCGCGTTGCCCGCGGTCAGGCCGAGCGGGGTGTTCATGTCGGTGAGCAGGGCGACGGTGGGCAGCCCGTGGTCGGCGCCCAGGCCCACCATCGTGCGGGCCAGTTCGCGGGCCGCGCCGAGCTCCTTCATGAAGGCGCCGGAGCCCACCTTCACGTCGAGGACCAGCGAGCCGGTGCCCTCGGCGATCTTCTTGGACATGATCGAGGAGGCGATGAGCGGGATGCACTCGACGGTCGCGGTGACGTCGCGCAGGGCGTAGAGCTTCTTGTCGGCGGGGGCGAGGCCGCTGCCGGGGGCGCAGACGACGGCGCCGACGTCCTCCAGGGTGCGCATCATCTCGGCGTTGGTGAGGTTCGCGCGCCAGCCGGGGATCGCCTCCAGCTTGTCGAGCGTGCCGCCGGTGTGGCCGAGGCCGCGCCCGGACAGCTGCGGCACGGCGGCCCCGCACGCGGCGACCAGCGGGGCGAGCGGCAGCGTGATCTTGTCGCCGACGCCGCCGGTGGAGTGCTTGTCGGCCGTGGGCCGGGACAGCGCGGAGAAGTCCATGCGCTCGCCGGAGGCGATCATCGCGGCGGTCCAGCGGGCGATCTCCGCGCGGTCCATCCCGTTCAGGAAGATCGCCATGGCCAGGGCCGACATCTGCTCGTCGGCGACCTCGCCGCGCGTGTAGGCGTCGACCACCCAGTCGATCTGCTCGTCGCTCAGACGGCCCCGGTCCCGCTTCGTACGGATGACGGAGATGACGTCCATGGCTTTCCTGCCTTCCAGCAACCGGCTCTGCTTGCGTGGGACGACCGACTCTACGCGCATAGAACCGGTCGGAGAAAGAGGGCCCCGCCAACTCGCCGGGGCCCTGGGGGTGCTGCTCAGTCCTGCCCGCGTCCGAGGTTCTCGGGCCCGAACGCGTCCGGCAGCAGCTCGGCGAGCGGCCGCACTCCGGACGCGGTCTCCAGGAGGAGGTCCTTGCCGCCGAACTCGTAGAGGAGCTGGCGGCAGCGGCCGCACGGCATGAGGATCTCGCCCTCGCCGTCGACGCACGTGAAGTGGGTCAGGCGGCCGCCGCCGGTGAGCCGGAGCTGGGAGACGAGCCCGCACTCGGCGCACAGGCCGATGCCGTACGAGGCGTTCTCCACGTTGCAGCCGGTCACCGTGCGGCCGTCGTCGACGAGCGCCGCCGCGCCGACCGGGAAGCCCGAGTACGGGGCGTACGCGTGGGACATGGCCTCGCGCGCGGCCGCGCGCAGGGCCTCCCAGTCGGTCACGTCGGCGCCGGTCACTTGCCCTGGCCCTTCCGGTACGGCTGTCCGTTCGCCTTCGGCATGCGCAGGCGCTGGGCCGAGAGGGCGAGGACGAGCATGGTCAGGACGTACGGCATGGCCGTGGCGACCTGGCTGGGGACGGAGTCCGTGGTGGCGTACCAGAAGAACAGCAGCACGGAGACGGCGAGCGTGACGACCGCGCCGGTGATCTTCTTCTTCCAGATCAGCCAGGCCACGGCGAACAGCGCGAGGACGGCGATCAGGAGCAGCAGCGCGTGCGTGTTCTCGGTGCCGCCGCGGACCTTGAGGGTGTCGCTGTAGCCGAACAGACCGGCGCCGAGGGCGAGGCCGCCCGGCATCCAGTTGCCGAAGATCATGGCGGCGAGGCCGATGTAGCCGCGGCCGCCGGTCTGGCCCTCCAGGTAGTAGTTGGAGGAGACCTCGGAGAGGAACGCGCCGCCGAGGCCGGCGAGCGCGCCCGAGATGATCACGGCGAGGTACTTGTACTTGATGACGTTGACGCCGAGGGACTCGGCGGCGACCGGGTTCTCGCCGCAGGAGCGCAGGCGCAGGCCGAACGAGGTGCGCCACAGCACCCACCAGGACACGGGCACGAGGGCGACGGCGATGACGGTCAGCCAGGACACACCGGTCATGATGCCGCCGAGCAGGCCCGCGACGTCGGATATGAGGAAGTAGCCCTGCTTGTTGAGGTCGGCCAGCGCGTCGGCGAGGCCGGGCACGGTGAACTCGCCGAGGCTCGGGACCGCCGGGGACTGCCGGGAGGTGGCGCCGTCCATGCCGTCGTAGACGAGGACGGACAGGTAGCGGGTGGCGCCGAGGGCCAGGATGTTGATGGCCACACCGGAGACGATGTGGTTCACGTTGAAGGTGACGGTGGCGAGCGCGTGCACGAGGCCGCCGAGCGCGCCGCCGATCAGGGCGGCGACGACGCCGACCCAGGGGCCCCACTGGTAGCCGGCCCAGGCGCCGAACCAGGTGCCGAGGATGAGCATGCCCTCGAGGCCGATGTTGACCACGCCGGCGCGCTCGGCCCACAGGCCGCCGAGTCCGGCGAGGCCGATCGGCACGGCGAGGCGCAGCGCGGTGGACATCTGGCTGACGGAGGTGAGGCCGTTCGCGTCGGTGATCAGGCGGACCGCCGAGACCAGGCAGAGCAGCCCGGCGACGATCAGCATGAGGACGGGAAGGCTGAGCCCCCGCCGTGCCGCCGGGGCAGCGGCAGGCGTCTTGTCGAGTGCGGGAGCCGTGCTCATCGGGCCGCCACCTCCTTCTTCGTGTCGTTGTTGTCGTCGCTGTCGTCGGGGCCCGCGGTGGCGAGGACGTGGCCCGCGGCGAGTTCGGCGCCGACCCTGCTCTGCTGGCGGCGGGTGCCCCAGACGCGGACGGACTCGTAGGAGACGACCACGGCGATGACGATGAGGCCCTGCATGATCGTGGCGATCTCGGAGCTGTAGCCCTGCAGGTCCAGCGGGTCGGCGGCGTTGAACAGCCACGACAGCAGGAGCGAGGCGAGGGCCATGCCGGCCGGGCTGTTGCGGCCGAGCAGCGCGACGGTGATCGCGTTGAAGCCGAGCGAGGCCGGGAAGGAGTCGGAGAAGGTGTGCGTCGAGCCGAGCAGCGTGGGCAGGCCCGCGAGGCCCGCGACCGCGCCGGACAGCAGCATCGCGGTGAGCACCATCTTCTTGGCGGAGACGCCGGAGGCGGCGGCCGCGGACTCGGAGGCACCGGAGGCGCGCAGGTCGAAGCCGAAGCGGGTGCGGTTGAGCATCACCCAGTAGACGATGCCGAGGAGCACGGCGACGACGACGAAGCCGTAGACGGTGCCGACGGTGTCGCCGAGGTTGATGCCGGGGAACCAGCCGGCCTTGTCCATCTCGCCGGTCGTGCGGTTGTTGCCGACGGCGACGCCGAACGCGTCCTCGAGGGTGAGGTAGGCGATGACGGACGCCGCGATCGAGTTGAGCATGATCGTGGAGACGACCTCGCTGACGCCGCGGGTCACCTTGAGGACGCCGGCGATGCCGGCCCACAGGGCGCCGGTGACGGCGGCCGACAGGATCAGCAGCGGGATCTGGAGGAAGGCCGGGAAGGCGATGTGCGCGCCGACGATGGCGGCGACGCAGGCGGCGAGCCGGTACTGGCCCTCGACGCCGATGTTGAAGAGGTTCATCCGGAAGCCGATGGCGACCGCGAGCGCGCCGATGTAGAGACCGGCGGCGTCATTGATGATGAGGACCTGGACGTCGGAGAACGTCGCCTGCTCGAACATGATCGAGAACGGCTCGACCGGGTTCTCGCCGGAGGCGAGCAGCACGAGCGAGGTCAGGGCGAACGCGACGACCAGCGCGATCACGGGACCGGCGGCCGCGAGCAGGATCCGCTCGGAGTCCCAGCGCTTGGGGTTGTTCATGGTCAGGCACCGTCTTCCGTGTGCTCCAGGTGGCCCGAGGCGGCACCGGTCATGGCGGATCCCAGCTCTTCCGGGGTGATGGAGGCCGGGTCGGCGTCGGCGACCAGGCGGCCGTCGTAGATGACCCGGAGGGTGTCGGACAGGCCGATCAGCTCGTCGAGGTCGGCCGAGATGAGCAGCACGGCCAGACCCTCGCGGCGGGCCTCGCGGATCTGGTCCCAGATCTGCGCCTGCGCGCCGACGTCCACGCCGCGGGTGGGGTGGGCTGCGATCAGGAACTTGGGGGCGTGGCTCATCTCGCGGCCGACGATCAGCTTCTGCTGGTTGCCGCCGGACAGGGAGGCGGCCGTGACGTCGATGCCGGGCGTGCGGACGTCGTACTCCTTGACGATCCGCGTCGTGTCGGCCTGGGCGGCCTTCGGGTCGAGCCACATGCCCTTGGAGTTGGGGGCCTCGGTGACGTGGCCGAGGATGCGGTTCTCCCACAGGGGCGCGTCCAGGAGCAGGCCGTGGCGGTGCCGGTCCTCGGGGATGTAGCCGATGCCGGACTCGCGGCGCTTGCGGGTGGCCCAGGAGGTGATGTCGTCGCCGAGGAGGGTGACGGTGCCGCTGTCGGCCTGGGTGAGGCCGATCAGGGTCTCGATGAGCTCGGTCTGGCCGTTGCCCTCGACGCCCGCGAGGCCGAGCACCTCACCGGCGTGGATGGTGAAGGTGATGCCGTCGAGGAGCGGCTTGCCGCCGCCGGGGGCGCACAGGCGCAGGTCGTCGGCCTGGAGCACGGGGCGGTCGGTGACCGTGGAGTCGGCGGTCTCCGGCGTGGGGAGCTCGCTGCCGACCATCAGCTCGGCGAGCTGCTTGGGGGTCGTCTCGGCGGGGACGGCGGTGCCGACCGTGGTGCCGCGCCGGATGACGGTGATCTCGTCGGCGACGGAGAGGACCTCGCCGAGCTTGTGCGAGATGAAGATGACCGACAGGCCCTCCGCCTTGAGCTCGCGCAGGTTGTCGAAGAGCGCGTCGACCTCCTGCGGGACGAGGACGGCGGTCGGCTCGTCGAGGATCAGGGTGGTGGCGCCGCGGTAGAGGACCTTGAGGATCTCGACGCGCTGGCGGTCGGCGACGCCCAGGTCCTCGACGAGGACGTCGGGGCGGACGCCGAGGCCGTAGCGCTCGGATATCTCGAGGATCCTGCGGCGGGCCTTCGCGCCGATCCCGTACAGCTTCTCGCTGCCGAGGACGACGTTCTCGAGGACGGTGAGGTTGTCCGCGAGCATGAAGTGCTGGTGCACCATGCCGATGCCGCGGGCGATCGCGTCGGCGGGCGAGGAGTAGGAGACCTGCTCGCCGTGGATGGTGATGGTGCCCTCGTCCGGCTTCTGCATGCCGTAGAGGATCTTCATCAGCGTGGACTTGCCCGCGCCGTTCTCACCGACGAGGGCGTGCACGGTGCCCTTGCGGACGGTGAGGCAGATGTCGTGGTTGGCGACGACGCCGGGGAACCTCTTGGTGATGCCCTTGAGTTCTACGGCGACGGCGGTCGGCGGGGAGCTTGACGTGGCGATGGCGCACTCTCCTGGGAAAGGGGGCCGGCTACACGCGTAGCGCCCCAACATCGGTGTGCGAGAAGTGGGTTCGAGCGACTTCGAGCGATGTCGAGTGGGTCGAGTGTTCGGACTGCGATGACGAGCAGGATCGCACGAACGGGGTACGGGGCAGAAGCGCCCCGCACCCCGGTTGTGGCACCGCTTACTTGGCGGGCTTGAGGTCGACCTTGATGGAGCCGTCGACGATGCCGGCCTGGGCCTTCTTCAGGGCCGCCTGGAGCTTCGCGTCGCTCTTGAACGCCGGGTTGGAGTCGGCCAGGGAGACCTCGCCCGACTTCAGGTCACCGGTGATGACGCCGGTCTGCGGCTTGCCGTCCTTGACGGACTGCGCCAGGTTGAAGATCGCCTTGGCGACGTCCTTCGTGGCGGAGGTGATGATCGCGTCCTTGTACTTCGCCAGGGCCTTCTGGCCGTACTGGTCGGAGTCGACGCCGATGGCGAGCTTCTTGGCGCCGGCGGCGGCCTCGATCACGCCCTGACCGGACAGGCCGGCCGCGTGGTAGACGACGTCGGCGCCGTCCTCGATCTGCTTCTCGGCGGCGGCCTTGCCGAGGTCCGGGGAGGCGAAGCCCTTGGCGGGGTCCTCGTCGAGGTACTGGACCTCGACCTTGACGCCCTTCTTGGTGTCCTTGACGCCCTGCTCGAAGCCGGCCTGGAACTTGTTGATCAGCGCGTTGTCGACGCCGCCGACGAAGCCGACCGTGTCGGACTTGGTCTTCAGGGCGGCGGTGACGCCGGCGAGGTAGGAGACCTCGTTCTCCTGGAAGACCAGGTCGGCGATGTTCTTCCCCTGGACCGAGGAGTCGTCGACGATGCCGAAGGTGACCTTCGGGTACTTCGCCGCGGCCTCCTTGACGGCCGGGGCGTAGGAGTAGCCGATGCCGACGATCGGGTTGTAGCCGGCCTTCGCCAGGTTCACCAGGCGGGCGGTCTTGTCGTCGTCGGACTCGCCGTCCTTGGGCTCCTGGTCGGCGACCTGGTAGCCGAACTCGCTCTTGGCCTGCTTCAGACCCTCGTAGGCGGCGTCGTTGAACGACTGGTCGCCCTTGCCGCCCACGTCGTAGGCGATGGCGAGGCCCTTCTCCTTGCCGCCTTCGGACTTGGCGGCGTCCGAGGACGTGCCGCCACAGGCGGCGAGGGCGAGGGCGAGAGAGGCGGTGGCGGTGCCTGCGACCGCTATGCGGGAAACCCGGCGCATTGAGAAGTGCTCCTTCGTACAAGCGCCGGGACAGCAGTGACCGACGCTGAGTTCGCCGCAGAGTAACGCGCGTAGACAAAACATAAAACCCCTAATGTCCAACCTGTTACCGGCCAGAAACGAGGCACGCGTCACACGCCCCGGAGGCCTTCGCGAACGCGAAGAAGGGCGGGCGCTGAAGGGATCAGCGCCCGCCCTTGACGTTGTACGTATGACGCGGCCCCCGCCGCGCCGGGGTCACTTCTTCGGCTTGGTGTCCACCTTGATCGTGCCGTCGACGATGCCCTGCTTGGCCTTGGCGACCGCGTCGGCGAGACCGGGGATGGTCTTGTACTGGGGGTTGGTCTCGGCCACGCCGACACCGTCGACCTTGAGGTCGAAGGTCTGCACGCCGCTGAGCGGCTTGCCGTCCTTCACCGACTTCGCCAGCGTGTAGACGGAGCCGCCGACCTCCTTGAGCGCGGAGGTGAGGATGTAGTCCTTGTACTTGTCGAGCGTCTTCTGCGCGTACTGGTCGGAGTCGACGCCGATGACCCACTTCTTCTGCTCGGCGGCCGCCTTGATCACGCCCTGACCGGACAGGCCGGCCGCGTGGTAGATCACGTCGGCGCCGTCCTCGAGCTGCTTGTCGGCGGCGGCCTCACCGAGGTCGGGGCTCGCGAAGCCCTTCGCGGGGTCCTCGTCGAGGTACTGGACCTCGACCTTGACGCCCTTCTTCGTGTCGGCGACGCCCTGCTCGAAGCCGGCCTGGAACTTGTTGATCAGCTCGTTGTCGACACCGCCGACGAAGCCCACGTGGTTCGACTTGGTCGCCTTGGCGGCGGCGACGCCGGCCAGGTACGAGGACTCGTTCTCGGCGAAGACCAGCGAGGCCACGTTGTCGCCCTCGACGACGGAGTCGACGATGCCGAAGGTCGTCTTCGGGAACTTCTTCGCGACGTCCTTCATGGCGGGGCCGTACGCGTAGCCGATGCCGACGACCGGGTTGTAGCCCGCCTTCGCCAGGTTGCTCAGGCGCTGGGCCTTGTCGTCGTCGGACTCGCCGTCCTTGGGCTCCTGGTCGGCCGTCTTGTAGCCGAACTCCTTCTGGGCCTTGACCAGGCCCTCGTAGGCGGAGTCGTTGAAGGACTGGTCGCCCTTGCCGCCCACGTCGTAGGCGATGGCCAGGCCCAGGTTCTTGCCGGAGCCGCCGTCCTTGTTGTTCTCACTGCTGGTGCCGCCACACGCGGTGGCGGCGAGCGCCAGACCCGTGACACCTATCGCGATCTGCGTAAGCCGCGTTACTCGACGCATCAGGAAGTTCCCCAATCATCCAACACGCCTGGTGTGGCGCTCAGTTCGGCGCACGATAACGCGCGTAGAACCACCGCGTAATGCCCTTGCCTGGGCCGTTATCGATTCGTGCCGCCCGCCGGTGACGGTGGGGTCCATCGTGGCGGCGAACGGTGACGAATCGGTCGCCGATCGGCCTCGGACGCGTCTCGCTCGGGGTGTCCGGGGCCGGTCGGGGCGGGCCGGGTCGGGCCGGGGTCAGGCCTGGGCGTCCAGGAGGGCGGCGGCCGTGAACAGCTCGACGCCGACCGTGATCGCGTCCTCGTCCGCGTCGAAGTCGCCCTGGTGCAGATCGCGGCTGGTCCGGTCGCCCGGGGCCTTCACGCCGAGCCGGGCCATCGCGCCCGGCACGTGCTCCAGGTACCAGGAGAAGTCCTCGCCGCCGAGGCTCTGCGTCGTGCCCTCCACGGCGTCCGCGCCGAGGCGGGCCGTCATCGCGTCGCGGAGCAGCTCGGTGACCGCCGGATCGTTGACCACGGGCGGCACGCCGCGGATGTAGTCGACGACCGGCTTCGCCCGGTACAGCTCGGCGATCTCCTGGATCGCCCCGTGCACCAGGTCCGGGGCCGCCCGCCAGGACTCCAGGTCCAGGCAGCGGACCGTGCCGGACAGCTCGGCATGCTGCGGGATCACGTTGCACGCGTGGCCCGTCTCCAGGCGGCCCCAGGTGACCGCGAGGCCCGAGCGGGCGTCGACGCGGCGGGCGACGACCGCGGGCACCTCGGTGGCGACCTTGGCGGCGGCCGTGACCAGGTCCGTCGTCAGGTGCGGCCGCGCGGTGTGCCCGCCGGGGCCGTCGAGCGTGACCTCCAGGCGGTCGCAGGCCGAGGTGATCGCGCCGGCCCGGAGCCCGATCCGGCCCGCGTCGACCTTCGGGTCGCAGTGGACGCCGATGATGCGGCGCACCCCGTCGAGCACCCCGCACTCGATCACGTCGGGGGCGCCGCCGGGCAGCACCTCCTCGGCGGGCTGGAAGATCAGCCGCACCGGGCGCGGGAGCCGGCCCTGGCGGTGCAGCTCGGCGAGGACGAGTCCCGCGCCGAGCACGACGGTGGTGTGCACGTCGTGGCCGCAGGCATGGGCGCGGTCCGGGACGGTGGAACGGTACGCGCAGTCGGTCTTGGTGTCCGGGATGGGCAGCGCGTCGATGTCGGCCCGCAGCGCGAGCATCTCGCGGCCGCCCTCCCACTCCCCCGTCTCCGTGCCGGTGCCGATGTCACAGACGAGGCCGGTGCCGATGCCGAGCACCCGCGGTACGAGTCCGGCGCGCTCCAGGCGCGCCTTGATCGCCGCGGTGGTGCGGAACTCCTGATTGCCCAGCTCGGGGTGCATGTGCAAGTCGCGGCGGAACGCGATGAGTTCGGCACGGAGCTCTGCGGGCAGGGTGCCGGGGAGGGATGCGCCGGTGGCGGTCTCCCCGGGCTCGTCGGCCTCGGACTCTCGGGACATCAACTGGTTCACCCTCTGAAGGGTAGGGCGGTACAGGGGTCAACCAACGCGCGATCAACAAAAGTTCAGCCGGATTGGGGTAAGAAAAACCGTCGGAGTCCGCATGCTGATCACCCGGGGCGGGTATGACCTCTCTTTCTTCCACCAGTGTCGGCGAACTGTGGGCCGACGGCCACCGGCTGCCGGCCGGGGACGCGCTGCATCTGCCCGACGGCAGGTCGTACCGCGTCGGTCTCGATCCGTCGGTCCCCGCCGGGTTCCGGCTCCTGGAGCGCGTCCCGGTGTCGGCGGAAGAGGTCGCGTACATCGACGGACTCGTCGAGGTGCGGCTGGAGGATGGCGGTGTGCTGTGGGGCGGCGAGGGGGATCACGGGTCGCAGGGGTTCGCGGCGCGGCTGACGGCGAGCGGGGCGCTGGTGTGGGCGCTGTTCCTGGAGGAGTCGAACCCGTTCACGCGGGTCGCCGTGGAGGGGCCGCAGGCCGTGTTCCGGTCGACGTCGGGGGTCGTGGTGCGCCTCGGTGTGGAGGGGCCGGGGCCTGCCTGAGTCAGACCGTGCGGACGCCGCGGGCCGATCCGGCGATGCCGCGGAGGAAGCCCTGGGCGTGGTCGGAGACGCCCTCGCTGAGCCAGCTCGGGTCGATCTCGCAGACCGCGACCTTGACGCCGGTGCCCTCCAGGGCGATCGGCAGGGTGTGCACGACCGTGGACGGGAAGCTGAGGATCGTGCCGCCGATGGGGCCGCGGCGGGCGATCAGTTCGAGGGGCAGGTCGGGGCGGACCACTTCGAGGCCGGTCTCGCCGGCGAGACGGTGCAGTTTGTCGGCGCTCTCGCGGCGGTGCGCGAAGTAGCGGGTGGCGCCGTGCGCGGCGGCCAGGCCGCCGACCGCCTGGAGGTAGCGGTCGAGGTCGACGACCCCGGTCTCGACCAGGGACGTGCCGACGAGGTCGGCGCCGCGGGTGATGCGGGGCGGGCCGAAGCGGGCCCGGGTCCAGGCGTAGGCGTTCGTGGTGACGGTGACGCCGTCGGGGGCCTCCTCGACGGGCATCGAGGTGAACAGGGAGACGGCGGTGCGGCCGGGCGCCGGGGTGAGTCTGCGGCGGGCGGCGGCGGACACGGGGGCGAAGACGAGGTCGCGGGGGCCAGGGCGGCCGCCGCGCCGGTGCCACCGGACGAGCCGCTCGCCGCGGGCCAGTTGGGCGACGAACTCCATGGTCGCGGTGCCGTCGTCGACGACGACGAGGTCGCGGGCCCGGGTGATGGTGAGCAGCAGCTGGACGTAGCGGGAGAACGGGTCGCCGATGACGATCCGGTCGGCGGCGCGCAGGGCGCCGGCGAGTCCGCCGATGGTCTGGAACGGGGCGGCGGGTCCGCCCCGCGCCTCCTCCCAGCGCACGGTGTGCCCGTCGGCGCGGGCGAGCTCGGCCATGCGCCGGAGCTGGCCGCGGGTCATCGGGTCGGTGGGCGAGAGGACCACGACGGTCGCCTCGGCCCCGGCCAGGTGAGCCCACTCCAGGACGTTGAGAAGCTGCACCGGGCTCTCGACGAAGCACAGCGTGCTGCTGAACGTGCTGCTGCTGGACATGCGGCCCCCTCCTGAGGGACACCGAGACGGTCCGGCGCCGGGATCTCGGGCGCCGGACCGTCGGGGTGGTGAGGGTCAGACGCCGACCGGCTCGCCGGCGGCGTCGGCGATCTCCGACTCGGCGACGACGCCCGCGACGCGGCGCAGCTTCTTCATCGGGCCGAGCTCGGACTCGTAGACCTTCTTGACGCCGTCGCCGAGGGAGGCCTCGATGGTGCGGATGTCGCGGACGAGGCGGGTGAGGCCCTGCGGCTCGACGGAGGCGGCCTGGTCGGAGCCCCACATGGCGCGGTCGAGGGTGATGTGGCGCTCGACGAAGGTGGCGCCGAGGGCGACGGCGGCCAGGGTGGTCTGGAGGCCGGTCTCGTGGCCGGAGTAGCCGATCGGGACGTTCGGGTACTCGGCCTGGAGGGTGTTGATGACGCGGAGGTTGAGCTCCTCGGCCTTGGCCGGGTACGTCGACGTGGCGTGGCAGAGCAGGATGTTGTCGGAGCCGAGGACCTCGACGGCGTGACGGATCTGCTTCGGCGTCGACATGCCGGTGGAGAGGATGACGGTGCGGCCGGTGGCGCGCAGGGCGCGCAGCAGCTCGTCGTCGGTCAGGGAGGCGGAGGCCACCTTGTGGGCGGGGACGTCGAACTTCTCCAGGAAGGCGACGGCCTCGGTGTCCCACGGGGAGGCGAACCAGTCGATCCCCTTCTTCTTGCAGTAGGTGTCGATCTGGCGGTACTCGTCCTCGCCGAACTCGACGCGGTGGCGGTAGTCGATGTACGTCATGCGGCCCCAGGGGGTGTCCCGCTCGATGTCCCACTGGTCGCGCGGGGTGCAGATCTCGGGGGTGCGCTTCTGGAACTTGACGGCGTCGCAGCCGGCTTCGGCGGCGGCGTCGATCAGCTTGAACGCGTTCTCCAGGTCGCCGTTGTGGTTGATGCCGATCTCGCCGGTGACGTACACGGGGCGGCCGGGGCCCGCGGTGCGCGAACCGAAGGTGCGGAGGCGGGAGTTGTCAGCAGACATGTGGGTCACACGTTCCTTACTTGTTTTCGAGGGGTTCGAGAGAGTCGCGAGAGGTGAGGGAGGGGCCGAGGATCCAGCCGGCGATCTCCCGGATCGCGCCTTCGCCACCGGGGAGGGTGGTGACCGCGCGTGCGGCGCCGCGCACGACGTCGTGGGCGCTCGCGACCGCCACGGGCCAGCCGGCGACGGCGAAGCTCGGGAGGTCGTTGACGTCGTTGCCGACGTAGAGCACGCGCTCCGGCGCGATGCCCTGTTCCTCGCACCACTGCTTGAGCGCGAGGTCCTTGCGGTCGATGCCGTGCAGGACCGGGATCTTGAGCTTCCGGGCCCGGGCGGCGACGACCGGGTTCACTTCCGTGGACAGGATCAGCATGTGGAGGCCGCTCCTGCGGAGGGCCGCGATGCCGAGTCCGTCACCGCGGTGCACGGTGACGAACTCCCGTCCGTCGGCGTCGATCAGCACCTTGTCGTCGGTCTGGGTGCCGTCGAAGTCGAGGACGACCGCGTCGACGTCCTCCCGGGTGGGGAGGGTGCGTGCCGCGGTGTCGAAGAGGGGGGCCAGCGCGCGGGCGCGGGCGAGGTCGTGCGGGTCGTCGATCTCCAGGACCCGGGCGGGGTCGGTGCGGACGAGTTCCGTACGGCCGAAGAAGCGGTGTTCGTGGCGGCGGAAGCCGCGGGCGTCCATGGCGTAGACGGCGCCGGTCTCCAGGAGGTCCTGGGGGCGGTCCTGGCGGCGGGGCCGGAAAGACTTGTCGTGGTTGACGCCGTGGCCGCCGGGTTCCTGCCCGCTCTCCGCCGTCCCCTCGCGCCACACGAAGCCGTGGAACGGGGCGACGGTCAGGGCGCTGTCGGCGCCTTCCTCGACGACGGCGCGGACGACGCCGTCGATGTCCTCGCGGACCAGGAAGGGGCTCGTGCACTGGACGAGGAGGACGACGTCGACGGACGCGCCCTGGAGCCCTTCGTGGGTGTCCATGGCGTGCAGTACGGCGGCCTCGGAGGTGGCCGTGTCGCCGGCGATGGCGGCGGGCCGGGTGACGACCTCGGCGCCGGCCTCCCGGGCGGCGGCGGCGATGGCCGCGTCGTCCGTGGAGACGACCACGTCGGTGACGTACCGGGTGGCGAGGCACTCGCGCACGGCGCGGGTCACGAGGGGGACGCCGCCGACCGGGGCGAGGTTCTTGGCGGGCACCCCCTTGGATCCGCCGCGGGCGGGGATCACCGCGAGCACGCGGCGTACGGGAGCGGCGGTGCCGGCGTCGGGGTCGGTCATCTGCGCTTCTCCTTCGGGCAGTCGGGGGCGGTCGGAGCGGTCTTCGGGGGCGGTCACAGTTCGCCCATCCGGCGGATCACGGGGGCGACGCGCTGGACTCCGTGGCGGTAGGCGCCGCGGGCGGCGCGGCGCACGACCCGGCGCACGGCCGAGGGGTCGCGGTCGCCGGCCGGGGCGCCGGGCAGCGGGCTGCCGTCGGGCGCGAGGTGGTGGCGGGCGAGGATCCGCGGCAGGTAGCCGGGGGCCGTGGTGGGGCTGTAGTAGGGCTCCAGGGGCGGCCGGTCGGCGGCGAGCAGCGTCTCGACCCTGGCGCGGGCGCCGTCGAAGGCCTGCCCGTACGTGCCGTCGGCGGCGACGCCCTGCCGGGCGACCCAGTCGGGGTCGGGGGCGGGCAGTTCGCCGGCGTCGATCCGGTCCCAGGACAGCAGGCAGCCGGAGCCGGTGAAGTGGTGGTTGCCGAGTGCCTCGCGCACGCCGAGGTCGGTGAGCAGCACGGTCGGGATCCGCCGGTGCAGCGCTTCGAGTGCGGCGGTGGAGCTGACCGTGACGAGCAGGTCGGTGCGGTCGAGGACCTCGCCCATGTTCCCGTACACGAGACGGACGTTGGGCGGGAGTTCGAGGCGCTGGGCGAGCTTCTGGTAGGGGGTCTCCTCGATGTGCGTGGTGTGCTCGCCGGGCTTGCTGCGCAGCTTGAGGAGCACCTCGCGGTCGGGGTGCGCCTTCGCGTGCCGCACGAGCCGTTCGAGGAGGTACCGGCGGTCGGCGACGGTGTCCGGAACGGACGGCTGGGCGGCGAAGACCACGGTGTACGGGTCGTGCGGCTTGTCGTAGGGGGTGCCGCCGAGGAAGGGCAGCGCGCACTCGGTGACGGAGCCGGCGTCGGCGCCCACGCCCTCGTACACGGCCCGGAACCGGTCCGCGTCGTAGGCCGAGTTGGCGAGGACGACGTCCGCGCCGTGGCGCAGCAGCAGACCGTCGGCGAGCTTCTCGTAGACGACGCCGACGTAGCCCGTGACGACGACGGGCCGGCGGGTCACGCCGCGCCAGGCGTGGGCGAGACCGTGCAGTACGGCCTGGACGGCTCCGCCCACGAGGGCGAGGACGACCACGTCGTACTCTTCGGGTGCGCGTTCCATCTCGCGCAGGAACTCGACCGCGGTGACCTCGCGCAGCCGGTCGGCGCGCACGCCGACCTCGGTGAGCTGGCGGGGGGTGGGGGTCGCTCGGCCGCGCAGCAGAAACCCGTCGAGGGCGACGTCTTCGCTGCGGAGCCGGGCCGCGGTCAGGGCACCCCATTTCCATCGGGTGTCGGAGTCCGCGAGCACGGCGACCCGGGGGGTCTTCTCGTTCCTTGCTGGCACGTCGAGAAAGTTAGGAAGGCATTTCGAGCCGCGGCCCAACCGGAGTGCAACAAACGGTTAACAGCGCACCGACGAATGGGGAATCGGCCCGGGATTCGGGCCGCGCCAGGGCTGGTTCACGGTCCCGCCACACGTCGTTCACCTGGCATCAAGGTGACGGTCAAGACGAATGCCGGGCGGGCCGCCTAACGTCACGGACGTGGTCAAGCTCTCCGTCATCGTGCCGTTCTACAACGTGCAGCAATACGCGCCAGACACGCTCCGAAGTCTGCGCGCCAACACACGTGAAGACTTCGAATTCATTCTCGTCGACGACTGTTCCAGGGACGAGACCCCGGACATTCTCGCGCGCGCCGAGCGCGAGCTGCCGGGCGCGGTCGTCGTCAGACACGAGACGAACGGGGGACTCGCCACCGCGCGCAACACCGGCCTGGACCGGGCGCGCGGCGAGTACCTGACGTTCCTGGACGGGGACGACTGGCTCGCGCCCGGGTACTACGGGCAACTGGTGTCCGCGATAGAGGGCCTGGGCTGCGATTTCCTGCGCACGGACCATGTCCAGTGCACGGCGCGGGCGCGGTCGGTGCACCGGGTGCCGCACGGACTGCGCGACGTCGTCATGGACCCGCGCGAGGCGATCCTGCCGGCGGACCGCTCGACGTCCGTCGACTACGCGTACGCGTGGGCCGGGATCTATCACCGCAGGCTGGCCGACCAGGGGCTGCTGCACTTCACGGACGGGCTGCGCACCGCGGAGGACCGGCCGTGGATCTGGCGGCTGCACCGCGAGGCGAAATCCTTCGCGGCCGTCGGACTTCTCGGCGTCTTCTACCGGCGCGGGGTCGCCTCTTCACTGACCCAGATCGGTGACGTACGACAACTCGATTTCATTCGCGCATTCGACCAGGTCGTACGGGAAACCGCGCAGGACCGCGACGCCGACCGGCTTCTTCCGAAAGCGGTGCGCACTTATTGCGCCATCATTTCCCATCATCTGGGATCCATCGAAAGGTTCGAACCGCCCGTGGCGCGGAAATTGAAGTCCCTCAGCGCGGCGGCGCTCAAGCGCATGCCGCAGCAGGTGCTGGACGACGCGCTCGACTCGATGGACGTCCAGCGGGCGACCCGGCTGCGCCGCCTGCGCCGCCGCCCCGTCAGTGCGGAGGCCGCCGCGTGACCACCCGCATCCTCCTCGCCTCCACGCTGTACGGCACGGCCACGCTGGCGGCGGCGCTCGACGCCGAGGCGTTCACGCCCGTCGACCGCACGATCCTCCTCGTCGCCAACAACGCGGCGACGCCCGAGACGACGCCGTCGGTCGACGTGATGCCGGGCTTCGAGCGGCTGCGCGACCGGTTCGACGACGTGCTGTCGTGGAACGAGGCGATCGCCCCGTTCCACCCCGGCGGCTGGGCGCCGCGCCCGGACGATCTCCCCCTGTGGGAGCACTACTTGAGGCTCCTGTGGAACCTGGGCGACGACGACGTCGAGCTCGCCGTCGAGTCGATCCAGGTGAACCCGGCCATGGCCGTCGCGCAGATCTTCACCGGCGCGCCCGTCGACGTGTACGCGGACGGCCTGATGAGCTACGGCCCGACCCGCAACAAGATCGACCCGCTGGTCGGCACCCGGGTGCGCCGGCTGCTCCATCTGGACCTGGTGCCGGGGCTGCGGCCGCTGCTGCTCACCGAGTTCGGCGTCCCGCCGGAGATCGTCCCGACGGAGGCCTTCGTCAAGGTCCTCGGCGAACTCGGCGACACGGCCGACGCGTTGCCCGAGGTCCCCGGCGAACCGGCCCTGCTGCTCGGCCAGTACCTCTCCGCGCTCGACATCCTCAGCGCGGAGGAGGAAGAGGAGCTGCACGTCCGGATGATGCGCGGGGCCGTCGAACTCGGCCACCGCAGCATCGTGTTCAAGCCGCACCCGACGGCTCCGGCCCGCTGGTCGCGCACGCTGGAGAAGGAGGCGGAGGCGCTCGGCGTCGAGCTCACCGTCCTCGACACCCCGGTCCTCGCCGAGGTCCTCTACCAGCGCACCCGCCCGGCCCTCGTCGTCGGCTGCTTCTCGACGGCCCTGCTCACGGCCTCCGCCCTGTACGGGATCCCGGTCGCCCGGGTCGGCACCGAGACCCTGCTCGACCGGCTCGCCCCGTACCAGAACAGCAACCGGGTGCCCGTCACGATCGTCGACGCGCTGCTGCCCGAGCTGGGCGACCGCGCGGGCGTCGCCTCCCAGGAACAGGGCTTCTCCGTCTCCGAGTTGACGGAGCTGCTGCGGGCGGTGGGCTTCGCGATGCAGGCGAAGATCTACCCGGACCTGCGCCCGGCCGCCGAGCGGTACCTGTCCGCGCATCTGAACGCGCACACCTGGCGGTACTTCAAGCGCCGTCGGCTGACCTCGCTCGGCCTGCCCGGGGCCGTCCCGACCCAGCTCGCCTTCATCCCGCGCAACGCCGCGGTGCGCCGGGTGGCGCGGCGGGCCCGATCCTTCAAGCGAGCAGCCCTCGGATGACCGTCACCGGCACGACCGCAGCCTCCGCCATACCCGTCCCGGACGGGGTGGACACCGGCCCGCCGCCACCGGCCGCCCCGCGTGCCGTGCCGCGCCTGTACGCCCTCGACGGGCTGCGGCTCGTCGCCGCGCTGATGGTCGCGGCCTACCACTACGGCGGGCGGGGCGGCGAGGTGTCCCGGGCCTGGGGCAGCTCACCGGCCGAGCAGTTCCCCTCGCTGCACGGCTGGTTCGCGTACGGCTGTCTCGGGGTGCAGATCTTCTTCGTCATCAGCGGGTTCGTGATCTGCATGAGCGGCTGGGGCCGGCCGCTGCGCTCCTTCTTCGCCTCGCGCGCCTCCCGGCTGCTGCCGTCCTACTGGGTGGCGATCGTGCTGGTCACGGCGGTGTTCGCGCTGCCGGTCGTCGCCTACGAGGCCGTCGGGCCCAGCGACGCGCTGGTGAACCTGACCATGCTCCAGCAGCCGCTGGGCGTGGACCGGGTGCTCGGGGTGTGCTGGACGCTGTGGGCGGAGGTCCGCTTCTACGCGCTGTTCGCCCTGTTCGTCGTCCTGCCCGGCGCCTCGCGCCACCGGGTGCTGCTGTTCTGCGCGGTGTGGACGATGGCGGCGGCGCTGGCCGACGCCGCGAACGAGCCGCTGCTCGAACTCGTCCTGATGCCGGAGTACGCGCCGTTCTTCATCGGCGGCATCGGCCTGTACCTGGTGCACCGGGACCGGCGTGACGTCACCGCGTGGGGCGTCGTCGCGGTCGGCTGGCTCGTCGGGCAGCACTACGCGGTGGCCGGGCTGTGGCACGCCCCGAACCCGGCCTTCTTCTCCTACCGCCACACCTCGGTGATCATCGCGGTCGTCACCCTCGGCTTCGCCGCGGTGGCCGCGGTCGCGCTCGGCCGGCCCCGCTGGGCGAACTGGCGGTGGCTGACGGTCGCGGGCGCACTGACCTACCCGTTCTACCTGGTCCACGAACACCTGGGCTGGGTGACGATCGGCTTCCTCCACCAGCGCGTGGGCCTGCCGTCCTGGGCCACGTTCGCGGGCACGATCGCGGCGATGCTGACTCTGGCGTGGCTGCTCAACCGGTACGTGGAGGAGTGGGCCACACCGCGGCTGCGGAGGGCGCTGGCGCGGCGGGGGTGACCCGCCACCACCCGCTTCTGTTCGCGGCGAGCCCTTCCCGTCCCGCTCCCGCGGACGGGAAGGGCTCGCTCAGTTCGCGCCGCCGTCTGCGTAGCGGGCCTCGATGCCCGCCACGATCAGGGACAGGCCCTCCTCGAACCGCTCGTCGTAGGACGTGAAGAGCTGTCTGCCGGCGGCGGCCGCGAGGGGGAACTCGGCCAGGCGCTCGGCACGTTCGTCCACGTCGTAGCCCTCGCGGCGCTCGCCGGGCAGCGGCTGCACACCCTGCTCCTCGGTGACGAAGCCCAGCGTGTACAGGTACGCGGTCGTGCTCGCCCACGCCGCCTGCTCCGGGGTGAAGCCCGCGTCGACGAACACCCGCAGGTTCGCCTCCATCTGCGCGCCGTGCTCCGTGCCGGTGAACCGCGAACCGCTGAAGACCTTGGCGCCGTCGCGGTAGCGCAGGAGCGTGGCGCGCAGCCGGCGGTTCCCCTCGCGCAGCCGGTCCTGCCAGGAGAGGCCCGCCGGGGGGTGCGCCGCGGCGCCCGGGGCGAGCGTGGTCCCGACCTCCGTCATGCGCCGGAACATCACCGTCGCCATCTCGTCGAGCAGCGCCTGCTTGTTCTTGAAGTGCCAGTACAGGGCGGGCGCCTGCACGTTCAGCTCCTTGGCGATGGCGCGGAGCGTCAGGCCCTCCAGGCCGACGTCGTTCAGCAGGTCCAGGGCCGTGTCGGCCACCTGCGCCTTGTCGAGTCTCGTCTTTTTCTGCTCAGCCACGCTTGACAGTTTAACGCCGTTAAGTCCATGCTCGACGTACGGAACTTAACGGCGTTAAGGAGCGGGGTGCGGGGGCATGACCGAGGTACTGATCGTGGGAGCGGGGCCGACCGGGCTGGTGCTGGCGGCGGACCTGGCCCGGCGCGGGGTGCGGGCGCTGCTGGTGGAGCGGGCACGGGGCCTGTTCCCCGGCTCGCGCGGCAAGGGGCTGCAGCCGAGGACCCAGGAGGTCCTGTACGACCTGGGGGTGCTGGACGCGATCCGCGCGGCGGGGTCGGAGTACCCGAGGATGCGGGTCTGGGAGGGCGCCGAGCCCGGCGCCGAGTGGGACATGGTCGAGCGCGCGGAGCCGACGGAATCGGCGCCCTGGGCGAACGTGTGGCTGATCCCGCAGACCCGCACGCAGCGGGTGCTGTACGACCGGCTGCGGGAGCTGGGGGGCGAGGTGCGCTTCGGCGCGGAGCTGACGGGCCTCGACCAGGACGAGGCGGGGGTGACCGCGCGGTTCGCGGACGGCTCGTCGGTGCGGGCGGCGTACGTCGTCGCGGCGGACGGCGGGCGTTCCACGGTGCGCAGGGCGCTGGGCATCGGCATGTCGGGTGAGACGGTGGACCCGAAGCCGATGCTGGTGGCGGACGTACGGGTGACCCGGGACGCCCCGCTCCCCGGCACGCACTGGCACGTCTGGCCGAAGGCCCCGGGCGGGGGCGTGGCGTTCTGCCCGCTGCCCCCGGAGACCGGGGAGGACGGACGGGACGGCGAGGAGAGTGGAGACGGCGGGCGGGTGTTCCAGCTGGCGGCGCAGTTCGCGGACGAGTCGGCGGTGCCGGACACCTCGGCGCAGGGCGTCACCCGGCTCCTCGTCGACCGGACGCCGCTGCGCGAGGAGCACATCGCGGAGGTGCTCTGGGCCTCGGACTTCCGGGCACGCGCGGCGATGGCCGACCGCTTCCGGCAGGGCCGGGTCTTCCTGGCCGGTGACGCGGCGCACGTCCACTCCCCCGCGGGCGGCCAGGGGCTGAACACGAGCGTCCAGGACGCGTACAACCTGGGGTGGAAGCTCGCCGCCGTGCTGTCCGGTGCTCCGGCCCGGCTGCTCGACACGTACGAGGAGGAGCGGATGCCCGTCGCGGCGGACATCCTCGGGATCAGCACCCGCATCCACCGCGCGGGCGCCGCCGGCAGACCGACACAGCGCGGCGCCGAGGTGCGGCAGCTCGGCATCGGGTACCGGGACGGCACGCTCAGCCGGGAGACCCGCAGCGGCACGGCCGGCTCCGCACTGCGCGCCGGGGACCGGGCGCCGGACGGGCACCCGGGCGGCACCCGCCTCTTCGACCTGTTCCGCGGCCCGCACTGGACGCTGCTCGCGCTCGGCACTCCGGACCGGGACGCGGACATCGCCGCGTTCGGGAGCCCGGCGATACGGACGGCGCGGCTGCCGGAGTACGAGGCGTACGGGCGCGGGGTGTTCCTGGTGCGGCCCGACGGCTACGTGGCCTGGGCGGGCGAATCCGCCGAGGGGCTCGGGGCGTACCTGTCCGAGCTGGGGCTCGGCTCGGGCCCCGTTCCGGTCCCGGCCACCGAGCCCTCGCCGACTCCGGCTCCGGCTCCGGCCGCCTAGGCGCTGGCCAGGGACAGCTTCACGGCGAAGCCGAGGAAGAGGACGCCGGCCGCGGAGGTCGCGCCGGCCGACAGCCGCTTGCGGCGCCGGAACGCGGCGGCGAGGCGGGTGCCGCTGAAGATCAGGGCCGACAGGTAGAGCACGCTGGCGGCCTGCGCGAAGGCGCCGAGGATGACGAAGGAGAGGGCGGGATACGCGTAGGAGGGGTCGACGAACTGCACGAAGAAGGCGATGAAGAAGAGGATCGCCTTCGGGTTCAGCAGGCTGATGACGAACGCCCTGCGGAAGGGCCGCTCCTGGGCCTCCGCCACCTCGTCCGCGCCGGTCTCGGCGGCGAGCCGCTCACGACGGGTGCGCCACATGGCCCAGGCCGCGCGGAGCATCCCGACGGCGAGCCAGGTCAGATAGCCGGCGCCCGCGTACTTCACGATGCCGAACAGCACGGCGTTCGCCTGGAGCAGGGAGGCCACGCCCGCGGCGGACAGCGTCATCAGCACGGTGTCCCCGCACCAGACGCCGGCGGCGGCCTTGTAGCCGGTGCGTATGCCCTTGCGAGCGGCGACGGAGAGCACGTACAGCGAGTTCGGCCCCGGGAGGAGGACGATGAGGACGAGGCCCGCGAGATAGGTCGGCAGATCGATGACACCCAGCATGGCCGGAGTGTCGCACGCCCCTACGAATTACCCCCAACCGATTCCGCATCCCGGACGGCACGCCTTCGGTCGCCTGGCCTTGGGCGGTCTGCCGCCTGGGGCGATGGGGGTGCCCCCCTGCTCGAGCGGAGCCGAGAGCTTGGGGGAGGGTGGGCGAGGCGGCAGCCCGGCGTCGGGTGCGCGGTTCGTCCGGCCTGGGCTGCGGCGCCGCCGCCGTAGGGGCCGAGCACCGTGGCCGGCTGCTGCGCCGTCGTGGTTGCTCGCGCAGTTCCCCGCGCCCCTGACGGGGCACATCTGCCCCGGCGCCGGACAGGCAGGGAGAATCGCAGCCACGCGGCAGAGCCGCACAACAACACACGGCCCCTCGCCGGGCCCCGGCGGGGCGCAGGCGGTGGTGGGTTCAGAAGGCGTCGGACGGGACGTACGTGCCCCACACCTCGCGGAGCGCGTCGCAGACCTCGCCGACGGTCGCGCGGGCGCGCAGGGCGTCCTTCATCGGGTAGAGGACGTTGTCGTCACCCCCTGCGGCCTTCTTCAGGGCGGCGAGTGCGGAGTCCACCGCTGCCTGGTCCCGCTCGGCGCGCAGCCGCGCGAGGCGTTCGGCCTGCTGGGCCTCGATCGCCGGGTCGACGCGGAGCGGCTCGTAGGGCTCCTCCTCGTCGAGCTGGAAGCGGTTGACCCCGACCACGACCCGCTCGCCCGAGTCGGTCTCCTGCGCGATCCGGTACGCGGAACGCTCGATCTCCGACTTCTGGAAACCGTGCTCGATCGCGCTCACCGCCCCGCCCAGGTCCTCGACCTTCCCCATGAGTTCGCGCGCGGCCGCCTCGACGTCGTCCGTCATCTTCTCGACCACATACGACCCGGCGAACGGGTCCACGGTGGCCGTCACGTCCGTCTCGTACGCCAGCACCTGCTGGGTCCGCAGCGCGAGCCGCGCCGACTTGTCCGTCGGCAGCGCGATCGCCTCGTCGAAGGAGTTCGTGTGGAGGGACTGGGTGCCGCCCAGTACGGCGGCCAGGCCCTGCACCGCGACCCGCACCAGGTTCACCTCCGGCTGCTGCGCGGTCAGCTGCACCCCGGCCGTCTGCGTGTGGAAGCGCAGCATCAGCGACTTGGGGTTCTCCGCACCGAACTCCTCCTTCATCACCCGCGCCCAGATCCGCCGGGCCGCCCGGAACTTGGCGACCTCCTCCAGGATCGTCGTGCGGGCCACGAAGAAGAACGACAGGCGCGGGGCGAAGTCGTCCACGTCCATGCCCGCCGCCACGGCCGTGCGCACGTACTCGATTCCGTCCGCGAGCGTGAACGCGATCTCCTGCGCGGGCGAGGCCCCCGCCTCCGCCATGTGGTAGCCGGAGATCGAGATGGTGTTCCACTTCGGGATCTCGGCCCGGCAGTACTTGAAGATGTCCGCGATCAGCCGCAGCGACGGCTTCGGCGGAAAGATGTAGGTGCCGCGGGCGATGTACTCCTTCAGCACGTCGTTCTGGATCGTGCCCGTCAGCCGGTCCGCCGGCACCCCCTGCTCCTCCGCCACCAGCTGATACAGCAGGAGGAGAAGCGAGGCGGGAGCGTTGATCGTCATCGACGTGGAGACCTTGTCCAGCGGAATCCCGTCGAACAGCACCCGCATGTCGTCGATCGAGTCGATCGCCACACCCACCTTGCCGACCTCACCCGACGCGATCGGCGCGTCCGAGTCGTGCCCCATCTGCGTCGGCAGGTCGAAGGCGACCGACAGACCCATCGTCCCGTTCCCGATGAGCTGCTTGTAGCGGGCGTTGGACTCGGTGGCCGTACCGAAACCCGCGTACTGGCGCATGGTCCACGGCCGGCCCGTGTACATCGACGGGTACACACCCCGCGTGAACGGATAGGCGCCGGGCTCCCCCAGCTTGCTGTCCGGGTCCCAGCCGTCCAGCGCGGCCGGGCCGTACACCGGCTCGATGGGCAGTCCGGACTCGGATTCGCGCGCCATGGTGGTGCCTCCAGCGGTGTGACGGACCGTGCTAGCCGACCTTCGCGACGGACTGTAGCGGCGGGCCTGCGGGGAGTGGAGTGGCCCACGCTGGGACCTTGCTCACAGACTCGCACGGGCCGTGTGACGCTGCCTCCGCGCCGCGTTCGCAACCATTTACGCTCGGGCAGCATCTGTGCAGACAAGAGAGAACGGCGCGACGGGCGGGGGACGCCATGCGGACAGCTGTCACAAGGAATTCCATCCGGGCCACACTGTCGGTCGCCGGCGTGCTGGCGCTGGTCGGCGGGTGCACGGCGCAGGCCGTGCAGACCGACGGGCACGCGAAGCCCCCCGGCACCACGGCCACCGGCACCACTCCGGGCGCCGCCTCCTCCGGCCCGGCCTCGCCGAGGCCGGCCGCGAAGTCCTCCGCGCCCAACGCCGCCGCGTCCGACGACGCCAAGCCCTCCGCCTCGCCGACGCCCGCGCCCAGGACCCTGTACAAGCCGGGCGACCAGGGCAAGGGCGTGCGGGAGCTGCAGGCCCGGCTGCGTCAGGTGGCCTGGCTGTTCGAGGGGCCGACGGGCACGTACGGGCCGGCGACGACCCGGGCCGTCAAGGGTTTCCAGGGCAAGCGCGGCCTGCCCCGGACCGGCACGACGGACTCGGTGACCTGGGAGCGGCTGCTGAAGATGACGCACACGCCGACCCGCGACGAGCTGTACGCGGCGGGCGGGCAGCCGGCGGCGAAGCCGGATCCGCGCTGCATGACGGGCCGCGTGATGTGCATCAGCAAGACCAGCCGGACCCTGACCTGGATGATCGACGGCAAGCGGCTGATGACGACGGACGTGCGCTTCGGCTCGCAGTACACGCCGACCCGCGAGGGCGTCTTCCACGTGGACTTCAAGTCCCGGCACCACGTCTCGACGATCTACCACACGCCCATGCCGTACGCGATGTTCTTCAGCGGCGGCCAGGCCGTGCACTACTCGTCGGACTTCGCGGCCCGCGGCTACGCGGGAGCCTCGCACGGCTGTGTGAACGTGCGGGACGAGGCGAAGATCGCGTCCCTCTTCAATCAGGTCCGCACCGGCGACAAGGTGGTCGTCTACTGGTGAGCCCGCACTCGGGGGCTGAGGCGGAAGAGGAGAGGGCGTGGGTGGGACCGGGGGAACGTGTCCCACCCACGCCGGTGGCACAGAGCCGCAGGTACGGGGGGAACCCCGGCTCGTGCACGGGCCGATGACCAGTCGGCTCACTCAGTACTGCGCCACCTGCCCGAAAAACGTCACACCCCGAGTGAACCTTTTTTCGCGAACGTGCATCCGCGCAGGTCAGCGCGCGGGTACGGGGTCGGGCGCGACGGATTCCGCGGGCGCCACGGCCGTGGCCGAGACCGTGCGGACCGGGATGACGGGGCGTGCCCCGTAGGCCGACGAGCCGGACGCGTCCGGTGAGGACGTGGGGGTGACGGTGGGCAGGGCGGGCGGCTGGTCGCCGCCTTCGCCGTCGTCGTTGCCGTCCTCGTCCTCGTCGCCGGTCTTGCCGCCGTTGTCCGAGCCCTCGTCCCCGGAGCCCTCGGGCTGACCGAGGACGCGGTCGCAGAAGCGGCCGAGGTCGGTGCCGGCGCGCCCGGACTCCTTCATGGACTCGCGCAGCTGCCGCTTCTCGTCCGCGCCGATCTCGCCGGTGCGGTACTTGGCGCAGGTCTCGGTGATCCGGCGGCGCAGCGCGTCGGAGCCGCGGGCCGGGTCGGTCGCCTCGTTGCCGGGCGAGGCGCTGGGCGCCGTGCCGCCGCGGGGGTCCTTCGACGCGTCGCGGCCGTCGCGGGCGTCGGGCGAGCCGGAGGGGCCGTCCGAGGTCCGTTCGCCGTCGGGCACGGCCTCGCCGCGTTCGGCCGCGCTGCCGGACGGCGAGACGAGCGGTTCCTCGGAGGGCGCGCTCGACACCGATGTCGTGGGCGACGGATCGCTCCAGCCGTCGAAGGGCGAAGGCAGCACGCCGGTGCCCGCGGCGACGGCGACGCCGCCGACCATGCACGCGGCGACGGCGGCGGCGAGCCCGAACCGTACGGGCCGGCCCCAGCGCGGGCCGTGCCGGCCGTCGGGGCCGGGCCGGGCCGGTGCTCCGGCGGCGCCGCCGCGGTGCCGCCCGGCACGCGCGGTGCGGCCGGTGAGGGTCACGGGGGTGCCGAGGGCGGCGGCGCGCTCGCCCGCGGGGACCGCGCGGGCCTCCCGGAACGCCTTGAGCGCAGCGTCCTCACCGGGGAGTTCGCCGTCGGGTCCGGCCGGGAGCGCGGTCAGCGAGTCGAGCGCCGCGGTGAGCCGTCGGGCGTGCAGCGCGTCCTGTTCGGCGACGGCCTCCAGGGGCTCCCCGCGCAGCAGACGCTCCGCCGCCTCGCGGTCCAGCCACTTGTCGTGCTCGTCGGCCATCACATGTCCTTCTGCGTCCGCGTACGCGATTGCGTCACACCGGCGGACGTCACCGTGCTGGGTCTCGGGCCTCGTGGCCGGGGTACGGCCTCGAGCGAACCGGGGGTCTTCGGGTCGGCGCCGATCAGTTCGGCGAGCCGCTTCAGGCCGCGGTGCGCGGCGGTACGGACGGCGCCTGGGCGCTTGCCGAGGGTCTGGGCCGCGCTCTTCGCGTCGAGCCCGACGACGACCCGCAGCACCACGGCCTCGGCCTGGTCCTGCGGGAGCTGGGCGATGAGCGCCATGGTGTCGCCGGTGGAGAGCAGCTCCATCGCCTCGTCGGCGGTGTCGGCGGTCGCGGGTCGGCCGGTGAGTTCGGTCTCGTCGCCGCCGATGGCGGGCCGGCGTCCCCGCATGCGTATGTGGTCCAGGGCGCGGTTGCGGGCTATGCGGGCGGCCCAGCCGCGGAAGCGGTCGGCGTCGCCCTCGAAGCGGTCGAGGTCGCGGGCGATCTGCAGCCACGCCTCGGAGGCGACGTCCTCCGCGTCCGGCTCGCCCACGAGTGTGCGTACGTATCCGAGCAACCTCGGGTGCACGGTGCGGTACACAGTGCGGAAAGCGCTCTCGTCCCCGCCCTGCGCCGCAAGCACCGCGGCGGTCAGCTCCGCGTCGTCCCCCAGCACTCCCAGTCCCTGCCTGCCCCATCCGGCCAAGTAGCGCCCCCGGCGCGAACCTGCACGCTACGGCTTGAAACACCCCACGTCCATGTTTGTACAACGAGCAACCAGAGAGTCACACGGCGGGGTGTGACAGAAAACGCACCCGCGGCGCTGAAGGAAGTACGGGCCGCTCGCGACCCGTACCGCGCGGCGGCCGGGGTCTCTCCTGTGGGGGGTGGCGACCCCGGCCGTCCCGTATGCGGAGGGTGTTCCGGAGGCCCGTCCGGAGGGCCGGTCGGCAGGTCTTCACACCGCCCCCGCCGAAGTTCCACGCGGGCGTTCCCGAGAATTCGCCGTACCGGAACCGCCGGCTACGGCTGGTGGCCCTTGCCGGCGCCGCCCGGACCGGAACCCGAGCCGACCGGACCGGAACCCGAACCGGAACCCGAGCCGCCCGGACCCGAGTCGCCCGCGCCCGTGCCACCGCCGCCGCCGCCGGAACCTCCCGCGCCGTTCGCGTTGTTCCCCGCCCCGCCCGTGGTGCCGCCGGAGCCCGGGTTCCCGGGTCCGCCCCTGCCGCCGGACGCGCCGGTGCCGCCGGGCCGGTCGTGGCCCGTACCGGTCGCCGTCGGCTCGGCGCAGTCCTCCACGGCCCGCTCGGACCGCTCGGTGCCGCGCCCGTCCTCGTACGAGGCACAGGGGCCGGACGCCCGCCCGGACGGGGGCGGGGTGTGCGGGCCGGTGCCGGGGCGGCCGGGTGCGGTCGACGTCGGCGCGGGGCGCGGCGCGGGCCGGTCCGCTCCGGGGTCCGGGGCGTCGCCGATGCCGGCGACGGCGACGCCGCCCACGGCGAGGCTCGCCAGCGCGGCGCCGACGGCAGCCCGCGCGGACCAGCGCGTGCGGCGGCGCCGCGGGCGCCAGTCGTCGCGGCGGCGGGGCCGCGCGTCGAGGGCGCCCGCGTCTCGGGCGGCCCGGAACGCGGCGCGGGCCAGCCGTTCGCCCTCGGGATCGGGTTCCGGCGGGCGTACGGCCGCGGCCAGCGCCTCGCCCACGGGGTCGGGGATCTGCTCGGTCATCTCGACTCACCCAGCGTGGGCGGGCCCTCATCCGTCACACCGCCGAGGTCACGGGCGAGTCGGCGCAGCCCCCGGTACGCGGCCGTGCGGACCGCGCCGGGGCGTTTTCCGAGGACGCGGGCGGCGGCCGGTCCGTCGAGGCCGACGACGACCCGCAGCAGCACGGCCTCGCCCTGGTCGCGCGGGAGTCCGGCGATCAGGTCGAGGGCCCGCCGGGTGGAGAGCGTCTCCATGGCCTGCTCGGCGGTGTTGTGCGCGGCGGGCAGATCGTGCAGGTCCTGTTCGAGCGCGGTGGCCTGCGGCCGGGTGCGGCGGCGGCGCAGCAGGTCGAGGGCGCGGTGCCGGGCGATGGTCGCGGTCCAGCCGCGGAAGCCCGCGCCGTCTCCGCGGAACCGCCCCAGGTCGCGGGCGATCTCCAGCCACGCGTCGGCGGCCACGTCCTCGGCGTCGTCCCCGACGAGACCGCGCAGATAGCCGAGCAGGCCGGGCTGGACCAGCCGGTAGGCCACGGCGAAGGCGTCCTCGTCCCCCGTCTGGGCCCGCTCGACGGCTGCGCCCAACTCCCCGTCGCGCTCCTTCGCGCGCCGGGGTTCCCCTCCCTGGCCCAACCGCTTTCCTCTTCGTACGACGACAAGTACGCACCGATGCGTACGGAACGACGACCTCGGCACCCCGTGCGGGGCGCCGCCGTCGGCTCCGCCCCCATGCCGATCAGCGCCGGAACGCGCGGAAACGTCACAGAAGCGCGGTCCGCGCGGCCCGAACCCGCCTTCCCCGTGCGGGAGTTGCGGCCGGGCGGCGCCGGATCAGGCCTCGAACACCGAGCCCTCGTCCGCGGGCAGCTCCACGATCTGCGCGGCCGGGGGCCTGCGCACCGTCAGCGGCTCCCCGTAGCCGGAGAAGCGCATCTTCCCCTTGATCTGTTCGGAGTCCATCTCGAGGCTGCGCAGGTACGGCTTCCCGGCGGCGTCCACGTAGGCGGAGCCGAGGTCCTCGTCGCCCTGGGGCGGGAGCAGCGGGATGACGCGGCGTCCGTCGCGGCGCTCCTCGGGCAGGTCCCGGGTGCCGCTGGTGTCGGCCGCCTGTGCGCCGAGCACCTGGCCCATCGTGCACACCTTGGCGAGGGCGTCGGCGCCCTTGGGGCCGGCGGGCACGTGCACGTACTTGCCCCGGACGAGGGCGAGGCGCTCGCGGATGCGCTGGGACACGGCGGGACCGCGGGTGTCGGCCATGGCCTGCCACTCGGCCAGCGCGCGGTCGCTGTAGCTCATGTACACCTCGGGCCCGTCGTCCTTCGCGCCCTCGGCGAGGACGATCAGGTCGCCGCTCGCGCCCGGTCCGCCGTCCATGGTGCCGGTGCAGTTGCCCGCACGGTCCATGCGCAGGTCGGCCTGGGCCCGCTTGCCGTGCTGGGTGATGTCCACGGTCATCCGCACCGAGCGGGCCTCGCCCAGCAGGGTGACCGCCTGGGACAGCAGCCGTTCGCCCCGGGTCTGCGTGAGCACGGCGGGCGGTTCGAGGTCGGCGAAGGCCTCGGCGGACCAGTTCCCGTCGGCGCCGGGCGCCGCGAGGGAGCTCGCGGTCAGGCTCTCGGACGGCACGGGGTGGAGGAGGACGCCCGCGCCGAGCAGCGCGAGGACGAAACCGCCGGTGAGCAGGGACCGGGTGGTCACAGTGCGGCGGCGCATGTGCGGCGCCTCCTTCCGGGGAGGGTCAGGTAGAAGGTCTGCAGCGACTCGGCGGCGCCCGCCTCGTAGCGGTTGACGACCTTGCCGAGGGGGCTGCGCACCCGCCCGTCCGGCATGCGTACGCCGACGTCCCGACCGAAGTAGTCGCGCTGGGACGGGTCGAAGGCGATCCACTCGGCGCCGGCCCGCCGCACGAGCACCTCGCCCACGTAGGCGCCGAGCCCGAAGAGCACGGCGTCGAGCTCGGGTCCGGGTGAGCTGCCCTGCCGCAGGCCGTCGACGATCCGGTCGACGACCCGCAGGCTGGCGACGGAGTAGTCGAGCGGCAGTCGCGCCGAGGCGACCCGGGCGACGAACGCCGCGGCGTGCCGGCGCATGTCGACAGGTCTGTGTTCCACCCCAGGCATGTGGTGCACCCCTTGGTCCGGTCGTGGGGAGATGCGGTCGGACTCGACCCGCATTCCCCCAGCGCTCGGGCTCACCGGAACATCACACGTCACACACATGTCGCTTCTCACACCGGAATGCGCCTGTGGCGTACAACCGTTCGCGCGTCTCGGACGTCGGGGCCGGTCACCGGGGAACCCTGGGGCTTCTAGGGCCTTTCTTTCGGATCAGGCGAGCCCAGCCTGATCCGAAAGAAGGGCCCTAGCGACCGGCGTCCGCGGGCAGCCGCACCGTGCCGTCGAAGACACCGCGGTTGTCCGCGCGCACGTCCTGCTTCACGGTGATGGCGCCGCCCTGGTACGGCACGTCGAAGGTGAACGCGAAGCGGTGCGCCGCGACGCGGTAGCCGTGCGCGGCGTCGAGCTCCCAGGTCTCCGTGGAGCGCGTGAGCCTGATCTGCGTCTCGGTCGCCGTGACCCCGGCGTCCCGCAGCTGGGCGAGCGTCGGGTCCAGCTCACGGGCGGCCTTCTTCAGCGCCGGGCGGGTCCGCGCGTCGGCCAGCGTCCAGCCGGAGGAGGTCACTTCGAGCCGCACCGTGCCGCCCGAGCGCCGCACCTTCGCGCTCTTCCCGTACGCGGCGAACGCGTCGAGCCCCGCGACCGGGTCCTCCACGGCGTCGGCGATCGCGGGGTCGGTCACGGGTCCGCTGGTCCAGGCCCCGTTCTTCTTCACATGCCCGGTGCCGTCGACGACGTACACGGACTCGGGCTTGCGCTGCCCCTTACTGGTGGTCACCGAGCCGAGCTGTTCCACGGCGACGGGCGTGGTGGTGCGGTGCACGGTGGCGGTGTAGGTCGCTCCGGACGGGGCCTGTCCGCTCATGGTCGCGGACTCGCGGCCGTCGACGGCGAACGTCCAGCCGGCCTCGCCCGCCATCGCGCGCCGGGCGCGGGCGAGGTACTGCGCGGCGGTCCGGGGCGTCTTGGCCGCGGCGGCGGGGGCGCGGGTCGCGCCCGGGCGGCCGTCCGCGCGCTGGGTGCGCTCCGTGCGTGGGGAGTCGGAGCGGTGGTGCCCCTTGCGCCGGGAGTCGCCGGAGTGCGAGGCCGAGCAGCCGGACACGGCGAGGGTCGCGGCGGCGAGCGCGGCCAGGACGGCGGTGCGGCGATGACGTGTTGCGGGGAGCACGGGCACCTCGGGGGATCGCGAACGGGCCGGGGACCGGCCGGTCCCGTGGAAGCGGCCCGGTTATACAACGCGCGCCGGAACCCCCGCCAGCACGGGCACAAACCCCACCATTCCCCGCGCTCGCGTTCGGACCTGTGATGTTTCGGTGTACCCGCCCGCTGGATGGTGTGTGCCCACGTGACACGTGGGACCCATGTGACTTTCGAGGGGTGGGGCATTGAGCCCGCGACATACGCGAGGAAAAGCGCAGAGAGCCCAGACGCACGCGTACAGACCGCTGAGTCTGAAGCGCAGGGCCTGGATCACCATCGGCGCGGTGGTGCTCGGCGGAGCGGGGGTGACCGCGTACGCCATCGCCGATCCGGGGGGTTCGGAGCCGCAGGACGCGGTCCCGGCGCGCGCCGCGGCCGTGCACACGCTGAGCCTGACGACGAAGGGCGACCGCAAGGTCGTGCCGCAGAAGTCGACGCAGACCTTCGGCGCCGTCTCGGTGACCTGGAAGGACGCGAAGGCGCAGCTCGACGGCACCGCGCAGTTCCGCGCGCGTGACGCGGAGAGCGGCAAGTGGGGCGCCTGGACAACGCTGCCGGAGGAGACGAACGACGCAGACGGGTCCGAGCGCGCGCACACCGCCCTGCGCGGCGGCACCTCGCCCGTGCCGACCCCGTCCGACTCGAACGGCGTCGAGGTGCGGGTCGTCGACGCGGACGGCAACGCCGCGGACCTGCCCGCCGGCATGGACGTCAAGCTGATCGACCCGGGCACCGACCCGGTCCGCGGCAAGGGCGCGTCCGGCGGCATCGACCCGGCGGCGTACAGCGTCGCGTCGACGGAGTCGCCGGTGCCCACCGACACCCCGGTGGGCACGGAGAGCCCGGCCGCCACGGAGAGCCCGGTCGCGACCGAGACGCCCGTGGCCACCGAGACGCCGTCGGACACCGCGTCGGCGACCCCGCCGCCGTCCGGCAGCGCGACGGAGACCGCCTCCCCGTCGCCGACCCCGACCGTCCCCGAGGCCCCGCCCTCCACGGTCGTGAAGCCGGCGATCATCCCGCAGTCGGTGTGGGGCCCGGACCTCTCGCACGACGGCACGCCCGAGTACGACACGGAGATCAAGGCCGCGGTCGTCCACCACACGGGCATCGACGCCGACAACCAGGTGCCGTGCGCGGAGTCGGCGCGCCGCCTGCGCGAGATCCAGCAGGACCACGTGGCCAAGGGCTACTTCGACATCGGCTACAACTTCGTCGTCGACCGCTGCGGCCAGATCTTCGAGGGCCGGACCGGCGGCATGGACCTGCCGGTGCACGGCGCCCACGACTACGGCTTCAACACCGACACGGTCGGCATCTCCTACATCGGCAACTTCGAGTCGGCCCGCCCGACGAAGGCCGCCCTCGACGCCATCTCCCGCGTCGTGGCCTGGAAGTTCGGCCAGTACGGCATCACCGCGACCGGCACCGTGTCCCTCACCTCCAACGGCGACCTCGGCGTCCAGGGCAACAAGATCGCCAAGGGCACGTCCAAGACGTTCCCGCGCGTCCTCGGCCACCGGGACACCAACACCACGGCCTGCCCGGGCGCGAATCTCTACCCGAAGCTGAGCCGCATCGCGACGCAGGCCGCCGCGCCGGGCAACTCGCACGCCCTGCCCAGCCAGAACCTGCTCGGCGACGCGACGAACGACCTCGTCACCGGCCTGCCCAAGGGCGCGAGCGGCGGCCAGGTCGCCCTCGTCCCCGGCACGCTCGACGGCCCGACGGCCACCGGCCGCAAGGTCATCTCGCAGTCGAGCACCGGCGTTCCCGGCTCCGGCGAGAGCGGTGACGAGTTCGGCGCCGCCACGGCGACCGGCGACATCAACGGCGACGGCAACACCGACCTCGTCGTCGGCCAGCCCGGCGAGGACGACACGTCCGGACACGCCAACCGCGGCGCGTACACGATCCTCTACGGTCCCGCCTTCACCAGCGGCGTCGGCGTGAACACGGACGCCGCGCAGGCCGTGGCCAACGCCCGGTTCGGCGCGGCGCTCGCGGTCGGCGACTTCAACGCCGACGGCAAGGCCGACGTGTTCTCCGCGACCACGGTCAGCGGCGGCACCTGGCACGCCCGCTACAGCGACACCAAGCGCGCGGGCGGCGCCCTCACCTCCGCCACCACCTCCCTGGCCGTCCCGGACGCCACGTCCGGCGACTTCAACCGGGACGGCTACGCGGATGTCGCGCTCAACTACCGCGACGGCGGCGGCATCGGCCGCGTCGTCTGGTTCAAGGGCGGCAGCGCCGGTCTGACCAAGGTCGCGACGCTGTCCGTCAAGGGCGGTCGCGCGGTCGCCGCGGGCGACATCAACGGCGACGGCGTCGACGACCTCGTCATCGGCCAGCCCTACGTCGCCGAGTCCGGCGCCGCGACCGGCGGCCAGGTCACGGCCGTCTACGGCGTCGCGGGCACCGGCCTGTCGACCACGGGCGCGAAGACGATCCACCAGGACTCGTCCGGCGTACCGGGCGGCGCCGAGGCGGGCGACGCCATGGGCGCCTCGGTCGCGGTGGGCGACTACGACCTCGACGGCTACGCGGACGTCCTCGCGGGCCTGCCCAACGAGGACCTGACCCGCACGACGAACCGCGCCGACGCGGGCACCACGCTGCTCCTCAAGGGCTCGTCGGCCGGTCTGACCGGCACCGGCGCGCTCTCCGTCAGCCAGGACTCCAGCGGCGTGCCGGGCTCCAGCGAGTCGGGCGACAACGTCGGTTCGGCCGTGGCGCTCGCGGACCTGTCCGGCTTCGGCCGCACGGACCTGGTCCTCGGCGCGGCCGGTGAGGACGCGGGCAACGGCGCGCTCCTGTACGTGCCGAGCAACAGCAGCGGCCTGGGCCTGAGCCAGACCGTGTAC
This sequence comes from Streptomyces xanthii, assembly GCF_014621695.1. Taxonomy (GTDB): domain Bacteria; phylum Actinomycetota; class Actinomycetes; order Streptomycetales; family Streptomycetaceae; genus Streptomyces; species Streptomyces xanthii. The sequence goes on from NZ_CP061281.1 coordinate 2,986,853, forward strand.
TACGGCAACGGCTCGATCGGCACCCCGGCCGGGGGCCGCCTGGGCACCAACCTGGCGCCGTAGCCGGGCGGTACGACCCACGAGGGGCCGTGCGGACGTCACCGTCCGCACGGCCCCTCCGGCGTGATTCACACCTGCCGCGCGTCCCCGCTCAGGTCGGGCGACACGCAGACGAGACGGCCGCCGGGCAGCGCCGGGTCGGTGAGGGTGAGACGCAGCACCGGGTAGTCCAGGGCGTCGTTGGAGCCCTGCTCGCTGGGCTGGTTCAGGGACTCCAGGGTCTGGCCGGGGCACAGCGCCCGCTTCGGCAGCTCGACCTCGAGGTAGTGCTCGCTCTCCCGCACGAAGCGGTACGTGCCGTCCGCGCCCGGCGGGACGGGCCGCTCCTTCATCCCGGTGAGCACCCGCACGGCGAGCCCGCGGGCGGTGGCGATCCGGCCCTTCCCGTGCGGCCCGTAGACGTCGACGGCGGCGCTGTCCGCGGTGAACGAGGCGGGCAGCCGGATCTCGCTCAGCCGCTCCGGGTACAGGCTCGCGCTGACGTGGAACCGCTCGCGCGACCGCCCGTGCGGGATCCGGCTCGTGTACCCGTACGAGGTGACCACGAGACGGGCGTCGACGCCGTCCTGGTGCTCCGGCGGCACGGACCGCCCCGGCCCACCGGTCCCGCACCCGCGTGGGCCCGCGCGGTGCGCGGTGTCCCCGGCTCCGGCGGCGAACCGGGCGCCGACCGGCTCCTGTTCCCGCCGCGCGTCCACCACGACGAGGCCGACGAGCAGACCGACCGCGAGGACGGCGGCCCAGGCGCGGCGTGAGGGGCCGCCGACCTCGTACATCAGGCGCGGCCGCGGGCGCGTCTGGAGACGACGGCGCGCAGCACGCGGCGGCCCTCGGTGGACAGGTCTCGGGCCTGCCGCAGCCCGCCGGCGCCGCTCGCGAGCAGCTCCAGGATCCTGGTCTGGCGGCGCAGTTCGGCGGCGACGAGCGGCGTCATGCCCGCGGTGTCGCCCTCGCGGACCCCGGCCGCGCCGTCGTCGGCGCCGTCGCCGGGGCCCCCGGCGTCGAGCATCCGGTGCACCTGGAGGGCGGCCACCGAGCAGGCGTCGGCCCAGCCGCGCCAGTCGCCGGGCACGCTGCCGTCGGGGGCGGCGCCCAGCATCCGGCGGACGAGTTCGGCGGCCTCCCCGTCGACGACGGTGTCCGCGAGCCGGCCGCGGGCCACGGCGAGCGTCTCGCCCCAGCCGGTGCCGCCCTCGGCGAGGCTCGCCCACAGCGGGCGCAGCGCCTCGTCGTCCTCGGCGTCGCCGAGCAGCGGCACGCAGCGGTCGAGGCAGCCGAGCCCGCTCGCGGCGAGCCCTCGCTCGTCGGCCTGCGCGATCAGTTCCACCAGGCTCATGGCCGTACGCCTCCAGACGCGGACCCGACAATTCCCCTTCGGGGGACTACGGGACTTACTGCGCCGGTCCTGCCCGGAACGTCACAGTGCTGCCACGCCGAGCCGGTCCAGGAAGCGGAAGAACAGCTCCTCCGCGGAGGGCTCGGCCGGGGCCCGCAGCACGTCGAGCAGCGGCTGGGCGGCCACGTCGCGGCCGCACTCGGCGGCCCAGGCGACGGCCCGCTCGGCCGCGTCCGCGGGCGGCAGGAAGTAGTCCTCGAGCGAGCGCTCGTCACCGCCGATGTACCGGGTCATGGCCTCCCGGCCGAGGCAGGCGGTCCATGCCCCGCTGTGCGGCGCGGCCGCCTCGACGACGGCGCAGCTGCTGTCCATCACGTAGGCGAACAGGGCGGGCGAACCCGTCTCCGCCGCCAGCGCGTTCATGCTGCCCACGTCCCGGGCCTGCTCCCCGTCGCCCCCGCCGGGGCACTCCCACACCTGCCATCCGCCGACCCTCTCCTCCAGCAGGGTCAGTTCCTCCCGCACCCCCGCCAGCGCCGCCAGCTCCCGCAACGGACGATCGCTGCCGGCCACCACGTAATAGCCCCAGTAGCCCATCCCCGTGCCCCCGTCCCGCCGTGCTGTTCAAGTGGCTGTGCCGTTCATGTGACTCGGGCCGAATAGACCACAGCCGTACGGCAGTTCGCCACCCAAAACGCGAACTGCGCGAAGGGGACGGGCCGGGCTCCGGGGCCGCGCCGTCCGGGGAGAACCCGGTGGTCAGTTCCCCAGCCGGTTCGCCAGGGCCGTGAACTGCGCCCACGTCAGCTCCGGCTTCTTCGGGTCCCACAGCTTCTGGACGGTGGCCCGCAGGGGCATGCGGATGCCTTGCGCGACCTGGGCCGGCGTCTGGGACCCGGCGAGGTCGCACCAGACGGCGAAGGTGCCGCCGAGGATCTGGGCGTCGTACTTCGCGGGGACCGGGGTGGTGCCGCGCACGACGAGCGGGGTCCAGCTCTCGTAGATCCGCTGACCGGTCGGATAGACGAAGGTGTTCGGCTGGCCGAGGACGTAGTAGAGGTACTCGTCGTTGTAGTTGGTCAGCTTCTGTCCGGCGCTCAGATAGGAGACGGGTTCGCGCGCACCGATCTCCTTGCCGGTCCAGTACGCGACCTCCAGGTCCTGGTCGGCCCGGACGATACCGCCGGTGAAGAACCCGTCGTTCCAGGCCTTCAGCTTCCGGCCGAACGGGGCCATCGTCTTCGCCCGGTCGTTCAGCCAGCCCTCGGCGAGGTCCTGCACGCGTGCGTTCGCCCCGTACTTCTGGCGGGCGGCGGTGGCCAGCTGGGGGTAGGACGCCTCGGGGTTCTGCTTCACCAGGGCCTGGTACTCGTCGCCGCCCAGATGCCAGTACGCGCCTTTGAACAGGCCCGCGAACTCCTTCAGCAGATCGTCCACGATCTTCGCCGAGGCCGGCTCGGAGATGTCGATGGCGCCCCGCGTGGGGACCCCGGCCGCGTCGCGCAACTGGAGGTCGGGGTGGGCGGCGATGACCGCGCCGAGGTGGCCCGGCGAGTCGATCTCCGGCACGACGGTCACGTGCCGCTGCGCCGCGAGCGCGAGGATGTCGCGGACCTCCGCCTTGGTCAGGTGCTGGGGGGACACGATCTCGGGGTGCGTGTCGGACTCGATCCGGAAGGCCTGGTCGTCGGAGAAGTGCAGCCCGAGCTGGTTGTACTTGAGGTCGCCGATCTCGCGGATCCGGTCCTTGATCCAGTCGGCGGTGAAGTGCTTGCGCGCGATGTCGATCATGAACCCGCGCTGTGGCTTGGCCGGCTCGTCCGCGACGACGCCCTCGGGCGCGGTGCCGCCGCCGTGCACCTCCTGCTTGAGCGTGCGCGTCCCGAGGAAGACACCGCCGTCGCTCGGCCCGACGATCCGCACCGTCCCGCCCTCGACGGTCATCCGGTACGACTCCGGGTTCGCGCCCTTCGCCCCTCCGAGCGCAAGCTCGACGTCCCCGGCGCCCGCCTTCCCCTTCCGCCCGCCGTACTTCAGCCCCAGCTCGTCCGCGACCAGCCGCCCCTCGTCGGCGAGCGAGGCGTCCCGCACCCGCACCGATCCCCCGCCCGGCTTCCATCCGGGCCCGCGCGCGGCGGTGAACTCCCGCACGGACGGGATGGTGCTCGGAGGCTTCGAGAGCGGGTAGGACCGCGTGGGTGACGGCTTCGAGGCAACCGTTCTGGCCGACTTCGAGTCCGCCGGAGCGGGCCCGGCGGAATCCCCGCCGCTGTCCGGCCACAACGCCACGGTCAGCACCACGGCCCCGGCCGCCACGACCGCGCCCCCGGCAAGAAGGGCCTTCCGCTCGATTCCCACGCGCACCACCGCTCCCTAGAGGGGCGCGAGGACTGCACGGCAACCACAGACAACCCGCACCCGCGAACGATCATCTCCCCTACGACGAGAAGGCGCGCGACGGCCCTCGCCCGATCCACCGACCGCCACCCAAACCTCCCCGTCCGAGTGAAATTCGCGCATCCGTCGGACACCCGCAATCACCCATGACTACGGTTACGACCCAAAACAGCCCGAACTCAGACCCGCACAGCCGCCGGAGGCACCCGCTGTCCGCCGCCCCAGACGCCGTTCCGGGCCGCCTGCCCATACCCGCTCAGGCCACACCTCGCGGGGGCCACAGCGGCCTCACCCAGTTCAACGCCCTTGCGCAGGGACACGCCGAAGCCGCCCTGATGCGCTGCTGCGGCAGTCTCGCCTGGGCCCACCGGCTCGCCGCGCACCGCCCGTACCCGGACCTCGACGCGCTGCTCGCCGCGGCCGACGAGGCGGCGTACGACCTGGCGCCCGCCGACATCGCCCAGGCCCTGGCCCGCGAGGAACCGGCCCGGCCGCCGGACGCGGCGGGCTACTCCGCGGCGCACACCGCGCTGGCCGCCGCGCACGCCGCGTACGAGGCCCGCTTCGGGCACCCCTTCGTGCTGTTCCTCGACGCCACCGCGCCCGGCGAGGCCCTCGACCACCTGCTCAGCGCGCTGCGCGACCGGATGGGCAAGGAGCCGGAGGAGGAGCGGGCACTGGCCGCCGAGGAGCTCCGCCGGCTCGCCCGGGGAAGAATCACCCGGCTCGTCCGGAACCTCCCGGTCACCCGTACAGCCGCACCGGACGCGATCTGCCCGGATCGGTGCGGCAATAGCCCGTACGTGCCTGTTTGATTGCCTGTTTGATCACACGAGTGGGCCCCCGCGCGAACGAGCCGCCACGTCGTCGATACGATGTCGAGCGGCCGGTGGACCGTACCCGGCCGGGCCCGACCGACAGAGCTGTATCCAATCGGCTTACGCGTGGCGGCCGGCCCCAGTCCCCACTCCCGGAGGGTTCTTCCGTGCCGGCTGGAACGCTGTACCGCGGCCGGGAAGGCATGTGGTCGTGGGTGGCTCATCGAGTCACCGGTGTCCTCATCTTCTTCTTCCTGTTCGTACACGTGCTGGACACCGCTCTCGTCCGCGTCTCCCCCGAGTCGTACGACGATGTTGTCTCCACCTACAAGACGCCGATCGTCGCACTCCTCGAGTACGGCCTCGTCGCCGCCATCCTCTTCCACGCGCTCAACGGCCTGCGTGTCATCGCCGTCGACTTCTGGTCGAAGGGCCCGCGCTACCAGAAGCAGATGCTCTGGACCGTCGTGGGCATCTGGGTCGTCCTGATGGTCGGGGCCCTGTACCCCGTCCTCGGCCACGCCGTCCGTGAACTCTTCGGGAGCTGAGGCCAGACATGTCTGCTGACACGACCCCCGCCACCTCCGGCGTCGGCCCCGTCGAGGGCGCCTCGCTCTACGACGCCGACAACCCGGCCCCGTACATCGAGGCGCCGCGCAAGCGCACCTCGAAGACGGGCAAGGGCAGCCGCGGCAACTTCGAGATGGCCGCGTGGCTGTTCATGCGCCTGTCCGGTGTCGTCCTGGTCGTCCTCGTCCTCGGCCACCTGCTGATCCAGCTCGTCCTCGACGGCGGCGTCTCCAAGATCGGCTTCGCGTTCGTCGCGGGCCGCTGGGCGTCCCCGTTCTGGCAGGGCTGGGACCTGCTGATGCTGTGGCTCGCGATGCTGCACGGCGCCAACGGCCTGCGTACCGTCATCAACGACTACGCCGAGCGCCCCCAGACCCGCCTGTGGCTGAAGGGCCTGCTGTACGCCGCGACGGTCTTCACCGTCCTCCTGGGCACGCTGGTGATCTTCACCTTCGACCCCAACATCCGTTAAGCCGAGGCGAGCGAACCCGTGAAGATTCACAAGTACGACACCGTCATCGTCGGCGCGGGCGGCGCCGGCATGCGCGCGGCCATCGAGTCGACCAAGCGCAGCCGCACCGCCGTGCTGACCAAGCTCTACCCCACCCGCTCCCACACGGGCGCCGCGCAGGGCGGCATGGCCGCCGCGCTGGCCAACGTGGAGGAGGACAACTGGGAGTGGCACACCTTCGACACGATCAAGGGCGGCGACTACCTGGTCGACCAGGACGCCGCCGAGATCCTGGCGAAGGAGGCCATCGACTCGGTCCTCGACCTGGAGAAGATGGGCCTGCCGTTCAACCGCACCCCGGACGGCACGATCGACCAGCGCCGCTTCGGCGGTCACTCCCGCAACCACGGTGAGGCGCCGGTCCGCCGGTCCTGCTACGCCGCGGACCGCACGGGCCACATGATCCTCCAGACGCTGTACCAGAACTGCGTCAAGGAGGGCGTGGAGTTCTTCAACGAGTTCTACGTCCTGGACCAGCTCCTGGTCGAGGAGGACGGCGTCAAGAAGTCCGCCGGTGTGGTCGCCTACGAGCTGGCCACCGGCGAGATCCACGTCTTCCAGGCGAAGTCGGTCATCTACGCCTCCGGCGGCACCGGCAAGTTCTTCAAGGTGACGTCCAACGCGCACACCCTGACCGGTGACGGCCAGGCCGCCTGCTACCGCCGGGGTCTGCCGCTGGAGGACATGGAGTTCTTCCAGTTCCACCCGACCGGCATCTGGCGCATGGGCATCCTGCTGACGGAGGGCGCCCGCGGTGAGGGCGGCATCCTCCGCAACAAGGACGGCGAGCGCTTCATGGAGAAGTACGCGCCGGTCATGAAGGACCTCGCGTCCCGTGACGTCGTGTCCCGCTCCATCTACACGGAGATCCGTGAGGGCCGCGGCTGCGGTCCCGAGGGCGACCACGTCTACCTCGACCTCACGCACCTCCCGCCGGAGCAGCTGGACGCGAAGCTCCCGGACATCACGGAGTTCGCGCGCACGTACCTCGGCATCGAGCCCTACACGGACCCGATCCCGATCCAGCCGACCGCGCACTACGCCATGGGCGGCATCCCGACGAACGTCGAGGGTGAGGTCCTGGCGGACAACACCACGGTCGTCCCGGGCCTGTACGCCGCCGGCGAGGTCGCCTGTGTCTCCGTGCACGGCGCCAACCGCCTCGGCACCAACTCGCTGCTCGACATCAACGTCTTCGGGCGTCGTGCGGGCATCGCGGCCGCCGAGTACTCCCACAAGGCCGACTTCGTCGAGCTGCCGGAGAACCCGGCCTCGCTCGTCGAGGAGACGGTCGAGCGCCTGCGCAACTCCACGGGCACGGAGCGCGTCGCCGTCCTGCGCAACGAGCTGCAGGAGTGCATGGACGCCAACGTGATGGTGTTCCGCACCGAGCAGACGATCAAGACGGCGGTCGAGAAGATCGCCGAGCTGCGCGAGCGCTACAAGAACGTCGCGATCCAGGACAAGGGCAAGCGGTTCAACACCGACCTGCTCGAGGCCATCGAGCTGGGCAACCTGCTCGACCTGGCCGAGGTCATGGCGACCTCCGCGCTGGCCCGCAAGGAGTCCCGCGGTGGTCACTACCGCGAGGACTTCCCGAACCGCGACGACGTCAACTTCATGCGCCACACCATGGCGTACCGCGAGGTCGGCGACGACGGCACCGAGTCCATCCGTCTCGACTACAAGCCGGTCGTCCAGACCCGCTACCAGCCGATGGAGCGTAAGTACTGATGGCTACTCCGACCATGGACAAGCTGGAGGCCCTGGAGAAGGACTCCACGTCCTCGCACCTCATCACGGTCACCTTCCGCATCCGCCGGTACAACCCGGAGGTCTCCGCGGACGCGGTCTGGGAGGACTTCCAGCTCCAGATCGACCCGAAGGAGCGTGTGCTCGACGGTCTCCACAAGATCAAGTGGGACCTGGACGGCACGCTGACCTTCCGCCGCTCGTGCGCGCACGGCATCTGCGGCTCCGACGCGATGCGCATCAACGGCAAGAACCGCCTTGCCTGCAAGACGCTCATCAAGGACATCAACCCCGAGAAGCCGATCACGGTCGAGGCCATCAAGGGCCTCACCGTGCTCAAGGACCTCGTGGTCGACATGGAGCCGTTCTTCCAGGCGTACCGGGACGTCATGCCGTTCCTGGTGACGAAGGGGAACGAGCCGACGCGTGAGCGTCTGCAGTCCGCCGAGGACCGCGAGCGTTTCGACGACACCACCAAGTGCATCCTGTGCGCCGCGTGCACGTCGTCCTGCCCGGTGTTCTGGAACGACGGCCAGTACTTCGGTCCGGCCGCGATCGTGAACGCCCACCGGTTCATCTTCGACTCGCGCGACGAGGCCGGCGAGCAGCGCCTGGAGATCCTCAACGACCGTGACGGTGTGTGGCGTTGCCGCACCACCTTCAACTGCACGGACGCCTGCCCGCGTGGCATCGAGGTCACCAAGGCGATCCAGGAAGTGAAGCGCGCGCTCATCACGCGCCGCTACTGATCCTGGTACCCGCAGGGCTGTGAGGGCCCCGCTCCCCGGAATTCTCCGGCGGGGCGGGGCCCTCAGCCGTTTCCCGGCCCTTCGGTGCCGGTCGGCACCGGGCGTTCGAAGAAGGTCTCCAGGACCACCGTCGCCTGGGTGCCGCTCACGCCGTCGATCGCGTAGAGGCGGCGCAGCACGTCCTGGAGCTGCTCGGTCGTCGCCGAGCGGACCTTCACGAGGACCGAGGCGCTGCCCGCGATGATGTGCGCCTCCACGATCTCGGGGATCGCGGCGAAGGAGTCCGCCGAATCACCCATCCACGCCGAGGACTCGACCATCACGTAGGCGAGCACGCCCTGGCCGAGGGCCGCCGGGTCCACGTCGACAGTGGTGCGGCGCACGACACCGCGCTCGCGCAGCTTGCGGACGCGCTCGTGGGCGGCGCCGGTGGACAGGCCGACCTCCTTGCCGAGCGCCGCGTACGCGGTCGTCGCGTCGCGCTGGAGCGCGGCGATCAGCTTGCGGTCGATGTCATCCACGATCTCCATGGCGTCACCGTACCTCGTTCTGGCATAGTCCAGTGCGACAGGATGACATTCGGTATCGCACCCGTAGAGGATGATCGTGTCCATAGATCGCATTCCCGTGTCGTACGAAATCCTGGACGAGCGCTTCCGCACCGGACGGTGCGCCAACGGGGACGACTTCCTGCAGGTCCTGCACACCGGCAGCCGTTGGGCCGAGGGGCCCGTCTATCTGCCCGCCTGGCGCCAGCTGGTGTGGAGCGACATCCCCAACGACCGGCTGCTGCGCTGGGACGAGCAGAGCGGCCACGTGAGCGTCTTCCGCTCCCCCGCCGGATACGTCAACTGCAACACCCTGGACCGCGAGGGCCGGCTGATCCACTGCGAGCAGGGCAACCGGCGCGTGACGCGCACCGAGCACGACGGCAGCCTGACCGTGCTCGCGGACCGCTGGGAGGGCAAGCGGCTCAACAGCCCGAACGACGCGGTGGTGCGCTCGGACGGCTCGATCTGGTTCTCCGACCCGGACTTCGGGATCACGAGCGACTACGAGGGCCATCGCGGCGAGTCGGAGATCGGGGCGAACAACGTCTACCGGATCGACCCCGTCAGCGGCGAGGTCCGACTGGTCGCCGACTGCTTCGGGGCGCCGAACGGGCTCGTCTTCTCCGCCGACGAGAGCGAGTTGTACGTCTCCGACACCCGCTCCGGCGTCCTGCGCGTCTTCGACGTGCGCGACGACGGGACCCTCTCGGACGGCAAGGTGTTCGCCGAGACGAAGGAGGGGCTCGGCCGCTTCGACAACATCCGCTTCGACGACGGCGGCCGGCTGTGGGCCGCGGCCATGGGCGGCGGCGTGCACTGCTACGACCCCGACGGGACGCTGCTGGGGCGGCTCCTGGTGCCGGAGCCGGTGGCGAACGTGGTGTTCGGCGGCCCGAAGAACAACATCATGTTCCTCGCCGCGTCCACCTCCCTGTACTGCCTGATGACCGCGGTCACCGGAGCGCCGCGGATCGGTCCGTGGGGATCCGCCCGCTAATCTGACGGAATGTCACTCACCTCCCGAAAGTCCGGCCTGGGCGTCCTCGGGTTCGACAACGCCCTCCTGCCGGTGGGCGATCTGCCCGAGGCCGTCACCTTCTACGAGCGCGCCGGGTTCCCCGTGACGTTCCGCCTCGACGAGGCCGGGATCGCCCTCCTCGGGGCGGGCGGGGAGACGCCGGGGCTGCTGCTGCGCACCGAGGAGGGGTTCGGGCCCCGGCCGGTGCCGTGGCCCGCCGCGCGGCTGTGGCTGGAGGTGCGGGACGCGCGGGCGACGGCGCGGGCGCTGAGCGAGGCGGGCATCGAGCCGCTCGCGCCGCCGCTGTCGACCTCGACCGGGTACGTCGTCGAGATCGCCGACCCATGGGGGAACGTCATCGGGTTCACCGACTACGCCAAGCGGCCGGAGCTGGCCCGGAGTTGAACCTTCCGCTTACCGCCTCCTGACCCTCACCCCGCCGGGGAACTGAGAGCCGCGTCACGCACGCCGCTCTCCGCTTGAACGTGTTCAAAAACAGGTCTACTGTCCTGCACGTCAGCGTTTTTGAACGCGTTCAAGGAGGGTGGGGCATGGACCTCACAGTCGTCGCGTACGTCGTCTACCTCGTCATCAGCATCGGGCTGACCATCTGGGTGGCACGCACGCTCAGCCGCAACGGCCGGATCTTCCTGGCCGACGTGCTGCACGGGAACGAGAAGCTCGCCGAGGCGGTCAACCACCTGCTGGTGGTCGGCTTCTACCTCGTGAATCTCGGGTTCGTCGCGCTCTACCTGAGCGGCGACGAGACCATCGCCGACGCCCGCGGGGTCTTCGAGGCCCTGTCGACCAAGCTCGGCGTGGTGCTCCTCGTCCTCGGCGCCATGCACCTGGGCAATGTCTACGTCCTCAACAAGATCCGGCGGCGCGGTGTCATGGAGCGCGAGCAGCAGCCGCCGGTGCCGTCCCAGGCGTGGACCGCTCCGGCGGCCGGAGCGTGACCACGCCGGGAGCGGCCGTGAATCCGGTGGCCCGGGACGCCCGGGGGGACGTCCCGGTCCGCCGGCTCACGGTCCTGTACGACGCCGACTGCCCGCTGTGCACGTTCGCCCGGGGCTGGCTCGGCCGCCAGCGCCAGCTCGTCCCGCTGGAGTTCGTCGCGGCGGGCTCGGACGACGCGCGGGCCCGCTACCCGGGGATCGACCACGCCGCCACCCTCGGCGACATCACGGTGATCGGCGACGGCGGGCAGGTCTTCCAGGGCTCGGCCGCCTGGGTCGTGTGCATGTGGGCGCTGCGCGAACACCGCGCGACGGCGCACCGGATGACCACGCCCGCGGGCATGAAGGTCGCCAAGCAGGTCGTGCTCGCCGCCGCGAAGTACCGGGAGGCGCACCGCACACGGCAGGCCGGGGGCGGGGTGTACCGGCGCGAGGACGGGTGGACGTACGACCCGCGGCACGGATGGACGTTCGAGCCGCCAGCCTCGTCGCCGGAGCGGTCCCCGGACCGGCCCGACCGGGACGGCTGGTTCCAGGAGGCGTACGGGTACGGGGACGGGGCGCCCGTCTGCGACAGCGGTTGCCGCACGGACGACCCGGCCGATTAGGCTCGGTGACCGTGGCTACTGAAGAACCCGGGGCCGTCCGGCGCAAGAGCGCCGACAAGCCCGCCAAGAGCGAGCAGACGCGGGCGCTGATCCTGGAGACCGCGATGCGGCTCTTCCGGGAGCGGGGCTACGACAAGACCACCATGCGGGCCATCGCCCAGGAGGCCGGGGTCTCGGTCGGCAACGCGTACTACTACTTCGCGGGCAAGGAACATCTGATCCAGGGGTTCTACGACCGGATCGCCGCCGAGCACCAGGCGGCGGTCCGGCCCGTGCTCGACGCGGAGACCGATCTGGAGAAGCGGCTGGCGGGCGTGCTCCGGGTCTGGCTGGAGATCGCCGAGCCGTACCACGAGTTCGCCGCCCAGTTCTTCAAGAACGCGGCCGACCCGGACTCCCCGCTCAGCCCGTTCTCGGCCGAGTCGGAGCATGCCCGGGAAGCCGCGATCTCCGTGCACCGGGAGGTCCTGGCCGGATCGAAGGCGAAGGTGCCCGCGGAACTGGCGCAGATCCTGCCCGAGTTGATGTGGCTCTCCCAGATGGGGCTCGTCCTGTACTGGGTGTTCGACAGCTCGGAGGGGCGCGAGCGCAGCCGGCGACTGGCGGAGCGCGGGGCCCGGCTGACCACGCGTGGCGTGGCGCTCGCCCGGTTCCGGGTGCTGCGGCCGCTCGTGCTGGAGGTGCACGAGCTGTTCATCGACTTCCTGCCGGGGATGACGCGGGGCGGGACGGAGGGCGGGACGGGGGACGGGACGAAGGGCTAGCGGGGCTGAGGCTGGGGCGTCGCGGGGGGGCGTTGCCGGGCGCTGCCCCGGGCGAGGCTGGTTCCGGGCGGGGTGGGGCTGGTCCTGGCGGGGGCCGCGCCGGGTCGGGTCACCCGCTGTCCTTTACCTGGTCTTTCACCTGTACGTTCGCCAGATGCCCGGCACCACCTCGTCTCCGCAGTTCAGCCGCCGCGCCGCCCTCGGCATCGGGTTCGGCGCCGCCACCGCTCTCGCCCTGCCCGCGCCGCGCGCGTCCGCCGCGCCGGTCGCCTCGGGCGCCCCGGGAACGGCGGGGGTGCCGAGAGTGCCGAGACTCGACGCGCGGGCCTGGCTGGTCGCCGACCACGACAGCGGCAAAGTCCTCGCCGCCTCCGGTGCGCACCGCGCGCTGCCGCCCGCTTCGACGCTGAAGATGCTGTTCGCGGACACGGTGCTGCCGCGCTTCGGCGCCGACGAGAAGCACCGGGTGACCGCCGCCGACCTGGCCGGGATCCCGGCGGGCTCCAGCCTCGTCGGCATCCAGGCCGGGACCACGTACACCGTCCGGCAGTTGTGGCAGGGCGTCTTCCTGCGCTCCGGGAACGACGCCGTGCACGTGCTCGCCTCGATGAACGGCGGCGTCGCCAAGACCGTGCGGGAGATGCAGCGGCGAGCCGAGGAGCTGGGCGCGAACGACACCCACGTGGTCAGCCCCGACGGCTTCGACCACCCGGGGCAGGTCTCGTCGGCGTACGACCTCACGCTGTTCGCCCACGCCGGGCTCAGGAACGACGACTTCCGCGCGTACTGCGCCACGAAGACCGCCGACTTCCCCGCGGGCGGCGGCAAGACCTTCCAGATGCAGAACACCGACCGGCTGCTCACCGGCCAGGGCGTGACCCCGTACGAGGGGCTCATCGGCGTCAAGAACGGCTACACCTCGCACGCGGGCAACACCTTCACCGGCGCAGCCACCCGCGACGGCCGCACCCTCCTCGTCACCGTCCTGCGCCCGAAGTCCGGCTACGAGGCGGTCTACGAGGAGACCGCGGCGCTGCTCGACTGGGGCTTCCGGGCGGTGGACCGGGTGACGCCGGTCGGCACGCTGGGGGCGCCGCCGGCAGGACGGGGCGGGGCCTCGAAGCCGGGCGGTGAGCAGGGGGCACCTGCCGGGTCGACGCGCGCGGCCGCTTCGCCGTCCGGGCCGGCGCCGTCCGGTGAACGCAAGGAGGCGCTGGCGCTGGGCGGGTCCGCGGCCGTCGCGGCACTCGCCGGCGGCGGGCTGCTGGCGCTGCGCCGCAGGGCCCGCCCCTCGGGACGGCGGCGCAGGAAGGCCTGACGGCCGCCGTCCTTCACCAGCCCGGCCTCAGTCCTTCACCGGTCCGGCTGTCCGGCCGTCAGTCCTTCACCGGTCCGGCCGTCAGATCCAGTCGAGCTCCCACAGGCGGAACACGCCCGTCCCGTCGGACAGGTACTGCCCGCCGGTCACGTCCTCCGTGCTGAGCACGTACTCCTTGCGCTGCCACAGCGGGATCAGCGGCACGTCGTCCGCGACGTCCTCCTGCAGCGTGCGCAGGTCCCTGAGCGTGCGCCCGCGGTCCTCGTACTCCTGGCTCGCCAGGATCAGGGCGTCCACCCGCTTGCTGCTGTACCCGTTGTGCATGCCCGAGCCGGTGCGCACGAGCTGTGCCGTGAACGTGTCCGGGTCCGGGAAGTCCGGCAGCCAGCCGACCCCGTACGCGTCGAGCTTGCCCGCCGTGTACCGCTTCTGGAACTCGGCCCAGTCGTAGTACTTCGGCGTCACCTCGAACAGATCGGTCCCCCCGGCCTGCCGCGCGATCTCCTCCGCCTCCGCCTTCGACGCCGCGCCGCGCGAGTACGCGAACTCGAAGCGGACCGGCGTCGTCACCCCGGCCTCGGCGAGCAGCCGGCGGGCCCGCTCCACGTCCGGCTGCGGGTACGCGTCGAAGAACGCCGTCGTGTGCCCGGTGATCCCGCGCGGCACCACGGAGTACAGCGAGTCCACCGTGCCCTTGTACGCCGTGTCGACCAGCTTGTCCCGGTCGATGAGCGAGGCCAGCGCCTGCCGCACGCGGCGCTCGTGCAGGGGCTTGCCCGCGCGCACGTTCAGCACCAGGTTGCGCGTCTCGGCGCCGTCGACCTCCGTGACCCGCTGCTCCTGGTCACTGGTCGACAGACCGGCGAGCATCGCGGGCGGCAGCTGGCGCGCGGCGACGTCGACGGCGTGGCCCTTCCACGCGGACTCGAGCGCGTCGGAGTCCTTGAAGTAGCGCAGCTCGGTGGGGTGCGTGGGGACCTTCGCGGGGCCCTCGTAGTTCTTGTTCGGCACGAGCGTGGCCCGGCTGCCGGCCTTGTACGCCTTGAGGACGTAGGGGCCCGTGCCGTCGATCCGCTCGCCGGGGCGCAGCGCGTCCGCCGGGTAGATGTCCCGGTCGACGATGGCTCCCGCGCCGGTCGCGACCTTGAACGGGAACGTGGCGTCCGGCGACGACAGGCGGAACGTGACCGTCAGCCCGTTCGCCTCCACGCTCTTGAGCGTGTCGAGCAGCGAGGCCGGACCGACCGGGTCGTTGATCTTGCGCACGCGGTCGAAGGAGTACTTCACGTCCTTCGCCGTCATCGTCCGGCCGCTCGGAAACTTGATGTCCGACTGCAGCTTGCAGCGGTACGTGAGCAGCCCCGTGCCGACGAACCGGCACTGCTCGGCGGCGTCCGGTACCGGATTGGTGCCGCCCGGCGCGAAGGTCAGCAGCGACTGGAACACATTGCTGTACAGCGCCCACGAGCCCGCGTCGTACGCGCCCGCAGGGTCCAGCGACGTGACGGCGTCCGTCGTCCCCACCCTGACGGTCTTTCCCCCGTCGCTCTTCTCCGGCAACAACTGCCAGCCGCCGAGCCCCGCCGCGACAATTACCACAACCGTCGCGATGACTCGCAGACGAACCGCGCGCATCAAACGTCCCTCCCCAGTGACGGTTATCACTGAATCACAGTGTTTGACCTGGGGGAAGAGGGAATTTTGAGGTATCCGCCATGTGCGGGGGTCCCACCTGTTTCGGAGCGGTCCGACCGATCTCCACCGCGAGGGTTCTCAGCCTCCACGGTGTGGGGTTTCAGTGAAGCCGCACGTCAGGCTACCGCCCGCGTGCGGCCCCTCGGAGGGCGCGGTGGTGGCGCTCAGGCCTGCTTCGACGCCAGCTCGACGACCGTGACGTCGGACGGCGCCCCGACCCGCACCGGCGGCCCCCAGGCCCCGGCACCCCGGCTGACGTACAACTGCGTGTCGCCGTACCGCTCCAGGCCCGCCAGCGTCGGATTGGCCGCGTCCGCGATGAAGTTGCCGGGCCACAGCTGCCCGCCGTGCGTGTGCCCGGACAGCTGGAGATCGACGCCGTGCTTCACCGCCTCGTGGATCATCACGGGCTGGTGCGCGAGCAGCACGGCGGCACGGGTGCGGTCCCGGTCACCGAGCGCCCTCGCGTAGTCGGGGCCGTCGCCGTGGTTCTCGCCCGCGATGTCGTTGACCCCGGCGAGGTCGAACGCCCCCAGCTCCACCCGGGCGTTGGCCAGCGGCCGCATCCCGATCTCCCGGACGTGCTCGACCCAGGGCTCGGCGCCGGAGAAGTACTCGTGATTGCCCGTCACGAAGTACGTCCCGTGCCGCGACCGGAACCGGGACAGCGGCGCCACCGCCGACGCCAGGTCCTCGACGCTCCCGTCGACCAGGTCGCCGACGACCGCGATCAGGTCCGGCTGCGTCCCGTTCACGATCTCGACGACCCGCTCCGCGAACCCCCGGCCCAGCACGGGCCCCAGGTGCACATCGCTGACCACCGCGATCCTGAACCCGTGCGCCGCGCGCGGCAGTTTGGCCAGCGGCACGGTCACCCGCTTCACCTTCGGCCCGCGCAGCACGCCGTACGCCCCGTTCCCCACGACCCCGGCCGCGGCGACAGCCGCCGCACCCCCGACGACCCGGGCCAGGATCAGGCGGCGGGTGGGGGCGGGGATTGGGGTGGGGGTGTCGGGGGAATGCGCGGATTCGGGTGCGGCGGGGGCGGCGAGGGCGTCGGTCTGTGCGGCAGGTCCAGGTCGGGTGACGGGCGCGTCCGGGGCGGCAACGGCACCGGCAGGCTTCGAGACAGGCCCGACCACGCGGCGGGCCATGGCCTCGACTTCGGCGCCTGCTTCGGCCTCGGCCCCCGCCTCGGTCTCGTTCCCGGTCTCGCCGCGCTCACCGGCCCGCCGATCGAGCAGGCGCCGCAGTACAGGCCGCAGCACCTCCCCCACCAGCAACGCCAGCACCAGGTACAGGGCGAACGCCATCCACAGGAACCCCGGCCACGCCAGCACCTGCTGCAACAGGAACGGCGCCCCCGTCCTCTCCGCCACCAGCGCCGCGAACATCAGCACGGGCCCGACGGCAAAAACCACCGCTCCGCCTCGCCGCACCCACCCCGGCCCCGCAGTCGTGTCCCGCACGAGCCGCCGCCAGGCGTAGTAGTGCAGCCCGCCGAGCACGCCCAGGACAAACAGGGCGATCAGCACAAAAAGAACGACCATGTCCCCGGTCGCCTACGAGGTCCGGCGCAGGGCCCGCACACCGCGGAACCCGATGACCCCGACCACCGTCCCCAAGACAAAGGAGACGACGGCCAGCGTCAGATGCACCCAGAAGTACGCGGTCGGATCCCCGGCGTCGTCGAACGCGAGGCCGCTGCCGTCCTTCCACAGGTTCTTGACGAAAGTGATCCAGATGAACCAGCTCCACACCCCGAAGGCGAGCAGGAACCAGGAGACGGGGCGGCTGAGCTTCATACCCTCAGTATCGCCAGCCCCCGCCGCGCTCCGCCGCCGGGGTGGGGAGCAGCGCGGGCCCGCGGGCGGAGCCGGCCCGACGCGGGACACCGAACCCGGCGCGACTCCGAAGACACAGAACACCTCGGCGCAGACTTACCGACCCGCTACATGTACGTTTCCGACCGTGCCTGCCTCCAATGCGTCGTATTCGAAGAAGTCCGCGCGCCCGAACGGTCGTTTCCGTTCCACACTGCTCACGACTTCCGCGCTCCTGCTCACCGCCTCGGCCCTCTCCCTGACCGCGACGCTCCCGGCGGCCGCCGTGGACAAGCCGGGCGACAAGTCGGGCAAGGGCTCCACCGGCCAGGCCAAGCCGCCGGCGAAGATGTCGGAGATCGGCGGCACCCGCCTCGGCCGCCCGGGCACCCAGGTCGACCTGGGCGGCGGCGCCCCCGTCCTGCCGAAGGACCTGACGGCCAAGTCCTGGATCGTCGCGGACGCCGAGTCCGGTGACGTCCTCGCCTCGCACAACGCCCACTGGAAGCTGCCCCCGGCGAGCACCATGAAGATGCTCTTCGCCGACACCGTGCTCCCCAAGTTCCCCAAGAGCACGACCCACAAGGTCGTCCCCTCCGACCTGGCCGGCATCGGCGCCGGCTCCAGCTCGGTCGGCATCAAGGAGAACTACACCTACACCGTCCACGACCTGTGGCTCGGCGTCTTCCTCCGCTCCGGCAACGACGCCGTCCACGTCCTGTCCGCCATGAACCAGGGCGTCCCCCAGACCGTCAAGGACATGCAGGCCCACGCCGAGGAACTCCAGGCCCTCGACACCCACGTCGTCAGCCCCGACGGCTACGACGCCCCCGGCCAGACCTCCTCCGCATACGACCTCACCCTCTTCGCCCGCTCGGGCCTGCAGAAGGCGGACTTCCGCGAGTACGCCGCCACGGCCACCGCCAAGTTCCCCAAGAAGCAGAAGAAGGGGAAGACCACCGAGCGCTTCGCGATCCAGAACACCAACCGCCTCCTCACCGGCGACCTGGGCCTCGCCCCCTACAAGGGCATCGCCGGCGTCAAGAACGGCAACACCACCAACGCCGGCGCCACCTTCACCGGCGTCGCCGAGCGCAACAACCGCGTCCTCCTCGTCACCGTCATGACCCCCGACTCCGACGAACAGTTCGCCGTCTACAAGGAAACCGCCCGCCTCCTCGACTGGGGCTTCGCCGCCGACGGCAAGGTCACCCCGGTCGGCAGCCTCGTCCCGCCCAAGAGCGCGGCCGCCTCCACTGCCCCCGGCGCCGCGGGCACCGACGGCGACCACGGCAAGGCAGGACCCGCCAAGCCCCAGGCCCACGCCGCGGTGACCGAAACGGAGGGCTCCAGCGGCATCGGCATCGCCCTCGCCATCTGCGGCGGCATCCTGGTCGTCCTGGCCGGAGCGGTCTTCGCAGTCCGCAAGAAGTGGCCCCTCCAGCCGAAGAACTGACCCCACCTCCTTCCGCTCCGCGCGGGCCGGGGCAGGCGCGGAGGCCGGGCAGCGGGGCGCAGGAAGCGAGCGGAGAGGCTGGGGCGAGGGCAGGGAGCTGATGCCGGAGCGCATCGGGCGCCCCGGGGGCAGAGACCTGATGCTGGGGCGCATCAGGCGCCCCGGGGCAGGGGCCGCCGACCGAGTGTGGTCGTGGCGTACGCGCTGAGAGCGCCACCGGGTGGCCGGCTGGGTCCGGCAGGTTCGCTGGGCCTGCCGGGTTCGCTGGGCCCGCCGAGTCCGCCGGGTTCGCTGGGTCCGCCGGGTTCGCCGGGCCCGCCGAGTCCGCCGGGTTCGCTGGGTCCGCCGGGTTCGCCGGGCCCGCCGGGTGAATCAGTGCCCGGTCAACCCGCCCCTCGGCCCCCGATCAGGACCCCGCACCCGCTACCACCGCCTCCTCCCTCCAGGCCCCTACTCCCCCGTGCCCGCCTCCGTCACGTCGTCTTCCTCGTCCTCCAGCGCCTCGTCCTCCTCGGCCGGCGCGGCGCCACTCGTGGCCGTCCACGCCGCGCAGAACAGGATCAACTTCGCCGTGAAGTTGATCCACAGCAACAACGCGACCGGCGTCCCGAACGCCCCGTACATGCTCTTCGCCGCGACGCCTCGCATATAGCCACCGAGAAGCAGCTTGAGCAGTTCGAACCCCGCGGCCCCGATCAGCGCCGCCGTGAACAGATCCCGCCGCTCCGGATGCACCCCGGGCAGCAAGGTCAGTACGTAGAGGAACACCAGGAAGTCCGCCAGCACCGCCACCGCGAACGCCGCCCCCTGCAACAGCGCCCCGCCCCACCCCGCCTCGTTGATCCCGAGCTGATCAGCCGTCCATCCGACCGCCGAGGACGCGATGGTCGACGCCGCCATCGACGCGAGCCCCGCGGCCCCGAGGCCGATCAGCACCCCGGTGTCCTTGAGCTTGACCAGAACCGGGTTCTCGTCGCTGTCCGGCAACTCCCACACGGCCCGCAGGCAGTCCCTTATCGAGCCGACCCACCCCACGCCTGTGAGCAGAAGCAGCGCTCCGGCCACCAGCCCGACCGTCCCCGCGTTGTCGATCAACGCCCCCAGGTCCAACTGGTCCGAGATCCCCGGGACTTGGTCGGCGATCTTCTCCTCCAGCTGGTCCTGCCGCGCGGGCCCGAGCGTGCCGGCCGCGATCGCCGCCGCCACCGTGAGCAGGGGAAAGAGCGCCAGGAAGCTGATGAACGTCATCGCCGCCGCGAGTCTGGCCCAGTGCACGGCATCGAGCCGCTCATAGGCGTGCCAGGCGTGCGTCCGCATCAGCCGGACGACCACCGGGCCGACGACGGGGAGTCTTTTCAGCCAGTCCATGATCCCAGCCTGCCCCGTTCAGCCGGTTCCATCGCGCTCGCCACGACGGCATCGGAGCCCCCGCCGGGTCTGGACCGGAAGACCAGGGTCCGAGTCCCCCAGAACCGCAGCGCCGTGGCCAGCACCATCCCCACGCCGGCGCCCGAGATCGTGTCGGCCCGAGGCGATGTGAACCCGAGCCCGTAGTGCGAGACCGCGATGCACAGCAACTGCACCAACGCCCCCGCCACGTTCACCGCGAAGAACGCCCCGTACTGCCGCAGCCGCGACACCCCCGCGGCTCTTCTCCGGTAGGTCCCCAGCGCATTCCCCAGGTACGCCACCGAGCAACCCGCCACGAACGACAACGCCTTGGCCTGGATCGGATCCATCCCCACCGGCCCCCGAAGCCAGACAAACAGCCCCAGGTCTGCGGCATAGGCACAGAGCCCCACCGCCGCGAACCCCACCACCTCAGGCCCCATCACCCGCACCCGCGCCGCCAACCCCCGTCGAGGAGGTCCAGACGACCGCCGATCACCACCCACAGCCGACTCCCCCACCACGCTCATCTCTCGCACCTCTTCCACCTCTCGCCCCATCACCTCGGCACAGTCACCAATCCACCACCGCGAGCGCGTACATCGCCAGCCACACCAGCCCGATCACCGCCAGCGCCCGGTCCTTCAGCACCACGTCCTCGGGTTCACCCGCCGTACCCCGGTCGGCGAACACCGCGTATCTGAGGACAGCGAGGATGAAGGCCGCCATCGACAACTGCCGCCAAGGCAACAGGCTGCTGCTCGCCACGCCCCCCTCCTCCATCGCCCACAGGCAGTACGCGAGTACGGCGACCCCCGCCGCCAGCTGCCACACGAACCGCAGGTATCCGGTGGTGTACTCGGTGAGCAGCGCCCGCGTGGCCCCGGCCTTCCCGACCATCTGGACCGATTCCGAGTACCGCTTCGCCGAGACCATGAACAGGGCGCCGAAGCCGGTGGTGATCAGAAACCAGCGCGACAGCGGAATCCCGAGGGCGAGCCCGCCGATCATGGCTCTCATCAGGAACCCGGTGGTCACCACGACCAGGTCGACGACCAGGACGTGCTTGAGGCTGACGCAGTACGCCAACTGCATGGCGACATACGCGGTGAGCAGCAGCGCGGTCATCGGATTGCAGAGCAGGGCCGCCCCGGCCGGCGCGAGCACCGCGAGCACTCCCCCGACCGCGTAGGCGACCGGCACGGGAACCTGCCCCGCTGCCACGGGCCGATTCCGCTTCACCGGGTGCGCCCGGTCCGCTTCGGCGTCCCGCGCATCGTTGATCAGATACACCGCGGACGCCGCCGCAGTGAACAGGGCGAATACCACTGCGAGTTGTGTCAGCGCATGCCATGAGAACAACTCCCCGGCCGCCGCTGGCGCGGCCACCACAAGCACGTTCTTGACCCATTGGCGCGGCCGCGCCGTCCTGACGATCCCCGAGGCCAGCCCCCGCCGCCTGCGCGTCCCGGTCTCCGGCTCCACGACCTGGGGCCGTTCAAGCACCGCCGTGGCCGAACCGGGACGGCGCGCCGCCCCGATCAGCGGGACACCACCGCTCAGGCCCCCGTTGCCGTCCGCCTCAGTCCGCTCAGCCGCCTTCCGCTCGCCCCCTTTCCTCCCATCCGCATTCGGCGTGGGTCCTGCCCCGGATGTCCGGTGCCGCCCCTCTCCGCCCTCAGACTCCCCTGCTCCCCGCACCCGCTCCCCCGTCACTCTGCGCTTCGTCACCTCGCCGCACCCCCGTTCATCCAGCGCGTTCCCAGTCGGACCGTCAGCGCCCCCAGCGCCGCGCCCGCCGCGACATCGGAGGGGTAGTGGACTCCCACGACCATCCGCGCGACACACATCGCCGCAGCCACAGGCGGCACGAGGCGCGCCCCGGCCGGCCGCAACGCTCCGTACGCCACCGCGGCGGCCGCCGCCGACGCCGCGTGCGAGCTGGGGAACGAATGCCGACCCGCTGTCCGGACGAGTGGCTCCACCCCGTCCTCCGCACCTGGCCGCGGTCTCCGCACCACGCGCTTCACGCCCATGCTCGCCAGGTGCGCGCCGGCGGTGAGCGCTGTGCCACGCAGCCAAGCCCCGCGCCGCTCGCGGTCCGCCGCCGCCCCCACCAGCCCGGCCGCCAGCCAGAGCGCGCCATGCTCGCCGGCCCAGGACAGCGCTCGCGCGGCCGTCGCCACGCGCCGGTCCCTGCCACAGTCCCGAAGTGCCGAAAGCAATCGGCGATCCATGTCGTCCATGTGGCTCACTCTGAATCCCAAAACATCAATAAACTCGGGCAATTTTGTATGACACCCGATCAATCACTCATTTCGGTGAGCAATCGCCGGATTCAGAGCAAAGCTCTCTTTATGGGGCGATACGGTCACCCCCATGGCTGCCGACCCTGTCTCCACCCCCGTCTCCGCCGCTGCTTCCGCATCCCCCCTCGTGACTTCGCCGCCGTCCGAATCCGCATCGGCAGCCGCATCCTCGGACGCGGACGCGCCACCGCACTCCACGCCCTCGCGCTCCGTGCCCCGCCCCGCATCGAGTCCCGGCTACGACTCCGTGCCGGTCACCGGCTGGGGTCGCACCGCACCCACGTCCGCACACCTGATCCGCCCCCGCTCCTACGAAGAGGCGGTGGCCGCCGTCCGCGAGTGCGGAGCCCCTGGGCGCCGGGGCGGGATCGCTCGCGGCCTGGGCCGGGCCTACGGCGATGCTGCCCAGAACGCGGGTGGCGCGGTCCTGGACATGACCGGCCTCGACCGCATCCATGCCATCGACGCCTCTGCCGGCACCGTCCTGTGCGACGCGGGTGTCTCGCTGCACCGGCTGATGGAAGTGCTCCTCCCTCTGGGCTGGTTCGTCCCGGTGACGCCGGGCAC
The DNA here is from genome assembly GCF_014621695.1 of Streptomyces xanthii. Taxonomy (GTDB): domain Bacteria; phylum Actinomycetota; class Actinomycetes; order Streptomycetales; family Streptomycetaceae; genus Streptomyces; species Streptomyces xanthii. Next base: position 3,009,503 of record NZ_CP061281.1, read on the forward strand.
GCGTTATGTCACGGTCGGCGGCGCGATCGGCGCCGACATCCACGGCAAGAACCACCACGTGTCGGGTTCCTTCTCACGCCATGTACTGGCTCTGGAACTGCTCACGGCCGACGGCCAGGTCCATATCGTCGAGCGAGGCAGTGAGCTGTTCGATGCCACGGCCGGCGGCATGGGGCTGACCGGGATCATCCTCACCGCCACGATCCAACTGCTGCCGGTCGAGACCTCGTTGATGTCGGTCGACACCGAACGTGCCGCCGACCTCGACGACCTGATGGCCCGACTGACCGCCACGGACGACCAGTACCGCTACTCGGTGGCCTGGATCGATCTCCTGGCCCGGGGCGCCTCGTTGGGCCGTTCCGTGCTCACCCGCGGCGACCACGCCCCGTTGGATGCCTTGCCCTCGCGCAGGCGCCGCTCCCCTCTCTCCTTCCGTCCGGGCCGGCTCCCCGCGGCTCCCTCCTTCCTGCCGGAGGGGCTGCTGGGCCGCACGACGGTCGGCGCCTTCAACGAGCTGTGGTTCCGCAAGGCCCCCAAGTCCCGTGTCGGCGAACTCCAGAAGCTGTCCACGTTCTTCCACCCCCTCGACGGCGTCCCGCACTGGAACCGCATCTACGGGCGCAGCGGATTCGTCCAGTACCAGTTCGTCGTCGGATACAGAGCGGAGGATTCCCTCCGCCGCATCGTGCAGCGCATTTCCGACCGGCGATGCCCCTCCTTCCTCGCGGTCCTCAAGCGCTTCGGCGAAGCGGATCCGGGCTGGCTCTCCTTCCCGATGCCGGGCTGGACCCTGGCCCTGGACATCCCGGCGAACCTGCCCGGTCTCGGCTCCTTCCTCGACGAACTCGACGAGGACGTGGCGGCCGCGGGCGGGCGCGTCTATCTCGCGAAGGACTCTCGCCTCAGGCCCGATCTCCTGTCCTCGATGTATCCGCGTCTGACGGACTTCCGCGCGCTCCGGGCCCGTCTGGACCCGCGAGGCGTCTTCCGCTCCGACCTGTCCCGACGCCTGGAGCTGTGAGCCCCGACGCTCGCGCCACCGGCGCGTCCGCAGTCGGGATACGCAGACTCACACGCGAGCCTCCACCCCGTGCGGCTTCGCCGCCGAAGCCGCCTCGCCCGGCGCTGCCGCCACCTGCGACAGCCCTCAACTCCCGGGCCCGAGCGACGAGATCCGTACGGCTCCCCGTCCCCACCAGACCTGCCATGTGACTGCCCCCTTCGCCGGCGCGGGCCCTCCGCGCCGGTGTCACTTCTGATACACCGCTCGGCCCGCACAGGTTCCGGATCCGCCTCGTCGAATTCCCCCGACCGAGACATGGTCGGCCTCCGACCCGGCGCGCCACCGCGTTCCGTGCCTCGAATCATTGGAGTTTGGATCTCATGAAGGACGCCTTCGGAACTCCCCAGTCCCTGCTCATCCTCGGCGGCACGTCGGAGATCGCGCTCGCCACCGCCCGTCGGCTCGTCACGCGCCGCACTCGTACCGTGTGGCTGGCGGGCCGCCCCTCCCCCGCTCTCGACAGCGCGGCGGCCGAGCTGCGCCGGATGGGGGCCGATGCCCGGACCGTCTCGTTCGACGCCCTCGACTCGGAGGCGCACGAGGAGGTGCTCGGCAAGGTCTTCGCCGAGGGCGACATCGACATGGTGCTGATGGCCTTCGGCATCCTCGGCGACCAGGCCCACGACGAGGGTGAACCGCTGTCGGCGGTACGGGTCGCCCAGACCAACTACACCGGCGCCGTGTCGGCCGGACTCATCTGTGCCCGGGCCCTGCAGGCCCAGGGCCACGGCTCGCTCGTCGTCCTGTCGTCCGTCGCGGGCGAGCGCGCCCGCCGGGCCAACTTCATCTACGGATCGAGCAAGGCCGGCCTCGACGCCTTCGCTCAGGGCCTGGGCGACGCGCTCCACGGCACCGGCGTGCACGTCATGGTGGTGCGGCCCGGATTCGTGCGGTCGAAGATGACGGCCGGCCTGGACGAGGCCCCGATGGCGACGACGCCCGAAGCGGTCGCCCTGGCCATCGAGACGGGGTTGCGCCGCAGGTCGGAGACGGTGTGGGTGCCGGGTGCGCTGCGCGTGATCATGTCAGCGCTGCGGCACGTACCGCGGCCTGTGTTCCGCAGGCTCCCGGTCTGATCCGGGAGTCCGCGGAGTCTCAGCTCGCGCGCAGGCGACGGGAACGCATCGAGCGTCCGGGCGCCTGCGCGGGCAGCGGCGACTTACCGAAGGTGAAATCCCGCAGGCGCCGCCACACGCCGTCGGCCCCCTGCTCGTACAGGGCGAAGCCGGTGCACGGCCAGGCCGCCTCGTAGTCGGCCAGCTCCGCGAACGCGCGGTCCATCGCTTCCTCGGCGATGCCGTGCGCCACGGTCACGTGGGGGTGGTACGGGAACTGCAGCTCTCGTGCGACGGGACCCGAGGCGTCGCGCACCTGCTTCTGCAGCCAAGTACAGGCCTCGGCGCCCTCGACGACCTGTACGAACACGACGGGTGACAGAGGACGGAACGTTCCCGTCCCGGACAGACGCATCGCGAAGGGGCGCCCGGCGGACGCCACCTCCGTCAGATGCGCCTCGATCGCCGCCAGGTCCCCGCTCTCCACCTCGGTCGGCGGGAGCAGGGTGATGTGCGTGGGAATGCCGTGTGCCGCGGGGTCACCGAAGCCCGCACGCCGCTCCTGGAGCAGGCTGCCGTGAGGCTCCGGGACCGCGATCGAGACACCGATCGTTACGGTCCCCACGTCATACTCCTGTCGTCGTCTGGTGGGCGGGCGGGCGTGCAGCCGGTGCGGGCTCAGTGCTTGGCGGGCAGGAAGCCGACCTTTTCGTACGCCTGGGCGAGCGTCTCGGCGGCGACGGCCCGCGCCTTCTCCGCGCCCTTGGCCAGGATCGAGTCGAGCGTCTCCGGGTCGTCCAGGTACTCCTGCGTGCGGGTCCGGAACGGAGTCACGAAGTCCACCATGACCTCGGCCAGGTCCGTCTTCAGCGCACCGTACATCTTGCCCTCGTACTTCTGCTCCAGTTCCGGGATACCGGTGCCGGTGAGGGTGGAGTAGATGCTGAGCAGGTTGCTGACGCCCGGCTTGTTCTCCGCGTCGTAGCGGATGACGGTCTCGGTGTCGGTGACCGCGCTCTTGACCTTCTTCGCGGTGACCTTCGGCTCGTCGAGGAGGTTGATGAGGCCCTTCGGCGTCGACGCCGACTTGCTCATCTTGATCGACGGGTCCTGAAGGTCGTAGATCTTCGCCGTCTCCTTCAGGATGTACGGCGCCGGGACGGTGAAGGTCTCGCCGAAGCGGCCGTTGAAGCGCTCTGCCAGGTCACGCGTGAGCTCGATGTGCTGCCGCTGGTCCTCACCGACCGGCACCTGGTGGGCCTGGTAGAGGAGGATGTCCGCGACCTGCAGGATCGGGTACGTGAAGAGGCCGACCGTGGCGCGGTCCGCCCCCTGCTTGGCGGACTTGTCCTTGAACTGCGTCATGCGGCTCGCCTCGCCGAACCCCGTGAGGCAGTTCATGACCCAGCCGAGCTGAGCGTGCTCGGGGACGTGGCTCTGGACGAAGAGCGTGCACCGGTCCGGATCGAGTCCTGCGGCGAGGAGCTGCGCGGCGGCGAGCCGGGTGTTCGCACGCAGTTCCGAGGGGTCCTGCGGGACAGTGATCGCGTGCAGGTCCACCACCATGTAGAAGGCGTCGTGGGACTCCTGCAGCGCCACCCACTGGCGGACCGCACCGAGGTAATTGCCGAGGTGGAACGAGCCTGCGGTGGGCTGGATTCCGGAGAGCACGCGGGGACGATCAGAGGCCATGCCCTCATTCTCTCAGGTGTCTCTCATTGCTCGGGGTCAGGTTCGCGACGTGCGGGCGTCGCGTGAGGGAATCCGCGGGTCCGGCCGGCACGCGGCGTGACGGACCGTGAGAACTCGGGCGTACCGAGTGGGAACCGATCACCGTCGACCGGTGTATCAAGCGTGTGAGGACACCGGGGGAAGTCCTGGAGGTGGGCCGCGTCGTCGACGAAGGTGCGGTGATCGCCCGTGTGCGCGCCGGAGAGCCGGAGGCGTACGCGGAGCTGGTTCGCGCTTTCACCGGCATCGCCCTGCGAGCAGCGAAGGCGCTGGGCGCGGGGGCCGATGCCGAGGATGTCGTACAGCAGTCCTTCTTCAAGGCGTATCGCAGCTTGGGACGGTTCAAGGACGGCTCGGCTTTCAAGCCGTGGCTGTTGAAGATCGTCGCCAATGAGACAAGGAACACAGTGCGGACGGCGGGCCGGCAGCGGTCGGTCGCCGGTCGGGAAGCAGCGATGGTCGAGGCCGAGCCGTTGATACCGGAGTCGGCGGATCCTGCGGTCGCGGCGGTCGAGGTGGAGCGCCGCGCCGAGCTGCTGGCTGCTCTGGATCTGCTGACCGAGGAGCACCGGCTGGTGGTCGTGCACCGCTATCTGCTCGAGATGGACGAAGCGGAGACGGCTCAGGCTCTGGGCTGGCCGCGTGGCACGGTCAAGTCCCGGCTCAATCGCGCACTGCGCAAGCTGGGACAGCTGCTGCCGGCGGGCCACACGACTTCGCGAGTCCCGGCACCGCGGCCGGGGAAGGGAGGTGCCAGACATGAGCGAGCCTCGCGATGAGCGCCCGGAGCTCCCGGAGGAGCTGCGCGCGCTGGGACGGTTCATGAACGGTCCGGACGGCGTGGGCGAGACCATGGCGGAGCGCGTGCTGGCACAGATCATCGCCGAGCAAGTGCCGGCGTCCGCCGTGGGGCCACCGGGGCCTCGTGAGCGAGCGCGTCGGACAGTGCGATGGGCTCGGCAGCGGTGGCGGCTGCTCACCGCCGCCCTGTGCGGTGTGGCGGCGGTCGTCGTGCTCACGCCGCAGGTCCGGGCTGCCGTCTACGACTGGTTCGGCTTCGGCGGGATCGAGATCCACTACGCGCCGTCGACATCACCGGCTCCGGCACCGGACGCTCAGGACCGCGGGTGTGGTGCGCCGCTCGCCATGGACGAAGCCGTGGTGAAGGCGGGGTTCCGCCCCCTGGTCCCGGCCGAGCTGGGGTCGCCCGACTCGATCGCCGTGACGTACGCGCCGGGCGACCGCCCGGTGGTCAGCCTCTGCTGGCGGAAGGACGACCGCATGATACGTCTCGACGAGTTCCCTGCCCGTCTGGACATCGGGTTCACCACGACCGTCTCGGATCCTCCGGACCAGGTGTCGGTGGGCCGGGAGTCCGGGCTGTGGTTCGCCCAGGAGCGCCGGGCGAGTTTCCAGCTGCTCGACGGTCGGGGACAGCGTTGGCATCAGGCACAGCCGACGGCCGGGCCAGCCCTGCTGTGGTCACACGGCGCGCATCTCACGCTGCGTTTGGAGGGGGTGGCTTCCGAGGGGAGGGCGCTGAAGATCGCACGCTCCACGGACGATCGCGGCGGAAGCCTGTGAGAGGGCAGCAGCGGGGCCACGGCTTTGCCGCTGTTGCCGCTGGCTCCGTCGGGCGGGAAGAAGAGCCCGCGGCGTGCGGAACCTGGACGCCGCGAGCGGTGTACCAGAAGTGAACCGGTTCGGAGGGGCCGTGCCGGTTGGTCGACTGGGGGGATCGTATGCGTGCGGTACGGAATCTGGCCGCCCTGTTCACAGCGCTGGCGGCCGCGCTGGGACTGGTGCTGTGGGGCACGGCTCAGGCCTCGGCGGGCGGGCCGACGAGCGTCCTGGTCGTGTCACCCGAGAGCAAGGAAAGCGCGTCGCTCTATTTCAGCGACAAGGACTACGAGCGGCTGGCCCGGCTGCTCGGGGAGCCGGGTGAGACCAAAGGGGCGTTACCGCCGGGCCTGGGGGTCGGTACCGGCAGGCAGCTCAATGTGACGTGGCTGCTCCACGACACACAGCCGTGGCGCGTGGACCGCGTCTATCCGGACACGCCGGGCAGCAAGGAGGTCTGGATCCACACGTCGACCGACATGAACGGGTTGACCGGGATCTGGCACACCGCTGACAAGCCCGCAGAGCTGCGGTCTCTGATGCACGAGCTCGGGGTCATGGGGAAACGGTCGCCGGGCGGCAAGGACCCCGTCGCGCCTGCTGCCGAGCCGTCCCGCAATCGCACGATGGCGAAGCCTGACCACCCGGCGACGAGTACTCCGGCCCAGGCCGCCGGATCGGCGCCCGACGCAGTGGCAGTCGGCTGGTGGTGGGTGGTGCCCGGCGTGCTGGCCGGTGCCGCGTTGGGGCTGCTGCTGCGGCCTCTGGTCTCCGGCTTGCCCAGCAGGGTGGCGGAGGTGCGCCGGCGCAGAGAGCACGGCCCGCGTCAGGAGCTGCGGGACATATGAAGCTGGCGTTCCCTGCCGGGCCGGCCCGCTGCTCAGGAGTGCCGACGTCCCGGTGCACCGAGCCCGTCTCCGGACCGGCCGGAGGGAGCCCGGTGCACCGGAACCGGGATCAGGTGAGGTCGACGGTCGGGTAGAGCGGGAAGCCTGCGAGCAGGTCGGCGGCCCGGTGGGCCACCTCGTCGGAGATCTTGGCGTCCAGGACGTGCTGGGCCTTGGACTGGGTGCCCTTGCTGGTGGTGCCGGGCTCTGCCGCCGCCAGGACGCGGTCCATCAGGGCGGCGATCTCGTCCATCTCGGCGGTGCCCAGACCGCGGGTGGTCAGGGCGGGCGTGCCGATGCGGATGCCGGAGGTGTACCAGGCGCCGTTCGGGTCGGCCGGGATGGCGTTGCGGTTGGTGACGATGCCGGAGTCAAGGAGCGCGGACTCGGCCTGGCGGCCGGTCAGACCGTAGGAGGTGGCGACATCGATCAGATTCAGGTGATTGTCCGTGCCGCCGGTGACCAGGGTGGCGCCGCGGCGGGTGAGGCCTTCGGCGAGGGCTCGGGCGTTGTCGACGACGGCCTGGGCGTAGGTGCGGAACTCGGGGCGCCGGGCCTCGGCCAGAGCGACGGCCTTGGCGGCCATGACGTGGGGCAGGGGGCCGCCGAGGACCATCGGGCAGCCTCGGTCGACCTGGTCCTTGAGGGAGTCGTCGCAGAGCACCATGCCGCCGCGCGGGCCGCGCAGCGACTTGTGGGTGGTGGTCGTGACGATCTGGGCGTGCGGCACCGGGTCGAAGTCGCCGGTGAGTACCTTTCCGGCGACGAGGCCGGCGAAGTGCGCCATGTCGACCATCAGCGTGGCGCCGACCTCGTCCGCGATCTCCCGCATGATGCGGAAGTTCACCAGGCGGGGGTAGGCCGAGTAGCCGGCGACGATGATCAGCGGCTTGAACTCGCGGGCCTGTGCGCGCAGCGCCTCGTAGTCGATCAGGCCGGTGGCCGGGTCGGTGCCGTAGGAGCGCTGGTCGAACATCTTGCCGGAGATGTTGGGGCGGAAGCCGTGGGTGAGGTGGCCGCCCGCGTCCAGGGACATGCCGAGCATGCGCTGGTTGCCGAAGGCCTGGCGCAGCTCGGCCCAGTCGGCGTCGGTCAGGTCGTTGATCTGGCGGACGCCTGTCTTCGCCAGGAAGGGCGCCTCGACACGGTCGGCGAGCACGGCCCAGAAGGCGACGAGGTTGGCGTCGATGCCGGAGTGCGGCTGGACGTAGGCGTGCTGGGCGCCGAAGAGCTCACGGGCGTGCTCGGCGGCGAGGGACTCCACCGTGTCGACATTGCGGCAGCCGGCGTAGAAGCGGCGGCCGACGGTGCCCTCGGCGTACTTGTCGCTGAACCAGTTGCCCATGGTCAGCAGCGTGGCCGGGGACGCGTAGTTCTCGGAGGCGATCAGCTTGAGCATCTCGCGCTGGTCGGTGAGCTCCTGGCCGATGGCGTCGGCGACACGGGGCTCCACGCCCCGGATGACGTCGAGAGCGGCGCGGTATGCGGTGGATTCAGGGGTCAGATCAGTCATCGGGCTGCCTCCGGACGCGGTCGGTTCACGGTTCGGCCCAGGCGCACGGCACATCGTTCCCGAGCCGCTCCCCGATGGTCGGTCCCATCCCAGCGCGCCAGTCACGGCCCTGGGATCACAGTACCGGGCTCGCCGCCGCGCGAGGTTTCCACGTCCACCATGCGAGCGACGATAGGAAGGGGCCACGCACCCGTCTCGCGCCGTATCAGCCGAAAGGCTTTCAGTGCCGTCAGAACGGAGATCCCGTGACTTCTGTGACTCCTCCCCCCGCTGAAGACGCGCGGGCCGCCACGGAGAGCTACATCAGCTCCTCGGACGCCCACAGCGCGCACAACTACCACCCGCTGCCGGTCGTCGTCGCCACGGCGGACGGGGCCTGGATGACGGATGTCGAGGGGCGCCGCTACCTCGACATGCTCGCCGGATACTCGGCGCTCAATTTCGGGCACGGGAACCGCCGGCTGATCGAGGCGGCGAAGGCCCAGCTGGAGCGGGTCACGCTGACCTCCCGGGCGTTCCATCACGACCGGTTCGCGGAGTTCTGCACGGAGCTCGCCGAGCTGTGCGGCATGGAGATGGTGCTGCCGATGAACACGGGGGCGGAGGCGGTCGAGACGGCGGTGAAGACCGCCCGCAAGTGGGGGTACCGGGTGAAGGGCGTGCCGGACGGCCGGGCCCGGATCGTGGTCGCGAGCGACAACTTCCACGGGCGGACGACGACGATCGTCAGCTTCTCCACGGATCCGGAGGCGCGGGCCGACTTCGGTCCGTACACGCCGGGGTTCGACATCGTGCCCTACGGGGATCTGGCGGCTCTGCGGGACGCGGTGACGGAGGACACCGTGGCGGTGCTGCTGGAGCCGATCCAGGGGGAGGCCGGCGTCCTGGTCCCACCGCCCGGCTATCTCACCGGGGTCCGGGAGCTGACGCGCGAGCGGAACGTGCTGTTCATGGCGGACGAGATCCAGTCCGGGCTGGGTCGCACGGGCCGGACGTTCGCCTGTGAGCACGAGGGCGTGGTGCCCGACGTCTACGTGCTGGGCAAGGCGCTCGGCGGCGGTGTGGTCCCGGTGTCGGCGGTCGTGTCGAGCGAGGAGGTGCTGGGTGTCTTCCGGCCGGGCGAGCACGGATCGACGTTCGGCGGGAATCCGCTGGCCTGCGCGGTCGCGCTGGAGGTGATCGCGATGCTGCGGACCGGGGAGTTCCAGAAGCGGGCCGCGGAACTCGGGGACCACCTGCACGCGGTGCTGGGCCTGCTGGCCGGGGCGGGCAAGGTGGCGCAGGTGCGCGGGCGCGGGCTCTGGGCGGGTGTCGACATCGATCCGTCGCACGGTACGGGCCGGGAGATCTCGGAGAAGTTGATGGACCGGGGCGTCCTGGTGAAGGACACCCACGGCTCCACGATCCGGATCGCCCCGCCCCTGGTGATCAGTAAGGAGGACCTGGACTGGGGGCTCGACCAGCTCCGTGCGGTACTCGGCGCGTGATCGGCGGCGCCCGGAGATATCCGTCGTTCCTTGACAACTGAAGAGTGCAGAAGTCCCGGCCCGCCCTCGCGTCGGGCGGGCCGGCGAGCCCCTCCGGTCCGGTCGGCGGCTAGAGGATGACGTGGGGCAGGAAGCGGGCGTACTCGTCCGTGACCAGGCCCGCGGACTCACGGATTCCGAGGCCGGCCGCTTCGTTCTCGACGACCCAGGCGCCGAGGACGACACGGTTGCCGTCGAAGTCGGGCAGAGGCATCAGCTCCTGGTAGCAGCAGGCCTCGTCGCGTGACTTTGGAGCCGGATCCTGTGCGCCCGCTTCGTGGAGGGTGACGCCCGCTCCTTCGCGCCCGAGGAGCGGCTTGGTCACGTAGCCGGTGGTGTCGGCGAGTTCTCGGGGCCCGTCCAGGTAGGCCGGCAGAAGGTTCGGGTGGCCGGGGAAGAGTTCCCAGAGCACGGCGAGGAGTGCCTTGTTGGAGAGGAGCATCTTCCAGGCGGGTTCGATCCAGAGGGTGGTGCCGGTGCCGCCGCCGTTGTCGAGCGTGTCGAGGACGTGCGGGGCGAACCGGTCCGTGGTGAGCCACTCCCAGGGGTAGAGCTTGAAGCAGCTGCGGATGAAGCGGAGCTTCTTGTCCACGAAGCGGCGTGACAGCCGGTCCCAGCCGATGTCCTCGACGGAGATCGCTTCCGTGTCCAGGCCGGCCTGTTCGGCGGTCTCCCGGAGGTACGCCACGGTCATGAGGTCCTCGCCGAGTTCATCGGCGGCGGAGTGCGCGAAGTACAGGGGGCTGCCGGGCGGGAGCAGTGCGGCCTGCTTCTTCCAGGCGTCGACGAGTCGTTCGTGAAGGGAGTTCCACTGGTCGGCGCCCGGGAAGCGTTCCTCCATCCAGAACCACTGCGGGCCCGCGGCCTCGATGAGGGAGGTGGGGGTGTCGGCGTTGTACTCCAGCAGTTTCGCCGGGGCCCCGGTGCGACTGTCGTAGTGGAGGTCGAACCGCCCGTAGACGGAGGGCAGTTCGTCGCGCCGGCGCCAGGACTCGCGGACCAGGTCGGCCAGGCGGGGGTCCGTGATGCCGAGGTCGGCGAGGCGGTCCTGGCTGACGAGGTGCTCGGCCGCGGCCAGGGACATCTCGTGGAGTTCTTCGACGACCTCCTCCAGCGCCTCGACCTCGGGCAACGAGAACGCGTAGTAGGCGCTCTCGTCCCAGTACGGGCGCAGGGAGTCGTCCGGGTAGCGGGTCAGGGGGTAGATGAGCCCCTGCTCCTCGACGGTCTGCTGCCAACCGTCGCGGGGTTCTATCGTGTGGCGTTCCATGGTGGGATCAGCCGCCTCCGGAGCCGGAGCCCGAGCAGCCGAAGCCTCCCCGGTCGACGGCCTCGCTGCGGCTGAAGGTGCCGTAGTCGGCGTACCGGCCGCTGACGTCGGCGTCGTAGTACCAGTCGCCGTCGACCCGGCTGCCGCGGCTGGTGCCGCTAGCGCTGCCGCCCGTTCCGGTCTTGCGCCCCTTGCCGGCCGAGCTCGAACCGGACTTGCAGTACTGGTCGCTGACGACCTTGTAGCCGTTGACCACGTCGTAGCTGTCGCGGTCGACGCAGCGCCGGTCCGGCTCGGATCCGCACGAGGTCAGGGCTGTCGCGAGCACGCCCATGCCGCCGAGCACGACCGTGCTGGACCGCAGTCGTCGTCTGTTCTCCGCCATTGGTTGAGCTCCCCCGTTCCACCGGCGCCGTCCGAGTGCGGAAGGCCGGCGCCCGCATGATGCGGCGCACTGAATTCACGGCCCAGTTCGCCACGGTCGGTGATTGTCGGCGGCCAGCGTAGAAGAACACGTCGGTGGTCCGCACCATGGCTCCGAGGGTGGGGTCCGCATCGTTCCTCTAGGGTCGCTCCGTGCCTATTGGAATGATTTGTGCGCTGGGTTCCGCGTTGTGCTTCGGGACAGCGTCCGTGCTTCAGGCGATGGCGGCGCAGGCCACGGCACCGGGGACGGGGTCGGGAGTCGATCCGGCGCTCCTGGTACGGGCGTTGCGGCAGTGGCGGTATCTGGCGGGACTCGCCCTCGACGGCCTCGGGTTCGTGCTGCAGGTCGTGGCGCTGCGGTCGCTGCCCATCTACGCCGTCGGCGCGGCGCTGGCCGCGAGCTTGGCCGTCACGGCCGTCGTGGCGGCCCGGTTGCTGCGGGTGCGGTTGAGCGGGGCGGAGTGGGGTGCGGTCGGGGCCGTGTGCGCGGGGCTCGCGATGTTGGGTCTGGCGTCGGGTGCGGAGGGCGATCAGGCCGGTTCGGACGCGCTGCGGTTCGCCATGCTCGGGGTGGCGGTGGGCGTTCTGGGGCTCGGGGCGGTGGCGGGCCGGCTGCCGGGGCGGGGGCGGGCGCTCGCGTTGGGATTGGGGGCGGGCTTCGGGTTCGGGGTGGTCGAGGTGAGCGTGCGGCTCATCGATGAACTGTCGCCGGGAGCATTGCTGACCAATCCGGCGCTGTATGCGCTGCTGGTGGGCGGGGGTGCGGCCTTCCTGCTGCTGACGTCGGCGCTCCAGCGGGGCTCGGTGACGGTGGCCACGGCCGGGATGGTCGTCGGGGAGACGGTGGGGCCCGCGTTGGTGGGTGTGGTGTGGCTGGGCGATCGGACGCGGCCCGGGCTGGAGTGGCTGGCGGTGACGGGGTTCGTGGTGGCGGTGGCAGGGGCGCTCGCGCTGGCGCGGTTCGGGGAGGCGCCGGGAGTCGAGGAGGTGGATCCGGTGCGGGTGAGGGACTGAGCGCTGCCGCCTCGGTTGCCCGGCTCCAGTCCAGCGCCGGCTCCGGCTCCGGCTTAGGCCTGGCCTGGTGCTGGGTCCGGCGTCTACGGCAGCACCCTGCACAGGGCGTCGAGGGCACCGGACCAGGCGTGGTCGGCGGGGGTTCCGTAGCCGACCACCAGGGCGTCGGGGCGAGGTACGGACGGGGCGGCGTGGGGGTGGCGGTAGGTGGAGAGACCGGTGACGCCGAGGCTCTGCCAGGCGGCGGCACGGACCACGGACTGTTCGGTTCCGGGCGGAAGTTGGAGGACGGCGTGGAGGCCGGCGGCGATTCCGGTGGCGTGGACGGTGGGCGCGCGTTCCGCGAGGGCTTCGACGAGTTGGTCGCGGCGGCGGCGATAGCGGAGGCGGGCGCTGCGCAGGTGGCGGTCGTAGGCACCGGAGTTCAGGAACTCGGCGAGGGTGAGCTGGTCGAGGACGCCGCAGGACCAGTCGCTGGGGCCCTTCGCGTCGGCGACCTCCTGGGCGACGGACTCGGGCAGCACCATCCAGCCGAGGCGCAGGCCCGGGGCCAGGGACTTGCTCGCGGTGCCGAGGTAGACGACGCGGTCGGGGTCCAGGCCTTGGAGGGCGCCGACGGGCTGCCGGTCGTAGCGGAACTCGCCGTCGTAGTCGTCCTCGAGGATCAGAGCGCCGGTGCGGCGGGCCCAGTCGACGACGGCGGCACGCCGGTCCGGGTGGAGGGGGACGCCGATGGGGAACTGGTGGGCGGGAGTCAGCAGAACCGCACCCACGGCCGGGAGGAGCGAGGGGGAGGTGGAGCGCCGGGAGGGGGCCGGGGTGCCGGCAGGCGCGGGGGTGGGGGCGTGGCGGGTGGGAGAGGGAAGAACGGGGTGGGCATCCAACTCGACGGTGTTCGTGCCGAGTTCGTCCAGTGGGAGGGGGTGGGTGCGGAGGGACGTGCGGGTGAGGATGTCCCAGTGGGCGTCGAGGCCGTAGCTCTCCACGGCGACGTCCCGGACGCCCCGACGGTGGAGGACCTCGCCGAGGAGCCGTAGGCCGTGGACGAAGCCGGCGCAGATGACGATGCGGTCGGGGTCGGCGTGGACGCCGCGGGCGCGGGCGAGGTAGCCGGCGAGGGCGCTGCGGAGTTCGGGGCGGCCGCGGGGGTCGCCGTAGCCGAGGGCGTCGTTCGGGGCGGCGGTCAGGGCGCGGCGGGCCGCCTTGAGCCATTCGGCGCGGGGGAAGGAGGCGAGGTCGGGGCTGCCGGGGTCGAGGTTGTGGCGCGGGGAGCCCGTGGTGCGGCGGGCGGGGGCGCGGGGTGGGCGGGGGGCTTCCACGGGGCGTTCGGCGACGCGGGTGCCGGAGCCCTGGCGGGCGGTGAGCCAGCCTTCGGCCACAAGGTCGGCGTAGGAGTCGGCGACGGTGTTGCGGGCGATGCCGAGGTCGACGGCGAGGGTGCGGGAGGACGGCAGGCGGGTGCCGGGGGCGAGGCGGCCGCTGCGGACGGCTTCGCGGAGCGCGTCGGTGAGGCCGCGGCGCAGGCCGGAGCCCGTGGGCTCGATGTGCAGGTCGATGCCGAGTGCCTGCCGGGAGGCCGAAGTGGCCCAGGAATCCTCCATGGAAATGGACCATACCCCTGGGCTAATGCGTTCGTAGGGTCGTGGCATGACCACGAGCGAGACGGACCAGGTGAACGGGATGAACGAGGCCGGCGAGAGCGGTGCGGCGCGGGACGGTGGCGGCGGGGCCGACGCGGGGGCGGGTCGCGCCCTGGTGCACGAGCACAGCCCGCGGCTGGACTGGGCGCGGCATGCGCCGGAGGTCTACAAGGCGATGGTCCGGCTGGACGCGGCAGCCCGTAAGGGGCTGGATCCGGTGACGTACGAGCTGGTCAAGATCCGGGCGTCGCAGATCAACCACTGCGCGTTCTGTGTCGACATGCACAGCAAGGACGCGCTGGCCGCCGGGGAGAGCGTGGAGCGGATCGTGCAGCTCAGTGCGTGGGAGGAGTCGAAGCACTTCTACACGGCGAAGGAGGTGGCGGCGCTCGCGCTGACGGAGGCGATCACGGTGCTGACGGACGGGTTCGTGCCGGACGACGTGTACGAGGAGGCGGCGCGGCTGTACGGGGAGGAGGAGCTGGCGCAGTTGATCGCGGCGATCACGACGATCAACGCCTGGAACCGGTTCGGGGTGTCGACGCGGATGGTCGCGGGGCACTACAAGCCGGCGGCCGCCAAGTGACGGCTCGCACCACCGTGTTGGCGCCACAGGTGCGGGACGCGATGGTGGCTTTGGGGGCGGCGGCGAAGAAGGGGCTCGGGGATCCCGTGCTCGCCGAGTTGGTGATGATCCGGGCGTCGCAGATCAACGCGTGCGCGTTCTGCCTGGACATGCACGTCGATGTCGCGGTGGAGAAGAACGGGGAGGGGGCCGAGCGGATCGCGTTGCTGAACGCGTGGCGGGAGGCCGGCGAGCTCTACAGCGAGCGGGAGCGGGCGGCGCTGGCGCTGACCGAGGCGGTGACGGTGCTGACGGACGGGTTCGTGCCGGACGACGTGTTCGAGCAGGCCGCGAAGTATTTCGACGAGGCCGAACTCGCGCATCTTCTCGGGGTGATCACGGTCATCAACAGTTGGAACCGGCTGATGGTCAGCCGGCGTATCGAGCCTGGAGGGCCGGCCTGGTGAGTGCCGTCGAGACGTTCCGCGCGCTGCATCACGGGCGCTCCCCCGCCGATCCGCTCGTGCTGCCCGGACCGTGGGACGCGGCCAGTGCGCGGGTCTTCGAGGAAGCGGGGTTCCCTGCCCTGGCGACGCCGAGCGCGGGGGTCGCGGCGTCGCTCGGGTACGAGGACGGGCGGACGCCGGCGGAGGAGATGTTCGCGGCGGTGGCCCGGATCGTGCGGTCGGTGTCGGTCCCGGTGTCGGCGGACATCGAGGGCGGGTACGGGATGGCCCCGAAGGAGCTGGTGGAGCGGCTGCTCGCGACGGGGGCGGTCGGCTGCAACCTGGAGGAATCGGAGCCGGCGGACAGTGGTTCCGGGGCTGGTGCTGCTGCCGGTGCCGGTGCCGGTGGCCGGGCGGGTACGGGGCTCAAGGACGCGGCGCGGCACGCGGACTGGCTGGCCGAGGTGCGGGCGGTGGCCGGTGAGGAGGTCGTGCTGAACGCGCGCATCGACACGTTCATCCGGGGTGCGGCGGATCCGGTCGGGGAGGCCATCGAGCGGGCCCGCCTGTACGTCGATGCCGGGGCGGACTGCGTGTATCCGATCGGTGCGCCGGCCGAGGTGCTGCCGCGGCTGCGGGCCGGGATCGAGGGGCCGGTGAACGTGGGGGCGCCGCCGGGTGGGCCTTCGCTGCGGGAGTGGGGCGAGTTGGGGGCGACGCGGATCACGTTCGGGCCGGGCCTGCAGCGCAGGGCGACCGCGGCGCTGCGGGAGATCGCGGACCAGCTCCGCTGAGCGGCACATTGGCACCAATGCCGGTGCCGGTTGGGTGTCGGCACCAGTACGGGCGCCGCTCCCGGTGGCGCTCCCAGCGCCGCACCCAACGTCGCTCCCGATGGACGAGATGCCCCGGGAGGAAAGATGGCGCCGGGTGCCCCCGTCAGGAGGGGCACCCGGCAATGAGGAACCTGCCCCGTCGGTGGGGCGGCCACGCCTCGGGGGGCGGGGAGTTGGTCCGGATGTGGGGTTACTTGGGGAGCCAGGCCTGCCACGTGGAGCGGTGGCGGTCGACCCACTTCTTGGCGGCCTGCTCCGGGGTGAGCTTCTGCTCGGCGATCATGAGGGAGACCTCGTTCTGGTCCTCCGTCGTCCAGCGGAAGTTCTTCAGGAGGGCCGCGGCCTTGCCGCCGTCCTTGGAGAAGTCGGCGTTGAGGTACTTCTGCAGCGGCGTCTTCGGGTAGGCGCAGGTGATCGCGTCCGGGTCGGCGTCGCAGCCGTCCTTGTACGGCGGCAGCTTCACTTCCGTCATGGGCACCTTCTTGAAGAGCCACTGCGGCTGGTACCAGTAGGTCAGGAAGGGCTTCTTCTGCTTGGCGAACTGCTTGATCTGGGTGATCTGAGCGGCTTCGGAGCCGGAGAAGACGACCTGGTAGTTCAGCTTCAGGTTCTTGACCAGCGCCTTGTCGTTGGTGACGTAGGACGGGGAGCCGTCCAGGAGCTGGCCCTTGCCGCCGCTCTCGGCGGTCTTCAGCTGGGAGGCGTACTTGTTGAGGTTCTTCCAGTTCGTGACGTCGGGGTGCTGCTTGGCGAAGTACGTCGGGACGAACCAGCCGATGTGTCCGGTGACGCCGAGGTCGCCGCCGTTCACGATCGTCTTCTTGTCCTTGACGTAGCGGGCCTCCTGGTCGGGGTGGCCCCAGTCCTCCAGGATCGCGTCGACGCGGCCCTGGCTGAGGGCGTCCCAGGCGGGGATCTCGTCGACCTGGACGGTGTCGACGCGGTAGCCGAGTTCGTGCTCCAGGAGGTACTGGGCGACGGCGACGTTGGCCTGGGCGCCGACCCAGGACTGGACGGAGAGGGTCACCGTCTTGGCGCCGTGGGCATTGGCGTACGGGGAGGACTGCTTGGTCATGTCGGCGGCGCCACAGCCGGTGACCACCAGCAGGGCACCGGCCCCGGCGACGGCCGCCAGCGTCCTGCGACGGCGCGTGCTGAAGAGTCGGTTGCCGAAGAGTCGGTTGTTGGAGGGACGGCTACTGAAGGGGCGGTTGCTGAAAGGGCCTCGCATGGTTCAGGCCCCCTTTCCGGTGGAGCGGCGTTCCGTCGGCTGGGTGACGCGGTCGAGCATGAGGCCGAGGCAGACGATCGCCGCGCCGGCCACGAGGCCGGTGGCGAGTTCACCCCGGGCGAGGCCCGCGATCACGTCGTAGCCGAGGGCGCCGCCGCCGACGAGGCCGCCGATGATGACGACGGCGAGGACCAGGACGACGCCCTGGTTGACGGCGAGCAGCAGGGCCGGGCGGGCGAGCGGGAGCTGGACCTGGCGCAGTTGCTGGCCGGTGGTGGCGCCCATGGAGCGGGCCGATTCCATCGCGGCGGGGTCGACCTGGCGCAGGCCCTGGGTGGTGATGCGGACGACGGCGGGCAGCGCGTAGACGACGGCCGCGGCGACCGCGGGGGCGCGGCCGACGCCGAAGAGGGCGACGACCGGGATGAGGTAGACGAACTGCGGGAGGGTCTGGAAGACGTCGAGGACGGGCCGCAGAAGGCCTTCGAGGCGGGAGCTGCGGGCCGCGGCGATGCCGATGGCGAAGCCGAGGACCAGGGTCACCGCGACGGCGGCGAGGACCTGGGACAGGGTGTCGAGCGAGGGCTTCCAGACGCCGAGGACGCCGATCGCGGCCATGGCGAGCACGGCGGTCAGGGCGGTGCGCCAGGTGCCGATGAGCCAGGCGAGCGCGGCGACGATCAGCAGGACGGACCACCAGGGCAGCCAGGTCAGGCCCGAGCGGAGCGGGTCGAGGATCCAGGTGGTGAAGTGGGCGGCCCAGTCGGCGGTGCCGCCGATGTAGGGGACGCCGCTGTAGAGGTGGTCGGTCATCCAGTCGACGGCGTCGTTGACGGGGGCGGCGATGCCCACGACCCAGGAGTCGGGCCAGTCGAGCCGGTCGGCGAAGCGGGAGGCGAGCGCGACGAGAACGGTGCCGGCCGCGACGACGCCCCACTTCCAGGGGGCCGGGGCGTGTTCGTCCGCGCCGAGACGTTCGCCGGCCGCGCCGGTGACGCGGTCGAGGACGACGGCGAGCAGGACGATCGGGATGCCGGCGGCGAGTGCGGCGCCGACGTCGACGGAGGCGAGCGCCTGGTAGACGCGGTCGCCGAGGCCGCCCGCGCCGATGACGGAGGCGATGACGGCCATGGAGAGGGCCATCATGATCGTCTGGTTGAGGCCGAGCAGGAGTTCCTTGCGGGCCAGCGGGAGGCGCGCGGTGAGCAGCCGCTGGCGGGCGGTGGCGCCGAGCGAGGCGACGGCCTCCATGACGCCGCCGTCGGCGGAGCGCAGGCCGAGCGCGGTGAGGCGGGCCATGGGCGGGGCGGCGTAGACGACGGTGGCGAGGACCGCGGCGGGGACGCCCATGCCGAAGATCAGGACGACGGGCAGCAGGTACGCGTAGGCAGGAAGCACCTGCATCGTGTCGAGGACCGGGCGCAGGGCGCGGTGCATGGTGTCGCTCAGGCCTGCGGCGAGGCCGAGCAGGGCGCCGAGGATCACCGAGACGAGGACCGCGACGACCATCAGCGCGAGGGTCTGCATGGTCGGCACCCACATGCCGAGGACGCCGCAGATCAGGAACGCGGCAACGGCGACGGCGGCGAGCCGGAGGCCGGCGACGCGCCAGGCGACGAGCCCGGCGGCGGCCGTCACTCCGGCCCAGCCGGCGGCGAGCAGCACCAGGTAGACGGCGCGTACGGAGACGATGACCGCGTTGCTGATGTGGCCGAAGAAGTAGAGGAACAGCGGGTGGCTGTCGCGGTGGTCGAGGATCCAGGTGCTGGCGTCGGTCAGCGGCTGGGAGAAGTCGACCGTGAGGGCGTGGGGCCAGCTGCCGCTGGACCACTGGGCGTGCGCGAGCGGTACGAGGACGGCCGCGACGACGGCGAGCAGCAGGAGCTTGCCGAGGGCGCGGTGGCGTCGCAGGCCCGCGAGGGGACCCGCCCCGGTCTTCTCGAACGGGGCGGTGGTCACGGCGGCTGCCATCAGACCGCCTCCTCGCCCTCGGGGGCCCGGCCCGTCGTGGCCCGGTCACCCACCTCGGAGGAAGTCTCGTGGGCGGAGCCGGAGTCGGTACCGGAGTCGGAGTCGGCCTTGGAGCCGGAGCCCGAACCCGAACCCGAACCACCGACGGAGCCGGAGCCAGACCCGGCTCCAAAGTCGGAACCCGCCTCGGAGCCGGTCCCCGCCGGGGCGGAATCCGTGCCGGCGACGACGTCGATGAGCCGCTCGTGGTCGACGACTCCGACACAGCGCCCCTCGTCCATCACGCGCACGGCGAAGCCGGAGCGGGCGACGGCCTCGATGGCCTCGGAGACGGTCGCGTCGGGGGCGATGGCGGGGCCGCGCCCGGCCTCGTCGCTGTCCGCGGGGCGCATCGCCCGGCGCACGGTCATGACCTGCTCGCGCGGCACGTCGCGGACGAACTCGCGGACGTAGTCGTCGGCGGGGGCGCCGACGATCTCCTCGGGGGTGCCGAGCTGGACGATGCGGCCGTCGCGCATGAGGGCGATGCGGTCGCCGAGGCGCAGCGCCTCGTTGAGGTCGTGCGTGATGAAGACCATCGTGCGGCCCTCCTCGCGGTGCAGGCGCACGACCTCCTCCTGCATGTCGCGCCGGATCAGCGGGTCGAGCGCGCTGAACGGCTCGTCGAACAGCAGGACTTCGGGGTCGACGGCGAGGGCGCGGGCGAGGCCCACGCGCTGCTGCTGGCCGCCCGAGAGCTGCCCGGGGCGGCGCGATTCGAGTCCTTCGAGGCCGACCTTGGCGACGACCTCGGCGGCCTTGGCCCGGCGTTCGGCACGGGAGACGCCCTGGATCTCCAGGCCGTAGGCGACGTTGTCGAGGACGGTGCGGTGCGGCAGCAGGCCGAAGTGCTGGAAGACCATGGCGGCGCGGTGCCGGCGCAGTGCGCGCAGCCGCTGCTTGTCCATGGCGAGGACGTCCTCGCCGTCGATGGACAGGCTGCCGGAGGTGGGCTCGATGAGCCGGGTCAGGCAGCGGACGAGGGTGGACTTGCCGGAGCCGGACAGGCCCATGACGACGAAGACCTCGCCGCGCTTCACGTCGAAGGAGACGTCGCGGACGGCGGCGGTGCAGCCGGTGCGGGAGCGCAGCGCGGCGGCGTCGAGGCCGGCGAGTTCGGCGTCGCCGGGGACGCGTTCGGGCTTGGGTCCGAAGACCTTCCACAGGTTGCGGACGGCGAAGACGGAGTCCGGCTGCGCGGACTGTCCGTCGTTGTCGCGGGGGGCGGGGTCCTTGACGATGGTCTGCGTGTTCATCAGGCACCACCACCCATCAGCTCGGCGCACTTCTCCCCGACCATGAGAACTCCGATCATCGGGTTCACCGCGGGCATCGTCGGGAAGACGGACGCGTCGGCGATACGGATGGACTGCAGGCCGCGGATCTTCAACTCGGGGTCGACGACGGCGAGTCGGTCGTCCGCGGCACCCATGCGGCAGGTGCCGGCGGGGTGGTAGACGGTGTGGGCGACCTTGCGGGCGTACTCGCTGAGTTCCTCGTCACCGGTGACGTCCGGGCCGGGGCAGACCTCGCGCTTGAGCCAGCCGGCGAGCGGTTCGGTCTTCGCGATCTCGCGCGCGATCCTGATGCCGTCGACGAGGGTGCGGCCGTCGTAGTCGTCCTCGTCGGTGAAGTACCGGAAGTCGAGGGCGGGCTTGACCTCGGGGTCCGCGCTGGTGAGGTAGACGCGGCCGCGGCTGCGCGGCTTGGGGATGTTCGGCGTCATGGACACCCCGTGCTCGGGCTTCTCGTAGCCGAGGCGTTCCGGGTTGTCCGTGAACGGGATTTGGTAGAAGTGGAACATCAGGTCGGGGCCGGATGCGTCCGGGTCGCGCTGGATGAAGAGTCCGGCGTCGCTGTCCATGGCGCTGTTGTCGGGGATCGGCCCGTTCGTCTCCCAGACGATGACCGACTCCGGGTGGTCGAGCAGGTTCTCGCCGACGCCGGGCAGGTCGTGCAGGACCGGGATGCCGAGCTTCTCCAGGTCGGCCTTGGGGCCGATGCCCGAGTGCATGAGCAGGCGCGGGGTGTCGACGGCGCCGGCGCAGACGACGACCTCGTGCCGCGCGGATATCAGGGTCTCGACGCCGTCCTTGTCGCGCACGCGCACGCCGCGCGCGGTGGGGCCCTCGCCCGAGGCCGACGGGGCGTCGAACTCCAGCTTGTAGGCCCAGGTCTCGAGGAGCAGCGTGAGGTTGGGGCGGTCGCCGGCCTCCATGTGGGGGTGGAGGTAGGCCACCGAGGCGGAGGACCGCTTGTTGTTCTCGGGGTGGTAGGCGAGGTCGAAGAAGCCGACGCCGTCCTTGAACGGGCCCTTGTTGAAGCCCTCGACGCGCGGTACGCCGGTCGCCGCCCGCGCCGCGTCGACGAAGTCGCGGGCGATGGCGTTCCGGTCCTTCTCGTCGACGGGGACGATGTTGTTGCGCAGCTTCGTGAAGTACGGGTCCATCGCCTTGTGGTCCCAGCCCTCGGCGCCGGCCGCGGCCCACTCGTCCCAGTCGCCGGGCAGCGGCTTGAAGGAGATGAGGGTGTTGTGCGACGAGCAGCCGCCGAGCACCTTGGCGCGGCTGTGGAGGATGTGCGAGTTACCGCGCGGCTGCTCGGTCGTGGTGTAGCCGTAGTCGAGGTCTCCGCCGAGCAGGCCGAGCCAGCGGCGCAGGGTCAGCACGTCGTCGCGGTCGATGTCGCTGGGGCCGCCCTCGATGACGGCGACACTCACGCCGGGGTCCTCGGTGAGGCGGGAGGCGATCACCGATCCGGCGGTGCCACCACCGACCACGACGTAGTCGTACACGGACTGTTCGGGCTTCTCAGACATGCTTCAACTCCTAGGCGCTGCAAGGTTCTGCGCGTAATGAGGACGTACGTCGTTCAGGGCCGGGGGCGCCGCGCGGCGCCCCCGGCGAGAGCGGGGGCCGGGATCAGCCCGCGAACCACCGCACCGGCTTGGGCGCCAGGTTCTGGTACACGTGCTTGGTCTCGCGGTACTCGGCGAGTCCGGCGGGGCCGAGTTCACGCCCGACGCCGCTCTTGCCGAATCCGCCCCACTCCGCCTGCGGGAGGTAGGGGTGGAAGTCGTTGATCCAGACGGTGCCGTGGCGGAGCCGGCCGGCGACCCGGCGGGCGCGGCCCGCGTCGGCGGTCCAGACGGCGCCGGCCAGCCCGTACTCGGTGTCGTTGGCGAGGGCGACGGCCTCGTCCTCAGTGCGGAAGGTCTCCACGGTGAGGATCGGGCCGAAGGTCTCCTCGCGCACGACCCGCATCTCGCGGTGGCACTGGTCGAGCACGGTCGGCTCGTAGAACCAGCCGGTCGCGGGCCGGACCTCGGAGGGCTCGGGGCGCTTGCCTCCGCTGCGCAGCACGGCGCCCTCGGCGAGGGCGGAGGCCACGTAGGACTCGGTCTTGTCGCGCTGCTGCTCGCTGACGAGGGGGCCGCACTCGACGCCGTCCTCGGTGCCGCGGCCGAGACGGATCTTCCCGGCGCGGCGGGCGAGTTCGGTGACGAAGCGCTCGCGGACCGACTCCTCGACGATGAGGCGGGCGCCGGCGGAGCAGACCTGGCCGCTGTGGATGAACGCGGCGTTGAGCGCCTGGTCGACGGCGGTGTCGAAGCCGTCCTCGGTCTCGCAGGCGTCGGCGAAGACCACGTTGGGGTTCTTGCCGCCGAGCTCCAGGGCGACCTTCTTGACGTCGGCGGCCGCGGCCTGGGCGACCTTGGTGCCGCTGACCAGGCCGCCGGTGAAGGAGACGAGGTCGACGCCGGGGTGGTCGGACAGACGGGCGCCGACGGTGGCGCCGGGGCCGGTGACGATGTTGGCGACGCCCTCGGGCAGTCCCGCCTCGATCAGCAGCTCGACGAGGACGACCGTGGTCAGCGGCGTGATCTCGCTCGGCTTGATGACGAAGGTGTTGCCCGCGGCGAGCGCCGGGGCGATCTTCCAGCTGGCCTGGAGCAGCGGGTAGTTCCAGGGGGTGATCATCGAGCAGACGCCGACGGGCTCGTGCACGACGACGCTGTGGATCTCGTCGGACCCGGCGTCGACGACCCGGCCCGCGCCCTCGCCGACGACGAGGTCGGCGAAGTAGCGGAAGGCGTCGGCGACGCAGTCGACGTCGATCCGGCCCTCCTCGACGGTCTTGCCCGCGTCGCGGCTCTCCAGGAGGCCGATCTTCTCGCGGTCGCGGACGAGGAGGTCGGCGGTGCGGCGCAGCAGCGCGGCGCGCTCGGCGACCGGGGTGTGCGGCCAGGGGCCCTCGTCGAAGGCCCGGCGGGCGGCCTCGATCGCGGCGTCCGCGTCCTCGGTGCCGCCTTCGGCGATCACGGCGAAGGGCTTGGCATCCGCCGGGTCGAGGATCTCGCGGGTCGCCCCTGAGGCGGCGCCGCGCCATTCTCCGCCGACATGGATGGTGTGTTGTGCTGACACGTCCTGCTTCGCCTTCCGTTCCAGATCAGTTCCCCCCAGCACCGCGCAGGTCGTTCGTACGCACTGAAGTCGCACTCCGCGGTGATGTCGGAAGCCCCTGCCCGGGGGTGGGCAAAGCATGCGCAACCCATGGCCAAAAGTGCGCTGTGTCACCGCGCGCGTCGCCGAAAGCGGCGAAACGTACCCTGAGGAACGTTCTGTCCGGAGGGGTACGCAACTGAAGACGGCGCGCATGAAGACGCAGCAGAAGAAGGCCCGCGGAAAGGCGCAGAAGAAGACCGGAGCCAAGACCCGAGGCAAGGCCCAAGGGAAGACTCAGGGCAAGGGACAGGGGAAGGCGCCCGGCGCGGAGAAGGCGGGAAAGGCAGGTCAGGCCTGGGTCGTGGTCCTGGCCGTGGTCACGGCCGCGCTGCTGGCCGCCACCGCACGCTCGGGCGGTGGCGGCGACGGCACGGAGGGTGACCGCGACGCGAAGGCGGCCGCCTCCACACCCCGCGCCACGGCACCGGGCGCGCTCGCCGCGCAGGCCCGGCGGAATCTGCTGACGGCCCCGTCACTGCACGTGACCGTCACGGACCGTTCCGAGGGTGCCGGCCGTTCCGCTCCGTCGGCGATGGATCTGTCCCTGGACCGGGAGGGCGACTGCAGCGGCGCCGTCACGTTCGGTGCCCGCGGCTCGGCCTCCGTCCTGCGCCGCGACGACCGGGTGTGGCTGCGGATGGACGCCGCGCTGTGGCGGGCCCGGGTGCCCGGCGCCGCGGGCCGGGCCCTGGCCGAGCGGATCGACGGCCGCTACGTCACCGGCCCCGCCTCCGACCCGACGCTGAAGGACCTCGCGAGCGTGTGCGACCTGGACGCCCTGCACGCGCAGCTCCGCGCGGACGCGCGGGACGAGACGATCACGGAGCGGGGCGGGGCCCGCACCCTGCACGGCGTCCGCGTCGTCCCCCTCACCGGGACGAGCACGGACGGCAGCGGGACGCACGTCACCTTGTACGTCACCGCGAGCGGCACCCCGCGCCTGATCGAGCACACCCGCACCGGCGGGCGCACCGACCTCACGACGCGGTACGCGGATCAGGGCGCGCCGGTGCGGGTGACGCAGCCGCAGGCGTCGGACACGGTCGAGGTCTCCCGGCTCGGGAAGGCGAAGGGTCAGGGCTGATCGAGGTCCGGCAGCCAGTCCCGCGCGGGGTCGTGGTCCAGCCACCGGCGCCGGCCCGCCAAGTCGGCGCAGGCCCGCAGCAGTTCGGAGATCGCCGGGTGCTCGCGCCCGGCGGGCCACACCAGGGACCAGGCGTACAGCGGGGTCGGTTCGACGAGCGGGACGACGCGCAGGCCCGGGTCGCGGGGCAGCGGGACGTCGGCCGGGAAGAGGGTGAACTGGCGGGGCTCTTCGCGGAGTCGGCCTAGGAAGGCGTCGAGGCCGAGGTTGGGCCCGCCCTGCCGCGCCTCGATGCCGAACCGGTCGGCGAACCGGGTCAGGAAGTCGAGCCGTACGGTCTCGGCGGGATAGCGCAGCACGTACGGGCGCAGGTCGACGGGGCGGAGGGCGTCGGAGGCGGCGAGCGGGTGCCGGGCGCTGAGCACGGCGTCGACGGGTTCGAGCCGCACCAGCCGCCGGACCAGCCCCGCGTCGGGCAGGGCGTGCACGCGGCCGAAGCCCGCGTCGATGTCGCCGCGCGCCAACGCCTCGGCGACGGACGGGTAGTCCCGGCCCGCCCCCGCTTCCACCCGGAGCCCGGGCGCGGCCTCGGTCATCGCGGCGACGGAGCGCAGGGGTGCGTACAGATGCCCCCAGACGTCGAGGCGCAGCGGGCCGGGCGGGGCGCCGCGCGCGGCCTCGACGGCGGCGCGGCCCGCTTCGAGGAGCCGCCGGGCGGGTTCGAGGAACCGGGCGCCCTCGGCGGTGGGCGCCACCCCCTGGGCTCCCCGCTCGAAGAGCCGGACCCCGAGGACGCCCTCCAGCCGGGCGACCCGCTTGGACAGGGCCTGCTGGGTGATCCCGAGCCGTCCGGCGGCCCGCCCGAAGTGCCGCTCGTCGGCGACGGCGGCGAAGGCCCGCACCTGCGCGAGATCGAGGTCCGGGTCGTACTCGGGTTCGGGGCCGCGCTCCACACCGTTCACACCCGGCACCCTACGGAACAACCACCGGTTGTCGCCCCCGCTCAACGGTTGTTGGACCGTCCTGCCCCGCCCCGGGTCCACTGGTCCCATGAGAGCCTACGCACCCACCGGCCGGGCCCACACGGGCGCACCGCACGTCGTCCTCGCCGAGCGCCCGCAGCCCCGGCCGCGCCCCGACGAGGCGCTGATCAAGGTCGAGGCGTACTCCGTGAACCGGGGCGAGACCTTCAAGCTGGAGGAGTCCGGGGCCAGTTGGCTGCCCGGCAAGGACGTCGCCGGGCTCGTCGTGCAGCAGGCCGCCGACGGCAGCGGGCCGGAGGCGGGGCGGCGCGTCGTCGGGCATCCGATGAGCGCCGGCTGGGCCGAGTACGCCGCGGTGCCGACGTCGGCGCTCGCCGCGCTCCCCGACGGCGTGGACTCCGTGCGGGCGGCGGCCCTCCCCCTCGCCGGGCTGACCGCGCTGCGGCTGCTGCGGGCGGCGGGCCCGGTGGGCGGCCGCCGCGTTCTGCTGACCGGCGCCTCGGGCGGGGTCGGGCACTACGTCACCGAACTGGCGGCGGCCGCCGGGGCCCGCCTGACCGCGGTCACCGGATCGCCCGAACGCGGGGCGCGGCTCCTGGAGTTGGGCGCGGAACAGGTCGTCCACGACGTGGCCGCGGCGACGGGCCCGTACGACCTGGTCCTGGAGTCGACGGGGGGCGGCGCGCTGCCGGCCTCCCTCGCGCGCCTGCGCCGCGGCGGCACGCTGATCTGGTTCGGCCAGGCTTCCCGCACCCCGGTCACGCTCGACTTCTTCGCCTTCTTCAAGGGCCCCGAGTCCGCGACGCTGCGCCACTTCCACTACATGGACTTCCCCGAGTCGTTCGCCGACGACCTCGCCGCGCTGGTACGGCTCGTCGCGGGCGGCCGGCTCCACCCGGAGCTGGGCCGGGTCACGGACTGGGCCGACACCGCCGCCACGCTCGTCGACCTGCGGGAGCGCCGCATCCGCGGCAACGCCGTCCTCACCCTCTCCTGACCCCGTCGAAGACACCCCTGAGCACCGTAAGCACCCCCGAGACACCCGAGACACCCGAGCCGAGATCCGGAGCACCCATGCCGACCCCCTTCTTCCGCCAGCCCGGCGTCCTCGCCGACTTCATCGCCCAGAACCGCTCCCGGACGTACGGCGCGGGCCTGGACCCGTACGCGTACGAACGCGTCACGAGCCGGCTCACCGACCTCATGGACTGGCCCGGCGCCTTCATCGGCGAGGGGCGCCGGCAGCTCGCGGACGGGGAGCGGTTCGAGGCGAGCGGCGCGGTGCGCTCGGCCGGGGAGGCGTACCGGCGGGCGGCCCGCTGGTTCCACTGCGCCGTGCTGCTCCCGCACCCCGACCGCGAGGAGGCGGCGCACGCCGCGCGGCAGGCGGACCGGGCGATGGACCGCGCGCTCGCCCTCCTCGAACCGGACGCCGTACGCGTCGAGGACGACTCCTACGCGGGCCGGCTGCGCGGGATCGCGCACGCGGGGCGGGGCGTGGCCGTCGTGGTCCCGGGACTCGACTCGTCCAAGGAGGAGTTCCACGACCTGGCGGACGCGCTGCTCGCGCGCGGGGTCGCGGTCTTCGCGATGGACGGGCCGGGCCAGGGGGTGCGGGCGGCGACGACCACCGTGGACGCGGACTACCACCACGTCATGGCACGGGTCGTCGACGCCCTGCACGCCCGGCTGGGCGGCCCGGTCCCGATCGCCGTCGTCGGGCTCAGCCTCGGGGGCTACTACGCGGCTTGGAGCGCCGCGCACGAACCGCGCATCGGGGCGGCGGTCACGGTCAGCGGGCCGTACCGGCTGACGGGGTGGGACGACACGGTGCCGTTCGTGCGGGAGACGCTGGCGCTGCGGAGCGGTTCGGAGCGGGCCGGGCGGGAGTTCGTGGCCCGGGTCGATCTCCGGGAGGCGGCGAAGCGGATCGGGGTGCCGCTGCTCGTGGTCGACGGTGCGGACGATGTGATCCCCGGGGTCGAGAACGGGGCGGGGCTCGCCGCGGCGGCGCCGTACGGGGAGTACCTGTCGGTGCCGGGCGGGGATCATCTGCTCGGCAATGTGCGGGAGCGGTGGCTGCCGGTGGTGGGGGACTGGATCGCGGAGCGTCTGCGGGGTGCCGTCTCGTAGGCGGGTGCCGGCCGGTGGGGGAATGCGCCCGAAGGGCATGCATTTCAGGGGCGCGGGGAACTGCGCGACCAGCCCCCACCGGACCCGCACCCGCCCCAAAACGGAACCACCCGCGGCGAGTCGGGAAGACTCGCCGCGGGTGGGTGAACCCGCTGCGTGAGGCTCGGGATCAGATCAGGCCAAGCTCGCGGACCGCGTCGCGCTCCTCCGCCAGCTCCTTCACCGACGCGTCGATCCGCGCCCGCGAGAACTCGTTGATGTCCAGGCCCTGGACGATCTCGTACTTGCCGTCCTTGGTGGTGACGGGGAACGAGGAGATCAGGCCCTCCGGGACGCCGTAGGAGCCGTCCGACGGGATACCCATGGAGGTCCAGTCGCCCTCGGCGGTGCCGTTGACCCAGGTGTGCACGTGGTCGATCGCGGCGTTCGCGGCCGAGGCGGCCGAGGACGCGCCGCGGGCCTCGATGATCGCGGCGCCGCGCTTGGCGACGGTCGGGATGAACTCGTCGGCCAGCCACTTCTCGTCGCCGCCGATGGCCTCGATGGCCGGCTTGCCCGCGACGGACGCCTGGAAGATGTCCGGGTACTGGGTGGCGGAGTGGTTGCCCCAGATGGTGAGGCGCTTGATGTCCTCGACCGACGCGCCGGTCTTCTGGGCCAGCTGCGTCAGCGCGCGGTTGTGGTCCAGGCGGGTCATCGCGGTGAAGCGCTCGGCCGGTACGTCCGGGGCGGCGGCCTGGGCGATCAGGGCGTTGGTGTTGGCCGGGTTGCCGACGACGAGGACCTTGATGTCGTCCGCGGCGTGGTCGTTGATGGCCTTGCCCTGCGGCTTGAAGATGCCACCGTTGGCGGCCAGCAGGTCGCCGCGCTCCATGCCCTTGGTGCGCGGGCGCGCGCCGACGAGGAGGGCCACGTTGGCGCCCTCGAAGCCCTGGTTCGGGTCGTCGAAGATGTCGATGCCCTTGAGCAGCGGGAAGGCGCAGTCGTCGAGCTCCATGGCGGTGCCCTCGGCGGCCTTGACGCCCTGCGGGATCTCGAGGAGGCGCAGCTTGACCGGCACGTCCGCGCCGAGCAGGTGGCCAGAGGCGATGCGGAAGAGCAGTGCGTAGCCGATCTGGCCGGCGGCGCCGGTGACGGTGACGTTCACAGGAGTGCGGGTCATGGCGTTCTCCGTAGGACAGCGGGGTTTTGATCGATCTCTCTACATCAAGAGATCCGCCCGTCAGGCTATCGCGCCCCAACCCGGGCGGACCTACCGGTTCGTGTGGCTCAGCCCACAGCCGCACCGTAGTGCACTCCTGCGAGTCACGGACCGCAGACCTGTTCACACCGAAGCGGCCGCCGGCCCGGATGTGCCGGGCCGGCGGCCGCCGTGGGGGTGCCACTCGAGTGACCGGTCCCGTGGGGGTACTGCGCGCCTTCCCCGAAGGCGCCCCCCCATGCGCATCGCCCGCGCATCGCCCGCGAACCACTCGCACATCGCCCGCGCATCGCCTCGGCGCGCTGGCCCGACCGGGTGACCCGTGGCGGAGCGCGGAGCTACTGCGTGCAGACCGTCTTGCCGGTGGCGAGGGTCGCGCAGGCCTTGGCGTCGGCGGCCGATCCGACGGCCAGCATCGGCGTGTACGCGTCCGTGTCGGCCTTGCCGACCAGGCCCTTCTTCGAGGACTCGGTGCCGGACTGCAGGACCACGCTGTCCCCGGGGGCCGCCCCCTGGACGCGGGCCCAGGCCGCCTTGCACGTCTTGCTGTAGCGGACCTGGACGACGGTCGTGCCGGACCTGATCTCCGCCCCGTTGGCCGCGAGGTCGCCGCCGCAGCCCATGGCCTCCGGGTCCTTGCCGGTGCAGCTGTCCCCCACGCACTCGACGCCCGCGGGCAGCTTCGGCGCGCTGGTCGTCGGAGTGGGCGTCGGCTCGTCGGCCTGGTCGCCCTTGTCGCCGCCGTTGAACAGCACGTAGGCGAGGGCGGCGACGAGCGCCACGCCGACGACGCCCGCGAGCACCATCGTGATCCCGCGCCGGCCGCCCCCGCCGCCCTTCCCGTTCCCGTTGCCGTTGCCGCGGCGGCCCCCACCGCCGGGCGCGGCCGGGGCCGCGGGCTGCGCGGAGGGGCCGAAGCCGTCGCTGCGGGAGCCCATGGCCGGCGAGACGCCCGCCGGGCCCGCGACGCCGGTGGGCCGGGCCGCGGTGGCGCTGCCGCCCCGGCCGCCGCCCTGGGCCGCACGACCGCCCGGCGCGTCACCCCCGAACTCTCCCAGGGCCGCGCGGGCCTGGGAGATGCGTATCGCCTCCATGGTCATGTCGTGGCGCATCTCGGAGCGGCTCCAGGCACGCTCGGCGAGCTCCCACATGGTGGTCAGGTGCATCGGATTGGTGCCCGTGACCTCGGCGAGCGCGACGATCGCGCCCTTCGGCGGGAGCAGCCGCCCGTTCAGATACCGCTCCCACGAGGTCTTGCTGTAGCCCGTGCGGTCCGACAGCGCGGCGATCCCGAGCCCGCTGCGGTCGACCAGCCGGCGCAATTGGCTGGCGAACTCCTTGACCTGCGGATCGAGTTCGTCCGGTAGCGCCTTCCAACGAGGCATTGCCTTCCCCCTATTCCCCCCGTTACGTGCCTGATTCCCCCGCGCCGCGCCAACGCTTCGGCCCCCACTGCCTACCCATTGGGATGCGGGTAGCCAGGATGTCAGTTCCCCGGCAGGGGGCGCACGGGGGCATCCGACCCCGCCCGCGCCTCGGTGCGCCCCCGCACGCCGCACCGGGTCCGGGACGTCCGGGACGGTCCCGATTTTCCAGGCTATGTGCGCGATCCGCCCCCGTGCGACAGAATCCCCGAACCTGCCCGGGGATCGCCACACAGGGACGGACTCGCTCCGTTCGTCACCGGCCGGTCAGCGCACGGTGAAGTGCAGGGTGTCCTGAAGGAAGGGGATCTTCAGCCACGGATCGGGCTGCGCCATGAGCGCGAGCAGCACGATGACGGCGCCGAGGATCCCGTAGGTCAGCAGGTCGGTGAAGCGGGAGCGCACGGCGAGCATGCCGACGCTCGGCAGCACCCAGCGCAGCACGGCCCCGCCGAGCAGCGCGACGCCGACCAGGATCGTGCCGATCCGGAACAGGTCGAAGGCCGTCAGGAGCAGCCCGAGGCCGGTCACCGCGAGGACGGCGATCAGCGGCCACTGCCGGGCGGGCGCCGGGGAACCGCCCGGGGCGGCGCGGCCGCCGCCCTCGGGGCGCGCGGTGTCGCGGGTCCACCGCGGGAAGCGGCGCGTGCCGTGCTTCTCCCCGCCGGTGGTCACGTCAGCCGACACCGTTCGCGTTCCGCTCCGCGGCCTCGACCACGTTGACGAGGAGCTGGGCGCGGGTCATGGGGCCGACGCCGCCCGGGTTCGGGGAGATCCAGCCGGCTACCTCGGCGACGCCGGGGTGCACGTCGCCGACGATCTTGCCGCTCTCGTCGCGGGAGACGCCGACGTCGAGGACGGCCGCGCCGGGCTTGATGTCCTCGGGCTTGATCAGGTGCGGCACACCGGCGGCGGCCACGACGATGTCGGCGCGGCGCAGGTGGGCGGCGAGGTCACGGGTGCCGGTGTGGCACTGGGTGACCGTCGCGTTCTCCGACTTGCGGGTGAGCAGCAGCGGCATGGGACGGCCGATGGTGACACCGCGGCCGACGACGACGACCTCCGCGCCCTTGATCTCCACGCCGTGCTCGCGCAGCAGCGTGATGATGCCGTACGGGGTACAGGGCAGCGGGGCCGGCTCGTTCAGGACGAGGCGGCCGAGGTTCATCGGGTGCAGGCCGTCGGCGTCCTTGGCCGGGTCCATCAGCTCGAGGATGCGGTTCTCGTCGATGCCCTTGGGCAGCGGGAGCTGGACGATGTAGCCGGTGCAGGCGGGGTCCTCGTTGAGCTCGCGGACGACGGCCTCGATCTCCTCCTGGGTGGCCGTGGCCGGCAGCTCGCGCTGGATCGAGGCGAGGCCGACCTGCGCGCAGTCGCGGTGCT
This sequence comes from Streptomyces xanthii, assembly GCF_014621695.1. GTDB lineage: Bacteria > Actinomycetota > Actinomycetes > Streptomycetales > Streptomycetaceae > Streptomyces > Streptomyces xanthii. The sequence goes on from NZ_CP061281.1 coordinate 3,041,052, forward strand.
TGCCCGCCACGTACTTCTGGCTGCCGGGGTCCTCCCCCACGAGGATCGTGCCGAGGCCGGGCGTGACGCCCTTCTCCTTCAGCGCCGCCACGCGGGCGGTCAGGTCGGACTTGATCGCGGCTGCGGTGGCCTTGCCATCGAGAATCTGGGCAGTCATGCGGCCATTGTTCCAGGGCGGCCGCCGTTCACCCAAGTTGCACTTGCACAACGGCCCCGGGAAGCGGCTGGACAGGGGCCCGGTCCGTTGAGAAGCATGATCGGCACCGCTCTCTCCTTGTCGTCCCCGGAGGAAAACCCGCCATGAGTTTCGGCGACCCGAACAACCCCTACGGCCAGCAGCCGCCCCAGGGCAACCCGTACGGACAGCAGGCCCCACAGGGCGTGCCGCCGCAGGGTTACGGCCACCCGCAGCAGCCGGGCCAGCCCTACGGCGCCTACCCGCAGCAGCCGGGCGGCCCGATGGGCCCCGGCGTCCCGCCGCTCGCCTCGATGGGCCGCCGGTTCGGCGCCCGCATGATCGACGGCGTCCTGTTCTTCGTCCTCTACGCGGTCTTCCTCGCTCCGAAGTTCACCGACCTGATCGACACGGTGACGGCCTGCGACGCGAGCTCCCCCACGTACGACACGTGCGTGAACGACGCGGTCTCGGACTTCCAGTCCGGGATCCTGCCGGTCGCCGGTCTGTTCATGGTCCTGGTGCTGGCCTACGAGGTCCTGATGATCGCGTTCGTCGGCGCCACTCTGGGCAAGCTGGCCGTCGGCATCCGCGTCCTGAAGGCGGACGACGGGCAGAAGCCGGGCATCGGCGGAGCGTTCCTGCGCTGGGTCATCCCGACCGTCGGTTCGTTCGCCTGCGGCATCGGCCAGCTCCTCGTCTACCTGTCCCCGTTCTGGGACAAGTCCGGCCGCATGCAGGGCTGGCACGACAAGGTCGCGAGCACGGTCGTCGTCCACGTCAAGGGCTGAACCGCCCGAGGCCCACAGGTGGCCGCAAACGCCCCTACGTTCGGGGGGTTTGCGGCCATCGGTCTTATCCGGGCCCGCCCTCTTCCCTACCCTGAGCCGCGAAACCGTCGGAGAAATCCGAGGAAATCGGGGGAAGGTGGGCCACCACCATGCACAGTGTCATCGTCGTGCCCGCGCCGGACACGGGGCCGCGGGAGCAGTTCCGGCTGGGGCCGGGCGAGCGTCTGCGCTTCGGGCGCTGCGACCGGAGCAACGACCTGACGTTCGCGCACGAGGGCGTGTCGCGCGTCGCGGGCGAGATCACCGCCCAGGGCACCTTCTGGGTGCTGAGCAACCTCAGCTCCCGGCAGACCTACGTGGTGGAGAACCCGGAGGGCGCGGGCGAGCACATCAAGGTCGCCGCGGGCCGGCTCGACGCGCCGGTGCCCTTCGAGTTCTCCCGGGTCGTGCTGCCCGCCGCGGGCGACCTGCTGCCGTTCGAGGTGTGGGCGCCGCGGCACGACTACGCGCGGGGCGCGGACCGGGCGGGCGAGGGGGCGCCGACCGCGCCCGCGTTCAGCCTGGACCCCGGCAAGCGGTACTTCGCGGTCCTGGCCGCGCTGTGCGAGCCGCGGCTGCGCGGGCAGCCGCACGCCGCGCTGCCGACCGTCGACCAGATCGCCGAGCGGCTGCGCCCGACCTGGCCCGCGTCGAGCCGCTCCGCGGTGCAGTGGAACATCGACTACCTCGCGGTGAAGCTGCGCCTGAAGTCCGGCCCCGACACCTGGGACCCCGGCCCGCGCCTGAACGGCAAGCGGGAGTCCCTCGCCTCCCTCGCCCTCCGCTTCGACCTCGTGCGGGAGGACGACCTGGCGGTGCTGAGCGGCGGCCCGGGGCGCTCGTGAGCGGGTCCGGGGGCGGCTTCGGGCACACGGTGCGGGTGGCGAAGGGGTTCCGGCTGGGCCACTGGGAGGTGCGCGAGCCGCTGGCCTCCGGGGCCTTCGGCACGGTGTACGCGGCCCGCCGCGCCCGGCCGTCGGACACGCTGCCGCGCACGGCCGCGCTGAAGTTCCTGCCGACCGGCACCCGCACCCCGCGCCAGCTCACGCACCTGCGAGAACTGGCGGACCGGGAGGTGCAGCTGCTGCGCCGGCTGCGCGACACACCCCGGCTGGTGCGGCTCTACGAGACCCTCACCGTCGACGCGCCCGACCAGCCCGGGCTCGACGGCGCCACCGTCCTCGTCCTGGAGCTGGCCGAGGGCTCGCTGGCCGGGCTGCTCGAGCGCGCACCGGCCCCGCCGCACGGCCCCGAGCTGCTCGCCCAGGTGTGCCAGGGGCTGGACCAGCTGCACCGGGCGGGCTGGGTGCACGGGGATCTGAAACCGGCCAACGTGCTGCTGCTCGCCGACGGTTCGGTGCGCCTGGCCGACTTCAACATGGCGGCCGAGCTGGACGGCACGCACGCGTACACGCCGGCCTTCGCGACGCCCGACTACACGCCGCCGGAGCTCCTGTGGGCGGAGATCGGCGAGCGCGGGCAGCGGATCCGGCCGACGGCGGACATCTGGGCGTTCGGCGTTCTCGCCCATCTGGTGCTCACCGGCGCGTTCCCGCTGCCCGGCGGCACGCCCGCCGCACGCCGCGACGCGGCGGTGCGCTACGCGCGGGGCGGCGACGAACTGCGGCTCGCCCCCGGCGTCCCCGACGCCTGGCGCGGCATCGTCACCGACTGCCTGGCCCGCACCCACGCGGAGCGCGCCGCCCTGGACGCGGCGGAGCTGCTGCGCCGGGTGGAGGCTGTCACGGGCGTCCGGTCCGCGCGGCGGCCGCGCGGACCGCGCCGGCGCCGGGTCCTGGCCTGGGCTGCGGGTGCGGTCGTGGCGGCCCTCGCGGCGGGCGGGGCGACCCTCGCGCTGACCGGCGGCGGCCTGCCGGGCGGCGCTCCGGGCGAGGACCGGAAGGCCGCCGCCCGGTACGGCGCGGCCGAGCTGCGCACCGACGCGGGTGTCCCGGTGCGTTACCGGAAGCTGATCGTGGACGCCGCGCACGGCTGCCACGAGCCGGAGGTCACCCCCGCCCTGATCGCCGCGATCCTGAAGGCGGAGAGCGGCTTCGACCCGGATCTGTCCGACCCGGCCAAGGACGAGTACGGGATCGCCCGCTGGACCCCGTCCGTCCTCTGGTACTGGATCGACCCGCGCCGCAGACCCCAGGTGATCAAGGATCTGCGGCCGCCGTTCCCCCCGGACGTGTCGATCCCGGCGGTCGGCCGGTACACCTGCGACATCGCCCGCCAGCTCGCCCCGACCGGCCGGGTCGAGGGCGAGCGCGGCGTACTCGTCGCGGTCGGCTACCGCACCTCCGCCGGGACGGTGAACAAGGAGGGCGGTGTGCCCGACCGGGTCCGCCCGTACGCGGACCGGGTCGGGCACTGGCTCAAGGCGTACACACCGCCCGGGGCCGGTCAGTAGCAGTTGCGGATCTTCCAGACCGGGCCCCAGTCGTAGCTGGTGGACTGGGCGTCGACCGGCACGTTCTTCAGGACGTTGCCGGACTGGCCGTAGAAGGTGGCGGTCGCCCGGTCGCCGGTCTGGAAGTTGGCGTAGCCGCCGTTGCCCTTGAAGTAGGACAGCGAGTAGGTGTGGCACTCGTAGAGCTTGAACACCTTGTACTGGCCCTTGTTCGGGTCCCAGGCGCGCACGCACAGGTTGCCGGTCGGGCAGGTGTAGCCGGGGCCGTCGCTGTAGAAGTACGGCGCGGCCGGCGACACGCTCGGCGAGGCGGCGGCGACCCGCTCGGCGCGGGCCGGGGACGCGGGCGAGGCGGTGGCGGTGGGCACCAGGCTGACGGCGGCGACACCGGCGGCGGTGGCCGCGGTGCCGAGCAGGAGACGAAGACGCATGAGCTGAACTCCCCGTGGTCGTTCGGGTGTTGCGGTCGAGTTCATCCTGCTCGCGGCGGCGCCCGCTGACAGCCTCGGAGGTCCGAGGGTCCGTCCGGGGGACGGTGGGCAGAGGTGAGGGCCCGCCGGTCGGTGACCGGCGGGCCCTCACCCGTTCACTGCTCCGTGCGTCAGTGGAAGAAGTGGCGCGTACCCGTGAAGTACATCGTCACGCCCGCCTTCTTGGCGGCCTCGACGACCTGCTCGTCACGGATGGAACCGCCGGGCTGCACGATCGCCTTCACGCCGGCGTCGAACAGGATCTGCGGGCCGTCCGGGAACGGGAAGAACGCGTCCGAGGCGGCGTACGAGCCGCGCGCCCGCTCCTCGCCGGCCCGCTCGACGGCGAGCTTGCAGGAGTCGACGCGGTTGACCTGGCCCATGCCGACGCCGACCGAGGCGCCGTCCTTGGCGAGCAGGATCGCGTTGGACTTCACGGCGCGGCAGGCCTTCCACGCGAACGCCAGCTCGTCCAGCTCGCCCTGCGAGAGGGCGTCACCCGTCGCGAGCGTCCAGGTGGCCGGGTTGTCGCCGTCGGCCTGGATGCGGTCGGCGACCTGGAGCAGCGCGCCGCCGTCGATCTGCTTCGTCTCGACGGTCGCGGACGGGCCGTTCGGGGCGCGCAGCACGCGGATGTTCTTCTTCTTGGTGAGGGCCTCGAGCGCGCCGTCCTCGTAGTCGGGCGCGACGATGACCTCGGTGAAGATGTCGGCGACCTGCTCCGCCATCTCCTTGGTGACCGGGCGGTTCACGGCGATGACGCCGCCGTAGGCCGAGACCGGGTCACAGGCGTGGGCCTTGCGGTGGGCCTCCGCCACGTTCGACGCGACGGCGATGCCGCACGGATTGGCGTGCTTGATGATCGCGACGCACGGGTCGGTGTGGTCGTACGCGGCACGGCGCGCGGCGTCCGTGTCCGTGAAGTTGTTGTACGACATCTCCTTGCCGTGCAGCTGCTCGGCCTCGGCCAGGCCGCCCGTGCCGTCGACGTAGAGGGCCGCGCCCTGGTGCGGGTTCTCGCCGTAGCGGAGCACGTTCTTGCGCTCGTACGTGGCGCCCAGGAAGTCGGGGAAGCCGGAGGAGTCCGCGGCGGCGTAGTCGTCGGCGAACCAGGAGGCGACGGCCACGTCGTACGCGGCGGTGTGCTGGAAGGCCTCGGCGGCGAGCCGCTTGCGGGTCGTGAGGTCGAAGCCGCCGTCCTTGGCCGCCGCGAGGACGTCCGCGTAACGGGCCGGGCTGGTGACGACCGCGACCGAGGGGTGGTTCTTGGCGGCGGCGCGGACCATGGAGGGGCCGCCGATGTCGATCTGCTCGACGCACTCGTCGGGGGTGGCGCCGGAGGCGACGGTCTCCCGGAACGGGTACAGGTTCACGACCACGAGGTCGAACGGCTGCACGCCCAGCTCGTCGAGCTGCTTGCGGTGGTCCTCCAGGCGCAGGTCGGCGAGGATGCCCGCGTGCACCTTGGGGTGCAGGGTCTTCACGCGCCCGTCGAGGCACTCGGGGAACCCGGTGAGCTCCTCGACCTTGGTGACCGGAACCCCGGCACCGGCGATCTTCGCGGCGGTCGAACCGGTGGAGACCAGCTCGACGCCCGCCTCGTGGAGCCCGCGCGCGAGGTCCTCCAGGCCGGTCTTGTCGTAGACGCTGACCAGGGCCCGGCGCAGGGGCCGCTTGTTGCTTCCGGCGGTGTTTTCCGCGGTCACGGGATGACTACCTTTCGTCCCTCGATGGTGAAGCCGTCACGGGCCAGACGCCCCACGACCTCCACGAGCAGCGTGCGCTCGACTTCCTTGATGCGCTCGTGCAGAGCGCTCTCGTCGTCCTCGTCCCGGACCTCGACCACGCCCTGGGCGATGATCGGGCCGGTGTCGACGCCGTCGTCGACGAAGTGGACGGTGCATCCGGTGACCTTGGCGCCGTACGCGAGGGCGTCGCGCACGCCGTGCGCACCGGGAAAACTGGGGAGCAGGGCGGGGTGCGTGTTCACGAACCGGCCGCCGAAGCGGGCGAGGAATTCCTTCCCCACGATCTTCATGAAGCCCGCGGAGACCACGAGGTCGGGCTCGTACGCGGCGGTCGCCTCGGCGAGGGCGCGGTCCCACTCGTCGCGCGAGGCGTGGTCCTGCACGCGGCAGACGAAGGTCGGCAGACCGGCGCGCTCGGCGCGCTCCAGGCCGGCGATGCCCGGGCGGTCGGCGCCGACGGCCACGATCTCGGCCCCGTACGCCTCCGCGCCCTGCGCCTCGATGGCGTCGAGCAGTGCCTGCAGATTCGTGCCTGATCCGGAGACCAGCACGACGAGGCGCTTGGCCTTGGCCACGACGGGGCCCTTTCTCGGGAACTGAGCGTCTTGCGACTTTGTACGGTCGTACGAAGGCTTCGGTGTCCCCGATACGGGGAACCCTACGAAGCGGCCGACCGCCAGCAACGATACCGGCACTCCGGACGGCCCCCGCGGGACGGGGGCCGGGGCGGGAGGTAGCGTCAGCGTTCAGGATGCGCCGGTGAAGACCGGCGCGGGACGGAACGCCGGGCGGTTGTGGGACGTTGACGTGACGAGCACACCGCCCGACCGACGTTCCACCTCGCCCACGACCTAGGGGAAGACGCACACCTGATGCCGGATCGAAGCCTTCGCCTCACGCTGCCCGCCGGCGCCGTCCTGTCGCGCGAAGGCCGACCCACGGAGAAGGAGCCGGAGGCGCCCGAGTCCTCGGGGTCCGGTTCCGGCGACGACAATCCCTTCGCGCCGCCGCCGGAGGGCACGCCCGACCGCCCCTGGCAGCCCCGCCGACCGGAGGGCTCCGACGACTCCGAGGGCCAGGCGCCCTGGGGCGGCCAGTGGAGCGACCGCCAGCCCGGCCGCACCGGCGGCGGCCGCTTCGGCGAGCGTCCCGGCGGAGGCGGCGGCCAGGGCGGCCCCGACGGGCAGGGCCCCGGCCCGGGCGGCGGCATGCGCTGGGACCCCACGGACCCGGTCCAGCGCCGCGCGCGCTACGCCCTGCTGTCCGGCATGTGGGGCTTCTTCTTCGCCCTGTTCAGCTGGCCCTACGTGGCCCTGCTGCTCGGCGCGCTCGCCCTGTACTGGGGCATCAGCGCCCTGCGCGGCAAGGGCGGTGCCCCGGACCCGGACGCCCCTAAGCCGGCGCCCGCCGCACCGGAGTCCACCCGGCCGCAGACCACGGCGGCCGTGGGAGGCCTGGTGACGGGCGGTCTCGCGCTCGCCCTGGTCGCCGCGATGTTCAGCTTCAAGCTCGTGTACGCGGACTACTACGAGTGCCGGGCGGACGCCCTGACGAACGCGGCGGAGAAGTCCTGCGAACAGCAGCTCCCGGAGCAGCTCCGCCCTCTCCTGGGCGTCCGCTGACCCCTCCCGGACAACACGACCACCTTTTCAGGGACCGCCCGGAGCATGGGGCGGTCCCTGAGTCGTTGCAGGGGGGGCGGACCCGCCTTAGCGGGCTTGCCGGTCCTCGCCCGCCGGCTCCGCGGCTGCGGGCCCGCCCGGCTCCGAGGGGGCGCCGGCCGGGGTGGCCGGGGCCGGGGTCGAGGCGACTCCCGTGACGCCTGCGCCGGGCAGGCGAGGTCGGGGCGCCGAGGGTCAGGGGCCTGCCCGTTCTCGTTCTCCGGCTCCGCAGCCGCGACCTCGCCGGGCTCCGATGTGCCGCTGCCCGGGGTGACGGAACAGGCTCGCGGCGGCGCGTGCGCCCGCCTGCGCCGCAGCGCGCGCTCTCCGAATCCATGCGGCCGGGCCGGCGAGGTGCGGGGCGCCGCGAGCTAGCGGGCCTGCTCGTCCTCGCCCGCCGGCTCCGCGGCTGCGGGCCCGCCCGGCTCCGAGGGGGCGTCGGCCGGGGTGGCCGGGGGCGCGGCAGCGGTCGCGCCTGCATCTGTGGCAGCCGTCGGCTCTGGGGCCGTGGTCGGTTCTGCGGCAGCGGCGGGCTCCGGTCGGTCTGTTCCGGCCGGGGCCGGCGCGAGCGGGGCTGCCGGGACGGTCGTGCGGGCCGCGTCGAAGAACTCCCGGTCCCCCTGGTCCTGGCCGTGGAAGAAGTCGTAGGGCTCGAAGCCGGCGGAGGCTTCCTTTGCCGCGCGGGCGGACTCCTTGGCCTCGGCCGCGGCACCGCGGCGGTCCTTCCAGCCCGTGGCCCAGGCCGACAGGCGCGGGCGGACCGAGGACTCGCGGGCGCGCCACCAGCAGATCCCGAGCGCCACCGGCAGCCCGGGCACCGCGATCCACGCCACCGCCGCCGCCCCGGTCAGCCAGCCGACGGGGCCGAACGCGGACAGGGCGTGCACGCCGAGCGCCCCGCCCGAGGCCACGGCGAGCCCGGCGAGGGCCGCCCCGCACAGGACCGCCGCCGTGCCGACCGCGCCCGCGACCCGCCGCAGCGGCCAGTCCTCGTCCGCGCCGCGCACCACGAACCGGGCCACGGTCAGCGCCGCCACCACCGGCACCGCGCCGACGGCCCAGGTCAGCGGCGTCCCCGTGGCCCGCGACGGCACCGCCTCGAGGAGGGGGAACGCGGGCAGGAGCGGCCCCGCGGCGCCGCCGAGCGGGCCGACCTGGTGCTCCGTACCGAGCAGGAAGCCGGGTCCGAGCGCGTAGGCGGCGCCCCAGATCATCGCGTTCGGCAGCAGGGCGAGGCACAGCAGGAGCACGGCGAAGCGGCCGGACCACGCGGCCGTGAGCTGGAGGAGCGAGTCACGGACCGCTCCCCCGTGCCACACCAGGCCCGCGCCGAGCACCAGCGCTCCCCCGGCGAGCAGCACCGCGGTTCCGGCGGCCGCCGCCCGCGCCCCGACGGGCAGCACCTCGTGGACGAAGGCGGACGGCAGCCGGTCCACGTGCCGGGCGAGCCGCGCGGGCAGCGGGCCGCGCGGGCGGCCGTGCGCGGTCCAGACTCCGGCGCCCGCCGCCAGAACGGTGACGGCCACCAGGTGGAACGCGCAGCTCGGCCAGGAGGGGCGCAGCTCGCCCCCGGAGGCGTAGACCGCGGCGCCGGCGCCGGCCAGCAGATAGCCGAGCGCGACCCCGGCCCAGACCGCGCCGGCCTGCGGCAGGGGCCGTCCGTCGGTGCCCTCGGCGGCGTCCCGTGCCGCCCGGTGCAGGAGCCACACGGGCAGGGCGAGCAGCAGCAGCGGGCTGAGGCCCATGGGTGCGGGCACCCCGGACAGCGTGTCCGTGCGGACCAGCTCCGCGCCGTGGGCGAGCAGCCACAGCGCGGCGGCGGTGCGCAGGGCGCCGTCGGGCCCGCTGTCCGGGTACGGGGAGCTGATCCAGAGCACGGTGACGAGCACCGCGCAGCCGCCGAGCCCGAGCCCGGCCGCGACGACTCCGCCGAACGCCCCGGCGGCGGGCCCCGGTGATCGTTCCCGCACTCGGGTGAGGAGCAGGGGCAACGAGGTTCCACGGCCGGTCATCTGGGTCACCGGGCCATGCTCCCAACGACACGCGCTTTCACGGCGTAACAGGCGAAGTACGGATGTGTCGCTCAAGATACGTTTATGTACTTTTTCCCGCGAAAGGGTGTGTGGAGTTCACCATGACGCAGGGCGCTGCCACCCCACTCCCGACACCGAAGGAGCGCCGCAGGCTCCGCGAGTCGCGGTCGCTGACCCAGGCTCAGGTCGCCACGAAGGTCGGCGTGACACGTGAGACGGTCCGCTCCTGGGAGTCGGGCCGCACCACCCCGCGCGGCCGGAAGGCGGAGGCGTACGCACGCCTCCTCTCCCAACTCGCCGAACCCGCCGAACCCGCCGAAGCGGCCGAACTCGCTGAATCCACCGCCCCGGTCGAGCCCTCCGGCCCCGCCGGGGCCACCGGACCCGCCGAGCCCGCCGAGACGTCCGAGCCCGCCGAGCCCGAACTCGTGGGCGCCGGCGCCCCGGCGCGCACCCCCGCGCGCAAGAACCGCCGGGCTCCCTCCCCCGCCCGCCCGGCCCGCCGCAGGACCCCGCGGCGCGAGCCCGCGCCGTCCGAACGCCCCGGCACCCCGCCCGAGGCCTTCGACGCCCTGTACGCCCACTGCGCGCCGTATCTCGTGCGCCAGACCTACCTCCTGACGGGCCGTCGCGCGCTGGCCCGCGAGTCCGTGGAGCGTGCGTTCCAGCTGGCCTGGGAGCGCTGGCCCGAGGTGGCCGTCGACCCGGACCCGGCGGGCTGGGTGCGGGCCGCGGCGTACGAGTACGCGATGTCGCCCTGGCACCGGCTGCGCCGCGCCCACCGCGTCCCGGAGGCGCCGCCGGCCGACCCGGAGGACCGCAAGCTGCTGGACGCGCTGCTCAGCCTGCCCCCCGCGTACCGGCGCACGCTGCTGCTCTACGACGGCGTCGGCCTGAACCTGCCGGAGACCGCGGCCGAGACGGAGGCCAGCACCCCGGCCGCCGCCAACCGGGTGCTGCACGCCCGCGAAGCCGTCGCCGAGCAGCTGCCCGGCCTCGCCGTGCCCGAGCAGCTGCACCAGCGGCTGACCGAGCTGGCGGGCTCGGAGAAGCTGGACGCGCCCCGGTCGACGACGGTGCGCAGCGGCGGCGAGAAGCGCACCCGATTCTGGACCCGGGCCGCGATCGCCGTGACGGTGCTGATCGTCGGCGCGACGGCGCTCACCGTGCGGGTGGCGCCGACGAAGTACGAGCCGGTGCCCGCGCCGGGCGCCCCCATCAGCGGCGTACCGCCCCTGACCGGGCCGCAGCACATGACGGAGCACGACCGGAAGCTGCGGCAGCGGCTCCGGGCCGAGCTGAGCGGCGGCCCGCAGCGCCTGGCGCCCGTCGCGGAGTGAGACGACAGCGGGCCCGCACCGGAGAGCATCCGGTGCGGGCCCGCTGTCGTACGCGGCCTGAGGCGAACTACGAAAGCAGCTCGCGCGCCAGCTTGGCGGTCTCGGTCGGCGTCTTGCCGACCTTGACGCCCGCGGCCTCCAGGGCCTCCTTCTTGGCCTGTGCGGTGCCGGAGGAACCGGAGACGATGGCGCCGGCGTGGCCCATGGTCTTGCCCTCGGGGGCGGTGAAGCCCGCGACGTAGCCGACGACCGGCTTGGTGACGTGCTTGGCGATGTAGTCCGCCGCACGCTCCTCGGCGTCGCCGCCGATCTCGCCGATCATGACGATCAGGTCGGTGTCGGGGTCGGCCTCGAACGCCTCGAGGGCGTCGATGTGCGTCGTGCCGATGACCGGGTCGCCACCGATGCCGACGGCCGACGAGAAGCCGATGTCACGGAGCTCGTACATCATCTGGTACGTCAGCGTGCCGGACTTCGAGACCAGGCCGATGCGGCCCGGCTTCGTGATGTCGCCCGGGATGATGCCGGCGTTCGACTGGCCCGGGGTGATGAGACCGGGGCAGTTCGGGCCGATGATGCGGGTCTTGCCACCCTTCGACTTCGCGTACGCGTAGAACGCGGCGGAGTCGTGGACGGCGATGCCCTCGGTGATGACGACGGCGAGGGGGATCTCGGCGTCGATGGCCTCGACGACCGCGGCCTTGGAGAAGGCCGGCGGGACGAAGAGCACGGACACGTTGGCGCCCGTCTTCTCGATCGCCTCGGCGACGGTGCCGAAGACCGGGACCTCGGTGCCGTCGAAGTCGACGGAGGTGCCGGCCTTGCGCGGGTTCACACCGCCGACGATGTTCGTGCCGTCACCCAGCATGAGCTTGGTGTGCTTCATGCCCGTGGCACCGGTCATGCCCTGGACGATGACCTTGCTGTCCTTGTTGAGGAAGATAGCCATGGCTGTTCTGTCCCTCGTCCCTTACTTCGCGGCCGCGAGCTCGGCGGCCTTGTCGGCCGCGCCGTCCATGGTGTCCACGCGCTGCACGAGCGGGTGGTTGGCGTCGGAGAGGATCTTGCGACCCAGCTCGGCGTTGTTGCCGTCGAGGCGGACGACGAGGGGCTTCTCGACCTTCTCGCCCTTCTCCTCGAGGAGCGCGAGCGCCTGGACGATGCCGTTGGCGACCTCGTCGCAGGCGGTGATGCCACCGAAGACGTTGACGAACACGGACTTGACGTCCGGGTCGCCGAGGATGATCTCCAGGCCGTTCGCCATGACGGCGGCGGAGGCGCCACCGCCGATGTCGAGGAAGTTGGCCGGCTTCACGCCGCCGTGGTTCTCACCGGCGTACGCGACGACGTCCAGCGTCGACATGACCAGACCGGCACCGTTACCGATGATGCCGACCTCGCCGTCGAGCTTGACGTAGTTGAGGCCCTTCTCCTTGGCAGCGGCCTCGAGCGGGTTGGCCGCGGCCTTGTCCTGCAGGGCCTCGTGGTCGGGGTGCCGGAAGTCGGCGTTGTCGTCCAGCGACACCTTGCCGTCGAGGGCGATGACCTTGCCGGAGGCGACCTTCGCCAGCGGGTTGACCTCGACCAGGAGGGCGTCCTCCTCGACGAAGGTCTTCCACAGGGTCTGGAGGATCTCCGCGACCTGGTCCGCGACCTCGGCCGGGAACTTCGCGTCCGTGACGATCTTGCGGGCGACCTCGGGGGTCACACCCTCGTTGGCGTCGATCGGCGTCTTGGCGACGGCCTCCGGACGGGTGGCCGCCACCTCCTCGATCTCCATGCCGCCCTCGACGGAGGCGATGGAGAGGAAGGTGCGGTTGGTGCGGTCCAGGAGGAAGGAGACGTAGTACTCCTCCACGATCTCCGGGGCCGTCTCGGCGATCATCACCTTGTGGACCGTGTGGCCCTTGATGTCCATCCCGAGAATGTTGGTGGCGTGCTGCACGGCCTCGTCGGTGGAGGCGGCCAGCTTCACGCCGCCGGCCTTGCCGCGGCCGCCGACCTTCACCTGCGCCTTGACGACCGACTTGCCGCCCAGCTTCTCGGTGGCCTCGCGCGCCGCCTCAGGCGTGTCGATGACTTCACCGGCCAGCACCGGTACACCGTGCTTGGCGAAGAGGTCCCTCGCCTGGTACTCGAACAGGTCCACGCGCGTCCGTCCCTATCAGTGATCTCGCGGTTCGTTATCTGCGTGGGCGTGCCGCGAAGGGCAACGTGACTCCGCTGTCACAAGGGAGGCGTACGAGGCGTACACAGTGGCCGGGTACGCGGCATGTCCGTCTCGCAGGTTATCGCCGCTGCGCGATGCCTTCTAATTCGCAGATCACACCTGAGCGGTGATACCGGTCACAGAGCGTCCTGTTTGCGGCACTGATCAGTACTTGTTTCCGGGCTTCGGGGGCGGTATACGGCCTCACCGTGCTGGGGTGCGCACGGTGAGGCCATCCGAGGGGCCCCGCTGTTCAGGGGCCCGGCCGGGGCGGTCCCGTCCCCGACGGGGACCGCCCGGACCGGCCGCCGGGTGTCCCCCGCCCGTCCGATGGTTTTCGGCCGTACGGGGGTCGGCGGCATCGGTCTGTGGACGCCGGGATCCGCTACGGGATCAGACGCCGGTGCCGTACTGCAGGTAGCTTGGGGCGACCGAGCCGGCCAGGCCCTGCACACCGGTGACGGCGTTGCCCGCGAGCGGGTCGGCGTCCGCGACGACGGTGCCGGTCAGGTCCTGGGCGAACGGGCCGACCTGGCCGGTGACGCCGGTGACCAGCGGGTCGACGTGCTCGCCGACCACGTTCTGGACGAACGGCGCGACGTTGTCGCCGACCACGGCGCCCGCGAACGGGGCGACGTCGCCGGTCACGCCCTGGGTCAGACCGTGGGCGCTGCTGCCGACGCCGTACACGACCGGGCTGACCTGGTCGACGACCGTCTGGACGAGCGGCTGCACGGCGCCGACGACGCCCGTGGCGAACGGCGCCACGTCGTCGGCGACCAGACCCTGCGCGAACGGGCCGACCTCGCCGACGACACCGGTCGCCAGCGGGTGGACCTGGCCGGTGACACCGGTGGCGAACGGCGCGACGTCGTCGGCGACGACCGTGCCGACGAACGGCGTGACGTCGCCGGTGACGCCGTCCGCGAGGACGGTCACGTCGCCGACCGCCTGGCCGGCGACGGGCAGCACGCCGTGGACGGCGGTCGCGGCGACGGGCGGCAGCACGGCGCCGGTCGCGTCGCCGGTCACCTCGCCGACCGTCTGCCCGACGACGGGCAGCACGCTGTCGACGGCGTGCCCGGCGACGGGCGGCAGCGCGGCGGCGGCCGTCTCGTCGACGATCGGGCCCGCGGCCTGCTGCGCGGAGGCGGCCGTCGTGGTGATGGTGCCGGGGGCCTGGGCGATCCGGGCGTGGAGCTGCTGCTGGAGCTCGGGGGCGAAGTCGGACAGCGGGCCGAAGAGGTAGTCGACCTCGGCCTGCTTCGCCTGCTCGGCGACCTGCGCGACGTGGTCGCCGTGCCCGCGAAGGGCCGGGGCGGCCTGCGGCGCCTCGGCCTTGTCGGCGAGCTTCTTCACGGTGTGCTGCGTTCCGGCGACGGCGTCACCGGCCTGGTCGCCCGCGGAGACGTCCGGGACGGACAGCTCGGGGGCGGAGACGTCGGGGGCCGAGACGTCCGGGGTGGTGGTGTCGGGCACCGCGAGGCCGGTGTCCGAGAGGTCGGGCACCGAGAGGTCGGGGACCGACAGGGAGTGGGCGGGCAGCTCGTCGGCGCTGGCGACGGCCGAGCCGAGGGCCCAGGCACCCGAGACGCCGGCGGCTATGACGATCGAGCGGCGGAGGTTCTTGTTCATGGCGTACGTGCTTCCTTCACATTCCGGCTGGGGTCCGGCGGGCCGGGTGCTCCGGCCCCCGGATACGGGGCAGACCTGTTCCGCCCCCGCGCGACAGGTCACGAGCGGGGAAACGGGCTGCCCTAGCCGGGGAATGCGGGGATGTCCTGGTGCCGGTCGATGACGGCCGGGCCGGACCCGGGCGCGACGACGCGGGCCGGGAGGACGACGGGGAGACGGTCGCCGAACGCCGCCGCGTGGAGGTCGCCGTGCCGCGGCGAGCCCCCGTCCCCCGCGACCGCGCCGGCCGAGGGGGCACCGTCGGGGCGCGCCGGGGTGCCGGGGCCCGCGGGCCGGGCGGCCTCCGGGACGGCGCCGGCCGCGGCGTGGGCGCCTTGGCCGTAGGCGGCGCCGAACGCCGCCGTCGTGGAGCACGCCGCCGGCGCGGCCGACGGGGTGCGGTGCGGGCGGTCGCCGGACCGGTCCGCGTGCGGGGGCATGCCCGCGTCGGGTGCCGGCGCGGTGCCGGGCTGCGCCGGTACGGGCGCCCCGGGGAGGTTCTGTCCGGGCAGTGCGGGCAGCCCGGACAGTCCCGGCCAGCCCGAGGCCCCGGAGGCCAGCGCCCCGGGGGCCGCGGCAAGGCCTTCGACGACCTCTTCGCCCAGCTCCCGGACCGGCCCCGCGACATCGCGCACGACACCGAGCAGGGGCTCGGTCACGGTGGCCCGCACGGGGGCCGCGGCGCCCTGGACGAGCGTGGCGGCGGGTGCGAGACCGGCGTCCCGCGCGGCACCGCCGGCGGCGTCCCGGAGCTCGGGCCCGAGGACCTCGGTCCGGACGGGACCGGCGACCCGGTGCTCCACCGGCGCGGCGGCGCGGTCGAGCGCGGGCTCGACGACCCGGTCGTTCGCCGGGGCGGTGCCCCGGTCACGGACGGGCTCCACGAGCGCCTCGCGGACCGGCTCGGCGGCCTGCTCCCGCACGGGCCCGGAGGCCCGCTCGAGTGCCGGCCCGGTGAGCTCCTCGCCGACCGGCCGCGTACCCCGCTCCCGTACGGGCTCCACGGCCCGCTCGGAAACGGTGGACGGGCCGGACGCGCCGGATCCCTCGTGAACGGGCTGGGTGACGGGCTCTGCAACCGTGGAGCGCAGGGCGTCGGCGGCGTCTGACGCCTCGTCCGCGTGAGCCCGGCCGCCACACAGGATGCCGAGGGCGACCAAACCGATGACGAGCAGCGCCAGTTGCAGCGCACGCCGGCCGGCCACCGCACGCGGAGCGCGCACGGCGGGGGCGGAAACGGTCATCGGGGAAGTCACGGTGAGCCGATCCTCGCACGGCACGAGGGCGCCCGCGCAAGCCCCGCGTTACCGATGGGTAGGCATATCCGCTTCGCCGTGGCTCCGCCGGTTTACGCCCCCGCGTCCGGTATCGGCAGCGGTCTCTTCTCCAGGGCCGCCGCCATGACGTCCGGGAAGAGGTCGGGGGTGCAGGCGAACGCCGGCGCCCCGAGCGCGGCCAGCGCCGCCGCGTGCTCCCGGTCGTACGCGGGGGCTCCCTCGTCGGACAGCGCGAGCAGCGTCACGAACTGCACACCCGACGCCTTCATCGCCGCGACCCGCTTCAGCATCTCGTCGCGGATGCCGCCCTCGTAGAGGTCGGAGATCAGCACGACGACCGTCTCGGCGGGGCGGGTGATCTGCGACTGGCAGTACGCGAGCGCCCGGTTGATGTCCGTGCCGCCGCCGAGCTGGGTGCCGAACAGCACGTCGACCGGGTCGTCGAGCTGGTCCGTCAGGTCGGCGACCGCCGTGTCGAAGACGACGAGCCGGGTCCGGATCGACCGCATCGAGGCGAGCACCGCCCCGAACACCGAGGCGTAGACGACCGACGCGGCCATCGAACCCGACTGGTCGATGCAGAGGACGACCTCCTTCTTCACCGCCTGCGAGGCCCGCCCGTACCCGATCAGCCGCTCGGGCACGACCGTGCGGTACTCGGGGAGGTAGTGCTTGAGGTTGGCCGCGATCGTGCGGTTCCAGTCGATGTCGTGGTGGCGGGGGCGGGTGACGCGGGCGCTGCGGTCGAGGGCGCCGGTGAGGGTGGCGCGGGTGCGGGTCGCCAGCCTCTTCTCCAGGTCCTCGACGACCTTGCGGACGACGGCGCGGGCCGTCTCCTTCGTGGTCTCCGGCATCGCCTCGTTCAGCGACAGCAGCGTGCCGACGAGGTGGACGTCCGCCTCGACCGCCTCCAGCATCTCCGGCTCCAGCAGCAGGGCGGAGAGGCCGAGTCGGTCGATGGCGTCGCGCTGCATCACCTGGACGACGGAGGACGGGAAGTAGGTACGGATGTCTCCCAGCCAGCGGGCGACCGACGGGGCGCTCGCCCCGAGCCCCGCGGTGCGGGCCCCCCGGGTCTCGGGCTTTCCCTGGCCCGGCGCGCCTCCTCCGTACAGCGCGCTGAGCGCGCCGTCCATCGCGGCGTCCTGTCCCGTGAGTTGGTGTCCGGTGCCGTCGGCCTGGTCTCCGCCCAGCACCATCCGCCATCGCCGCAGCCGCTCCGTCTCGTCACTGGCCACGCTCATCTCCCCACCTCCGCGTGTCGGGTTGTCCCGCGTACTCGTCTGCCATGTCCTCGAAGTCCGGCGAGCGCGCCTCTCGCCGTGGCTGGTCGCGCCCACCGGCCCGCACCCGGCGACGAACCCCTCATCCGCTCCCCGCCCCCACCCCGAGCAACAGCCGGACGACCGGCACCACCGCCTCCGCCCGCTCCAGATCCACCGATTCGACGCCGCCGAAACCGAACCCGGGCTCGGCGGAGCCGCCCGGTCCGCGCCGGACGAGCTCACCGAGAGAGCGCCGCACCCCGGGCTCGAACACCGAGAACGTCCGCCGCAGCAACGGCAGTACGTCCGTGAACGCCTCCGCCCGCACCCCCGACAGCCACGCGTCGACCAGCCCGAGCAGCCGCTCGTCGTGCACGAGCAGCAAGCCGCCCCCGGCCCCGCCCCCGACGAACCCCTCGATCCACGCCGCCGCCTCCCCCGGCTCCGTCCCGGGCGACAGCGCGAGCCCCATCAGCCGTGCCGCGTCCTCGTCCCCGAGCTCCCCCTCGTCGAGCAGGATCCGCGCGCACCGCCCCCTGATCGCCCCGGCCACCCCGTCGCGTACGGCGAGCCCGCGCAGGACGGACCGCCAGCGGGCCCGCATCTCGGTGTCGTCCAGGAGCCCGACGGCCGCGTGCACGGCGTCGACGTGCCCGCGCATCGCGGTGGCCGCGTCGGTGTCGAGCCCGGCGCAGGCGGGCGGCAGCCCGACGAAGACGCGCTCGGCGAGGCCGGCCGCGACCTCGGTGAGGGCGGCGGTGTCCGTGCCGCGCACGTCCCCGTAGCGCAGGGCACGGACCAGCGCGGGCAGCGCCTGGGCGAGATGGCCGACGTCCGCGTCCAGGGCGGCCCGGTCGGCGAGGACCCGCATGACCACGGGCAGCGCCTCGGACAGTCCGGCGAGCAGGCAGTGCTCGGCGAGCGCGGTGACGTCGGCGAGCGCGCTCGCGCCGATCGCGTCGGCCTCCGCCTTCGCGGTCGCGGCGCCGAGCACGGTCGTCCCCCACACCCCGGCCTCGGCGACCCGCACCGACAGCTCGGGCTCCCAGCGCAGCCGCCAGGTCTCGCGGAACGTACCGGTCGAGCCGCGCGCCGAGCGTGCCGGTTCGCCCCAGGCGACGCCGAGCAGCCGCAGGCGGTGCAGCAGCCGGCTGCGCGCCGCGTCCGTGTCCCCCCGCAGGTCGAGGTCGAGCTCCTTCTCCAGAGCGGCGGGCTTGAGGCGCAGGCTGCGCTGCTGCCGCGTGAGGTCGCGCTGGAGCGGCACGGCGGGCGCGCTCTCCGGCACCTCGCCGAGCACGTCCCCGACGACGAGCCGGTCGTGGATGAGGGACAGCGGCACGTCGGAGCCCTCGCACAGCACGGCGCGCG
This sequence comes from Streptomyces xanthii, assembly GCF_014621695.1. Lineage (GTDB taxonomy): Bacteria > Actinomycetota > Actinomycetes > Streptomycetales > Streptomycetaceae > Streptomyces > Streptomyces xanthii. Next base: position 3,059,515 of record NZ_CP061281.1, read on the forward strand.
CGGCGTCGAGCGTCTCGGTGAGCCCGGCGAGCGGCCGGCCGCGCAGTACGGCGAGCGTCTCGGCGAGCCGCACCGCCTCGATGACGTGCGCGGAGGACACGACGCGGTCCTCTTCGCGCAGCAGTCCGGCGATCCTGGTCAGCCAGCGCTCGACCGGCCGGTCGGGGGCGCTGAACAGGTGCCCGTACCAGCCGGGCGACTCGATGCCCGCCCCGTAACCGCTGGCGCGGGCGAGCCGTCGGTGCGTCCAGGGGACCCAGGTCATGTCGACCTTGGCCTTGGGGAGGCCCTTGAGCAGGGCGCGGTCGGCGGTGACCGTCGTCTTCGTGCGCAGCGCCGGCACGTGCCAGGCGCCGCAGACCACGGCGACCCCGTCCGCGCCGAACTCCTTCACCGCCGCCCGCACCTGGAGCCGCATGTACGCCTCGCGCACCGCGTCGCGGCGGTCCTCGCCCGCCTCGCCGCAGGCCGCTCGCAGCTCCTCCATGGCCTCGCCGAGTGCGGCGAAGGCGTCTCCCCGGCGGTGCTCGACGACGTCCTCCCACCAGCGCTCCGCGTCGTCGTACCCGGCGGCCTCGGCGAGCACGCCCAGCGGATCGATCCGGACCTGCTCCCCCTCTTCCCTCTCTTCCCCCTTCTCCACGTCCTCGGCGTCGCGCAGGGCCAGGCTGTGCGCGGCGGGCAGGTCGATGAAGCGGACGGGCACGTCGTGCGCGAGCGCCCAGCGCAGGGCGGCCCACTCCGGCGAGAACTCGGCGAACGGCCAGAACGCCGACTTCCCCGGCTCGTCCACGAGGTGCGCGAGCAGCGCGACCGGGGGCCGCATGTCCGGGTCGGCGGCGAGCGGCACCAACGCGTCGGCCTCCGGCGGGCCTTCGATCAGGACGACACAGGGTGCGGCCGCGTCCAGCGCGTGCGCGACGGCGCGGGCGGAGCCCGGCCCGTGGTGGCGGATGCCCAGGAGGAGCGGTCCCCCGGGCGGCGTCGTACGCGCGCCTGCGGTCATGCGCTCACCTCGCGGCAGGCGCGGTAGAAGTCCTTCCAGCCGTCCCGCTCGCGCACCACGGCCTCCAGGTACTCCTGCCAGACCACCCGGTCCGCCGCCGGGTCGCGGACGACGGCGCCGAGGATGCCGGCGGCGACGTCCGAGGGCCGCAGCACGCCGTCCCCGAAGTGGGCGGACAGGGCGAGGCCGTTGGTGACGACGGAGATGGCCTCGGCCGTGGAGAGCGTGCCGCTGGGCGACTTGATCTTCGTACGGCCGTCGGCGGTCACCCCGTCGCGCAGCTCACGGAAGACGGTGACGACCCGGCGGATCTCGTCCACGCCGTCCGGTGCCGTGGGCAGCTCCAGGGAGCGGCCGACCTGTTCGACCCGGCGCGCGACGATGTCGACCTCGGCCTCGACGGTGGCGGGCAGCGGCAGGACCACCGTGTTGAACCGGCGGCGCAGGGCGCTCGACAGGTCGTTGACCCCCCGGTCCCTGTCGTTGGCCGTGGCGATGACGTTGAACCCGCGGACCGCCTGCACCTCCTGGCCCAGCTCCGGGATCGGCAGCGTCTTCTCGGACAGGATCGTGATGAGCGTGTCCTGCACATCGGCCGGGATGCGGGTCAGCTCCTCGATGCGGGCCGTCATGCCCTCCGTCATCGCGCGCATGACGGGGCTCGGCACGAGGGCGTCGCGGCTGGGGCCGTGCGCGAGCAGCTGCGCGTAGTTCCACCCGTACCGGATCGCCTCCTCCGGTGTGCCGGCCGTGCCCTGCACGAGCAGGGTCGAGTCGCCGCTGACCGCGGCCGCCAGGTGCTCGGACACCCAGGTCTTGGCGGTGCCGGGCACGCCGAGCAGGAGCAGGGCGCGGTCGGTCGCGAGCGTCGTCACCGCGACCTCGACGATGCGCCGGGGCCCGACGTACTTCGGCGAGATGACGGTGCCGTCGGGCAGGGTGCCGCCGAGCAGATACGTCGCGACTGCCCAGGGCGACAGCCGCCAGCGGTCCGGCCGCTGCCGGTCGTCCTGCGCGGCGAGCGCCGCGAGTTCGTGCGCGAACGCGTTCTCCGCGTGGGGGCGCAGCACCTGCGCCCCGGCCTGTTCCCCGACGCGTCCCCCGACGCGTCCCTCGGTGCGTCCCTCGGTGCGTCCCTCGGTGTGTCCCTCGACGGAAACGGACATGTCTCTCCCCCTCCAGATCAGCCCGGTCAAGCCATGCTCCGAAGGTAGGTCCCGCCACTGACAATCGACCTCGCGCCGGGTATCGGCGCAGGTCAGGACGGTTCCGGGGTGACTTGTCAGTGGCGGGACCTACCGTCGACGACATGACTCAGCAGGGGGTGCGCTGGACGACGGACCAGGTGCTGGCACTGGCACCTGACGTCGCGTCACGCAAGGCGGGAAGCAAGCTCGGGACGGCGGGGCCGTGGTCGGGGACGGGGAGCACGGACGAGGGGGCGGTGTGGGGGCAGTGCAAGGGGAGCGGCAGCCGGCCGTACCTGACGGTCGTGGACATCGGCGGGGCACAGGGCGCGGCGTACAAGTGCAGTTGTCCGAGCCGTAAGTTCCCGTGCAAGCACGCGCTGGGGCTGCTGCTGCTCTGGGCGGGCGGGGCGGCGCAGGTGCCGGGTTCGGCGGCCGCGCCGGACTGGGCGGAGGAGTGGCTCGCGGGGCGGCGCGAGGGGGCCGAGCGGCAGCGGGCGGCCCCGCAGGGCGCGCCGGCGGCCCCGGCCGATCCGGAGGCGGCGCGGCGCAGGGCGGAGCGGCGCGCGCAGCGGATCACGGCGGGGGCCACGGAGTTGGAGCAGCGGCTGACGGATCTGCTGCGCGGGGGCCTGGCGCAGGCGGAGCAGGCCGGGTACGGGCTGTGGGAGGAGACGGCGGCGCGCATGGTCGACGCGCAGGCGCCCGGACTGGCCGCCCGCGTAAGGGATTTGGGGGCGATACCGGGGTCCGGGCCCGGCTGGCCCGCCCGGCTGCTGGAGGAGTGCGCGCTGCTCCACCTCCTGGACCGCGGCTGGCTGCGGCAGGCCGAGCTGCCGGAGGAGCTGGCGGCGACGGTGCGTTCCCGTGTCGGCCTGCCCGCGTCGGCGACGGGTGAGCCGTTGCGTGATCACTGGCTGATTCTGAGTCAGTACGACACGAGCGACGGCCATCTGACGACGCGCCGCATCTGGCTGTACGGCACGGAGTCGGGCCGCACCGCGCTGCTCCTCTCCTACGGTGCGGCGGGCCGTGCGCCGTCCCTGGTGCTGCCGCCCGGGCTGACTCTGGACGCTTCGGTGTCCGGGCGCCCGGGATCCCTGCGGGCCGAGCTGACCGAGCAGTTCGGGGCGCCGGTGGCCGGGGGCGCGAGACCGGCCGGCGTCGATGCCGGCTCGGCGCTGGCCCGCTACGGCGATGAGCTGCGGGCGGATCCGTGGCTGGAGTCCTGGCCGGTGACACTGACGGGCGTCGTCCCGGCCCACGACGCGGACGGAGGCGGGGGCTGGCAACTGGCGGACGCCGACGGCAAATCCGCCCTGCCCCTCACCCCGGCCGCTACGGCGTCCCCCGGCCTGTGGCGCCTGGTCGCCCTGTCGGGAGGCTCCCCGGTGACGGTCTTCGGCGACTGCGGCCACGCGGGCTTCCGCCCCTTGTCGGCATGGTCCGGGACACCGGACGCGCCGCTCATCCCCCTGACCGACTGACCCCCACGCCGCACCTTCGTACGGACGCACTGACGCACTGACGCACTGGGAGGCCTACCTCATGATCGCTTCGTCCGGTGTCGGCTCGTCCTGGGACGAGCTGGTCAGCACCGCTCTGCTCGGGACCGGGCGCCGCTCGTCCACCACACCGGAGGCGCTGCTCGACGCGGCCGCCCTGGAGACCGTGCGGCGGCGGGCGGGGCTGCGGCCGGTGGTCGCGGCCGCCCCGCCCGAGCCCGCGCTCGACGACCCGCGGCCCGCACTGCCGGCCGCGGCGCGGCATCGGCTCGCCGTGCTGCTCACGGACCGCGCCGGTTCGGGCGGGACGCGACGCGGCTCGGCGCCCGACCTGCTTGAGCTGCTGCCGCAGTGGCTCGCCACGGCCAACGGCCACGGGTACGCGCCGCCGCCCGAGCTGCTTCCGGCGCTGCTGGACGCGGCGCGGGGGCGGACGGATCTGCGCCCGCAGGTACTGACGTTCGCGGGGCCGCGCGCATTGTGGCTGGCGCGGCTCAACGGCGACTGGAAGTTCGCGCTCCGGGCCACTCCGGGCGCGGGGGCCGCCCTCCCCGCGCCGGACGACACGGAGGGGGTCGGACGGCTGTGGGGCGAGGGGCTGTTCGCGGAGCGGGTCGCGCTGCTCGCGGCGGTACGGGTCCATGATCCGGCGGCGGCGCGGGCGCTGCTCGCGGGGACGTGGCGTACGGAGCGGGCCGAGGACCGGCTGATGTTCCTCGACTCGCTGCGTACGGGGCTCGGTGACGCGGACGAGGAGTTCCTGGAGCAGGCGCTCGGCGATCGCAGCCGGAACGTGCGGGCGACGGCGGCCGAGCTCCTTTCGGCGCTGCCCCGTTCGGCGCTGGCCGCGCGGATGGCGGACCGGGCGCTGTCGTGCGTGGCGCTCGACCGGGCGGCGGGGGTCGTGGTGGTGGAGGCGCCGCACGAGTGCGACGCCGCGATGGAGCGGGACGGGGTCGTGGCGGTGCCGCCGACCGGGCGGGGCGAACGGTCGTGGTGGTTCGGGCAGTTGGTGGAGGCGGCTCCGCTGGACCGGTGGGCGGCGCGGTTCGGGGGGCGTACGCCCGAGGAGATCGTGGCGCTGGAGGTCGCGGACGACTGGCAGGGCGAGTTGCACGGCGCCTGGTGCCGGGCGGCGGTGCGGCAGCGGGACACGGCGTGGTCGCGGGCGCTGCTCGGGCCGCCGACGGCGCCGGGGGCGGCGGGGCCCGGGGCGGTGTCGCTCGCGGAGCGGGCCAAGTTGCTGGCCGCGTTGCCGGGGGCGGAGCGGGCCGCGTGGGTGGCGGCGTTCATCGCGGCGCACGGGTTGTCGGAGGCGTTCCAGCTGCTCGGGGTGTGCGGGACGCCGTGGGCGCCTGAGCTGGGGCGGGCCGTGGTGGACGCGCTGAACATCGCGCGGGACGCGGGCAGTTACCCCTGGAGCTTCAGCGGGGTGATGGGCCTGGCCGAGCGGTGCCTGGATCCGGAGGAGGCGGTGCGGCTGGAGGGGCTGACGGCGGCGGTCGACGAGCCGGAGGGGGCGGCGCCCGGGGCCGGCGGGTACTGGGCGGAGGCGTTCCAGCGCCTGGTCGGAACGTTGCGCCTGCGGCGGGCCATGCGGGACGAATTGGCTCCGCCGGTTGCGGGGTAGCCCGGCTTCCCGCCGTAGGGGCTTGGCGTCCTTGCCGGGTGCGGCCGGGTGGGGCTTCTCGCGCAGTTCCCCGCGCCCCTGAAATGCAGGCGCTTCGCGCCGCATTTCCCCGATGGGTCACCGCCCCGATGGAGGTAGCGGACGAAGTCCGCATCTCCAGGGGCGCGGGGAACTGCGCGAGAAGCCCCACCCGGCCGCACCGGAAACGCTCAGTCGGAGCTACGGCGCCGCCCCCGCCCCCCGGCCGGTTAGGCCGGTTCGCGGACGTTGCCCCGGACCCACTCCACGATGGACGCCGTGGTCGCCCCGGGCGTGAAGATCTCCGCGACACCCTTCTCCTTGAGCGGAGCGATGTCCGCCTCGGGGATGATCCCGCCGCCGAAGACCTTGATGTCCGCCGCGTCACGCTCGACGAGCAGTTCGATGACCCGGGCGAACAGCGTGTTGTGCGCGCCGGAGAGGATCGAGAGCCCGATCGCGTCGGCGTCCTCCTGGATCGCCGTGTCCACGATCTGCTCAGGCGTCTGGTGCAGGCCCGTGTAGATGACCTCCATACCGGCGTCACGCAGCGCCCGCGCGATCACCTTGGCCCCGCGATCGTGGCCGTCGAGTCCCGGCTTCGCGACGACCACGCGGATCGGACCGGCTGCCACACCCATCACTGCCTCCATGAAGTGACTGATCCCCGGGGCCCTGGACCGTCCCGGGTTCCGGGCGCCCGCTCCGGACACCCGCTTGCGGATACCCGATTCCGGACGCCCGAAGTGAACGAACGTTATCGACAGCATCCCGCAAGCGGCCGTTTCGCGGTGCGGAGCGAGGGGGAAATCACACGGTGGGACACGTTCACTGCGCATCGCGACCGTTCCGGGCGGCCCGCCCGCTCGTTCCGGATCCGAAGCGCGAGGAGCCGGAACAGAGATACGGACCAGCGGGGAAAGACGGCGCCATCGGTGACCGCTCGTGTTCGCGGGGACGCGGACAGCGACTGCGGTGGCGGACCTGATCACGGTGCAGCACCGTGAGAGGTGAGTCAGGGTGCCGACGCCACGACCGGGCGACGCCAAGCAACCAGGAACGAGCAACTCAGCGCATCCCTCCACCGACCGCACGACCACCACCCCCACCACCCCTCTCACCAGCCAGCACCAGCACCACCGGCAGCCCCACCGCCACCGCCTCGTCCTCGTCCGGCTCCCACAAGTGCACACGGGGGACGCAGATGTCCTCCCACGTGCCGACGGGAGGTCGACCGATGAAGTCCACGGACACCGCCACCACGGACACCGCCACCACCGACACGGTCACCGGCGCCGCGAACCCGGCAACCGCAGCGACATCCACCCCGCACGCCACACCCGCCGGCCCCGCGAGCACCGCCTCCAGAACTCTCTCCACGGCCCTCACCACGCTCTCCGCCCTCGTGGCCCTCGCCGACCTCCCGCCCTTTCGGGCCCTCCCTCGCCGCCTCCTGCCGGGCCGGCTCGCCGGTCTTTCGACGGTCCTGGTGAAGGCGACCGCGCTGGAGCTCGCGATCCTCGCCGGACATCTGGTGCTGTACCCCTCGGGCCTCACCCCGGAGCGCCGCGCCCCGCGCGTCCCCGCCCCCGCCGACGTCCCCTCGGCCACCCCGGAGCGCCCGCCGGTGCTGCTCCTGCACGGGTTCATCGACAACCGCTCGGTCTTCGTGCTGCTGCGCCGCGCCCTGGCCCAGCACGGCACCCGGCATCTGGAGTCCCTCAACTACTCGCCGCTGACCTGTGACATCAAGGCGGCCGCGACGCTGCTCGGCCGGCACGTCGAGGAGCTGTGCGAGCGGACCGGACGGGACCGGATCGACATCGTGGGCCACAGCCTGGGCGGCCTGATCGCCCGTTATTACGTGCAGCGGCTGGGCGGCGACCGCCGCGTCCGCACCGTCGTCACGCTCGGCACCCCGCACAGCGGCACCCGCGTCGCACCGCTCGCGGACGCGCATCCGATCGTGCGGCAGATGCGGCCGGGCTCGTCGGTGATCGAGGAGCTGAAGGAACCGGCACCGGGCTGCACGACCCGCTTCGTGAGTTTCTGGAGCGACCTCGACCCGCTGATGGTCCCGCTGGAGACGGCCTGCGTCGACCACCCGGACCTGATCGCGCAGAACGTGCGCGTGACGGGCATCGGACACCTGGCCCTGCCGGTGCATCCGGCGGTCGCGGCGGCCGTCCGCGAGGCGCTCGCCCCCGACCCGGCGGCCGGGGCGAACGGCGGCGCCGACACGCGCGGCGGTCTGACGGTCGCCTGACGACGACCTTTTCCAGGGGCTGTGTTCGAACCCGCGGCCCCTGCGGGCGCCCAACTCGGCCACAGCGGTACGTACCCGCACGTCCCGGGCTCCGGCCTTTTCGAACTCGTCTCGAACTCAGCGCCAAGCGCATGCCCGCAGTTCACCGAAACAACGCCGATTGCCCCTTTCCTGGAGCGGGGAAACCTGCCGAAGATTGTCGTGTGCTCGTACCGCCGGGTACAGTCGCCGCACTGCTCTGGCAGCCCCTGTCGTCGAGGCGAAAGAGAAGTTGGTGAACGACCGTCATCCGTCGGGGACCGCGCACGACGCGACCTACGACGGTTACTCCACGACCAGCTTCGCCACTGACCCGCTCTTCGGCGACCTGGCGGGCACGGACCCCTACGACACCGGTTCCTACGGCCACGTCCAGGACTCCGGACAGTGGTACGGGTCGGACGGGCAGCACCGGCAACAGCAGTACGCGCAGGCCACGGACCCGTACGCGACGTCCTCGTACGAGACGCACGGGACGGGCGGTTACGACACGTCGGGGCTGTGGACCGACACCGGGTACGGGCAGCAGCAGACCGGGCAGTGGGACACGCAGTCCTATACCGGACACACGGGTTTTGACGGCACGTCAGACTTCGGGACGCAGACCTTCGACGCCTCCGGGTTCCAGCACCCGGGCTACGACTCCACCTCGGCCGGCTTCCCGGCCGCGACGGCGGACTACACGGACTACGCGGCGACGACGTCCACGTTCGACGCCTCCGCCTACGAGACCTCCTCCTTCGAGACGTCCTCGTTCGAGACGCCGGGCTTCGACGCGGCGAACTTCGAGACCGGGAGCTTCCCCGGCGCCGGCCACGAGACCCCGGCGCACGGGACCGCCACGTTCGACGCCCCGGGCTTCGAGACCTCCGGCTTCGACTCGGCCGGTCTCGACTCGGCTGGTTTCGACCACTCGCCCCTCCTCGGCACGACGTCCTACGACACCGGCGCCTACGACGCCACCGCCTGGAACTCGGCCGGCACCGAAACCCGGACCGCGCAGGCCGCCCCGTCCGCGCAGGACACGATCCACGCCCACGTACCGGACCAGTACGTGCCCGAGGACGCCTACGACGCGGCCGACAGCCCGGCCACCTCCCCCGCCGACGCGGAGCAGGACGACGCGCCGGACGCCGGGGACACCGCGGGCGGCGAGGAGCAACCGAACCCCTGGGAGCCGGAGTTGGCCCGGGCCGCGGCGCCGCGGAGCGCCCCGCGCGGCCGCGCGGCGGCCCGTCGCCGTACGCCCGCCAAGCGTTCCGCCCTGCTGACCGTCGCGGTGCCCTCGGTCTGCGCGATCGGTGTGGCGGGGGTCGCGGCCGCGTCCGTCGGCGGTCTCGGCGGCGAGGAGCCCAAGGAGACGAAGGCCGCCGCGGCGCCCGACGTCAAGACCGTGAAGCCCTCGGTGGCGAACAACAAGCTGGACACCCAGCTGCGCGGACTCTCCGCGGACGCGGGCGACTTCGCCGACCGGGCGAGCCGCACGCAGGAGCGCATCGACCTGAAGGCGAAGCAGGAGGCGGACCGCAAGAAGGCCGCCGAGGAGGCCGCCCGCAAGGAGGCGGCCCGCCCCAAGTTCGCCCTGCCGGTCTCGGCCCGCGGCCTGTCCGCCTATTTCGGCCAGGCCGGCATCAACTGGATGTCCTCGCACACCGGCATCGACTTCCCCGTCTCGTACGTCCCCGTGATGGCGGCGACCGACGGCACCGTCCGCACCCAGTGGAACAGCGCGTACGGGAACATGGCGATCGTCACCGCCAAGGACGGCACCGAGACCTGGTACTGCCACCTGTCCCGGCACACGGTGCTGAGCGGGCCGGTGAAGGCGGGTGACGTCATCGCGACGTCCGGCGACTCCGGCAACTCGACCGGCCCGCACCTGCACTTCGAGGTGCACCCGGGTGGCGGCGCCGCGGTCGACCCGCTGCCGTGGCTGCGCAGCCACGGCCTCGACCCGACCTGACGGCCCCGTCCGGCCCCGCCCTGCCGGGTTACAGCTTCTCGACCGGCGCGTAGCGCAGCAGCAGCCGCTTCGGCTTCGGGTCGCCGAAGTCGATCGTCGCCTCCGCCTTGTCGCCCTGCCCGTTGACCCCCACGACCGTGCCCAGGCCGAACTGGTCGTGCGTGACGCGGTCGCCGACCGCGAGGGCCACGACCGGTTTGTCGCCCGCCCGCCCCCGGCTCGTGGCGAACGCGGGCGTCGTGCGCGAGCGCGACGACAGGGTCGACGACAGCGAGGCCGCGACACCGCTCTTGCCGAAGCCGCCGCCGGAGCCGCCGAAGCCACCGCGCCCGGCCGTCGCCGACGGCGTCGCCGGACCCGTGCGCTTCCAGTCCAGGTGCGCGGCCGGGATCTCCTCCAGGAACCGCGACGGCGGGTTGTACGAGGGCTGGCCCCAGGCGCTGCGCATCGAGGAGCGGGTCAGATAGAGCCGCTCGCGGGCGCGCGTGATGCCGACGTAGGCGAGCCGGCGCTCCTCCTCCAGCTCCTTGGTCTGGCCGAGGGAGCGCATGTGCGGGAAGACGCCGTCCTCCAGGCCGGTCAGGAAGACCGTGGGGAACTCGAGGCCCTTCGCGGTGTGCAGGGTCATCAGCGTGATGACGCCGCTGCCGTCGTCGTCCTCGTCCGGGATCTGGTCGGAGTCGGCGACGAGCGCGACCCGCTCCAGGAAGTCCGAGAGCGTGCCGCCGGAGGCCTCGGTCTGCGCGCCCTCCTCCGCGGCCGCGTTCTCCTGCTCGAACTCCAGGGCCACGGCCGCGAGTTCCTGCAGGTTCTCGATGCGGGTCTCGTCCTGCGGGTCGGTGGAGGCCTGGAGCTCGGCGAGGTATCCGGTGCGCTCCAGGACGGCTTCGAGGACCGTCGCCGGGCCGGCGCCGGACTCGACGATCGTGCGCAGGTCCTCCATCAGCGTGTTGAACCGCTTCACCGCGTTCGTCGAGCGGGACGCCATCCCGTACGCCTCGTCGACCCGGCGCAGGGCCTGCGGGAAGGAGATCTTCTCGCGTTGGGAGAGGGCGTCGATCATGGCTTCGGCGCGGTCGCCGATGCCGCGCTTCGGCACGTTCAGGATCCGGCGCAGCGGGACGGAGTCCTCCGGGTTGGCGAGCACCCGCAGGTACGCGAGGACGTCCCGGACCTCCTTGCGCTCGTAGAAGCGGACGCCGCCGACGACCTTGTAGGGGAGGCCGACGCGGATGAAGACCTCTTCGAAGACGCGGGACTGCGCGTTCGTCCGGTAGAAGACGGCGACGTCGCCGGCCTTCGCGTCGCCCGCGTCGGTCAGCCGGTCGATCTCGTCGGCGACGAACTGGGCCTCGTCGTGCTCGGTGTCCGCGACGTAGCCGGTGATCTGGGCGCCCGCGCCCGCGTTCGTCCACAGGTTCTTGGGCCTGCGGGACTCGTTGCGCTCGATGACCGCGTTGGCCGCGGAGAGGATCGTCTGGGTGGAGCGGTAGTTCTGCTCCAGGAGGATCGTCGTCGCGTCCGGGTAGTCCTCCTCGAACTGGAGGATGTTGCGGATCGTGGCGCCGCGGAAGGCGTAGATCGACTGGTCGGCGTCACCCACGACGCACAGCTCGGCCGGGCCGGGGTCGTCCGCGCTCGGCGGCGCGTCCACGCCCGCCTCCACCTCCGCGTCGTGGGCGGCGGCGGTGCCGACCAGCTCACGGACCAGGGCGTACTGCGCGTGGTTCGTGTCCTGGTACTCGTCGACCAGGACGTGCCGGAAGCGGCGGTGGTAGTGCTCGGCGACGTCGGGGAAGGCGCGCAGCAGGTTGACCGTCGTCATGATCAGGTCGTCGAAGTCCAGCGCGTTCGCCTCGCGGAGGCGGGACTGGTACATCGCGTAGGCCTGGGCGAGGGTCTTCTCGAAGCCGTCGGCGGCCTGGGCGGCGAAGTCCTCCTCGTCGATCAGCTCGTTCTTCAGGTTGCTGATCTTGGCGCTGAAGGACTTCGGCGGGAACTTCTTCGGGTCGAGGTCCAGGTCGCGGCAGACCAGGGCCATGAGCCGCTTGCTGTCGGCCGCGTCGTAGATCGAGAAGGAGGACGTGAAGCCCAGCCGCTTGGACTCGCGGCGCAGGATCCGGACGCAGGCGCTGTGGAAGGTGGAGACCCACATCGCGTTCGCCCGCGGGCCCACCAGGGCCTCGACGCGCTCCTTCATCTCGCCCGCGGCCTTGTTCGTGAACGTGATCGCGAGGATCTGGCCGGGGTGCACGCCGCGCTGGGCGAGCAGGTACGCGATGCGGTGCGTGAGGACACGGGTCTTGCCGGAGCCGGCGCCCGCGACGATGAGCAGGGGGGAGCCGCCGTGCACCACGGCCGCCCGCTGGTTCTCGTTCAGCCCCTCCAGGAGGGCCTCCGGGTCCAGGGCCGGGCGGGGCGCCCCGTCGCGGTAGTGCGTGTCCCGGTCCACGGGCGCGTCGAACTTCCCCCCGAACAGGTCGTCCGGAAGCGGCTCGGGGGCCCCGTCGTGCTCGGGGTCCTCGGGCGGCGGCGGGGGCTCCTCCGCGGGGGACTGGAGGCCGGCCAGGAAGCTGTCGTCAAAGAGGCTGCTCATCGCTCTCCGAGTCTAGGCCGCCCCACCGACAGCCCGCCGTCACCTTCACGGAGACGCTCCTCGCATTCACGGTGACACCCCTCGCACCACTCTTTGCAACGAGCCGGTCACCCAGCGCGACAGCAAAGGCTGTTCGGGGCCCGCGGCGTAGAGATCATGGAAATGGTCACGAAAATGTATCGGGCATATCGAACATCAACCTTCACAGCAGCAACACGAGTTGGCTACGGTGCTGCGCGGGCAGCCCGTCCCCCCGCCCGCGAACAACGCGGCGAGCGGGCAGCCCCCGCCGAGTTCCGTACGCCGAGAGGCAGGGAACCGGGGACCCACCGACCTTGGGGTGAATCGGTCAACAGTCCGGCGGCGCCGGATGGTTGGCCGTAGGGCAGCCTTCCGTACGACGTGCACCACCGCGCACCGAAGCGACGGTGTACGAGCCCGAACCCGACAGCTAACCCGGTAGGCGGATTACGGAAGGAGTCGCCTGCCTTGGCGTCGCACCGCAAGCCGCGTACCCGCTCCCGGATGACCGGCGGCACCCGTACGACCCCCGCGGTCGGCATCACGACCGCCGCCCTCACCTCCGTCGCCCTGCTCTCGCAGACGGCCCAGGCCGCGCCGGCCCAGCCCGCGAAGCCGAGCCTCGAAGAGGTGCAGAAGAAGGTCGACACGCTCTACCGTCAGGCCGAGGTGGCCACGCAGAAGTACAACGCGGCCCAGGAGCGGACCACCGGCAAGAAGAAGCAGGTCGATCATCTCCTCGACGACATCGCGCAGCGCACGGAGAAGATGAACACGGCCCGCGAGGAGCTCGGCCGGTTCGCCGCCGCGCAGTACCGCACGGGCGGGGTGAGCGACACGGCGACGATGTTCCTCGCGGAGAACCCCGAGGACTACTTCGCCCAGGACCAGCTGATGAGCCGGCTGACCTCCCGCCAGAAGAAGGCGGTCGACGACTACCAGGTGCAGCAGCGCGAGACGGCGAAGAAGCGCACCGAGGCGCAGGAGAGCCTGAAGCAGCTGACGACGTCGCAGACCGAGCTGAAGACGTCCAAGCAGACCGTCCAGTCGAAGCTCGCCGACGCCCGGAAGCTGCTGTCGGAGCTGACGGCCGAGGAGAAGGCGCGGCTGGCCGCGATCGAGCGGCAGAAGCAGGAGGCGGCCCGCAAGAAGGCCGCCGAGCTCGCCGCGAAGCAGAAGGCCGAGGAAGAGGCCAAGCGGAAGGCCGAGGAAGCCGCCCGCCAGGAGGAGGGCTCGGGCACCGGTTCCGGCACGACGGACCCGGGCACGGGCTCCGGTTCCGACTCGGGCTCGACGGACACCTCGTACGCCACGAAGGCCGCGAAGGCCCTCGCCTTCGCCAAGGCCCAGGAGGGCAAGCCGTACGTGTGGGGCGCGACGGGCCCGGACTCGTACGACTGCTCGGGGCTGACCGGGGCGGCCTGGAAGGCGGCCGGTGTCACGCTGCCGCGCACCACCTGGGACCAGGTGGAGTTCGGCACGACGGTCCCGCTGTCCGACATCCAGCCCGGTGACCTGGTCTTCTTCTACGACGACATCAGTCACGTCGGCATCTACAAGGGCGACGGCATCATGATCCACGCCCCGAAGCCGGGCGCGTACGTGCGCGAGGAGTCGATCTACTACGACGGCACGGCGTCGATCCACAGCGTGGTGCGCCCCGCCTGACGCCGCTCGCGGTTACGTTCGGGCGGTGGACCGCGACCGCCCGGACGTGCCCGGGACCCCCGACACCGCACCCGCCTCACCCTGGGCGACGATCCCTCCGGCCGCCGGCGCCGCCGTCATGGCCACCGGCATCGTCTCGATCGGCCTCCACCTGCTCGGGCAGGACGTGCTGTCGACGGTGTTCCTCGTGCCGGCCTCCGCGCTGTGGGGGCTGCTCGCGGTCGTCTTCGTCACCCGCCTGTTCGGGGACCGGGGCCGCTGGGAGCGGGAGGCGGACACGCCCGCGGCGCTCACGGCGGTGGCCGCGACGTGTGTGCTCGGCACGCGGTACGCGCTGGCCGGGAGCCTCGGGTTCGCCGAGGTGCTGCTGGGGATCGCGGTGGTGGTGTGGCCGGTGCTGTTCGTGGCCGTGGTGCGGCACTGGCGGCCGAAGATGCCCGGCGCCGTCTTCATCACGTGCGTCGCGACGCAGGCCCTTGCGGTGCTCGGGGCGACGCTGAGCGCGTCGGCGCACGTGGCGTGGCTGGGCTACGCGGCGGTGGGGTTCTTCTGGTTCGGGCTCGTGGTCTACGCGGCGGCGTTCGTCCGCTTCGATCTGCGGCAGGTGCTGACCGGGGCCGGGGACCACTGGGTGGCGGGCGGCGCGCTCGCGATCTCGGCGCTCGCGGCGGCGCGGCTCGTGCTCGCGGGGCGGGCGGGTGACCTGTGGAACAACCAGGACACCGAGGTCCTGCGGTTCATGGCCGGGCTGCTGCTCACGCTCGATCTCAGCTGGTACGTCGTGCTGTGCGTGGCCGAGGTGGTGCGGCCCCGGCCGCACTACGACGTGCGGCGCTGGTCGACGGTGTTCCCGATGGGGATGACCGCGGTGGCGACGCTGATGGTCGCCACCGCCGTGGAGACGTCGTGGCTGGAGACGCCGGGGCGGGTGCTCGTGTGGATCGCGGTCGCGGTGTGGCTCGCGACGGCGACGGGAGCGGTCAGGTCGCTGGCGGCGCTCAGGTCCACAGGACGGCGATGAAGATGTTCGCCACGGTCAGCGCGCCGACCGTGAGGAACAGCGGCTTCTCCGCCTTCTCCTCGTCCCGCTTCACGTAGACGATGCCGAGGATGACGATCAGGATCGCGAGCTTCACGCCGATCTTGATGTTGTCGACGCTGTAGTCCTGGGCCTGGTTGAGGCCGACGAGGGCGACGCCGGTCACCAGCATCGTCAGCGCGCCGTGCAGCATCGCCTTGTTGAAGCGGGCGGTGCCCTGCTTCAGCGCCGGCATCTGCGTGAGGAACCCGCCGAGCAGCGAGGCGATGCCGATGATGTGCAGGCCGACGAAGAGGTGCAGGAGTACGTCCATGAGGCGGAGCCTAACCAAGCGCCGGCCGGCCCCCTTCACCGCTCCCCCGCCCCTCCCCGCCGGTCACGCACGAACAACGGACTGTCACACTCCGCCACAGCGCGCAACAAAGGGGCCAGTTGGGGACAGTCCGACACCAACCCGTTACGCCGAGGTTTAGCGTCCTTCCTCAGGTGACCGGCTCCCCACCGCCGCCCGGCCAGGGGCGGCAGTCGGCCACCACCGCCGAGAAAGGTCCGGCGGCGGCCCGCTCCCCCTGTGCGGGCCGCCGCCGGACGCGTAAGAACCCCTCCCGGCGGGCGTACGAAGCAGTGCGTGCAGTACGACCCGAAAGGACGTGGCTGAACGTGCCGGCAGCGCATCGCAAGCCGAAACAGCGCTCCATCAGTGGCCACACGGCCCGTACCGCGGCCACCCTCGCGCTCGCCTCCGCGGCGACCGCCGCCACCGCCTTCGAGGGCGGCGTGGCCCACGCGGAACCCGACCTCACCCCCGCTCAGGTGAGGGCGAAGGTCGACCGGCTCTACCAGGAGGCGGAGGCCGCCACCGACCGGTACAACGGTGCGAAGGAGAAGGCGCGCGAGGCCGGCAAGAAGGTCTCCGCCCTCCAGGACGAGGCGGCCCGCCGCGAGGACGCGCTGGGCGACCAGCGCCGGGCCCTCGGCGAGACGGCGGCGGCCCAGTACCGCACCGGCGGCATCGACCCTTCCGTGCAGCTGCTCCTCTCCTCCACCCCGGACCGCTATCTCGACCGGGCCGCCCTCGCCGAGCGGGCGGGCACCCGGCAGGCCGCCTCGATCACCCGGGTCCGCAAGGAGCTGCGCGCGATCGACCAGCTCCGGCAGCGGGCGGACGGCGAGCTCGGCCGGCTGAAGGCCCGCAGGGCCGAGCTGGAACGCCAGAAGAAGACCGTGACCCGCAAGCTCGCCGAGGCCCGCCGCCTCCTCGACCGCCTCACCCCGGCCGAGCGCGAGCCCGCCGCGGACCGCGCCTCCCGCTCCGCCCCGCGCGACACCACCGCGGGCGCCCCCGCGAAGGCGACCAACTCCCGTACGGCGGCGGCGATCTCCTACGCGTACGGCGCGCTCGGCAAGCCCTACGTCTGGGGCGCGACCGGCCCCTCCGCGTACGACTGCTCGGGCCTGACGCAGGCCGCGTACCGCGCGGCAGGCGTCTCCCTGCCCCGCACGACGTACTCGCAGATCAACGCGGGCCGTCGCGTCGCCCGCTCCCAACTCCAGCCCGGGGACCTGGTGTTCTTCTACTCCGGGATCTCGCACGTCGGCCTGTACATCGGCGGCGGCAAGATGATCCACGCCCCGAACCCGAGCGCGCCGATCCGGATCGCCCCGATCGACGAGATGCCGTTCGCGGGGGCGACCAGGGTGGCGTGATCCACCGCCCGTGATCTACTGCCCCTGTGACGAGCGAACCAGGCAACGGGACACGGGAGTTGGCGGACCGCTTCGAGGCGGAGCGGCCCCGGCTGCGCTCGGTCGCGTACCGCATGCTCGGTTCGCTCGCCGAGGCCGAGGACGCGGTGCAGGAGGCGTGGCTGCGGGCCGACCGCGCGGACAGGGCCGAGATCGAGAACCTGTCCGCCTGGCTGACCACGATCGTGGCCCGCGTCTGCCTGAACCTCCTGCGTTCCCGTACGACCCGTCGCGAGGACCCGCTCGACACGCTGGACGCGGGTGTGGCGGGTCCGGAGGAGGAGGCGCTGCTCGCCGACGAGGTGGGCGTCGCGCTCCTGGTCGTCCTGGACACGCTGTCGCCGGCGGAGCGGGTCGCGTTCGTCCTCCACGACACGTTCTCCGTCCCGTTCGACGAGATCGCCCCGCTCCTGGACCGCTCCCCCGCGGCCGTACGCCAGCTGGCGAGCCGCGCCCGCCGCCGCGTGAAGGGCGCCACGCCTCTCCCCTCCCCCGACCTGACCCGCCGCCACCGCATGGTCGAGGCGTTCCTGTCGGCGACCCGGGGCGGCGACCTCCAGGCCCTTCTCGCACTCCTGGCCCCCGACGTGGTCCTGCACGCCGACGCGGCGGTCATCCCGACCCCGCACCCGGTCACCCTCTCCGGCGCCCGCTCCGTCGCCGAAAGCGCGATGGCGGCCATGTCCCGCGCCCGCCTCACCGGCCCGGCCCTCATCGACGGCACCCCCGCCCTGGTCATGTCCGTCCACGGCCGCCTGTCCCTGGTCCTCACCTTCACGTTCACGCGGGACGGCTCCGCGATCACGGGAATCCAGGTGGTGGCGGAGCGGGCGGAGCTGGCGGGGATGGAGATCGCGGTGCTGCCGGCGTAGCGGGATGCGGGCCGGCTCAGCCCCCGGCCACCCGCTCGGCGGGCGCGCTGTCGGGCTGCTCTCGCCACTCCCGCCGGAGCAGTCCGAACACCCACGAGTCGGACACCACGCCGTTCACGACGCAGTCCTCCCGCAGCGTCCCCTCACGCACGAACCCGACCTTCTCCAGGACCCGGGCGGAGGCCACGTTGCGCGTGTCGGTCTCGGCCTGGACCCGGTTCAGGTCCAGCGTGTCGAAGGCCCACCGCAGCAAGGCGTGCGCGGCCTCCGTCGCGTATCCCTGACCCCACATCTCCTCGCCCAGGCAGTAACCCAGCGACGCGCTACGGAAGTCAGGGTTCCATTCCACCAGACCGCACCATCCGACGAAGGCTCCGTCGGCGGCACGCTCGATGGCCACCCGCGCCCCGCTGCCCTCCTCCTCGATCCTCCGGCAGACCGCGACGAAGCGCTCGGCTCGGGCCGGGTCGGTCCACGGCGGGGAGTCCCAGTAACGCAGCACGTGCGCGTTGCTGTGCAGAGCGAACAGCGCGGTCGCGTCGGCCTCCGTGAAAGGACGCAGTCGCAGGCGCGCGGTGTGCAGTTCGGGCGTCGTCAGGGTCATGCACACCATCGTGCCTCCGCACACGGGTGACCCGCCTTCCGATTTTTGGAGCACAGCGGCAGGCACCATGCTCGCGGGACATGCACGCGCATCATCCGTGGCGGATCGTCAGATCGACAGGGGCCGTGCGAGGTCGGGTCGCCTGACAGGGGCGGCAGAGGCCGTCGGGGATGGCTTCGGGGCGGCCGGGGACGCCGCATTCCGTGCACTCGACCAAGGTGCGGCGGCGGGGCCCTTCGGGTGGGGCCGATGGACGGAACCGCGTCCGCTCCGGCGGGAATTTGTCGCGCAGGCGGCGCTCGACGAAGGCGCGCGGTGCGTGGACCGTCGCGGGGAGGCCCGCCGTCAGGGCCTGGGTGAGGCCGTACGGGGCCGGGTCGCGGGCCAGCCAGGTGGCGGCGAGGTCCTCCAGCGCCGAGCAGTCCGCGGCGGACAAGGCCAGACGGGGTTCGCGGAGTCCCAGCTGGGCGAGCACCCGGTACGCCTCGCTGCGGGGCGCGCGCTGTTCCGGCACGGACACCCGGGCCGCCTCCGGCTCCGGTACGTCACCATCGAGGAACCGGGTCCACCATGCGCTCCTGCGTGCGGTGCGGGACCAGTACGTCTCCGAGACCCAGCGGACCGTGCCGCCTTCCTGCTCGGCAACCCGGCGCACCCTGCGCAGGTGCCCGGCCTCGGTCAGCTCGTTCAGTGCCGAGCGCACAGCCATCTGCCCGTAGAGCGGCTGGGACTTGGCGAGCGTCTTGGCGTCTATGGCGGCGCCCTCGGGCAGCGCGTCGATGAACCCGGCGAGGTAGCGGGCGCGGAGGGGGAGGTGCGCGAAGGTGTCGCGGTGGAGGGGTTCCTGGTCCGGGGTGCCGCGCTTTCCGTAGCCGGGGTTGGCCAGGGGATGTGCGGGGGACGGCAGGGCAGGGCTAAGGTTTTGAGTAGCCACGAGATCGTCGTTTCCGATCTTGGAGGTCAGACCCCGGCGGGTGTTGGTAGCACCCGGCCGGGGTTGTTTGTTGTCGCGAACTTAGAGTGTCGCGACACTCCGCCGCAAGCCGATCACGGAAAGTCATCACGGGTCCGCTTCGGGGGAGGGTGGGTGGTGGGTTGAGACCCATCCACCCATTCCACTGAAGGCAGGGCTCGCGCCTCGAAGCTCGGGGTTCAGGCGGTGCGGGTGGCGCAGGCGTGCGTCAGAAATGCCGTCCAGGCACCAGAAGTCGAGGCGAAGGTCGGGCTCTGGGACCCGAGCTTCGAGTCTCGGATGTGGATGTGGGTGCGGTTGGGGGCGAGGGCGGCTTCGACGCAGTTTCCGCCCTGATCGTCGCTGTAGCTCGACTTGAACCACGTCAGACGGGCGTCGCCGTTCACAGTTCTCCCCTCACCTTCCTGATGAATTCGGCTGAGTCTCCAGGGCCGAGCGCATGCATCCGGATCATGTCATGGGCGCGGACCAGGGCACTGACCTTGTCCGCATCGGCATACAGCGTGCTGGTCTCCGGCCCCTCCACATACGCGTACCGCTCATGGTCCGCCATCTCCAGCAGGACGACAGCACCCCGCAGCGCAACCCCGTACGCCCTCCCGAACGGCAGCACCTGAATCGACACGTTCCGCAACTCACCCACGTCCAGCAGGCGTTCGAGCTGCCCCTTCATGACCTCCCGCCCGCCCACCTGCGTCCGCAACGCCGCCTCGAACACCACGAACGAGAACATGACGCCCGGCCGCGCGGTCAGCGCCTCCTGTCGCTTGAGGCGACCGGCTACCCGCTGCTCGACCGTCTCGTCGTCGAGGGGCGGGGAGCTGGCCCCGATCAGGGCCTTGGCGTACTCGGAGGCCTGTAACAGGCCCGGGATGAGCAGGGGTTCGTAGGAGGAGACGGCGATCGCGTCGCGCTCCAGGGACATGAACTCCTGGGAGCGCTGGGGGTGCGGCTCCGGCTTGAGGTACTGCTGCGCGGCGGCGATCTTGCCGCCCGCCTTGCACAGCAGATCCGCGACCTGGAGCAGGTGGGTCGTGGGGCGGCGCCGGCCGTTCTCCATCGACTTCACGTACTCGTAGCCGTAACCGGCCTCGTCGGCCAGAGTCTCGCGCGCCACGCCCGCCTCCGTGCGCCAGAGCTTGATCTGGCTGCCGCAGTAGCGCCAGGCGGGATTCGTCACCGGGTCCACGACAGGTACAAGTACCCGTTGTACCCACGTGGTCACTCCCCCGGCAGCGGCCCGGACGAGACCTTGGTGCGCATGCACAGCGAACGGCCCACGAGGCTTCCGCAGGACATCGAATGGCGCATGGCACGGCGTGCGCGGAGTGTGGGGCGCGCGCGGTCGCTGTTCCGGGAGCAGGCCGGGTCGTGGGGGCTCGACCCGGCGGTGATCGACACGGCGGAGCTGCTGCTCAGCGAGCTGATGACGAACGCGTACCGGCACGCCGCCGACCCGCCGGGCCGGGAGGTCCGGGCGCGGGCGATCCTGGCCGGGGGGCGGCTGCGGGTGCAGGTGACGGACGCGAGCGAGGTGCTGCCGGTGGTCCGGGCGGCGTCCGTCGAGGACGAGTCGGGGCGGGGGCTGGCGCTCGTGGCGGTGCTGGCGGACGAGTGGGGTGCGGAGCGGCGGGAGCCCGGGGTGGGCAAGGTGGTGTGGTTCGAGCTGGCGCTCACCCCGGGCCCGTAGCGGTCACGTCCTGGGCGGGCCGGCCGTCAGCGCCGCCATGAACTCCCCTCGGTGGTCCTCCAGCCAGGTCTGGAGGCGGTCCCAGCGGGGCCAGCCGCCGCGCTCCGCGTGAGCCCGGGTGAAGTGCGGGTCGCCCGCGGTCAGGCGGGCGGCGACGAAGGCCCGGCAGACCGCCGTGGCCTCCTCGATCGTGGCGGGGAGCGCGGCGCGGTCGGCGGGGGCGAGGCCGTACGCGTCGGCGAGGACGGTGAGGCGGCGCGGGGCGTCGAGGTGGGGCGGGTAGGAGTGGGCGGCGCCGTGCGGGTCGAGCATCGGGATCCAGTAACGGGCGGTCATCGCCAGGTCCCACACCGGGCGGCCGGGGGCCGCGAGGTCGAAGTCGATGAGGGCGACGGCCCGGCCGTCGCGGAAGACGACGTTCTCGGGGCAGACGTCGTTGTGGCACAGGACCGTGCCGCCCTCGGGGTCGGCCATGTCCCGCGGCCAGGCCGCGCCCAGGGCTTCGGCGTCGAGCGCGGACGCGTCGTGCAGGCGGCGCAGCAGCGCGCCGACCGAGCGGAGCGACGCGTCGGTCATGGCCCAGGGCGGGAACGGCGGCAGGGCGACGTCGCCGGGGACGTAGGTCAGCCGCTCGCGGTCGCGGGCCGGATCGTGGGCGACGGGCAGCGGCGCCCCGTCGAAGCCCCGCGCGCGCAGCGCCCGCAGCTGGGCGTGGAGCGCGGAGGCGTGCGGCGGGGCCGGGCGGTCGACGGTCTCGCCGGTGCGGAAGACGGCGCCCGCGTTCGCGAGCCCGCCGGGCAGCGGCTCGGGACCGGTGCCGGTCACACGAGGCGCCGCGCCGTCGCCCAGCGGGTCAGCTCATGCCGGTTGGAGAGCTGGAGTTTGCGAAGGACCGCCGAGACGTGGGACTCGACCGTCTTCACGGAGATGAAGAGCTGCTTCGCGATCTCCTTGTAGGCGTAGCCGCGGGCGATCAGGCGCAGGACCTCGCGTTCGCGCTGGGTGAGGCGGTCGAGGTCCTCGTCGACCGGCGGGGCGTCGGTGGAGGCGAAGGCGTCGAGGACGAAGCCGGCGAGGCGCGGGGAGAAGACGGCGTCGCCTTCCTGGACGCGGAAGATGGAGTCGACGAGGTCGGTGCCGGTGATGGTCTTCGTGACGTAGCCGCGGGCACCGCCGCGGATCACGCCGATGACGTCCTCGGCCGCGTCGGAGACCGAAAGGGCCAGGAAGCGGACGGGGTTGTCCGCGTCGGCCATCAACGGGGCACTGCGGCGCAGGACTTCGACGCCGCCGCCGCCCGGGAGGTGGACGTCGAGGAGGACGACCTCGGGGCGGGTCGCCGTGATGACGGTGACGGCCTGGTCGACGTCGGCCGCCTCGCCGACGACCTCGACGCCGGTCTCCTCGGTGCGGCCGATCTCGGCCTGCACACCGGTACGGAACATGCGGTGGTCGTCGACCAGGACCACCCGCACGTGCCGTCCCGGAGCGGGAGCCGTTTCCTCGGTGTGTTCCGTCATGCTGACTTCTCCGCCCTCTTCATGGTCAGTTCGACCTCGGTGCCCCCGTCGGGGACCGCCCGCAGCCGGGCCGTCCCGCCGTTGCGCTCCATCCGGCCGATGATCGATTCTCTTACGCCCATGCGGTCCGCGGGGATCGCGTCGAGATCGAAGCCGGGGCCCCGGTCCCGTACGGAGACGAAGACCTCGTCCCCTTCCACCTCCGCGTAGACCTGCACCGGCCCGCCCTCGCCACCGTACTTGGCGGCGTTCACCATCGCTTCCCGCGCGGCCTGCATCTGTGCGGCGAGCTTCTCGTCCAGGGGGCAGTCGCCGACGACCACGACCTCCAGGGGGACGCCGTGCTTGTCCTCGACCTCGGCCGCGCTGCGCTTGACGGCCTCGGCGACCGTCTCGGGCTCCTGCGGGTTCTCGGCGGCGGCCGGCTTGTAGAGCCAGGCCCGCAGGTCGCGTTCCTGCGCGCGGGCCAGGCGGCGCACCTCGGCCGGGCTGTCCGCGTTGCGCTGGATCAGGGTCAGGGTGTGCAGCACGGAGTCGTGGACGTGCGCGGCGACCTCGGCGCGCTCCTGGGCGCGGATGCGCATCAGGCGTTCCTCGGACAGGTCCTGGGTCATGCGGATGAGATAGGGGCCGGCGAGCAGGGCCACGCCGACGAGGACGGCGAGGGCCGCCTGGAGGATCGAGCCGAGGTGCTCGGTGGCGCCCTGGGTGACGAAGATGCCGGTGACGCCCGCGCCGACGAGCAGGACGCCGGCCGCGGCCCGCGCCAGGTTGAGGGTGCGCCGGCGCCGTCCGACCTCCACCCAGCGGGCCCGGCGCGCGTTGTCCGCCTGCCGCCACACGAGGGCGACGCCCGCGCCGACGAGGATCGTGGGGACGACGTACGCCTTGGTGTTGCCGGTGAGGTTCACGTTCTGGACGAAGATCATCGACATGATGACCATGAGCAGCAGCGCGAGCACCTGGCCCCGGTCGGGGCGGCGCGTGACGAGCCGGCGCCGGCCGTCCGCCGACACCTCCGACGTGAGCACCGGCGGCCGCTCGGCGCCGACGCCGCCCACGCCCAGCGGCACGAAGAACCAGAACGCGGCGTAGAGCAGCGCGCCGAGCCCGTCGGCCATGAACAGGCCGACGAAGACGAGGCGCACCCAGATCACCGGCAGCCCGAGATGCCCCGCGAGGCCCCGCGCGACCCCGCCCAGCCAGCGTCCGTCGCTGCTGCGGTAGAGCTTGCGCGGCGGCCGCGGGTCGCGCGGGTCTTCGGTGAGAGGGGCGGTCGCTGCTTCCGGCATGGCACCGATCGTCACACGGCACGCGGTCATCGGGCATCAGGGTCGACCCCTGGGACTCCCCTGATCTCCCGCCGGGGGCGGGTGATCTCCCGTCGGGGGCCGGCGCGGGTCAGGGCGATCTCAGGGTTCCGCCAGGGTTGTCCCTGCTGCCCCCGGCGGCGCGGGCCCGTCACCATGGACGTATGACGCAGGCCCCCCAGAACCCGACGGACCCGACGGTCCCCGACGACACCAGGACCCCGCCCCGCTTCCGCCGCGACCGGCGGTACAAGACGCTGGGCGGGGTCTGCGCGGGGCTCGGCCGGCAGTGCGACATGGATCCGGTGATCTTCCGGATCGGCCTCGCCGTGCTCTCCGTGACCGGCGGCGTCGGGCTCATCTTCTACGGCTTCGCGTGGCTGTTCGTCCCCTACGACGACGAGGACGAGAACGAGTTCCGCAAACTGCTCACCGGACGCGTCGACGGGCCGGGGCTCGCCGCGATCGTCACGGCGCTGCTCGGATGCGGGCTGTTCCTGTCGATGCTGAACAACGGGGGCGTGCTCACGTTCGCCGCCGTGCTGGCCCTGCTGCTCGCGGGCACCGGTTACTGGTCGCAGCAGCGGCGCGGCGCGGACCCCGACCCGGTGGCCGCGCAGGCCGTCGCCGACGCGCCGCCCGAGGCGCAGGCGCCGCCCGTCTCCGGGCCGCCGTCCTGGTGGCGGGACCCGATCGTGAAGGACGGCACGCACGTCGGCGCCACCGGGTACTTCTGGGGGCCCGCGGGCAGCGAGGACCTCGGTCCCGCGTACGGGGCCGGGGGCGGGCCCGCGACGAGGCGTCCCGCTCCGCCCGCCCCTCCGCGCGGGCCGCGGGGCATCGGCGGGCGGGTGTTCCTGGGCGCGCTGGTCGCCGCGTGCGTCGGCACGGGGGTCACCTGGGACGAGCGGACGCTCCCGGCGAGTCTGCAGACCGGGTTCGCCTGCGCGCTCGCGGTCTTCGGGCTCGGCATCGCGGTGAGCGCGTTCCGGGGGCGGACCGGGGCCGGGTCGATCGTGCTGGCCGTGCTCACGGCGGGACTGCTCACGGCGTCCGCCGCGCTGCCCGCGGACATCACCAAGGAGTGGATGCGGGAGACGTGGACGCCGGCGAGCGCGGCGCGGGTCGAACCGCGGTACGGGCTGGGGTCCGGCACCGGCACGCTCGATCTGTCCCGGGTGGACGTGGCGCGGGGCGGGGCCGTGTCCACGCGGGTCGAGGTCGGGGCGGGGCGGGTGAAACTCGTGCTGCCGAAGGACGAGCGGGTGGAACTGCGGCTCGAGGTCGGGGTCGGGGACGTGCGGCTGCCGGACGACCCGTCGGGCGACGTCGACGTGCGGCCGGACGTCGACGAGAAGGTGACGCTGCCCGCGGCGCGGGGCAGCGAGGACGTGGGGCTGATCAGGGTCCACGTCGAGGTCGGGCTCGGACAGGTGGAGGTGTCCCGTGCGGCATGACTTCTTTCCGGGGCGGCTGGTGGCGGGGGTGGTGCTGCTCGTCACGGCGGTCGTCTACTTCGGCGACGCGGGTGAGGCTTGGACGGCTCCCTGGTGGGTCGCCGTGCCTCTGGTGTGCGGGGGGTTGGTTCTGGCGCTTCTCGTGGGGGCGGTGACGCAGCTGTTCCGGGTGCGGGGGCGGCGCCGTAGCTCCGACTGAGCGTTTACGGGTGCGGGCCGGTGGGGCTTCTCGCGCAGTTCCCCGCGCCCCTGGAAGGCTGCGGCTTCGCCGCGCCTTCCCCCGGCCAAAGGCGCCCCGCACCTTCCCCGAGGAGAAGCCGACCCGCGCCTTTCTCGGGGAAATGCGGCGCGCAGCGCCATGCATTTCAGGGGCGCGGGGAACTGCGCGAGAAGCCCCACCGGCCCGCACCCGGCGACGAAACCGTGAACCCCTACGGCCGCGCCCGGCGTTCGCGCCACCACGCGTCGACGGACCAGATCGCCGCCCCCGCCAGGATCAGCGGCAGCCATGCCATGAGGTAGGCCAGGTCGTTGCCCAGGTAGTAGGGCTCGGTCGCCCAGGAGACCGTGAGCCACAGGCTGAGGGAGATGAGCGCCCCGCCGAGCGCGGCGACCCGCGCGAGGATGCCGAGCAGCGTCCCGATCCCGACCGCCAGCTCGCCGAGGGCGATCGCGTAGCCGAAGGCGGGCGGCGACTTGAGGGCCAGGTCGACCAGTTCGGGGAACGCGGAGATGTCGCGCACCCCGTGCATCTGGGCCCCGATCGACCCGGGCCCGCTCGCCTTGAAGAAGGCGCTGTCGGTGAGTTTGTCGAAGGACGCGTAGATGAAGGTGACGCCGAGGAATATCCGGAGCGGGAGCAGCGCGAACCGCTGCGCGGAGTCCCGCCAGTCGGTGCTCCCCTCGACGTAGCTGGTGTGCACGTCCGTCCGCATGCCGTGTGCCATCGCCGGTCCGCCGCCTCTCCGCGCCTGGTGCCTGCAACCCGTCATCTGACGATACGTACGCGAGCGCGATCCGGCTCAGTCGTGGGGCCGTTCGGACGTGCCCGGCGGCGCGAAGGAATCAGTCCAGGACGTCGACGGTGACCCGGTTCGTCTCGACACCGGTCGCGGTGATCACCTGCACCTCGACCCGGCCGGGCTCGACGTCGACCGGGACGGGCACGGTGAGCAGCGCGTCGGTGGGGTTGGTGAAGCCGCCCGGGACCGGGACCAGCGGTACGTGGACGTGGACGGGGCCGATGCGGACGGCGACCCGGGCGAGCTGTTCGGCACCGCCCGCGCCGGGCGGCACGAACCCGGCGCCGCGGATCTCGATGTCGTCGCCGGTGCGGATCGGCGCGTCCAGGTCACCGGCCTCCCGTGCCCGCACCACGGAGAGGATCACCGGCCTGCCGCCCTCCGCGTACTTGCCGCACAGGTACGTGGCGGCCGAGACGAGGACGAGGACGGCGAGCCCCCAGGGCAGATCGGGCAGCTGGTCGGGACGGCGGGCCAGCCGGGCCGCCGCCCACACGACCGCAGCCGCGCTGACGGCCACGTACTGGGTGTCGGTGAAGCTGCCGCGCCCGGCGTCGTCGGTGAGCAGGTCGGCGGCGCGCGGCCGGGCGGCCCGCACCTTCTGCAGCCGCTGCCCGGCGACGCGCAGGGCGACGACCCGGCGGACCAGGACGGCGACCGCGCAGACGACCGCGAGGACGGTCAGCAGGCCGGCGCCCCGGGCGAGTTCGAGCCCGTCGATGAGGGCGTCGCGGCGGGCCGGGCCGTCGGCGACGGCGAGTTCACCGGCGAGGACGAGCACGGCGTGGACGGTGAGGAGGAGGACGGCGGCGGCGACGGCGCGCGAGGTGGACAGCCGGTTGTCCTCGCCGGTGAGCGGGGCGAGGACGCCGCCGCGGGCCCGGTGCAGATACGCGGCGCAGGTCAGCAGCCCGGCCAGGAGGACGGCGGCGGCGAGCCCGGCGGAGCGGGCCGTGGTCCAGCCGGAGCCGGACGCGGTGAGGAGCTGGACGAGCAGCAGCACGCCGACACCGCCCCAGACCACCCACAGGGTGCGCGGCCACAGCGCGGCGAGCCAGATGGCGCTCTCCTCGCGGCCGCGCTCGGTGACGTCCCGCGCGGACTGGGTCAGCTCGTCGGAGATCCACTGGCGGGAGGCTCCGGCCGAGTGCTCGACGGCGGGCGGCAGGCCCTGCCCGGCCGCGAACTCGTCGCGTTTGGCGGCGAACGCGGCGACGGCCCGGCGGTGCCCCTCGCGCGCACCGTGCGGGCAGTCGCCGCACGCGCAGCCGCCCTCGTGCGTCCCCTGGCCCTGCCGGGCTTCCTGCACCGCCACCGCGACGCCCCACCTTCAAGATCGTTCGACAGCGGTCACGCGGCTCGTGGCGCCTGTCGTCAACTTCCTTGTGATGAGAGGGAATTGTGCCTTACGCGGCGCACGCTCCGGCGCACGGCCCCGCCTCGCCCGGGTGAACGATCCGGACGCACGTTGACCTCCCCGGTCAGGGGCCTGTCAGGGGCCGATCGACGGCCTGCCGGGTGTCTGTCAGGCCAGGAACTCCGGCTCACTGCGCGTGATGTCCTGCCACATGCTCTGGTAGTTGATCCACGCGACGAGGTCCCCGCCGGTCTGGTCCCGGGTCGCCACGGCCTGGCGGCGGTCGATCAGCACGGGACGGCCCGCGGCCCGCGCCGCGAGCTGCACCTGCGCGCAGCGTTCGAGCGCGATGAACCACCAGGCGGCGGCGTCCACCGAGTCGCCCACGGTGAGCAGCCCGTGGTTGCGCAGGATCAGCGCCTTGAACGCGCCGAGCGCGACCGCGATCCGCTTGCCCTCCCCCGCGTCGACGGACACACCCGTGTACTCGTCGAGCAGCGCGTGGTCCTCGTAGAAGGCGCAGGCCTCCTGGGTGATCGGCTCGATGAGCTCGCCGATCGCGGACAGCGCCCGCCCGTACGTGGAGTGGCAGTGCGCGACGGCGACGAGCTCGGGGCGGGCCCGGTGCACCTCGGCGTGCACGGTGAAGGCCGCCTGGTTGACGTGGTACCGGCCCTCCAGGACCTGGCCGTCCCCGTTGGCCAGGACGAGGTCGCCGACGGTGACGTGCCGCAGCGGCATGCCGAACGGGTTGACCCAGTAGCAGTCCTCGAACTCGGGGTCGCGGGCCGTGATGTGACCCGAGACGCCGTCCTCGTACCCGAGCCGGCCGAAGTTCCGCAGCGCCCCCGCGAGCCGCTCCTTGCGGTACCGCCGCTCGTCGGCGGGGTCGGTGTGCACGGGCGGCATCGCGAAATGCAGCTGGTCGGTGGGTATCGGGGCGGGGATCTGCGTCGACATGCTGCGGAAGGTACCTCCGGCGACGCGAGGACGACAGAGCCGGGCTGTGAAAAGAATGCGGTGAAACGCCCCGGGAAGCTACGGGAAAGGCGACAGGAGGTGTCGGGTATCGGCGCGAGACTCGACGCATGACGTCGAACTGGGCCGCCTTCGCCGCCGCCGAACCCGAATTCGCCAGGACCGTCGAGGAGCGCTTCGCACAGCACGTCCATCACGTCCTCGCGACGCTCCGCAAGGACGGCTCGCCGCGCACCAGCGGTCTGGAGGTGCGCTTCCTGGACGGCGAGTTCTGGCTCGGCATGATGACCGGCTCGCTCAAGGCCCGCGACCTGCTGCGCGACCCGCGCTTCGCGGTGCAGGCGAACCCGGGCGAGGGCACGTCGATGGGCGGTGGCGACGTGCGGATCAGCGGGCGCGCGGTGCCGGTCGAGGACGCGGAGTCGATCGCCCGCTACACCTCCGAGGTCGAGGTCCCCGACCCGGACTCCTTCCACCTCTTCCGCACGGAGCTGACCGAGGTGACCCGGACGTATGTCGAGGACGACACGTACCTGGTGGTGCGGGTGTGGAACCCGGGCGGCGGCCCGGTCCGCACGATGAAGCGCGCCTAGGAACGCGAAAGTGCCGCCCACCGGCGCGGTGGGCGGCACTCTCACTGAACCGTGGGGACTACTCCCACTCGATGGTGCCCGGCGGCTTGCTCGTGACGTCGAGCACGACGCGGTTGACGTCCGCGACCTCGTTCGTGATGCGGGTCGAGATCCGGGCGAGGACCTCGTACGGCATCCGGGTCCAGTCCGCCGTCATGGCGTCCTCGGAGGAGACGGGGCGCAGCACGATCGGGTGGCCGTAGGTGCGGCCGTCACCCTGGACGCCGACGGAGCGGACGTCCGCGAGCAGGACGACCGGGCACTGCCAGATCTCGCGGTCGAGACCGGCCGCCGTCAGCTCCTCGCGGGCGATGGCGTCGGCCTCGCGGAGGAGGTCGAGACGGTCCTTCGTCACCTCGCCGACGATGCGGATACCGAGACCCGGGCCCGGGAACGGCTGGCGCTGGACGATCTCGTCCGGCAGGCCCAGCTCGGCGCCGACCATGCGGACCTCGTCCTTGAACAGCTGGCGCAGCGGCTCGACGAGCTCGAACTCGATGTCGTCGGGCAGACCGCCGACGTTGTGGTGCGACTTGATGTTCGCCGTGCCGGTGCCGCCGCCGGACTCGACGATGTCCGGGTACAGGGTGCCCTGGACGAGGAACGCGACCTCGGGGCCGTCCTCCTGGAGGATCTCCAGCTGGGCCTGCTCGAAGACGCGGATGAACTCGCGGCCGATGATCTTGCGCTTGGTCTCCGGGTCGGAGACGCCCGCCAGCGCGTTCAGGAAGCGCTCGGACGCGTCGACGACCTTCAGGTTCGCCCCGGTCGCGGCGACGAAGTCCTTCTCGACCTGCTCGGTCTCGCCCTTGCGCATCAGGCCGTGGTCGACGTAGACGCAGGTGAGCTGCGAGCCGATGGCCTTCTGGACGAGGGCCGCGGCCACGGCGGAGTCGACGCCGCCGGACAGGCCGCAGATCGCGCGCTTGTCGCCGACCTGGGCGCGGATCGCCTCGACCTGCTCCTCGATCACATTGCCCGTGGTCCAGCTCGGCTCGATGCCGGCGCCGCGGTACAGGAAGTGCTCGAGCACCTGCTGGCCGTGGGTCGAGTGCATGACCTCGGGGTGGTACTGGACCCCGTACAGCTTCTTCTCGTCGTTCTCGAAGGCGGCGACCGGGACGACGTCCGTGGACGCGGTCACGGTGAAGCCCTCGGGGGCGGCCGAGCAGGCGTCGCCGTGCGACATCCACACCGACTGCTCGGTGGGGGTGCCCTCGAACAGCGTGGAGCTCGCCTTGGAGACGGAGAGCGGGGTGCGGCCGTACTCGCGGGCGCCGTTGTCGTCGACGGTGCCGCCGAGGGCCGTGGCCATCAGCTGGAAGCCGTAGCACATGCCGAAGACGGGGACGCCGGCGTCGAAGATCGCGCGGTCCAGGCGCGGGGCGCCCTCCGCGTAGACCGACGAGGGGCCGCCGGAGAGGATGATCGCCGCCGGGTTCTTGGCGAGCATCTCCGCGACCGGCATGGTGCTCGGCACGATCTCGCTGTAGACCCGGGCCTCACGGACGCGGCGGGCGATGAGCTGGGCGTACTGCGCACCGAAGTCGACGACCAGGACGGTGTCGGGGGCGGTGGCAGCGGGGGTCGCTGATGACACGGGTTGCCTTCCGGCGGCTGAGCGGGGAGTCGTGACCCCGATTCTACCGGCTCGGGTGGATCGGTCGCCGGGGCGTGTGCCTGCGACGGTTCGTCGGCGGGTGCGGCTCCGGTGGGGCTTCTCGCGCCCCGCGGCGGAGCCGCAGATCGGTACAGTCCCGCGCCCCTGAAATGCAGACGCTTCGCGTCGCATTCCAGGGGCACACCCCTGTTCGATTCCGGGCTCACCCGTACGGCGCGTGACCCGGAGGGCGACGCTTCGTTGGTTCGGTTAGTCCGTGCCAGCCAGGGGCGGGCCGCCCGAACCACGCGTGGCTCCGCTGGAGCGATGAGACGTCACGGTGACGCCGTACGTCGTGGGACCTCGCTTCAGCTCAGTGACCGGACGGCAGGGGACAGCAGCCCGGTCACACCAAGGAAACGGCCGGTCCCGGGGACGCCCGGGGCCGGTCGGCCTCCGTCCCGCCCCCACACACCAGCACTTCAGACCCCATCGGTGAGCACGATGCGTAGACCGGCCCCACGCCTTCGCTTCAGGTCCCCTGCTCGACCAGCCGGCGTTTACGCCTGCTTCTCCAGCTTGTCCATCTGTGCCTTGACGACCTCGTCCGGCACCTCGGCCTCGGCGCCGCCCAGAGCGTTCAGCGCCTGGAAGACGACGAGGGTCGAGCCGCTGCGCACGACCGTGTACCCGAACGTCATCTTGTCGCCGTCGATGTCACCGCGCAGCGTGAACGCGACCGCCTCGTCGCCCAGCTTCGGCGTCTCGCCCGGCTTGACGTCCTTGTACTGGTAGTCGGTGTGCTCGTACGCGTGGCACTTCTCGCTCTCCTCGCGCACCTCGGCGAGGATCTTCTTCGCGTTCGCCTCCTCGTGGGCGAGCAGGCCCACCTTCAGGAGCGTCGCGTCCGTCTGCTCCGTCGAGATCACCGAGCGGGCCACCCGCGCCTCGGCGTCCGGCTCCGTCCCGACGAAGAAGAGGTCGGCGATCGCCTGGCAGGAGGCCGGGTCCGCCGGGACGCTGACGTCCGGGATCTCGTCCTCGGACGCCGGGGTGATCCGGTAGCCCTTCACATCGCCCTGCGCGAGCGCCGCCTTCTTCAGCTGCGCCTCGCCGAGCGGCTTCGGACCGGGCTCGGCCGTGGCCGACGCCTTCGCGGACGGCTTGTCGGCGGTCTTGCCGCCGTCGTCCGCGCCGCCGCCGCAACCCGCGGTCGCCGTGAGCGCGACCAGCGCACCGACCCCTGCCAGCGTGCGCCCGAGACCTGACTTCACGTTCGTTCTCCACCTCATGCACTCGCGCGACCGCCCTTGCGGTCACGCCGAGCGGCCATCAAAGCCGGGACCTGGGGTGTCGGACCACTCCTGACCGCCCGTTCCCCATAACGATCGGGGATCGGCGAAAAGGTTGTACTGCTCGCACATGACGCTCAACACAGCGCAATAGCGGAACATTGGTGCCCCATCGTGAAGATCGTCTTCCTGCTCAACAACGCGTACGGCATCGGCGGCACCATCCGTGCCACGGCCAACATGTCGGCGGCGCTCGCCGAACGGCACCGGGTCGAGGTCGTGAGCGTGCACCGGGCGCTCGACCGCACCGGGCTGCCCTTCGACCCCCGCGTGCGGATGACCACCCTGCTCGACCTGCGCGAGGACAGACCCGACCGCGCCGACCGCGAACCCCTCGCACAGCAGCCGTGCGCGATGTACCACGAGCGCGGCACCCGGACCGGACGGCTGGCCTACACCGCGCTGCACGACGAGCGGATCGCCGCGTTCCTCGACCGGACCGACGCCGACATCGTCATCGCGACCCGGCCGATCCTCAACGGCTACCTCGCCCGGTACGGCGCCGACCGCTATCTGCGCATCGGCCAGGAGCACCTCTCCTACGACGGGCACGCCGACGAGGTGCGCCAGGCGCAGAACGTGGCGCTGGCCCGGCTCGACGCGTTCGTCACCGTGTCCGAGGCCGACGCCGCGCGCTACCGCGCCGAGCTGCCCCAGGTCCGTACGCGGATCGCCTGCGTGCCGAACGGGGTGCCCGCGCCCGGCGTGGAGCGGTCGCCGCTGGACTCCAAGGTGATCGTGGCGGCCGGGCGGCTCATCCCCGTCAAGCGCTACGACCGGCTCGTCGACGCGTTCGCGCAGGTCGCCCCCGAGCATCCGGACTGGGCGCTGCGGCTGTACGGGCGCGGGCCCGAGAAGGCGGCGCTGCGGGAGCGGATCGACCGGCTCGGGCTGTACGGGCAGGTGCGGCTCATGGGGCCGGTCTCCCCCATCGAGACCGAGTGGGCGAAGGGCGCGATCGCGGCGGTCACCTCCGACATGGAGTCCTTCGGGATGACCGTCGTCGAGGCCATGCACTGCGGGGTGCCCGTGGTCGCGACGGACTGCCCGCACGGCCCGGCCGAGATCATCGAGCACGAGCGGAACGGGCTGCTCGTGCCGCTGGAGGCGGGGGTCGCCGGGTACGCGGAGGCGCTGCGGCGGCTCATGTCGGACGACGCGCTGCGCGGACGGCTCGGGGCGGCGGCGCTGGAGCGGGCCCGGGACTTCGAGCCGGCGGCGGTCGCGCTGCGGTACGAGGAGCTGTTCCGGGAGCTGGCGGCGGGGCGGGAGCGCGGCGGCGCGGCGGCGCCCGCTCAGCGGCCGGTGCCGGTCGCGGCCCCGGCCGCGCCCTCGCTCGGGGCGCGGTGGTGGCGGCGGCTGCGGTCCGCGGCTCCCGCGCCCCGGGTCGCCGCGGCGACCCCGTCCGTGCCTTCGCCCTCCGCGGCCGAGCCGGCGCCCGCTCCCGCGGCGCCCGTCGCGTTCGCCCGGTCGACCGGCGACGGCGGGTTCACTGTGCGGTTCGACGCGACGACGCTGCCGGCCGGGCCGCTGGACTTCGTGGCGCGGCTGCGCCGGGACCCCAAGGGGCGGGAGGTGCGGCTCGCGGTGCCGCAGGACGGGCGGGTCGTGGTCGCGGCCGACGCGCACCGTCTCGCCGAGGGCCGCTGGGACTGCTACGTCGCCCCGCGCGGCACCGACCGCCGGCGGCGTCTGGAGTGCGGGCTCGCCGAGCGGGCCCGGCGGGTCGGGGCGAGCCCGCGGACGGTTCCCGACGGGGTCGCGGCCTGGCTGCCGTACGCCACGTCCGACGGGTTCCTCGCGCTGCGGACCTGGCTGCGGCCCGCGCACGCCGAGGTGCTGCACGTGGACGCGGGGCCGGAGCGGGCCGTGGTCGGGGCGGCGCTGTACGGGGTGCGCGGCGGGCTCGACGGGGCGCGGGTGGTGGCCGTCGCGCGGGCCGGCGAGGAGCGGGACTTCTCGGTGCCGGTGGTCCGGGTGACCGACGAGCACTTCGAGTTCACGCTGCCGTACGCGGAGGCGGCCGCGCGGCGCGGCGGGGAGCGGGCCGACTGGACGCTGTGGCTGCACCGGTCGGCCGCCGCGGCGGTGCCCGTGCCGATCGGGCGGATCGGCAGCGACGTCATGGACCGCAACAAGACGGACCTGTTCCCGGCGGGGCCCGACGGGGTCGGTCTGCACTTCACCGGGGCCCATGACCTGGGCGTACGGGCCCGGGAGCCGAAGGCCGTGACCCAGGTCACATAAAGATCCTGTCAGTTGCAGGACAACCATGCGCGCCGATCAAGGGTCCTCTTTGCGAAACCACGGCCACGTCCGCGTCCGCCATCGCGGGGCCGCCCTTCGTACCCACGAGGTCCTGAATGAAGCTTCGCCGCGCACTCGTGACGGCGGCCGCGACGGCCGCCATCGCCCCGATCGCGCTCCTGTCCGCCCCGGCCGCGTTCGCGGACGACCCGGCTCCCGTCACCACCGCCGGCGCCGAGTCGCCGGCGGCCGACTCGACCGAGTCCCCGGCGCCGACCACTCCGTCGGAGGCGGAGTCGACCCCGGCCGACGGCCCGGCCACCGACGCCGCCGGCGCGGGCGCCGAGGACGGCTCCGGCACGGAGGACGGTTCCGGCGCCGAGGCCGGCACCGAGGACACCACGAAGCCGGTCACCCCGGGCACGGAGACCCCGGCCACGGAGACCCCGGCCACGGAGACCCCCTCGACCACCAGCCCCAGCCCGTCGGAGACCACCGACCCGCTGGAGTCCTGCGACGACATCGCCGACGAGGACGACAAGGGCACCGTCGCCGAGCTGCGCGGTCTGCCGTCGAAGATCGTCGCCGGTTCCGGCTGGCACGACTTCACGTACCGCGTGGCCAACAAGTCCGAGCGTGACTTCGACAAGATGTACGCGTCGCTGTACGTCGCCGCCGTCGCGGACGACGACGAGTTCTCGGACGCCACCGACCACCTGACCGTGCAGTGGCGCGGGGCCGACGGCTGGCACGACGTCACGATCGGCGCGGAGACCATGCTGCCGTTCCAGGAGTCCGGTCCGCTCTCCCCGGGTGAGCACGCCGACTTCGCGCTGCGCGTCCAGGTCGACGCCAAGGCGCCGGCCGGCTGGGGTGCCGCCGTCACGCTCGGCATGAGCGTGGACAGCGACGGCGTCTGCTCGTTCAACGACGCCGACACCGCGCTCTACGAGTTCGAGATCCTGGCCGCCGGCACGAAGCCGGGCGAGGTGCCGCCCGCCAAGGGCAAGCCCGGCAAGCCGGTCAAGCCGCGTCCGTCGAACACGCCCGCCCCGCAGGCGAGCAGCACCCCGATCGACGGGTCGCTGGCCGAGACCGGTTCCAGCTCCATGCTGCCGACCGTCGGCATGATCGGCGGCATCGCCGTCGTCGCCGGTGCCGGCGTCGTCTACTCCGTGCGTCGCCGCAAGGTGGGCGCCGAGGGCTGAGCGCGCAGCATGACGCGCTAGCGAGGAAGGACCCGCACTCGGAGGGGGGTGCGGGTCCTTTCTCGTCCGGATCAGGTGCGGTCACTTCTTGGGCGGGACCGCCGGCATGCCGAGGAACGGGAGCTTCAGGGCGCCGAACGCGTCCGCCGGGACCGCCGGGTTCTTCGGCTCGACCGGCGCGAGCCGCACGTACGCGGCGCCGACCTCCGGGCGCGGGTCCTCCTCGCCCTTGTTCGGCCAGTACGACATGGCCCGCTCGGCCTGCGCCGTGATGGTCAGGGACGGGTTGACGCCGAGGTTCGCGGAGACGGCGGCGCCGTCCACCACCGAGATCCCCGGGTGCCCGTAGAGCCGGTGGTACGGGTCGATGACGCCGGTCTCGGCGCTGTCGCCGATGGGGCAGCCGCCGAGGAAGTGGGCGGTCAGCGGAGTGCCCATGAGTTCGCCGACGTTCGACCCGGCGAAGCCGTTGATCTCGGCGGCGATCGCGGACGCGCCGTCCGTGGCGGCCTTGATCTGCTTCGGGTTGGGCGCGCCGTGGCCCTGCTCGGCGGTGAGCAGGCCCTTGCCGACGCCGCCCGGCTTCAGGTACGTCGTCAGCGAGTTGTCCAGGGACTGCATGACGAGCCCGATGATGGTCTTCTCCGACCAGCGGTGGTTGGAGAGCGAGCGGGCCAGCAGGGCCGGGTGCTTGACCACGTTCGCCAGCCAGCCGGCGACGCGGGACGAGCCCTCCGCGTAGGGCACCTGCAGGACCGTCAGGCCGCCCATCGCGTTGGATCCCTTGCCGTAGCGGACCGGTTCGATGTGGGTGTTCTCGTCCGGGTGGATCGAGGACGTGATGGCGACGCCCTTGGTGAAGTCGGCCTTCGCGGCGCCGTGCCGCTTGCGGTAGCGCCGGTCGGTGGTCTGGGCGCCGACCAGGGCCTCCGAGTTGGTGCGGGTGAGATGCCCCAGCTTCGCGGAGATGTACGGGAGTTGGCCGCCGGACTTCATGCGGTGCAGCAGGGTCTGCGTGCCGTAGGTGCCGGCCGCGACGACGACCTTGGGGGCGCGGAAGACGCGGCCCGCCGACTTCTTCTTGTCGTCGGTCGGCAGGGTGGCGACCGCGTAGCCGCACCGCGAGTCGTCCGTGACCGAGACGACCGTGGTCATCGGGTGCACGCAGGCGCCCGCCTTCTCGGCCAGGTACAGGTAGTTCTCGTTCAGGGTGTTCTTCGCGCCGTGCCGGCAGCCGGTCATGCACTCGCCGCACTCGGTGCACGCCTTGCGGGCCGGGCCCGCGCCGCCGAAGTACGGGTCCGGCACCTGGGTGCCCGGCTTCGCCTTGCTGGTGCCGTCCGCGTCCTCGCCGTCGCCGAAGAACACGCCGACCGGGGCCATGTGGAAGGTGTCGCCGATGCCCATGGACTGGGCCGCCGCCTTCAGGTGCACGTCGGCGGGGGTCATCGTCGGGTTGAGGCGTACGCCCAGCATGCGCTTGGCCTGGTCGTAGTACGGGCCGAGCTCGTCCTGCCAGTCCGTGATGTCCTTCCACTGCGGGTCCTCGAAGAAGGGCTTCGGGGGCACGTAGAGGGTGTTGGCGTAGTTGAGGGAGCCGCCGCCGACGCCGGCGCCGGCCAGCACCATCACGTTGCCGAGCAGGTGGATGCGCTGGAGGCCGTACATGCCGAGCTTCGGCGCCCAGAGGAAGTTCTTGAGGTCCCAGGAGTTCTTGGGGAGGGTGCCGGGGGCGAAGCGGCGGCCCGCCTCCAGGACGCCGACCCGATAGCCCTTCTCGGTGAGGCGCAGGGCGGTGACGGCTCCGCCGAAGCCGGATCCGATGACCAGGACGTCGTAGTCGTACCCGGGGTCTTGCTCGGCCTGGGCCATGGGGGCGTCTCCCTTGTGCGGGTCTTCGGCTTCTCGCCGTGGCGGGGGATGTCTCGTTGCCGGGTGCAGCCCGGTGGGGGCTGGTCGCGCAGTTCCCCGCGCCCCTGGAGATGCGCACTTCGTGCGCGATCTCCATCGGGGCGTTGCCCCATCGGGGAAATGCGACGCGAAGCGTCTGCATTTCAGGGGCGCGGGGCTGTGTCGATTTGCGGCTCCGCCGCGTGGGCGCGAGAAGCCCCACCGGGCCGCAGACGGAAGCGGCTACTTGAGGCGGAGCTTCTTCATCAGGCTCAGGCTGGTGGTCATGAACTTGGCGTAGGCCGCGTCGTCCATGCCGAAGGACGGGGCCATCGGCATCACCCGCTGGTGGGCGACCGTCTGGGCCTCGGTGTACTTGAGGATGCCCTCGGAGCCGTGGCGGCGGCCGAGGCCCGACTGCTTCATGCCGCCCATGGGCGACTGGACGCTGCCGTACGCGGGGGCGTAGCCCTCGTTGATGTTCACGGTGCCGGTGCGCAGGCGGGCGGCGACCTCGTGGCCGCGCCGGGCGTCCTTCGTCCAGACCGAGGAGTTGAGGCCGTACGGCGTGGCGTTTGCCTGTGCGATGACCTCGTCCTCGTCCGTGAAGCGGTAGATCGAGACGACCGGGCCGAAGGTCTCCTCGGTGCACACGGACATCGGGGCCTCGACCCCGTCGAGGATGGTCGGCTCGAAGAAGTAGGGGCCGATGTCGGGGCGGGCGACGCCGCCGGCGACGAGCGTGGCGCCCTTGGCGACGGCCTCCTCGACGTGCCGGGTCACGGTGGTGAGCTGGCGCTCGCCGACGAGGGAGCCCATGTCGGCCCCGTACGCGAGGGAGGTGCCGAGCCGCATGGCCTTCGTCCGGGCGGCGAAGCGCTCCAGGAAGGCGTCGGCGATCGACTCGTGGACGTACAACCGCTCGATGGAGATGCAGAGTTGGCCCGCGGACGAGAAGCAGGCGCGGACGGCGCCGGCGGCGGCCTTCTCCACGTCGGCGTCCTTGAGGACCAGCATGGCGTTCTTGCCGCCGAGTTCGAGGGAGACGCCGACGAGGCGGGCGGCGGCGCCCTGCGCGACCTCGCGGCCGGTGCGGGTGGAGCCGGTGAAGGAGACGTAGTCGGCGTGCTTGACCAACTCGGGCCCCACGACCGGGCCTTCACCGAGCACGACCTGGAAGACCTCGGCGGGCAGCCCGGCCTCGACGAGCAGGTCGCGGGCCCACAGGGCGGTCAGGCAGGTCTCGGTGTCGGGCTTCATGACGACCGCGTTGCCCGCGACGAACGCGGGGAGCGCGTCGCCGACCGACAGCTCCAGCGGGTAGTTCCAGGGGGCGATCTGGCCGACGACGCCGCGCGGCTGGCGCAGCTCGGTCACCTTGGTGAGGGTCGGGACCGCGCCGGTGTGCCGCCGGGGCTTGAGGTAGGCGGGGGCCTTCCTGCCGTAGTGGCGGGAGGCGACGGCGACGGCCTGGACCTCTTCGTGCGCGTGCAGACGGGCCTTGCCGGTCTCCAGCTGGATGAGGTCCAGGACCTCGGCCTGGCGGGCGAGCACCAGGTCGTGGAAGCGCAGCAGCACGGCGGCGCGCTTGCGCACCGGCGTCTTCGCCCAGACCTCCTGGGCGGCGCGGGCCCGCTCGAAGGCGGTGGCCACGTCCTCGGGCGTCGACTCCGGCAGGTCCGCGAGCTTCTCGCCGGTGAACGGCGTGTGGTTCGCGGTCCGCCCCGAGCCGACCACGCCTCGGGTGAGCTGGGCGATCAGCTCGGGCGTGACCACGTCGGCAGCGGTGCGCGCACCCTCGGGGGCGGCCGCTGTCGGGTTGGTTCCGGTCTTCTCCTGCGTGGCCTGCGACTCCGTCATGAGGGGGAGGGTATGCGGAAGCCGACACTTTGTGTACCCACCGGTAATCGGCTTTCACCGCCTCCACACACCACGCCAGTGATCGCTGGCAGCAAAGCCGCTGATCAGTGGCTTTGCCGGTGCCGCCACCGCCCGCGCGGGACCGGTCAACTCTTTTCGAGTTCGAGCCTGTCCCGGGCCCCCTTGAAGGTGTCGGTGCCCTGTTTCTCGTACGTCCTCACGCCCTTCGGCATGCTCACCCCGAGGTCGTAGCGGCCCGTGTCGTCGACGACGTAGAGCCGCATCTCGCGCGTGAGGCCGCTGTCGGCGGCGCTGCGGTACGTGATGTCGAGCTGGGCCGCGTCCTTGCCGTGGAAGCTGGTCCGGGTGACCGTCTTGCTGATGTCGGTGTTGCCGTTCGCCTCGTACGAGTCGCCGACGCTGGTGGCCCAGGCGTACGCCGTCGAGCCCCCGGAGGCCGGCGCCCAGCGCTTCAGGCTCAGCGTCACGTCGCTCTTGGGGTCGGTGTACTGGACGCCGTCCTCGGACGGGTCGTGGTAGACGTCGGTGAGCGCGTCCGGCACGGAGATCACCGCGCGCACACTGCTCTCCTCGTGCGCCGTCCAGCCCTTCACCTTGCCCGGCGTGGTCGTGTTCCGCGGCTCCTCCGGCATGAGGGACGCCTCGTGCAGCTCCCCGCCGGACCCCTCGGAGAAGGGCGCGCCGTCGTCGCCCGAGGTGCCGAGCGAGGTGCCGAGCCAGACCCCGCCGCCGACCAGGACGGCGCCCAGGAGCGCGGCGACGATCAGCGCGACCGGCGAGCGGCGGCGCGGACGCTTCGTCGCGGGTGTCGCCTGGGCGGGCGTCGCGGGCGTCTCCTGGGCCGGCTTCACCGGGGACGGTCGCGCCGGGGTCCGCGTGGGCGCCTTCAGCCGTACGGTGCCGACGTCGTCGCCCAACTCCCGCAGCGCCGCCGGGTCCTGGGCCACCGGCGCGTCGAACGGCTGAGGCAGCGGTCGTCCGTCGGCGGCGGCCGCGAGCCCCGCCGCGACCGTCGCCGCGTCGGGCCGGTCCGCCGGTTCCTTGGCGAGCAGGCGGT
This sequence comes from Streptomyces xanthii, assembly GCF_014621695.1. GTDB lineage: Bacteria > Actinomycetota > Actinomycetes > Streptomycetales > Streptomycetaceae > Streptomyces > Streptomyces xanthii. The sequence continues at coordinate 3,099,849 of NZ_CP061281.1, forward strand.
CGATCAACGGGCCCAGCACACCGGCCCGTTCGGGCGGCGGCGGGGCGAAGGAGAGGATCGCGGCGAGCGTCGACTCCAGCGTCGTGCGGCGGAACGGGGACCAGCCCTCCACCGCCGTGTACAGCAGCACACCCAGCGCCCACAGGTCGCTGGACGGGCCCGCGCCGTCGCCGGACATCCGCTCGGGCGCGATGAACTCCAGCGAGCCGACGAACTCGCCGCTCATCGTGAGCGACTCCTCGCCCTGCACGTGCGCGATGCCGAAGTCGGTGAGCACGACCCGGCCGTGCGGGCCGAGCAGCACGTTCGCCGGCTTCACGTCGCGGTGCACGATCCCCTTGGCGTGCGCGGCACGCAGGGCGCCCAGCACGTCCCGGCCGATCCGCGCCGCCTCGGCGGGCGGCAGCGGACCGCGCTGGAGCACCTCGTGCAGGGACTCGCCGCGCACCAGCTCCATGACGATCCACGGCAGCCCGTCCTCGACGACCACGTCGTGCACGGCGACCGCCGACGGGTGCTCCACGCGGGCCGCCGCGCGGGCCTCGCGCTGCAACCGGGCGTAGGCGCGCTCCGGATCGCCCGGCAGCCGCGGCTCCTTGACGGCGACGTCACGGCCGACCCGTTCGTCGACCGCGCGCCACACGGTGCCCATGCCACCGGAGCCGATGCGCTCGGCCAGCCGGTAGCGTCCTCCGATCAGCCGTTCCCCCTGCGCGGCCACCTCAGAGCTTGTGGATGTCGAGGTTGGCGATGGCGGTCTTGGCGACCTCCCGGCCGCGCTCGGTGAAGTCGCCCTTGCCGGGATAGTCGATCCACAGCCGGTACATGTCCCCGGCCGAGGTCTTGTAGTAGAACGCCTGCGCCTCGCGCGGCACGTCCTTGTCCAGGTCGAGCGCGGTGCCGCTGACGCCGTAGGTGATCTTGTTGAGCGCGGCGTCCTTCTCCTTGTACGTGACGTTGGAGTCGGTCTCGCTGGTGGGCTTGGTGTCGCTCGACATCAGCCCGCCGGCGCCGCTGAACGAGTTGTCCTTGATGTCGTCGGAGTCCTTGAACGCCTCGGCGTCGGCCGTCCCCGCGATGTCGGTCTTGTCCTCGACGTGGTCCCAGCGCGCCAGCATGACGGTGATCGCGCCGCTGGGGTCCTTGTAGGTGATCTCGACCGTGTCGTCGTCCGGGATCCGGATGTAGTCGGCGGGCACCGCGACGGTCGCGTCCAGCGGCTTCGCCTCGTCGTGCTTCTTCCAGCCGTCCGGCAGCGGGCCCGCGAACGGCTTCGCGAGGACCAGATACGCGGCGACCGCGGCCACGACGACGCCCGCGCCGATCCCGAGCAGCGTCTTGCGGCCCAGACGCAGACCGCTCTGCGCCGAGCCGATCTGGACGACCTGGGTGGGCTGGGGCGCGGGCGGTTCGGCGGCGCGCTCCAGGAGGGCGCGGACCTGCGCCGCGTTCGGCCGGCGGGCCGGGTCCTTCTGGAGCAGGCCGTTGATCGCCTCGGCCAGCGGGCCCTGCGCGGAGGCGGGCGCGGCCGGGGTCGCGTTCAGGACGGACTGCAGGGTGGCCGGGGTGTTGTTGCGGCGGAACGGGGAGACGCCCTCGGTCGCCGCGTAGAGGACGACGCCGAGCGACCACAGGTCGGAGGCCGGGCCGGGGCGCTGGCCCAGCACCCGCTCGGGCGCGATGAACTCGGGCGAGCCGACGAAGCCGCCGGTGTCCGTCAGATTGGTCTCGCCCTCGATCTGGGCGATGCCGAAGTCGGTGAGGATCACGCGGTCGTGGCGGCCGAGCATCACGTTGTCCGGCTTCACGTCGCGGTGCAGGATGCCGGCGGCGTGCGCGGCCTCCAGGGCGCCGAGCACCTCCAGGCCGATCCGGGCGGCCTCGCGCGCGCCGAGCGTGCCCTCCTTGAGGGCGTCGCCGAGCGAGCGGCCCTGCACGAACTCCATGACGATCCACGGCTGGCCGTCCTCGACGGCGACGTCGTGCACGTTCACGACCGCGGGGTGGTCGAGGCGCGCCGCGGCCCGCGCCTCGCGCCGCATGCGCTCGAAGGCGTTGGCCCGCTCCTGGGCCGGCAGGTGGTCCGGGATGCGCGGCTCCTTCACCGCGACCTCGCGGTCCACCGTCTCGTCCTTGGCCCGCCACACGGTGCCCATGCCGCCGTGGCCGAGCTTGCTCAGCAGCCGGTAGCGGCCCGCGACGAGCCGGCCCGCGCCCGGGTCGGCCTGGTCCGGCACGACCTGCGTGGGCCGCGGGGCCTGCGGCGCCTGCTGGTGCCGCTCGGGCTGGGACTGCGGGTGCTGCGGGGCCTGCGGCTGGTGCGGGTACGGGGTGGCCTGCGTGGGCTGGGCGTACGGGTTCTGGTCACCCGCCCCGTACGGGGTGCCCTGGTGCGCGGCGGCGTACGGCTGCTGCGGCGGCTGGAGGCCGAAGCTGGTGGGATCGTTCGGGCCGTATGCGGCTCCCCCGTTGTCACTCATGCGTCCATGAGTACCGTGCGGGGGCGCCCCGGTTCCACTCAGGTCATGGCATTGTGACCGCGCTGCAGCAGCGGAACGGGTCAATCCGTGACAGAAGGCGCGAAGGTGTCGACGGCGACGTCGAAGTGCCCGCGCGCCTCCGCACGCCGTCCGACCGGCCCCGACACCCACACGTCGTACAGCCGCCCCGCCTGCTGCCAGCACAGGTCGACGGTGTGCCGGGCGCCCTCGGTCACGCTGAAGCCGTCCCAGGAGAACTCCCACAGCGCGGCGGCGCCGCCCCGGTGCGTGGTGTCGGTGACCGTGCCGTCGCGGTAGCCCGGATTGTTCTTCGGGCCCGCCGCGGCCGAGCGCCGCTGGACGCCGCCGGGCCCGCCGGCCGGCACCGGCTCGGTCACCTTGATGCCGATGCGGAAGGTCCCGCCCGGCGACTTGTAGAACACCCGCGGTCCGTCGACGGAGCGCGTGTACCCCTTCGGCACGGCGAGCCGGAACCCCTGCTCGTCCGTCACCACCCGGTACCCGGCCGGGGCGGCGGTCCCCGGACGCTGCGTGCGGGTCGGCCGCGCGGTGACCGTGACCGTCGGCGCCCCGCTCGGCGAGACACCGGCCGAGGCCGTGCTGCCGGCACCCGTGGTCGCGCCCGCGGGACCGCCCGGCGGCGCCGGGTCCTCCCGGTTCCCCGCCAGGTACACCCCGGTCACGATCCCGGCCCCGGCCAGCGCCGCGACGAGCGCCGCCGCCACCAGGACGAGCCGCGGCGCCGGGCCGCGCCGCCCCTCCTGCCGTCCGGTCACCGTCGGCACGTCGCGCCGGGTCGGCGAGTACGCGGCACGGCCCTGCCCCACCGCGCGCGGGGTCGCGCCCGTGTCCACGTACGCGCGCAGCAGCCGCTCCGCCTCGTCGAGGCCGATCCGCTGCGCGGGCTCGCGCTCCAGCAGGCCCCGGATCACCGGGAGCAGCGGAGCGGCCTGCGCGGGCGGGCGGATCTCCTCGTAGACGACCGCGTGCAGGATTCCGCCGAGGGAGTCGCGGCGGAACGGGGACTCGCCGCTGAGCGCCGTGCACAGCAGCGCGCCGAGCGACCACAGGTCGGCGCCGGCCCCGGCCCGCTCCCCCGCCATCCGCTCCGGCGCCGTGTACTCGGGCGAGCCGACGAAGCCGCCGGTCTCGGTGAGCGTCGTGGCGCCCTCGACCTGGGCGATGCCGAAGTCGGTGAGGACGACGCGGCCGGTCGCCGGTTCGAGCAGGACGTTGGCGGGCTTGAGGTCGCGGTGCAGGACGCCCGCGGCGTGCGCGACGCGCAGCGCGCCGAGCAGCGCGAGCCCGACGCGGGCCGCCTCGGGGGCGTCGAGCGGCCCGTCCCGGGCGATCCGGTCCGCGAGCGAACAGCCCTCGACCAGCTCCATCACTATGTACGGGCGTCCCTCGTGCACCACGACGTCGTGCACGACGATCACGTGCGGGTGTCTCAGCTGGGCGACGGCGCGGGCCTCGCGCAGCATGCGCTCGCGCTGCTGCGCCGCCTCGGCCTCGGAGAGGGTCTCGTCGACGGCGAGCTCCTTGACGGCCACCCGCCGTCCGAGCAGCGTGTCGTCGGCCTGCCAGACGACGCCCATGCCGCCGCGCCCGATCCTGGCCTCCAGCCGGTAACGTCCGCCCACGACACGGACGTTGTCCCCCTCGGTCCCCATGCGTCCCATCATGCCGCACCGTCACAGACGTGCACGGGTGCCGTTCCGGTCACACGTGTGAAGACACGGCCTACGCGTCCGGCTGCCAGCCCCGCAGGATCGCGTCGAACTGGGTGCGCGCCTCCGGCCAGTTCTCCTCGGGCACCGACAGGTAGATGGCGTACTCGGTGCCGTCCGCGGTCCGGTACGTCTGCTCGATGGCGTGCCGGGGGCCGGACGTCGTGTCCTTGTCCCCCGCCGTCCACGTGAACTCCCACAGGGAGCCCTGCCGGTCCCGGTACATGTTCGACTGCAGCGTCACCCGCTGGTACTGCGGCAGTTTGGGGCTCACGCCCTTCTCCAGGTCCAGCTGGTGCTGGTAGGAGTCCGGCCACTGGGAGTTCTTGTCGACGGCGATGCGGACGAACCGCTGGCCGCCGTCCGGCGTGTAGTCGATCTGCGTGCCGTTCTGCTGGCGGGTCCAGCCCTTCGGCAGCATCAGGCTGAATCCCTCCACGTCGTGGACCCGTTCCCAGTTGTCGGGGATCGCGCCGGACACCGGCTTGGCCGACTTCGACGGGCTCTCGCCGGTGCCGCCGGTGCTCCCGCCCGCGTCCTGCCGGGACGTGGAGTCGTCGTCGCGGTGCTCCAGGTAGTACATGCCGCCGTACGCGCCGCCGCCCCCGACGAGCAGCGCGGCGACGACGGCGGCCAGCACCCTGGGCAGCCGGCGGGGCCGGGGCGCGGGGTGCGGGGCGGGCTGCGGCACGGGCTGCTCGGCCAGGACGGCGGTGCCGCCGGGCGGCGGGGGCGGGGCCTCGTGGTGCGCCCGGGTCTGCCCCGTGCGGTGCACCTGCGTCGGCACGTACGCCTGGGCCGCGCTCGGCCTGCGGCCCTCGGCGGCCTCCGCGAGCATCGCCTCCGTCGTGTCGGCGTCCGGGCGCGCGGCCGGGTCCTTGCGCAGCAGCGCGCTGATCACCGGCCCGATCGCCCCGGCGTGCGCGGGGATCTCGGGCTCCTCCTCGATGACGGCCTGCATCGTGCTCAGCGGGGAGGTGCGGCGGAACGGGGAGCGGCCCTCGACGGCCGTGTAGAGCGTCGCGCCGAGCGCCCACAGGTCGGAGGCGGGACCGGGCTCGGCGCCACTGACCCGCTCGGGCGCCAGATAGTCGACGGAGCCGACGATCTCGCCGGTCCGCGTGATGGTCGAGTCGCCCTCGACCTGGGCGATGCCGAAGTCGGTGAGCTTGACCCGGCCGTCGCGGGCGAGCAGCACGTTGCCCGGCTTCACGTCGCGGTGCAGGACACCCGCGGTGTGCGCGGCGCGCAGGGCCCGCAGCGTCCACAGGCCGATCCGCGCGGCCTCGGCCGGGACGATGCGGCCGTGCTCCTTGACGGCGTCGGCGAGCGAGGGACCCTCGACCAGCTCCATGACGATCCACGGCCGGTCGTCGTGCTCCAGGACGTCGTGGACGGTGACGACGGCCGGATGGTTGATCCGCGCCGCGGCCCGCGCCTCGGTCTGGGTCCGCGTCAGCAGCACGGCCCGGTCGGCCTCGGACACGTACGTGGCGGCGGTCAGCTCCTTGACGGCGACGACGCGGTGCAGCACCTCGTCGTGCGCGCGCCACACGCGTCCCATGCCGCCGCGCCCGATCGATTCGCCGAGCCGGTAGCGCCCGGCGAGGAGCTCGCCCTGCATCTGATTCACGTTCCCCCGCAATGGTCTTGACAGGGTCACACTAGGGAGCGGGCGGCCCCCGAGGAACAGCCGGGGTGCCATGGATACGTCACTGTGACGCACGCACGGATCCGGCCACCTTTCGGCCGGCCGGCCTCAACCCCCGTACCGGTAGGTGGCGGAGGCCTGCTCGAACAGCCGGGACACCTCGTCGCGCTCGGCCTCGGGGCCGCGGACCTGCACGATGTGGAACTTTCCGCCGATCACCATCACGACGTTGCGTACGAAGACCTCGCCGCCGGACTCCTGCCAGGTGAACTGCCCCTCGGCCATGGTCCGTCCGCCGACCTCGATGGTCTTCATGCCGCTGGACGTGGCCCAGGTCGAGTCGCGGAACGGCTGCAGCTCCCGCTCGTCCTCGCGCTGGTACTTCATCGGGTCGGTCCCGTACGTGGCGGTGCTGTCGCGGCCCGGGACGACGAGCAGCGCGAAGTTCCCGTGCGTGTACAGGATCTGGCCCCGCCCGTTCTTCGCCTGGCGCTGCCAGCCCTTGGCCACGGCGACCTGGAAGCCTTCCGGGTCCTTGCGCAGGCTGAATCCGGCCGCGACGTCCGACTGCGGCTCGGTGCTCGACGGGTCGGACGTCTCCTTCTTCGACGGCGACTTGCCCTTCGGCTTCTGCCCCTTGGGCGTCTTGGCCGGCCCGGACGGATCGGCCTTCGGGTCGGTGTCCCCGTTCTTGTCGGGGGCGCCCCCGACGACCCCCGCCTGCTCGCGCGGCGGGCCCGCGCTGGAGCCCGCCTCCGGCATGAACACCATCGCGTACGCGACGGCCCCGACCAGGCCGAGCAGGATCAGCACGAGCAGCCAGCGCCCCAGCGAGGCGGGCCGCCGCTCGCCGCCGCCCTGCCGTGGCCGCGGGGCTCTGCGCGGCTGCGGGGACCGGCGCGGCGGCTGAGGTTCGCGCTCGCGCTCGCGCGGGGCGCGCTTGTGCCGGGCGTGCGGGTGCGCGGCACCGGCCTTGGACCGGCGCCGCCTGCGGACGAGTTCGCCCCTGCGGCGCACGACGGGGAGCCGGGCGGCGTCGAAGGCGGGCGCGGGCACGACGTTCGTCCCCGCCTCCGGCTCCGGCGCGGAGCGCACCAACGACCGCAGCCAGCCGCGCAGTTCCTCGATGTCGAGCCGCTCGGTGGGGTCCTGACGCAGCAGGGACTCGACGACCGGCCGCAGCGGCCCGCACTCCTCGGCGAACGCGGGCGGCTCGGCGCACACCATCTGCACCAGCTCGGGCGTCGACTCCTCCGGATACGGGGCGTGCCCCTGCACGGCGCGGAACAGGAGGGCGCCGAGGGCCCACAGATCGGTGGCGGGGCCTACGGGGGCGGCCAACTGCCAGCTGTCCTGCACGGGGTGGGCCTGTTCGGGGGCCCAGCGCTCGGTGACGGGTCCGACGACGGTCATCCGGACCTGGCGGGCGCGCTCGGCGGCGACGGCGCCCAGCACGGGGCTCCCGTTCTCGGCCTCCGCGGGGCTCGATGCGCGGGGCTCGGGGCGGAGCTCCTCGTCCGCCGCTCCGTCACGGGGTATCAGCTCGTTCCAACGGGCGGGCTGCACCGGCACACCGGCCACGCCGGCCACACCGGCCCGGGGAGCCGCCCCGTGCCATCCTTCCCGCACCCCGTACGGATCGTCGATCCGCCCGCCGGACGCGGCGGCGCGCGCACCGGCCCGGTACGCGGCGATGGCCCCGGCCCGCGCGGCCCGGTAGTCCCCCGCGTCGGGCTCGGCCGACGGCGGCGCCACGGCCGACGGCTCGGGCTCCGGCTCCGACTCCTCGTCGTCCAGGGCCGTTTCGGGCCGCGGGTCGTACCCGCACAGGGCCTCTTCCGCGGCGCCCGCGGCCAGCCCGGTGAGCAGGACGCGTCCGTCGTCGCAGATCATCACGGTCCGCGCCGTCACGTTCCGGTGGACCCAGCCGTGGGCGTGCAGGGCCCGCAGCGCGGTGAGCACGTCGGAGGCGACCTCGGCGGCCCGGTACGGGCTCAGCGGCCCCGCGTCGAGCAGCGCCGCGAGCGGCCGGGCGGCGACGGCCTCGCTGACGATCCACAGCGAACTGCCCTCGGCGAACACGTCGAAGACCTGGTCGAGCCTCGGATGGTCGGGGATCTGCGCGGCGGCCTGCGCCGCCTCGATGGCCCGGGCCACGGACGGCTCGGCGGACGCCCGGACCGGCGCACCGGGCCGGAACCCGTCCGGCAGCCCGTCCGCGTCCAGCACCTCCGCCTCGACGACCTCCGGCAGCGGCACCTGCCGGACGAGCACCTCCTGCCCGCTGTACGTGTCGAAGGCGCGGGTCGCGTCGTGCGGCGCGTACACCGCGGCGTCGCCGAACCCGTCGTCGTCGAAGGCGCGCAGGGGCAGGCGGTAACGGTCGGCGAGCACTCGCCCCGCGTACTCCTCCACAACGCCCCCTGCCTCGCCCGGTGGTCACCGGGCGTCACATCCGTTCGCACACGGTCCGCAAGCACTCACGATACGTGCAGAACGGGTCCCCGGCTCAGGACTTGGGCTTGAACGTCTGTGTGAACGTCCGCCACGTGGACTTGCGCAGCGCGCCGTCCCAGTCGGCGTCCTTCGCGGTGTACATCAGCGCGTAGCCCTGCGAGCCGTTCACCACGAAACCGCGGTCGATCGTGCGGTACTTGGTGCCGCCGTCGACGTAGGTGAACTCCCAGTCCGCCGTGTTCCAGCCGCGGTACTCGACGGCCCCTATCCTTATCCGGTCGTACTGGGAACGGCGCATGTAGTTCTCCTGGTTGCGCCAGTCGCTGACCGGGTCGTCCTTGGGCGTGCTGGTCCAGCCGACGAGCAGCTTCTGCCCCTTCGGGCCGTTGAAGCGGGCGCCGGCCGCGCTCGTCGACGCGTACTTCCAGCCCTTGGGCAGACCGATGGAGAAGCCCTGCGGGTGCCGGTAGATCTGCTCGGCGGTGCTGCCGTTCGAGCCGTCGGTGTCGCTGCCGGGCGAGGCACCCTGACCCGAACCGTCACCGGAGGCGTCGTCGCCGGGCTCGTCGGTCGGCTCGGCGGTGCTGTCGCCGGAGCCCTGGGCGTGGTCGTCGGCGCCCTTGCCCTTGTCCCCCGTGCCCTTGCCCGAGTCCTGTCCCTTGGCGTCGTCGCCGCCGGTGGCACCGGCGGACGCGGCCGTGCCGCCGCCCTTGGTACCGGGGTCGTCGCCGCCCTTGAGGGACAGCGCCAGGATGCTGCCGAGCACGAGGACGGCCGCGACGACCGCGGCGATCACCAGGGTGCGGCGCGGCACGACGTCGGTGATCGACGCCTTGGCGGGGGTGCGCGGCGGCGTCGCGGGCTGCTCCGGGCTGCCCGTGACGGTCGTGGTGGCCGCGCCTTCCTTGGCGCGGGACGCGGCCGCGGCGTTGCGGACCGACTTCAGCGCGCCGCGCAGCCGCTCGGCGGCCTCCTCGCCCTTGGCGGCGACCCCGGCCGCCGCGGCGGCGGCAGCGGCCGAACCCGACTTGGCGGGACGCTTCTTCAGCGGCGGCGGGACGGGCGGCAGCGGGACGACCTTGGTGGCCTCGGCCGGCTCCGGCTCGGGGACGGGCTTCGGCTCCGGGGCGTGCAGCACCTCGTTGAGCAGCGCGCGGGCGCCGGCGTCGTCGAGCCGCTGGTCCGGGTCCTTGGCGAGCAGCCCGTAGATGACCGGCTCCAGCGGTCCCGCGTTCTGCGGCGGGTCGACGGGCTCGGTCATCACGGCGGTCAGCGTGGCGATCGCCGACCCCTTGTCGTACGGGGGGATGCCCTCGACGGACGCGTAGAGCAGGCCGCCGAGGGACCACAGGTCGGCGGCGGGGCCGGGCTTGTGGCCGCGGGCGCGCTCGGGCGAGATGTAGGAGGGGGCGCCGACGAGCATGCCGGTGGAGGTGATGGACGGGTCGCCCTCCACCTGGGCGATGCCGAAGTCGGTGAGGACGACGCGGCCGTCCTCGGCGATCAGCACGTTGGACGGCTTCACGTCGCGGTGCAGGATGCCCTCGCGGTGCGCGGCGCGCAGCACGTCGAGGATGGCGAGGCCGACCTCCGCGGCGCGGCGGGGTTCGAGCAGTCCGTCCTCGCGGACGGCCTCGGCGAGGGACTTGCCCTCGATGAGCTCCATGACGATCCAGGGGCGGTCGTCCTCGTCGACGACGTCGAAGACCGTCACCGCGCCGTTGTTGCGGATCCGGGCGATGGCCTTGGCCTCGCGCAGGGTCCGGGTGATCAGGCGGCGCTTCTCCTCCTCGTCGATCGCCGACGGGAAGCGCAGCTCCTTGACGGCGACGGTACGGCCGAGGGTCTCGTCCTTCGCCCGCCACACGGTGCCCATGCCGCCCCGGCCCAGCACCTCACCGAGCCGGTACCGCCCGGACAGCAGCCGCCCTTCGGCCTTCGACGCCGCGTCGTCCACCCGCCGGGGGTCCTCACCCTTGCCGGCCTTGGAGCCCTGGCCGGTCTTCGAGCCCTGGCCGGTCTTCGAGCTCTGACCTGCCTTCGCGTCCGGACCACCCTTGGAGTCCTGGCCTGCCTTCACATCCTGGCTTGCCTTCGCGTCATGGCCGCGCCTGGGGTCCGGAGCCGCCTCCGCGTCCTGGCCGGGCTTCGCGTCCTGACCGCGCCTGGGGTCCTGGGACGGCTTCGCGTCCTGGCCTGGCTCGGCGTCCTGGCCTGGCTTGGCGTCCTCGGGGGCCGGGGCATGCTTGGGGGGCCGGGCGTCCTGAGAGTCCCGACGCGTGCTGTTGTCCTGACGGGCCTCGTCCGCCCGCTCCGCCTCCGACACTGCGTCCCCTCTGCAACCCGCCCTGACAGAGCCTTCATTGTCCCTCACGCGGGGACCGTCCGGCGCCCAGGGTGGCCCCCGGCGCGCGGCTGTCAGGAACGTCCGGTTGCGCCCGATGAAGAGCGGTCCGGCCGGTTCCACCCCTACGCCGACCCCCCACTCTCCCGCTCCCGGCCCCCTCCATCAACCCCCGTCTTGAGCCTCGGGAAGCCCCGAACTCGGCGATCCCCAAGCCGAATTCCCCACGCCGCCCCGGCCCTCGTCCCGCTCACCGGCCGCGCCGCCGGGGATACCCGGCCCGGCGCCGACCCGCCGTCGGCGCAGACCCGCCCGGCCTCTTCGCCATCGGCCGCCCACCCGGGCGCGCCCTCGCACCTGGGACACCACACCCGTGGCCGAACCCCGCACGACACGAAACCGGCCGGGTGACGCAGCTGACACACCTCAACTGTCGTGCGCGTACAACCCTTCCGCCTCGTCGTCGATCAAGAGTGTGCGGCCGCCGTGGCCGTACGTGACGCGGGGCCGCCCGCCCCTCGCCCCGCATCCGCATCCGCATCCGCATCCGCATGCGCATGCGCCCGCCGACGATCGACAACGGAGCCACCTCATGTCCCAGCATTCCCGCAGCAAGTTGACGTCCGGCAAGAAAGTGACCCTGGGCGTCAGCGTGCTGGCCGCCTCCGGGCTCGCCGTCGGCCTGCTCGTCACCCCGTCCGCGACGGCGGGCGGGACCGGCGCGGCCGAGGCGCTGGAGCGGAGCGAGGCCGCGGCAGCCGACGCCTCGGCGGCGAAGGCCGCCGCGCCCAAGGCCAGGTCCCTGGCCGACAGCACCGCCGACGTCACCGTTGTCTCCGGCATCACCGTCGACGGCGGCGACAGCGCCCGCGTCGGGACGACGAACACTCAGACCATCACCGTGAAGTGGGCGATCAGCGGCGGGTCGAAGCTCTACGGCAGCCACGCGTCGCTGTGGCGCGGCACCGACCGCGACAGCGGGCTGAAGCAGTTCATCACCTCCGAGCAGTTCGACGCGGGCACCGACCCCTGCGTCCCGGCCGGCGACGCCACCTACAACTGCACGGCCACCTTCAAGATCGACCCCCGGAGCACGCTGACGAACGAGGACGCCGGAGCCTGGAAGCTCCGCCTCTGGGCGATCACCGACGCGACCACCGACGTGGACACCGACAACGCCAAGACCTGGTACCTCAAGCGCTGGTCCCGCCTGAGCAACAACGCGGCCCCCGAGCCCGTCGCCAAGGGCAGGACCATCACGATCACCGGCAAGCTGGAGCGCGCCAACTGGGACACCCACGCGTACGCGGGCTACACCCAGCAGACCGTCCGCCTCCAGGAGCGCTCGCTGACCGGCTCGTACGCCACCACCAGCAGCCACATCACCGGCACCGGCAGCCTGGCGGGCGTCGAGAAGCAGACCCGCACCGCCACCACCGACCGCTGCTACCGCTACAAGTTCGAGGGCACCTCCACCACCCCGCCGGTCACCGCGACCGGTGACTGCGTCGACGTGCGCTGACCCCGGCGCCCCCGCGGATCAGCACAGCCGCGGCATCAGGACGACCGACCGTCCCCGAGCCGGCGACCCGCGTGATCCGGCCAGGGGATGGGATTCCGGCGGGGCGAAGCGCCGGGGCGCCCGGGCGGCCGGGCGGCATCCAGGCCGCCCGGGTGCTCGCGCGGCATCCAGGCGCCGCCCGGAGCGCCGTACCGCCCCCGCCGTGCCACCTCCCGCGCCCCTCCTCAGGGCGCCGCGATGTCCGGTGCCCCCAGGCGTGCCGCGTCCGCCGTCAGGTCGTCCGGCTGGAGCTGGGACTCCCGCTCGGCCTCGACCCGCTTCTCGTAGTGCTCGACCTCCCGCTCGACCTGGCCCTTGTCCCAGCCGAGCACCGGCGCCATGAGCTCCGCCGCCTCCCGCGCGCACCGCGTCCCGCGGTCGAACGTCTCGATGGAGATGCGCGTGCGCCGGGTCAGTACGTCGTCGAGGTGCCGGGCGCCCTCGTGCGAGGCCGCGTACACCACCTCGGCCCGCAGATAGTCCTCGGCGCCACCGAGCGGCGCCCCGAGCCCGGGGTCCTCGGTGATGAGCGCGAGGACCTCCTCGGCCAGCGCCCCGTACCGGTTGAGCAGATGCTCGACCCGCACCACGTGGAGCCCGGTCTGCGAAGCGATCCGCGCCCGCGCGTTCCACAACGCCCGGTACCCCTCCGCGCCCGCCAGCGGAACGTCCTCCGTGACGCACTCGGCGACCCGCTGGTCGAGCCCGTGCACCGCCTCGTCGACGGCGTCCTTCGCCATGACCCGGTACGTCGTGTACTTGCCTCCCGCCACGACGACCAGCCCGGGCACCGGGTGGGCCACGGTGTGCTCGCGCGACAGCTTGCTCGTGGCGTCGGACTCCCCGGCCAGCAGCGGCCGCAGGCCCGCGTAGACCCCTTCGACGTCGTCCCGTGTGAGCGGCACGCCGAGCACCGAGTTCACGTGCTCCAGCAGATAGTCGATGTCGGCACTCGAGGCCGCCGGGTGCGCCTTGTCGAGGTCCCAGTCCGTGTCGGTCGTGCCGATGATCCAGTGCCGCCCCCACGGAATGACGAACAGCACGCTCTTCTCCGTACGGAGAATGAGTCCCGTCGTCGAGTTGATGCGGTCCTTGGGGACGACGAGGTGGATGCCCTTGGAGGCACGCACGTGGAACTGGCCGCGCTCGCCGACCATCGCCTGTGTGTCGTCGGTCCACACACCCGTCGCGTTGACCACCTGCCGGGCCCGGATCTCGTACTCGCCGCCGCCCTCCCCGTCCCGCACCCGCGCCCCGACGACCCGCTCGCCCTCCCGCAGGAACCCGGTGACCCGGGCCCGGTTGGCGACCTTGGCGCCGTACATGGCGGCGGTGCGCACCAGCGTGGCGACGTAACGGGCGTCGTCCATCTGGGCGTCGTAGTACTGGAGCGCGCCCACGAGCGCGTCCTTCTTGAGGCAGGGCGCCACGCGCAGCGCGTGCTTGCGGCTGAGGTGGCGGTGCATCGGCAGCCCGCGCCCGTGGCCGCGGGCCATGGACATGGCGTCGTAGAGCGCGACGCCCGAGCCCGCGTAGAGCCGCTCCCAGCCCTTGTGCTGGAGCGGGTACAGGAACGGCACCGGCTTGACGAGGTGCGGCGCGAGCCGTTCGAGCAGCAGTCCGCGCTCCTTCAGCGCCTCCCGCACGAGCGCGAAGTCCAGCATCTCCAGATACCTGAGCCCGCCGTGGATCAGCTTGCTGGAGCGGCTGGACGTGCCGGACGCCCAGTCGCGCGCCTCGACGAGTCCGGTGGACAGTCCGCGGGTGACCGCGTCGAGCGCGGTGCCCGCGCCGACCACCCCGGCGCCCACGACGAGAATGTCCAGCTCGCGCTCGGCCATGCCCGCGAGGGCCTCCGCGCGCTGCTCGGGTCCCAGTGCCGCTGCCTTCATGCTGCTGCCTCCCGCTGTCGTCGGCCGCCGCCTTCACCGCCAGATGTACCCGAGCCGGCCCGTGTCACCCCCGGTGCGGCATGCTCCCGATTCTGTCCCGGCTGCCCCGATCCGGCCACCACTGTCCCGCCGCCTGTGGACAACCCCGACCGCTTCAGGCCGCGCTTCACCCACACGCGCCCCGTGCGGCGACATGCGGCGACATGCGACAGGCCATGATCGCGCAATGCGGCATAACGGTCATATTTACTCCTAGTCTGACTGTGCGCTCGCCCGAACTGTCCACAGGGCTTGCGCCCTCGTCCCGCTCCGGCTAGCAGCCGGTCCGTCTCCCGGGAAGGACGGCAACCGCCATGCCCGCAGATCTCGCCGTCATCGGCCTCGGCCACCTCGGCCTGCCCCTCGCCCAGGCCGCCGTCACCGCCGGCATCGCGACCGTCGGCCACGACCAGGACCGCGCCCGCGACCTGGCCGCCGGCCGGCTCCCGTGCGACAGCGACGGCACGGCCCTGACCGCCGCCGACATCCGCCGCATGCTCGCCACCGGCTTCCGCCCCACCACCAACCCGGCCGAACTGGCCCGCGTCCGCACCGCCGTGATCTGCGCCCCGACCCCACCGGGCCCCGACGGCACCCCCAGCCTGACCCAGGTCCTCGACGCGACCCGCACCCTCGCCGCGCACCTGCGCCCGCACACCACGGTCGTCGTCGAGTCGCCCGTCCCGCCCGGCACCACGGAGACCCTGCTCCTGCCCGTCCTCGAAGAGGGCTCCGGGCTGCGCGCCGGCCGCGACTTCCACCTCGCGCACGCCCCGGGCCGCGTCGATCCGGGCAGCCGTTCGCACCCGTACACCGCGACGCCCAAGGTGATCGGCGGCCTCACCCCCGCCTGCACCGAGTCCGCCGCCGCCTTCTACAGCCGCCTCACCGACAAGGTCGTGCGCGCCCGCGGCCCCCGCGAGGCCGAGACCGTCCACCTCCTGGAGACCAACTACCGGCACGTCAACATCGCGCTGGTCAACGAGATGGCCGTGCTCTGCCACGACCTGGGCGTCGACCTGTGGGACGTCATCCGCTGCGCCGAGACCAAGCCCTTCGGCTTCCAGGCCTTCCGCCCCGGCCCCGGCGTCGGCGGCCATGCCCTCCCCCAGGACCTGACGTCCCCTCATCTGCCCACCCGCCCGCTGCGCATGGTCGAACTGGCCCGCCAGGTCAACGACCACATGCCGTCCTACGTCGTCCAGCGCGCCGCCGCCCTCCTCAACGAGCACGGCAAGTCGGCCCGCGGCGCCCGCGTCCTTCTCCTCGGCGTCACCTACAAGCCCGACCTCGCCGACCAGCAGGCCACCCCGGCCGAGGAGATCGCCACCCGCCTCATGCAGTTCGGCGCGTCCGTCAGCTACCACGACCCGTACGTCCCGTCCTGGAACGTGCTGGCCCGCCCGGTCCCCCGCGCCGACTCCCTCTACGAGGCGGCCGCCGACGCCGACCTGACGATCCTGCTCCAGCCGCACCGCACGTACGACCTCCAGGGCCTCGCGGTGAAGGCCCAGCTCCTCCTGGACACCAGGGGCGTCACTCCGGCGGGGGCGGCACACCGTCTCTGACTGCTACTGTGCGGCCCCGCTGCGCACACTCGTGCCAGCCTTCACTCTCATGGGGGACCGCATGACCCAGCCGCCACCGCCACAGGACAACAACAACCCCTACGGCCAGCAGCAGCCGCCCCAGCCCGGCTACGGCTACCCGCAGCAGCAGCCGCCCGCCCCGGGCCAGCCCTACGCCCCGTTCCCCCAGCAGCAGGGCGGCCAGCCCCCGATGGGCTTCCCGCCCCCGCCGGCCGGCCGCAGCGGGAACGCCGGCCTGGCGATCCTCGTCGCCGTCGTCGTCGCGCTGGTGCTCGCCGGGATCTACGGCGCCATCGTGAAGGCCACCGAGCACGAGATCGGCTACGCGGCCGTGGCCGTCGGCGCCGTCGTCGGCTTCGCCGCGGGCAAGATCGGCGGCCGCAACCAGGCGCTGCCCTTCGTCTGCGCCGTGATCGCCCTGGCCGGCGTGTACCTGGGCCAGATCTCCGGGTACGCGATGATGTTCGCCGACTACGCGAACATCGGCTTCTTCGAGGCCCTGTTCGACCACTTCGACCTCATCAACGAGGCCTGGAAGTCGGAGGCCGACGCCCTGACCTACGTCTTCATGGCGGTCGGCGCGATCGCGGCGTTCGGCAGCTCGAAGAAGGCCGCGCTGTAAGCAGCGCACACGCCACATACGAGTGGGGCCCCGCCTGATGGCGGGGCCCCACTCATGTCCTGCTACGGCACAGCGTCAGCGGCGGTGCTGGGAGTCCGCCACCGTGACCTCGACGCGCTGGAACTCCTTGAGTTCGCTGTAGCCGGTCGTGGCCATCGCGCGCTTGAGGGCGCCGAAGAAGTTCATCGAGCCGTCGGGGGTGTGCGACGGGCCCGTGAGGACCTCCTCCGTGGTGCCGACCGTGCCGAGGTCGACCTTCTTGCCGCGCGGCACGTCCTCGTGGACGGCCTCCATGCCCCAGTGGTGACCGCGGCCCGGCGCGTCCGTCGCGCGGGCGAGCGGCGAGCCCATCATCACGGCGTCGGCGCCGCAGGCGATGGCCTTGGGCAGGTCGCCGGACCAGCCCACGCCGCCGTCGGCGATGACGTGCACGTAGCGGCCGCCGGACTCGTCCATGTAGTCGCGGCGCGCGGCGGCGACGTCGGCCACCGCGGTGGCCATCGGGACCTGGATGCCCAGCACGTTGCGCGTGGTGTGCGCGGCGCCGCCGCCGAAGCCGACGAGGACACCGGCCGCGCCGGTCCGCATCAGGTGCAGCGCGGCCGTGTACGTGGCGCAGCCGCCGACGATGACCGGCACGTCCAGCTCGTAGATGAACTGCTTCAGGTTCAGCGGCTCGGCGGCACCGGAGACGTGCTCGGCCGAGACCGTCGTGCCGCGGATGATGAACAGGTCGACGCCCGCGTCCACCACGGCCTTGGAGAACTCGGCGGTGCGCTGCGGGGAGAGCGCGGCGGCGGTGACGACACCGGAGTCGCGCACCTCCTTGATGCGCTGCTTGATCAGGTCGGCCTGGATCGGTGCCGAGTAGATCTCCTGGAGGCGGCGCGTGGCGGTCTCCGGGTCCAGCTCCGTGATCTCGTCGAGCAGCGGCTGCGGGTCCTCGTACCGGGTCCACAGACCCTCGAGGTTCAGCACGCCGAGGCCGCCGAGCTCGCCGATGCGGATGGCGGTGGCGGGCGAGACGACGGAGTCCATGGGCGCCGCGAGGAACGGCAGCTCGAAGCGGTAGGCGTCGATCTGCCAGGCGATCGAGACCTCCTTCGGGTCGCGGGTGCGCCGGCTCGGCACGACGGCGATGTCGTCGAAGGCGTACGCGCGGCGGCCGCGCTTGCCGCGCCCGATCTCGATCTCAGTCACGTTGTGGGGCCTTTCCCTCTTGGTCTGCGCGTACCAGTATCCCCGACACGCGCGTGAGGGGCGGCCCCGGAGTGTCCGGGACCGCCCCTCATGGGCGTACGGCTACTTGCGGCTGTAGTTCGGCGCCTCGACCGTCATCTGGATGTCGTGCGGGTGGCTCTCCTTGAGACCCGCCGACGTGATGCGGACGAACTTGCCGTTGGCCTGCAGGTCCGGGACGGTGCGGCCGCCGACGTAGAACATCGACTGACGCAGTCCGCCGGTGAGCTGGTGCACGACCGAGGCCAGCGGGCCGCGGTAGGGCACCTGGCCCTCGATGCCCTCGGGGATCAGCTGCTCGTCGGAGGCGACGCCCTCCTGGAAGTAGCGGTCCTTGGAGAACGACTTGCGCTCGCCGCGCGTCTGCATGGCGCCCAGCGAACCCATGCCGCGGTACGACTTGAACTGCTTGCCGTTGATGAAGAGCAGCTCGCCCGGCGACTCCTCGCAGCCCGCGAGCAGCGAGCCGAGCATCACGGTGTCGGCGCCGGCGACGAGCGCCTTGGCGATGTCACCGGAGTACTGCAGGCCGCCGTCGCCGATGACCGGGACGCCGGCCGCCTTCGCGGCGAGCGAGGCCTCGTAGATCGCGGTGACCTGCGGGACGCCGATGCCGGCGACCACACGGGTGGTGCAGATGGAGCCCGGGCCGACACCGACCTTGATGCCGTCCACACCGGCGTCGATGAGCGCCTGCGCGCCGTCACGCGTCGCGATGTTGCCACCGATGACGTCGACGCCCGCGTGGTTGGACTTGATCTTGGCGACCATGTCGCCGACGAGGCGCGAGTGGCCGTGCGCGGTGTCGACGACGATGAAGTCGACGCCCGCCTCGATCAGGGCCTGGGCGCGCTCGAAGGAGTCACCGGCGACACCCACGGCCGCACCGACGAGCAGCCGGCCCTCGGAGTCCTTCGCGGCGTTCGGGTACTTCTCCGCCTTGACGAAGTCCTTGACGGTGATGAGGCCCTTGAGGACACCCGCCTCGTCGACCAGCGGAAGCTTCTCGATCTTGTGGCGGCGCAGCAGCTCCATGGCGTCGACGCCGGAGATGCCGACCTTGCCGGTCACGAGCGGCATCGGCGTCATGACCTCGCGCACCTGACGGGTGCGGTCGGACTCGAAGGCCATGTCGCGGTTGGTGACGATGCCGAGCAGCTTGCCCGCCGGGTCGGTCACGGGGACGCCGGAGATCCGGAACTTGGCACAGATCGCGTCGGCCTCGGCGAGCGTCGCGTCCGGGTGCACCGTGATCGGGTCGGTGACCATGCCGGACTCGGAGCGCTTGACCAGGTCCACCTGGTTCGCCTGGTCCTGGATGGACAGGTTGCGGTGCAGTACGCCGACGCCGCCCTGTCGCGCCATGGCGATCGCCATGCGGGACTCGGTGACCTTGTCCATCGCCGCGGACAGCAGCGGGATGTTCACCTTGACGTTCTTGGACACGTGCGAGGAAGTGTCGATGTCGTCGGGCGCCATGTCCGACGAGCCCGGCAGCAGCAGCACGTCGTCGTAGGTCAGCCCGAGTGTCGCGAATTTAGCGGGCACTCCGTCGACGTTTGCAGTCATGACACCTTCCCCAAATGGCCTTGATCGGTGCGGATGTCCATGCTAACGGGAACAGGACCCGTCTCATTCCACGAGCAAGATCATCGGCAGACTTTGTACGTTCACACGTCTGCCACGGAGGTCGTGCGCCACCTGGCCGCTACGGCCGGATCACTGCTCCGCCAGGGCCCGCAGGCGGCTGAGCGCGCGGTGCTGGGCGACCCGGACGGCGCCGGGTGACATGCCCAACATCTGCCCGGTCTCCTCCGCGGTGAGCCCGACGGCGATGCGCAGCAGGAGCAGCTCCCGCTGGTTCTCCGGAAGGTTGGCGAGCAGTTTCTTCGCCCATGCGGCGTCACTGCTGAGCAGCGCGCGCTCCTCCGGGCCGAGCGAGTCGTCGGGCCGCTCGGGCATCTCGTCGGAGGGCACGGCCGTGGACCCGGGCCCGCGCATGGCCGCGCGCTGCAGGTCGGCGACCTTGTGCGCGGCGATGGCGAAGACGAAGGCCTCGAAGGGCCGGCCGGTGTCCTTGTAGCGCGGCAGGGCGAGGAGCACCGCGACGCAGACTTCCTGCGCCAGGTCCTCCACGAAGTGCCGCGCGTCCCCCGGGAGCCGCGACAGCCGCGTGCGGCAGTAGCGGATGGCCAGGGGATGGACGTGCGCGAGCAGATCGTGCGTGGCCTGCTCGTCGCCGTCGACGGCGCGGCCGACGAGTGTGCCGATGCCCCCCTGAGGGGTCACTGTCTCGTCGTCGCGCATCGATCCATGGTGCCCTGCCGAGGCGCGGTCCGCGGCACCGCGCCCCTGGTTGTGCACCGAAGCGTTATGGACAGAAGCGTCATGGACAGGTGCGCCGGAACTCATCTCCTGCGCCCTCCCCTCTCGCTGACCCTGTTCGCCCGACTCGTCGTCCCCGAGGAACTCCACACATCAAGGATGCGGCATCCGACGCGAAACGAGACAGCGACGCCCACGCCGTCGTCTTCCGGGGGGTGCGACCTGCGTCCCCGAGAGCGCACGAAGTGTGCCTTCAGGGGCGCGGGGCCGTATCCGTCAGCGACTCCGCCGCGGGGCGCGACCAGCCACAACGGCGCAGTCGGCCGCGAGACTCGAGTCAGCACCCCCACTGGGCGTTATCGGACGAGCCCCCACCGGAACCCGAGCGCGACCGCGTGGGCCCGGTCGGAGGCGCCCAGCTTCTTGAACAAGCGCCGGGCGTGCGTCTTCACGGTGTCCTCGGAGAGGAAGAGCTCGCGCCCGATCTCCGCGTTGGACCGCCCGTGGCTCATCCCCTCGAGCACCTGGATCTCGCGCGCGGTGAGCGTGGGCGCGGCGCCCATCTCGGCCGAACGGAGCCGGCGCGGGGCGAGCCGCCACGTCGGGTCGGCGAGCGCCTGCGTCACCGTGGCCCGCAGTTCGGCGCGCGAGGCGTCCTTGTGCAGGTACCCACGGGCACCGGCGGCGACCGCGAGGGCCACACCGTCCAGGTCCTCGGCCACGGTGAGCATGATGATGCGCGCACCGGGGTCGGCGGACAGCAGCCGCCGGACCGTCTCGACGCCGCCCAGACCGGGCATGCGTACGTCCATCAGAATCAGGTCCGAGCGGTCGGCGCCCCAGCGGCGGAGGACTTCCTCGCCGTTGGCCGCGGTCGTCACGCGCTCGACGCCGGGCACGGTCGCGACCGCGCGGCGGAGCGCCTCTCGGGCAAGCGGGGAGTCGTCGCAGACGAGGACGGATGTCATGACCGTCCTCCGCAGCTGATGCGCGTCACCTTGAGCCTCCAGGCTGGTACGAAATCGTCACCTGTGCGGTCCACACTCTCCGAGCGATCCGGACGTCTGCCCGAGCGCTCGGTGTAGCAACCGCCTCCGCACTCTCAACGACGGTCACCCGAAAGAGTTACGGGTCGGACGGCCTGGTTCGGCACTCTACGTGAGGGGGCGCACACGGCAAGGGCAGCGCGGCGTACTCACAAGGTTTCCCCACAACCTATGCCCCATTCGGCCGCTTTTCTTCCCATCCGCTGGTGTCTGTAGCTAGATTCTCAATGAGTCATATTTTCATCTCCTTAGACAGTAGATGTACGGTCATGGGCACCGTATCCGCGTCACAACGGCTACAAGGGGACAACGCAATGGCAGATTTCTCCCGCCTTCCCGGACCGAACGCAGATCTGTGGGACTGGCAGCTCCTCGCGGCCTGCCGCGGGGTCGACAGCTCGCTCTTCTTTCACCCGGAGGGCGAGCGGGGGGCGGCGCGCAGCGCCCGTGAGAACTCGGCCAAAGAGGTGTGCATGAGGTGCCCCGTACGCGCAGAATGCGCAGCTCACGCGCTACAGGTGCGTGAGCCGTACGGCGTGTGGGGCGGCTTGACCGAGGACGAACGCGAAGAACTCATGGGACGGGCGCGCAACCGGCTCGTCACGGCGTCGGCGGGGGGTGCGGGGCGCCCGGCGACCAGTTCGGCCGGTCACTGAAGGACTGCCGAGGACCACTGAAGGAACGTTTTTGCACACCGGACGGGCCTGGGCGCGCTGCGGCGCGCCCGGGCCCGCGGTGTTTTCCGCGCGCCGGCGGATCAGCGCGTGGCGGCCTTCGCCAGATGATCGAGCGTCGCCGCGACGGCCGGCACCTGGGCCAGATCCGGCAGGGTGAGAGCGACGATCTCGCGCCGCACGGGCGGCTCCACCGTCACTGTGCGTGCACCCTTGGGCCGAACAGACTCGATGGCCAGTTCGGGCAGGACCGCCACGCCGAGGCCCGCGCCGACGAGTCCGACCACGGCCGGATAGTCGTCCGTCGCGAAGTCGATGCGCGGGGTGAAGCCCGCGCCCCGGCACACCTCCACCAGCTGGCGGCGGCACCGGGGGCAGCCCGCGATCCACGGTTCGTCGGCGAACGCGTCGATGGTCACCGAGCCCGCGCCGGCCAGCGCGTGCGCCTCGGGCACCAGGCCCACGAGCCGGTCGGCCAGCAGCGGCCGCACGACGAGGTCGTCCCACTCCTCCTGGGCCTGCGCCCCCTCATATCGGAAGGCGAGCGCCACGTCGCAGTCGCCCTCGCGCAGCATCTCCACCGAGCGCGGCGGTTCGGCCTCGACCAGGGACACGCGCGTGCCGGGGTGCTCGGCGCGCAGGGCGGCCAGCGCGGTCGGCACCAGCGTCGAGCTGCCGCTGGGGAAGGAGACGAGCCGGACCCGGCCGGCGCGCAGGCCCGCGATCGCGGCGACCTCCTCCTCGGCGGCCGTGAGCCCGGCGAGGATGCCCGCCGCGTGCCGTACGAGGGCCTCGCCGGCCTGGGTCAGGCGCATCTCGCGGCCGGTGCGGATGAGCAGCGGGGTGCCGGCCGAGGACTCCAGGGCCTTCATCTGCTGACTGACCGCGGGCTGGGTGCAGCCCAGTTCGCGGGCCGCGGCGGAGAAGGAGCCGGTGGCGGCGACGGCGCGCAGGACACGGAGATGACGGGCCTCGATCATTCCTCAAGCATAAGCGGAGCTTGGGGTCCGCGCTGATTAATGCATGGCGGCTTTGGAGCGGGGTCCCGTAGCGTGCGCTGTCATGAAGCTTCTGTCTCTCAATCTGGGCCGCCCCGTGGCCGTGGAGTACACCGATCAGGCCGAGGGCGTGACCGGCATCGACAAGCGGCCCGTGGAGGGGCCCGTCCGGGTGGCGGCGCCCGGCGAGCGCGGGGTCGGCGGGAGCGGCCTGGCCGGCGACGCGGTGTGCGACCTGCGCCATCACGGCGGCGACCACCAGGCCGTGTACGCGTTCGCACGCGAGGACCTGGACGGCTGGGAGCGGGCGCTCGGCCGGACGCTGCCGAGCGGCTGCTTCGGCGAGAACCTCACGACGGAGGGCGTCGACGTGTCGGGCGCCCTGATCGGCGAGCGCTGGCGGGTCGGCCCCGACCTGCTCCTCGAGGTGGCCTCGGGCCGTATCCCGTGCCGCACGTTCCAGGGGCACCTGGGTGAGCAGGGCTGGGTCAAGCGGTTCACGCAGGAGGGGGCGCCGGGGGCGTACCTGCGGGTGATCGAGCCGGGTGAGATCCGGGCCGGGGACGCGATCGAGGTCGTGCACCGGCCGGAGCACGAGGTGACCGTGGCCTTGCAGTTCCGCGCGGTGACGGTCGAACGGGCGCTGCTGCCAAGGGTGTTGGCGGCCGGTGACGCGCTGAGCCCCGACACCGCGCGGGCGGCGCGCGAGTACGTCGCCAAGTACGGCTCGGGGAACGCCTCTTGAGCCGGGGCGCCTCTTAAGGGAGAACCCGGCCGGGGGCGAGGGCGGGGATCGGGGTCGGCTCCGGGGCCGTCCCCGATGTGCCGGGACCGGCCCCGACGGGACGCTCGACGCATGGCCCACACCGACCGAAAGACCCCCGGCAGGCGCCGCCTGCGCCGTGTCCTCACCGTCCTCGGCTCCGTCGTCGCCGTCCTCGCCCTCGCCGTCGGCGCGGGGGTGTGGTGGCTGTGGTCCGACGCGAAGGTGACGACGGCCGGCCGGACGGCGTTCACGAACGAGCTGGCGATCCCGCCGCTCGCGGAGTCGCACGTCGACGAGAAGACCGGGCGGCGCGTCTTCGACCTGCGGATGCAGGCGGGCGAGACCGAGTTCCGTCCCGGCCGCAAGACGCCGACCTGGGGCTTCAACGGGAACTACCTGGGCCCCACGCTGCGCGCGAAGCGCGGCGAACGGGTCGAGGTCCGGGTCCGCAACTCCCTCGACGAGGCCTCCACCGTCCACTGGCACGGCATGCACCTGCCCGCCCGGATGGACGGCGGCCCGCACCAGATGGTCGAGCCCGGCGCCCGCTGGTCGCCGAACTGGCGGATCGACCAGCCCGCGGCCACCCTCTGGTACCACCCGCATCCGCACGGGAAGACGGAACGGCACGTGCAGCGCGGGCTCGCCGGCATGTTCCTGCTGGACGACGAGAACAGCGAGCGGCTCGCGCTGCCGAAGCGGTACGGGGTCGACGACCTGCCGGTCGTGGTGCAGGACGTGAAGTTCGACGGGGACCGCTTCGACCACGGCCACGGCCTGATGCAGAACATCGGCTTCCTCGGCGACCGCACGATGGTCAACGGCACTCTGGACCCGTACCGGGTGGTGCGCGACGAGCGCGTACGGCTGCGCCTCCTGAACGCCTCGACCGCGCGCACGTACGACTTCGGCTTCGCCGACGGCCGCGAGGTCGCCCTTGTCGGCACCGACGGCGGGCTCCTGGAGCGGCCGGTGGCCGAGGACCGGGTGCGGCTCTCGCCCGGTGAGCGGGCCGAGGTCGTGGTGCGGATGCGGGCCGGGGAGCGGGCGGTGCTGCGCGGCTTCCCGCTGGACAGCGGCTACGGGGACGCCTGGCAGAAGCGGTTCGCGGGCGGCGACGACTCGTTCGACGTACTGCAGCTGCGCGCCGCGCGCACCCTGCGCCCCTCCCCCGGCGTCCCGGCGAAACTCGCCGGGCAGGAACTGCCCGACCCCGCGGACGCCGTGCGCGAGCGGCACTTCGAGCTGAAGATGAGCGGGATCAACGGCCGCTCGATGGAGATGGACCGCGTGGACGCCACGGTCACCCGGGGCACGACCGAGGTCTGGACGGTCCGCAACGAGAACGGCATGCCGCACAACTTCCATGTGCACGACGTGCAGTTCAGGGTCGTATCGGTGAACGGGGCCAGGCCGCCCGCCGCCCTGCGCGGCCGCAAGGACACGATCCTCGTCCCCAGCGGTACGACGATGAAGATCGCCCTGCGCTTCGACGGCGGGCCCGAATTCGCCGACCCCGACACGCCGTTCATGTACCACTGCCATCTGCTGTACCACGAGGACGGCGGAATGATGGGCCAGTTCGTGGTCGTCGACCGGGGCGGCCGGGCCGGTACGCCGAAGGGCGGCGGGCACGCGGGGCACTGATCGCTCACTACCCTTGCCCCATGACTACGGCACTGATCACCGGATCCACCGCGGGCATCGGCGCCGCGTTCGCCAGGCGCCTCGCCGCCGACGGCCACAACCTGGTCCTCGTGGCGCGCGACACGAAGCGGCTCCGGGAGCAGGCCACCGAACTGCACGACGGGCACGGCATCGAGGCCGAGGTCCTCCCGGCCGACCTGTCGACGGACGAGGGGATCGCGGCGGTCGAGGAGCGGCTGCGCAACCGCCGCTCCCCCGTCGACCTCCTCGTCAACAACGCGGGGTTCGGCAACAAGGGCCGTTACCTCGACGTCCCGATGGCCGACGAGCTGACGATGCTGAAGGTGCACATCGAGGCGGTCCTGCGGCTGACCTCGGCGGCGACCGAGTCGATGCGGGAGCGCGGACGCGGCGGCGTGATCAACGTGGCGTCGGTCGCCGCGTTCGTCCCGCGCGGCACCTACGGGGCGTCCAAGGCGTGGGTCGTGCAGTTCACGCAGGGCGCGGCGAAGGACCTGGCCGGCAGCGGCGTCCGTCTGATGGCGCTGTGCCCCGGCTTCGTACGGACGGAGTTCCACGAGCGGGCCGGCATGGGCACGGACAACATCCCGAAGTGGATGTGGCTCGACGCGGACAAGCTGGTCGCGGCGGCCCTGACCGACCTCTCCCGCGACAAGACCCTCTCCATCCCCGACCCCCGCTACAAGGCGCTGATGGGCGTGGTGAAGCTGACCCCCCGCCCCCTCCTCGGCGGCCTCACGTCCCGGACGGGGCGCAAGTACGGGCCTCAGTAGTCAGGCCCGCGGGAGGGTCAGCTCACGCAGGGGGTCGCCGCCGTCGATGAAGAGGCGGGCCGTCGGGGTGGTGGCCGCGGCGATGCGGGTGAGGGCCTGGTGGGCCGTCTCCGGGTGGCGGCCGTCCAGGGCGCCGACGCGCACGGCGAAGACGAGATCGTACGGTTCCTCGCCGTCCAGCAGGACGAAGTCCTCCGCGGCGGCCCGGCGGACCGCGAGGCGGCCGGCGGCGATCTGGGCCGCACCGGCGCGGCGGGCCTGTTCGACGGCGGTGGCGGAGCGGTCGATCGCCAGGACGAAACCGGTGTCGAGCCGGCCGGCCACGGCGCGGGCGGCGACGCCGGGGCCGCAGCCGATCTCCAGGACGCGGGAGTCGGGGCGGAGCGGCAGCGCGTCCACGATCGCGGCGAGGCGGGGGGACGGACGCGGGGTCATGGCATCAGGCTAGGGCGTGTCGCCCTGGTGCGCCGGACGCGCCGAGGCCCGGCCCCCCGCTGTGGTGCGGGGAGGCCGGGCCTCGGTCGGGGACCTGGGAGGGTCAGTGGGCGTGGCCGTGGCTGTGGCCGTGGCCCGCCTCGGCCTCCTCCTCGGCCGGCTTCTCGACGACCAGGGTCTCGGTCGTCAGGAGCAGGGAGGCGATGGAGGCCGCGTTCTCCAGGGCGGAGCGGGTGACCTTGACCGGGTCGATGACGCCGGCCTTGACCAGGTCGCCGTACTCGCCGGTCGCGGCGTTGTAGCCGGAGCCCTTCTCGAGCTCGGCGACCTTGGAGACGATGACGTAGCCCTCGAGGCCCGCGTTCTCCGCGATCCAGCGCAGCGGCTCGACGGCGGCGCGGCGGACGACCGCGACACCGGTGGCCTCGTCGCCGGTCTTGCCGAGGTTGTCCTCAAGGACCTTCACGGCGTGGACGAGCGCGGAGCCACCACCGGAGACGATGCCCTCCTCGACCGCGGCGCGGGTCGCGGAGATGGCGTCCTCCAGACGGTGCTTCTTCTCCTTGAGCTCGACCTCGGTCGCGGCGCCGACCTTGATGACGCAGACGCCGCCGGCGAGCTTCGCCAGGCGCTCCTGCAGCTTCTCGCGGTCCCAGTCGGAGTCCGTGTTCTCGATCTCGGACTTGATCTGGTTGACGCGGCCGACGACGTCCTCGGACTTGCCGCCACCGTCGACGATGGTGGTGTCGTCCTTGGTGACGGTCACGCGGCGGGCGGAGCCCAGCACGTCCAGACCGGCCTGGTCGAGCTTGAGGCCGACCTCCTCGGCGATGACGGTGGCACCGGTGAGGGTGGCCATGTCCTGGAGCATCGCCTTGCGGCGGTCACCGAAGCCGGGGGCCTTCACGGCGACGGCGTTGAACGTGCCGCGGATCTTGTTCACGACCAGGGTCGACAGGGCCTCGCCCTCGACGTCCTCGGCGATGATCAGCAGGGGCTTCGAGCCGCCGGCCTGGATGACCTTCTCCAGGAGCGGGAGCAGGTCCTGGATCGCGCCGATCTTGCCCTGGTGGATCAGGATGTACGGGTCGTCGAGGACGGCCTCCATACGCTCCTGGTCGGTGACGAAGTACGGGGACAGGTAGCCCTTGTCGAAGGCCATGCCCTCGGTGAAGTCCAGCTCCAGACCGAAGGTGTTGGACTCCTCGACGGTGATGACACCGTCCTTGCCGACCTTGTCCATCGCCTCGGCGATGAGCTCGCCGACCTGGCTGTCCTGGGCGGACAGACCGGCGACGGCGGCGATGTCGGACTTCTCGTCGATCGGGCGGGCCGTGGCGAGCAGGTCCTCGGAGACGGCCTTGACGGCGGCGTCGATGCCCTTCTTCAGGGCGGCCGGGGAAGCGCCCGCGGCGACGTTGCGCAGACCCTCCTTCACCAGGGCCTGGGCCAGCACGGTGGCGGTGGTCGTACCGTCACCCGCGATGTCGTTGGTCTTGGTCGCCACCTCCTTCACCAGCTGGGCGCCGAGGTTCTCGTACGGGTCCTCGACCTCGACCTCGCGGGCGATGGTGACACCGTCGTTGGTGATGGTGGGGGCGCCGAACTTCTTGTCGATGACGACGTTGCGGCCCTTGGGGCCGATCGTCACCTTGACCGTGTCGGCAAGCTTGTTGACGCCGCGCTCGAGGGCGCGACGGGCGTCCTCGTCGAACTTCAGGATCTTCGCCATGGGAGCGGTTCAGCCCTCTCGGAAAGCTAGGGGTGATGCTGGGTGGTGAAAAACGAACCGCGCCCCCGACCCCGGCTTCTTACGATGCGGGTGCCAGGGGCGCAAATTCGAAACAAAGGTGCTGCTTCTCGACTTACTTCTCGACGATCGCGAGGACGTCGCGGGCCGAGAGGACGAGGTACTCGTCACCGTTGTACTTGACCTCGGTGCCGCCGTACTTGCTGTACAGCACGACGTCGCCGACCTTGACGTCGAGCGGCAGGCGCTCGCCGTTCTCGAAGCGGCCCGGGCCCACGGCGAGGACGGCGCCCTCCTGGGGCTTCTCCTTCGCGGTGTCCGGAATGACCAGGCCCGAGGCCGTGGTCTGCTCGGCGTCGAGCGGCTGGACCACGATGCGGTCCTCGAGCGGCTTGATGGCAACCTTGGAGCTGGCGGTCGTCACGATCCGACCTCCCCCTTCGGAGATCTCACGGGGTTAACTGTCTGAGGTGGCGACCAGGTGGATCCGTCGTCGCGGGTGCCGGACCTGCCCGTCGCTGTGTTGGCACTCTCCAGTGGTGAGTGCCAGGGCCGAGACTATGACCGGGATTAGCACTCGGTCAAGCGGAGTGCCAAATGCCTGCGGCGCTGTGTCGGGTTTTCTGGGCGGCTTCGCCGGTCCGGGGAGGCGCCGTGGCTTTGGCGGATCGTTGCCGGGTGCCGGTCGGTGGGGCTTCTCGCGCAGTTCCCCGCGCCCCTGAGATGCACACCCTCCGGGTGGCATCTCATCGGGGTCAGACGTAGTCCTCCAGCCTTGCCACCGTGAAGCCCTGTTGCTGGATGTGGTGGAGGAGGCGGGTCGTCGGGGTGGTCAGGGGGCCCGTGCCCCGGGGCGGGAGGATGATGTCGCCGGGGCGGAGGCGGTCGGTGCGGGACGGGTCGCGGCCGAGGACGATCGCGTCGATGCCGCAGGCGCCCGCCGCTCTGAGTGTGCTGGCGTCGTAGTCGCCGGACGGCGGCCGCAGCAGGCGCGGGGCCCGGCCGAAGCGGCCCGCGAGCCGGCGCTGCTGCCCGCAGATCTCGGCGTGCTGGCGGACGTAGCCGAGGCCGGGCAGGTACGGGTGGGTCAGGGTGCGGTTCTGGACGCCGGCGCCGAGCGCGCGCAGCGTGCCGTACGGGCCCCGGCCCGGGCCCGCGGCGGAGCCGTCGAGGAAGACGGAGACCGGCAGGCGCAGGTCGCGGACCAGTTGCGGGAAGCGCGGGTCGCGCTCGACGCCGCCGTCGAAGGTCAGGAAGACCACCTTGTCCCGGGTGGGGACGCGCTCGATCACCGGCGGCACCGCGCCCGGCGCCCGGCGCGGCAGCACCGGGCGGGACGGCGGCGCGGGCGGCGGGTCCAGCGGCTCGGCGAGCCCCCAGCGGCGGTGTGCGGCCGGGCCCGCGCGGTCGTCCCGCCCGGGGCCCGCGGCGCCGGGGGCGCGTGCCGCCGCCCGGTGCGGATGGCTGCGGACCTTCTGCGCGGCCTTGCGGCCCATCCGCTCGAGCGGATCCACGGACTGCGCGCACCCGGTGAGCAGCGCGGCGGCCAGCGCGCAGCCGATCAGCCGCGTGCCGCACCGCCGTACCGCCGCCCCCACCCCTGGACGTGTCACAGGTAGTCCTCCAGGCGGGCGACCGCGTAGCCCTTGTCGGTGACGTACTTCAGGAATTTACGGACCATGTCGGGCATGGTGCCCTTCCAGTCGTCCCGTCCGCGGAAATGCGTGAGGATGATGTCGCCCGGATGGATGTTCCTGTCCCACTCCCGGTAGTCCATACGGTCGACGAAGACCTCGGCGTTCCAGATCGGCGCGTACTCGATCCCGCAGGCCTTTGCGGCCCTGAGGGTGTCCTGGTTGTAGTTGCCGAACGGCGGGCGCATCATCGTGGGCCGCTTGCCGTACTGCTTCTCCATGACCCGCTGCATGCCGCAGATCTCGTGCTTCTGGCGCGCGTAGGACAGGCCCGGCAGGTACGGGTGGGTCAGCGTGTGGTTGTTCAGGGAGACGCCGAGCCGCTGGGCCTTCTTGAAGTAGCCGTAGTCGTCCTTGATCTCGTCGTTCGTGAGGAACGCCGTGTACGGGATCCGCAGCTCGCTCATCATCTGGAGGAACCTCGGGTCCTTCTCGGCCCCGTCGTCGATGGTGAGGAAGACGACCTTGTCCTTGGTGGGGACCGTCGTGAAGACCGGGGGCAGGCCCAGCTCCTCCTGGTCCTCGACCTCGAATCCCTTGCGCGGCTCGATGACGGGCTTGTGCGCGGGCGGGGCGGGTGCGACGAGCGGCGCCTTCGCCAGGCCCCACCGCTTGGCGAGGACGAGCCGCGCGGTCTGGGCCACGCGCTGGCGGGCCGCGTAGTCCGCGCGGGCTCCGGCGGGGGCCGCGGCGCCCAGACCCTGCGGCACCGAGCGCAGGACGCCGCGCGGCATGCCCGCCGGGAGCGCGGCGAGGGCCTGCGGGGCGCCCTGCGCGGGCCGGGCGGGCTTCTGCGCCTTCTTCCCGGCGGGCTCTTCGGCCGGCTTCTCGGCCTTCTTCCCGGCGGACTTGTGGGCGTGCCCCTCAGCGGGCTTCCCGGCGTACTCCTCGGCCTGCTTCCCGGCGGACTTCTCCGCGTGCTCGCCGGCCTGCTTCTCCGCGCGCTCGCCCGCCTGCTTCTCGGCGGACTTCTCCGCATGCTCACCGGCCCGCTCACCGGCCTGCTTCTCCGCGGGGCGGTCCGCGTGGCCCTGGGCGCCCTGGGCCCCCTGCGCGCCGCGGGGCGCGCCCGTGTCGGACCGGTCCTCGGGGCCCGCGGCGCAGCCCGAGGCGAGGGCGGCGGCGATGAGCGCCGCGGCCGTGCCGCGCACCGCCGCGCGGCGGCCCGTACGGCGTCCCGAGTGCGGTCCGGCCCGGCGGCCCGCACGTCTCGGAGTCCCCTTCGCGGCGGTTTCTTCGTTTTGTCGTACTAGTTGCATGGCGCCGGATCCTCGCAGGCCACCGCGCCGTTCAGGGGCCGACACCGCCGCCGGGACCGCACCATCCACCGACTGGCCCACAATGGGCCGGGTGAGCTCCTTCTCCACCCCCGCCGACCTCGCCGCCCTCCTCGCCCCGGAGGGCCGGGCCCTCCTCGACGAACTGCGCGACCACGACCCGGGCCAGGAGCTCGCGCTCGCCACCCGGCTGCGCCGCGACCACCCCGCCGACCTCGTCTCGGCGGCGCTCACCCAGGCCCGGCTGCGCCAGCGCGCGGTCGCGAAGTTCGGGGCGCAGGACGCGGCCCGCATGTTCTTCACCCCGCACGGCGTCGAGCAGGCGACCCGGACGAACGTGGCGGCCCACCGCGCCGACGAATTCACCGCGCTCGGCGTCCGCTCGGTCGCCGACCTGTGCTGCGGCATCGGCGGCGACGCGATCGCCCTGGCCCGCGCGGGCGTACGGGTCCTGGCGGTCGACCGGGACCCGCTGACCTGCGCCGTCGCCCGGGCCAACGCGGAGGCGCTCGGTCTCGCCGAGCTGATCGAGGTGCGCGAGGCGGACGTCGCCGAGGTGGACACCGCCGGCTACGACGCCGTGTTCGTCGACCCGGCCCGGCGCTCCGACAAGCGCGGCCGGATCTTCGACCCCGAGGCGTACTCGCCGCCGCTGTCCTGGGCCGTGTCCGCCGCCCTGAAGGCCCCGCGCGCCGCGCTGAAGATCGCCCCCGGCATCCCGCACGAGGCGATCCCGGCGGAGGCGGACGCCGAGTGGATCTCCGACGGGGGCGAGGTCAAGGAGGCCGTGCTGTGGTTCGGCACGGAGCCCGGCCGGATGCGGGCCACGCTGCTCCCGGGTCCGCGCATGCTCGCGGGGCGCGGGCTGCCGGACCCCGAAGTGCGGCCGGTGGGGCGGTACTTGTACGAGCCCGACGGCGCCGTCATCCGGGCGCATCTGGTCGCCGAGGTCGCCGAGGAGGTCGGCGGCGGGCTGCTCGACGAGACCATCGCGTACGTCACCGCCGACGAACTGCACGACACCGCCTACGCGGCGGCGTACGAGATCACGGACCTGCTGCCGTTCAACGTGAAGAAGCTGAAGGCGCTGCTGCGGGAACGGGAGGTCGGCGTGCTGACCGTCAAGAAGCGGGGGTCGGCCGTCGAGCCGGAGGAGCTGCGGCGCAAGGTGATGCCGAAGCCCTTCGGGAAGGGGGCGGCGACCGTGTTCCTGACCCGGGTTGCCGGTGCCCCGACCATGCTGGTGGGCGCCCCCGTTCGCTGAGGTCACGGGGCTCCGCCCCGGACCCCGCTCCTCAGTCGCCGGACGGGCTCGTTCTTGCCCGGCTCAGCAGGAAATCCCGTTCCCGTTCGTTCTTCGTCAGGTCCGCCGCGCGGCGGAACTCGGCGATCGCCTCCTCCCGCCTCCCCAGGCGCTCCAGCAGATCCCCCCGCACGCTCGGCAGCAAGTGGTAGCCCCGCAGGGCCGGTTCGGCGGTGAGGGTGTCGACGAGGGCGAGGGCGGCCTCGGGGCCCTCGGCCATCGAGACGGCCACCGCGCGGTTCAGCTCCACGACCGGGGACGGGGTGCGGGCCGCGAGCAGGGCGTAGAGCGCGGCGATCTGACGCCAGTCCGTCTCCTCGTACGTGTGCGCCCGCGCGTGGCACGCGGCGATCGCGGCCTGCAGCGCGTACGGTCCGGGCGCGCCCGTGGCGACCGCCTGCGACGCCGCGAGGGCCGTGAAGCCGCGCCGGATCAGCAGCCGGTTCCAGCGCGTCCGGCGCTGGTCCTTGAGCAGGACGGGGGTCCCGTCGGGCGCGGTGCGGGCGGCTGCGCGGGAGGACTGGAGCTCCAACAGCGCGGCCAGGCCGTGCACTTCGGGCTCCTGAGGCATCAGGGTCTGCAGGACGCGGGCCAGCCGCAGGGCGTCCTCGCACAGGCCGGGCCGCAGGTGGTCGTCGCCGGCGGTGGCCGCGTAGCCCTCGTTGAAGATGAGGTAGATGACCTCCAGGACCGAGCCGAGCCGGGCAGCGCGCTCGGGCCCGTACGGGACCTCGAAGGCGACGTTCTTCGTGGCGAGGGTGCGCTTGGCGCGGACGATGCGCTGGGCGACGGTCGGCTCGGGGGCCAGGACCGCGCGGGCGATCTCGGCGGTGGTCAGGCCGCCGAGCAGGCGCAGGGTGAGGGCGACGCGGGCCTCGGCGGACAGGACGGGGTGACAGCTCATGAAGACGAGCCGAAGCAGGTCGTCGTCGATGTCGTCCGGGTCGGCGGCCTCGGGAGCCGCGTACGCGAACTCGGTGGCGCGGCCGACCTCCTGGAGCTTGCGCGCGTAGTTCTCGCGGCGGCGGACCAGGTCGACGGCGCGGTGCCGCGCGGTGGCCGTGAGCCAGGCTCCCGGGTTGTCCGGGACGCCCGCCTCCGGCCACTGCTCGAGCGCGGCGACCAACGCGTCCTGCGCCAGCTCCTCCGCTATGCCGACGTCGCGCACGACGCGGGTGACGGCCGCGATGATGCGCGGGGCCTCCATGCGGAAGACGGTCTCGACGGTGCGGGCCGTGGTGGGCTGCTGCTCGGTCACGGCCACATCAGACACCCCGGAACGGGGCGCCGCCAAGCGCGGAGGGATCAGCCCTCCTGGATCTCCCGGACCTCGGACGTGACGGTCCAGTGCGGCTCGTGGACCTGGAGGAAGCGCTTGGTCCACTCCAGGCACTCGGCCTCGTCCTTGGTCTGCAGGACCGCGTAGCCGCCGATGACCTCCTTGGTCTCGGTGAACGGGCCGTCGGTGACGGTGATCTCGCCGTTCTCGTAGTGGACGCGCTTGCCGTGCGAGGTGGGCATGAGCCCGGCCGTGTCGAGCAGCACGCCGGCCTTGGTCATCTCCTCGATGAGGGCGCCCATGCGCTGCATGAGGCCCTCGCTGATGCCCTCGGCGGGGGTGTTGTTCTCGTCGATGCGGACCATGGTCAGGTAGCGGGGCATGGTGTTCTCCTCAGTGCGTGACGTGGTGGCCGTTCCCGGCCTCTCACCCGTACGTCGATCGGGGAACGCCCCGATCGACACCGGCACCGATTTTTCTCGAAAAAACTTTCCCGCGCCCGCCGAACCACATCATTACGGGGATGGAATCCCAGGTCAGACGGCTTCGAACCGCCACCTGTGCACGGTCCTCGTCACCAGATCGGCGGGCGGTTCGGGCAGCTCCGGCAGTCGCGCGTCGTACATCGCGTCCCACCACGTGATGACGAGGACCCGGTCCTGCGGGGCGCGGAACGTCTCGCGGCGCTCCGGCTCCCGCTCCAGGACCTGGTTCCGCGTCCAGGCGAGCAGCTCCTCGCCGCGGCCCTCGGCGGCCCGGGCCTCCCACATCAGCGCGACGGTCACGAGTAGAGGTTCTCCTTGCTGACCTCGTGCACGTGGTCGTGGTGGTGACGGCCGGGCACGTGGGTCTCCGTCACCGGGAGCGAGGAGTCCGCCGACAGGTCCCAGGAGGACGGCTGCCGGCCCCGGGCGACCATCTCGGCGCCGAGCGCGGCGACCATCGCGCCGTTGTCCGTGCACAGCTTGGGGCGCGGCACGCGCAGCCGGATGCCGGCGCGCTCGCAGCGCTCCTCGGCGAGGGCGCGCAGCCGCGAGTTGGCCGCGACGCCGCCGCCGATCATCAGGTGGTCGACGCCCTCGTCCTTGCAGGCGCGCACGGCCTTGCGGGTCAGCACGTCGACGACGGCCTCCTGGAAGGACGCCGAGACGTCCCGCACCGGCACGTCCTCGCCGATCGCCCGCTTGGCCTCGATCCAGCGGGCCACGGAGGTCTTGAGCCCGGAGAAGGAGAAGTCGTACGCGGGGTCGCGCGGGCCGGTCAGACCGCGCGGGAACGCGATGGCGGCCGGGTCGCCCTCCTTCGCGTACCGGTCGATGACGGGGCCGCCGGGGAAGCCCAGGTTCAGCACGCGGGCGATCTTGTCGAAGGCCTCGCCGGCCGCGTCGTCGATCGTGGCGCCGAGGGGGCGCACGTCGGAGGTGATGTCGGTGGAGAGCAGCAGCGAGGAGTGGCCGCCGGAGACGAGCAGGGCCATCGTCGGCTCGGGCAGCTTGCCGTGCTCCAGCTGGTCGACGCAGATGTGCGAGGCCAGGTGGTTGACGCCGTAGAGGGGCTTGCCGAGCGCGTACGCGTACGCCTTGGCGGCGCTGACGCCGACGAGCAGGGCGCCCGCGAGGCCGGGGCCGGCCGTGACGGAGATGCCGTCGAGGTCCTTCGCCGTGACGCCCGCGTCCTTCAGGGCGCGCTGGATCGTGGGGACCATCGCCTCCAGGTGCGCGCGGGAGGCGACCTCGGGGACGACGCCGCCGAAGCGGGCGTGTTCGTCGACGCTGGAGGCGACGGCGTCGGCGAGCAGGGTGGTGCCGTGGACGATGCCGACGCCGGTCTCGTCGCAGGAGGTCTCGATGCCGAGGACGAGCGGTTCGTCAGCCATGATTGTTCTCTTCAGTCGCTTTCTCGGTGGTGAGGCGCATCACGAGGGCGTCCACGTTGCCCGGCTGGTAGTAGCCGCGGCGGAAGCCGATCGGCTCGAAGCCGAAGCGCTCGTAGAGCTTCTGCGCCCGGGTGTTGTCGACGCGCACTTCGAGCATCACCTCGGCGACCTCGAAGGCGGTGGCGTGCCGCAGGAGTTCGGTGAGCAGCCGGGCGCCGAGCCCGGTGCCCCACTGGTCGCGGGCGACGGCGATGGTCTGCACGTCGGCCAGGTCCCCGGAGGCGGCGAGGCCGCCGTAGCCGACGAGCCGCTCGGTGCCGTCGCCGTCGCTGTCGTACGCGACGACGTAGCGGCGGGTCGCGCCGGTGCCGCGCGCGTGCGCGAGCTCGGACCAGAACATGCCGCGCGACCAGGCGTCGTCCGGGAAGAGCTCCTTCTCCAGGGCGAGCACGGGATCGATGTCCCACCAGCGCATCTCGCGCAGTTCGGCGCCGGTCACTTCGGGGTGACCACCTTGTAGTTCTTGGGGACCTGGGCGTCGGGGCGGCGCAGGTACAGCGGCCGCGGCTCGTCCAGCTCCTCGCCGGCCGCGAGGCGCTCGGCGGCGAGCGCGGCGAGCGCGCCCGCGGACACGTGCTCGGGGCCGCGCGGGTCGGCGAACGTGTCGGGGTACAGGAGCGCGCCCGCGCCGACCGCGGGCAGCCCGGCGATCTCCTCGGCGATGTCGGCGGGCCGGTCGACGGCGGGGCCGGTGAGGCGGGTGCGGGCGTCCTGGTAGCGCGCCCAGTAGACCTCCTTGCGCCGCGCGTCGGTGGCGACGACGAAGGGGCCCTCGACGTCCTCGGCCGCGTAGGCGAGGCCGTCGAGCGTGCACACGCCGTGCACGGGCACGCCGAGGGCGAGCCCGAAGGTGTCGGCGGTCATCAGGCCCACGCGCAGGCCCGTGTACGGGCCGGGGCCGGTGCCCACGACGATCCCGGTCACGGCGTCGAGGCCGGTGCCGGCCTCGCGGAGCACCCGGTCGACGGCGGGCAGCAGCAGCTCCCCGTGTCTGCGGGCGTCGACCTGACCCGACTCGGCGACGACGGACGTCCCGTCGTGCAGGGCGACGGTGACGGCGGGGGTGGCGGTATCCAGAGCGAGCAACAGCACGCGAACAGCCTACGGCCACCCAGCCCCGGACACGTCCGTGCTCCTGTCGGCCGGGGGCCGCCGCGCCCTGCTGCTAACGTCACCGATAGCCGTCACTGGCGTCGTACGTGGGACATGAGAGGCAGGCACCTGGTGGCACGGAGCAGCACCGGATTCGTCACCGCACTGACCGCGGGCGCGCTGGCCGTGGTCGGCTTCCTCGCCTACCAGGCCTCCGCGAGCGCCCCGGCCGACCTCGGCGCCCACAAGTCCGCCACCCCGGCCGCGACCGCGTCCAAGAAGCCGAAGCACAAGGACCCGGAGGCGCTGCCCGCCGCGTCCGGCAAGGGCGAGCGGGTCGTGTACGCGCTGAGCACCGACCGGGTGTGGCTGGTGGACGGGCGAAACAGGACGCTGAGCACGTACGAGGTCATGCCCGGCACGGTGGACCCGGCGCCGGGCAAGTACTCGGTCGACTCGCGGACCGGGTCGGTGGTCGGCACGGACGGGAAGCCGATCGAGCACGTCGTGCGGTTCGCCTCGGTGAACGGGGTGGCGATCGGGTTCAGTGCCGCGGTGGACGGCTCGACGCCGGAGCCGGACCCGACGAAGCAGACCGGTGGCATCCGTACGTCCCGTGCCCAGGGCGACAAGATGTGGGAGTTCGCCGGGATCGGCCGTCAGGTCGTCGTCGTTCCCTGAGTCCGGGGCGGTCCGGGCGGGGGCGGGGTCGAGACGGCCCGCGCGGCGGCGCACGAGGCCAGCAGGTCCCGCATGCTCACGGGGCGCTCCGCGTCTCGCCGGGCCTGTGTCTCCGGTACCCGTGTGTCACGCTCCGCACCGGACATGGCACCCTCCCGCACCTCATCAGAGCCCCGTAGTTAGGTAACCCTAACTACGGCTCCCCCCGTGTGCAACCTCTTACCGACACCCTGTCGGTACGGAGCGTCTCCACCCAGGTGCCCCCGCCTCCTCCGGCGCCGTCGGCCCGGCACCCACGCCCGGACCGGCGCTTCCGGACAAGGCTGCGCCTCTCTGCACCCGAGCGGGCGCATGCGCCCAGCCCCTCTCCCACCCACCCGCCCCCTCCGGGGGCGTCGGCCCGGCACCCATGCCCGGGACCGGCGCCGCGGTCGAGGTCGAGGTCGAGGCGAGGGTTCGCACCCTCAAGCCCCTCCGGCCATTGAGGAGCGGGGGCCGGGGCGGAGCCCCTGGGGGTGCCGCCGTTGCGGATTGCGGAATCGCCGCCGAGTGCGGGTGCGTCGTGGCTGAGCACGCCCACGCGGCGGAGCCGCACATCGACACAGCCCCGCGCCCCTGAAGGCGCACGTCGCGCGCCCGACAGCGACGGATCGCCAAAACAAGCCCCTCCGGCGATTGAGGAGCGGGGTCCGGGGCGGAGCCCCGGGGTGGCGGCGTCCCGGGCCGGTCAGAGGGCGAACGAGGACAGGTCCGACTGGGTCCAGCGGGGGCCGATTCCGTTCAGGGTGACGACGCGGAGCTCGTCCGTCGTGTCCCCCGTGGCCCGGTCGATGATCACGTGGAGGCGGTCGTCCGCGAGGTCCTCGACCTTGCCGTCGCCCCACTCGACGACGACCACGGAGTCCGGCAGGGACACGTCGAGGTCGAGGTCCTCCATCTCGTCGAGCCCGCCGCCCAGGCGGTACGCGTCGACGTGGACGAGGGCCGGACCGTCACCCAGGGACGGATGCACGCGGGCGATCACGAAGGTCGGCGACGTGACCGCGCCGCGCACGCCGAGCCCCTCGCCGATCCCCCGGGTCAGCGTCGTCTTGCCGGCGCCGAGCTCCCCGGTGAGCATCACGAGGTCGCCGGGGCGCAGCCGCTTGGCCAGCGCGAGGCCGAGCTCGCGCATCGCGTCCGGGGAGTCGACGGTGGCTGTGACTGTGGTGACGGGCAGGGCGTCAGTCGCCGGGTTGTCCATGGTTCCCCACGGTAGCGGCTGCGGGCACCGCCCCCGCACGCGCGAGGAGGTCGGCGAGGCGGTCGGTGACCAGCTCGGGGTGTTCCAGCATCACCAGGTGCCCCGCGTCGGGGACCAGCACGAACTCCGCGCCGGGCAGCAGCGCCGCGATCGCCTCGCTGTGCTCGCTGGGCGTCACGAGGTCGCCCTCGCCGGCCAGGACCAGCACGGGCAGCTCCGCGAACCGCTCCAGCGCCGCCGTCTTGTCGTGGTCCTGGAACGCCGGGTAGAACTCGGCGACCACGTCGATGGGCGTGCCCTCGATCATCCGCTCGGCGAACCGCGCGACCGCCGGATCGACGTCCCGGCTCGCGAACGAGTACCGCTTGATGATCCCGGCGAACAGGTCGGCGGTCGCCCGCCGCCCCTTCTCCACCAGCTCGGCCCGCTGCCCGAGCGCCCGCAGCACCCCGGGCAGCACCCGCCGCACCGCGTTGACCCCCGCGACCGGCAGCCCGTAGTTGACCTCGCCGAGCCGGCCCGCCGACGTACCGATGAACGCGGCGCCGACGACCCGGTCGCGGATCAGCTCCGGGTAGCGGTCGGCCAGCGCCATGACCGTCATGCCGCCCATGGAGTGCCCGACCAGCACGAGCGGGCCCTCGGGCGCGGCCGCGTCGATGACGGCCTTGAGGTCCGCGCCGAGCAGGTCGATGGAGACCGGCGCGCCCTGCTCGGTCTGCTCGACGCCGCGCCCGGAGCGGCCGTGGCTGCGCTGGTCCCAGTACACGCAGCGCACGACGCCGCGCAGCGCCGCCCGCTGGAAGTGCCAGGAGTCCTGGCCGAGGCAGTAGCCGTGGCTGAGGACGACGGTGACCGGGGCCGGGGCCTTGCGTCCGAACAGGCGGCGCCGGCGCGCACCGTCACCGCCCGGCTCGGCCTCGTCGACCTCGTAGTACAGCTCGGTGCCGTCCTGGGCGCGGGCCTTGCCGGGGGTGCCGCGCAGCGCGCCGTACGGTCCGGCCGCGTCCAGGGCGAGCCGGGCCTTCTTGCGCATGCCGCGCCCGACCGTGAGCCGCTCGATGGCGACACCGGCCGCGGCGCCCGCGGCGACCACACCTATCGCCGCGCCCGCGATGCCGGCCCGCCGCCAGTTCCCCGAGGCGGCGGCCTCGGTCACGGCCTGCGCGGCCTGCGCGCCGCTGCTCTCGGTCATGCCCCGGTCTCGCTCACGTGCCCGCTCCCTCTCGTCCGGCCCCGTGGTCCCCGCCGGTATAGACGCGCGGGACGCGGGATCCGATCCGCGTGACGATCTCGTACGCGATGGTGCCCGCCGCGACCGCCCAGTCCTCGGCGGTGGGCTCGCCCGTGTCGCCGGGCCCGAAGAGCACGGCCTCGTCGCCGGCGGCGGGCTCGTCCCCGCCGAGGTCGACGACGAACTGGTCCATGGCGACGCGGCCCGCGACCGTGCGCCGCTTACCGCCGATCAGTACGGGTCCGGTGCCGGAGGCGTGCCGCGGGATGCCGTCCGCGTAGCCGACCGGGACCAGGGCGAGCGTGGTCGGGCCCGGAGTGACGTAGTGGTGGCCGTAACTGACGCCGAGTCCGCCCGGCGCGTGCTTCACCAGCGCGAGCGACGCCTTCAGCGACATCACGGGTCGCAGACCGAAGTCGGCGGGGGTGCCGAGCTCGGGGCTCGGCGAGATCCCGTACATCGCGATGCCGGGGCGGACGAGGTCGAAGTGGGTCCCGGGGAGGGTGAGCGTGCCCGGCGAGTTCGCGATGTGCCGCACCTCGGGGGTGACGCCCTGCTGTTCGGCGTACCCCGTCATCTCCCGGAAGCGGTCCAGCTGGGCCGCGATGGACGGGTGGCCGGGCTCGTCGGCGCACGCGAAGTGCGACCACAGGCCGGTGACCGTGACGAGGCCCTCGGCCTGCGCGGCGAGCGCCTCGCGGACCAGCTCGGGCCAGTCGGCGGGCAGGCAGCCGTTGCGTCCGAGGCCCGTGTCGGCCTTGAGCTGGATGCGAGCGGTGCGGCCCGACTCCCGTGCCGCGGCGGTCACTTCGCGCAGCGCCCACATGCCGCTGACGGACATGTCGAGGTCGGCCTCGATGCCCGCGCGCCACGGCCCGCCCGGCACCCACAGCCAGCACATGATGCGACCGGTCAGGCCCGCCGCGCGCAGTTCGAGCGCCTCCTCGGGCGTGGCGGTGCCGAGCCACTCGGCGCCCGCCGCCTTCGCCGCGCGGGCCACCGGGATCATGCCGTGCCCGTACGCGTCCGCCTTCACCACGGCCATGAACGCGGCCGAGGGCGCGTGGGCGCGCAGCGACCTGACATTGGCCTGCAGGGCGGCCAGATCGATCTCGGCGCGGGCGCGGAGCGGGGCAGTCACGTTCTCGTTCATCGTGCGCCAGTCTCTCAGAGCTCCTCGCGAGGCCCTCGAGTGCCGGGCCAACGGGGCCGCGAAGTCGGCGTGCCGTACCCATTCACAACTGCGCTACCGACCGGTAGAACCTCGGATGACCGCCCGGCCCGCCCATCTCCGAGGGAGCCCTTCTTGCTGCGTGTGACCCTTGCGGCCGCTCTGGCGGCCGTCCTGCTCCCGGTCTCGGCCGCCCAGGCCGACACCGCGCACCCGTCCTCCCCCGGTACGCCGCCCACCGCGTCCGCCCCCGTACTGACCGACGAGCACGGCCGGACGCTCACGCTGCGCGGCTGGAACGTCGAGGACAAGGGGAACCGCGGGGACGCGGCCCTGTCCGCGATCACCGAGCGGCACTTCCGCGACCTGCGGGCCAAGGGCTTCGACTTCGCCCGGCTGCTGATCTTCTGGGACGACCTGGAGCCGAGCCCGGGCCGGTACAGCCGCGCCTACCTGAACAAGATCGAGCGGGTCCTGGACTGGGCGGACCGCTACGACATCCATGTCGTCCTCGACGCCCACCAGGACGTCTTCGGCCCCGCCTTCGGGCACCGCGGCATCCCGGAGTGGGCGACCCGCACCGACGGGCTGCCCTTCCAGCGGCACCCCGAGGACTGGTTCGCGGAGTACTTCGAGCCGGCCGTGCAGCGGGCCTTCACGCACCTGTACGAGGACGAGGACCTGCGGCAGGCGCAGGCCCGCATGTGGAAGGTCGTCGCCGACCGCTTCGCGCACCACCCGGCCGTCCTCGGCTACGACGTGATCAACGAGCCGATGGGCGAGCTGCGGGAGGGCGAGGACCTGCCGACGGCGGCCCGGCGCATCGAGCGCGAGCAGCTCACCCCGATGTACAACCGGGTCGCGGACGCGATCCGCACCGAGGACCGCGACGCCTGGCTGTTCGTGGAGCCGACCCCGATCGTCGGCGAGGGCGTCCCCACGGGCCTCGGCCGCGTCGACGACCGCAAGGTCGTGTACGCCCCGCACTTCTACAACACGGCCATGGAGGCGGGCGCGGACTACGACCCGTCGGCGGGCTGGGTCGAGACGTACGAGGCGGCGGTCACGGAGTACCCGCGCACGTACAAGGTCCCGGTCGTCGTCGGCGAATGGGGCCCGCTGAACAACTCCCTGCCGAACATGGGGCCCTTCTACCGCGACGCGATGGCCTCCCTGGGCCGCTACAGCTCCGGCTGGGCGGGCTACGTCTGGTGCTACGGGGGCGGGTACTGCGCCGTCGACGAGAAGGGGGCGTTCCGTACGAACAAGGAGGCGACGGCGGAGCCCTACGCGGAGGCGGTCGCCGGGACGGTTCGTTCCTCGGCGTTCGACGCGGCGGCGGGTGTCTATCGTCTCACCTACGACGCGGCGCGGCGCGGCTCGCACGCGACGGTGATCTCGCTTCCGTCGCGGGGGTGGCGGGTCGGCGTCGAGGGCGGCCGGGCGCGGGTCCGTTCGGACGGCCCGGGGCGGGTCGTGGTGACGGCGGTGCCGGGTTCTCGGGTGACAGTCACGGTGACCCGGGGCTGAGGTTCGGGACGCGTGTTCGGGTGCGGGCCGGTGGGGGCTGGTCGCGCCCCGCGGCGGAGCCGCTGATCGATACAGCCCCGCGCCCCTGGGATGGCGCACGAAGTGCGCATCCCAGGGGCGCGGGGAACTGCGCGAGAAGCCCCACCGGGCCGCAGCCGGCCGACGAACGGGCGGAGCTACGGCGCGGGGACGCTCACGTCCGCCCCGGTGAGCCGCGCCCGGATCCCACCCGGGGTCACCGAAAGACGCCGGAGCCCAAGATCCCCCGGCAACCCGGAGGGCAACGCCGCCGAGAACTCCATCGCCTCCGCCACCTTCGGCTCCCGCGCCTCCCGAAGCCCCCGCAGCAGCGACGGATCGATGCCGGCCGGCTCCAGCAGGGCCGGGTGCTCGACCAGCGCGTCCACCGCCGGGCCCTTCAACAGCCGCCCGGGGGCGAGCCGTTCCCCCGTGGTCTCCTCGAACTCGGCCCGGTCCATCCGCCCCGTCGCCGGCGCGGCCAGTTGCAGGCCTCCGCCCTTGCCCGGCGTGTACGTGAGGACGTCCGGGACGACGAGCCGCGTGTTCGCCACGGTGAGCGCGACCCCCTGTCGGCCCTCCCGGCGGACCTGCGCGTCCGCCCGTACGTCGACCTCCGTACCGGCGACCGGGATCCGCCCCCGGGCGAGGACCGAGCCGGGCTCACGGCCCGGGGCCAGGCGGACCTGGGAGGCGCCGACCTCCCGGGTCAGGTCGGCGAAGTCGAGCAGGACGTCGCCGCGGACCTTCCCGAGGTCCACGCCGTCGATCCCGGTGGGCCAGCCCGCGATCCGTATGTCGTCGACGGTGGCCTTCACCTGTGCGATCGAGACCGGCCCGGC
Organism: Streptomyces xanthii; assembly: GCF_014621695.1. Classification (GTDB taxonomy): domain Bacteria; phylum Actinomycetota; class Actinomycetes; order Streptomycetales; family Streptomycetaceae; genus Streptomyces; species Streptomyces xanthii. The sequence goes on from NZ_CP061281.1 coordinate 3,143,209, forward strand.
GTCGAGGTCGGGGAGGGTGACCTGAACCCGGTCGAGGTCACCGGCCGCGACCTGGGTGAGGAACGGGAAGCCGTCGATCCGCACCTCGGGCGCGGCCTTGAGCTTCAGGGCCTTCCGCGCCTGTTCGGCCGCGAGGTCCTGGGCGTAGAGCACGGCCCAGCGGTCGGCGACGGCCAGGAACGCGAGGACGGCCACCGCCCCCGCGAGGACTTTCAGCACGCGTCGCCCTCTGCGGCGCGGCACCGGCTCCGGCTCCGGCTCCGTCTCCGGCTTCTCCTCGGCCCGCCGGGCGTGCGGGATGCGCTGCGTGTCGTCTGAGGTCGGTATCTCGGAAGTCACCGGCCCATGCGATCACGGGCCGCCCGGACGGGTCGAACCCCCTTTTCTCCCCACCGTTCCCTTCACAATCTATGTACCCTAGACAGAAACCTAGGAGCCCTAGGAACGGGGATCCACGGATGACGCACTGGAGAGCGGGGCGCGGCGATGATGATGGCGCGGGCAGGTCTGACGACGGAGCGGGTGGTGGCGGCCGCCGCCGACCTCGCGGACACCGTCGGCTTCGAGCACATCACCATCGCGGCGCTGGCCCGCGGCTTCGGCGTGAAGGACGCGAGCCTGTACGCCCATGTCCGTGGCCTCTCCGACCTGCACACCCGGGTCGCGATCCGCTCCGGGCTCGACCTCTCCGAGCGGATCGCGGACGCCCTGGCGGGCCGCTCGGGCCGTGCGGCGCTGCTCGCCTTCGCGCACGCGTACCGGGGTTTCGCCCTCGCGCACCCGGGCCGGTACGCGGCGACGCAGTTGGAGCTCGACCCCGAGGTCTTCGACGAACACCCGGCGCTGCGCCGCAATCTGACCTGCACCTACGCGCTGTTGCAGGGCTACGGACTGACCGAGCCGGCCCTGACGGACGCGGGCCGGATGCTGCGCAGCACGTTCCACGGCTTCGTCACGCTCGAACTCGCGGGCGGCTTCCGCCACTCCAGGGACGTCGAGGCCACGTGGGCCAACGGCCTGGAGGCCCTGCACGTCATGCTCTCCAACTGGCCGGAAGGACAGGACCGTTGACCACCCCAGACATGTCGACCACCCCAGGAGCGTCGGCCACCGCGCACCGCCTCCCCGTGCCCGGCGCCACCCTCCACTACGAGACCCGCGGCACCGGCCCCGCCCTCCTCCTGCTCCCCGGCGCGGGCGGTGACGCGGCCGTCCTGGACCCGGTGGCGGACGCCCTCGCGGACACGTTCACCGTGATCACGCACGACCCGCGCGGCTACTCCCGCAGCGCCCGGGACGCCCCGGACTCCGAGCAGCGGGTGGCCGAGCACGCCGAGGACGCGCGGCGCCTGCTCGACGCGGTGTCGCCGGACGCGCCCGCGTACGTGGCCGGGTCGTCGAGCGGCGCGATCGTCACCCTGGACCTGCTGGCCCGGTTCCCCGGGCGGGTCCGCGCCGCGGTGGCGCACGAGCCGCCGTCGTGGAGCGTGCTGCCCGACGCGGCGGAGCACCTGGCCCTGTTCCAGGAGGTGTACGAGACGCTCGAGGCCGAGGGCCTGGCCGCCGCGGGCGAGCGGTTCCTGCGCGGGGTCGGCCCGGTGATGCTTCCCCCGCCGGACTCGGAGGGCGCGCCCGCACCGCGTACGGCCGAGATGATGCGACGCCTGGCCGCGAACGCGCCGTCGGCGATCCGCCACGAGTTCCGTTCCTTCGCCGCGTACGACCCGGATCTCGCCGCGCTGTCCCGGTTCGCCGGGCGCCTGACCCTGGCCGTCGGCGAGCAGACCCTCCCCCATCTGCCGAGCCGCCCCGCGACCGTCCTCGCCGGGGAACTGGGCCTCGCCCCCGCCCCCTTCCCCGGCGCCCACAACGGCTGGTCCACGCACCCCGGCCGCACCGCCGCACTGCTGCGCTCCCACCTCCTGGGAGACACTCGATGACATGCGACGTGCTGACGATGTGGAGACGGTCAGGTCCGCCGAACGCGCGCTGATGGCGCGGCTGCCCGAGGGCGCGCTGATGCAGCGGGCCGCCGCGGGCCTCGCCGCGGCCTGCGCCGAGCTGCTCGGGAAGGTGTACGGCGCCCGCGTCACCGTCCTGGCCGGCTCGGGTGACAACGGCGGCGACGCGCTGTACGCCGGTGCCCGTCTGGCCCGGCGCGGCGCGGGCGTCACCGCGCTGCTGCTCAGCCCGGACCGCGCCCACCCCGGCGGCCTGGCCGCCCTGCGCGCGGCCGGCGCCACCGTGCTCGACGCCGGTCACGACACCGCCCCCTCGGCCCTGGCCCGCGCCGACCTCGTGCTCGACGGCATCGTGGGCATCGGCGGCCGCGGCGGCCTGCGCCCCCGCGCGGCCGAACTCATGACCCACGTACGCGGCCTCGTCGTGGCCGTGGACCTGCCCAGCGGCGTGGACGCGGACACGGGTGAGGTGCACGGGGACGCGGTGCGGGCCGACGCGACGGTCACCTTCGGCACGTACAAGCCGGGCCTGCTCATCGACCCGGCACGCGACCACGCGGGCGCCCTCCGTCTCGTCGACATCGGCCTCGACCTGCCGCCGGACGGCGCCGTCGCGGAGGCCCTGCAGTACGCCGACGTGGCCGCGCTGCTCCCGGAACCGACCGGCGAGAGCGACAAGTACCGGCGCGGCGTCGTCGGCGTCGTCGCCGGCTCGGCCCGCTACCCCGGCGCGGCGGTGCTCGCCGTGGCGGGCGCGCTGCACGGGGGCGCGGGCGCGGTCCGTTACGTCGGCCCGGCCGCCGACGCGGTCCTGGCCCGCTTCCCCGAGACCCTGGTCTCGGCCGGCCCCCCGGCGAAGGCGGGCCGTGTCCAGTCCTGGGTGATCGGCCCCGGCCTCGGCGACGACACCTCCGGCCTGGCGGACGTCCTGGCCTCGGACGTGCCGGTGCTCATCGACGCGGACGGCCTGCGCCTCGCGGACCGCGCCACGGTGCGCTCCCGCACGGCGCCCACCGTCCTCACCCCGCACGCGGGCGAGGCGGCGGCGCTGCTCGGCGTCGACCGTGCCGAGGTGGAGGCCCGGCGCCTCTTCTCCGTACGGAAACTGGCCGCCGCCTACGACGCGACCGTCCTCCTGAAGGGCTCGACGACCCTGATCGCGACGCCCGAGCCCGGCGCGCCGGTCCGGGTGAACCCCACCGGCACGGCGTGGCTGGCCACGGCCGGCAGCGGCGACGTCCTGTCGGGCCTGACCGGCTCCCTCCTCGCGGCGGGGCTCGGCGCCCTCGACGCGGCCTCGGTCGGCGCCCATCTCCACGGGCTGGCGGCCCGCCACGCGGCCCAGGGCGCGCCGGTCTCCGCCCAGGACGTGGCCCACGCCCTCCCGGCGGCCTGGCAGGACGTCCGCCGGTAGGTGATTGCCACATGCGGCCGTCGCGCGACAGCCGCCCGGTGGGGGCTGATCGCGCAGTCCCCGCGCCCCTGATGAGGCTGCGCCTCATCGGGGAAATGCGACCCGAAGGGTCTGCATTTCAGGGGCGCGGGGAACTGCGCGAAAAGCCCCACCGGACCCGCGAACGACGGACGGACCGTTGTAGGCAGACGACTGGTCGGACCCGCCACGCGGCAGCGGCAGCGCCCCCTCAGCCTTCGGCCACCACCACCGCCGACGCCACCCCCGCGTCATGGCTCAGCGACACATGAAAGGACCGCACCCCGAGCTCCGAGGCCCGCGCCGCCACCGTCCCGGTCACCCGCATCCGCGGCTGCCCACTGGGCTCGACCCAGACCTCCGCGTCGGTCCAGTGCAGCCCGGCCGGCGCCCCGAGCGCCTTGGCGATCGCCTCCTTGGCCGCGAACCGCGCGGCCAGCGAGGCCACCCCGCGCCGCTCTCCGCTGGGCAGCAGCAGCTCGTCCGGCAGGAACAAGCGCCCGGCCAGCCCCGGCGTCCGCTCCAGCGACGCCGCGAACCGCTCGATCTCGGCCACGTCGATTCCGACCCCGATGATGCTCATGCCGAGCACCCTACGGCCGGCGGAACCCCAGGCCGCGCCCCGCCAGAGCCTCCGTCAGGATCCGTACGGCCTTGGGGCCGACGCCGTGCAGCGCCGACAGCTCGGCCTCCGTGAGCCCGGCGACCTCCGCGAGCGTCCGCAGCCCCGCTCCGTGCAGCGCCCGCGTCGCCGGGCGCCCGATCCCGGTGGGCAGATCCGAGGGAGGGTCGTCGGATCCGCCCCGGCTGCGCCACGACGCCCGGACCAGTGCGGCGAGCGCCGCGTCGTCGAGTTCCTCCAGCGGCACCCGGAGCCCGATCGTCCGCCCGGCCCGCTCCAGCCGTTCCCCGCCCGGGTGCGCGGCGAGCGCCGCCTCGGTCTCCTCGGGCGACAGGTGCAGCTGCACACGCCGCCCGTCCTTGGTCAGCGACGCGAAGCCCTTGCCCCGTACGGAGTAGGCCGCCATGCCGAAGTGCGTGCCCTCCTCGGTCTCCGGGAGGCCGAGGGCCAGCGCGCGCAGCCGTTCCCCCGGGTCCGTCATTCCACGGTCACCGACTTCGCCAGGTTGCGGGGCTGGTCGACCTCGTTGCCGCGGGCGGTCGCCAGCTCGCAGGCGAACACCTGGAGCGGCACGGTCGCGACCAGCGGCTGGAGCAGGGTCGGCGTCGCCGGGACGCGGACGAGGTGGTCGGCGTACGGGACGACGGCCTCGTCGCCCTCCTCCGCGATCACGATGGTGCGGGCGCCGCGGGCCCGGATCTCCTGGATGTTGGAGACGATCTTGTCGTGGAGGACGGAGCGTCCGCGCGGCGACGGGACGACCACGACCACCGGGAGGCCGGGCTCGATCAGCGCGATCGGCCCGTGCTTGAGCTCACCCGCCGCGAAGCCCTCCGCGTGCATGTACGCGAGCTCCTTGAGCTTGAGCGCGCCCTCCAGCGCGACCGGGTAGCCGACGTGCCGGCCCAGGAACAGCACGGTGTCGTGCGCGGCGAGCGACCGCGCCAGCTCCCGTACGGGCTCCATCGTCTCCAGGACCCGTTCGACCTCCTCGCCGATCCGCGCGAGGTCCCGTACGACGGCGAGGATCTCGTCGGCCCACTTGGTGCCCCGCACCTGGCCCAGGTACAGCGCCACCAGATAGCAGGCGACGAGCTGGGTGAGGAAGGCCTTCGTGGACGCCACGGCGACCTCGGGGCCGGCGTGCGTGTAGAGCACGGCGTCGGACTCGCGCGGGATCGTCGACCCGTTGGTGTTGCAGATGGCCAGCACCGTCGCGCCCTGCTCGCGCGCGTGCCGCAGCGCCATCAGCGTGTCCATCGTCTCGCCGGACTGGGAGATCGCGATGACGAGCGAGCGGGCGTCGAGGATCGGGTCCCGGTAGCGGAACTCGCTGGCCAGCTCGACCTCGCACGGGATCCGGGTCCAGTGCTCGATGGCGTACTTGGCGATGAGCCCGGCGTGGAAGGCGGTCCCGCACGCCACGATGACGACCTTGTCGACCATCCGCAGCACCTGCGGCGGGATCCGCAGCTCGTCCAGGGTGAGCTGCCCCTCGGCGCCGATCCGCCCGAGCAGCGTGTCCGCGACGGCCTTCGGCTGCTCGGCGATCTCCTTGAGCATGAAGTAGTCGTAGCCGCCCTTCTCGGCGGCGGAGGCGTCCCAGTCGACGTGATAGTGCCGCACGTCGGCGGGCCGCCCGTCGAAGTCGGTCACGGTCACCCCGTCGCGGCGCAGCTCGACGACCTGGTCCTGGCCGAGCTCGATCGCGGAGCGGGTGTGCGCGATGAACGCGGAGACGTCCGAGGCGAGGAACGCCTCGCCCTCGCCGACCCCGACGACGAGCGGCGAGTTCCGGCGCGCGCCGACGACCACGTCGGGCTCGTCCGCGTGCGCCGCGACCAGCGTGAACGCGCCTTCGAGGCGCCGGCACACGAGCCGCATCGCCTCCGCGAGGTCCCCGCTCGCCGAGTACTCCTCGGCGAGCAGGTGGGACACGACCTCGGTGTCGGTCTCGGAGGCCAGCACGTGCCCGCGCCCGGCGAGCTCCTCGCGCAGCGCGGCGAAGTTCTCGATGATCCCGTTGTGGACGACGGCGACCCGGCCCGCGTTGTCGAGGTGCGGGTGCGCGTTGGTGTCGGTCGGGCCGCCGTGGGTGGCCCACCGGGTGTGTCCGATCCCGGTGGCACCGGCCGGCAGCGGCCGGTCCACCAGTTCCTTCTCCAGGTTGGCCAGCTTGCCCGCCTTCTTGGCCGCGGCGAGCGACCCGTCGGCGAGCACGGCCACACCGGCGGAGTCGTACCCCCGGTACTCCAGCCTCTTCAGCCCGGCCAGGACCACGTCCAGCGCCGACTGCGACCCTACGTATCCCACGATTCCGCACATAGGGCGCAGCCTAGGGCTGACCCGCTCTCAGGTTCAGTACCCGCCCTCCAGCCGGTCGCGCGCGTCCTCCACGAGGTCGAGGTACTCGTCCTCCTCGCCGGGCGGCTTGCTCCCCCTGCGGTAGAAGTCCAGAGTGTCGTCCAGGTCCTCGCCGATGTCCTCGTCGGGCAGCTCCTGCGCCAGGTCACTGAGCACCTGACCGGCCCATGCCGTTCTGGCCGTCTTCCCCACCTCCCCCGTTGTCCTCCCGCGCCGGGCGCGGGCGGATCTCTTCCTTCGTCCGAATCCGGGCATGCGAAACACACTCATCGGGCTCCCCTCCCTCCCTGTACGGCGTACATGGCCCGTACAGGTGTCGGAAACGTACCCGTCGGTTGCACAACAGGTCCATACCTGTTGAGAACCTGTGACATGTCCGGGAGCGACCGAGCGTGACGGAGCCCACCCTCCGATCACGCCACACAGCCGTAACAATGAACTGTGATCTCTCCGGTCTCCGAGCCTCTGGCTCCACGATCCGCGACTTCCCGGAGCGCCCACCGGCAACGGCCGGAGGCGACTCCCTACGTCGACCTCACCCGCAGTGAATGGAGCGCCCTGCGCGACAAGACGCCGCTGCCTCTGACCGCCGAGGAGCTGGAACGGTTGCGCGGCCTCGGCGACGTGATCGACCTCGACGAGGTCCGCGACATCTACCTGCCGCTCTCCCGGCTGCTGAACCTCTACGTGGGCGCCACCGACGGCCTGCGCGGCGCGCTCAACACGTTCCTCGGCGAGAAGGGCACCCAGTCCGGCACCCCCTTCGTCATAGGGGTCGCCGGCTCGGTCGCCGTCGGCAAGTCCACCGTGGCCCGCCTGCTCCAGGCCCTGCTCTCGCGCTGGCCGGAGCACCCGCGCGTGGAGCGCGTCACCACCGACGGCTTCCTGCTGCCCACCAAGGAGCTGGAGGCCCGCGGCCTGATGGCCAGGAAGGGCTTCCCGGAGTCCTACGACCGCCGTGCCCTGACCCGGTTCGTCGCCGACATCAAGGCGGGCAAGGACGAGGTCACCGCCCCCGTCTACTCCCACCTCATCTACGACATCGTGCCCGGCCAGCAGCTGACGGTGCGCCGCCCCGACATCCTCATCGTCGAGGGCATCAACGTGCTGCAGCCCGCCCTGCCCGGCAAGGACGGCCGCACCCGCGTCGGCCTCGCCGACTACTTCGACTTCAGCGTGTACGTGGACGCGAAGGCCGAGGACATCGAGCGCTGGTACCTCAACCGCTTCCTGAAGCTGCGAGCGACGGCCTTCCAGGACCCGTCCTCGTACTTCCGCAAGTACACGCAGGTGTCGGAGGAGGAGGCGCTCGACTACGCGCGCACGACCTGGCGCACCGTCAACAAGCCCAACCTGCTGGAGAACGTGGCCCCCACCCGCGGCCGCGCCGGTCTCGTCATCCGCAAGGGGTCCGATCACAAGGTGCAGCGCCTGCGGCTCCGCAAACTCTGAACGGCGGCTACCGTACGCGCATGCTGCATCTGCGCCTGATCACGCCCGCCCGGACGACGGACGACGCGGTGCGTCTCATCGAGGGGACCGTCGGCACCACGCACCTCGTGGTGCTCCCGGGAGCGGCCCGCGACCCGTCGGGCGACGTCGTCATGTGCGACGTCGCCCGTGAGGCCTGCGACGAACTCCTCGTCGGGCTCAGCGGCCTGGGCATCGAGACGGACGGCTCGATCGCCGTCGAGAACATCGACCTGTCCCTGTCGGAGCGCGCCGACCGGGCCGAGGACGACGCCCCGGGCGAGGGCGCCGACGCGGTGCTCTGGGCCCATCTGACGGACGCCACGCACGAGGAGTCCACGCTCAGCTGGACCTACCTGGCGTTCCTCACCATCGCCACGATGATCGCGGCGTGCGGCGTCGTCCTCGACAACGCGATCCTGATCGTGGGCGCGATGGCGGTCGGCCCGGAGTTCGGCCCGCTCGCCGGCATCTGCACGGCCCTGGTCCAGCGCGCCCCGCGGCTGGCCCTGCGCTCCCTGACCGCGCTGCTCGTGGGCTTCGCGGTGGCGATGACGGTGACGGTCGGCTTCGCCCACTTCATGGACGCCGTGAACCTCTTCAGCGAGGCCCAGTTGGAGGCGAAGCGCCCCAACACGGGCTTCGTCTACGCCCCCGACTGGTTCTCGTTCGTGGTGGCGGTCCTCGCGGGCGCGGCCGGAGTCCTCTCCCTCACCTCGACGAAGTCGGGCGCGATGGTCGGCGTGGCGATCTCCGTGACGACGGTCCCGGCGGCGGCGAACGCCGCGGTGGCCCTCGGCTACCGCGACGTCGACCAGACCTGGGGCTCCACGGAACAACTCCTCCTGAACCTCCTGGGCATCATCCTGGCCGGCACGACGACCCTGCTCGTCCAGAAGCTCTTCTGGGCCAGGAAACGCAAGACGGCCTGAGGAGGAGCGCCCCGAAGGGGCACGGGGAACTGCGCGACCAGCCACGACGGCGCGTGAGCCGGCCGCGCAGATCAACCAGGCAGACGCCTAGCCGAGCGCCGACTTGACCGCGTCGGCCAACCGCCCGGCCACAGACCGAGCCTGCTCGATGTCGGCGGCCTCGACCATGACCCGAACCAGCGGCTCCGTCCCCGAGGGCCGAAGCAGCACCCGTCCGGTGCTCCCCAGCTCGGCCTCCGCGTCAGAAACCGCCGAAGCCAGCGGCACCGACGTACCGACCCGGGACTTGTCCACGTCCGGCACGTTGATGAGCACCTGCGGCAGCCGCTCCATGACGGAGGCGAGCTCCTGGAGGCTGCGGCCGGTCTGCGCGACCCGCGCGGCGAGCAGCAGCCCGGTCAGCGTCCCGTCACCCGTCGTCGCGTGGTCGAGCGCGATGACGTGCCCGGACTGCTCGCCGCCGAGCGCGAACCCGTGCTCCTTCATGTTCTCCAGCACGTACCGGTCGCCGACGGCGGTCTGCACGAGCGTGATGCCCTCGCGCTCCATCGCCAGCTTCAGCCCGAGGTTGGACATGACGGTCGCGACCAGCGTGTCCTGGCGCAGCACGCCGCGCTCGCGCAGGGCGATCGCGAGGACGGCCATGATCTGGTCGCCGTCGACCTCGGAGCCGGTGTGGTCCACGGCGAGGCAGCGGTCCGCGTCCCCGTCGTGGGCGATGCCGAAGTGGGCGCCGTGCTCGACGACGGCGGCCTTCAGCAGGTCCAGGTGCGTGGAGCCGCACCCGTCGTTGATGTTCAGCCCGTCCGGCTCGGCGCCGATCGTGACGATCTCCGCGCCGGCCCGGGTGAAGGCCTCCGGGGAGACCCGCGCGGCGGCACCGTGCGCCTCGTCGAGGACGATCTTCAGGCCCTCGAGCCGGTTCGGCAGGACGCCGACGAGGTGGGCGACGTACTGGTCGAGGCCCTCGTCGTAGGACTTCACGCGGCCGACGCCGGCGCCGGTGGGCCGGTCCCAGGGCGCGCCGGTGCGGTGCTCCTCGTAGACGGACTCGATGCGGTCCTCGAGCGCGTCGTCCAGCTTGTGGCCGCCGCGGGCGAGGAACTTGATCCCGTTGTCCGGCATCGCGTTGTGGCTCGCGGAGAGCATCACGCCGAGGTCGGCTCCCAGCGCACCGGTGAGGTACGCCACCGCGGGGGTGGGCAGCACACCGACGCGCAGGACGTCGACGCCCGCGCTGGCCAGTCCGGCGACGACCGCGGCCTCCAGGAACTCGCCCGAGGCCCGTGGGTCACGGCCGACGACCGCGACCGGACGGTGTCCCTCGAACGAGCCCGCCTCGCCGAGCACGTGCGCGGCGGCGACCGACAGGCCGAGCGCCAGCTCGGCCGTCAGATCCGCGTTGGCGACACCGCGCACGCCGTCCGTGCCGAAGAGTCGTCCCACTTGGTGTCCTCCACAACTTCGTCGTCCATAAGCCGAACGCCCCGGCGGCACGGAAGGTGCCGCCGGGGCGAACGGGAAAAACAAGCAGGCAGCGAGATTTAGCGCTTGCTGTACTGCGGGGCCTTGCGGGCCTTCTTGAGACCGGCCTTCTTGCGCTCGACCGCACGGTCGTCGCGGCGGAGGTAGCCGGCCTTCTTGAGGGCGCCGCGGTTGTTCTCCACGTCGGCCTCGTTCAGCGCGCGGGCCACGCCGAGGCGCAGGGCGCCGGCCTGACCGGAGACGCCGCCACCCGAGATGCGGGCGATGACGTCGTAGCGGCCGTCGAGCTCGAGCACCTTGAAGGGCTCGTTGACTTCCTGCTGGTGGACCTTGTTCGGGAAGTAGTCCTCGAGCGTGCGCCCGTTGACCTTCCACTTGCCGGTGCCGGGCACGATGCGAACGCGCGCGATGGCGTTCTTGCGGCGGCCCAGGCCGGCGGCCGGCTGCGGGTCACCGAAGCGGGCCGGGTTGGACTCCGAGGTGTACTCGCCCTCGACGGGCGCGTCCGACTCGGTGGTGTAGCTCTCGACGTCGACGATCTCGGTCTCTTCGACCGGCGTCTCGGCAGTGGTCTCGGCCACGATTCTCCTCAGATTCTTTTCTGTCTTTGGGGGTGTGGCCGGAACTACTGCGCGACCTGGGTGATCTCGAACGGCACCGGCTGCTGGGCAGCGTGGGGGTGCTGGTCGCCCGAGTAGACCTTCAGCTTCGAGAGCATCTGACGGCCGAGCGTGTTCTTCGGGAGCATGCCCTTGATGGCCTTCTCGACGGCCTTCTCGGGGTTCTTCTCGAGGAGCTCGTCGTAGCGCACGGAACGCAGACCACCCGGGTAGCCGGAGTGGCGGTACGCCATCTTCTGGGTCTTCTTGTTGCCCGACAGGTGAACCTTGTCGGCGTTGATGATCACAACGAAGTCGCCCATGTCCATGTGCGGGGCATAGGTCGGCTTGTGCTTGCCGCGGAGGAGAGTCGCAGCAGTGGTGGCCAGACGGCCCAGGACGACGTCCTGCGCGTCAATGACGAGCCACTGGCGGGACACATCGCCGGGCTTAGGGCTGTACGTACGCACTTCGCAGCCTTCTTCTTCAGTGGATGGGTGCTGAACATGGCATCACTGAAGCGATCGTGCAGCTGGGGACGACAGTGCCGGGTTCAGCGCCCGTATGCCGCCCACTGGTAACTGCTCCAGGGAACCCGTGTACGGCCTCTCACATGAGAATGAGCACGCCGATACACATAACGACTAGGCAGAGTACCCGCGCCGCCCCGGACGGGTCAAAACGAGGCCGTCCCGGGAACCGGGGACCGTGGGCGGCCCCGCCTTGCCGGAAGCGTCCAGGGCAGCCGGGGCGCGGCGCGCGGCACGGAGCCCGGCGACCAGGACCAGCCCGCACAGGGTCGCGCAGTCCAGGAACGCCCTGCGCGTCTCCATGTCCAGCCACGGCCGGGCGAGCCCCGGCACCTGCGGCAGCAGCACCGCCCAGAACCAGGGGCCGCCCGCCACGGCGCCCGCCGCCGTCGCCCCGGCGACCAGGAGCGGCACGGCGACCAGCAGGTAGTGGTCGTACGAGGGCCGGGAGACCAGGAACGCGGACAGCATCAGCAGCGTCGCGGTCTCGGAGAGCCGGGCCGGCGTCCGGTCGCCCCTCCCCCACCGCCGCGCCGCGCACCACACCCCGGCGGCGGCCGCCGCCAGCGCGATCCCGCTCGCCAGGGGCACCGGCAGCCCGAGCCGGGCGAGCACGGCCCCGGGCGAGGCCTCGTAGAGCCGCACGAAGCCGTCGTCGCCGCGCAGCAGGAAGGGCAGGGTGCGGGTGACGAAGCCCGCCGGGTCCGGCATGGCCAGGGCGGCGGCCAGCGAGGCGGCGACGGGGACCAGGACCATCGCCGCGAGCCCCTTCCAGCGCCGCGCCAGGACGAAGAGGAGAGCGACCGGGGCGAGCAGCGGCTTCAGGGCCAGGGCGGCGCCGAGCACGAGCCCGGCCGCGACCCAGCGCTCCCGGGCGGCGAGCAGCAGGGCGCAGGGCAGCGCGACGGCGGCGGTCACGGTCCAGTTGCCGAGGGTGACGAGATGAGCGAAGGGCGCGAAGCCGAGCGCGAGCGCCGCGAGGCCGCCCACGGCGAAGCGGCTCCGCCACGGCACCCCGTGCAGCCGCAGCGCCGCCACCCACCCGGCGACGAGCCCGGCGGTCACCAGCGCCGGGACGCTCGCGCGCAGCACGCCGGCCGGCAGCAGCGCCTGCGGCACGGCGGCGAGCACGGCGCTCGGGAAGTACAGGAAGTGCGGGTCCGCGTACGGCGACCCGCCGTCGAGCCACACCCGTGCGGCCTGGACGACGATCCCGTTGTCCATCCCCCCGGTGACACCGCGCAGGGAGGCGTGCAGGGGAACGGCGACGAGCACCACCCCGAGCACGGCCCACCCGAGCCGGGACGCGGGCAGCAACAGCCAGTACAAAACGGGTGATTTACCCTGATCCATGCGGCTAACGGTAAGTCAGGCCGGGCCTTGGCGCGGGGAACTCCCCCGCGGCCGCTCCCCGTAAGATGCGCCGCATGAGTTTCGGGCAAGGGGGAGCCCCGTGGGGCCCCGAAGACAACGGATCCACCCCGGACTGGGCAGCCCTCGCCGAGGCATCCGAGGCCCGCGCACGCAAACGCCGCTGGATGATGATCGGCGGCGCCGTCGCGGCGACCCTCGCGGTCGGCTCCCTCGTCGCCTGGGGCATCGTCTCGGCGAACAAGGACAACGAGGCGGGGAACAAGCCGGCCGAGCAGCTGCCGAGCACCGCCGACATCCCCAGCGAGGGCAAGACGCCGGGCCCGTCCTTCGAGGCGACGACCCCGCCGCCCCCGCTCGACCCCAACGACTTCATCAACAGCGCTGACAAGGACCGGGCGCCGCTGAACGAGGACACCCTCTACCCGGGCAAGACCCTGACGATGGGCGGCAACGTCTACAAGAAGGGCGCCTCGACCCACACCAAGAACTGTGCCTCGGCCGCGCAGGGCGCCCTGACCGGCGTACTGAAGAACAACGACTGCACGCAGATGATCCGCGCCACCTACACCAAGGGCGACACCGCGGTGACCGTCGGCGTGGCCGTCTTCGACACGAAGGCCGAGGCCGCCAAGGCCGCCGGCCAGTACAAGCTGCGGGGTGCCGTCGTCTCGCTGCCCGGCTCGGGCGTGCCCGCCTTCTGCCGCACCACGGTCTGCCGCCAGACGTCCAACTCGGTCGGCCGGTACGTGTACTTCACCAACGGCGGCCTGACCAACGGCAAGGACGCCACCAAGAAGGACACGACGCTGTTCACGCTCGGCGACGACCTGCGCGCGTTCACTTTCCAGCAGATCCAGCGGCGCGGCCAGACACAGGCCTCCGCGGCGGCCACGGCGGGCTGAGCCCGCGCCGGCGGCACACCCCGGGGGCGAGGTCAGCCCTTCTTCGGCAAGGTGTTCACGTAAGGCGTTCCCTGCGCGGCGAGACCTGCCGCGGCCTCGGCCGCCTCGTCGGCCGGGACGGCCGCACCGGACTTGAGGTACACCCAGTCGACCTTCACCTCCCAGGACCGCTTGCCCTGGAAGGGGAGGTCGACGAACCAGTTGCTGAAGTTGACGGTCATCGACTCGCGCGGGAAGTAGGCCTTCCCGCTGGTGTACAGCTTCTTTCCGTCCACGGCGTAGGTCACCTTGTCGTCGGCCGCGGTCATCGTCAGGATGTGCCAGCCCTCGAGCTTCCGGGTGTGCGGCTCGGTGACCCGGTCGAGGTCTTCGCTGCTGCGCCAGCTGGTGGTGTCGAGGATCGGGCCGTAGCGACCCCAGCCGCCGTTCGGCATGTACTCGAAGTCGAGCTCGCTGTACTTCTTCGACTTGTGGTCCGGCGAGATGGCGAAGAGTGCTGGGGACACATGGTCTCCGTCCTTGCCGCGCACCGGCGTGTTGCCGAAGTACACACGCGCGGCGAGGGTGCCCTCGCGGAACACGGGTCGCACGGTGTGGAACTCGGACTGCACGGTGCCCTTCTTGGTGCCGTCCGTGGCGGCCTCCAGACGCACGACCTGCCCGCTGGCACCGCTCTCGCCGGAGGGGAAGGTGACCGCCTTCTTCGACCAGGAGTCCTTGATGCCCGGTCCGCCCTCGCCGTCGCGTGCCTCCCAGTTGTGGGCGGCGAGCGCCTTGTCGTCCGGCCCCGTGTAGGCGAAGTCGTCGAACAGGACACCCTCCGGTATCCGGGCCGTGCCCGCCCCGGAGCCGGCACTCACCTCGGTGCCTTCGGTGTCACCGTCCGGCCCCTCGCCCCACACCTGGACCCCGTCCAGGTAGGCGGTGACCCGCGCGGACTCCTGGTACGCCGTCATCGTCGCGTCGAAGGAGTAGTCGTCCGACTGGTCGACCTTCTTGTGGTCGACGCGGTAGAGCTGGAGCCCGATCGCCCGGGTCGTCCCGCCCGGCTTCAGCGTACCGGCCGCGCCGGTGAAGCCCACCTCCAGGTAGGCGTCACGCGCCGACCCGGCGTTCCCCGCGGGCACCGTGCGCAGACTGACATGGGAACAGTCGAGGGCCGTCTGGGTGCAGTTGGCCGCGTACTCGGCGTCGCCGTCCGCGGTGTAGTAGTACCGGAGCCTGACATCCGCGAGGTCCACCGTCCTGCCGGACGTGTTGATGACTTCCAGCCAGGGCTGGGCGGCACCCCCGTCCGCCGGACCGTGCGTGCGGTACCGCACGGTGAGGACCGCGGAATCCTGCTCCTGCGTCCACCACCGGTAGCCGGCGATCCCGGCTCCGCCGAGCAGACCCAGCACGGCCGCTCCGGCGAGGACGCTCCGCGCGCCACCGGACCGCTTGCGGCGCCTGGTCGCGCCCGCCACCCGGCGGTCGTGCCGAAGCCGCCTGAGCGAGAGCGCCCAGCCCGTGAGAGAGACGACGATGGCTATGGCGGTGTAGCCGATGACCACGCCGCTGACCTGGGTCACCCTGGTAACGGTGTACGCGATGCCGGCCAGCACCGCGCAGGCGCCGAGGCCCCTGAGGACGTTCATTTAGCTGTTTGCTCCTGAGCCTGTCCGCGGCTACTTCCAGGCGGACACACGGGTGACGTACGACTTCAAGATCGACGAGACCATCCAGTACGCCCGCACGACGGTGTAGACGAGCTCAGGAAGGATGAGAGCTTCGACCAGCATGGCCTTCCAGCCCAGGCTCCTCACCCGCATCGCGGGGTAGAGGACCCAGAACGCGAGAAGAAGCAGCAGCAGCGGATGCGTGCTCACGGTGTACTGCGCCGCGGCGAGCAGCTGGCGCGCACCCCAGATGAAGATGTAGGCGAAGCCGAACAGGCCCAGGATCATCGTCGTGATCGAGTGCCAGGTGAACTTGGTCCAGCCGCGCTGGCGCAGCGCGTCCACGGTGCCCCGGCTCCACCGCTCACGCTGCTGGGTCAGCTCGCGCAGGGTGGGCATGAGGTCGGTGTACGCAATGCACAGCTCGTTGGCCGTGACCTTCCAGCCGGACTCCTTCAGCGCCAGGGTGGTCTCGTAGTCCTCGACGAGGTTGCGGTGATCCTCCCAGAACACCTCGCCCCGCCAGTCGATCAGGCCTTGCAGCGCCTCGGCCCGGTAGAAGGAGCCCGCGCCCGACATGGTGTGGACGTCCGTGCGGTAGCGCGCCCGGGCCGCCCGGCCGTACTCGATGATCTGCATGCCGAGCAGATAGCGCTGCCATGGGTTGCGCCACAGGTCGGTGCGCCCGAAGCAGGCCGCGCTGACGCCACCGACCTCGGGGTCCGACGCGATCACGTTGCGCGCCCGCTCGATGAACTTCGGGTGCAGTTCGGTGTCGGCGTCCATGACCAGGATGTGGCCGACCCGGCCGTCGAGCCGCCCTCCGACCGCGTTCCTGAGCCAGGCCAGGCCGTGGTTGAGAGCGCCGGCCTTCTTGTGCGGGTTGTCGGGGAAGTTGAGGACGACCGTCGGCGGGGTGCGCTCGTCATGAGCGAACTGGAGGGCGTACTCCTCGGTCCGGTCGGTCGAATTGTTGACCACCACGATGATCAGGTCGGGGCGCCGGGACTGCCGCGCCAGCGACTCGAGCGAGGTGAAGACCCCGACTTCCTCGTTCCGCGCGGGGACGAGGACGACCGTCCCGTAGACCATGTCGGCCTGCGCGGTCACGACGAGCCGTCGACCGCCCCTGCCTCGCCTGTGGCGGCTGCGCCGCGCATCCACACTCTCGTGCCCCGCAACGGTCCCGGACACAACCATCCCCCTGCCCCGTTTTCCCCAGAAACGCGACGCCTTCACATCGTGCCGAGAAGTGAAGATACCGTAATTGTTTTCGGTGATTGAAGGTTCGACCGATCACCCCACAAGGCACGATCAACCCTTTATCGGGCGTCGCTCGCCCTCCTGGGCAGCCCGACTCGCGTCACAATCAACGTAATTCGCGCATGCGGGACAAGGGTTGTGTGATCACGGCGTGAAGAAGGTCACTTCACGGGTGAAGACGGGAAACTTGGGGCGAATTCGGACCAGGTCGTTCCGGTGCTCAGCAGCAGCCGGAGCCCGGCAGTGTCCGCTTGTTGCGCGCCTCCTTGTTGCGCGCGGCGAGCAACTCGTCGGCCGGGTAACCGACTTCCTCGAGCGTCAGGCCGTGCGGCCGCACCACGTGCACGGCCGAGTCGCGGACCCCGGCGGCCAGCACCTTGCCCGGCCAGTCGCTCGGCCGGTGCCCGTCGCCGACGAACAGCAGGGCACCGATCAGCGAGCGCACCATGTTGTGGCAGAAGGCGTCGGCCCGCACGGTCGCCGTGACGATCCCGTCGTCCCCGCGCACGAGACTCAGCTCCTGCAGCGTCCGGATCGTCGTGGCACCCTCACGCTTCTTGCAGTACGCCGCGAAGTCGTGCTCCCCCAGCAGCCGCTCGGCGGCCGCGTTCATCGCGTCGACGTCCAACGGCCAGTCGTGCCACAGGACATGACCCCGCAACAGCGGGTCGACGCCGCCCGGCAGATCGGTCACGCGGTACGCGTAGCGCCGCCAGACCGCCGAGAAGCGCGCGTTGAACCCGCTCGGCGCCTCGGCCACCGACCACACCCGCACATCCTTGGGCAGCCGCCCCGCGAGCCGCTTGAGCAGCTTCTCCCGGTGCTCGGCCCACACCTCGTCGGGCAGGTCCACATGGGCCACCTGGCCGCGCGCGTGCACCCCGGCGTCGGTCCGCCCGGCCACCGTCAGCTCGTACGTCCGCTGCGAGCGCGTGACGGTGCGCAGCGCGTCCTCGATCTCCCCCTGCACGGTGCGCCGCCCGCCGGCCTGCTTGGCCCATCCGGAGAAGTCCGTCCCGTCGTACGAGAGATCCAGCCGTACGCGTACGGTCCCGGGAGCTGCCTCATCGGTCACCGGTTCATACCTCCTGTCGAACTTCCGCCCCGACCGCAACTGACCGGCGCGGCCGGGCGTCCCCCTGCACAGACCAAGATCGACCACCTGCTCCAGGGGGAACCATGAACAAGTGGACCACGCGTGCCGCGGCGGCTCTCGCCACCGCGGTCCTCGCCGCCGGACTGACCGCCTGCACCGGCTCGGACTCGAGCTCCGACTCCGACGACCGGGCCGGCGCGCACCCGACCCGCGCCACCGTCTCCGAAGCCGAGACCCGCTGTGTGCAGCAGGCGGTGAACTGGTTCCAGGAACCGCGGGTCACCGTCGACGGCGACTACGACGCCAAGACCCGCGCCGCCGTCGGCCGCTACCAGCACAAACACGGTCTGGCCGGCGACGGCGAGATGGGCGCCCCGACCGGCCGCGCCCTGTTCGACGACGTCAACAAGGTCGTCGACACCCTGCTCGAAGGCCCGAAGGACGGCTCCGCGAAGTACCGCGACTGGCTCGGCCGCTGCGACAAGGTCGTCCGCCGCTGACGCACGGGCCCCGGCGGCACGCAAAGCGGGCCCGCCCCGGAGATACCGGGGACGGGCCCGCTTCACATCAAGAACGCGATCAGGCGTCCTTGGACTCCTCGGCGGCCTCGGCCGGCTTGGCGTCCTCGACGACCTCGGCGGCCGGAGCGGCAGCCTCAGCGTCCTTGGCGGCACGCTTGGTGGCGGCCTCGGCCTCACCGGTGGCCTGCTGCGCGACCGTCAGGGCCTCGACCAGCTCGATGACAGCCATGGGCGCGTTGTCGCCACGGCGGTTACCGATCTTGGTGATGCGGGTGTAACCACCCGGACGGTTCTCGTAGCGCGGGGCGATCTCGGTGAAGAGCGTGTGGACGACGCTCTTGTCCGTGATGACCTGGAGCACCTGACGGCGGTTGTGAAGGTCGCCCTTCTTCGCCTTGGTGACCAGACGCTCCGCGTACGGGCGCAGACGACGGGCCTTGGCCTCGGTCGTCGTGATCTTGCCGTGCTCGAAGAGGCTCTTCGCGAGGTTCGCGAGGAGGAGCTTCTCGTGCGCGGCGCTGCCGCCCAGACGGGCACCCTTGGCGGGCTTCGGCATGATTTCTCCTAGGTGTCTGCCCCGGCCGTATCAGGTACCGGAGTCAGTGTCCGAGCAGGCGGCTGCCTGTCGGAGATCCGGGGGACGCGAGCGTCCCCCGGAAAGCGGGACCGATCAGTACTGCTCGGTCTCCACGAAGCCCGCGTCCGCGTCGTCGTCGGCGCCGAAGGCGTCCGCGGCGGCGGTCGGGTCGAACCCGGGGGGCGAGTCCTTGAGCGCGAGGCCCATGCCGGCGAGCTTGGCCTTGACCTCGTCGATCGACTTCGCACCGAAGTTGCGGATGTCGAGCAGGTCCGCCTCGGAGCGGGCGACGAGCTCACCCACGGAGTGGATGCCCTCGCGCTTGAGGCAGTTGTACGACCGAACGGTGAGCTCGAGCTCCTCGATCGGCAGCGCCAGGTCGGCGGCCAGGGCGGCGTCCGTCGGGGACGGACCCATGTCGATGCCCTCGGCGTCGATGTTCAGCTCGCGGGCGAGACCGAACAGCTCGACCAGGGTCTTGCCGGCGGACGCCATGGCGTCACGCGGGCGCATGGCCTGCTTGGTCTCGACGTCGACGATCAGCTTGTCGAAGTCGGTGCGCTGCTCGACACGCGTGGCCTCGACCTTGTACGTGACCTTGAGAACCGGCGAGTAGATCGAGTCGACCGGGATGCGCCCGATCTCCTGACCGACCTGCTTGTTCTGCACGGCGGAGACGTAGCCGCGACCGCGCTCGACGGTCAGCTCCATCTCCAGCTTGCCCTTGCCGTTGAGCGTGGCGAGGACGAGGTCGGGGTTGTGCACCTCGACACCGGCCGGGGGCGCGATGTCGGCGGCGGTGACCAGACCCGGGCCCTGCTTGCGCAGGTACATCACGACCGGCTCGTCGTGCTCCGAGGAGACGACCAGCTGCTTGATGTTGAGGATCAGGTCGGTGACGTCCTCCTTGACGCCCGGCACGGTGGTGAACTCGTGCAGGACACCGTCGATGCGGATGCTGGTGACAGCAGCGCCGGGGATCGACGAGAGGAGCGTGCGGCGGAGGGAGTTGCCGAGGGTGTAACCGAAGCCCGGCTCCAGCGGCTCGATCACGAACCGGGAGCGGAACTCGTCGACGACCTCTTCGGTCAACGAGGGACGCTGAGCAATCAGCATTCTGCGAATCCTTCAGTCATGGGCACCCACTATTTGATGCCCGACTCACCGGGCGGTAGCCCGATATGTACTACAGCTGCAATGGTACGGGCGGCACGGCCTCTGACGAGAGCCGTACCGCCCGGAAACCTCAGACCAAGCGGCCTGCGCTGCTGACCTGGGTCAGACGCGGCGACGCTTGGGCGGACGGCAGCCGTTGTGCGGCGTGGGCGTCACGTCCTGGATCGAACCGACCTCGAGGCCCGTGGCCTGGAGGGAGCGGATCGCGGTCTCACGGCCGGAGCCGGGACCCTTGACGAACACGTCGACCTTGCGCATGCCGTGCTCCTGCGCGCGGCGGGCGGCCGACTCGGCGGCCATCTGCGCGGCGAACGGGGTCGACTTGCGCGAACCCTTGAAGCCGACGTGGCCGGCGGAGGCCCACGAGATCACGTTGCCGGTCGGGTCCGTGATGGACACGATCGTGTTGTTGAACGTGCTCTTGATGTGCGCGTGGCCGTGAGCGACGTTCTTCTTTTCCTTGCGGCGCACCTTCTTGGCAGCGCCCTGACGACCCTTGGGGGGCATCTATATCTCCTACGGGAGGTGGTCGGTCCTACAGCGAAGACCGCTTGGTCAAGCGTCCGCTGAGGACTACTTCTTGCCCGGCTTCTTCTTACCGGCGATGGCGCGACGCGGGCCCTTGCGGGTGCGGGCGTTCGTGCTGGTGCGCTGACCGCGGACCGGCAGACCACGACGGTGGCGCAGACCCTGGTAGCAGCCGATCTCGACCTTGCGGCGGATGTCGGCCTGGATCTCGCGACGGAGGTCACCCTCGGTCTGGTAGTTCTGGTCCACGTACTCGCGGATCTTGACGAGGTCTTCCTCGCTCAGGTCGCGAACACGGACGTTGCGGTCCACACCGGTGGCGTCCAGCGTCTGCTGGGCGCGCGTACGCCCGATGCCGAACACGTAGGTGAGGGCAACCTCGACGCGCTTGTCGCGCGGGAGGTCAACACCTTCAAGGCGTGCCATTCAAGGCTCCTGTTGATACTCGGAGGTCTGCAGCAGAACCACTCCCAGCCGCCGTCCTCTTTGAGCTCAAAGATTTGGTACGAGCTGGGTCCTCGGCCTCCGACCGAGGGTGTCGCCACGACGAGACGTGCTCGGCGCCGGCGGGCCCTGCATATTTACTGAATGTGCTGCGTCGCGCGAAATCTACGAACGAACTGCAGTGAACGGGTCTACGTCAGCCCTGGCGCTGCTTGTGGCGCGGGTTGTCGCAGATCACCATGACCCGGCCGTGACGGCGGATCACCCTGCACTTGTCGCAGATCTTCTTGACGCTCGGCTTGACCTTCATGGGTGAGGTTCTCCGGGTCAGTTGCCGGCGGCCCGCAGAGTGCGGGACTCGGGCAAGATCTACTTGTACCGGTAGACGATCCGGCCACGCGTCAGGTCGTACGGAGACAGCTCCACCACGACCCGGTCGTCAGGGAGGATGCGGATGTAGTGCATGCGCATCTTGCCGCTGATGTGTGCCAGGACCTGGTGGCCGTTCTGGAGCTCGACCTTGAACATGGCGTTCGGCAGAGACTCGACGACAGTGCCCTCGATCTCGATGGCACCTTGCTTCTTGGCCACGCTTCGCCCTTCGAATCGACTACCTTGATCGACTTCCGTGTCTGCCGCGTTCCGACCTGCGGACATGCGCATACACGAGAGCCGACGAGTCAGTCTACGTCAGGACCCCCGGAAAGACGAATCCAGGAATTCTGCCCTACCACAAAGATCCCTAAGCCTCCGCCCACAGCGATCCGCGACAGCGCCGGGAGACCGGGTCCCACTGAGCTACGCCAACGGATCCGGCGCCGCCGTCACGCCCATCTCCGCCAGCTTCGCCTTGCCGCCGTCGGGGGAGGTCAGGACCAAGGGGCCCTCTTCGGTCAGGGCGACCGAGTGCTCCCAGTGCGAGGACCAGGTGCCGTCCGTCGTGATGACCGTCCAGTCGTCCTCGAGGACCTCGGTCTTCGGGGTGCCGAGCGAGACCATCGGCTCGATCGCGAGGCAGAAGCCGGGGACCAGCTTCGGGCCCTTGCCGCGGCGGCGCTCGACGTAGTTCAGCAGGTGCGGGTCCATGTGCATCTCGGTGCCGATGCCGTGGCCGCCGTAGTCCTCGACGATCCCGTACTTGCCGCCGCCCGGCTTCGGCTGGCGGCGGATGTACGTCTCGATGGCGCGGGAGATGTCCACGAGCCGGTTGCCGGCCTTCATCGCGGCGATGCCGGCCCACATCGACTCCTCGGTCACCCGGGAGAGCTCGAGCAGCTCCGGAGCGTGACCGGAGCCCACGAACGCGGTGTACGCGGCGTCCCCGTGCCAGCCGTCGACGATCGCGCCGCAGTCGATGGAGATGATGTCGCCGTCCTCCAGGACGACGTTCTCGCTCGGGATGCCGTGGACGACGACCTCGTTCTTCGAGGTGCAGATCGTCGCGGGGAAGCCCCCGTACCCGAGGAAGTTCGACTTCGCGCCGTGCTCCGCGATCACCTTGCGGGCGACCTCGTCGAGGTCCCGCGTCGTCGCGCCCGGAACGGCCGCCTCCCGGGTCGCGGCATGGATCGCCGCGACGACAAGCCCCGCCTCCCGCATCTTGCGAATCTGCTCGGGGGTCTTGATCTGCACCATGGGGGCCTGCGCTCTCCGTCATACCGGTAAGGGAGTACCCACCAACACTAAGGCCGCGGCCCCCTCGAAAGGGAACCGCGGCCTGAGTGAAGCGATGTGCCGGGCGGAACCGGTCAGCGACCGAGGGCCTCCATGGCCTTCGCCGTGACCTCGTCCACCTTGCCCAGCGCGGAGATCGTCTTCACGAGCCCCTGCGCCTGGTAGTAGCCGATGATCGGCTCGGTCTGCGTGTGGTAGACCTCGAGCCGCTTGCGCACGGTCTCTTCCTGGTCGTCGTCACGCTGGTACAGCTCGCCACCGCAGACGTCACAGACGCCCTCGGTCTTGGGCTGCTTGTACTCGACGTGGAACACGTGCGCCGAGTCGTTGCGGCAGATGCGGCGGCCGGCGATGCGCTTGACCACCTCGTCCTCGGGGACCTCGAGGTCCAGGACCGCGTCCAGCTTCACGTCGTCGGCCTGCAGGGCGACGTCGAGCGCCTCGGCCTGCGAGACGTTGCGCGGGAAGCCGTCGAGCAGGAAGCCGTTGACGGCGTCCGGCTGCTCCATGCGGTCCTTGGCCATCCCGATGGTGACCTCGTCCGGGACGAGCTGGCCGGCGTCCATGTAGGACTTGGCCTTCTTGCCCAGCTCCGTGCCCTGGCTGATGTTGGCACGGAAGAGGTCGCCCGTGGAGATGTGCGGGATCGACAGGTTCTTGGCAAGGAACGCGGCCTGCGTTCCCTTGCCTGCACCAGGCGGCCCGACGAGGACGATTCGCATCAGCGGAGGAACCCTTCGTAATTGCGCTGCTGGAGCTGGCTCTCGATCTGCTTCACCGTTTCCAGACCAACACCCACGATGATCAGGATGCTGGTGCCGCCGAACGGGAAGTTCTGGTTTGCCCCGAAACCAACCAACGCCATCGTCGGTACAAGAGCGATCAGACCCAAGTACAGCGAGCCCGGCCAGGTGATCCGGTTGAGCACGTACGAGAGATACTCAGCGGTCGGTCGGCCAGCCCGGATGCCCGGGATGAAGCCACCATACTTCTTCATGTTGTCCGCGACTTCCTCGGGGTTGAACGAGATCGCCACGTAGAAGAAGGCGAAGAACACGATCAACAGGAAGTACGTAACGATGTAGATCGGGTGATTTCCCTTGGTCAGGTGGTCGTCGATCCACACCTTCCACGACGAGTCACCGCCCGCGAACTGCGCGACGAGCGCCGGAATGTAGAGCAGCGACGACGCGAAGATGACAGGGATCACACCCGCCTGGTTCACCTTCAACGGGATGTAAGTGGACGTACCGCCGTAGGAACGGCGGCCGATCATGCGCTTCGCGTACTGCACCGGAATGCGGCGCTGGGCCTGCTCGACGAAGACCACCAGGCCGACCATGACGAGGCCGACGAGGATGACGGTGCCGAACTCGATCCAGCCGTCGGCCAGGGAGCCCTGCTGCTTGATGGCCCACAGCGCGGACGGGAAGGTGGCGGCGATCGAGATGAACATCAGGATCGACATGCCGTTGCCGATGCCGCGGTCGGTGATGAGCTCGCCGAGCCACATCATCACGCAGGTGCCGGCGGTCATCGTGATGACCATCGTGATGGTGATGAAGATCGACTGGTCGGGCACGATCTGGCTGGCGACGGGGCAGCCCTGGAAGAGCGCGCCGGTGCGGGCCGTGGCGACGAGGCCGGTGCCCTGGAGGATGGCGAGCGCCACCGTCAGATAACGGGTGTACTGGGTGATCTTCGCCGTACCCGCCTGGCCCTCCTTCTTGAGGGCTTCCAGGCGCGGGATCACCACGGTGAGCAGCTGCAGAATGATGCTCGCGGTGATGTACGGCATGATGCCCAGCGCGAAGACCGTGATCTGCAGCAGAGCGCCACCGCTGAACATGTTGACCAGACCGAACAGGCCGGTGCTGGAATTGGCCACGTCCATACACGTCTGGACGTTCGAGTAATCCACACCGGGGATGGGGATGTGCGCCCCGAGCCGGTAGATCACGACGATGCCCAGCGTGAAGAGCAGCTTCTTGCGCAGGTCGGGCGTCTTGAACGCCCGGGCGAACGCGGTGAGCACGGTGCCTCCTGCGACCCCCGCGCGCGTGCGTCAGAGGTGACGGTCTTGAGGATTCGACGAATACGTAACGGCCGAGGGCCGGGATTGGTGCCGGGGGCACACAACAACCCGGAAATCAGCAGCGGTGGCCACCTTACCGGCGTACCTGCCCCCCTAGGAACGACCAACCGGGGATACCCCTTTTGTGGGGTATCCCCGGTCGGGATCGTTCATGTCATCGAGACGGTGTCTGGGTTCAGACGAGCTCGGTGACCGTACCGCCGGCGGCGGTGATCTTCTCCTTGGCGGAGCCGGAGACGGCGTCGACCGTCACCTGCAGCGCCACGGTGATCTCGCCCTGGCCGAGGACCTTGACGAGGCTGTTCTTGCGGACAGCACCCTTCTCCACCAGACCCTCGACGGTGACTTCGCCACCCTCGGGGTACAGCGAGGCGAGCTTGTCCAGGTTCACGACCTGGAACTCGACCTTGAAGGGGTTCTTGAAGCCCTTCAGCTTCGGGAGACGCATGTGGAGGGGCATCTGGCCACCCTCGAAGCGCTCCGGAACCTGGTAACGGGCCTTCGTGCCCTTGGTACCACGACCGGCCGTCTTACCCTTCGACGCCTCACCACGACCGACACGGGTCTTGGCGGTCTTGGCGCCGGGGGCCGGACGGAGGTTGTGGATCTTCAGCGGGTTGTTCTCCGCCATGATCAGACCTCCTCAACCGTCACGAGGTGGCGGACGGTGTGCACCATGCCGCGGAACTCGGGGCGGTCCTCCTTGACGACCTGCGTGTTGATGCCCTTGAGACCAAGGGAGCGCAGGGTGTCACGGTGGTTCTGCTTGCTGCCGATGTACGACTTCACCTGCGTGATCTTGAGCTGCGCCATTACGCACCAGCCCCGGCACGCGCACGGAGAAGAGCCGCGGGGGCGACGTCCTCGAGCGGCAGACCACGGCGAGCCGCGATCTCCTCGGGACGCTGCAGGCCCTTGAGGGCCGCCACGGTCGCGTGCACGATGTTGATCGCGTTGTCGGAGCCGAGCGACTTCGACAGGATGTCGTGAACGCCGGCGCACTCGAGCACGGCGCGCACCGGACCACCGGCGATAACACCGGTACCCGGGGACGCGGGCTTGAGCAGCACGACGCCGGCAGCCTTCTCACCCTGGATCGGGTGGGGGATGGTGCCCTGGATACGGGGGACCTTGAAGAAGTGCTTCTTGGCCTCCTCAACACCCTTGGCGATGGCGGCCGGCACCTCCTTGGCCTTGCCGTAACCGACACCCACGGTGCCGTCACCGTCGCCCACTACGACGAGCGCAGTGAAGCTGAAGCGACGACCACCCTTCACAACCTTGGCGACGCGGTTGATCGCGACAACGCGCTCAACGTACGCGGTCTTCTCGGCGGCAGCAGCGCCACCGTCGCGACCCTTCCGGTCCCGCCGCTCGCCGCCACCGGCACCGCCACCGCGGCGCTGGGGTCCAGCCATTGGAATTACCTCTCTCTGTTTCCGCTAGCTACGGAACCGGCTCAGAACTTCAGGCCGGCTTCGCGGGCGGCGTCCGCCAGGGCGGCGATGCGCCCGGCGTACTGGTTACCACCACGGTCGAACACGACGGCCTCGACACCGGCGGCCTTGGCGCGCTCAGCGACCAGGGCACCGACGGACTTGGCCTGCGCGGACTTGTCGCCCTCGCCGCCACGGATCGAAGCGTCCAGGGTCGAGGCCGACGCGAGGGTGTGACCCTTCACGTCGTCGATGACCTGCGCGACGATGTTGCGGTTCGAGCGCGTCACGACCAGACGCGGACGCTCAGCCGTACCCGAGATGTGCTTACGGATACGGATGTGGCGACGCTTGATGGCAGCACGCTTGTAAGCGTCGCCCTTAGCAATCTTCTGACCGTATGCCATGGCTTACTTACCCGCCTTTCCGACCTTGCGGCGGATGACTTCGCCTTCGTACTTGACGCCCTTGGCCTTGTACGGGTCGGGCTTGCGCAGCTTGCGGATGTTGGCCGCAACCTCGCCGACCTTCTGCTTGTCGATGCCCTCGACCGAGAACTTGGTCGGCGACTCGACCTTGAAGGAGATGCCCTCGGGCGCCTCGATCAGGATCGTGTGGCTGTAGCCGAGCGAGAACTCCAGGTTGGAGCCCTTCGCCAGGACGCGGTAACCGACACCGCTGATCTCGAGCTTCTTCACGTAACCCTGGGTCACGCCGGTGATCATGTTCGCCACCAGCGTGCGGGACAGGCCGTGCAGGGCCTTGTTCTGACGCTCGTCGTTCGGGCGGGTGACGTTCAGAACGCCGTCCTCACCCTTGGCGATCTCGATCGGCGCCACGACGGTGTGGGTCAGGGTGCCCTTGGAGCCCTTGACCGTGACCGTCTGGCCGTCGATGGTGACGTCCACGCCGGCGGGAACCGTGATGGGGAGCTTGCCAATACGCGACATAGCTGTTTCCTCCGTTCCCTTCCGCTACCAGACGTAGGCGAGGACTTCCCCACCCACGCCCTTCTTCTGCGCCTGCTGGCCGGTCAGGAGACCGTGCGACGTGGAGATGATCGCCACGCCAAGGCCGCCGAGGACCTTCGGCAGGTTGGTGGACTTCGCGTAAACGCGCAGACCCGGCTTGGAGATGCGCTTGATGCCGGCGATCGAACGCTCACGGTTCGGGCCGAACTTCAGCTCGAGGACGAGGTTCTTGCCGACCTCGGCGTCCTCGACCTTCCAGCCGGTGATGAAACCCTCCTGCTGGAGGATCTCGGCGATGTGCGACTTGATCTTGCTGTGCGGCATAGCCACGGTGTCGTGGTACGCCGAGTTCGCGTTACGCAGACGCGTCAGCATGTCTGCGATCGGATCAGTCATGGTCATGAATTGGCCTTCGGCCTCTCTCGCCGGGGTTTCCTGTATGCGCCATCCCTCTCCCCACACAGGGGCGGGACGGGTGCGGCGCGGGGACCTACGGCGTAGTAAGTCGGTCAGGGCGACAGAGCCCAACCCCACAAGCCTAAGCCATGGGGAGCCGGTGCTCTGCCGACCCTTGTGCTTACCGAGAGATCCGGATAATCCCAACTAGGGGATTACCAGGAGCTCTTGGTCACGCCCGGCAGCTCGCCACGGTGAGCCATCTCACGAAGGCACACGCGGCACAGGCCGAACTTGCGGTAGACGGAGTGCGGACGACCGCAGCGCTGGCAGCGGGTGTACGCGCGCACGCCGAACTTGGGCTTGCGGGCAGCCTTCGCGATAAGGGCCTTCTTCGCCATCTCGCTCACGCCTCCTTGAACGGGAAGCCGAGGTGACGAAGGAGCGCGCGGCCCTCAGCGTCGTTGGTCGCCGTGGTGACCACGGTGATGTCCATACCCCGGACGCGGTCGATCTTGTCCTGGTCGATCTCGTGGAACATGACCTGCTCGGTCAGACCGAAGGTGTAGTTGCCACGGCCGTCGAACTGCTTGGGGGACAGACCACGGAAGTCGCGGATGCGCGGAAGCGCGAGCGACAGGGTGCGGTCCAGGAACTCCCACATGCGGTCGCCACGGAGCGTGACGTGGGCACCGATCGGCTGGCCCTCACGCAGCTTGAACTGCGCGATGGACTTGCGGGCCTTGGTGATGGCCGGCTTCTGACCCGTGATGGTGGTCAGGTCGCGGACGGCACCGTCCATGAGCTTCGAGTCACGCGCGGCGTCACCCACACCCATGTTGACCACGATCTTGACCAGACCGGGGATCTGCATGACGTTCTCGTACGAGAACTCCTCCTGCAGCTTGCCCTTGATCTCGTCGCGGTACTTCTGCTTCAGACGCGGATTGGTGGTGGTCGTCATCAGATGTCCTCACCCGTCCGCTTGGCAACGCGGATCTTGTTGCCCTCGTCGTCGAAGCGGTAGCCGACACGCGTGACGACCTTGTTGCCGTCCTTCTCAACGACCAGCTGGACGTTGGAGACGTGCACCGGCGCCTCGGTGGTCACGATGCCGCCGGCCTGCGAGCCGGAAGCCGTGGGACCGGCCTTGGTGTGCTTCTTGACCCGGTTGACACCCTCGACCAGGACGCGCTCCTCGCGCGGGTAAGCGGCAATGACCTTGCCCTGCTTGCCCTTGTCCTTACCGGTGATGACCTGGACCAGGTCGCCCTTCTTGATCTTCATGCTTACAGCACCTCCGGCGCGAGCGAGATGATCTTCATGAACTTCTTCTCGCGCAGCTCACGGCCCACGGGGCCGAAGATACGGGTGCCGCGAGGGTCGCCGTCGTTCTTCAGAATGACGGCGGCGTTCTCGTCGAAGCGGATGTACGAGCCGTCCGGACGGCGGCGCTCCTTGACGGTGCGAACGATGACGGCCTTGACGACGTCACCCTTCTTCACGTTGCCGCCGGGGATCGCGTCCTTGACGGTGGCGACGATGACGTCACCGATGCCCGCGTAGCGGCGACCCGAGCCACCGAGAACACGGATGCAAAGGATCTCCTTGGCACCAGTGTTGTCGGCGACGCGAAGTCGCGACTCCTGCTGGATCACGTCTATCTCCTGATCGTCTGCCGGTTCCCGGCGGGGGGTTCCCGGAGGAATCCCCCACCGAGCCTGGCGGAACTGTCCTGCGGGGTTGCCCGCAGGAATTACTTACTGTCCTGGTGGAAGACCCGCGCCCCGAGGAAAACCGGGGCGAGGGGCAGCGGGAGCGAGTGCTCCCGCTTGATTACTTCGCCTTCTCCAGGATCTCGACGACGCGCCAGCGCTTCGTCGCGGACAGCGGCCGGGTCTCCATGAGGAGGACACGGTCGCCGACACCCGCGGCGTTCTGCTCGTCGTGCGCCTTGAGCTTGTTCGTACGGCGGATGACCTTGCCGTACAGGGCGTGCTTGACGCGGTCCTCGACGGCGACGACGACGGTCTTGTCCATCTTGTCGCTGACGACAAGACCCTCGCGGGTCTTGCGGAAGCCGCGGGCGGCGGTCTCTTCAGTCACAGTCTTCTCGCTCATCAGGCGTTCTCCACCGTCTCGATGCCCAGCTCGCGCTCACGCATGAGGGTGTAGATCCGCGCGATGTCCTTGCGGACGGCCTTGAGCCGGCCGTGGTTCTCGAGCTGACCGGTCGCCGCCTGGAAGCGGAGGTTGAACAGCTCTTCCTTGGCCTCGCGGAGCTTGTTGAGAAGCTCCTCGTTGCCCAGCTCGCGCAGCTCGGACGCCTTGGTCCCGGCCGACATCACGCCTCACCTGCTTCGCGCTTAACGATCTTGCACTTCATCGGCAGCTTGTGGGCCGCACGAGTCAGGGCTTCACGCGCGATCTTCTCGTTGGGGTACGACAGCTCGAACATCACGCGCCCGGGCTTGACGTTGGCGATCCACCACTCCGGCGAACCCTTACCGGAACCCATGCGGGTCTCGGCAGGCTTCTTGGTGAGGGGACGGTCCGGGTAGATGTTGATCCAGACCTTGCCGCCACGCTTGATGTGACGCGTCATGGCGATACGAGCGGCCTCGATCTGACGGTTCGTCACGTAGGCCGGGGTGAGCGCCTGGATGCCGTACTCGCCGAACGCAACCTGCGTGCCACCCTTGGACATACCGCTGCGCTTCGGGTGGTGCTGCTTGCGGTGCTTGACCCTACGGGGGATCAGCATTTCGGTCAGGCCTCCGTTCCGGTGCTCTCAGCAGCGGGAGCGGCGGCGGGAGCGTCGGCCTTGGGGGCCTCGGCAGCCGGCGCGGACTGCTGCTGCGGCTTGCGACCGCGACCGCCACGCTCGCCACCACGGCCACCACGGGCCGGGCGGTCGTTGCCACCACGGGCCGGGCGGTTGCCGGCGCGGGCAGCGGCGTTCTCGGCGCGGACCTCGGCGATGTTCTTGACATCGCCCTTGTAGATCCAGACCTTCACGCCGATGCGGCCGAAGGTCGTCTTGGCCTCGAAGAAGCCGTAGTCCACGTTGGCGCGGAGCGTGTGCAGGGGCACACGGCCCTCGCGGTAGAACTCCGAACGGGACATCTCGGCACCGCCGAGACGACCGCCACACTGGATCTTGATGCCCTTGGCGCCCGCCTTCATCGCCGACTGCATGCTCTTACGCATGGCGCGACGGAAGGAGACGCGGGAGGACAGCTGCTCCGCGACGGCCTGGGCCACGAGCTGAGCGTCCGTCTCGGGGTTCTTGACCTCGAGGATGTTCAGCTGGACCTGCTTGCCCGTGAGCTTCTCGAGGTCACCGCGGATGCGGTCGGCCTCGGCGCCACGGCGGCCGATGACGATGCCGGGACGAGCGGTGTGGATGTCCACCCGCACGCGGTCACGGGTGCGCTCGATCTCAACCTTCGAGATGCCGGCGCGCTCCATGCCGGACGTCATCATCCGACGGATGGCGACGTCTTCCTTGACGTAGTCCTTGTACAGCTTGTCGGCGTACCAACGCGACTTGAAGTCGGTCGTGACACCGAGCCGGAACCCGTGCGGGTTTACCTTCTGGCCCATTACCGGGTTCCTTCCTTGCTGCTGACGACCACGGTGATGTGGCTGGTCCGCTTACGGATCCGGTAGGCACGGCCCTGGGCACGCGGACGGAACCGCTTCAGGGTCGGGCCCTCATCCACGTACGCCTCGCTGATGAACAGCGACGACGCGTCGGTGTGGTCGTAGTTGTGCGCGGCGTTGGCGATGGCGCTGTCCAGCACCTTGCCGACCGGCACGCTCGCGGCCTGCGGGGCGAAACGCAGGACCGCCTGAGCCTCCGTGGCGTCCATGCCACGGATGAGGTCCACCACGCGGCGGGCCTTCATGGGCGTGACGCGGATGTACCGCGCCTGGGCCCTGGCTTCCATGGTTGTCCCTTCAATGTTCGTCATAGTCGTTCACACCCCGCTTAGCGGCGCTTCGACTTGCGGTCGTCCTTGACGTGGCCGCGGAAGGTGCGGGTCGGCGAAAACTCACCGAGCTTGTGGCCGACCATCGACTCGGTGACGAACACCGGGATGTGGGTCTTGCCGTTGTGCACCGCGATCGTGTGCCCCAGCATGCTGGGGATGATCATCGAGCGCCGGGACCAGGTCTTGATGACGTTCTTGGTGCCTGCTTCGTTCTGGGCGTCCACCTTCTTCACGAGGTGGTCGTCGACGAAGGGCCCCTTCTTGAGACTGCGCGGCATCTAAACCCGCTCCTAGCGCTTCTTGTTCGACTTGCGGCGGCGGACGATGTACTTGTTGCTCGCCTTGTTGCGATCACGAGTACGACCCTCCTTCTTGCCCCACGGCGAGACCGGGTGGCGACCACCGGAGGTCTTGCCTTCACCACCACCGTGCGGGTGGTCGACCGGGTTCATGACGACACCACGCACGGTCGGGCGGACGCCCTTCCAGCGCATGCGGCCGGCCTTGCCCCAGTTGATGTTCGACTGCTCGGCGTTGCCGACCTCGCCGACGGTGGCGCGGCAGCGCACGTCGACCAGGCGGATCTCACCGGAGGGCATGCGGAGGTGGGCCATCGAGCCCTCCTTCGCGAGCAGCTGCACGGAGGCACCCGCGGAGCGGGCGAACTTGGCGCCACCGCCGGGACGGAGCTCGATCGCGTGGATCGTGGTACCGACCGGGATGTTGCGCAGCGCCAGGTTGTTGCCGGGCTTGATGTCGGCCGCCGGGCCGTTCTCGACCACGGCACCCTGGGCCAGCCCACGGGGGGCCAGGATGTAGCGCTTCTCGCCGTCCGCGTAGTGCAGGAGAGCGATACGCGCGGTGCGGTTGGGGTCGTACTCGATGTGAGCGACCTTCGCCGGCACGCCGTCCTTGTCGTGACGACGGAAGTCGATCACGCGGTAGGCGCGCTTGTGGCCACCACCCTGGTGGCGGACCGTCACGCGACCGGAGTTGTTACGGCCGCCCTTGCTGTGCAGGGGGCGGACCAGCGACTTCTCCGGCGTGGACCGCGTGACCTCGACGAAGTCGGCGACGCTGGAGCCACGACGGCCCGGCGTAGTCGGCTTGTACTTGCGGATTCCCATTTCTCAGTCCTCGTCCGATATTCGGACCAGGGCGCTCCGTTAGGAGGCCTGGCCGAAGATGTCGATACGGTCGCCCTCAACGAGGGTCACGATCGCGCGCTTGGTGTTCGCACGCTGGCCGAAGCCGGTGCGGGTCCGCTTGCGCTTGCCCTGACGGTTGATCGTGTTGACCCCGGAGACCTTGACCGAGAAGACCGCCTCGACGGCCTGCTTGATCTGGGTCTTGTTGGCACGCGGGTCGACGATGAACGTGTACTTGTTCTCGTCGAGCAGGGCGTACGACTTCTCCGAGACGACCGGACGAACGAGAACGTCACGGGGGTCCGTGTAGCTCTTGCTCAGCGGCGTGGGCTCGACAGCGATCTTGCCCTCGGTGGCGATGCGCTTCGCCTTAGCGACGCGCGCGGCCTTGGCGGCCTTGGCGGCCTTCGAGGCGATGCTCGGGTGACGCGTAGCCATCAGGCCTCGCTCCCTTCGGTGTCAGCGGCCTTGGGGCCAGACACGAAGGACTCGAAAGCGGCCTGGGTGAAGACCACGTCGTCCGAGACGAGAACGTCGTACGTGTTCAGCTGGCCCGGCTCCAGGATGTGGACCTGGGGCAGGTTGCGGGCGGAGAGCCACGCGGCCTCGTCGGAGCGCTCGGCGACCAGGAGCAGGTTCTTGCGCTCCGAGATCTTGCCGAACAGCGACTTGGCGGCCTTCGTGGAGACCTCGCCCTCGACCACGCCGGAGACGACGTGGATGCGAGCGTTGCGGGCCCGGTCGGTGAGGGCGTGGCGCAGGGCCGCGGCCTTCATCTTCTTCGGGGTCCGCTGCGAGTAGTCACGCGGCACGGGACCGTGCACGACGCCACCACCGGCGAACTGCGGGGCGC
Source organism: Streptomyces xanthii (assembly GCF_014621695.1). Lineage (GTDB taxonomy): Bacteria > Actinomycetota > Actinomycetes > Streptomycetales > Streptomycetaceae > Streptomyces > Streptomyces xanthii. The sequence continues at coordinate 3,176,714 of NZ_CP061281.1, forward strand.
GGGTCGAACCCTGACGGGCGCGGCCGGTGCCCTTCTGGCGGTACGGCTTCTTGCCACCACCACGGACTTCGCCACGGGTCTTGGTCTTGTGCGTGCCCTGACGGGCAGCGGCCAGCTGCGCGACGACGACCTGGTGAAGCAGCGGAACGCTGATCTTCTCTACGTCGAAGATCTCCGCGGGGAGCTCGACGGACCCGGCCTTGTCGCCCGCCGGCGAAAGGATGTCAACAGTGCTCATCGGTTACCTCAGGCCCCCTTGGCCGCAGTGCGGACCAGGACGAGGCCGCCGTTCGGACCGGGAACCGCGCCCTTGATGAGCAGCAGACCCTTCTCCGCGTCAACGGCGTGGACGGTCAGGTTCTGGGTGGTGACCCGCTCGTTGCCCATACGGCCCGCCATGCGGAGGCCCTTGAACACACGGCCGGGGGTGGCGCAGCCACCGATCGAGCCCGGCTTGCGGTGCACGCGGTGGGCACCGTGAGATGCCTTGCCACCGGCGAAGTTGTGACGCTTCATGACACCGGCGAAGCCCTTGCCCTTGCTCTTGCCGGTGACGTCGACCTTGACGCCGGCCTCGAAGGTCTCGGCCGTGATCTCCTGGCCGAGGGTGTACTCGGAGGCGTCCGAGGTACGGATCTCGACGAGGTGGCGACGGGGGGTGACGTCGGCCTTGGCGAAGTGGCCCTTGAGGGGCTTGTTCACCTTGCGCGGGTCGATCTCGCCGAAGGCGATCTGGACCGACTCGTAGCCGTCGACGTCGTTCGTACGGACCTGGGTCACGACGTTCGGGCCGGCCTTGACGACGGTGACCGGAACAACACGGTTGTTCTCGTCCCACACCTGCGTCATGCCGAGCTTCTCGCCCAGGATGCCCTTGATCTGCTTAGCCATTCTCAGATCACCAGCCCTTAGAGCTTGATCTCGATGTCGACACCGGCCGGGAGGTCGAGTCGCATCAGAGAGTCAACGGTCTTGGGGGTCGGGTCGAGAATGTCGATCAGGCGCTTGTGCGTGCGCATCTCGAAGTGCTCGCGCGAGTCCTTGTACTTGTGCGGCGACTTGATGACGCAGTACACGTTCTTCTCGGTAGGCAGCGGCACCGGGCCCGCGACCGACGCACCAGTACGCGTCACCGTCTCGACGATCTTCTTCGCCGAGGAGTCGATGACCTCGTGGTCGTAGGCCTTGAGCCGGATGCGGATCTTCTGTCCCGCCATGGCTACTTAGTAGTCCTTCGTCTCGAAACGCTCTGGCTCCTGGGGGCCCTGTTTCACACTTCCTCCGACCCACGCGGTCGGGCGTGTCGCGGTGTCGCTGACAGAAATATCCGTACGGATTTCCCTGCTACAGGAACCGCGGCCCAGGGCCGCACGAGCTGGGGGGAAGAAACCCACCAGGCGCCTGGTGGAGTCCCGCGCTGAACTTCCCGGAAGATTCCCGTACGTCCGCCCCAGCGCTGCCGCAGGCGGCAGATAAGGCGACGAGTACTGTGGGACTCGCTTCCGGTCCTCCCGGCGGGAGGCGCGCAGCATCGGCACTCAACCGAGCAACCCCGACAGTCTGCCATACGGGGCACCTCCGGGGCCAATCGAGCCGAAGAGAGTACCCGGTGTGTGACCGAGGTCAAACCGGCCCCGCCCGGCGGCGCGCCCCGCGCGAACCGGACTCGGACAGAAGGCGCCATTCGGGCATAAGTGGGACTTTTAGCACTTACCTGGCACTGGCACCCCCCGCGACCCTGGTGGTCGGAGTTGTCCACGGGGGGACTGCCAGGGAGGCCCGAGTGTTCGACCACGCCCAGGGGACGGGTGTCGTGGCCCGGAGCAAGGGCGAGCGGTTGCGGGTGCCGGGGCTCCTGCTGGCCGCCGTCGCCGCGTTCTACGTCATCGCGCCCGTGCTCGACGCGGCCGCCGCCCCGCTCGTGCGGGCCGATCTCGGGCTCGGACCCGGGCACGAGGCCGTCGCGCGGGTGGTCGGGGTGTCGGTCACGCTGCTCACACTGGTCGCGGCCGGGCGGGCCTGCGACGTCGTGGGCCGGCGCCGGGTGCTGCTGCGGGCGCTGGCCGTGCTGTCCGGGGCCTGCGCGCTGCTCGCGGTCGCCTTCACCGGGTGGGTGTATGTGCTGGCCCGCATCGTCATGGCCGCCGCGCTCGCCGCCGTCTTCGTGGCCTGCCTCGCCTATCTCGCCAGCGTGTACATGCCGGGGCGGGTGCGCCGGGTGACCGGATGCTGGCTCGCGGCCATGTCCACCGGCTTCATCGTCGCCGTGAACGTCGCGCCGCACGTCACCTCCGCCGCCGGCTGGCGCCCGACGATGGCGGCCCTCGCCGTCGCGGCCGCCGGCGCGCTGCTCCTCGTACGGCACCGGCTGCCCGACGACGGGCGGCCCGAGGCGCGGCGGCCGCTCAACGACCCGGTGACGACCGGCTGTTGGACCGTGGCCGGGGCGCTGGCGGCGGCCGGGCTGCAGCTCGCGCCGCTGTGGGGCTGGGCCGATCCGCGCGTGGGCGGGGTGCTGGGCGCGGCCGCGGTCGTGGCGGTGCTCGCCCGGCTGCGCGCCCTGACCCGCAGCGGGCGCACCTCGCTGCCCGCGCGGCTCGGGGTCCCGGTGCTGGTCGCCGGGGTCACCCTGGGCTTCACCCAGACCGTCCTCGCGGTGGCCGTACCGACGCTGATGATCGCCTCGGGCGGTTCGCCGGCGGCGGGCGCGCTCGCGCTCTCGCTGTTCGGGGCGGGCGGCGCCGCGGGCAGTCTGCTGGTGGTCCGGCGGCGCGCCCTCTCCCCCGTCACGGGCTGCTCCCTGGGCCTGCCGCTCGCCGCGATCGGGCTCGCGCTGCTGCACACGCTGCTGAGCCACGGCGGGGCGTCGCTGCTCAGTGGCTGCGCCGTCGTCGCCGTGATCGGGTTCGGCATCATGCTGGCGCTGGCCCCGCGCATGGCGGGCTTCCTCACCGCGGTCCCGCACACCGACCTCGGCGGCACGATCGCGCTGCTGCCGGGCGCGATCCTGTTCGGCGCGGCCGCGGCGCAGACGATGCCGTACAGCGCGGGCGCGTCGCCCGCGCAGGCGGCGGTCACCGCGGGGCAGATGCTGTGGGTCGCCACGATCGTGGTCGCCGCGGCCGCGCTGCTGCTCGGCCGGCCCGTGGTCGCGCTCGTCGTGGCCTCGACGTCCGTCCTGCAGTACCTGGTGGCGAAGGCGCAGACCGGCCAGTCCGTGGAGATGCTCGTCGCGCTCGGCGTCGGCGCGGCGGCCGGCGCCATCGCCTGGTCGCGGGGCCGGCTCACGGAGCGGCTCACCCGCTCCCAGGAGACGGCGGGCGCGCTGCTGCGCGCCGTGCTCCACCCCATCCCGGGCACGCTCGGCCGGCTGCGCCTCGCGGGCCTGTACGAGCCGGCGACCGCCGACACCGGCATCGGCGGCGACTTCCTGGAGGCCCTGCACACCCCGTACGGCACCCGGGTGCTCATCGGCGACGTGCGCGGCAAGGGGCTGCAGGCGGTGCAGACGGTGACGGACCTGCTGGGCTGTTTCCGCAGTCAGGCCTACGAGACCGAGGACCTCGGGGAGCTCGCGGCGCGGCTCGACCGGCAGGTGCTGCGGGCGGCCGAGGCGCGCGGGGACGAGGAGCTGTTCGCGACCGCGCTGCTGATCCAGCACGGTGCCGGGGCCCCACACCTGGAAGTGATCAACTGCGGTCACCCGGGGCCGGTCGCCGTGGGCCGCTCGCGCGCCGAGGAGATCGAGGGGCCCGTGCACCTGCCGCTCGGCTTCGGCACGCTCGGCGCGGTCGACGCCCACCGGGTCTCGCTGGACGACACGACGACGCTGGTCGCCTACACGGACGGGCTGAGCGAGGCGCGGAACGCGAGCGGCGAGTTCTATCCGCTCATCGACCGGCTGGCCGACGGCGCGGACGGGCCGCCCGACGCGCTCGTCGGACGGCTCGCGGACGACGTACGGAACTGGACGCACCACCTGGGCGACGACATCGCGATCGTCGCCCTGACACCGGCGGCCTGAGCCCTTTTCCGGGCTCGGCCGGGGGGCGTCGGCGCGACGTCCTGCGACCAGCCCGGGGCGGGCCGGGCGCAAGGCCTCGTAGTGGATGTACTCGGCGTTACGCCCGGTGTGGCCCGGCTGTGTCAGGACGTGGGCGGTGCCGCGGGCGCTAGTACGGCTGGGCCAGGACGTGGGCGGCGCCCGGGACGCCGACCTTGAGGAGCTCGTCCTCCTCGGGGGTCGTCGGGGTGCCGGTCTCCTGGCGCAGCACCGCGCGGGACAGGGCCTGCACCCACATGGCGCGCGGGCGGCGCCGCGCCTCCCAGGCGGTGAGCGCCTCGGGGACGCCGGCCTCGGCGTCCAGCGCCTCGGCGAGGACCAGCGCGTCCTCGACCGCCATGGCCGCACCCTGTGCGAGGTGCGGGGTGGAGGCGTGCGCGGCGTCCCCGGCGAGGACGACGCGGCCCACGTGCCAGGGCTCCTCGACGCTCACCTGGGAGATCCGCGAGTACACGACCGCCGACGGGTCGGTGACGGCGGCGAGCGCGTCGGCGACCGGCCCCGAGAACATGCGCAGGCGTGCGGCGAGCTGCTCGTGGGCTCGCTCCGGGGCGGGCCGGAAGTCCTCCTTCTCGGCGAACACCGCGCCCAGGTACATGAGTTCCCCGGTGATCGGTGTGAGCAGCGCCTTCGCCTCCGGTCCGGCCGTGCCCATGACGACGCCGCGCACCTCGGGCGGGCGCGGCACGGTGACCCGCCAGTTGGCGAAGCCCGTGTACTCGGGGGCGTACGTGTCCCCGTAGAGCCGGGTGCGCAGCGGGGAGCCGATGCCGTCGAAGCCGACGACGAGGTCGTGGCGGGACTGGCCGCCGTCGGAGAGGGTGACGTCGACTCCGGTGCCGTCGTCCTTCAGCTCGGTGATCGTCGTGCCGAGGCGCAGCCGGGCTCCGGCGGCGCGGGCCGCGTCGGCGAGGATCCGGGCGAGGGCGGGGCGCGGGATGCCATTGGCGGCGGGGGCGTCGGCCATGCGGGGCTGGGGTATCGCGGCGAGCGTGGTCCCGGCCGGGTCGGCGATGGTCAGGGTGTCCCACGCGAAGCCGGCCGCGAGGCACGCGTCGAGGACGCCGATCTCGCGCATGACGTGCAGCGCGTTGGTCGGCTGGATGATGCCGACGCCGAGCGCGTCGAGCTCTTCGCGCAGTTCCGCGACCTCGACGGTGTGGCCGCGGCGGGCCAGGGCCGTGGCGAGGGTGAGGCCGCCGATGCCGCCGCCGTGGATCAGGACGCGAAGGGCGGTCGCTGGTGCGGGTGCTGCCGTCATGCCGGGTGACTCCTGGGGTCAAGTTCCGTGACGCGGACGGGGACTGACGGGTGGTCGGACCTCGCCGGCCTGTGACGCGGCATGTTAATCAGCCTCGCGGGGCGGTCTGCGGGCAACCCCCGCAACATCGGCACAGGTTCTCCTCGCGGGGCCGCGTGATGGGATGGAGGCCCAGATCAACGTGGATCGTCAGAGGGGAACATCGTCGTGAGTCAGCCGGCCGGTCCGGGCCCGCGTTTCGTGCCGCGCGCGTACATCAATCCGCGGTTCGAGGAAGACCTGCAGTTCAACGCCGTGAGCAGCCCCCCGCGCTACGCCTCGCGCACCGAACGGCCCGTGCGGTACGGCGCCGTCGCCGACGGGCAGGGCACGGTCACCGGGTACGTGTGGGCGAACGACGAGGACGACGCGGCGGGCTGGATCGTGCGCCGGGATGCCGGTGAGAAGGCCGCGGGCGACGGCACGTGGGCGCTGCGGCTGCGCGACTCCAAGGCGGCGGGCCGCACCCCGGGCGAGGCCCTGCGCCGTCTGCTCGACGACGGGGCCACGCCCTCCGGGGCGCACGTGATCGGCAGTTCGATCGCGTGGGCGCCGCACGTCGACGCCCTGTACGCGCTGGCGGACGTCCCGCGCGACCGGGTGCGCGACGCCGCCGCCGGCGCCCTGTACGGGCTCGCCCTCGGCGACGCGATGGGCCGCCCGCTCTCCGCGCTCCCCCTGGACGGCATCCGGTCCGCGTACGGCGAGTGGACCGCGATGGAACTCCCCTGGCACGACGGCGAGTCGGGGACTCCGGGCGACCCCCGGCAGGCGGCGGTGCCGCGGGCCCGGGTGTCGGACCAGACCCAGCTGGCCCTCGCCGTCGCCGAGGCCCTCGCCGAGACCGCCGTCCGCCCGCCCCAGACGGAGGCCGAGGCCCGGCACAGCCTCACCACGCGCGGGGCGCTGCCCGCGCCGCCGTGGGTGACGCCGCCCGCCGTCGCCACCGCGCTGCGCACGCATCTGGTGCGCTGGCTCGCCTCGCCGGACAACGACCGCGGCGCCGGCCGCACCACCGTCGACGCCTGTACGGCGCTGCGTGACCCGGGCAACCCCTGGCAGGCGGCGACCGCCCTGGAGTCCAAGGGCTGCGGCGCGGTCGTGCGGGCGGCGGCCGTCGGGCTCGCCCCGTACCTGAGCGCCGAGCAGCGCTCCGGCATCGCGCAGGCGCAGGCCGCGCTGACACACGGCCACCCGACCGCGCTCGCCGCGAGTGATCTGGCCGCGCACGCGGTGCACCTCCTGGCCCACGGCTGCGAACCCGGCGCCCTCCTGGACCGGCTGCGCGCCCACGCGGCCGCGTCCCGCCGTACGTACCGGGCGGAGTGGCTCGGCGACCTTGCCGAGCGCGCGGGGGCGGACAGCCCGGCAGCGTACGCGGAGCGCGGATGGGACGAGTGCCTCGTGGCGCTGGACGCGGTGGGCGCGGCGCTGGCCCCCGCGGAACGGGACCGGGAGCCGGCGCGGGCCGTCGGCGGTGCCTGGACGGCCGACATCGTCCTCGCGGGCGCGCTCTACGCCTGCCTCGTCACCGACGCACATCCCCGCAACACGATCCGCCGCGCCGCGCACACGTCCGGGGCCTCGGCGGCGACGGCGGCGCTGGCCGGGGCGTTCGCGGGGGCGGGGCGCGGGGCGGACCGCTGGCCGCGGGAGTGGACGGAGGCGATCGAGTACGGGGAGCGGGTGCGGGTGCTCAGCGGGGCCTGGGACCGTAGCTGACGGGTGGCTGCGGCCCGGCGGGGGCTTCCTGCGGAAATGCCACACCGATGTCCGCAAGCCGTAACGATCCGCCCCGGCACGTACGGAACGACACCCTCCCCGGGCACGATCCCCTCGCACCGCACGACATCGACCACGGGGGTCCGACCATGCGCGCCTACGCGAACCGAACGAGCAGGAAGCTGTACGTCCTGGGGGTGGCCGCCGCCGCGGCCCTGGCCCTGTCGGCCTGCGGCCCGGGCGACTCGGAGGGCTCGGCCGACGGCCCGACGAGCGCGTCCCCCACGACCGCGCAGTCGACGCCGCCGTCGACCCCGGACTCCCCGTCGGCGCCGGCCTCGTCCCCGGTACCGTCCTCCCCCGACCCCACGATCTCCGGCGGCCCCGGCGATGCCGGGAACGGCGGCTGGGACCTGGCCGACCGCCAGACCCCGCCGGCCGGTTCGGTCTGCGACCACGACGGCCAGGGCCCGTACGGCGCGATCGAGTCGGTCAGCGCGGGAGGCGAGAGCCCGACCATGCTCGGCCTCGTCCTGGGCTCCTACCGGTGCGACGCCGACGGCCCCACGTTCACGCCCAGCAGCGCGACCGGCGCCGCCACGGACGTGCTGACCGACGACACGCACCTGAAGGTCGTCGTCGGCGGACAGCTCGCACAGGACCTGGGCACCAAGACCCCGGACGCGAACACGTTCGTCAAGCACCTCATGGACCTGCAGGACAAGAACGCCCTCGGCGGCCCGAAGGCCCCGCAGTTCTACTTCCGCACCGACGTGCCGTCGGACGACATCAACGCGATGCCGGACGACAACAGCCACCTGATCTACCTGTTCCAGATCACCGACGGCGACTGACCCCGCCCACCGACCGAGGCCGACTCACGGCAGGTCGGGATCAGCTCGACCTGCCTCGCAAGCATCTGAAACCCTCCGTGATCTTCCGAACACCCTGTGTGCAGCACGTGAAGATTCCGCAGGAGATGTGCTCGTTCGGCATATGCCATCCGTGTTGACTCCGCGTCAATTACGTTCTGCGATGGCGCGACTACATATGCATGTACGAGAGGGCGTGGACTCGATGATCCCCGAGATGAGCAGGACCGGCGCGGGGCTGGAGGCGTGGACGAGCGGATCGATCACTCAGGGCGCGGAGCGGCACCCTTGCGCGGTGCTGCTGCGGTACGAGGCCGACGATCCGTTCGTCGTGACGCTGACGGTGTCGCCCGGCACCGCCGCGAGCCCGAGGACGAGCTCCCGGTGGGTGATCTCCCGCGATCTGCTGACGGCGGGGTTAGGCGGCGCGGTCGGCATCGGAGCCGTATCGGTTCTGCCCGGGCAGAACCCCGACGAGCCGGCCCACGTGACGATCCGCGTGCAGGAGCAGGGCGCGGGACGGGGCACCGAGACGCTGATCCGGCTCGGCCACGCGGCCCTGATGACGTACCTGGAGCGCAGCCACGCGCTCCAGCCCTTCGGCACCGAGCCGACCGAGATGGCCCTCGACCGCGAACTCGCCCGCATCCTGGGCGACGGCGACGGCCACGCCTGACCGGCCGCGGGGCCGAGGGACCCGGCCCCGCTCTTCGACCGCTCAGTCCCGGTCGATGTTCTCGTGCAGCACCTTGCCGTTGCCGGCGTCGATGTCGAAGGTCGTCTTGACCCACGTCGCCGGCGTGACCACGTCCACCGCCCAGACCGTCGGCCCGCCGTCGGAGTCGTCGAGGCCGACCGACGTGACCGTGCCCTTCTTCCGGTCCGTGGCCGTCTCGGCCGCCTTCATCGACGTGATCTCGGCCGCCGCGAGCTTGTCGGTGTTCTCCTTCTTGTCACCCGCGTCCTGGTCCTTGTCCTTCTCGGACTTCGTGACCTTGCCGGTGACGCCGTCGATCCGTACGTCGGTGCTCGTGCCGTCCGACGCGACGACCTCCGCGTCCCACTCCGGATTCCCCTGGTCGTCGTCGCCCAGCTCGATCTCCAGGAGCTTGCCGCCGGAGACCTCCTTCTCGGCGGTCATGGCCGCCTTGTCCCAGTCGACCTTCGTCGCGGTGATCAGCTTCCTGCGCTCGGCCTGATCCTCGCTCAGCCGCGGCGAGGCAGACGCGGAAGCGGTCGCGGCCGCCTGCTCGGCCGCGCGGTCCGCCTGCTTCGTACCCGAAGAGGTGTCGTCCCCGTCGTCCGACGAACAGGCGCTCAGCAAGGACAGCGACGCGGCGACGGCGCACAGGACGCCGACGGCACGCCCTCGGGCGAGGCGGTTGCTCCGCTTCACGGGTGCAGAGTGCATGGCAGGCCTTTCGGGCTGGGGCACCGGGGAACTCCCTCGCTCCGGCGCTCGGTCCACCCCCCACATCGAGACGTCCGCGCACCACCGTCCCGGCGGCCCCGCGCGTGACGCACGGCGCGGACCCACCGATCCTCGCAGCCCGCCCCGCTCACGGCATCCGGGCACTGGGCCGTCCGTGTCGGCCCCCGCCGCCGCCCGTCCGGGTGAACGGAACATGTACGCGCATGGAACCCGCGCCCCCTGCCGAGCCTCTACCCAGGTGAACCAACCTGAACAGAGGCGCGCTCCACCGACACCGCCGCGCCGCCTCGCAGCGGACGGAGTGAGCGCCACTGTGCGGAAGAGACCTGCGATACCGCGCCCTTCGCGGCCCGAAATGCGCCCTATGCCCAAGCTTCCGGCGCCCCGGCCCGGCCCCGCGCCCGCGCCTGCATCGGCCCCCGACGCCGATCCCGTGCCCTCCGCCGCCCGTTCCCTGACCCGGCGCGGACTCCTGCTCGGCACCTCCGCCGTGGCCGCCACCACCGCCCTCGCCGCCTGCGCACCCCGCGCGACCGTGCCCCCGCCCCGCACCTCCGTCCCCTCCCCCGCCTCCGGCCGCCCCGCCGCGCAGGCGGACCGCGCCCTGCTGCTCCAGGTCCTCGCCCACCCCGACGACGACCTGTACTTCATGAACCCGGACACCCAGCAGGCCCTCGCCGCCGGCACCCCGCTCGTCTGCGTCTACGTCACCGCCGGCGAGGCCGACGGCCGGAACAAGACGGCGACCGACCGCGACCCCGCCCCCGACAAGGCCGCCTACTCCGCCGCCCGCCACCAGGGCCTGCGCCAGTCCTACGCGACCCAGCTCGGCCTCCCCCTCTTCACCCCCTGGGACCAGCGCGTCCTGCGCCTGCCCAGCGGCTTCCGCGCCGAGCTCGACGTCCTCGAACACGGGGGCCGCCGCGTCGAGCTGGTCCACCTGAACCTCGCCATGCACACCGCGGCGGGCCACATGGGCGCCCCGTCCCTCTGGCGCGACCCGGGCCTGCTCCTGCGCACCCTCGTCCCCGAGGGCTCCCCGCTGCGGGCCGTCCAGACGTACACCCACGACTCCGTCGTCACCGTCCTCGCGGAACTGTTCCGGCGCTACCGGCCGACCGTCGTGCACACCCTCGACCCGGACCCCGACATCCAGGTCAGCGACCGGCTCACCCGCATCCGCGACAGCGAGCAGCCCGGCTACTCCGACCACGCCGACCACACCGCCGTCGCCTCCTTCACCTGGGCGGCGCTGATCCGCTGGGCCCGGACCGCGCCGGGCGGCCCACCCCCGTTCGTCGTCACCGCCTACCGCGGCTACTACAACCACCACTGGCCGAAGAACCTCCCGCCGCGCCTGCTCGACCAGAAGGCCGCCCACCTCGTCCCGTACGGCGCGGCCCCCGACTGGTCCTGCGGCAACCCGGCCGGCTGCGGCGACTACAACGTCGGCGGCGACCGCCCCCTGACCAACCGCAAGGGCTGGGTCCGCGCCACCCACCACCGCTACCCGGGCCCGCGCCTCACGCTGGTGCGCGGCGCCGGCGGCCGGGCCACCGCGTACGGCGTCCTCGGCCTGCGCGCGGTCCGCTACGACGAGAAGCCGGGCGGCGGTTTCGCGGACCCGGTCGACCTCGGCGGCGGCCCGCTCGCCCCGGTGCTCGGCAGCGCCCCTCTCCCGGCCGACCGCCACCTGCTGTTCGGCCTGCGCCTGGCCGAGCTCGAAGGCCTGGGCGGGCCCGACGTACGGGAGATCGTGGCCCTGGAGCCCGCCCGGCGTGGCGCCGGCGCCGGCACCTGGACCGGCCTCGGCAACCCGGAGTCCGACCCCGACCGGGGCCGGCGCATCGGCGTCCCGGTGGCCGTCACCGCCCGCGACGGCAGGGTCCACCTCTTCGTCCGCAACGCCGGACAGGGCGTCAGCACCCGTGTCCGCGACACCTCCGGCACCTGGTCGCCTTGGAAGGACCTCGGCGGCGGCCCCGTCCAGGACGGCCTCACCGCGGTCCTCGGCCCCGGCGGCCGGGTCCACGTCTACGCGCCGGGCCGGGACACCGTCCACCACTGGACCCCGGACGGGCCCGCTCCGCTGACCGGCCTGCCCACCCCCGCCGACGCCATAGCCGCGGCGGACGGCCGCCTGTACTACCGTCCGCCCGCCTCCGACCGCCTCCTCTCCCCCGGCGGCCCGCCCGTCGACTTCCCCGGCTACGGCCCGGTCACCGCCACCGGCCCCTACCTCCTCGGCCGCGCCACGGACGGCACCGTCCAACTCCTCCACCAGGGCCGCCTCACCCGCCCCGCGGGCCTGCCACCGACCCTGGACACCCCGTCCCTGACCGCGACCGGGGCCGCCCCCACCCTCGCCGGACTCTCCTTCGACGCCCGCCCCTGGCTGTGGCGTCCCACCCAGGCCAGGGCCTGAGCCCGTCCTGACCAGCGGCGCACCGGCCCCGAGGATCCGCGAGAACGGAGAGGGCATGCAAAAGGGCCCGTACGACCGAAGTCGTACGGGCCCTTTCAGAGCTCGCAGGAGCTACCAGGCGTCAAGCCCAACAGGTAAGCGGAACTTACTTGTTGATCTTGGTGACCTGGCCGGCGCCGACGGTCCGGCCACCCTCACGGATGGCGAACTTGAGGCCCTCCTCCATGGCGACGGGCTGGATGAGCTCCACCTTCATCTCGGTGTTGTCACCCGGCATGACCATCTCGGTGCCCTCGGGGAGGGTCACGACGCCGGTCACGTCCGTCGTACGGAAGTAGAACTGCGGGCGGTAGTTGTTGAAGAACGGGGTGTGACGGCCACCCTCGTCCTTCGACAGGATGTACGCCTGCGCCTCGAACTCGGTGTGCGGGGTGACCGAGCCCGGCTTGATGATGACCTGGCCGCGCTCGACGTCCTCGCGCTTGATGCCGCGGAGCAGCAGACCGACGTTCTCACCGGCCTGGCCCTCGTCGAGCAGCTTGCGGAACATCTCGATGCCGGTGACCGTGGTGGTGGTCTTCTCGGTCTTGATGCCGATGATGTCGACGGTCTCGTTGACCTTCAGGACACCACGCTCGATACGACCGGTGACGACCGTGCCACGACCGGTGATCGTGAAGACGTCCTCGATCGGCATGAGGAACGGCTTGTCGACGTCGCGCTCCGGCTCCGGGATGGCGGAGTCGACGGCGGCCATGAGCTCGAGGACGGACTTGCCCCACTCCTCGTCGCCCTCGAGCGCCTTGAGCGCCGAGACCTTGACGACCGGAACGTCGTCGCCCGGGAACTCGTACTCGGAGAGGAGCTCACGGACCTCGAGCTCGACGAGCTCCAGGATCTCCTCGTCGTCCACCATGTCGGCCTTGTTCAGGGCGACAACGATGTACGGAACGCCGACCTGGCGGGCCAGGAGCACGTGCTCCTTGGTCTGCGGCATCGGGCCGTCGGTGGCGGCGACCACGAGGATGGCGCCGTCCATCTGCGCGGCACCCGTGATCATGTTCTTGATGTAGTCCGCGTGACCGGGGCAGTCGACGTGGGCGTAGTGACGCGCCTCGGTCTGGTACTCGACGTGCGCGATCGAGATCGTGATACCGCGCTGGCGCTCCTCGGGAGCCTTGTCGATCTGGTCGAAGGCCGAGGCCTCGTTCAGGTCCGGGTACGCGTCGTGCAGCACCTTGGTAATGGCGGCCGTGAGGGTCGTCTTACCGTGGTCGATGTGACCGATGGTGCCGATGTTGACGTGCGGCTTAGTCCGCTCGAACTTCGCCTTCGCCACTGGGGTCCTCCTGGAGTGGTTCTGAACGCCTTGCTTCATCGGCGCCAGGTGATCTTTGCTGGAAAGCCCGGTGCCCGGGGGCATTCACCCGCAACCGCGGATGAATGCCCCGAGAGGCTCCGGAGTCAAGCCTAAAGCTAGTGAACGCGGTGCGTTACTCGCCCTTGGCCTTCGCGATGATCTCCTCGGCGACGTTCCGCGGAACCTCGGCGTAGGAGTCGAACTGCATCGAGTAGCTCGCGCGACCCGACGTCTTGCTGCGGAGGTCGCCGACGTAGCCGAACATCTCCGAAAGCGGCACGAGGCCCTTCACGACGCGAGCGCCGCTGCGCTCCTCCATGGCCTGGATCTGGCCACGGCGGGAGTTGATGTCGCCGATGACCTCACCCATGTAGTCCTCGGGCGTGGTGACCTCGACGGCCATCATCGGCTCGAGCAGCACGGGCTTGGCCTTGCGCGCGGCCTCCTTGAAGGCCTGCGAGCCGGCGATCTTGAAGGCGAGCTCGGAGGAGTCGACCTCGTGGTAGGCACCGTCGAGAAGCGTGACGCGGACGCCCGTCATCTCGTAGCCGGCCAGGATGCCGAACTGCATGGCCTCCTGCGCACCCGCGTCCACCGACGGGATGTACTCCCGGGGGATGCGGCCACCGGTGACCTTGTTCACGAACTCGTACGAGGCGTCGCCACTGTCGATCGGCTCGATCGCGATCTGCACCTTGGCGAACTGACCCGTACCACCGGTCTGCTTCTTGTGGGTGTAGTCCACGCGCTCGACGGCCTGACGGATCGTCTCGCGGTAAGCGACCTGCGGCTTGCCGACGTTGGCCTCGACCTTGAACTCACGGCGCATACGGTCGACCAGCACCTCGAGGTGCAGCTCGCCCATACCACCGATGATGGTCTGGCCCGTCTCCTCGTCCGAGTGGACCTGGAAGGAGGGGTCCTCCTCCGAGAGACGCTGGATGGCGACACCCAGCTTCTCCTGGTCACCCTTGGACTTGGGCTCGATGGCGACCTGAATGACCGGCGCCGGGAAGTCCATGGACTCCAGGATGACCGGGTTCTTGTCGTCGGACAGCGTCTCACCCGTCGTGGTCTGCTTCAGACCCATGACGGCGACGATGTCGCCCGCGCCCACCGACTCGATCTCCTCACGCTTGTTCGCGTGCATGCGGTAGATCTTGCCGATGCGCTCCTTCTTGCCCTTGACCGAGTTCAGCACCGAGGTGCCGGACTCCAGGCGGCCCGAGTAGACCCGGACGAAGGTGAGCTTGCCCAGGTGCGGGTCGCTCATGATCTTGAACGCGAGGGCGGCCAGCGGCTCGTCGTCCGACGGCTTGCGCTTGACGACGACCTCGGGGTCCTTGACGTCGTGGCCCTCGATGGCCTCGACGTCGAGCGGGGTCGGCAGGTAGCGCACGACGGCGTCGAGCAGGGGCTGAACACCCTTGTTCTTGAACGCGGTGCCACAGAACACGGGGGTGACGGTGGTGTCGCCGCCCTTGCCGGAGGCGATGGTGATGCGACGCACGGCGGCGTGCAGCTGCTCCACGGTGGGCTCGGTGCCCTCCAGGAACAGCTCCATCATCTCCTCGTCGTTCTCCGCGACGGCCTCGAGCAGCTTGCCCCGGTACTCCTGGGCAGCCTCGGTGTGCGTGGCGGGGATGTCGACGATGTCGTAGGCCTCGCCCTTGGCGGCCTCGGCCGACCAGACGAACGCCTTCATCGTGACGAGGTCGACGACACCCTGGAAGTCGGCCTCGGCACCGATGGGGAGCTGCATGACCAGCGGGGTCGCACCGAGGCGGTCGACGATCATGTCGACGCAGCGGTGGAACTCGGCGCCGGTGCGGTCCAGCTTGTTGACGAAGCAGATGCGCGGCACGCCGTAACGGTCGGCCTGACGCCACACCGTCTCGGACTGCGGCTCAACGCCGGCGACACCGTCGAACACCGTCACGGCACCATCGAGAACACGCAGGGAGCGCTCCACCTCGACGGTGAAGTCGACGTGCCCAGGCGTGTCGATGATGTTGATCGTGTAGTCGTTGTCCTCGAGCGGCCAGTGGCAGGTGGTGGCAGCGGACGTGATCGTGATGCCACGCTCCTGCTCCTGCTCCATCCAGTCCATCGTGGCAGCGCCGTCGTGGACCTCACCGATCTTGTACGAGACGCCGGTGTAGAACAGGATCCGCTCGGTGGTGGTCGTCTTGCCCGCGTCGATGTGGGCCATGATGCCGATGTTGCGCACCTTGGCCAGGTCAAGCGAAGTGGTAGCCATAAGGCTTCAGTCTTCTCTCGGTCTCGATGTGGGTTGCGACTACCAGCGGTAGTGCGCGAAGGCCTTGTTGGACTCGGCCATCTTGTGCGTGTCCTCGCGCTTCTTCACGGCAGCGCCGAGGCCGTTGGAGGCGTCGAGCAGCTCGTTCATCAGACGCTCGGTCATCGTCTTCTCGCGACGGGCGCGGGAGTAGCCGACGAGCCAGCGGAGCGCGAGGGTGTTGGCGCGGCCGGGCTTGACCTCAACCGGAACCTGGTAGGTCGCGCCACCGACACGGCGGGACTTGACCTCGAGGGTCGGCTTGATGTTCTCGAGCGCGCGCTTCAGCGTGATGACCGGGTCGTTGCCCGACTTCTCACGCAGGCCCTCCATGGCGCCGTACACGATGCGCTCGGCGGTGGAGCGCTTGCCGTTCAGCAGCACCTTGTTGATGAGGGAGGTCACCAGAGGAGAACCGTAGACCGGGTCGATGATGACCGGGCGCTTCGGGGCGGGGCCCTTACGAGGCATTCTTACTTCTCCTTCTTGGCGCCGTAGCGGCTGCGGGCCTGCTTGCGGTTCTTGACACCCTGGGTGTCGAGCGAACCGCGGATGATCTTGTAGCGAACACCAGGCAGGTCCTTCACACGGCCGCCGCGCACGAGCACGATGGAGTGCTCCTGCAGGTTGTGTCCCTCACCCGGAATGTAAGCAGTGACCTCGATGCCGCTGGTCAGACGCACACGCGCGACCTTACGCAGGGCCGAGTTCGGCTTCTTCGGGGTGGTCGTGAACACACGCGTGCAGACACCACGACGCTGGGGCGAACCCTCGAGTGCGGGCGTCTTGTTCTTCTCGACCTTGTCCTGCCGGCCCTTCCGGACCAGCTGCTGGATCGTAGGCACTACTTCTCCGGTTTCTGTGTGCCGAGTAGTGAAGCTAACCTGGAACTTTGCCGACCCACGCGGTCGGGTGTGTCGAATACTGCAGACCCCCGCCGAAGGGCGGGAAGCGGCAGATTGCGGTGGCCATGATCAGAACGAAGCGGACTGATCCGGACTCGCCGTGCGGCTGAAGACACGCACACGAGCCCAGGCACACCCCAGGCACAAGGTCTGAGCGTACCTATCTCATCAGCTGCGGTCAAAACAAATACATCTCAGCCGGGACACGCCGGGCGCACATCACACCGCTCACCGGTGGTCTCAGGCGCCACTGGTCGAGGCCACGACCATGAGCAGGATGAACAGCGCCCACCCCGCGATCGACAGCCAGCCCAGCACGATCCCAGCGACCGCCATGCCGTCGCCCTGCTCCCCGCGCTCCCGGATCTCCTTGCGGGCCATATGTCCCAGGATGACCGCCGGGATCCCGGACAGGCCCATGGAGAAGAACGTCGCGACCCCGCACGACATCGCACCGATCGCCTTGCCGTTGGTCGGCGGCGGCAGGTACGGCGCCGGCATGAACGTCCGCGGCACGGGCGGCGCCACCGGCACGGCCATCTGCTGCTGCGGTACGGGCCCCTGCGGCAGGTCCGCGACCAGGACGCTCAGCTCGCCCACCGTACGCGCCTGATAGGCCCGCTCGACCCGCTTCTCGTACTCCCCCTGCGGCAGCCGCCCCTCGGCGAACCCCGCGCGCAGCACGTCCACCGCGCGCTCCCGATCGGCGTGCGCGGCCAGCATGGACGGCTGCCCCTGGTTCTGCGGCGGCCACGGCGCCGGCTGCCACGACGGATTCGACACGAGACCACTCCCCCGGAAACGGACACGCAAGTCGTACGTGCCCTCAATCATGCTCCAACGCGCCGCAGGGCGGCCACCCCGGGTTGCTCCCGTGGTGACCGCCCTGCGGTTCAAGCAGCTGCTCGCTTACTGGTTGTACGGACCGTAGTCGTAGTCCTCCAGCGGAACGGCCTGGCCGGAGCCGGTGCCGAACGGCGAGTAGTCGATGTCGTCGTAGCCGACGGCCGAGTACATCGCGGCCTTGGCCTCCTCGGTGGGCTCCACCCGGATGTTGCGGTAGCGGGACAGACCCGTACCGGCCGGGATGAGCTTACCGATGATGACGTTCTCCTTGAGGCCGATGAGGCTGTCGGACTTGGCGTTGATCGCCGCATCCGTCAGGACTCGGGTCGTCTCCTGGAAGGAGGCGGCCGACAGCCAGGACTCCGTCGCCAGCGAGGCCTTGGTGATACCCATCAGCTGCGGACGGCCGGAGGCGGGGTGACCGCCCTCGGTGACCACACGACGGTTCTCGGTCTCGAACTTCGAGCGCTCGACGAGCTCGCCCGGCAGCAGCTCCGCGTCGCCGGACTCGATGATCGTCACGCGGCGCAGCATCTGCCGGATGATGATCTCGATGTGCTTGTCGTGGATCGACACACCCTGCGAGTTGTAGACCTTCTGGACCTCGCCGACCAGGTGGACCTGGACGGCACGCTGACCCAGGATGCGCAGCACGTCGTGCGGGTTGGTGGCACCCACGGTCAGCTTCTGGCCGACCTCGACGTGGTCGCCCTCGCCCACGAGCAGACGGGCGCGCTTCGAGATCGGGAACGCCGTCTCGTCGCTGCCGTCGTCCGGGGTGACGACGAGCTTCTTGGTCTTCTCGGTCTCCTCGATGCGGACACGGCCCGCGGCCTCGGAGATCGGGGCGACACCCTTCGGCGTACGAGCCTCGAAGAGCTCGACGACACGGGGCAGACCCTGGGTGATGTCGTCACCGGCCACACCACCGGTGTGGAAGGTACGCATCGTCAGCTGGGTACCGGGCTCACCGATGGACTGGGCGGCGATGATGCCGACCGCCTCACCGATGTCGACCGTCTTGCCGGTGGCCAGGGAGCGGCCGTAGCAGAAGGCACAGGTACCGACGGCCGACTCACAGGTCAGGACCGAGCGGGTCTTGACCTCCTCGACGCCGTGCGCGACCAGCTGGTCGATGAGCACGTCACCGAGGTCGACGTTGGCCGGCGCGATGACCTTGCCGTCCACGACGATGTCCTCGGCCAGCATGCGGGCGTACACGCTGGTCTCGACGTCGTCCGCCTTGCGCAGGACGCCGTCGGCGCCCTTCTCGGCGATCCGCAGACGCAGACCGCGGTCGGTGCCGCAGTCCTCCTCGCGGATGATGACGTCCTGGGAGACGTCGACCAGACGACGGGTGAGGTAACCCGAGTCGGCGGTACGCAGAGCGGTGTCGGCGAGACCCTTACGGGCACCGTGAGTCGAGATGAAGTACTCGAGCACCGACAGGCCTTCACGGAAGGAGGCCTTAATCGGACGCGGGATCGTCTCGTTCTTGGCGTTCGACACCAGACCACGCATACCGGCGATCTGACGCATCTGCATCATGTTTCCTCGGGCACCCGAGTCAACCATCATGAAGATGGGGTTGGTCTTCGGGAAGTTCGCGTTCATCGCCTCGGCAACCTCGTTGGTCGCCTTGGTCCAGATCGCGATGAGCTCCTGAGTGCGCTCTTCCTTCGTGATGAGACCGCGCTCGTACTGCTTCTGGACCTTCTCGTCCTGCGCCTCGTAACCCGCGACGATCTCCTTCTTCGCCTCGGGAACGACGACGTCGGAGATGGCCACGGTGACACCGGAACGGGTCGCCCAGAAGAAGCCGGCCGCCTTCAGGTTGTCGAGCGTCGCCGCCACGATGACCTTGGGGTAGCGCTCGGCCAGGTCGTTGACGATCTCGGAGAGCTGCTTCTTGCCCACCGAGTAGTCGACGAACGGGTAGTCCTCGGGCAGCAGCTCGTTGAAGAGCGCGCGGCCCAGGGTGGTGCGCAGCCGGAAGCTGTCGCCCGGCTGGTACTCGGGCTCGCCCTCCTCGGCGGCCGGCGGCGTCCAGCCACGCGGCGGCATGGTGCCGACCGGGAAGCGGATGTCGACCGGCGACTGCAGCGCCAGCTCGCCGGCGTCGAACGCCATGATCGCCTCGGCGACGGAACCGAACGCGCGGCCCTCGCCCTTGGTGTCACGGAGCTCACCGTCGGTGGTGAGGAAGAACAGACCCAGGACCATGTCCTGCGTCGGCATCGTCACCGGACGGCCGTCGGCGGGCTTGAGGATGTTGTTCGAGGACAGCATCAGGATGCGGGCCTCGGCCTGCGCCTCCGCGGAGAGCGGCAGGTGGACGGCCATCTGGTCACCGTCGAAGTCCGCGTTGAACGCGGTGCAGACGAGCGGGTGGATCTGGATGGCCTTGCCCTCGACCAGCTGCGGCTCGAAGGCCTGGATGCCGAGGCGGTGCAGCGTGGGCGCACGGTTCAGCAGAACCGGGTGCTCGGCGATGACCTCTTCCAGGACGTCGTACACGACCGTGCGGCCGCGCTCGACCATGCGCTTGGCGCTCTTGATGTTCTGCGCGTGGTTCAGGTCCACGAGGCGCTTCATCACGAACGGCTTGAAGAGCTCCAGCGCCATGGCCTTGGGCAGACCACACTGGTGGAGCTTCAGCTGCGGGCCGACGACGATCACGGAACGCGCGGAGTAGTCCACACGCTTACCGAGAAGGTTCTGACGGAAACGACCCTGCTTGCCCTTGAGCATGTCGCTCAGGGACTTCAGCGGGCGGTTACCGGGACCGGTGACCGGGCGACCACGACGACCGTTGTCGAAGAGGGCGTCCACGGCCTCCTGGAGCATGCGCTTCTCGTTGTTCACGATGATCTCGGGGGCACCGAGGTCGAGAAGGCGCTTCAGGCGGTTGTTGCGGTTGATGACACGGCGGTACAGGTCGTTCAGGTCGGAGGTCGCGAAGCGGCCACCGTCCAGCTGCACCATCGGACGCAGGTCCGGCGGGATGACCGGGACGCAGTCCAGAACCATGCCCTTGGGGCTGTTCGCGGTCTGCAGGAACGCGGAGACGACCTTGAGGCGCTTGAGCGCACGGGTCTTCTTCTGGCCCTTGCCGGTACGGATGATCTCGCGGAGGCGCTCGGCCTCCTCCTCGAGGTCGAAGGTCTCCAGGCGCTTCTGCAGCGCCGCGGCACCCATCGAACCGTCGAAGTACGTGCCGAAGCGGTCACGGAGCTCGCGGTAGAGCAGCTCGTCGCCCTCGAGGTCCTGGACCTTGAGGTTCTTGAACCGGTTCCACACCTCGTCGAGACGGTCGATCTCGCGCTGCGCGCGGTCGCGCAGCTGCTTCATCTCGCGCTCGGCACCCTCGCGCACCTTGCGGCGCACGTCGGCCTTGGCGCCCTCGGCCTCGAGCTCGGCCAGGTCGGTCTCGAGCTTCTTGGCGCGGTTCTCCAGGTCGGAGTCGCGGCGGTTCTCGATCTGCTGACGCTCGACCTGGACGTGCGCCTCGAGGGAGGGCAGGTCGCGGGTACGGCGCTCCTCGTCGACGTACGTGATCATGTACGCCGCGAAGTAGATGACCTTCTCGAGGTCCTTGGGAGCCAGGTCGAGCAGGTAGCCCAGCCGGCTCGGGACACCCTTGAAGTACCAGATGTGCGTGACGGGGGCGGCGAGCTCGATGTGACCCATCCGCTCACGGCGCACCTTGGCGCGCGTGACCTCGACGCCACAGCGCTCGCAGATGATGCCCTTGAAGCGGACGCGCTTGTACTTGCCGCAGTAGCACTCCCAGTCCCGGGTGGGACCGAAGATCTTCTCGCAGAAGAGCCCGTCCTTTTCCGGCTTGAGGGTGCGGTAGTTGATCGTCTCGGGCTTCTTGACCTCGCCGTGGCTCCACTGACGGATGTCGTCAGCGGTGGCCAGGCCGATCCGGAGCTCGTCGAAGAAGTTGACGTCGAGCACTATGCGTCAATCCCTCTCAGGGTTGTAAGTCTGTGGTCTGAAACGGGGGTCGAGGGGTCGGCGGGGGCCTCACCTGACGGCGAGGCCCCTACCGGACTCCCGTCAGACCTCTTCGACGCTGCTCGGCTCGCGCCGCGACAGGTCGATGCCGAGCTCCTCCGCTGCGCGGAAGACGTCCTCGTCGGTGTCGCGCATCTCGATGGACATGCCGTCCGAGGACAGCACCTCCACGTTGAGGCACAGGGACTGCATTTCCTTGATGAGCACCTTGAAGGACTCGGGAATGCCGGGCTCAGGGATGTTCTCGCCCTTGACGATGGCCTCGTAGACCTTCACGCGGCCGGTGACGTCGTCGGACTTGATGGTCAGCAGCTCCTGGAGGGCGTAAGCGGCGCCGTACGCCTCCAGCGCCCACACCTCCATCTCACCGAAGCGCTGGCCACCGAACTGGGCCTTACCACCCAGCGGCTGCTGGGTGATCATCGAGTACGGACCGGTCGACCGGGCGTGCAGCTTGTCGTCGACCAGGTGGTGGAGCTTGAGGATGTACATGTACCCGACCGAGATCGGGTCCGGGAACGGCTCACCGGAACGGCCGTCGAACAGCCGCGCCTTACCGGTGGGCAGGACCATGCGGTCGCCGTCCCGGTTCGGGATGGTGTGCTCGAGCAGACCGGCCAGCTCGTCCTCGCGGGCACCGTCGAAGACCGGGGTCGCGACGTTGGTACGCGGCTCGACCTTGTCGGCGCCGATCGCCTGGAGGCGCTTGGCCCACTCGTCGCCGAGACCGGAGACGTCCCAGCCCTGGCTGGCGAGCCAGCCGAGGTGGATCTCCAGGACCTGTCCCGGGTTCATTCGGGACGGGACACCCAGCGGGTTGAGGATGATGTCGACCGGGGTGCCGTCCTCCAGGAACGGCATGTCCTCGATCGGGTTGATCTTCGAGATGACGCCCTTGTTGCCGTGACGGCCGGCGAGCTTGTCACCATCGGTGATCTTGCGCTTCTGCGCGACGTAGACACGAACCAGCTGGTTCACGCCCGGCGGCAGCTCGTCGCCCTCTTCGCGGTCGAAGACGCGGACACCGATGACCTTGCCGATCTCACCGTGCGGCACCTTCAGCGAGGTGTCGCGCACCTCGCGCGCCTTCTCACCGAAGATCGCGCGGAGCAGGCGCTCCTCGGGGGTCAGCTCGGTCTCACCCTTGGGCGTGACCTTGCCGACGAGGATGTCGCCGGCGACGACCTCGGCACCGATACGGATGATGCCGCGCTCGTCGAGGTCGGCGAGGACCTCCTCCGAGACGTTCGGGATGTCCCGGGTGATCTCCTCGGGGCCCAGCTTGGTGTCACGGGCGTCGACCTCGTGCTCCTCGATGTGGATCGAGGAGAGGACGTCGTCCTGCACGAGGCGCT
This sequence comes from Streptomyces xanthii, assembly GCF_014621695.1. Lineage (GTDB taxonomy): Bacteria > Actinomycetota > Actinomycetes > Streptomycetales > Streptomycetaceae > Streptomyces > Streptomyces xanthii. Next base: position 3,199,316 of record NZ_CP061281.1, read on the forward strand.
GCGACAGGATGATCGCGTCCTCGTAGTTGTGACCTTCCCAGGGCATGAACGCGACGAGCAGGTTCTTGCCGAGGGCCATCTCGCCCTCTTCGGTCGCGGGACCGTCGGCCAGCACCTGGCCGGCGATGATCCGCTGACCCTCGTCCACGACGACCTTCTGGTTCACAGAGGTGCCCTGGTTGGAGCGCGAGAACTTGTGCAGGCGGTACGTGGTGTACGTGCCGTCGTCGTTGGTGATGGTGATGTAGTCCGCGGAGACCTCCTGGACCACACCGTCCTTCTCGGCCTTGAGCACGTCACCGGCGTCGGTGGCGCAGCGGTACTCCATGCCGGTGCCGACGAGCGGGGCCTCCGACTTAATCAGCGGCACCGCCTGACGCATCATGTTCGCGCCCATGAGGGCACGGTTGGCGTCGTCGTGCTCGAGGAAGGGGATCATGGCGGTCGCGACCGACACCATCTGGCGCGGGGAGACGTCCATGTAGTCGACGTCCGTGCCGGGCACGTAGTCGACCTCGCCACCACGACGGCGGACCAGCACGCGGTTCTCGACGAAGCGGAGCTCGTCGTTGAGCGGCGCGTTGGCCTGCGCGATGACGAAGCGGTCTTCCTCGTCGGCCGTCAGGTAGTCGACGTCGTCGGTGACGACACCGTCGACGACCTTGCGGTACGGCGTCTCGATGAAGCCGAACGGGTTGATCCGGCCGTACGAGGCGAGCGAGCCGATCAGACCGATGTTCGGGCCTTCGGGCGTCTCGATCGGGCACATGCGGCCGTAGTGCGACGGGTGCACGTCTCGGACCTCGAAGCCGGCCCGCTCACGGGACAGACCACCCGGGCCGAGGGCGTTCAGACGACGCTTGTGCGTCAGCCCCGACAGCGGGTTGTTCTGGTCCATGAACTGGGACAGCTGGGAGGTGCCGAAGAACTCCTTGATCGACGCCACCACGGGGCGGATGTTGATCAGGGTCTGCGGCGTGATCGCCTCGACGTCCTGGGTCGTCATGCGCTCGCGCACGACGCGCTCCATACGGGCGAGACCCGTACGGACCTGGTTCTGGATCAGCTCACCGACGTTACGGATACGGCGGTTGCCGAAGTGGTCGATGTCGTCGGTCTCGACGATGATCTCGCGGCCCGACTCGGAGACCGTCTCGGTCTCACCGGCGTGCAGCTTCACCAGGTACTTGATGGTGGCGATGATGTCGTCGGTGGTGAGGACGCCGGCGTCCAGCGGCTCGTCCGCGCCGAGCTTCTTGTTCACCTTGTAGCGGCCGACCTTCGCGAGGTCGTAGCGCTTCGGGTTGAAGTAGAGGTTCTCGAGCAGCGTCTGCGCGGCCTCACGGGTCGGCGGCTCGCCCGGACGCAGCTTGCGGTAGATGTCGAGCAGCGCGTCGTCCTGGCCCTGGGTGTGGTCCTTCTCCAGGGTGGCGCGCATGGACTCGTACTGGCCGAACTCCTCGAGGATCTGCTCGGTCGTCCAACCGAGAGCCTTGAGCAGGACGGTGACGGACTGCTTGCGCTTGCGGTCGATGCGCACACCGACCATGTCGCGCTTGTCGATCTCCATCTCCAGCCAGGCACCACGCGAGGGGATGACCTTGGCCGAGAAGATGTCCTTGTCGGACGTCTTGTCGATGGAGGAGTCGAAGTAGACACCGGGCGAGCGGACGAGCTGCGAGACGACGACACGCTCGGTGCCGTTGATGACGAAGGTGCCCTTGTCCGTCATGAGCGGGAAGTCGCCCATGAAGACGGTCTGGGACTTGATCTCGCCCGTCTCGTTGTTCGTGAACTCGGCGGTGACGAAGAGCGGGGCGGCGTACGTGAAGTCGCGCTCCTTGCACTCGTCGATCGAGTTCTTCGGAGGCTCGAAGCGGTGGTCGCGGAACGTCAGGGACATCGACCCGGAGAAGTCCTCGATCGGGGAGATCTCCTCGAAGATCTCCTCGAGGCCGGACTTGGTGGGGACGTCCTGACCGGACTCCAGAGCCGCCTCGACCCGACTCTGCCAGGCGGTGTTGCCGAGCAGCCAGTCAAAGCTCTCGGTCTGCAGCGCGAGCAGGTTCGGAACCTCGAGGGGCTCCTTGATCTTTGCAAAGGAGATGCGCAGCGGGGCGGTGCTTGCGCCATTGTTCGTATTCGCGGTCGAGGCGTTGCGCGAGGCGGCCAAGAGGGGGTCCTTCCGAGGGCTCGGACTCACTACGCGCGTACCGGTCCCAAGCCAGACAGAGAGACAGAACGCCCAGGTCAGGGTTGATTCGGTCCACTGTGCTCAAGCGAGGGCATGCCCCTGGTGACGGGCAGGGAGCAGCTAACAGGCAGCGCAAAGGGACAGTGTAGCCAGAAGGCCCACTGATGTCCAGTCCGGGTTTTTTGAGACCCTCGTTGTTCTCAACCGTTCACCGTTCGCGGCATGCCCTGTGCGCTCAGCGAGCGCACATCCTTACTGCCCTCTTCGTCGCCGATCCATGCCTCGGATACGGATCCTTGTGACGACGCGTCCTGAGAATTGCGCGCTGCGTGCGGTTCGTCAAGGCCCCCGCTCGCCCGAACCGGGGTGGTTCCAGGCACGACGAAGATCACCATACTCCGCGTGACCAGCAGTGCAAGGGACCCTCGACCCGAGTGCCGGACAACGCCGAAAGGCGACCACCCACTTGGGTGATCGCCTTTCGGTACGTCGGTGTTACACCCCTGAAGGGTGCAGTTTCACCGAGGAAGAGTCAGCAGACTCGAAGAGGTCTTACTTGACCTCGACGGAGGCGCCGGCGCCCTCGAGGGCCTCCTTGGCCTTGTCCGCGGCGTCCTTCGCGACCTTCTCGAGGACCGGCTTCGGGGTGCCGTCGACGAGGTCCTTGGCCTCCTTGAGGCCCAGGGAGGTGAGCTCGCGCACGACCTTGATGACCTGGATCTTCTTGTCGCCGGCACCCGTGAGGATGACGTCGAACTCGTCCTGCTCCTCGGCGGCAGCGGCGTCGCCGCCACCCTGGGCCGGACCGGCGGCAACGGCGACGGCCGCGGCGGCGGTGACGTCGAACTTCTCCTCGAAGGCCTTCACGAACTCGGAGAGCTCGATGAGGGTCATCTCCTCGAACTGGGCGAGCAGGTCTTCCTGGCTGAGCTTCGCCATGATGGGCGATCCTTCCACTAAATCGGCTGGTGCCGGTTGTCCATGTAGGCGGGCGTACGGTCGGCCCGCTTCGACCACTGCCTCAGGCAGCGATCAGAGTGCGAGCCGAATTACTCGGCACCGCCCTGCTCGGCCTGCTTGACACGAAGCGCCTCCGCGGTGCGGACGAACTTCGAGGGCAGCGCCTGGAAGAGCTGAGCAGCCTGGGACTGCTTGCCCTTGAAGGCACCGGCCAGCTTGCTGAGCAGAACCTCGCGGGACTCGAGGTCCGCAAGCTTCTTGATCTCGTCGGCGGAGAGCGCCTTGCCGTCAAGGACACCGCCCTTGATGACGAGGTTCGGGTTCTCCTTGGCGAAGTCACGAAGACCCTTCGCCGACTCCACCGGGTCACCGGTGACGAAGGCGACCGCCGTCGGACCATTGAAGAGGTCGTCCAGCGTGTCGATCCCGGCCTGGTTGGCCGCGATCTTGGTCAGCGTGTTCTTCACCACGGCGTACTCGGAGTTCTCACCGAGCGAACGGCGCAGCTGCTTGAGCTGGGCCACGGTGAGACCCCGGTACTCGGTCAGCACGGCGGCGTTCGAGCTGCGGAACTTGTCCGTGAGCTCGGCTACCGCGGCAGCCTTGTCGGGCGTCGGCATAGAGCGTCGGCCTCCTTCCGGGTGATGAGGACCGCTCGCAAGGAGGCTGGGAAAACGAAACGCCCCGGCGCAGGCGCACGGGGCGTGAGCTCGACCAGAATCCTGAAGCGGAATCCGGGAGCACTTCCACAGTCACCTGCGCGGGTCGTCCGCAGTTTCAGCGGATCCTTCGGCCACCGCGCCCTCTTGCGAGTGCGCAGCAACGACCAGCGGTCTTTGGCTTCTGTGGAAGATTACGTGAAGGGGAGCGTCCCGAGCAAATCCGCTCAGACGTCGCCGTCGGCACCGGTCGCGGACCCGGGGTCACCGGCCGCCTCACCGATCTTCTTCAGCATCTCCATGAGGTCGAAGGTCTGGTCCGCGGGCGGCACCTCGACCTTCACGGCCGATCCGTAGTCCGAGAAGGACTCGTTGATCTCGACCGCACCCTGCGGCGTCTTCATGGTGACGTCGATCCGGACCGGAAGGTCGTCCTCATTGACCCACAGCTCGGTGTCGTAGCCCTTGATGCCGGACTTCTTGACGTTCTTCAGGAGCTCGTCGCGCTCGGACTTGCTGAGGGCCTTCAGCGAGTCGTTCTTCTCCATCATCTCGTCGACGGTGAGCTTGCCCTTGTAGTGCTGCGTCTTCACGCCGTCGACGGTGGCCGCGCCCAGGTGCTTCAGGTTCGGCGACGAGAGCAGGACGGCGATCTGCTGCGCCGGGTCCTGGTTCATGCTGTCCAGGCTGCCGGTCATCTGGCGCATCAGCTGCTCGTCGCCGGACTTCTCGGCCATGGCGCCGAGGTCCATCTTCATCCAGCGCTTGCCGTCCATCATGTCCATGTCCTTGGTCGCCTCGGCGCCCATGTCCATGTACATCACGTCGTCCTGCCACACCATGCGCATCTTCTCCGGGGCGTCCGGATCGCCGGCGGTGAGCGCGGAGCCCGTCATCGTCATATCCATGACGGTCGGGTCCCAGCCCATCGTGCCGGACATCTTCATGGTGCCGCCGCCGTCGAGGCCGGTCGGAGTCTTCATCGTCATCTCGACCTTGGCCGACTTCGCGGCCTCGGTCTTCTTGAACGCGGCCGTCAGGGCCTGCGTCACCTGGGACTGCGACCTGGTGCCCGCGTCCGAGGCCGAACCGCTCTTCTCGGAACCCTCGTCGCAGGCCACGGCCCCGGCGCAGAGCAGCGCGGTGACAGTGGCGGCGCCGAGCGCGCGTCGTACGGCAACAGTCATCTCAATCCCACCCCTTTGAACACGTGTCTGAACCGAACCCGTGTATGTGCCGCACGATATCCGACGCCTCGGACAGCGCCCCCGGAATATCCGGCCCGGCGCTCCCCCGCCCGGTCAGCCCTCGGCGCGTACGTCCGTGAGGTCCACGGTGTCGTGCCCGGGCGGCCGCTCGGCCCGCGCGCGGGCCCCGTAGTCCCGGTAATGGACGGTGCTGCGGAAGTCGCCGGCCTGCTGGGTGCGACGTACCAGCAGGTCCCGGGCGTCGATCCACACGTCGACGCGCTGCTTCCCCGCGGTGCCGCGGTAGTGGGTGGTGCGCACGCCGCGCACGGTCTCCCGGCCCACCCGGTGGGTGTCCCCGGCCGCGGCGAGCGTCTTCAGGCAGTCGGCCGGGCCCAGGTCGCTCCGCTCGTCGTAGGTGTGCCGGATCCAGTGGCGGCCGTCCTGGAGCCGGGCGAAGCGCTCACTCATACGGGTGTAGTACGCGTCCGGCAGGAAGCGCGTCTGGGACGGGTCGCCGCCCAACGCGCGCGTGGAGGCGGCCAGTTCGCCGCCGGTGACACGGACGGTGAGGGTGCCTTCGACGCCGCCGGACCAGCGCAGGGCGCCGCTGCTCCGAGTGCGCAGCCGGTCGCCGGTGTCCGTCGTGGCCTCGATCCGGGCCGAGCCCGCCGCCGTGACCTTCGCGCGGGCCGCCCGCAGGGCCTGGGGCACGCCCTGACGGTCCCGTCCGTCGTGTCCCTCGTGCCCGGCGCCGCAGCCCGCGAGCAGGACGCCCACGGCGGCCAGCGCGACCGTCCCCCGTACGTGTCTCATCGGGGCCGACGCTAGCGCAGCCTCCGCCGGGGCGGGCCGGAAAAGAGGAACGGGCCCCGCACCTCGGAAGGTGCGGGGCCCGTCGCCGACTTCAGCGAGTCTCCGGAGAGGCTCAGACCGCGGCCGGGTCCTCCTCGGTGAGGAGGTTGCGGGTGCGGTTCGGGTCGACCGGAATGCCGGGGCCCATCGTGGTGGTGATGGCGGCCTTCTTGATGTAGCGACCCTTGGCGGCGGACGGCTTCAGACGGAGGATCTCCTCCAGGGCCGCGCCGTAGTTCTCCACCAGCTTGGTGTCGTCGAAGGACGCCTTGCCGATGATGAAGTGCAGGTTCGAGTGCTTGTCGACGCGGAACTCGATCTTGCCACCCTTGATCTCGTTCACGGCCTTGGCCACGTCCGGGGTCACGGTGCCGGTCTTCGGGTTCGGCATGAGGCCACGGGGACCGAGCACGCGGCCGAGGCGGCCGACCTTGCCCATGAGGTCCGGCGTGGCGACGACGGCGTCGAACTCGTTCAGGCGCTGGCCCTTGGAGATCTCGTCGATGAGCTCGTCGGAGCCGACGATGTCGGCGCCGGCGGCCTCCGCGGCCGCAGCACGGTCACCGGTCGCGAAGACCAGGACCCGGGCGGTCTTGCCGGTGCCGTGCGGGAGGTTCACGGTGCCACGGACCATCTGGTCGGCCTTGCGCGGGTCAACGCCCAGGCGGAAGGCGACCTCGACGGTGCCGTCGAACTTCGTCGCGGAGGTCTCCTTGGCGAGACGGACGGCCTCGAGCGGGGCGTAGAGCTTGTCCCGGTCGATCTTGGCGTCCGCAGCGCGGAGAGTCTTGCTGCGCTTGCTCACTACTGCTCCTGTGTGTCTGAGGAGTCGTGGTGTGGGCCGAGCAGGCCCTACCACGGTGTTCTACTGCTTACGGGGGTGAGGTCAGCCCTCGACCGTGATGCCCATGGAACGGGCGGTGCCGGCGATGATCTTGGACGCGGCGTCCAGGTCATTGGCGTTGAGGTCGGGCATCTTCGTGGTGGCGATCTCGCGGACCTGCGCCTCGGTGATCTTGGCGACCTTGGTCTTGTGCGGCTCGCCGGAGCCCTTCTCGACACCAGCGGCCTTGAGGATCATCTTCGCGGCCGGCGGGGTCTTGGTGATGAAGGTGAAGGAACGGTCTTCGTAGACCGTGATCTCCACCGGGATGACCCAACCGCGCTGCGACTCGGTCGCGGCGTTGTAGGCCTTGCAGAACTCCATGATGTTCACGCCGTGCTGGCCCAGCGCGGGGCCGACCGGCGGAGCCGGGTTGGCGGCGCCGGCCTGGATCTGGAGCTTGATGAGCCCCGTGACCTTCTTCTTCTTGGGAGGCATGTGCTCTCTCTCCGGGTCTTAGTGAGAGTGTTCAGCCGCCACCCGTGTTCGATGATCGTCCTGATCATCCGGATGGAGGCATACCGCACAAAGATAACGGGTATCCCTGCGTGGCTAAAAACCGAGCAGGTCAGACCGGCTTTTGAGAGCCCGTCTGACCTGTTCGGAAGCGGTGTGCCCAGAAGGTTCTAGTAGCGACTAGTTCTTCTGGATCTGGTCGAAGCTGAGCTCGACCGGGGTCTCGCGGCCGAAGATCTCGACGAGGCCCTTGACCTTCTTCGAGTCGGCGTTGATCTCGTTGATCGTGGCCTGCAGCGTGGCGAACGGACCGTCGGTGACGGTGACCGAGTCGCCCACCTCGAAGTCCAGGACCTCGACGGTGACCTTGCGGGCCGGAGCCGGCTTGCCCTCGGCCTCGGCGGCCTCGCGGGCGGCCTTCTCCTCGGCCTCCGGGGCGAGCATCTTGACGATCTCGTCCAGGGTCAGCGGGTACGGGTCGTAGGCGTTGCCCACGAAGCCGGTGACGCCGGGGGTGTTGCGGACGACGCCCCAGGACTCGTTCGTCAGGTCCATGCGGACGAGCACGTAGCCGGGCAGCTTGTTCTGCCGGACGTTCTTGCGCTCGCCGTTCTTGATCTGGACGATCTCTTCCTCGGGGACCTCGGCCTGGTAGATGAAGTCCTCGACGTTCAGCGAGACGGCACGCTGCTCCAGGTTCGCCTTCACGCGCTTCTCGTAGCCCGCGTAGGTGTGGATCACGTACCACTCGCCCGGGAGACCGCGCAGCTCGTCACGGAGGGCGGCGATCGGGTCGACCGGCGCCTGCTCCTCCTCGGACTCCTCGTCCTCGACGGCGGCGTCCTCGTCGGCCTCGGCGTCGACGGTCTCGTCCTCGGCGGCCTCGGCCTCGTCGGCTTCCTCGACGACCTCGAGGGCGGCCTCTTCGGCGGGCTCGCCGGCGGCGATGTCGGCAGCTTCGGCCTGGTCCGGGTCCTCGGAGTCCGCCGCCTCGACGATGTCGAGCTGGTCCTCCACGGACTCCGCCGACTCGATGGCGTCGTTCAGGTTCGGGTCAGACACGGTGGCTGCTTCTTCCTGGATACATAGGGGTGGAACGCGCGAAAGGGGCGCCGGACACGGCGCCCTCCGCTTTCGGCTCAGCCGAAGATGTACTTGATGAGATGGCTGAACCCATAGTCAATCACGGTGACCAGACCGATCATGATGACGACGAACACGATCACCACGGTGGTGTACGTCGAGAGCTGACTACGCGTCGGCCAGACGACCTTGCGGAGTTCCGCGACGATCTGGCGGTAGAAGAGTGCGAGGCGGCCGAAGGGGCCCTTCTTGCCGCGCTTGCCGCCCTTGCGGGCCTTCTTCTTGGACTCCGGCGCCTCGTCCTGGGCATCAGGCATGTCGATGGAGCCCACGGCGTCCGTCACTCGTCCTCACCTGATTCCGGGTCGTGGCCGTGCCGCGCCCGGTTGAGCCGCACGGCGGTGCATTGCAGTACGTACATGCGCACACATCCTGGCGATGGAGTGTGTAGCAGGGCCGGAGGGACTTGAACCCCCAACCGCTGGTTTTGGAGACCAGTGCTCTACCAATTGAGCTACGACCCTTTGCTTCCCCCAACGTACCGCATCCTCCCGATTGCACGGTGTGTGCTCGGAAAGCGCGGCCGGTGAAGGCCAACGAGCAGTGAGTGTACGTGTTCCGAGGGCCTCCGTCGAACGGATACGGACCAGAAGTGGATCTACACCTGATCGTCAGGTGATCGTCCGGTCCGTGAAACCCGTGTGCCGGGCGGCTTTCCGGTCTGGAACGATGGGTTCATGAGCGCTGCTGCTACTCCTTCGTCCTCGCCCACCGAGCGCCGGGTCTCCGCCCGGATCGGCGCGATCTCCGAGTCCGCGACCCTCGCTGTCGACGCCAAGGCCAAGGCCCTCAAGGCCGCCGGGCGTCCGGTCATCGGCTTCGGCGCGGGTGAGCCCGACTTCCCCACCCCGGACTACATCGTCGAAGCGGCCGTCGAGGCCTGCAAGAACCCGAAGTACCACCGCTACACGCCGGCCGGCGGCCTGCCCGAGCTCAAGGCCGCGATCGCCGCGAAGACGCTGCGCGACTCCGGCTACGAGCCCGAGGCCGCCGAGATCCTGGTCACCAACGGCGGCAAGCAGGCCATCTACGAGGCCTTCGCCGCGATCCTCGACCCGGGGGACGAGGTCATCGTCCCGGCCCCGTACTGGACGACGTACCCGGAGTCGATCCGTCTCGCCGGCGGTGTCCCGGTCGAGGTCGTCGCCGACGAGACGACCGGCTACCGCGTCTCGGTGGAGCAGCTCGAGGCCGCGCGCACGGAGAAGACCAAGGTCGTCCTCTTCGTGTCGCCGTCGAACCCGACGGGCGCGGTCTACAGCCGTGAGGACGCCGAGGCCATCGGCCGCTGGGCGCTCGAGCACGGCCTGTGGGTCATGACGGACGAGATCTACGAGCACCTGGTCTACGGGGACGCGGAGTTCACGTCGCTGCCCGCGCTCCTGCCCGAGCTGCGCGACAAGTGCATCGTGGTGAACGGCGTGGCCAAGACGTACGCGATGACCGGCTGGCGCGTGGGGTGGATCATCGGCCCGAAGGACGTGGTGAAGGCCGCGACGAACCTGCAGTCGCACGCCACCTCCAACGTGTCGAACGTGGCGCAGGCCGCCGCCATCGCCGCCGTCTCCGGCGACCTGACCGCCGTCGAGAAGATGCGTGAGGCCTTCGACCGGCGCCGCAAGACGATCGTGCGGATGCTCAACGAGATCGACGGCTTCGTCTGCCCCGAGCCGGAGGGCGCGTTCTACGCGTACCCGTCGGTGAAGGGTCTGCTCGGCAAGGAGATCCGCGGCAAGCGTCCGCAGACCTCGGTCGAGCTGGCGGCGCTCATCCTGGAGGAGGCCGAGGTCGCGGTGGTTCCGGGCGAGGCCTTCGGCACGCCGGGTTACCTGCGTCTGTCGTACGCGCTGGGCGACGAGGACCTCGTCGAGGGCGTCTCGCGCGTCCAGAAGCTGCTGGCCGAGGCGCGCGACTAGTCCGTGCTTCCGCCTGGGCGGGCCGTCCCCTTCGGGGGGCGGCCCGCTTTCTTGTGCGTCCGGTTGTTTGTTCGCTGTCGGCCCCGAACGGGGAAAGGCGCTACCGGTACGACCGGTGTGTGCGGCAGGATCACTGGATGGAGCGTGTAGCACGTGATGTACGTCAGTTGCCGAAGGCCCATCTGCACCTGCACTTCACCGGGTCGATGCGGCCCACGACCCTGCTGGAGCTGGCCGACAAGTACGGCGTGCGGCTGCCCGACGCGCTGACCGGCGCGGAGCCGCCGAAGCTGCGGGCGACCGACGAGCGCGGCTGGTTCCGTTTCCAGCGGCTCTACGACGCGGCGCGTTCCTGTCTGCGGGAGCCCGAGGACATCCAGCGTCTGGTGCGCGAGGCCGCCGAGGAGGACCTGGCGGACGGCTCGGGCTGGCTGGAGATCCAGGTCGACCCGACCTCGTACGCGCCGCGCCTGGGCGGGCTCATCCCTGCGCTCGAGGTCATCCTGGACGCGGTCGACCGGGCCTCGCGGGACACCGGGCTCGGGATGCGCGTGCTGGTCGCGGCGAACCGGATGAAGCACCCCCTGGACGCCCGCACACTGGCCCGGCTGGCGGTGCGGTACGCGGACCGGGGAATCGTCGGTTTCGGGCTCTCCAACGACGAACGGCGCGGCATGGCGCGGGACTTCGACCGGGCCTTCCACATCGCGCGCGAGGGCGGGCTGCTGTCCGCGCCGCACGGGGGCGAGCTGACCGGCCCGTCGTCGGTGCGGGACTGCCTGGACGACCTGGACGCCACCCGGATCGGGCACGGGGTGCGGGCGGCCGAGGACCCGCGTCTGCTCAAGCGGCTCGCCGACCGCGGGGTGACCTGTGAGGTGTGCCCCGCGTCCAATGTGGCGCTCGGCGTCTACGAGAAGCCCGAGGACGTGCCACTGCGCCCGCTCTTCGAGGCCGGGGTGCCGATGGCGCTGGGCGCGGACGACCCGCTGCTGTTCGGTTCGCGTCTGGCCGCCCAGTACGAGATCGCGCGGCGCCACCACGACTTCTCGGACGCGGAACTGGCCGAGCTGGCGCGGCAGTCGGTGCGGGGCTCGGCGGCGCCGGAGGATGTCAGGCAGCGGCTCCTGGGCGGCATCGACGCCTGGCTGACGGCCTGAGGGCCGATCCGCGCGGGTTGAGGCCTTCGGGGCAGCTCTTCAAAGGCTCTTAAGGGCTCTTAAGGGCTCTTAAGGGCTCTTCAAGGGCTTCAGGTCTTCAGGTCTTCAGGTCTTCAGGGCGCGATCCCGCCGAGCAGGGTGCGCGCCAGGCCCGTGGCGAAGGCGTCCAGGGACTGCGGCGGCTTGCGGTCGGGCGACATGTCGTAGGCGAAGGCTCGCTGGGCGCAGGCGCCCAGGAGGAGCGAGGCGGCCGCGTAGGTGTCGGCGTCTGGGGCGACGCGGCCGGCGGCCTGTTCGGCGCGCAGGTAGGCGTCCAGGCCCTGGATCGGCTTGTGCGGGCCCGAGCCGAGGCCGCGCAGGATGTCTTCGTGGCGGCGCTTGAGCTGCGGCTCGGCATACAGGGACGCGGCCATCGGGAAGGTCTCCTCGTAGAAGAGGGCCGCCTCGCGCGCGATGTCGGTGAGGTTCTCCTCGACCGTGCGGTCGGGGTTCGCGACGCCCTCGGTGAGCCGGCTCAGGAGGGAGCCGAGCTTCGGGAGGCGCTCGTGGAGCACCGTGACGAAGAGCTCCTCCTTGTTGGCGAAGTACTTGTAGAGCGCGGCTTCGGAGCAGCCCGCAGCCTGGGCGATCGCCTTCGTGGTGGTGCGGGCGAGGCCGATGCTCAGCATGAGGTCGTGAGCGGCGTCGACGATGCGGACGCGGGCCGGCTTCTGGTCCATGCGGATTCCAACCAGGCTTGACGGGTGAGCGAGTGCTCACCCACTCTAGTGGGTACGGGGGTGAGTGAACACTCACCCACCCGCACGTTCTGATCTTGCACGTGACGCGCACTGGAGGCATCCCATGAAGCTCACGGTTTTCGGCGCGACGGGCGGCGTCGGACAGGAGATCGTCCGCCAGGCGCTGGCCGCCGGGCACGAGGTCACGGCGGTGGTGCGGGACCCCGCGCGGTTCACCGTGGCCGGTGACCGCCTGGAGGTCTTCCGCGCGGACCTGCGCGACCCGCAGGCGCTGCGCCCCGCGGTGGCCGGGCGCGACGCGGTGCTCTCCGGGCTCGGCGCCCGCAAGCGGGCGGACGCGGGGGTCGCGGCCCGGCTCACGCGCGCGGTGCTGGAGGCGATGGAGGCCGAGGGCACGCGGCGCCTGGTGGTCGTGAGCGCGGGCCCGGTCGGCCCGCAGCCCGCGGACTCGCCGCTCTCGGACCGGATCGCCATGAAGATCGTCAGCAGCGTCCTCAAGGACATCTACGTCGATCTGGCCGCCATGGAGGCGGAGCTGGCCGCCAGCGCCACCGACTGGACCTCGGTGCGCCCGCCCCGCCTCCAGGACAAGCCGGTGACCGGCGTCTACCGGACGGTCGTAGGCGGCTTCCCGCGCTCGGGGCGCTTCCTGGGCCGGGCGGACGTGGCCCACGCGATGCTGTCGGCCGTCGACGACGCGGCGACCGTGAAGCAGGGCGTGGGCGTGGCGTACTAGGCGGCCTCGGAGTCCCGCGGGCGCAGGACGGCCTGTCGGAGCGCGCGGGCGGTGCGGGCCAGGGAGTCCCGGCCCTGGGCCTCGCCCGGGACCAGGACGACGCCGACGCTGCCCTTGTCTGCCCAGGCGCACATCGAGAGCGTGCCCGTGCCGTTCCCGTGGACGAAGCATTCGAGCCGGCCGCCGAGCGGGCCCGGGGACGCGCTCCAGCTGTCTCGCAGGCTGAGCCCGGCGAACCCGAGATCGTCGAGTCCCGCGAACAGGTCGTCCGGGTCCTCGGCGTGGAGGTCGCCGGTCGCGCCCACGACGGCGACGGCTCGGGCGGAGTCGCGATCGCCCTCTCCGTAGACGCCCGAGAACGACTGCGCCCCGCGCGGGAGCGTGGTCCCGGCCAGGTACGTCTCCAGCTCGTCCGCCATCGGGGCGTTCGGGCGCAACGGCATCCCCTGGAAGCTGCGCGGGACGGCCGCCCTGTAGTGCGGGTAGTCCGTCGCCCGCGCGTACTGCCATGTGGCCGTGCCGGCGATCGCGCACACCGCCACCACGAAGGTGAGCGCCAGCATCGTCCGCTCGCGGCGCGTGGGCGGGGGCACGTCCGGGGCGCCCGGCGCGGGCAGCCCGGTGTCGGCGGGCATGCGCCGCTCGGCCCGTCTGCGCGCGCCCCGCAGCAGCGACTGCTCGAGCCGTACCGGGACGACCGCGATCAGCGCCCACAGTCCCGCGGTCAGGGGCAGGTGCAGGAGCGGCAGGGCCAGCATCCAGGCGGACACGAGGGAGCAGATGATCAGCGCGGTGCGGTAGGGCGCGCGCAGGGTCGCGCGGACGAGGCTGAGGTGGCCGTAGGGGCGCTCCAGCGCGGTGAGCGTCTCGGCGCGTACGGCGAGCCGCCGGTCGTGCGGCCAGGCCCCGGCGGCCTCCCGGGCCTGCGCGGCCAGGACGGCGAGGTCCACGCCGCTGTCCAGGGCGGTCTTGACGTCGTGGCGCTGGACGTGGACCTGGGAGGCGGGGCGCGGCGCGCCGCTCTGTGCTGTCGCCGCCAGTCGCCCGGCCTGTGGTGAATCCGGGGCGAGCTCCCTCAGGCGGTCGGCGGCCCGCTGCCCCCGGGCGCGGCGGCCGGGCTGGTCCATGACGTCACCGGCGAGGCCGAACTCGGCGTACGCGGCGAGCAGCTCGAGGTCGTCCGGGAAGGCGTCGAGCCCCGCGCGGTAGGCCCGCTCGGCCTCCGCGTCGTGGTCGTCCTCGTCCTCGGCGGCGTGCGCGCGGCCCAGGACGAGGTAGAGGCCGGCCTGCGGCCCCTCCTGGTCGAGGCCCGTCCGCGCGGTCTCCCGCGCCTGTCTCAGCTCCCCCGCGCGCAGCAGCAGCTCGGCGCGCTCGTGTGCGGGCAGCACGGACTGCCCGCTGTTCTCCTGCATCTGTGGTCCCCACCCCTGATGTGCGTGCCGAGCGTCTCGACGCCGTCACTATCGGGGGCGACCGTCCCTGCGGTCAATGGGACAGTCGCAGGTCAGAGCCGCACGCCGACCGTCACCGGCTCGTTGACCAGGGTCACGCCGAACGCCTCGTGGACGCCGGCGACGACCTCGCGGGCGAGGGTGAGGAGGTCCTCGGTGGTGGCCTCCCCGCGGTTGGTGAGGGCGAGGGTGTGCTTGGTGGAGATGCGGGCGGGGCCGGTGCCGTAGCCCTTGGTGAAGCCCGCCTTGTCGATCAGCCAGGCCGCCGAGGTCTTGGTCAGGCCCTCCCCCGCGGGGAACGCGGGTGCCTTGGCGTCCGGGCCGAGCCGCTCCGCCACGCGCGCGTGGAAGGCGGCGAACTCGGGCTCGGTGAGGATCGGGTTGGTGAAGAACGAGCCGGCCGACCACGTGTCGTGGTCCTCCGGGTCGAGCACCATGCCCTTGCCGGCGCGCAGCTTCAGGACGGTCTCGCGGGCGGTGGCGGCCGGGACGCGGTCGCCGGCCTCGACGCCGAGGGTGCGGGCGGTCTCGGGGTACTTGATGGGCGCGCTCAGGCCGCCCGCGTCCTCCAGCTCGAAGCGGACGCGCAGGACCACGTAGCGGTCCGGTTCGGCCTTGAAGCGGCTGTGCCGGTACGAGAAGGCGCATTCCGCGTTCGGGATCACGACGGTCTCGCCCGCGGCGCGGTCGTAGGCGACGACCTCGGTGATCGTGGAGGAGACCTCCTGGCCGTACGCCCCCACGTTCTGGATCGGCGTCGCGCCCGCGGAGCCGGGGATGCCGGCGAGGCACTCGATGCCCGCGAGGCCGGCCTCGACGGTGCGGGCGACGGCGTCGGTCCACACCTCTCCGGCGGCCAGCTCCAGGCGGGTGCCGTCCAGGGAGAAGCCCTGGGTGGCGATGCGCAGGGCGGTGCCCGCGAAGCCCTGGTCGCCGATGACGAGGTTGCTGCCGCCGCCGACGATCAGCAGCGGGGTGCCCGCGGCGTCGGCCTCGCGCACGGCGTCGACCACCTCGGCGTCGGTCGTCGCGGTGATCAGCCGGGTGGCGGGCCCGCCGAGCCTGAACGTGGTCAGGGGGGCGAGGGGGGCGTCGTGGAGTTCCTGCACGCGCCCAAGGGTACGAGAACGGCCCCGCCGCGTGGGCGGGGCCGTGTCGGCCGGGGTGGCCGGGCGGGTCACCGGAACCTGGGCAGGACGTCCTTCCAGGCGAGCGGGAGTTCGTCGGTGCTCGCCTTCCAGGTGAGGAACTCGGAGTCCTTCATCTGGTCGCGGAGCCCGTCGGCGAGCGGCCGGTGCGGTGCGGAGGAGGCGAAGTCCTTGAGCGCCTGGGGGGACTCCCAGACGGACAGCGTCCAGAAGGTGCGCTGGAGGGGCTTCGCCTTCAGGGTGGCGCCGTACGCGCCGGGCGCGCTGCCCACCTGGCGCCAGATCTTCGGTGTGCGGAGGAAGAACTTCAGGGCGCCCCACAGGGTGCGGGTCTCGAAGCGGGAGGCGAAGACGGTGGCCTCCGCGCCCGTGGGCGGCGTGTTCGGAACGGTCCAGGGGAGGGTCGGCACGACGTGCTCCTTATCGTTCGCGGTTCGCGGTTCGCTTCATTCGGGCGGGACGGTTCGGGCAGGTTCGGGCGAGCGGTGACGGTCAGACCTGTTCCAGGACGCGGCCCGCTTCCTTGCCGTCGTTGCCCTCCTTGCCGTCCTGGACTACGGCCGTAGTACGCGACGCCTTGGGGATGCACAGGGCGGCGACGCCGGCCAGGGCGACGACGGCCGCGCCGACCCACAGGGCGGGTTCGATGCCGTCCACGAAGTGCTGCGCGGAGTCGTAGCCGCCCTGTGCCGAGAAGATCGACGACATGACGGCGATGCCGAGCGCTCCGCCGACCTCGCGCAGCGCGTTGTTGGCGCCGGAGGCGATGCCCTGCTCGTCCTGGCGGACGCTGGACATGACCAGGTTGGCGGCGGGGGCGAAGTACAGGGCCATGCCGACGCCGCTGACGATCAGGGCGGGCAGCTGGGCCGCGTAGGAGACGTCGACGGTGGCGACGGAGGCGAACCAGCCGAGTCCGACGGCCTGCAGGAAGAGGCCGGCCGCGACGACCGGGCGGCCGCCGATGCGGTCGGAGAGGATCCCGGCGACGGGGGCGACGAGCATCGGCATCCCGGTCCAGGGCAGCATCCGCAGGCCGGCCTGGGTCGGCGAGTAGCCGAGGACGCCCTGCATGAACTGGCTGAGCAGGAAGATCGAGCCGAACATCCCGAGGAACATCAGCAGGCTCGCGGCGTTGATGCCGGAGAAGGCGCGGGAGCGGAAGAGCCGCATGGGAAGCATGGGGTTCCTGCTGCTGATGCCGTGCCACACGAAGGCGCAGAGCAGGGCCGTTCCCGCGAAGAGCCCGGTCAGGACGAGGGTGTCGGTCCAGCCGACGACGGGGGCGCGGACGAGCCCGTAGACGATGCCGAAGAGGCCGCCGCTGGCGAGCAGGGTACCGACGAGGTCGAGCGGGGCGCCGCTGCCTCGGGACTCGGCGAGGCGGAGCCGGGCGAGCGGCAGCAGGGCGAGGCCCAGCGGCACGTTCAGCCAGAAGATCCAGTGCCAGGAGACGTGCTCGGTGAGACTGCCGCCGATGAGGGGCCCGGAGGCGACGGCGAGGCCGTTGACGGCACCCCAGATCCCGTAGACCATGCCGCGCTTGGCGGCGGGCACGGCGGCGGTGAGCAGGGTCAGCGTGAGCGGCATCATGATGGCGGCGCCGACGCCCTGGACGGCGCGGGCGGCGATGAGGGAGTCGATGCCGGGGGCCAGGGCCGCCGCGGCGGAGGCGCCGGTGAAGACGGTGAGGCCGACCAGGAAGAGCCGGCGGCGGCCGAACCGGTCGCCGAGGGCCGCGCCGGTCATGAGCAGGACGGCGAAGGTGAGCGTGTAGGCGCTGACCGTCCATTCGAGGTCGTCCAGGGCGCCGCCGAGGTCCGCGCGGATGGACGGCAGGGCGGTGGTGACGACGAGGTTGTCGAGGGCCGCCATGAATCCGGCGACGCTGGTGATGACGAGAGCCCAGACGGCTCCCGCGCGGCTCGGTGTTTCCTTCTCCGGTGCGTGCGTTCCCTGTGACATGGTTCCCCCTGCGCTTTCAGGTTAGTTATTGATGACTAACTTTCACGGCCATGAAAATGCGCCTTCATGTGTCTCCTCCGCTCTCACGGGAACAGAAGCGCCCCTAGATGCACTGAGAGTCGCCGAATCCGGCCCACACCCGGTGGTCGGACTCGAACCCCAGCGACACCAGCACGTTGATCAGCATTCCGTAGGCGAGGAACTCGGTCGTCTCGCCGAGATCCGCACCCAGGGCCAGCCGGGCCGTGTCGTACATCTCCATCCAGCCGGCCCGCAGCGCGTCACCGAACTCCCGGTCCCCCGAAGCCTCGGAGGCGGCCACGGCGACGTACATCTGCATCTGCATGAGCAGGACGTCCGGGTCCTCGGCGATCAGCGCCCGGTACGCCTCCCCCATGGCCTGGTGGGCGGCCTCGCCTTCCAGGCCCTTGGACGAGGCGCGGAACACCTCGATGGTCCGCTCGCAGCAGCGCATGGCGGCCGCGAGGAACATCGCCTGCTTACCGGGGAAGAGACGGAAGAGATACGGCTGCGAGACGCCCACCCGCTTGGCGATCGCCTCGGTGGACGTGCCGTTGTAGCCACCGCGGGCGAACTCGCTCATCGCCGCACGCACGACGCTCTCGCGCCGCTCCTCCGCACTCATCCTTGCCATGCCACTAAGTTAGTGGCCAATCACTATCTAAGTCAATGGCTTCCGGGACACGGAGACGCATCCGGGCACGAGTAAGGGGCGCTCCCCCATGGAGAGCGCCCCTTACCTGCGTGTACGGAGACGCGAAGCCGCAGGTCAGACGAGCTGGACCACCGCGCGCGACATGCCGAGGACCTTCTGGCCCGCACTCGTGGCGAGGAGGTCGACGCGCACCCGGTTGTCGTCGAGCTTGGCCGCGACCTTGGCGCTGACCTCGATCTCGGCGCCCTTGTCGTCGTTGGGCACGACGACCGGCTTGGTGAAGCGGACGCCGTACTCGACGACGGCCGCCGGGTCGCCGGTCCAGTCGGTGACCACCCGGATCGCCTCGGCCATGGTGAACATGCCGTGCGCGATCACGTCCGGCAGGCCGACCTCGACCGCGAACTTCTCGTTCCAGTGGATCGGATTGAAGTCGCCCGAGGCGCCCGCGTACTGGACGAGCGTGGCGCGCGTCACGGGGAACGTCTGCGCGGGGAGTTCGGTGCCGACCTCGACGTCGGCGTACTTGACGGTCGTCGCCATGGCGATCAGGCCTCCTCTGCGGCGCGCGAGACGAGCTTGGTCCAGGCGGTCACGACGTGCTCGCCGGCCTCGTCGTGGACCTCGCCGCGGACGTCCACGATGTCGTTGCCCGCGAGGGACTTGATGCCCTCGATGGTGGAGGTGACGCTCAGCCGGTCGCCCGCGCGCACGGGGCGCGTGTAGGCGAACTTCTGGTCGCCGTGCACGACGCGGCTGTAGTCGAGCCCCAGCTCGGGGTCGTGGACGACCTCACCGGCGGCCTTGAACGTGATGGCGAACACAAAGGTCGGCGGGGCGATCACGTCGGCGTGACCGAGCGCCTGCGCGGCCTCGCGGTCGACGTAGGCGGGGTTCGTGTCCCCCACGGCCTCCGCGAACTCACGGATCTTCTCCCGGCCGACCTCGTACGGGGCGGTGGGCGGGTAGGTCCGCCCCACGAAGGACTGGTCGAGCGCCATGGACTCGGTACCTCCTGGGTGTAACGACGGAATGGAAGGCCCGCACGTATGCGGGCCGTCAAACGACACGAGGCCGCCCCCTCGGGAGGGGACGGCCTCGTGTACGAGCCTGAGTTATCGCGTTTCGCGGTGCGCGGTGTGCGCGTTGCAACGCGGGCAGTGCTTCTTCATCTCAAGACGGTCCGGGTTGTTACGCCGGTTCTTCTTGGTGATGTAGTTCCGCTCCTTGCACTCCACGCAGGCCAGCGTGATCTTCGGGCGGACGTCGGTGGCAGCCACGTGAGTGCTCCTTGACGGACGGGATAGATGGTTGAACGCATAGAAGAGTAGCCGATCGAAGGACCGACCCTGCAATCGGCTACTGTCAGTAGCGGTGACCGGACTTGAACCGGTGACACAGCGATTATGAGCCGCTTGCTCTACCGACTGAGCTACACCGCTTTGATACTCACCTTGCGAACGAGGTGGTACCAGAGCCCCAATGCGGAATCGAACCGCAGACCTTCTCCTTACCATGGAGACGCTCTACCGACTGAGCTATTGGGGCGAGCGAGGAAGACATTACACGGTCGCGCGCCGATCGCCCAAATCCGTTTCGCCGACCCCCCGCGCGGGAAGGGCCCGGGCCTCTCCCGGCCCGGCCCCGCGCGCCTCACCGGTCCCTTCGGACCCCATCAGTACGACTTTTGCGGCGGTCCCCGAAGCGTGCCCGCGGCCGCCCTAGAGTCGGCTCCCTCCGCGTGATCTTGCTGTGCGCCCCGCGCACGGCCGGTCCGCGCCGCGAGCCCCTCGACGAGCCCCTGGAGCGTGATGCCCGACAGCCCCCAGCAGCCGCCCTCGCCCGGCTCCCCCGACGCCGCGCCCGAAGGTTCCGGGCTGCTCCTGTGCGGCGCCCGGCTCACCGACGGCAGGAGCGTGGACGTACGGCTGGGCGGCGGACGCATCGAGGCGGTCGGCACGGCCGGCAGCCTCATCGCGCGCGGCGCGCGCGTGGACCTCTCCGGCTACCTGCTGCTGCCCGCCCCCGCGGAGCCGCACGCCCACAGCGACACCGCCCTGTCCGCGGACGGCGAGGGGCCCGTGTCGCACGACCCGGAGGAGGTGCAGCGCCGGGCCACGGAGGCGACGCTGCTGCAGCTCGGGCACGGGGCGACGGCGGTGCGCTCCCATGTGCGGCTCGGCGACATGGAGGGGCTCGGCTCCATGGAGGCCGTGCTCCAGGCGCGGCGTTCCCTGGTGGGGCTCGCCGATCTGCGGGCCGTGGCGATGCCGCGGCTGCTCACCGGGGTCGCCGGAGCCAACGGCCTCGCCATGGTGCGGGACGCGCTCAAGATGGGCGCGTCCGTGGTGGGCGGCTGCCCCGACCTGGACCCCGACCCGACCGGCTACGTGGAGGCGGTCCTGGAGGTCGCGGCGGAGCACGGCTGCCCGGTCGACCTGCACACGGAGGGCGCCGATCCGGCCCGGCTCGAACGGCTCGCGGCGGCGGCCGGAGGACTGCGCACCGGCGTCACGGTCGGCCCCCTCGGCGGGCTCGCGCGACTGCCCGGCGAGGCGGCCCGGCGGGCGGCGGACCGGCTCGCGGCGGCCGGCGTCACCGTGACCTGCCTGCCCCAGGGCGGCTGCGCCGGGGTGGACGGACGCGGGGTCGCTCCGGTGCGGCTGCTGCGGGCGGCCGGGGTGCGGGTGGCGGCGGGCAGCGGGGCGCTGCGCGACGTGTCGAACCCGGTGGGCCGGGGCGACCCCCTGGAGGCCGCGTACTTGCTCGCCTCCCGGTACGGGCTGCGGCCCGAGGAGGCGTACGGGGCGGTGAGTTCGGCGGCCAGGGCCGCGCTCGGGCTGCCCGAGGTGCGCGTGGAGGCCGGCTTCCCGGCGGAGCTGCTCGCGGTGCGGGGAGACAAGCTGGCGGGGGCGCTGTCGCTCGCGTACAGCCGGCTCGTCATCCACCGGGGCCGGGTGGTGGCCCGGACCAGTGCGGTGCGCGAGTACTGCGACTCGGCGGCCGCCGTCGCCCTGGACCTGCCGCGCCAGGGGCGGGCCGCCAACTACGGGGGCGGCGGGCCCGCGTAGCGGCCGGCGCCCGCCGCTCGGGGTGAGTGACGGCCCGTCATCGTCCGGGGCGCGGCGAACCGGAGGAATCCGGCCCGGGAGCGGCCCGCGCGCCGCCCACATGGTTGCGCGGTCAACCTCCCGCTCCCGGCGTACGGTCGAAGGCATGCGCATTGTCATCGCTGGTGGACATGGTCAGATCGCGCTGCGGCTCGAGCGGCTGCTCTCCGCGCGCGGGGACGAGGTGGCGGGCATCATCCGCAGGCCCGAGCAGGGCGACGACCTGCGGGAGGCGGGCGCGGAGCCCGTCCTGTGCGACTTGGAGTCGGCGTCCGTCGAGGAGGTCGCGGCGCATCTGCAGGGCGCGGACGCGGCCGTCTTCGCGGCGGGCGCGGGCCCGGGCAGCGGCGCCGCCCGCAAGGACACGGTGGACCGGGACGCGGCCGTGCTGTTCGCCGACGCGGCGGAGCGGGCCGGGGCGCGCCGGTACGTCGTGGTGTCGTCGATGGGCGCCGACGCGGCCCACAAGGGCGACGACATCTTCGACGTGTACCTGCGGGCGAAGGGCGCGGCGGACGACGACGTGCGCCGCCGTACGGGCCTCGACTGGACGATCCTGCGGCCCGGACAGCTCACGGACGACGCCGGCAAGGGTCTGGTCCGCCTGGAGGCGTCCACGGGGCGCGGACCGGTGCCGCGCGACGACGTGGCGGCGGTTCTCGCCGAGCTCGTGGAGTCGACCGCCACGGCCGGTCTGACGCTGGAGCTGGTGTCGGGCTCGACACCGGTCGCGGTGGCCGTGAAGTCGGTCGCGGGGAACTGATTCCGGCTCCGAACCGCCCGGCTCCGTACGGTGCCTGACGTGTTCTCAGAACAGCGGCAGCTGTCCGGGCACGTGCGGGACCGCGTAGCCGTCGAGCGTGTCCTGGACGGCGCCCAGTTGGGCCGGGCGGCGTGATCCCGGGCAGGAGACGAGCTCGCCCGCCTCGCGGGCTCCGGGCGGGTCGTGACGGGCGAACCTGCCGCCGACGACGGCGATGTCACGGCGGCACTCGGGGCAGCTGCGGCGGCGGGACACGGAGGGCACGGAGGACGTGGTGGGCATGCTCGGCATGGGTTCAGTCTGCGTCGTGATCGCCGCGGGCACACGCCGGAGTGCGCGACCGGGCGGACGACGGGGCGTGCGGCGGGGCTGACGACCCGGCGCGGGGGGCCAAGTTGGACGGAGTCGGCGGCGGGGCAAAGCGCTGGACCCGTCCGGTGGGGGGCCGGTAGACCCGTGTCGCATGGACGAACTCGTGAAGGCACTGACCGAGCAGGCGCGCCGGCTCGTGACCGAACGGTTTCCGCGGGCGCGGGGCGCCGTGCTCGGCGGGTCCGCGGCCCGGGGCACGGCGCGCGGCACCAGCGATCTGGACATCGCGGTCCTGCTGCCCGACGGCGCACCGGCCCGGCGTGAGGTGATCCGTCACGAGGGGCGACTCTCCGAACTGTTCCTGCACGCGGGCCCGGACCTGGAGCGGTTCTTCGAGGAGGACCGGGCCGTGCGGCGCGGGACGGTCCTGTTCCTGTACGACGAGGGCCTCGTGCTCGCCGATCCGTACGGTGAGGTCGCCCGGATGAGGGAACGGGCGCGCAAGGTCCTGGCGGCGGGTCCGCTGCCGCTCACCGAGGCGCAGCGCGAGCGCTCCCGCTATGTGCTGACCTGCTGGCTCGACGACCTGTACGACACCCCGCGCGAGGCCCGCTCCGAGCAGCTGGCGGTCGCCGACGCGGCGCTGCGGGAGGCGGCGCATCTGCTGACCGCGCACCACAACGCCTGGACGGGGATCGGGCGTTGGCTGCCGCGCCGGCTGCTCGCGGCGGATCCGGAGCACGGCGGGACGCTGCTCGCGGGGCACCGCGCGATCGCCGAAACGGGTGACCCGGGCGCGCTGGCCGCGGCGGTGCGGGCGGTGCTGGACCTCGTCGGCGGGGAGCTGCGGGAGGGGTACGTGGAGGTGCGGAGCTGAGGGCCGCAGAGGCGCCGCGACCCACCCAGCCCGGCTAAAGGGTCCGTACGGCCGTGAGGGACTCGGTGACCGCCGTCGGGATGTCGGTGACCGGGAAGCGGGCGTGGCGGACGACGCGGTCGCGGTCCACGACGAGGACGGCGCGCTTGAGGCGCAGGGCCTGGCCGGCGCGGAACACGGGCAGGCGCAGGGCCGCGGCGAGGCGCAGGTCGACGTCCGAGAGGAGCGTGAACGGGATGCCCTCCTCGACGGCGAACACCCGCTGTTCGTCGGGGCGTTGGGTGCTCACGCCGCGTACCTCGGCACCGGCCGCGCGGAACTCTTCGTAGGCGTCGCGGAAGAGCCGGTTCTCCAGGGTGCAGCCGACGGTGCCGGGGATGTCGCCCCAGCCGTCCGGGAGCGGGCTCGGGCGGCCGGTGGCGGGGTAGCAGAACAGGACCGTGGCCTTGGCGCCGGGCTCGACCGGGTCGAGCGGTGCGCCGTCGCGGTGACCCGGCAGTTCGAGGCGGGGCAGCGCCTCCCCCACCAGCGCGGCCACGCGCCGCGCCTGCTCGCTCTCCTCGTCGGCGGTGCCGCTGAGGGAGCCGTCGCCGAAGACCCAGCGGTCGGCCCAGTCCTGCATCGACAGCAGGACGGGCAGCAGGCCGCGCCCGCTGTCGGTCAGCCGGTACTCGTAGCGGACGGGGCCGCTCTGATAGGGGACCTTCTCCAGGACGTCGGCGTCGACGAGGTGGGCGAGGCGTTCGGCGAGGACCTTGCGGGAGATGCCCAACTCCTCTTGGAGGGCGTCGAAGCGGTGGTGTCCGCGGGCCGTCTCGCGGACCAGGAGCAGGCTCCACCAGTCGCCGACGACGGCGGCGGCCTGCGCGATCGCGCAGGCCGCGTCCCGCTCGGGCACCGACCTGACCATGACTCCCGCTCACCCTTCCTTCGTCCGTGACGCTCGCGTTCCGCTCGTCGGAACCATCTTGCGCCATGCGGTGAGTTCCCGATAGGAACTAACCCTAAGGAGTGAGTTCCCAAAAGGAACTCACGCACGCGCAAGCCGACCCACGGGGGATGCACCGCATGAGTGAGGCGAAGACCGAGCAGGCCACGGAGCCCGAGGGCAGAGCCGGGGCCGAGGCCCCGAGCCCGGCCCCGCCGACAACCCCGCCGGCTCCCCCGGCCTCCTCGTCGGGCGTCTTCTGGCGCTACTGGACCGCCGCCACCATCAGCAACGGCGGCACCGCCGTCACCGCGCTGGCCCTCCCCCTGGTCGCCCTCACCGTGCTGCACGTCTCGGCGTTCGAGGCGGCGCTCCTGGCCGCCGCCGGGCAGGTCTCGTGGCTGCTGCTGAGCCTGCCCGCGGGCGTGATCGCCCAGCGGGTCCCGCTGCGCCGCCTCCAGGTCGCCCTGGACCTCGTCCGGTTCACGGCGCTCGGATCGCTGCCGCTCGCCTGGTGGCTCGGCCATCTGACGTACGCGCACCTGCTGGGCGCGGCACTGGTCACGGGCGCGGCGACGGTGCTGTTCGACATCGGCAACTCGACGTTCCTGCCCGCCGTCGTGCCGACCGAGCAGCTCGCCGCGCGCAACAGCCTGATGTCCGGCACCCACGCGGTCACCGACACCGGCGGCCCGTCCATCGGCGGCCTCCTCGTGCAGGCGACGGGCCCGGTGGGCACGCTCGTCGTGGACGCGGGCAGCTACTTCGCCTCGGCCGTCCTGCTGCGCACCCTGCCCGAGCGCAGGCCCGTCGCCCCGCCGCCGGGCGCGAGCGCGCTGCGCCTGATGCGCGAGGGCCTGCGGTACGTGCTGCGGCACCCGGTGATGGCCCCCTGCATGTTCTGGGCGACGGCCGCGAACTTCCTCAACGCGGCCCTGCTCGCCCTCACCCCGCTCTACCTGGTGCGCGAGGCCGGGCTCAACTCCGCCCAGCTCGGCCTGGTCCTCGCCATGGACGGCGTCGGGGCGCTCGCCGGCTCCGCGGTCGCCGTACGGGTGACCCGGCGCCTGGGCACCGCGCGGGGCGTCATCGTGGCCGACCTGGCGGGCGGCGCGCTGCTGCTCCTCGCCCCGCTGACCACGTCGGCGTCCGACGCCTTCTGGTTCGGGCTCGCCATGGCGGGCTTCTCCTTCGGCAGCGCGATCGGCTCCATCACGACCCGCACCTACCGCCAGACCCAGTCGCCGCCCGAGCTGCTCTCCCGGGTCATGGCCACGGTCCGCTTCGTCTCTTGGGGCGCCCTGCCGCTCGGCGCCCTCACCGCGGGCCTGCTCGCCACGCTGGCGGGCACGCACGCGGCGCTGTGGGCGGTCTGCGCGGCGGCCCTGCTCCCCGGCCTCTACCTGCTCGCCGGCCCGGTGGGCCGGAACCGCGACCTGACCTGATCCGGCCGCGCCCGGGGCCCACCCGGGCCCCGGACATGAAGAAGCCCCCTCCGGAATCCGGAGGGGGCTTCACCCAACCTGTGGCGGCGCCAGGATTCGAACCTGGGAAGGCTGAGCCGGCAGATTTACAGTCTGCTCCCTTTGGCCGCTCGGGCACACCGCCTTGGGTTCGCTGCCACGGACCCCGCTTTTCGGCGGTGCTCCTTGGCAACGACGTAAACAATACCTGATGTACGGGGGTGCTTCGCCACCCGATTGATCGTCGGTCGCACCCGGCGCGGTGGCTAGGCTTTGTACCGGCGCGGAGCCCCGGTGCGCGCCCCGACCGGAGCGCGGCCGGATCCCCGGTCCCGTCGCCGATCAGTTCCCCGATACCCCGATACAAGGAGCCACAGGACATGGCCGACTCCAGTTTCGACATCGTCTCGAAGGTCGAGCGGCAGGAGGTCGACAACGCCCTCAACCAGGCCGGCAAGGAAATCTCGCAGCGCTACGACTTCAAGAACGTGGGCGCGTCCATCTCCTGGTCCGGCGAGAAGATCCTGATGGAGGCCAACTCCGAGGAGCGGGTCAAGGCCATCCTCGACGTCTTCCAGTCCAAGCTGATCAAGCGCGGCATCTCCCTGAAGGCGCTCGACGCCGGTGAGCCGCAGCTGTCCGGCAAGGAGTACAAGATCTTCGCCTCCATCGAGGAGGGCATCTCCCAGGAGAACGCCAAGAAGGTCGCCAAGATCATCCGCGACGAGGGCCCCAAGGGCGTCAAGGCGCAGGTGCAGGGCGACGAGCTGCGGGTCAGCTCCAAGAGCCGTGACGACCTCCAGGCCGTGCAGGCGCTGCTCAAGGGCCAGGACTTCGACTTCGCCCTCCAGTTCGTGAACTACCGGTAGGCGACGCGTACCTGAGTACACATGCGCAGAGGCGGTGCCCCGGCCTCGGGGGCACCGCCTCTGCACGTGACGGGTGGCTCGCGGCGCTCGCTCAGCGGCGGGCGCGGGAGTCGCCGAAGAAGATGCGGTAGACGATCAGCAGGACCAGGGCGCCGCCGATCGCGGAGACCCAGGTCGCGGTGTCGAAGAACTCCGTGGTGATCGGCCGGTCGAGCCAACGGGCCGATATCCAGCCGCCGATGAAGGATCCCGCGACGCCGATCAGTGTCGTGCCGACGAGGCCGCCCGGGTCGCGGCCGGGGAGCAGGATCTTGGCCGCGAGACCCGCGAGCAGACCCAGAACGATCCAACCGATGATGCCCATGCCGTGTGACGCCCCTCTGGTGTGCGGTGTGAACTACCTGCTCACTCCTGCCCTGAAGGACGTGGAAAACTCCCTCCGCGGTTGCGGATCAGCGGGACGCGAACGGCATGTCCGTGCGGACGATCTCGCGGCCCAGGGGCATCAACGACACCGGGATCATCTTGAAGTTGGCGATGCCGAACGGGATGCCGATGATCGTCAGGCACAGGGCGAGGCCCGTGAAGATGTGGGCGAGCGCCAGCCACCAGCCCGCCAGAATCAGCCACAGCACGTTGCCGACGCACGAGGGTGCGCCCGCGTCGCGCCGCTCCACCGTCGTGTACCCGAAGGGCCACAGGGCGTAGATGCCGATTCTGAAGGCGGCCAGGCCGAAGGGGATGCCGATGATCGTGATGCACAGGAGGAGTCCGGCACCCAGGTAGCCGAGGAACAGCCAGAAGCCGCTCAGGACCAGCCAGATCACGTTCAGGATCGTCTTCACCGCTGTGGACCTGCCATCTGCTCGAGTCGGGCGATGCGCTCCGCCATGGGCGGATGCGTGGAGAACATCTTCGACATTCCCTGCCCGGGGCGGAAGGGATTCGCGATCATCATGTGGCTCGCCGTCTCGATGCGCGGCTCGGGCGGCAGCGGCAGCTGCTTCGTGCCGGCGTCGAGCTTGCGCAGCGCGCTGGCCAGGGCCAGCGGGTCACCGGTCAGCTGGGCGCCCGAGGCGTCGGCCTCGTACTCGCGCGAACGGCTGATGGCGAGCTGGATGAGGGACGCGGCGATCGGGCCCAGGATCATGATCAGGAGCATCCCGAGGAGGCCGGGGCCGTCGTCGTCGTTCGAGCGGCCCACGGGGATGAGCCACGCGAAGTTCACCAGGAACATGATCACGGAGGCGAGGGCTCCGGCGACCGAGGAGATCAGGATGTCCCGGTTGTAGACGTGGCTGAGCTCGTGGCCGATGACGCCGCGCAGCTCGCGCTCGTCCAGGATGCGCAGGATCCCCTCCGTGCAGCACACCGCCGCGTTCCGCGGATTGCGGCCGGTCGCGAACGCGTTCGGCGCCTCGGTCGGGGAGATGTACAGGCGCGGCATCGGCTGGCGGGCCTGGGTGGAGAGCTCGCGGACCATCCGGTAGAGCCCGGGGGCCTCGAACTCGCTGACGGGGCGGGCCCGCATCGCGCGCAGGGCCAGCTTGTCGCTGTTCCAGTACGCGTACGCGTTCGTCCCGATCGCCACGACGAGTCCGACGATGAGTCCCGTCCGGCCGAAGAAGCTGCCGATGACGAGGATGAGGGCGGAGAGGCCCCCGAGGAGTACGGCGGTCCTCAGCCCGTTGTGCCGGCGGTGCACGGTACGTCCTCCTGAATGGTGCGGCAGGGGAACCCACTGCTTGCTTGTCTGCTGCTTCCACTGGGCCCGCGGGCCGGTGCGGCCCTGTCGTGCCTGTCACGGTCCAGTGGACCCTCCCGTACCGGTCAACGCCAGACGAGAGGGGTGAGTTCCCTTGTGCGCGCGGGGGACGCGTGTGGGCCGTACGGGTCAGCGCTGCTCGGGGACGAGGCCCGCGAGCTCGAGCGCCTCGGGGTCGGGCTTGATCTCGCTGGTGCAGTGCGCGCAGCGGGTGGCGACGCCGGGGATCTGGCTGTAGCAGCGCGGGCAGTCGCGCAGGGCGGCCTTGATGTCGACGGGCTTGCCGCGGTCCAGGCGGGCCTGGAGCTTCATCATCGGGACGACGACGAGGAAGTAGAGCACGGCCGCGGTGATGAAGAAGGCGATTGCGGCGCTCACGAACTTGCCGTACGGGAACTCGGTGCCGTCGACGACGAAGTGCGCCTTGCTGAAGTCGCCGGTCGAGCGGGTGGCGAGGCCGATGAGGGGCGCGATGAACGCCGTGCTGAAGCCGGTGACCACCGCGGTGAAGGCGGAACCGACGGCGAGGCCGATGGCCATCGACACGATGTTCCCGCGGAGGATGAAGTCCTTGAAGCCGGTCAGCACGGCGTCTCTCCTTGATGTGGCGTCTCGGGGGTGTGCGGCACGACGGTGCCGCTACGAGGGTGCCTAGAACAGGCCCGTCGAAGCAAAACGCAGGACCAGCTGGGGCGCTCCGGAGAGGGCGACGCCGATGACGGCGGTGACGGCGATCGCGGCGGTCAGCGGGGCCGAGCCGCGGTGCGGGGCGCTCTCGCCTTCGGGGGCGCGGAAGAGGGCAGCGGTCCACTGGAGGTAGTAGTAGAGCGCCACGACGACGTTCACGGCCATGACGACGGCGAGCCAGCCGAGGCCGGCGTCGACGGCCGCCGAGAAGACGGTGACCTTCGCGAAGAGGCCGATGACGCCCGGCGGCAGTCCGGCCAGACACAGCAGGAAGAAGCCCAGGACGAGCGCGGCGAGCGGGCGCGAGGCGTACAGGCCCCGGTAGTCCGAGAGGCGGTTCAGGGGCCGCGTACGGGCCACGAGGGCGGCCACGGCGAAGGCGCCGAGGTTCACGGCCGCGTACATGAGGGCGTAGGCGAGCGTGGAGCCGATCGACTTCTGGGGGTCGTCGGAGTAGGCGGCCGCGGCGATCGGCACCAGGAGGTAGCCGGCCTGGCCGACGGACGACCAGGCGAGCAGGCGGACGGCGCTGTACGCGCGCGTGGCCTGCTGGCGCAGCGCGGCGACGTTGCCGACGGTCATGGTGAGGGCGGCGAGCGCGGCGAGGGCCGGGCCCCACACGTCGGCGTACGAGGGGAACGCGACGACGGTGACGAGGATGAGGCCGGTGAAGCCGACGGCCTTGCCGATGACCGACAGGTAGGCGGCGACCGGCAGCGGTGCGCCTACGTAGGTGTCGGGCACCCAGAAGTGGAACGGTACGGCGGCGGTCTTGAAGGCGAAGCCCACGAGGGTGAGCGCGACGCCCGCCTGGGCGAGGGTGTCGAGCTGCCCGTCCACGTGGGTGAGCTGGGTGGCGATCCGTGTGAGGTGCAGGCTGCCGGTGCTCGCGTAGACGAAGCTCACGCCGAGGAGGGTGACGGCGGTCGCGGTGACCGAGGAGAGGAAGAACTTCAGGGCGGCGTCGGCGGAGCGCCGCTCGCCGCGCTTGAGGCCCACGAGGGCGAAGGCGGGCAGGGAGGCCACTTCGAGGGCGACGACGAGGGTGGCGAGGTCGCGGGAGGCGGGCAGGAGGGCGGCGCCGGCGGCGGAGGACAGCAGCAGGAACCAGAACTCGCCGTCGGGCAGCGGTTCGCCGGTCTTCCGCGCGTCCTTCAGGGTGTTGACGGACAGCAGGGCCGTGACCAGGGCGCCGGCGAGGACGAGGAACTGGACGACCAGGGTGAACTGGTCGGCCGTGTAACTACAGGCGTCGTAGCCCGCGTCCTTGAGGCAGAACGTGGAGCGGTCGTCGCCAAGAATCGGGATCAGCGTGAGCGCGGCGACGGCGAGGCCGGCGACGGAAATCCAGCCGAGGAGCTGCTTGTGGCGTTCGGCGACGAACAGGTCGGCGACCAGCACGATCAGGCCGACGATCGCCGTGAGCGTGGGCGGCGCGATCGCGAGCCAGTCGACGGACTGGACGAGGGAGGCCACGGAGGGCGCGGCGACGGCGGTCACTTGAGGCCTCCAGCGAGGAGCTTCTGCACGGCCGGGTCGGTGAGGCCGAGCAGCGCGGCGGGCCACAGGCCCGCGAGGACGGTGAGGGCGGCGAGCGGGGTCCAGGCGGCGAACTCGTAGCCGTGCACGTCGGCGAGGGCCGGGGTCTCGTGGCCGCGCGGGCCCATGCAGACGCGGCGGACGACGATCAGCATGTAGGCGGCGGTGAGCAGGGTGCCGAACGCGGCGATCGACATGAACACGAGGAACGCGGGGCGGCTCAGCCCGTCGGCCGGTTCGAAGGCGCCGAACAGGGCGAGCATCTCGCCCCAGAATCCGGCGAGTCCGGGCAGTCCGAGCGAGGCGACGGCGGCGAACGCGAGGAGGCCGCCGAGGCGGGGAGCCCGGCCGTAGAGGGCCATGCCGCCCTGCTCGGCGAGGGTGTCGAGGTCGCTGGTGCCGGCCCGGTCCTTGAGCGCGCCGACGAGGAAGAAGAGGAGGCCGGTGATGAGGCCGTGGGCGATGTTGGCGAACAGGGCGCCGTTCACTCCGGTCGGGGTCATCGTCGCGATGCCGAGCAGCACGAAGCCCATGTGGCCGACGGAGGAGTACGCGATGAGGCGCTTGAGGTCGCCCTTCGCACCCTGCCTGGCCAGGTTCAGGCAGGCCAGGGATCCGTAGACGATGCCGATGACGGCGAGCGCGGCGAGGTACGGCGCGAAGGTCCGCATTCCGTCGGGCGCGACGGGCAGCAGGATCCGGACGAACCCGTACGTGCCCATCTTGAGCAGGACGCCGGCGAGGAGCACCGAGCCGACGGTCGGGGCGGCGGTGTGGGCGTCCGGCAGCCAGCTGTGCAGCGGCCACATCGGGGTCTTCACGGCGAGCCCGATCCCGATCGCCAGAACGGCGATGACCTGCACGGACGTGGTCAGCCCCCGGCCGTTGTCAGTGGCGAGTGCCACCATGTCGAACGTGCCCGCCTTAACGCCGATAAGGAGGAGCCCGAGGAGCATCACGACCGAGCCGAGGAGCGTGAAGAGGATGAACTTCCAGGCGGCCGCCTGCCGTCCGGCACCGCCCCAGCGGGCGATGAGGAAGTACATCGGGATGAGGACCATCTCGAACGCGAGGAAGAACAGGACGAGGTCGAGCACCGCGAAGGTCGCCAGCGTGCCCGATTCCAGAACGAGGACGAGCGCGACGAAGGCCTTCGGGGACGGGCCTGAAGGCATCTTGAAGTAGGAGTACAGCGCGCACAGGAAGGTGAGCAGCGCCGTGAGCACGAGAAGGGGGAGGGAGATGCCGTCGACGCCGAGGTGGATCCGGATGCCGAGCGCCGGGATCCAGCTGATGTCCGTCGTGGCCTGCATCTTCGACGGATGGTCGTGGTCGAAGCCGAGCGCGAGGACGATCGCGGCGAGAAGGATCACGCCGGTCACGGTCACGCCGTGGCGGAGCACGGCCTGGTCGGGGGTCTTCCCCTTCAGCCCGGGCGGGGCCGGGAGGAGAGCGGCGGCCGCGCCGAGGAGCGGGCCGACGACGATCAGTGCGAGAAGAAGCTGCATCACGGATTCGCTGATATCGATCACGGCTGCTCACGCTCCGGCGGTGGCGACGAGGACGACGGCGACCACCAGGACGACGGTGCCTGCGAGCAGGGCGCTGAGGTAGGTCTGCACGTTGCCGGTCTGGGCGCGGCGCACGGCCCAGCCGAGTGCCTTGGGGGTCTCGGCCGCTCCGCGTACGTACGTGTCGACGACGGCCCGGTCGAGGAACGCGACCAGGGAGGCGGCGGCCCGGACGGGACGGACGAAGAGGGCGGTGTACACGGCGTCGAGGTGGAAGCCGGTGGCCGCGTGGCGGTGCAGCGGGCCCAGCAGGAGCCGGCCGGGGTCGGCCGGGTCCGGGGCCGCGGCGATGTCGCCGTAGGCCGCGGCGTGGCTCGCGATGGCCTCCGCCTCGACGAGGCCGCCGTCGCCGGTCTCGGTGTCGATCGCGACGGCGCCGAGCGGCGGGCGGGCGGCCATTGCGGTGGTGTGCCGCCAGGCCGCGTACGTGACCAGGCCGCCGACGAGGGCGACTCCGGTGCCGAGCACCGAGGTCGTCAGGGTCGGGGCGAGCGAGCGGCCGTCGAACCAGTCGGGCAGCACTGCCGTGGCCAGACCGAAAGCGAGGGAGGGGATGGCGAGGACCCACAGCACGAGGTTCATGACGAGCGGTTGGCGGCCGTGGTCGGGGGCCGGGGCGCCGCGCCCGTTGAAGGCCAGCAGCCACAGGCGGGTCGCGTAGGCGGCGGTGAGCAGCGCGGTGACCAGGCCGGCGATCAGGACGATCCAGCCGGCGGCGGCCGGGACGCCGTGCTCGTGTCCGGTGGCGGTGTGCTCGGCGGCGCCGAGGACGGCCTCCTTGGAGAAGAAGCCGCTGAACGGCGGGATCGCGGCGAGCGCGAGCAGCGCCACGGTCATCGTCCAGAAGGCGTCGGGCACGCGGTCGCGCAGGCCGCCCATGCGGGACATGGCGGCCAGGGAGTTGGTGCCGGCGGCGTGGATGATCACGCCCGCCGCGAGGAACAGCAGCGCCTTGAAGGCGCCGTGGGACAGGAGGTGGAAGACGGCGGCGCCGCGGTCGCCGACGGCGAGGGCGCCGTTCATGTAGCCGAGTTGACCGACCGTCGAGTACGCGAGGACGCGCTTGATGTCGTCCTGGGCGAGCGCGGCGAGGGCGGAGCCGGCCATGGTCACGGCGGCCATGACGGCCAGCACGATCAGCGCGGCCTGTGAGGCGGCGAAGACCGGGAGGAGACGGGCGACGAAGTAGACACCGGCGGCGACCATCGTCGCGGCGTGGATGAGCGCGGAGACGGGCGTGGGGCCCGCCATCGCGTCGGGCAGCCAGGTGTGCAGCGGGAACTGCGCGGACTTGCCCGCCACACCGGCGAGGAGCAGGAGCGCGATCAGGGTCGGGTGGTCGAGGCCGCCCGCGGTCGTGACCTGGCCCAGGACCGTCGTGATGCGGAACGAGCCGGCGTCCGCGGCGAGCGCGAACAGGCCGATCAGGAAGGGGACGTCACCGAGCTTCGTGACGAGGAAGGCCTTCAGGGAGGCGGCGCGCGCCTCGGGGGTCTCCCAGTAGTGGCCGACGAGGAAGTACGAGCAGATGCCCATGACTTCCCAGCCGACGAGCAGCACGATCAGGTCGCCCGTGTAGACGACGAGGAGCATCGCGGAGGTGAAGAGGGAGACGAGCGCGGCGTACGAGGGGTAGCGCGGGTCGTCGCGCAGGTAGCCGGTCGAGTAGAGCTGGACGCAGGTCGCGACGAGTCCGACGAGGACGGCGACGAGGGCGGCGAAGCCGTCGATGTGCAGGGCGAGTTCGATCGGCACGGAGCCGGTCGGGGTGAGCTCGGTGTGCGCGTCGAGGGCCGCGGTGTGGTTGCCGGTGCCGCCGCCCTGCCGGACGGCGACGAGCACGGCCAGGACCAGGGCGGTCACGGTCGGCAGCACGGCCAGGGGGCGGACGAAGCCGGGGGCGGTGCGGCCGAGGAGCAGGCCGGCGGCGGCGCCGAGGAACGGCAGGAGGGGGACGAGGACGGCGAGGGTCGTGGTGGTCACGCGGTGGCCTCGGCCTTCTCGTCGGCGGCGCCGCTCGCGCCCGCGGCGGCTTCGGGGGCGGCGGGGGCGTCGGGTTCGTCGTCCGGGTCGCGCGGCTCGGCGGAGTCGCGGAGCCGGTCGATGTCCGAGGTGCCGCGGGCCCGGTACACGGCCAGGACGATCGCGAGGCCGATGCCGATCTCGGCGGCGGCCACGGCGATGGTGAACAGGGTGAGCGCCTGGCCGGCGTGCAGGGTGTCGCGGAGCCAGACGTCGAAGGCGACGAGGTTGAGGTTGACGGCGTTGAGCATCAGCTCGACAGACATCAGGACCAGGATCGCGTTGCGGCGGGCCAGTACGCCGTACAGGCCCGTGCAGAAGAGGAGGGACGCCAGGACGGCGGGATAGGCGAGGTGCATCAGCGGTTGCCCTCCCGTGCGGCGGGGGTGGTGGCCCGCTCGGCCGCGTTCTTCCTGCGGGACAGGACGATCGCGCCGACGAGGGCGGCGAGGAGCAGGACGGAGAGCGCCTCGAAGGGCAGCACCCAGTGCCGGAACAGGACCGAGCCGGTCACCGCCGTGTCGCCCTGCACGGTGTCGAGGTCGATCCACGTCGTGCGGAAGGCGTCGACGACGACCCAGACCAGGGCGGCGGCGGAGACGAGCGCGACGCCCAGGGCGACCGGGCGGTTCGGGCCGTCCGCGTCCGGCGAGCGGCCGATGGGCGCCCGCGTCAGCATCAGTCCGAACAGGAGGAGGACGACGACGGAACCGACGTAGATGAGGACCTGCACCCACGCGATGAACTCGGCGGTGAGCAGGAGGTACTCGACGGCGAGGCCGCCCAGGGTGACGATCAGCCACAGGGCCGCGTGCACGAGCTGCTTCGTGGTGACGGTGACGATCGCGGCGCCGAAGGTGACCAGGCCGACGAGCAGGAACGCGATCTCGACGCCGGTCGGGGAGAGGAACCCGTGCGCGGTCCCGGTCGCGGCCGGGGTGATCGCGGGTGCGCTGATCGCGGCGGCGGTGATCATGCGGGCTCCTTTCCGGGTCCGTCAGTGGGCCCGTCGGTGGGGCCGTCAGTGGAGTGGTCGGGGGCGGCCTGCTCGGCCTCCGCCTGCTGGGCCGCGGCGAGCTTCTCGGCCGTCTTGCGGGCCGCCGCGATCTCCTTGGGCTCCTCGGCGGCCGGGTCGAGCGCGGGCGGGGCCGGGACCGTCCACATCCACTCGCGGAGCTTGTCCCGCTCGTGAGTGAGCTCGCGGATGTCCGTCTCGGCGTACTCGAACTCCGGCGACCAGAACAGCGCGTCGAAGGGGCACACCTCGATGCAGATACCGCAGTACATGCAGAGGGAGAAGTCGATGGCGAACCGGTCGAGGACGTTGCGGCTGCGCTCGCGGCCGCCCGGGGCGGCCGGCGGCACCGTCTCCTTGTGGGAGTCGATGTAGATGCACCAGTCGGGGCACTCACGGGCGCAGAGCATGCAGACCGTGCAGTTCTCCTCGAACAGGCCGATCACGCCGCGCGTACGGGGCGGGAGTTCGGGCTGGACGTCCGGGTACTGCTCGGTGACGGTCTTGCGCGTCATCGTGCGCAGGGTGACGGCGAGGCCCTTGGCCAGGCCCGATCCCGGGAACTTCGCGGACATCAGCTGATCGCCACCTTCACGATTCCGGTGAGCGCGATCTGCGCCAGGGCGAGCGGGACGAGGAGCGTCCAGGACAGCTTCTGGAGCTGGTCCTCACGCAGGCGGGGGTAGGTGACGCGCAGCCAGATCACGACGAAGGCCAGGATCGCGGTCTTGAGCAGGGTCCAGACCCAGCCGAGCCCGTCCGCGCCCCAGGGGCCGTGCCAGCCGCCCAGGAAGAGGACGGTGGTCAGGCCGCACAGGACGACGATGCCCGCGTACTCGGCGAGCAGGAACAGGGCGAAGCGCAGGCCCGTGTACTCGGTGTACGCGCCAAAGATGATCTCGGAGTCGGCGACCGGCATGTCGAAGGGCGGGCGCTGCAGTTCGGCGAGGCCCGCGACGAAGAAGACGAGCGCGCCGACGATCTGCCAGGGCAGCCACCACCACTCGAACGCGTCGAGGATGCCGGGCAGCGACACCGTGCCCGCCGCCATCGCGACCGACGCGGCGGCGAGCAGCATCGGGAGTTCGTACGCGAGGAGCTGGGCGGCGGTGCGCAGACCGCCGAGGAGGGAGAACTTGTTGGCGCTGGCCCAGCCCGCCATCAGCGAGCCGAGCACGCCGACGCCCATCACCGCGAGCACGAAGAAGATGCCCGCGTCGACGACCTGGCCGACCGCGCCGTCGGCGGGGCCGACCGGGATCGCGAGCAGGACGAGGAGGTACGGGAGCAGGGCGACGGCGGGGGCGAGCTGGAAGACGCGGCGGTCGGCCTCGGCCGGGACCACGTCCTCCTTCTGCGCGAACTTGACGCCGTCGGCGACCAGCTGGGCCCAGCCGTGGAAGCCGCCCGCGTACATCGGGCCCAGGCGGCCCTGCATGTGGGCCATGACCTTGTGCTCGGTCTGGCCCACGACCAGGGGGAGCACGAGGAAGGCCACGAAGACGACGACGAGCCGCAGGGCTACGTCGAGCGCGTCGTTCACCGTGTACCTCCTTCGGGGCGCTCGGGATTCTCGGGGCTGTCGGGGCCTTCGGGGGTGCCGGGGCCTTCGGGGCCTTCGGGGGTGCCGGGGCCTTCGGGGGCGCCGGGGCTTTCAGAACCTTCCGGGCTGTCGGCCTGGGTCCGATCGGGCTCGGGCTCAGCCACGGGGGCGGGCTCGGCCTCGGGCACAGCCACGGATGCGGGCTCGTTCTCGGCCTCAGGCTCGGGCGCGGGCCCGGACTCGTCCTCAGGCGCGGACACGGGCCCGGACGCGGACTCGGCCTCAGGCGCAGGCTCGGCCTCAGGCTCGCCGGGCGTTTTCGGCGCGGCCGGGGGCGTCGGTTCGTCGAAGGCCGGGCGGGCGTGGTGCCAGGGGGCATCGCTCGGGCGGGACTTGGCGGGGGCCTGTGCCGGTGTCCCGGACTCGGCGGCGCCGGGCGTGCCGTCCGATGAAGGGGCCTCCGGCGCCGGAGTGCCGCCTTGCCCACCCTCCTCCGAGCTCTCGGCACCCTCGGTGCTCCGGGCCGGAGCCGGGCGCTGCGAAGCCGAGCCCTCCGATACCGAGCGGGCACGCCGGGCAGGGCGAGGGGCCGGCTCGGCACCCTCCGCACCGGCACCCGCGGCACCCGGAGCCGCCGTCTGGCTCGCCGAGCCCTCGCTCGCCGAGCGCGTACGCCGCGCAGGGCGAGGGGCCGGCTCGGCACCCTCCGCACCGGCACCCGCGGCACCCGGAACCGCCGTCTGGCTCGCCGAGCCCTCGCTCGCGGAGCGGGCGCGGCGGGCCGGGCGTTCTCCGGCGGCACCCGCGCCGGCGGCGCGCCCCACGCCCCGGGCCGGGCGGGCCGGCGCGGGCGGGAGCTGGCCCTTCATGGGGCCCCAGTCGTTGGGGTCGGGCACGCCGGGCGGGAGCATCTGGCGGCGCTTGGGGCCCCCGTGCTCGGACTCCCCCGGCTCCTTCGCTCCCGGCCACGCCTTCGCGACGCGCGCCGCGAGCACGAAGTCCTTGCGCAGCGGGTGCCCCTCGAAACCGTCGGGCAGCAGCAGCGGGACGAGGTGCGGGTGGCCGGTGAAGTCGACGCCGAACATCTCGTGCGTCTCACGCTCGTGCCAGGCAGCCCCGGCGTACACGCCGACGGCGGACGGCAGCACCGGCGCCGCGTGCGGCACGGTCGTGCGCAGCAGCAGACGCCGTACGGAACCGGGGGCGACGGCCGCGACGTGGGCGCAGACGCGGAAGCCGGTCTCCGGTTCGTCGACCGCGCTCAGCCAGTCGAAATAGGTGCAGCCCAGGGTCGTGCGGGCCGTCTCCAGGGCGGTGAGCCAGGTGGCGGCGGGGACGTCGACCGTGAGCAGGTCGTACGCCTCCTCGACGATGGCGTCGGCGCCGAAGAGCTCCTCGACGGGGCTCGGCAGCCAGCTCATCGGTCACCCCCGGACGGCGCGGGCGGCTGGACGAGACCGCTGCTCAGCGCGGCGGCGGAGGGCCGCCCGGCCGCGGCGTCGGCGGACGCGTAGCGCTCGCCGAGCGACTCCCGGGCGATCTTCTCCTGGAGCTTGAGGATGCCCTGGAGCAGCGCCTCGGGCCGGGGCGGGCAGCCGGGCACGTACACGTCGACGGGGATGATCTGGTCGACGCCCTTGGTCACCGAGTACGAGTCCCAGTACGGGCCGCCGCAGTTGGAGCAGGCGCCGAAGGAGATGACGTACTTCGGCTCGGGCATCTGCTCGTACAGGCGCTTCACGGCCGGGGCCATCTTGTCGGTCACGGTCCCGGAGACGACCATCAGGTCGGCCTGGCGCGGGCCCGGGGCGAACGGGATGACGCCGAGCCGGATGAAGTCGTGCCGGGCCATGGACGCGGCGATGAACTCGATGGCGCAGCAGGCGAGTCCGAAGTTGAAGACCCAGAGCGAGTAGCGGCGGCCCCAGTTGAGGACCACCTTCATCGGTTCGGGGGCGAGCCGCGACAGCACGCCGAGACGCTTCGGCTCCGGAAGGTCCACGGGTTCGGATGCGGGGGTCACGTCCACGTCAGGACGCCCTTCTTGTATGCGTACAGCAGGCCCACGGCCAGGAAGCCGAGGAAGATGAACATCTCGACGAGGGTCGTCGCGCCGTATCCCGGTGCGGCGAAGACGGTCGCCCAGGGGAACAGGAAGATCGAGTCGACCGCGAAGATCACGTACAGGAACGCGTACACGTAGTACCGGACCTGGGTGTGGGCCCAGCCGTCGCCGACCGGGTCGACGCCGCACTCGTAGGTGAGGAGTTTCTCCGGGGTCGGCGCCACCGGCCGCAGCAGGCGGCCCGCGCCGAAGGCGACGGCGACGAACAGCACGCCGACGACGGCGAGCAGTCCGACCACCGAGTACGACCGGAAGTAGTCCACCGCGATGACGGTCACGTCTCAGCGCCCCTCGCGTGTTCGTTGTGTTGGCTTCGCTGTGCTGGTTTCGTCGTGTTCGTCGTGTTCGACGATCTGTACGGACGATCTGTACGCACGGGAGTCTAGGGCCTGTTAAAGGGAGGGTAAGCAGCCTGGTCCGAGGCGCGGACACGGGTCCACCGCGCGAGGTGGGGTTATCCCCCGTTCGTCCCGGGCGGTCCGCCTCATGGCGTCCGGTCACGCGCGCAGGGCACCCTTTCGGCTATGACCGAGCCACTTGTCCCCCCAGTCGACACCCCCGGCGCCCCGCCGGCGCTGCCCCCGGCGCGCTTCGCGTACGACGGGCACACGTGGAAAGAGATCGCGTTCCTGCTGAGCAGCTTCCCGCTGGCCGTGTTCGGCTTCGTGTACGCGGTGACGATGCTGGCGCTCGGCGCCGGTCTCACCGTCACCGTGATCGGGCTGCCGCTGATCGCGGCCGGGCTGCGGGGCGCGCGGATGCTGGGGCGGGCGGAGCGGGCGCGGGCCCGGGCGCTGCTCGGGGTGCGGGTGGAGGAGCCGAGTCCGCTGCCGGTGCGGCGCGCGGGCGGCTTCTTCGGCTGGCTGTGGAACGGCCTGAAGGACCCGGTGGGCTGGCGCAGCGTCCTGTACGTGGTGATCCGGCTGCCCTGGGGCGTGCTGACGTTCGCGGTGACGCTGGTGGGCCTGTTCGTGCTGTGGCCGGTGCTGCCGTTCATCGCGCGGGGCCTGACCAACGCGGACCGGGCGATGGTGCGTGCCCTGCTCTCCCCCTCGGACGAGCTGGAGCGGCGCATCGCCGAACTGGAGTCCGACCGCGGGGTCGTCGTGGACACCGCCGCCGCCGACCTGCGGCGCATCGAACGGGACCTGCACGACGGGGCGCAGGCGCGGCTCGTCAACCTGGCGATGGGGCTCGGCCTGGCCAAGGAGAAGCTGGCGGAGGGGCAGGTCGACGACACCGTCGCCGCGATGGTCGACGAGGCGCACGGCGAGGTGAAGCTGGCGCTCCAGGAGCTGCGCGACCTGGCCCGCGGGATCCATCCGGCGGTGCTGACCGACCGGGGCCTCGACGCCGCCCTCTCCTCCGTGGCCTCGCGCTGCACGGTGCCGGTGAAGGTGACCGTCGAACTGCCGGCCCGGCCCGCCGAGGCGATCGAGGGCATCGCGTACTTCACCGTCTCCGAGCTGCTCCAGAACATCAGCAAGCACAGCGGGGCGGCCCAGGCCTCGGTCGACGTGTGGCGGACCGAGGAGCGGCTGCTCATCCAGGTACGCGACGACGGGCGCGGCGGCGCGTCCGTCGACAAGGGCACGGGGATGGCCGGGCTCGCGGAGCGGCTCGGGGCGGTCGACGGGCTGTTCGTCGTGGACTCGCCGGAGGGCGCGGGCACGACGGTGACGGCGGAGCTGCCGTGGCGGGACCGGGAACCGGGCCCGGTCGCGCGCCAGAGGTAGGGAAAACCCCCGGTCGCAGACGCCGACCCGCCGGATGGTCCGGGACACGGCCGGCCGGGAGGCTGGAGCACAGGGCAGAACGGGAGCCGAGCGGGTTCGCCGAACGCGACGGAACGACAGAAACGGATGACGTCCATGGCCACGCAGCAGTACGGACACCGGGGCGAGTACTCGTACGCGTACGACGAGCGCGACGACCACGAGCACCGGGGCGGCGGGGGCGGGCCGCGGCGCGGGCTCGGGCGGCTGCCGGCCGGGCTGCGGGCGCCGATCGAGGGGCGGGCCTGGCGCGAGTTCGCCTACGTGCTGCTCAGCCTGCCGATCGCGATCGCCGGGTTCGTGTGGGCCGTGACCATGGTGTCGCTGGGCGCGGGGTTGCTCATCACGTTCATCGGGGTGCCGGTCCTCGCGGGCGCGCTCGCCGGGGCGCGCGGGTTCGGGGCGCTCGAACGGGTCCGGGCCCGGACCCTGCTCGGGGTCACGGTCGGCTCGCCCGAGCCGGTGCGGCCCCGCAAGAACGGGCCGATGGGGTGGATCGGGGCCGTCCTCAAGAGCGGGGTCTCCTGGCGGAGCCTGCTGTACGGGGTGCTGCACCTGCCGTGGGCGGTCTTCTCCTTCGGGGTGGCCGTGGCGTTCTGGACGACCGGCTGGACCCTGCTCACGTACCCCCTGTGGCAGTGGGTCTTCCCCATGTACGGCGGCCAGGGCGGCATCCAGCTCTACGGCGACGAGGCCCACTCCGTCTACCTGGACAACCCCTTCGAGATCACCGTCACCGCGCTGATCGGACTCGCCGTGACCCTTGTGACGCCCTGGGTGATCCGGGCGCTGACGACGGTCGACCGGCTGGCGGTCGTCGGACTGCTCGGCCCGTCGCGGCTCCAGACCCGCGTCGTGGAACTGGAGTCCGACCGCGGAGTCGTCGTCGACACCGCCGCCGCCGACCTGCGGCGCATCGAACGGGACCTGCACGACGGGGCGCAGGCGCGGCTCGTCGGGCTCGCCATGGATCTCGGGCTCGCGAAGGAGAAGCTCGCGGAGGACCCGGAGGCGGCGGCGCGGATGGTCTCCGACGCGCACGGCGAGGTGAAGACGGCGCTCCAGGAACTCCGTGACCTGGCCCGCGGCATCCACCCGGCGGTGCTCACCGACCGCGGCCTCGACGCCGCCCTCTCCTCCGTCGCCTCGCGCTGCACCGTGCCGGTGACGGTCGAGGTCGACCTCGCGGAGCGGCCCGCGCCGGCGATCGAGGGCATCGCGTACTTCACCGTCTCCGAGCTGCTCCAGAACATCAGCAAGCACAGCCGGGCCACGCGGGCGTCGGTGGACGTGTGGCGGGCCGGGGGGCGGCTCATGCTCCAGGTGTACGACAACGGGGTCGGCGGGGCGGAGGCCTCCGGCGGGAGCGGGCTGGCCGGGCTCCGTGACCGCATCGAGGCGGTCGACGGAATCCTCCTGGTGAACTCGGCCCCCGGCGGTCCGACCCGTGTCACGGCGGAGCTGCCTTGGCGCCGAGCGTGAGCCTTGCGGCGGCGGGGGGTACGTCTGCGTGCGGGCCACCCCATCGCCGCCCGGCGCCGGGCGCCCGGCGCCCGCTCGATTTTGGGCGGGTTTGGGGGCGGGCGGTGGTGCTTGGGGGTGCCGGGCCGGGGACGTCTTAGGACGGCACCCCGGCTCCGGGGATGCACCCGGTCGCATCGACCTAGCCTTGGGCAGTCTGCCGCCTGGGGCGGCACGGGTGGGCAAGGCGGCACCCAGGTGCCGGGTGCGCGAATCGGTCGGCCTCAGCTGCGGGCGTCGGCGCCGTAGGGGCTGAGCATCGCCCCCGACTACTGCGCCGTCGTGGCTGGTCGCGCAGTTCCCCGCGCCCCTGAAGACACGCTCCGCGTGCCCCAGGGGCCGTCGGTCGCACCCCGCGACGGAGCGCGCCCGCAGCGGAGCCGTACGTCGATACAGCCCCGCCCCGCGATGGACCCGTACCGCGTAACCGGGGGACGTACCGCCTGAGGCCCGGCGCGGGCCGACGTCCCCGGAGGGGGCAGGCGGGTGGGAAAGGGGTCGGGGCCAGGCGCGGCACGGCGTGGCTGCCCGAGGTTGCCGGCGGCCGGAAGCCGGGGCTGCCCCAAGGTGGGGGCGACCGGAACGCGTACCCAGGGAGACGCACTCCCCGAGGCCGGGCGCCGGGCCGACGTCCCCGGAGGGGGCGGGAGGGTGGGAGAAGGGGGCGGGCAATAGGGCCGCGTGGACGGGCAGGGCGGCGCAGTCCCGTAGAAGCGGCGAAGGGCCCGGGACCCGTCAGCCGGCTCGGAGCGGCGCCGGCCCCGTCAGCCGGCTCACCCCAGCCCGGGACCCGTCAGCCGGTACACCCCAGCGCGGGCCCCCTCGGCCCGGGACCCGTCAGCCGGCTCACCCAGCGCGGGACCCTCGGCCCGGGCCCCGTCAGCCGGTTCACCCAGCGCGGGAGCCTCGGCGCGGGCCCCGTCAGTCGGCTCGGGTCGGCGGCGGACCGGGCGGCCGGCTCGCATCAGTGCCGGCCCGGTCGGGTCGCCCCCCGCTCCCAGGAAGCCGGGTCACCCCACCCGCCCCGGGCCAAATGTCGCGGTGGGCCACGCCGGGGCGTAGGGGCTGTAATGCTGGACCCCGTCAGGGACGACAGGCGGGGGGACAGAGAATCGTGGAGGTCAGGGTGCGAGTGGTCATCGCCGAGGATTCAGTGCTGCTCAGGGAGGGCCTGACCCGGCTGCTGACCGACCGCGGGCACGAGGTCGTCGCGGGCGTCGGCGACGGTGAGGCCCTGGTCAAGACGATCACCGAGCTGGGTGACCAGGACCAGCTCCCCGACGTGGTGGTCGCGGACGTCCGGATGCCCCCGACGCACACGGACGAGGGCGTCCGCGCCGCCGTCCAGCTGCGCGGCCGCTTCCCGGGCCTGGGCGTCCTGGTCCTCTCCCAGTACGTGGAGGAGCAATACGCGACGGAGCTGCTGGCGGGTTCCAGCCACGGTGTGGGCTACCTGCTCAAGGACCGGGTGGCCGAGGTCAGGGAGTTCGTGGACGCGGTGGTACGGGTGGCGCAGGGCGGCACGGCCCTGGACCCCGAGGTGGTCGCCCAGCTGCTGGGCCGCAGCCGCAAGCAGGACGTCCTCGCGAACCTCACCCCGCGTGAGCGCGAGGTCCTGGGCCTGATGGCGGAGGGCCGGACGAACTCGGCGATCGCCCGCCAGCTCGTCGTGAGCGACGGCGCGGTCGAGAAGCACGTGAGCAACATCTTCCTGAAGCTGGGGCTGTCGCCGAGTGACGGGGATCACCGTCGCGTTCTGGCCGTCCTGACCTACCTGAACTCGTAAGCACCTGACACTCTGTCAGATAGCGGCACGACGACGAGGTTCACCCGTGCGCCGGTCGGACACACCGGTACGCCGACCCGGCGCACCGGTGCGCCGCCGGTGCACCGACCCGTGCCGCACGACACAAAAGCGACACCGCGTGACACCGCACGGCACCGCACACAGCACACGCACGACACCGGAACCAGAACCAAAGGACGCGCGGCCTGCGTCTTCGAGTAGGGCGCGAGCGGGACCCCAGGGGGCGGACGGACCATGGCGAACCGGGACGAGACGACGTCTCAATATGCGGTCCATGCGGCGATCGCTCAGAGGAAGGTGACCCTTACAGACGTAGGGTGGACCTTGGGAAGGCCGGTGGGACGGCCCAGCCCGCACAGCCGCCTCGAGGGAGGTCCAGTTCAGTGACCAGCCAGGTCAGTAGCACCGCCGAGCAGGCCGACGGGGCCGACAGCGCGGTCGTCGGAGAACAGCGCACACACGCGGGGGCACCGGGCAAGGACGTGCGGCGCGTGGACCGGGTCATCATCCGGTTCGCGGGCGACTCCGGTGACGGCATGCAGCTCACGGGCGACCGTTTCACATCGGAGACGGCGTCGTTCGGCAATGATCTTTCGACTCTGCCGAACTTCCCGGCGGAGATCAGGGCGCCCGCAGGCACACTGCCGGGCGTTTCGTCGTTCCAGCTGCATTTCGCGGACCACGACATCCTGACGCCGGGTGATGCGCCGAACGTTCTGGTGGCGATGAACCCGGCCGCGCTGAAGGCGAACATCGCCGATGTGCCGCGGGGTGCGGAACTCATCGTGAACACGGACGAGTTCACCAAGCGGGCGATGGCGAAGGTCGGTTACGACGTCAGTCCGCTGGAGGACGGTTCGCTGGACGCGTATCACGTGCATCCGGTGCCGCTCACGACGCTCACGGTGGAGGCCCTGAAGGAGTTCGACCTCTCGCGCAAGGAGGCCGAGCGCAGCAAGAACATGTTCGCGCTGGGCCTGCTGTCGTGGATGTACCACCGGCCCACCGAGGGCACAGAGAAGTTCCTCAAGGCCAAGTTCGGCCGCAAGCCCG
Organism: Streptomyces xanthii; assembly: GCF_014621695.1. Taxonomy (GTDB): domain Bacteria; phylum Actinomycetota; class Actinomycetes; order Streptomycetales; family Streptomycetaceae; genus Streptomyces; species Streptomyces xanthii. Next base: position 3,244,190 of record NZ_CP061281.1, read on the forward strand.
AGATCATGAAGGCGAACCTGGCCGCGTTCCACGCCGGCTGGAACTTCGGTGAGACCACCGAGGACTTCGCGGTCTCCTACGAGGTCGCGCCGGCCTCCACCGCGTTCCCGACGGGCACGTACCGCAACATCTCGGGGAACCTGGCCCTTTCGTACGGCCTGATCGCCGCCTCGACCCAGGCCGATCTGCCGCTCTACCTGGGCTCGTACCCGATCACGCCGGCCTCGGACATCCTGCACGAGCTGTCCAGGCACAAGAACTTCGGCGTGCGCACCTTCCAGGCCGAGGACGAGATCGCCGGTATCGGCGCCGCACTCGGCGCGGCCTTCGGCGGCAGCCTCGCCGTCACCACCACCTCCGGCCCCGGCGTGGCACTGAAGTCCGAGACCATCGGCCTGGCCGTGTCGCTCGAACTGCCCCTGATCGTCGTCGACATCCAGCGCGGCGGCCCCTCCACCGGCCTGCCCACCAAGACCGAACAGGCCGACCTCCTCCAGGCCATGTACGGCCGCAACGGCGAGGCCCCGGTACCGATCGTCGCGCCCCGCACACCCGCCGACTGCTTCGACGCGGCCCTGGAAGCGGCCCGGATCGCGGTCACCTACCGCACCCCCGTCTTCCTCCTGTCCGACGGCTACCTCGCCAACGGATCGGAACCCTGGCGGATCCCCGAGGTCGACGAACTCCCCGATCTGCGCACCCGGTTCGCCCAGGGCCCCAACCACACCCTGGACGACGGCACCGAGGTCTTCTGGCCCTACAAGCGCGACCCCCAGACCCTCGCCCGCCCCTGGGCGATCCCCGGCACCCCGGGCCTCGAACACCGCATCGGCGGCATCGAGAAGCAGGACGGCACCGGCAACATCTCCTACGACCCGGCCAACCACGACCTCATGGTCCGCACCCGCCAGGCCAAGATCGACGGAATCCAGGTACCCGACCTCCAGGTCGACGACCCCACCGGCGACGCCGACACCCTCGTCCTCGGCTGGGGCTCCACCTACGGCCCCATCACCGCCGCCGTCCGCCGCCTGCGCACCGCCGGCGACACCATCGCCCAGGCCCACCTGCGCCACCTCAACCCCTTCCCCGCCAACCTCGGCGAGGTGCTGAAGCGCTACGACAAGGTGGTGATCCCGGAGATGAACCTGGGACAGCTCGCCACCCTCGTCCGGGCGAAGTACCTCGTCGACGCCCACAGCTACAACCAGGTCAACGGCATGCCGTTCAAGGCGGAGCAGCTCGCCACGGCTCTCAAGGAGACCATCGATGACTGAGTCACTCCTGAACCTGGTGCCCAAGGCCGAGGCCAAGCAGTCCATGAAGGACTTCAAGTCCGACCAGGAGGTGCGCTGGTGCCCGGGATGCGGTGACTACGCGATCCTCGCGGCCGTCCAGGGCTTCATGCCCGAACTCGGCCTCGCCAAGGAGAACATCGTCTTCGTCTCCGGCATCGGCTGCTCCTCCCGCTTCCCGTACTACATGAACACGTACGGCATGCACTCCATCCACGGCCGCGCCCCCGCCATCGCCACCGGCCTCGCCTCCTCACGCCGCGACCTCAGCGTCTGGGTCGTCACCGGCGACGGCGACGCCCTCTCCATCGGCGGCAACCACCTCATCCACGCCCTGCGCCGCAACGTCAACCTCAAGATCCTCCTCTTCAACAACCGGATCTACGGACTCACCAAGGGCCAGTACTCCCCCACCTCCGAGGTCGGGAAGATCACCAAGTCGACGCCGATGGGGTCGCTCGACGCGCCCTTCAACCCGGTGTCCCTCGCCATCGGCGCGGAGGCCTCGTTCGTGGCCCGGACCGTGGACTCGGACCGCAAGCACCTCACGTCGGTGCTGCGCGAGGCGGCCGAGCACCCCGGCACGGCGCTGGTGGAGATCTACCAGAACTGCAACATCTTCAACGACGGCGCCTTCGAGGTCCTCAAGGACAAGGAGCAGGCCGAGGAGGCCGTGATCCGCCTGGAGCACGGGCAGCCGATCACCTTCGGGGCCGACGGGGCCAAGGGCGTCGTGCGCGACCAGGCCACCGGCGACCTGAAGGTCGTGCCGGTCACCGACGCGAACCGGGCGGACATCCTGGTCCACGACGCGCAGGCCGCGTCGCCGACCACCGCCTTCGCCCTGTCCCGGCTGGCCGACCCGGACACCCTGCACCACACGCCGATCGGCGTGTTCCGCAACGTCCGCCGGCCCGTCTACGACGTCCAGATGTCCGAGCAACTGGACACCGCCGTCGAGAGAGACGGCAAGGGCGACCTGGCCGCGCTCCTCGCGGGCGGCGACACCTGGACCGTCGTCGGCTGACCTCCGAGAACGCCCGTCAGGACCGTATGGCGATACGGGCATGACATGGACCGCCCCGCGGCGCTACCTTGCTTGATGGCCGCCGCGGGGCTGCCGTGTGTCTTGAGGAGGGTCCGTGGAGGACGGGGCGGCAGGGGCTGCGGCGCAGCAGGCGAGGAACGAGAGCCGCATCGGCCTCGTCAACGGATTCGCGGCGTACGGGATGTGGGGCCTCGTGCCCCTGTTCTGGCCGCTGCTCAAGCCCGCCGGGGCGATCGAGATCCTGGCCCACCGGATGGTGTGGTCGCTGGTCGTCGTCGCCGTCGCGCTGCTCTTCGTGCGCAAGTGGGGCTGGCTGCGGGAGCTGCTGCGGCAGCCGAAGCGGCTCGGGCTCGTCACGATCGCCGCGGCCGTGATCACCGTGAACTGGGGCTTCTACATCTGGGCCGTCAACGCGGGCCATGTCGTCGAGGCCTCGCTCGGCTACTTCATCAACCCGCTGGTCTCGATCGCGCTCGGCGTCCTGCTCCTCAAGGAGCGGCTGCGGCCCGCGCAGTGGGCGGCCGTCGGCACGGGCGTCCTCGCGGTGCTCGTCCTGGCGATCGGCTACGGGCGGCCGCCGTGGATCTCGCTGATCCTCGCGTTCTCGTTCGGCACGTACGGGCTCGTGAAGAAGAAGGTGAACCTGGGCGGTCTGGAGTCGCTGGCCGCCGAGACCGCCGTGCAGTTCCTGCCCGCACTCGGCTATCTGCTCTGGCTGACCGCCCAGGGCGGCTCCACGTTCACCGCGGAGGGCCCGGGGCACGCGGCGCTGCTCGCGTCGACCGGCCTGGTGACGGCGATCCCGCTGGTGTGCTTCGGCGCGGCCGCGATCCGCGTCCCGCTGTCCACCCTCGGCCTGCTCCAGTACCTGGCCCCGGTCTTCCAGTTCCTGCTCGGCATCGCCTACTTCCACGAGGAGATGCCGGTCGAGCGCTGGGCCGGGTTCGGCCTGGTCTGGGTCGCCCTGATCGTGCTGACCTGGGACGCCCTGCGCACCGCCCGCGCGGGCCGCACGGAGCTGGCCCGCGCGGCCCGGGCCGCCGCGGCCGCCACGCCCTCCGGTTCCGGGAAGAGCGCGGCCGACGAGGCGGTCGGGACGGTCTAGTCAGCCGGCGCCAGCCAGGTGCCGGTGGTCACCAGCGCTCGTAGGCGGTGAACGGGGCGCCGCCGCCCTGGCTCGCCGTGATGAGCCGCCCGTCGTGCGCGTACATCCCGCCCACGGGACCCGGCACCTCGTCCCGGAAGTGGCGTTCGTCGAGCTCTTCGCCGTCGTCGGGGTCGAGCTCGACCACGGTGGTGATCGCCTCCGCCTGGGTGGACCACTCGTTCAGGACCGTCACCCGCCCATCGAGCACCGCCAGTGCCGGGGCCGGGTTGTCCATCTCCTCCGACCAGACCTGTTCGCCGGTCTTGAGGTCGAAGGCGACGACGATGTCGTGGTTGCCCTTCTGCCAGTAGCCGGACAGCGCGTAGAGCCGGTCGCCGGCGACCGCCGTCTGCATCCGGTCGCCCGCGTTGATCACGCCCTTGTCGCGCGAGGCGTCGATGACGGGACCCGGGCGGCCGTTCGCGTCGAACGGGACGAACACACCGGCCTCGCTCGCCGACGGGTTGCTGGTCGCCGGATTGTCCGGGGCCGCACCGACCGAGAGCACCAGCGGGTCGACCGACTCGATGCCGACCGCCGTCTTCGGGTCGAGCGGACGCCGGTCGTCGATCGGCGCGTTCCACGCCAGAGCGCCGGTCGCGCGGTCGAACGCCGCCACGGTCAGCTCGGACACCTCCCGCTCGTCCCGTCCGCCCGCGTCGCAGGAGAGGACCGCGAAGACGCGCTTCTCGCCCATGGAGACGCTCTGCGGCCCGCACCGGTCGGGCAGCTCGGCCGTCCAGCGGAGCTTGCCGGTGCGCAGGTCCAGGCCGCGGAGCGTCACGTCGTCGCTCTTGCCGTTCTGCCGCACCGGGTTGCCCTGCGCGTCGGGCTCCGGGCGGCGCCGGTCCTGGGCGACCACGGCGAGGTCACCGCGCGCGTCCAGGGTCGGGGCGCTCCCCGGGACGGCGTCGCCGAACGCGTCCTTCGCGGGCTTCGCCTCTTCCTTCCACAGTTCCCGGCCGTCCTTGGCGTCCAGCGCCAGGATCGTCGTACAGCCGGCTCCGGGCAGCCCGGCGACGTCGCCGCCGGCCGCGCCCCGGGCGACCAGGACGGCCCCCGTGCCCGCGTGCTCCGCGGTGCCGCAGATCTCGCCCCGGCCCGGCGGCACGTACTCCCAGAGCTTCTTGCCGTCCTGGCCCGCGGCGATCCCGTACCCGGTGACCGCGTCGTCCTTGCTGCGGACGGCGACGTCACCGACGACCCAGTTGTCGTCCGCCGTGCCGGCCTCCCCCGCCCGGTCCTTCTGCGCCGACCAGGACCGCACCATGGCGTCCCCCGGCAGATAGCCCTCGTTCGACAGGTACCAGGCCACGAGCGACCCGATCCCGCCCAGGACGACGGCCAGCGTCACCACTGGGCCTATCCAGCGTCTTCCCGACATCACGCGCCCCCAAGGCTGCACATGTCCCAAGCCCCCGTGCGGCGTCACCCCCCTGGCGTCCGCCGCCGCCCGCCGGCCCCCCGGCCGTTCGAGCGAAGATCATCGTAAGTGAGCCGATGCTCCGAAGCGTCCTGGTTCTGTCCTAATGCCGCTCTATAACTGGTCACATGACCTATGACTGGAAGCTCGTCGTCGACGCCGCCGACCCGCACGCCCAGGCCGAGTTCTGGGCCGCCGCCCTCGGCTACGAGATCGAGGACAACGCGGCGCTGATCGGAAGGCTGCTCGGGTTCGGGGCGCTCGACGAGGGCGACACGGTGGAGCGCTGGGGGCGCCGCGCGTTCCGCGACCTGGTGGCCGTACGGCACCCGGAGGACCGGGTGGACGAGGAAAGCGGCACCGGGCTCGGGCGGCGGATCCTCTTCCAGCGCGTCCCGGAGGCGAAGTCCGGCAAGAACCGGCTGCACATCGACCTGCACGTGGGCGCCGAGCGGAGGGCCGCCGAGGTCGAGCGGCTGACCGGGCTCGGGGCGCGCACCGTCGGCGAGTTCAAGGAGAAGGGCGGCTCGTGGGTGGCGATGACCGACCCGGAGGGGAACGAGTTCGACGTGCAGTGAGGCGGCCGCCCCTGGCCTCGGCTCGGGCTCGGGATCGGCTCGACATCGACTCGGGATCGACTCGCGCTCGGGCTCGGGCTCCCCAAAGTTTCATGCATCTGCATATACTGCGTATGCATGTACTGACCGTTCCGCGTCCCAGGGGGAGCCATGTCCGACCGCAATTTCCTGTTCGTGCTCGGCAGCAGCCGTTCCGGCGGCAACTCCGAGATCCTCGCCCGCAAGGCGGCCGAGCAGCTGCCGCCGAGCACCGGACAGACCTGGATCGACCTCTCCGAGCACCGGCTGCCCGAGTTCGAGGACCTGCGGCACGACAGCGACCATGTGCGGCCGCGCGACGGCGCGGCCGCCCTGCTGCTCGACGCCACGCTCGCCGCGACCGACCTCGTGATCGTCTCGCCGCTGTACTGGTACTCGGTCTCCACGCTCACCAAGCGCTACCTCGACCACTGGTCGGGCTGGCTGCGCACTCCCGGCGTCGACTTCAAGGACACGCTCGGCGGGCGCACCCTGTGGGGCGTGACCGCGCTCGCCCACACCGAGGAGGTCGTCGCCGACCCGCTCGTCGGCACGCTGAACCACTCGGCGGCCTACCTCGGCATGCGCTTCGGCGGCGTCCTGCTCGGCAACGGCAGCAAGCCCGGCGACGTCCTCACCGACACCGCCGCGCTCACCCGCGCCAAGACCTTCTTCGCCCAGGACGCTCCGCTCGCGCGGTACCCGTACGACACGGAGTGATCAGGCGGTGATGTCCTTCGCCGTGAAGCGGGCCCAGGCCGCCGAGCCGAAGACCGCCGCGTACAGGGCCTGCAGTTCGAGGTTCTTGACCAGCTCGGTCCAGTAGACCGGCTCGCGCATCAGGTCGGCGAAGGACAGCCAGTAGTGGGAGAAGAAGTACGGCTGGATCGCGTGCAGCTGCGGGATCTGGTCGAGGATCTGGACCGTGATCAGCAGGCCGACGGTGGTGGCCATCGCCGCGATCCCGCTGTTCGTCAGCGTCGAGACGAACAGGCCGAGCGCGGCGATGCCGACCAGGGACAGCGCCACCACGACGGCGATCAGGAAGGCGCGGCCGAGGCCCTCGCCGAAGCCGATCGTGGTCCCCGAGATGGTCGTCAGATCGCCGAGCGGGAACAGGATCGCCCCGGTGACCAGTGCCGACACCGCCACCACGAGCGTCGCCACGACGCAGAACGTCATCGTCGTCGCGTACTTGGTGAGCAGCAGGCGGGTGCGTCCCGCCGGGGCCACCAGGAGGTAGCGCAGGGTGCCCGCGTTGGCCTCGCCCGCCACCGCGTCGCCCGCGATCACCCCGACCGACATCGGCAGGAAGAACGGCAGCGTCGCGGCCAGCGCCGTGAACACCAGGAACAGCCCGTTGTTCGTGATCTGCGCGATGAACGCGGGGCCGCCGCCCTCGGGCCCTCCCCCGCCGACCCCCGAGCCGCCGCTCGTCTCGATCTTCACCGCGACGCCGATCAGGACGGGCACCCCCGCCAGGACGGCGAGCAGCGCGAGCGTGCGCCAGCGCCGGAACGTCGTACCCAGCTCGCTCCGGAACAGGCCGAACGTCCACCAGAAGCGGCTCGCCCGCACCACCGGCGCCGCCGCCGTCTCAGCCCGCGACATCGAAGCCCTCCCCGGTCAGCGCCACGAAGGCGTCCTCCAGCGAGGCCCGCTCCACACCGAAGCCCCGTACGCGTACTCCCGCGGCGACCAGCGCCGCGTTCAGGTCCGCCAGGTCCGTCTCCGGGGGCGGCGGGTCGGCGGTGACCCGGTCCTCCGCGCTCTCCAGGACCGTGATCCCGTGCTCCTTCAGGACGCGGGCCGCGTCCGCCGGGTCGGGCGTCGTCACCCTGAGCGTGCCGCGGGCGCCCGCCGCGAGCTCGGCGACCGGGCCCTGGGTGATCAGCCGGCCGCGCGTCATCACGGCCGCGTGCGTGCAGACCTGCTCGATCTCGTCGAGCAGGTGCGAGGACAGGAAGACGGTCGTGCCGTCGGAGGCCAGCTCCCGCACCAGGGTGCGGATCTCGCGCATGCCCTGCGGGTCCAGGCCGTTCGTCGGCTCGTCCAGGACCAGCAGCCGGCGCGGCTGGAGCAGCGCGGCCGCGAGCCCGAGCCGCTGCTTCATGCCCAGCGAGTACGCCTTCGCCTTCTTGCCCGCGGCGGCCGCCAGGCCCACCCGGTCCAGGGCCGCGCCCACCCGGGCCCGGCGGGTGCGGGGGTCGGCCGTCGGGTCCGCCGCGTCGTAGCGCAGCAGGTTGTCCCGGCCAGAGAGGAACCCGTACAGGGCGGGGCCCTCGATCAGCGCGCCGACCTGCGGGAGCACCGTCCGGGTCGCCTTCGGCATCGGCCGGCCGAGCACGTGCGCGGCGCCGGAGGTCGGCTCGATCAGGCCCATCAGCATGCGGATGGTGGTCGTCTTGCCCGACCCGTTCGGCCCGAGGAAGCCGAAGACGGCGCCCTCCGGGACGGTCAGACTCAGCCCGTCGACCGCGAGCTGTCCGCCGCGGTACCGCTTGCTGAGCTCGTGCGTCTCGATGACCGGCTGGGTCCCGCTGACCGGCGTGGCCACTGCCCCTCCCTCGGATCGGCTCGGATGGACGCAGTGCGGGGGCGGGGCATGACGCCCCACCCCCGCACCGCTTCGGTTCGCTCCGGATCAGCGCGCCTCGGCGGCCTTCACCAGCGCTTCCTTGGTGACGGCTCCGGCGTAGGCCTTGCCGTCCTCGGTGATCAGCACGTTGATCAGGCGGGTCGAGTAGACCGTGCCCGTGCCGAAGTCGCCCTTGACCTTGTCGCCGAGCGAGTCCAGGAACGTCTGGGCGTCGGCCGGCATGCCCTCCGGGGCCGCGCCGCCTCCCGCGAGGCCCGCGCCCTCCGGCAGCTTCAGCTCCGCGATCGAGGTCCAGCCCTCGCCGATGATCTTCGGGCCCTGGGCCCCGTCGACGCCCTCGGCGCCCTTCGGCGCGCGCTGTGGGTGGTCGCCGGGCTGCTCGCCCCTGCCCTTGAGCTCGTGGTCCTTGAGCTCCTTGCCCTTCAGCTCGTCGGCCTCGGTGACCTTGGTGCCCTTGGCCGGCTTGAACTCGAAGGTGGACGCGGCCGGCTTGCCGAAGTCGACGCTGGTGAAGCCGGCGTCGACGACGGCCGCGCCGCCGCTCGCCGGGGTCAGCGTGAACTTCAGCGGCGTACCGGTCTTCGCGTCGACGGCGATCGTGACCGCGCCGACCGTCGAACCGGACTGCTTGGGCTTGATCTGCAGCCGGTACGCGTCCCGGCCCGCGACCTGCGACGTGCCGTCCACGCTGTACGCGGTGGTGTCGCCGGACGCCTTGATGATCTCGTCCGCGAGCTCCTTCGGGGTGGCGGGCAGCTCGTCCCCGCGCTCCTTCGCCCGGTCGCCGGAGCCGTCGTGCTTTCCGGTGTCCTTCGCGTGGTACGCCTCGTTCGACTTGCTGTCGTAGGCCCACACGTCGGCGCCGTTGTGGATCACGCTGTACTCGGCGGCGTCGTCGAGGATCGACAGCTTCTGCCGGTCCGGGCCGTCCGCCGCGACGCGCAGCGTGTGGGTGCCGGTGGCCAGCTCGGTGAGCTTGGCCTTGGGGTCGGCCGAGGAGCCGTCGCCGCCGCCCTCGTCACCACCGCCGCCGCCGAGCATGCCGGCCGCGCCGCCGCCCAGCGCGGGCAGCCCCAGATCGGTGTGGATCTTCACGGTGCCGGACAGCTGCTCGGTGTCCGAGGCCGCGATCTTCTCCAGGAGTTCCTGAGCCGTGATCTTCGGCAGGTCGGGGTCGCCCGAGTCGGCGAGCGCCGGGACCAGCCCGATCGTCGCCGCGGCCACCCCGATCACCGCCACGGGGACCGCGTACCGGGCCGCCCTGCGCCGCCCGGCGCCGGTGCCGGCGCCCCCGCCGTCCTGGCTGTCTTCGGATGCGTACGGTGCCATGTCTGTTGCCCTACCTCCGTGATCGGCGGCGGCCTACCGTCCTGTGCACTCGTCGGTCTGTGTCCCACTCCGAGCCGCCATTCTCACCCGAATCGGTCCTGAATCGGTAAGGAGTGGATGACTCAATCTGACCAAACCGGCACCGCGAAGGCGTCAGACCCCGGGATCAACTCCGCGTACGCCTACGGGATGACACGGGGCGTCACATCCCCTCCGGGTGGCGCAGCGGAGGCGGCTCAGCCGGCCCGGTGCACCACGGCGTCGCACAGCTCGACCAGCGCGGACTTGGCCTCGCACTCGGGCAGCGGGGCGAGCGCGGAGCGCGCCTCCTCCGCGTAGCGCACCGTGTCGCGGCGGGCCTGTTCGAGTGCCGGGTGGGCGCGCAGCCGGGTGAGGGCCTCGGCGTGGCGCGCGTCGTCGGTGAGGTCGGAGTCCAGGAGCTCGACGAGCGCCAGGTCCTCGGCCAGGCCGAGCTTCTCGGCGCGCTCGCGCAGCCGCAGCACGGGCAGCGTCGGGATGCCCTCGCGCAGGTCGGTGCCCGGGGTCTTGCCGGACTCGTGCGAGTCGGAGGCGATGTCGAGCACGTCGTCGGCGAGCTGGAAGGCGACGCCGAGCCGCTCGCCGTACTGGGTGAGGACGTCGACGACGGTCTCGTCGGCGCCGGACATCATGGCGCCGAAACGACACGCCACGGCGATCAGCGAGCCGGTCTTGCCACCGAGCACGTCCAGGTAGTGGTCGACCGGGTCGCGGCCGTCGGCCGGGCCCGCGGTCTCCAGGATCTGGCCGGTGACGAGGCGCTCGAACGCCTCCGCCTGGATGCGGACGGCGTCCGGGCCGAGGTCGGCGAGGATGTGCGAGGCGCGGGCGAAGAGGAAGTCGCCGGTGAGGACGGCCACCGAGTTGCCCCAGCGCTGGTTGGCGCTGGGCACGCCGCGGCGCACGTCCGCCTCGTCCATCACGTCGTCGTGGTAGAGCGTGGCGAGGTGGGTGAGCTCGACGACGACGGCCGAGGGCACGACGCCCGGCGCGTACGGGTCGCCGAACTGCGCGGCGAGCGTCACGAGCAGCGGCCGGAAGCGCTTGCCCCCGGCGCGCACCAGATGCTGGGCCGCCTCCGTGATGAAGGGAACCTCGCTCTTGGTGGCTTCGAGGAGTCCCTCCTCGACAGCCGCCAATCCGGCCTGGACATCGGCTTCGAGAGCCTGGTCCCGAACGCTAAGACCGAAAGTCCCGACGACGGTCACGAGTGGGTCTCCTGTCTGCTGACGATCACGACGATCACATGGCGAACTCGGTCGATCATTCGGTCGATGACACGGTTTGTCGATGTGTCGCTGCCATCACTCAAGTCAGCGTATCCGGTCGCGTTTCGATCACAGGGGGCGCCTTCCCGGACTGTCCCGCCCAGGCGCCTTTCGGACGCCCCCGGTATGTTCCTGATCAGCCGATACGACCAGGGGTGACCATCTTGTCCCGCACCGCCACGGATACCGCGCCGGAACCGCCGACACCCCGCATCCGCACCGACCTGCCGTTCGACGTGATCCACGAGGACGTCCGGATCCCGCTGCCGGACGGCACGACGCTGTTCGCCCGCGTGTGGCGCCCCGCGACCGACGAGCCCGTCCCCGTCCTCCTGGAGTACCTCCCCCACCGTCTCTCCGACCGGACCGCCGCCCGCGACCACCAGCGGCATCCCTACTACGCGGGCCACGGCTACGCCTCCGTACGGGTCGATGTGCGCGGGTACGGCAACTCGGAGGGCCTTCCGGGCGAGGCGCTCGGCGAGCAGGAGCTCGCCGACGGGGTCGAGGTCGTGAACTGGCTGGCCGGGCGGCCCTGGTCCACCGGCGGCGTCGGCATGTTCGGCATCGGCCGGGGCGGCCTGGCCTGCCTGCGGATCGCGGCCCTCGCGCCCGAGCCGCTCAAGGCGGTCGTCACCGTCTGCGCCCCGGACGGTCACGAGGACAACGACCGGCACCGCACGGGTGGTTCCGTGCTCGCCGCCGACCTGCACGCGCGGTCGGCGGCGCTGCTCGCCGCCGCGTCCCTGCCGCCGGACCCCGAATTCGTCGGCGACCGCTGGAAGGACATCTGGGCCGAGCGCCTGGAGGCGGTCGAACCGCCCGTCCACACCTGGCTGTCCCACCGCGGCGGCGGCTCCGTCCGCGAGGACCACGCGGCGATCGAGGCCGGCGTCCTCGCGGTCGGCGGCTGGCACGACCCGTACCGCGACACGGTCCTGCGGCTCGTCGCCGCACTCCCCGACGACCGGGTACGGGGCATCGTCGGCCCCTGGTCGCACCAGTACCCCGACCGCTGCCGGCCGCCGGGCCCCGGCATCGGCTTCCTCCAGGAGACCCTGCGCTGGTGGGACCACTGGCTCAAGGACCGGGACAGCGGCGTGATGAGGGAACCGAAGCTCCGCGCCTGGATCAGCGACTCCCACCCGCCCGCCACCGTCTACGCCGAGCTCCCCGGCCGTTGGGTCGGCGAGCCCTCCTGGCCCTCCCCGCACCTCACCCCGACCTCGTACGAGCTCCAGGGCGCGCCCGTGCTCGTGCGCTCGCCGCAGCAGACCGGCGTGGACGCGGGCCGTTACGTGCCGCTCGGCGGCGACGCGGACCTGCCGCCGGACCAGCGGGACGAGGACGCGAAGTCGGCGTGCTTCGAGTTCGTGGTGCCGGCCGGCGGCCTCACGGTGCTCGGGCTGCCCCGGGTCCGCCTCCGCGTCACCTCGCCCGTGCCGCGCGGGCAGGCGATCGCCCGGCTGTGCGACGTCGCGCCCGACGGCTCCTCCACGCTCGTGACGCGCGGCGTGCTCAACTTCACGGCGCGGCACGGGTGTTCGGTGAACGTGCCGATGGTTCCGGGCATGACGGAGGACGTGACCTTCGAGCTGACCGGCATCGGGCACGTGTTCCCCGCGGGGCACCGGATCCGGCTCGCGGTGTCCTCCGCGTACTGGCCCTGGATCTGGCCCCAGCCCGGCTCCGAGCGCGGCTTCACCCTCGACCCGGCGGGCAGCGCCCTCGAACTCCCCGTCCGCTCGGAGGACCCCGAGACCGCCCCGCCCTCCGCCTTCGCCGGGCCCGAACAGTCCGAACCCCTCGGCGTCGTCCGCCCCGTCGCCCTCGACGAGGAGGAGCGGCCCGAACGGCTCGTCGTACGGGACGTCGCCGCGGGCGAGTGGACGCTGGAAGCGGTCGCCGGGGGCGGGGGTGTGCGGGTCCATCCCGACGGGCTCGAGTACGCCGAGGACGGGCGGGACACGTATGCCGTGCGGGAGGACGACCCGCTGTCGGCCCGGGCCCGCTCGGAGTGGTCGGTGCGGCTGCACCGGGCCGAGCGGGGGTGGGAGGCGCGGGTCTCCAGCCGGTCGGAGGTCTCCTGCACGGCTCGGGAGTTCGTGACGTTCGACGAGGTCGTGTGCCGGGACGGGGACGAGGTCGTCTTCCACCGGACCTGGGAACGCAAGGTGCCGCGGGTCTCGGGGTAGGGGCGCCTTCCCGTCTGCGCGGTCCCTGTTCGCGGGCGGCTCTCCCACCGTCGTGGCTGGTCGCGCAGTTCCCCGCGCCCCTGAAGGGCACACTCCGTGCGCCATCTCCATCGGGGAAATGCGACGCGAAGCGTCTGCATTTCAGGGGCGCGGGGAACTGCGCGACCAGCCCCCACCGGAGCGGCACCCGGCTACGCGACGGATCACGCCCCGAACAGGCGCTCCAGGGTCACCGCCACACCATCGTCCTCGTTCGACGAAGTCACCTCGTCGGCGACGGCCAGCAGCTCGGGGTGCGCGGCGGCCATCGCCACCCCCCACCCCGCCCAGCGGAACATCGGCACGTCGTTCGGCATGTCACCGAAGGCGATCGTCTCCGCGGCCCCGGCGCCCAGCCGCTCCGCGGCGCGTTCGAGTCCCGTCGCCTTGGTGACCCCGAGCGGCTGGAGCTCCACCGTGCCGGGCCCGGACATCGTGACCGTCGCGAGCGACCCGACCGCCCCCCGCGCGACCGCCGCCAGCGCGTCGTCCCCGAGCTCGGAGTGGCGCAGCAGCACCTTGCTGATCGGCCGCTCCCACAGCTCGGACCGGTGCCACACGGGCTGTGCCGGGAGCGTGGGGTGCGGCATCCGGTACTCCGGCTCGATCAGTGTCAGGCCGTCGACGCCGTCCTGGTCGACGGCCGCGTGGACCTGGCCGACCTCCGCCTCGATCTTCCCGAGCGCCTGCTCGGCCAGCTCCCGGTCCAGCGTGCGGGACCAGAGCAGCCGGTCCGTCCCGGCGTCGTAGAGCTGCGCCCCCTGCGCGCACACCGCGAGCCCGCCGCCGCCGAGGCTGTCGAGGAGGTCCTTGACACGGGGTGCGGGCCGGCCCGTCACGACGATGTGCCGGGCCCCCGTCGCGGTGGCCAGGGCGAGCGCGCGGCGGGTCCGGTCGGAGACCGTGTCGTCGCCGCGCAGCAGCGTTCCGTCCAGGTCGGTGGCGATGAGGGCATATGCGTTGGCGGCCATGGGCCGAAGAATACGGATCGCGCAACGGGCGTGTGGGCGCGCTGGGAAGGGTCCTTCGAAGGGGTCAGGCCGAGGCCGCGCGGCACTCGAAGAAGTGCTCCGCCTCCGTGACGATCACGAGCCGGCCGAGCGGGAGGGACAGGAACATCCAGGGCTCCTCGACCGCGCCCCGCACCCGCTGAGCCCAGCCCGTCGCGGGCAGCCGGCACTCCAGCCAGGGGCGCGGGCGCACATGGCTCGCCACGTGGACGACTCCGCCGACGCCGCGCTCGGCGAGCCGGGCCTCGATCCAGGAGTCGAGCACGCCGGGCGGACAGTCGTCGGGGAGCAGGGCGTCCGGCTCGGTGTGGATCGACCAGGCGCGCTCGATCGCGGCCCGGGTCCAGGTCGGCTCCGCGTCCGGGGTCAGGCCGCGCCCGGTCCACAGGTCCCCGAGCCCCGACTCGACGGCCGCCAGGGCCGCCCGCTCCCGGCGCTCGCGGAGCCTGCGCCGGGCGGGGCTCTCCTGGGGGTTCACCGCCGGTCCACGGCGCGTCAGATCCGGTCCGCCAGGCGCACGTAGTCGTAGTAGAGCGGGTCGCCGTCCTCGTCCACCGGGTACTCGTAGCTGCTCTGGTTGGCGAGGATCACCTTCAGGGCGGGCAGTTCGTCGAAGCCGAGGTCGTTCTCGGTGATCTCGTGGCCGCGCTCCGCGAGCTGCTCGAAGAGGTCCACGCTCGGGGTGCGGAAGACGTCGAGGCCGTCGAGGAGCACCCGGACGTCGGAGTCCTCCTCCAGGAAGCGGAACAGCTCCACGCCGCTCAGCGCGCCCTTGGTGAACCCGAGCATCACGTTCAGGCCGGACGCGTCGTGCTTGAGCAGGATCTGGCCCGGCTCCGGGTCGCCGGAGGCCACGCGCAGCAGCCCCCACTCCTGGACCGCGTCACGCGCCTCCTGCGGCGACATGCCGAGCCGCAGCGGCCCCGCACCGACCAGCGGCAGCAGTTCCAGTTCCATGTTCCGTCCCTCGTCTTCCTCGGTGTCCTGGACGACGTGCCGCGGGCCTCACGCGAGGAGGGCGGCCTCGTCGATCTTCCATCCTCGCTTCTTCAGCATGTCCTGGAGGGGCTTGTTGTCCTTCAGGCTGTCGACCATGTCCTTGATGTGCTGATCGTAGGTGCCGGGGAAGCGCCGCTTGATGTCGTCGATGTCCATGCGCATCGCCTCGGTGATCCGCCCGGAGTTGATCAGCTCGCGCTGGTACTGCTGCCACGCCTGGGACTCCAGCGAGTAGCCGGTGCTGTAGAGCTTCTCGTGGTGGTCGCGCTCCATGCGGATGGCCGGGCCGTTGTTGACCTTCTGCTTCTTGTGCGGCCTGTTCGCGATGTAGAAGCCGGGCTCGATGACGTCCTTGTAGGCCGACTTGGCCGGGATGTGGTTGACCTCCATCGCCTGCGGATACTTCGTCCCGTCCGCCTTCTTGTTGGCCGGGAGGAGACCGCCGTACCAGCCGCTCTCCTGTGTGCAGCCCTTCGCGATCAGGCCCTCGGGGTCCATGAACGTGTACGGGTTGACGACGTACGCGGCCGGGTTGGGCGCGGGCACCAGGCCGAGCGGGTCGGACGACACGTAGCGGGCCGTCTCGGGGTCGTAGTGGCGGTTCAGGTTGTAGTGCAGGCCCGTCTCCGGGTCGGCGTACTGGCCGGGGAAGCGCAGCGGGGTGTGGGCCTGGGCGTCGCGGTTGCGCGTGGTGATGCCCCAGACCGTGGACCGCTTGTGCCAGGCGATGTCGCCCTGCTCGCCGACGAGTTCGGTCGGGGTGCCGATGATGTCGGTGACGATGGCGAAGAAACGGCTGTCCACCTCCTGCTGGTCCTGCTGCACCTGCTGCACCTGCTGTCCGGCGTCCCGCTGCCCGGCGTCCGCGGGAATCCGCCGCTCCAGCTGCGACATCGGCTGGAGGCCCTCGTACTCCCAGGTCAGGGTGACTCCGGTGGTGGAGTCGGTCTCCTCGGCCAGCTGGGTGCCCTCCCAGGCGTAGCGGACCGTGGCGACCACGCCGCTGCCGCCCGCCGCCATGCGGTGCTTGGCGGTGCGGCGGCCGAGGGCGTCGTAGCTGTAGCGCCACTCGGTGCCGTCCGGGGTCGTGCACGCGACGAGACGGTCCTCCGCGTCCCAGACGTAGCGCCAGGTGTCGGGCTTGCGCGACAGCCGCCGCTTCTGGCGCAGGACGACGCGTCCGGCGTCGTCGTACTCGTAGCGCAGTCCGTCCGCGCCCCGCAGCCGGGTGCCCTCGTAGGCGCGTTCGCCGCGGCTCCCGGTGGACCGGGCGGCGTCGGGCCACTGGGCGTCGGTCTGGTTCCCGGTGTCGTCGTAGGCGTAGCGCTCGGTCCACTCGCCCGCAGTGACGGCGACGGGCCGCCCGACCGGGTCGAGCTCGATCCGCTGGTCGGTGCCGTCGTGCCGGTCCGTGATCCGGTTCAGGAAGCCGTCGGCGCGATAGCCGTAGGAGCGGTCGCGCAGGGTGCCGCGGGACGTGGTCAGGGAGCGGGTCGAGAGCCGGCCGAGCGCGTCCCACCCGGAGGCGAGCGTGACCGGCGCGTCCGCCGGGCCTAGGGTGCGGGCGGTCTCGCGGCCCAGGACGTCGTGGGTGAAGTCGAGGGCGTGCCCGGCGAGATCCACCCGGGTCCGGTGGCCCGCGCTGTCGTAGCGGTAGGACGTGACGGCGCCGGTGGGGGTGGTGCGCGAGACGAGTTCGCCGTGCGCGTCGTAGTCGAAGCGCATGCGGTGCCCGTCGACCGTCTCGGTGAGCAGCCGGCCCATGACGTCGCGTTCCAGGGACAGCGTGGAGGTCGGCGACACGGCGCCGACCAGTTGGTCGGCGGCGTCGTAGGCGTAGCGGGTGAGCACGCCGGCGGCATCCTTCTCCAGCACGTTGCCCACCGCGTCGAAGGTGAAGGCGATGCGCTGCCCGAGCGGGGTCGTCCGGGCGACGAGCCGGCTCGCCGCGTCGTACTCGTACGTCGTCGTACGGCCGTCGAAGTCGGTCTGGGACTCCGTCAGCCCCGAGGGCCCGTACCGGTAGTTCCACGTCCGGCCCCGCGGGTCGGACACCTCGGTGAGGCGCAGCTCGGTGTCGTACGCGAACGTGTAGCGCGCGCCGTCGCGGCCCGTGCGGGCGGCGACGAGGTCGAACCACGTGTACTCGAACGAGGTCACGCCGCCCGCGGGGCCGGTGTGGGTGAGGCAGTTGCCCTCCTCGTCGTACGTCCACGCCTCGCTCGTCCCGTCGGCGGCGGTGCGCCGGGTGAGCAGGCCGTCGGCGGTCCACTCCATGCGCGTGACGGAGCCCGCCGGGTCGACGCTCTCCAGCGGCCGCCCGAAGGCGTCACGGCGCACGGTGTACGTGGCGCCGTGCCCGTCGGACACCGAGAGGACCAGGCCCGCCGGGTCGTTGGTGCGGGTCTCCGTCGCCCCGTCCGGGAACGTGACGGTGGCGAGCGCGCCGGACGCGTCGTACGTGAACGTCGTCGCGGTGCCGTCGGGCGCGGTCATCGCGGTGCGGTTGCCGCGGTCGTCGAAGTGCTGTCGCCACACCGCGCCGTCGGGCCCGGTGACCGTCTCCGGCAGGTGCAGGGCGGTGTACGTGGTCGTGGTGGTGCGCCCGTCGGGGAGGGAGATCGTGCGCAGGTTGCCGGACTCGTCGTACGTGAAGCGGGACGTGTGGCCCAGCTCGTCGGTGCGGGACAGCAGGTTGTCGTAGCGGTCCCACTCGAAGTGGACCGTGTTGCCGAGCGGGTCGGTCTCGCTGACCGTCTGGCCGAGCGTGTTGAGGCGGCTGACGGTGACCGCGCCGGCCGAGTCCGTGAACCGGGTCTCGCGGGCCGCGGTGTCGTACGCGAAGGTCGAGGACAGCGCGCCGTCGGGGCCGACGGTCTCCACGACGCGGCCCGCGGCGTCGTACACGTAGCCGTAGGTGTGACCGTTCCGGTCGGTCCACGACGTGACGCGGTTCTCGTCGTCGTAGGTGAACCGCAGCGGCACGTCGCGCGCGCCCGACACCCCGGTCAGCCGGTGGTGCTCGTCGTAGCCGAACGAGGCGACGCGGACCTGCCCTTCGGGCGTCTCGACGTGGAGGGCGGTGACGCGGCCGAGCTCCGGGTCGCGCGTGACGCGGACCCGGTAGCCGCCCTCGTGCAGCACGGTGGAGGGCAGGCCCTGCGCGTCGCGCGAGAACTGGACGCCGTTGCCGTTGCGGTCCTCCAGGTCGCTGAGCCAGTACAGGCTGCCCGAGGAGTACGGGTTGCCGACGAAGCGGCGGGTGAGGCCCGAGCGCACGTCGGCCGTCATGTACGTGATGTCGCCGAGGGCCGACCGGCCGGCGTAGGACAGCGGGATCCGCGCGCCCTCCAGCGGCAGCACCTCCTCGCCCTCCTCGCGCGGCAGCCGGGGGTAGGTGAGGAGCGAGCCGTCGGGGCGGGCCCAGACGGCGCCGCTGCCGGACAGTTCGAGCCGCTCGTCGAGGGTCGAGGCCCAGCTCGGCCCGAAGGCGTGGCCGTAGTGGTAGCCGGATATGTGGGTGCGTTCGAGGACCAGGGGCAGGACGCCCGGCAGGGTCAGGTCGATCTGGTGGAGCACCATCTCGCCGCTGGCGACGTCCACCGGGTCGGTCTTGCAGCGGCGCTGCCCGAGACCGATCGCCTTGTCGCGGGCCTTGTCCCAGGCGTCCTTCGTGGAGTCGGGCAGGCGCTTGACGAAGTCGTTGATCCGGGTGCGGACGCCGCCCTTGCCGTCGCCGTCCTTCTTGCCGCCGGTGATGGCGTCGACCTTGTCGCGGACGTCGTGGTCCTTGCCCTTGTGGGTGCGGGACGCGCCCTTGACCCGCTCGGGGACGGTCTCGGTGATGTGCTTGGTGATCTTCTTCAGGGCCTTCTCGGAGCCCTTGAGGGCGCCGTGCAGCACGCTGTCGAAGGCCTGGGTGAACGGGTCGCGGCCCTTGCTGCGGCCGAACGCGCCGCGGGCCCGGCCCAGCGGGTCGGAGGACGCGAGGTGCAGCTCGCTGCCGTGCCGGGAGACCTTGCCCGCGCCGTCCTCGAACTCGGTGTGGTCGATCCTCGTGCGCTTGCCCGCACCATCACCGCCGGACGAGCCGCCGTCGCCGGCCGAGGCGATGTGCACACCGCCCTTGCCGCCGCCGTGCGAACCGCCACCGCCGCCGGGGCCTTCGGCGGGCGGCATCGTGAACGCGCCCTCGGCCAGGTCCAGGACCATGTCCTCGACCATCGCCTCCAGCTTCGCGTTGACCGGCTCGGTCAGCTTCGCGATCACCTCGTCGACGATCCGCTCGACCGCCTCGTCGATGATCCGCTTCACGCACTGCCGCATCGCCTGGATCTCGACCGCGCCCAGGATCGCCGACAGACCGCCCGTCACCCACGCGAGACCGATCGACAGGCCCACCGACCCGGCCATGATGGCGAGTTCGGCCTCGGCCTTGTGCTTCATCCACTCGATGATCTCGGCGAGCGTGTCGCACGCGTCCGCGAACAGCCGCGCCAGCTCGGGGAGTTTCTCCAGGTGACTGGCCTTGATCTTGTTCCAGTGCTTCTCCATGGAGTCGACGGCCCAGCCCTCGGAGGAGGACAGGATCCGGGAGAACGCCAGGTGCGCGTCGCCGCCGTGCCCCTCGAACTTCTCCGCGAACTCCCGCATGGCGTCGGCCATTTCGCGGTAGTCGTCCTCGTCCACGTTCGGGAAGTTGATCCCGATGAAGTCCAGGATCTCGTCCAGCCAGCCCGGAATCGTGTAACCCATGTCTCCGCGACCCCCGTCGTCTCGGCCGTGCCACCATCACCGCTCGGATTGACGCGAGCATGCGAAGGATAGTTCCTCGGCGAAGAGCGACGGTGATCGACTTCACGCCTGGTGGGCGAGCACGCGCGGGCGCCGGACCACGTCGTTCTCCGGCCGCGGGATTCCGCCGGCGGCGGGCACGGGCCCGGTATCGGCCCGGGGTCGGCCCGTGGTCGACCCGGGGTCGACCCCGTGATCGACACCGTGATCGGCCCCGCGATCGCCCCCACGATCGGCCCCGAGGGACCTTCCGGACATGACGAACTCTTCAGGCACTGCCCGAACGGCGTTCTCCCACGTAACGTGTGGCTCGCCCGCCCCGAATGGAAAGTGAGGCCCGTAGGCATGGCACCCGCAGCCACGTCCGAGCACACCCCGCTCGACCCGTTCGACCTCCCCGAAGGCCACCCCTTCGGCGCCCACAACCTGCCGTACGGCGTCTTCTCGCCCGCGGGACAGGAGCCCCGCGTCGGCGTCCGCCTCGGCGACCACGTCCTGGACGCGGGCGCCGTCGCCGCCGCGCTCGGCTCCCCCTACGGCACCCTGCTGGCCCGGCCGAACCTCAACCCCCTGCTGGCGGCGGGCCGCACGGCCTGGTCGGACGTGCGGCGCGCGCTGACCGGCTGGGTGACCGTCCCGGCCCACCGCGAGACCGTCCGCGCGCATCTGCACCCGCTCGACTCGGTCGCCCTGCACCTCCCGTTCGAGGTCGCGGACTACGTCGACTTCTACGCGTCGGAGAACCACGCCTCCAACCTGGGCCGGCTGTTCCGCCCTGACGAGGAGCCGCTGAAGCCCAACTGGAAGCACCTTCCCGTCGGGTACCACGGCCGCGCCGGCACCGTCGTGGTCTCCGGCACCGATGTCGTCCGCCCCTCCGGGCAGCGCAAGGCCCCCTCGGACCCGGCGCCGGTCTTCGGCCCGTCCGTCCGCCTCGACATCGAGACCGAGGTCGGCTACGTCGTCGGCACCCCGTCCGCGCAGGGCACGTCCGTGCCGCTGGCCGGGTACCGGGACCACGTCTTCGGCATCTGCCTGCTCAACGACTGGTCGGCGCGCGACATCCAGAACTGGGAGACCGTGCCGCTCGGCCCGCACCTCGGCAAGTCCTTCGCCACGTCCGTCTCGGCGTGGATCACGCCGCTCGACGCGCTGGACGCGGCGCGGGTGGCGGCGCCCGAGCGGACCGTTCCGCTGTTGCCGTACCTGGACGACTCGGCGCCGGACGCCGAGCCCGCCGGATACGACCTGCGCATCACGGTGTCCCTCAACGGCGAGGTCGTCTCCGAGCCTCCCTTCTCCGGCATGTACTGGACCGGGGCGCAGATGCTGGCCCACATGACGGTCAACGGGGCGTCGCTGCGCACCGGTGACCTGTACGGCTCCGGCACGATCTCGGGGACCGAGGAGAACGAGCGCGGGTCGCTCATCGAGATGACCTGGAACGGGACGCGGCCGCTGAAGCTCTCCGATGGTGTTGAGCGGGGGTTCCTTGAGGACGGGGATGTCGTCACCCTGAGCGCGTGGGCCCCCGGGCCCGGCGGCACCCGGGTCGGCCTGGGCGAGGTCACGGGCCGCATCGTCCCGGCTCCGGTCGCGCCGTAGGTCAGTGGGTTTCGTCGCCGGGTGACGGCCCGGTGGGGGCCGGTCGCGCAGTTCCCCGCGCCCCTGAGATGCACACCCTTCGGGTGGCATCTCCCCGATCAAGGCGTCCGGCGCCTTTGATCGGGGGAAGGCGCGGCGAAGCCGCAGCCTTCCAGGGGCGCGGGGAACTGCGCGACCAGCCACGACGAGAGCCGCACCCGGCGACTTACCAGTCGATGTCCTCCGGAGGCTCGGCCTCGTCGAAAGGCTCGGGCTCCGGAGCGGACGACGAGGCCGGCGGAGCCGAACCGTCGAGGCCCGCCAGAACACCGAGCACACCCTCCCCCCACGTCGCGAGCTTCTTCTCGCCGACCCCCCCGATCGTGCCGAGCTCCGCGACCGACGCCGGGCGGCGCATCGCGATCTCCCGGAGCGTCGCGTCATGGAAGATGACGTACGCCGGGACCCCGTTCTCCTTCGCCTGGGCGCCCCGCCAGGCCCGCAGCGCCTCGAAGACGGGGACCAGCTCGGCGGGCAGTTCGGCCGCCGCGGCAGCGGTGCCGCCCCCGGACCTGGACCGCCGGGCCCGCGGAGCGGCCGCCGGCTTCGTCTCCTTGCGCAGCAGGACCTCCCGCTGCCGCCCGAGCACGGACCCGCTCTCCTCGGTGAGCACGAGCGTCCCGTACTCGCCCTCGACCGCGATCAGCCCCTGCGCCAGCAACTGCCGGACCACGCCCCGCCATTCGGCCTCGGCCAGCTCCTCGCCGATGCCGAACACGGAGAGCTGGTCGTGGTCGAACTGGATGACCTTCGCGGTGCGCTTGCCGAGCAGGATGTCGATGATCTGGCCCGCGCCGAACTTCTGCCGCCGCTCCCGGTCGAGCCGCACCACGGTGGAGAGGATCTTCTGCGCGGCAACGGTCCCGTCCCAGGTCTCCGGCGGGGTCAGGCACGTGTCGCAGTTGCCGCAGGACTCGGGCGCCTCCTGCCCGAAGTACGTGAGGAGCTGGGCGCGCCGGCACCGCGCCGTCTCGCACAGCGCCAGCATCGAGTCCAGGTGCGAGGAGGCCCGGCGGCGGAACGCCTCGTCGCCCTCCCCCATGTTGATCAGCTTGCGCTGCTGCACCACGTCCTGGAGCCCGTAGGCCATCCAGGCTGTGGAGGCGAGGCCGTCACGGCCCGCGCGGCCGGTCTCCTGGTAGTAGCCCTCGACGGACTTCGGCAGGTCCAGGTGCGCCACGAAACGCACGTCCGGCTTGTCGATGCCCATGCCGAACGCGATGGTCGCGCAGACGACGAGGCCCTCCTCACGCAGGAACCGCGACTGGTGCGCCGCACGCGTGCCCGCGTCGAGGCCCGCGTGGTACGGCACGGCCTCGATCCCGTTCTTCGACAGGTATTCGGCGGTCGCCTCGACCGACTTGCGCGACAGGCAGTACACGATGCCCGCGTCGCCCTCGTGCTCCGCGCGCAGGAAGGACAGGAGCTGCTTCTTCGGGTCGGCCTTGGGGACGATCCGGTACTGGATGTTGGGCCGGTCGAAGCTCGCGACGAAGTGCCGGGCGTCGGGCATGCCGAGCCGCTGGGTGATCTCCTGGTGCGTCGCGTGCGTCGCGGTCGCCGTCAGCGCGATGCGCGGCACGTCCGGCCAGCGCTGCCCGAGCACCGACAGGGTGAGGTAGTCGGGGCGGAAGTCGTGGCCCCACTGCGCCACACAGTGCGCCTCGTCGATGGCGAAGACGGAGATCTTGCCGCGCGAGAGGAGGTCGAGCGTGGCGTCGAGCCGGAGCCGCTCGGGCGCCAGGTAGAGCAGGTCCAGCTCGCCCGCGAGGAACTCGGCCTCGACGGTGCGCCGCTCGTCGAAGTCCTGCGTCGAGTTCACGAACCCGGCGCGCACGCCGAGCGCCCGCAGCGCGTCCACCTGGTCCTGCATGAGCGCGATCAGGGGCGAGACGACGATGCCCGTACCGGGTCTGACCAGGGCCGGGATCTGGTAGCACAGCGACTTTCCGCCGCCGGTCGGCATGAGCACGACCGCGTCGCCGCCGCTCACCACGTGCTCGATGACCGCTTCCTGCTCGCCGCGGAAAGCGTCGTATCCGAACACCCGGTGGAGCGTGGCGAGGGCCTCGCTCTGCACGGCCTCGCGCTCCGTCACCTCAGTCATACCCTCTGTCCCGTCGTCATCCCCGGCCCCTTGCCTCGACCTCTGCACCCACGATAGGGGGCCGGACCGACAACCCTCGAAGTTATCCACAGGCCCGGGACACGGCTCGGGACACGGCCCGGGACATGCCGGTGCCCGGCACCCCCTCCCAAGGGTGCCGGGCACAGGAACACACGGTCGAACGAGGACCGCGCTACCGCACGAACACCCCGGCCTGGCTCGCCAGGTCCAGGAAGTACTGCGGCGCGAGGCCCAGCACGATCGTGACCGCCACACCCACGCCGATCGTCGTCATGGTCAGCGGCGACGGCACGGCCACGGTCGGGCCGTCCGCCTTGGGCTCGCTGAAGAACATGAGGACGATCACGCGGATGTAGAAGAACGCGGCGATCGCGGACGAGATCACACCGACCACGACCAGACCACCCGCCCCGCCCTCGGCCGCCGCCTTGAACACCGCGAACTTTCCGGCGAAGCCGGAGGTCAGCGGGATGCCGGCGAAGGCGAGAAGGAAGACGGCGAAGACGGCGGCGACCAGCGGCGAGCGCCGGCCGAGCCCCGCCCACTTCGACAGGTGCGTGGCCTCGCCGCCCGCGTCGCGCACCAGCGTGACGACGGCGAAGGCGCCGATGGTCACGAAGGAGTACGCGGCGAGGTAGAAGAGGACCGACGAGACGCCCTGCGGGGTCGTCGCGATGACACCGGCGAGGATGAAGCCGGCGTGCGCGATCGACGAGTACGCGAGGAGTCGCTTGATGTCGGTCTGCGTGATGGCGACGACCGCGCCGGCGAGCATCGTGACGATCGCCACGGCCCACATGACCGGCCGCCAGTCCCAGCGCATCCCCGGCAGCACCACGTAGAGCAGCCGGAGCAGGGCGCCGAAGGCCGCGACCTTGGTGGCCGCCGCCATGAAGCCGGTGACCGGCGTCGGGGCGCCCTGGTAGACGTCGGGCGTCCACATGTGGAACGGCACGGCGCCGACCTTGAAGAGCAGCCCCATGACGACCAGCGCCATGCCGATGAGCAGCAGCGCGTCGTTGCCCATGGTGTCGGCCAGGGCCGGGTTCACGGTCGCCACGGTGCCGTCGACGACCTCGGCGAGCGTGGCGTACGAGACGGAGCCCGCGTAGCCGTACAGGAGCGCGATGCCGAAGAGGGTGAACGCGGAGGCGAAGGCGCCGAGCAGGAAGTACTTGACCGCGGCCTCCTGCGACATGAGCCGCTTGCGGCGGGCCACGGCGCACAGCAGGTACAGCGGGAGCGAGAAGACTTCCAGGGCGATGAACAGCGTCAGCAGGTCGTTCGCCGCGGGGAAGACCAGCATGCCGCCGATCGCGAACAGGGCGAGCGGGAACACCTCGGTGGTGGTGAACCCGGCCTTGACCGCGGCCTTCTCGCTGTCGCTGCCGGGCACGGCAGCGGCCTGCGCGGCGAACGAGTCGACGCGGTTGCCGTGCGCCTCCGGGTCGAGCCGGCGCTCGGCGAAGGTGAAGATCGAGACGAGTCCGGCGAGCAGGATGGTCCCCTGGAGGAACAGGGCCGGCCCGTCGACGGCGATCGCGCCCATGGCCGCGATGTGCGCCTTGCTCGTCCCGTATCCGCCGGCGGCGAGGCCGACGACGGCCGCGAAGGCGGCGGCGATCGCGACGATCGCCAGGAACGCCTGCGCGTAGTAGCGCTGCCTGCGCGGGACGAAGGCCTCGACGAGGATGCCGAGGACGGCCGCGCCGATCACGATCAGCGTCGGGGACAGCTGCGCGTACTCGATCTTCGGTGCGTCGATCTTCGCGATCGGATCGGCCGCCACTGTCCACAGGGTGTGGACGGTCGGGGCACTCACGAGAGCACTCATTTGTGAGCCGCCTCCACTTCCGGCTTCGGGTCCTTCTTGTGGACGTCGGACAGGGTGTGCTTGACCGCCGGGTTCACCAGCTCGGTGAGCGGCTTCGGGTACACACCGAGGAAGATCAGTACGCCGATCAGCGGGACCACGACCGCGAGCTCACGCACCCGGAGGTCCGCGATGCCCTCGGTCGAGGGCTTCACCGGGCCGGTCATGGTGCGCTGGTAGAGGACCAGCGTGTACAGCGCGGCGAGGACGATGCCGAACGTCGCGATGATCCCGATGACCGGGTAGCGGGTGAACGTGCCGACCAGGACCAGGAACTCGCTGACGAACGGGGCGAGTCCGGGCAGCGACAGCGTCGCCAGGCCGCCGATCAGGAAGGTTCCGGCGAGCACCGGGGCGACCTTCTGCACGCCGCCGTAGTCCGCGATGAGGCGGGAGCCGCGGCGGGAGATGAGGAAGCCGGCGACCAGCATGAGCGCGGCCGTCGACAGGCCGTGGTTGACCATGTAGAGCGTCGCGCCGGACTGGCCCTGACTGGTCATCGCGAAGATGCCCATGATGATGAAGCCGAAGTGCGAGATCGACGCGTAGGCGACCAGGCGCTTGATGTCGCGCTGGCCGACGGCGAGCAGTGCCCCGTAGACGATGCTGATGAGCGCCAGGACGAGGATCGCCGGCGTCGCCCACTTGCTGGCCTCCGGGAAGAGCTGGAGGCAGAAGCGGAGCATCGCGAAGGTGCCGACCTTGTCGACCACGGCCGTGATGAGCACGGCGACCGGGGCCGTGGCCTCGCCCATCGCGTTCGGCAGCCAGGTGTGCAGCGGCCACAGCGGGGCCTTCACCGCGAAGGCGAAGAAGAAGCCGAGGAAGAGCCAGCGCTCGGTGCTGGTGGCCATCTCCAGGGAGCCGTTCGCGCGGGCGGCGGCGATCTCCTGGAGCGAGAAGTTCCCCGCGACCACGTAGAGGCCGATGACGGCCGCCAGCATGATGAGCCCGCCGACGAGGTTGTAGAGGAGGAACTTGACCGCCGCGTACGAACGCTGGGTCGCGGCCTCCTTCTCGCCGTGCGGGCCCGCGCGGTCCCCGAAGCCTCCGATGAGGAAGTACATCGGGATGAGCATGGCCTCGAAGAAGATGTAGAAGAGGAAGACGTCGGTGGCCTCGAAGGAGATGATCACCATCGCCTCGACCAGCAGGATCAGGGCGAAGAAGCCCTGCGTCGGCCGCCAGCGCCCCGCAGCGAAGCTGCCGAGAGACTCAGCTCCGGTCTCCTGCGGGTCGGCGTCGTGCCAGCCGGCCAGGATCACGAACGGGATCAGCAGCGCGGTCAGCGCGATGAGCGCCACCCCGATGCCGTCCACACCCAGCTCGTACCGGACGCCGAAGTCCTTGATCCACGCGTAGGACTCGGTGAGTTGGTAGCGGTCGCCGGTCGGGTCGAAGCGGACCGCGACCACCGCCGCTACCGCGAGTGTCGCGACCGAGAACAGCAGCGCGAGCCACTTGGCCGCGGTGCGTCGCTTGGCCGGCACGGCGGCCGTGACGATCGCCCCCACGGCCGGGAGCGCCGCCGTCGCTGTCAGCAGAGGAAAGGACATCGGTATCAGACCGCCCTCATCAGCAGGGTCGCGGCGACGATGAGTGCCGCACCGCCGAACATCGAGACGGCGTACGAGCGCACGTAGCCGTTCTGGAGCTTGCGCAGCCGGCCGGAGAGTCCGCCGACCGAGGCCGCCGTCCCGTTGACCACCCCGTCGACCAGGGTGTGGTCCACGTAGACGAGCGAGCGGGTGAGGTGCTCGCCGCCGCGTACGAGGACGACGTGGTTGAAGTCGTCCTGGAGGAGGTCGCGGCGGGCGGCCCGGGTGAGCAGCGAGCCGCGCGGGGCGACGACCGGGACCGTGCGGCGCCCGTACTGGAGCCAGGCGATGCCCACGCCGATCACGAGGCACACCATGGTGGCCCCGGTGACCGCGGCCGCGCTGATCGGCGCGTGCCCGTGGTCGTGGCCGGTGACCGGCTCCAGCCAGTTCAGGAAGCGGTCCCCGATGGAGAAGAATCCGCCGGCGAAGACCGAGCCGAACGCGAGGACGATCATCGGGATCGTCATGGACGAGGGCGACTCGTGCGGGTGCGGCTCGTGGCCGTCCGCGTCCGGCTGCCAGCGCTTCTCGCCGAAGAACGTCATGATCATCACGCGGGTCATGTAGAACGCGGTGATCGCGGCGCCCAGCAGCGCGACCGAGCCGAGGATCCAGCCCTCGGTCCCGCCCTTCGCGAAGGCCGCCTCGATGATCTTGTCCTTGGAGAAGAAGCCGGACAGGCCCGGGAAACCGATGATGGCCAGGTAGCCGAGGCCGAACGTCACGAAGGTGACCGGCATGTACTTGCGCAGGGCGCCGTACTTGCGCATGTCGACCTCGTCGTTCATGCCGTGCATGACAGAACCGGCGCCGAGGAAGAGCCCGGCCTTGAAGAAGCCGTGCGTCACCAGGTGCATGATCGCGAACACGTAGCCGACGGGGCCGAGGCCCGCGGCGAGGATCATGTAGCCGATCTGCGACATCGTCGAGCCGGCCAGCGCCTTCTTGATGTCGTCCTTCGCGCAACCGACGATCGCACCGAACAGGAGCGTGACCGCGCCGACGATGGTGACGACCAGCTGGGCGTCCGGCGCCCCGTTGAAGATCGCGCCGGAGCGGACGATCAGGTAGACGCCCGCGGTCACCATGGTCGCGGCGTGGATGAGGGCCGAGACCGGGGTCGGACCCTCCATCGCGTCCCCGAGCCAGGACTGCAGCGGCACCTGCGCCGACTTGCCGCACGCGGCGAGCAGCAGCATCAGGCCGATCGCGGTGAGCTTGCCCTCCGACGTGTCACCGACGCTGTCGAGCACCGGGCCGAAGGCGAAGGTGCCGAAGGTCGTGAACATCAGCATGATCGCGATCGACAGACCCATGTCGCCGACCCGGTTGACGAGGAACGCCTTCTTCGCGGCGGTGGCCGCGCTCGGCTTGTGCTGCCAGAAGCCGATCAGGAGGTACGAGGCGAGGCCCACGCCCTCCCAGCCGACGTACAGGAGCAGGTAGTTGTCGGCGAGGACCAGCAGGAGCATCGCCGCGAGGAACAGGTTCAGGTAGCCGAAGAAGCGGCGGCGCCGCTCGTCGTGCTCCATGTACCCGATCGAGTAGATGTGGATCAGCGTGCCCACGCCGGAGATCAGCAGCACGAACGTCATCGACAGCTGGTCGAGCTGGAACGCGACGTCCGCCTGGAAGCCCTCGACAGGGATCCAGCTGAACAGGTGCTGGGCGAGCGTGCGGTCCTCCGGGCCCTTGCCCAGCAGATCGGAGAAGAGCACGACGGCGATCACGAAGGAGGCGGCCGCGAACACGGTGCCGAGCAGATGACCCACCCGGTCCAGTGCCCGCCCGCCGCAGAGCAGGACGGCCGCTCCGAGCAGTGGCGCCGCTACCAGCAGCGCAATCAAGTTCTCCACTGGTTGCGACCCCTTACAGCTTCATCAGGCCGGCGTCGTCGACCGAGGCCGAGTGGCGGGTACGGAACAGCGACACGATGATCGCGAGCCCGACCACGACCTCCGCGGCGGCGACGACCATCGTGAAGAACGCGATGATCTGGCCGTCGAGATTGCCGTGCATCCGGGAGAACGCGACGAACGCGAGGTTGCACGCGTTCAGCATCAGCTCGATGCACATGAACACGACGATCGCGTTCCGCCTGATGAGCACGCCGGTGGCGCCGATCGTGAACAACAGGGCGGCGAGATACAGGTAGTTGACCGGATTCACTTCGACGCCTCCTCTGCCTTGTCGCGGGAGTCGCGCTCCAGCCGCTCGGCCGAACGCTGCTCCAGGGCCTTGAGGTCGCTGAGCGCCTCACCGGACACGTCCCGGATCTGGCCGCGCTCGCGCAGCGTCTGCATGACCGTGAGCTCCGACGGGGTGCCGTCGGGCAGCAGGCCCGCGATGTCCACCGCGTTGTGCCGGGCGTAGACGCCGGGGGCGGGCAGCGGCGGCAGGTGCTTGCCCTCGCGGACACGCTGCTCGGCCAGCTCGCGCTGGGTCTTGGCCCGCTCGGTGCGCTCCCGGTGCGTGAGCACCATCGCGCCGACGGTCGCCGTGATGAGCAGGGCACCGGTGATCTCGAAGGCGAACACGTACTTGGTGAAGATGAGGGCGGCGAGGCCCTCCACGTTCCCGTTCGCGTTCGCCTGGCCCAGGCCGGTGAACTGCGTCAGCGACGCGTTCCCGATCCCCGCGATCAGCAGGACGCCGAAGCCGATCCCGCACAGGGCGGCCAGCCAGCGCTGCCCCTTGATGGTCTCCTTCAGGGAGTCGGCGGCGGTGACGCCGACGAGCATGACCACGAAGAGGAACAGCATCATGATCGCGCCCGTGTAGACGACGATCTGGACGATGCCCAGGAAGTACGCCCCGTTGGCCAGGTAGAACACCGCGAGGATGATCATGGTCCCGGCCAGGCACAGCGCGCTGTGCACGGCCTTCTTCATCAGGATCGTGC
This sequence comes from Streptomyces xanthii, assembly GCF_014621695.1. Classification (GTDB taxonomy): domain Bacteria; phylum Actinomycetota; class Actinomycetes; order Streptomycetales; family Streptomycetaceae; genus Streptomyces; species Streptomyces xanthii. The sequence continues at coordinate 3,274,119 of NZ_CP061281.1, forward strand.
ACAGGGCGCCGATGACGGCGACGGTGCCTAGGACCCAGAACTGGAAGGCCTCGCCGGTGGAGGTTGTGTAGGCGGCGAGTTGAGCACTCATGCGTCAGCCCCCTGTTCCTCCGGCCGTTCGCCCTTGGAGACCGCGACCTGGCGCTCGGTGCCGGGCGCGGCCTCGGTCACCAGGCCCCGGTAGTAGTCCTGCTCGTCCATGCCGGGGAAGATCGAGTGCGGGCTGTCGACCATGCCCTCCTCGAGGCCGGCGAGCAGCTGCTCCTTCGTGTAGATCAGGTTGGCCCGGCTGCTGTCGGCGAGTTCGAACTCGTTCGTCATCGTCAGCGCGCGCGTGGGGCACGCCTCGATGCACAGGCCGCACAGGATGCAGCGGGCGTAGTTGATCTGGTAGACGCGGCCGTAGCGCTCTCCCGGGGAGTAGCGCTCCTCCTCCGTGTTGTCCGCGCCCTCCACGTAGATGGCGTCCGCCGGGCAGGCCCAGGCGCACAGCTCGCAGCCGACGCACTTCTCCAGGCCGTCCGGATGGCGGTTGAGCTGGTGCCTGCCGTGGAAGCGGGGAGCGGTGGTCTTCGGTTGCTCCGGGTACTGCTCGGTCAGCCGCTTCTTGAACATGGCCTTGAAGGTCACGCCGAAGCCGGCGACAGGGTTCATGAACCCCGGCGCGGTGTCCTTCTCGTTCTTCTCGTTCTTCTCGTCAGCCATCGGACGCCTCCTTTCCGTCGCGAGATCCGCCGAGTGACTCGTCACTCTGAGTATCGGGGCCGCCACTGACAATCAACTCGCGGTCACGGCGCGAGCGTCGGCGCGGCACGGGCGGCAGGGACTGTCCGGGCAGCGGTGGCACCGGGAAGCCGCCCGCCATCGGGTCGAAGGCCGCGGGTTTCGCCGCCGCCTCGGCCTCGGCCTGCTTGGCGCCGCGGTCGCGGAAGATGTCCACGACGAACGAGAGCAGCAGGAGCACGAGGATGCCGCCGCCGACGTAGAGGGCGATCTCGGCGAAGTCGTAGTTCTCGTTCTGCAGCGTCCGCACGGTGGCGACGAGCATCAGCCACACCACGGAGACCGGGATGAGGACCTTCCAGCCGAGCTTCATCAGCTGGTCGTAGCGCACGCGCGGGAGCGTGCCGCGCAGCCAGATGAAGAAGAACAGCAGCAGCTGGACCTTGACGACGAACCAGAGCATCGGCCACCAGCCGTGGTTCGCGCCCTCCCAGAACGTGGAGATCGGCCACGGCGCGCGCCAGCCGCCCAGGAAGAGCGTCACGGACACCGCGGAGACCGTCACCATGTTCACGTACTCGGCGAGCATGAACATCGCGAACTTGATGGACGAGTACTCGGTGTTGAAGCCGCCCACGAGGTCGCCCTCGGACTCCGGCATGTCGAACGGGGCGCGGTTCGTCTCGCCGACCATCGTGACGATGTAGATGAGGAACGAGACGGGCAGCAGCACGATGTACCAGCGGTCGTGCTGCTGGGCGACGATCTCCGAGGTGGACATCGAGCCCGAGTACAGGAAGACCGAGGCGAACGCGGCGCCCATCGCGATCTCGTAGGAGATCATCTGCGCGCACGAGCGCAGGCCGCCGAGCAGCGGGTACGTGGAGCCCGAGGACCAGCCGGCGAGGACGATGCCGTAGATGCCGACCGAGGCGACCGCGAGGACGTAGAGCATCGCGATCGGCAGGTCGGTGAGCTGCATCGTGGTGCGCGTGCCGAAGATCGAGATCTCGTTGCCGGCGGGCCCGAAGGGGATCACCGCGATCGCCATGAAGGCCGGGATGGCCGCGACGATCGGCGCGAGGACGTAGACGACCTTGTCCGCGCGCTTGACGATGACGTCTTCCTTGAGCATCAGCTTGATGCCGTCGGCGAGCGACTGGAGCATGCCCCAGGGGCCGTGCCGGTTCGGGCCGATGCGCAGCTGCATCCAGGCGACGACCTTGCGCTCCCACACGATGGAGAACAGCACGGTCACCATCAGGAAGGCGAAGCAGAACACCGCCTTGATGACGACCAGCCACCAGGGGTCGCGGCCGAACATCGACAGGTCTTCGAGGGCGAGCTGGTTCAGTGCCGTCGGGCTCATGACTCCACCTCCGGGGCGCCGGCGGCGACGGCCGGGCCGATCTTCACCAGGTCGCCGGGAACGGCGCCCGTGTCCGAGGCGACGCCGCCGCCCACGGAGTTCAGCGGGAGCCAGACGACCCGGTCGGGCATCTGCGTGACCTGGAGCGGCAGTGCGACGGTGCCGGTCTTTCCGGTGACCGCGAGGACGTCGCCGTCCTTGACGCCCGCCTCGGCGGCCGTCGCGGCCGACACGCGCGCGTGGGCGGCGTGCCGGGTGCCGGCGAGCGCGTCGTCGCCCTCCTGGAGGCGGCCCTGGTCGAGCAGCAGCCGGTGCCCGGCGAGGACGGCCTCGCCCGCGGCGGGCCGCGGGGCCGGGGCGGCGGTCTCCAGCGGCTCCGTGGCGTGCGGCCCGTCCCAGGAGCCGAGCCGGTCCAGCTCGGAGCGGGCCGAGCGCAGGTCCGGCAGGCCCAGGTGGACGTCCATGGCGTCGGCGAGCATCTGGAGCACCCGCAGATCGGTCGGCGCCAGGGTGCGGGTCATCTGGTCCGGCTTGAGCGCGGCCTCGAACATCCGCGCCCGGCCCTCCCAGTTGAGGAACGTGCCCGCCTTCTCGGCGACCGCGGCCACCGGGAGGACGACGTCGGCGTGCTCGGTGACCTCGCTCGGCCGCTGCTCCAGGGAGACCAGGAAGCCGACCTCGTGAAGTGCTTCACGCGCGCGTGCCGGGTCGGGCAGGTCGGCGATCTCGACGCCGGCCACCACGAGGGCCCGCAGCGCGCCGCCCGCGGCGGCCTCCACGATCTGGCCCGTGTCGCGCCCGTAGCTGTGCGGGAGTTCGGCGACGCCCCACACGGAGGCGACCTCCTCCCGCGCGCGCGGGTCGGTCGCGGGGCGGCCGCCCGGCAGGAGCGAGGGCAGCGCGCCGGCCTCGATCGCGCCGCGCTCACCGGCCCGGCGCGGGATCCACACCAGCTGCGCGCCGGTCGCGGACGCGGCCCGTACGGCGGCGGTGAGGCCGCCCGCGACGGCCGCGAGCCGCTCGCCGACGACGATGACCGCGCCGTCGGAGCGCAGCGCCTCGGCGGCGGCCGCTCCCCCGGTCTCCAGGCCGACACCGGAGGCGAGCGCGTCCAGCCACTCGGTCTCGGTGCCGGGCGCGGCCGGCAGCAGCGTGCCGCCGGCCTTCTCCAGGCCGCGCGTCTCGTGCGTGGCCAGCGAGAACACCTTCTGTCCGTGCTGACGCCACGCCTTGCGGAGCTTCAGGAAGACGCCGGGCGCCTCCTCCTCGGACTCGAAGCCGACGAGCAGCACGGCGGGCGCCTGCTCCAGCTTCGTGTACGTGACGCCGCTGCCGTCGAGGTCGCGGCCCCGTCCGGCCACGCGCGCGGCGAGGAAGTCGGACTCCTCGCCGCTGTGCACGCGCGCGCGGAAGTCGATGTCGTTCGTGGCGAGCGCGACCCGGGTGAACTTGCTGTACGCGTAGGCGTCCTCGACGGTGAGCCGCCCGCCGGTGAGGACACCGGCCCGGCCGCGCGCCTCGGTGAGCCCGCGCGCGGCGGCCTCCAGGGCCTCCGGCCAGGACGCGGCGCGCAGTTCGCCGGTCTCGGCGTCCCGCACCTGCGGTGTGGTGAGCCGGTCGGGCTTCTGCGCGTACCGGAAGCCGAAGCGGCCCTTGTCGCAGATCCACTCCTCGTTGACCTCGGGGTCGTTGGCCGCGAGGCGGCGCATGACCTTGCCGCGCCGGTGGTCGGTGCGGGTGGCGCAGCCGCCCGCGCAGTGCTCGCACACCGACGGCGAGGAGACGAGGTCGAAGGGCCGGGAGCGGAATCGGTACGCCGCCGAGGTGAGCGCGCCGACCGGGCAGATCTGGATGGTGTTCCCGGAGAAGTACGACTCGAAGGGGTCGCCCTCGCCGGTGCCGACCTGCTGGAGCGCGCCGCGCTCGATCAGCTCGATCATCGGGTCGCCCGCGATCTGGTTCGAGAAGCGGGTGCAGCGGGCGCACAGGACGCACCGCTCGCGGTCGAGCAGCACCTGGGTGGAGATCGCGACCGGCTTCTCGTAGGTGCGCTTCTTGCCCTCGAAGCGGGAGTCGGCCTGGCCGTGCGACATCGCCTGGTTCTGCAGCGGGCACTCGCCGCCCTTGTCGCAGACCGGGCAGTCCAGGGGGTGGTTGATGAGCAGCAGCTCCATGACCCCCTTCTGCGCCTTCTCGGCGACCGGGGAGGAGAGCTGGCTCTTGACGACCATGCCGTCGGTGCAGGTGATGGTGCAGGAGGCCATCGGCTTGCGCTGGCCCTCGACCTCGACGATGCACTGGCGGCAGGCGCCGGCCGGGTCGAGGAGCGGGTGGTCGCAGAACCGGGGGATCTCGATGCCGAGCAGTTCGGCGGCGCGGATGACCAGGGTCCCCTTGGGGACGCTGATCTCGATGCCGTCGATCGTCAACGAGACGAGGTCCTCGGGCGGGACCGCCGCCGCGCCGCCCCCGGAGGGAGCGCCCGTGGTCACAGTCATGCGTTCACCTCCGTGCGGTGCTGGTCGGCCCACAGGGTCGACTTGGCCGGGTCGAAGGGGCAGCCCTTGCCCGTGATGTGCTGCTCGTACTCGTCGCGGAAGTACTTGAGCGAGGAGAAGATCGGCGAGGCGGCGCCGTCGCCGAGGGCGCAGAACGACTTGCCGTTGATGTTGTCGGCGATGTCGTTCAGCTTGTCGAGGTCGTCCATGGAGCCCTTGCCGGCCTCGATGTCGCGCAGCAACTGGACGAGCCAGTAGGTGCCTTCGCGGCAGGGCGTGCACTTGCCGCAGGACTCGTGGGCGTAGAACTCGGTCCAGCGGGTGACGGCGCGCACGACGCAGGTCGTCTCGTCGAAGCACTGCAGGGCCTTGGTGCCGAGCATGGATCCGGCGGCGCCGACGCCCTCGTAGTCGAGGGGCACGTCGAGGTGCTCCTCGGTGAACATCGGGGTGGAACTGCCGCCCGGGGTCCAGAACTTGAGGCGGTGGCCCGGCCGCATGCCGCCGCTCATGTCGAGCAGCTGGCGCAGCGTGATGCCGAGCGGCGCCTCGTACTGGCCGGGCGAGGCGACGTGGCCGCTGAGCGAGTAGAGCGTGAAGCCCGGGGACTTCTCGCTGCCCATCGACTTGAACCAGTCCTTGCCGCGGTTCACGATCGCGGGAACCGAGGCGATGGACTCGACGTTGTTCACGACAGTGGGGCACGCGTACAGACCGGCGACCGCGGGGAAGGGGGGACGCAGCCGGGGCTGGCCGCGGCGGCCCTCGAGCGAGTCCAGGAGCGCGGTCTCCTCACCGCAGATGTACGCGCCGGCGCCCGCGTGCACGGTGAGTTCCAGGTTGAGGCCGGATCCCAGGACGTTCTCGCCGAGGAAGCCGGCTTCGTACGCCTCGCGGACGGCCTCGTGCAGACGGCGCAGTACGGGGACGACCTCGCCGCGCAGGTAGATGAAGGCGTGTTCCGAACGGATCGCGTAGCAGGCGATCACGATGCCCTCGATGAGGCTGTGCGGGTTGGCGTACAGGAGCGGGATGTCCTTGCAGGTGCCCGGCTCCGACTCGTCGGCGTTGACGACGAGGTAGTGGGGCTTGCCGTCGCCCTGCGGGATGAACTGCCACTTCATGCCGGTGGGGAAGCCCGCGCCACCGCGTCCGCGCAGGCCCGAGTCCTTCACGTAGGCGATGAGGTCGTCCGGTGTCATCGCGAGGGCCTTGCGCAGTCCCTCGTAGCCCTCGTGCCGGCGGTAGACGTCCAGGGACCAGGACCGGTCCTCGTCCCAGAACGCCGACAGGACCGGCGCGAGCAGCTTCTCGGGGCTGGACTCGTTGTTCTCGATCTCGGCTGCCAAGGTCATCACTCCCCCTCCTCGGCGGTCGGACCCGCTGGGTGGTCGGGGTCGGAGGCCGATGTGTCCTGCGGCGCGTCGTGCGAGCTCAGGTGTTCCGTGGGCGAGGGCTCGTGGGGCTGTTCGCCCTCGGGCGCCGCCGCGCGCGGGTGGACCACGCGGGCGGGCGGGGTCTCGCCCTTGGCCAGGCGCAGGCCGACGAGCGAGGCGGGGCCCGCGCTGCCGCCGGCCTCGACGGCGCCCTCGCGCGCGTCGGGGAAGCCGGCGAGGATGCGCGCGGTCTCCTTGAAGGTGCACAGCGAGGCGCCGCGGGTGGGCGACACCTCGGCGCCGGCGCGCAGGTCGTCGACGAGCCGGGTGGCGGACTCCGGCGTCTGGTTGTCGAAGAACTCCCAGTTGACCATCACCACGGGAGCGAAATCACAAGCGGCGTTGCACTCGATGTGCTCCAGCGTGATCTTGCCGTCCTCGGTGGTGCCGTTGTTGCCGACGCCGAGGTGCTCCTGGAGCGTCTCGAAGATGGCGTCGCCGCCCATGACCGCGCACAGGGTGTTGGTGCAGACGCCGACCTGGTAGTCGCCGCTCGGCTTCCTGCGGTACATCGTGTAGAAGGTCGCGACCGCGGTGACCTCGGCGGTGGTGAGGTCGAGCAGGTCGGCGCAGAACTGCATGCCGGTGCGCGTGACGTGCCCCTCCTCCGCCTGCACGAGGTGCAGCATCGGCAGGAGCGCCGAGCGGGAGCCGGGGTAGCGGGCGATGATCTCGCGCGCGTCGGCCTCCAGGCGGGCGCGGACGTCGTCCGGGTAAGCGGGCGCGGGCAGTTGCGGCATGCCCAGGCTGACGCCCTGCTCCGAAGAACTGGTGGTCACCGGTCGACGCCTCCCATCACGGGGTCGATGGAGGCGACGGCGACGATGACGTCGGCGACCTGGCCGCCCTCGCACATCGCCGCCATGGCCTGCAGGTTGGTGAAGGACGGGTCGCGGAAGTGGACCCGGAAGGGGCGGGTGCCGCCGTCGGACACGGCGTGCACCCCGAGCTCGCCCTTGGGCGACTCCACGGCGGCGTACGCCTGTCCCGGCGGGACGCGGAAGCCCTCGGTCACCAGCTTGAAGTGGTGGATGAGGGCCTCCATGGAGGTGCCCATGATGTTCTTGATGTGGTCGAGCGAGTTGCCGAGCCCGTCGGGCCCGAGGGCCAGCTGGGCGGGCCAGGCGATCTTCTTGTCGCCGACCATGACCGGGCCCGGGGCGAGCCGGTCCAGGCACTGCTCGACGATGCGCAGCGACTGGCGCATCTCCTCCAGGCGGATCAGGAAGCGTCCGTAGGAGTCACAGGTGTCGGCGGTCGGGATCTCGAAGTCGTAGTTCTCGTAGCCGCAGTACGGGTCGGTCTTGCGCAGGTCGTGCGGCAGGCCCGCCGAGCGCAGGATCGGTCCGGTGGCACCGAGGGCCATGCAGCCGGCCAGGTCGAGGTAGCCGACGTCCTGCATACGGGCCTTGAAGATGGGGTTGCCGGTGGCGAGCTTGTCGTACTCCGGCAGGTTCTTCTTCATCTTCTTCACGAACTCGCGCAGCTGGTCCACCGCGCCGGGCGGCAGGTCCTGGGCGAGTCCGCCGGGCCGGATGTACGCGTGGTTCATGCGCAGGCCGGTGATGAGCTCGTAGATGTCGAGAATCAGTTCACGATCACGGAAGCCGTAGATCATGATCGTGGTCGCGCCGAGCTCCATGCCGCCGGTGGCGATGGCGACGAGGTGGGAGGACATCCGGTTCAGCTCCATGAGGAGCACGCGGATGACCGAGGCCCGGTCGGGGATCTCGTCGGTGATGCCGAGCAGCTTCTCGACGGCGAGGCAGTACGCCGTCTCGTTGTAGAACGGCGTCAGGTAGTCCATGCGGGTCACGAACGTGGTGCCCTGCGTCCACGTCCGGTACTCGAGGTTCTTCTCGATGCCCGTGTGCAGGTAGCCGATGCCGCAGCGGGCCTCGGTGACCGTCTCGCCGTCGATCTCCAGGATCAGCCGCAGCACGCCGTGCGTGGAGGGGTGCTGGGGACCCATGTTGACGATGATGCGCTCGTCGTCGGACTTGACCGCGGACTGGACGACCTCGTCCCAGTCTCCGCCGGTGACCGTGTAGACGGCACCTTCGGTGGTCTCGCGGGGCGATGCAGAAGGAGTAGACATCAGCTGTACGACCTCCGCTGGTCCGGAGCCGGGATCTGGGCGCCCTTGTACTCGACGGGGATGCCGCCGAGCGGGTAGTCCTTGCGCTGCGGGAAGCCCTGCCAGTCGTCCGGCATCATGATCCGCGTCAGCGCGGGGTGGCCGTCGAAGACGATGCCGAAGAAGTCGTACGTCTCGCGCTCGTGCCAGTCGTTCGTGGGATACACGGAGACCAGGGACGGGACGTGCGGGTCCGTGTCCGGCAGCGAGACCTCGAGGCGGATCAGCCGGCCGTGGGTGAGCGAGCGCAGGTGGTACACGCAGTGCAGCTCGCGGCCCTTGTCGCCGGGGTAGTGCACGCCGGAGACGCCGGTGCACAGCTCGAAGCGGAGCGCCGGGTCGTCGCGCAGGGTCTGGGCGACCCGCACCAGGTGCTCGCGCTCGATGTGGAAGGTGAGCTCGTCGCGGTCGACGACCGTCTTGTCGATGGCGTTCTCGGGGACGAGGCCCTGTTCCTCCAGGGCGCCCTCCAGCTCGTCGGCCACCTCGTCGAACCAGCCGCCGTAGGGGCGGACGGCCTCGCCGGGCAGCCGGATCGAGCGGACAAGTCCGCCGTAACCCGACGTATCACCACCGTTGTTGGCGCCGAACATGCCGCGCTGGACGCGGATCTCCTCGCCCTGGTCGCCTCGCTGCCCCGGGAGGTTGGAGGCGCTGAGGTCCTTCTCGGGGTTCACCCCGTTGTTCTCGCCGCTCACCGCAGCAGCCCCTTCATCTCGATCGTCGGGAGCGCCTTGAGCGCCGCTTCCTCCGCCTCGCGGGCCGCCTCCTCGGCGTTCACGCCGAGCTTGGAGGTCTGGATCTTCTGATGGAGCTTGAGGATCGCGTCCATCAGCATCTCGGGCCGCGGCGGGCAGCCGGGCAGGTAGATGTCCACCGGCACGACGTGGTCGACGCCCTGCACGATCGCGTAGTTGTTGAACATCCCGCCGGACGAGGCGCAGACACCCATGGAGATGACCCACTTGGGGTTGGGCATCTGGTCGTAGACCTGGCGCAGGACGGGGGCCATCTTCTGGCTCACGCGTCCGGCGACGATCATCAGGTCCGCCTGGCGGGGCGATCCGCGGAACACCTCCATGCCGAACCGCGCCAGGTCGTAGCGGCCCGCGCCGGTCGTCATCATCTCGATGGCGCAGCAGGCGAGCCCGAACGTGGCGGGGAAGACGGACGACTTGCGCACCCATCCCGCGGCCTGCTCGACGGTGGTCAGAAGGAATCCGCTCGGCAGCTTTTCTTCGAGTCCCATAGCTCAGTGGCTCCTGTCCTCCCCTGTACGGGGGCTCAGTCCCATTCCAGGCCGCCGCGCCGCCACACGTACGCGTAGGCGACGAAGACGGTGAGCACGAAGAGCAGCATCTCCACGAGCCCGAAAAGCCCCAGGGCGTCGAAGGAGACGGCCCAGGGGTAGAGGAAGACGATCTCGATGTCGAAGACGATGAAGAGCATCGCCGTCAGGTAGTACTTGATGGGGAAGCGCCCGCCGCCGGCCGGCGTGGGGGTGGGCTCGATGCCGCACTCGTACGCTTCGAGCTTCGCCCGGTTGTACCGCTTTGGACCGATAAGCGTGGCCATGACCACGGAGAAGATCGCAAAGCCTGCCCCGAGGGCTCCCAGTACGAGGATGGGCGCATACGCGTTCACCGCTCCTCGCTCCTCTCAGTCGGCGCTGACTGCTGGCGGTTGCAACGGACTCGGGACCCCTCTTCCCCTGCGCGCGATCCGAAGATCGCTTACATGTGAAGCAGGTCACAAGCCCGACGTGTCCCGCATCCTATGCCCGGGACTCTGTGATCTGCGACACGGGGTGCGCCAACTAGTTTGTGATCTCCACCACCTGACGAAGGATCATGAAGTCGGATGAGCGGTGATCTTCACACGCGAAGCACCTGAGTGATCACCAGAGGTGACAACTTGCCGCGTTACTGCTGGTAGAAGGCTCGGTGCACTATCAAGCCAGTGCCTCGGCAGGCAAATTGGTGCTGGACGCCACTGGCTGATAGTGGATCCCGTTCACACATCAGGGGGACCTGGGGGTCCCTAGGTGGACGCGAGCACTCCCCTTAGGGGTATCTGTGTGACCTGCGTCACGTGCTACGTAACGGCTCGGAAACCGGGCTTGGCCAACGGCCTCAACGAGTGGTAAGCGTCGGGCAATTCGGGCGTATCACAGAAAGCCAATGATCACAGCGTTGTGCGCCCCTGTCCGGATTGCCCGTAACGGCGTCAATAAGGGCCGCCACGCCCGGGATTCACGTCTCGGTTTCACAACTGTGGCGCACCACACGTTTCTTGAAGGGAACGGTGAAGCCCTGATAGCGGTTGTACTCATGTCCCACACCGCTCACATACCCAGCCACCGGAAGCCCCGCCGCAGCGCCTCGAAGCTGGCCCTGCGCGCCGGAGTTACCGGTGGCGTCCTCAGCACCCTGGCAGTGGCTGGTGCGTCCGGTGCGGCGAACGCTGCCGAGCCGGTCACGCAGACCATCGAGCTGCCCACGCTGACCTCCGACCTCGCCTCGCAGGTCGCCGAGTCGGCGGACGCCACGCAGCAGGCCGCGGCGAACTACCAGCTCCAGGCCGAGCGCGACGAGGCGTTCGCCAAGGCCGCCGACCAGGCGAAGAAGGACCAGCTCGCCGCCGAGAAGAAGGCGGAGGCCAAGAAGAAGGCCGAGGCCGCCGCCAAGGCGAAGGCCGAGCGCGAGGCCGCCGAGGCCGCCGCGTCCCGCTCCAGCGAGCGCAGCACGCTCTCCACCGCGTCCGCCACGGCCGAGGCCCCCGCGCCCGCCAGCGGCTCCGTGGGCGCCGTCATCGGCTTCCTGAAGGCCCAGCTCGGCGACGCCTACGTCATGGGCGGCACCGGCCCCAACTCCTGGGACTGCTCCGGTCTGACCCAGGCCGCGTTCCGCCAGGCCGGCGTGGACCTGCCCCGCACCTCGCAGGAGCAGTCCACCTTCGGCACCCCGGTCTCCCTCTCCAACATCCAGGTGGGCGACCTCCTGTACTGGGGCGGTGCCGGCTCGGCGTACCACGTCGGTGTCTACATCGGCAACGGCCAGTACCTGGACGCCGCGAACCCCTCGAAGGGCGTCGTCATCCAGGACCTGTCCGGTTACCCGGCGAGCGGCGCGGTCCGCGTCCTCTGAGGCACCCGCACACATACGACGAAGGCCGCCGTACCCCACGAAAGGGGCACGGCGGCCTTTGCCGTGAAAAGCCGCAACCGGCGCAACCAGCACGACCGGGGGCGTAAGGGTCAGTCCTCGACGGCCAGTTCGCCCATCGGACCGAAGCCCTCGTTCGGGATGTCGCAGTGGATGATCTCCGGGGTGCGGGCGATCAGCGGGGCCATCGACTCCAGGCCGGCCTTGAAGTGGTCGGTGGCGACGTGGGCGGCGCCCGCCGCCGCGTCCCGGAAGCCCTCGACGAGGACGAACTGGTTCGGGTCCTCGACACTGCGGGACCAGTCGAAGAAGAGGTTGCCCTCCTCCGCGCGGGTGGCGGCGGTGAACGCGGCCGTCTTCTCCAGCCAGGAGCCGGCGTGCTCGGGCTTGGCGGTGAACTTCACGACGATGAGAATCATGCGTCCACCCTGCGCCCGAGCACCCGGCGAGGACAAATCAGGCCAGCCCGTCAGGTCTGTCAGACCTGTCAGGCCCGTCAGGCCTTCGGGGCGACCTTGCTCAGACCGTTGATGATGCGGTCCATCGCGTCGCCGCCCGTCGGGTCCGTCAGGTTCGCCAGCATCTTCAGCGTGAACTTCATCAGGACCGGGTGGGTCAGGCCGCGCTGCGTCGCGATCTTCATGACCTTGGGGTTGCCGATGAGCTTCACGAAGGCGCGGCCCAGCGTGTAGTAGCCGCCGTAGGTGTCCTTGAGGACCTTCGGGTAGCGCTGGAGGGCCAGTTCGCGCTGGGCGTCCGTCGCGCGGGCGTGGGCCTGCACGATGACGTCGGCGGCGATCTGCCCGGACTCCATGGCGTACGCGATGCCCTCGCCGTTGAACGGGTTGACCAGGCCGCCCGCGTCGCCGACCAGGAGCAGGCCCTTGGTGTAGTGCGGCTGGCGGTTGAAGGCCATGGGGAGGGCGGCGCCGCGGATCGGCGTCGTCATGTTCTCCGGCGTGTAGCCCCAGTCCTCCGGCATGGACGCGCACCAGGCCTTGAGGACCTCGCGCCAGTCCAGCTCGCGGAAGGCCTTGGAGGAGTTGAGGATGCCGAGGCCCACGTTCGACGTGCCGTCGCCCATGCCGAAGATCCAGCCGTAGCCGGGCAGCAGCCGGTCCTCGCCCGGGCCGCGCCGGTCCCACAGCTCCAGCCAGGACTCCAGGTAGTCGTCGTCGTGGCGCGGCGACTCGAAGTACGTGCGGACCGCGACGCCCATCGGGCGGTCCTCGCGGCGGTGCAGGCCCATGCCGAGCGACAGACGCGTCGAGTTGCCGTCGGCGGCGACGACGAGCGGGGCGTGGAAGGTGGTCGGCGTCTTCTCTTCGCCCAGCTTGGCGTGCACGCCGGTGATGCGGCCGGTGCGCTCGTCCGTGATGGGCGCGCCCACGTTGCACCGCTCGTACAGGCGCGCGCCCGCCTTCTGGGCCTGGCGGGCCAGCTGCTCGTCGAAGTCGTCGCGCTTGCGCACCAGTCCGTAGTCCGGGTACGAGGCGAGCTCCGGCCAGTCGAGCTGGAGGCGGACGCCGCCGCCGATGATGCGCAGCCCCTTGTTGCGCAGCCAGCCGGCCTCTTCGGAGATGTCGATGCCCATGGCGACGAGCTGCTTGGTGGCGCGCGGGGTGAGGCCGTCGCCGCAGACCTTCTCGCGCGGGAACGCAGTCTTCTCCAGGAGCAGGACGTCCAGACCCGCCTTCGCCAGGTGGTAGGCGGTCGCCGAGCCCGCCGGTCCTGCCCCGACGACGATGACGTCTGCGCTGTGCTCGGAGAGGGGCTTGGGCTGCTCGGTCACGGCGGGTTCTCCCCAAGGGTCGAAAACGGTGTGCCGTCCGGCACGGACATGGGCAGTCTATTTGGCGGCACCGCTCACCGACCGAAGGGTCAGCCCATGACTCGAGTTCTGCCCGCCGTGGATCTGCGGGTCCCCACCCACGAGGACGCCTTCGCCTGGCACCGGGTGTTCGACGACCCCGACGTGATGGAGTTCCACGGGGGCGCCTCCGCCGAGCTGTCCGTGTACGAGGAGCTGACGGCGCGCCAGCGGATGCACGACGCCGAGCACGGCTTCTGCCTGTGGACGATGACGGACGGCGCGGGCGAGGTCGTCGGCTTCACGGGCGCCCAGCCGTGGCCGCACGCCTGGGGTCCGGCCGGGCAGATCGAGATCGGCTGGCGGCTCGGGCGTGCCCACTGGGGGCGCGGCTACGCGACCTCCGCGGCGCTCGCCACGCTGGAGCGGGTGCGGGCGGCCGGGGTACCGAGCGTCGTCGCGATGGTCGACGCGCGCAACGCCCGGTCCATAGCGGTCACGAAGCGGCTCGGCATGGACCTCGCCGAGACGTTCGTGACGCCGACCGGGCGCCGCGGGCACTGCTTCCGCCTGGAGCTGTAGCCGGACTCCTGTCGCTCAGTCCGTGTCCGTGAGCCGCCAGGAGTCGAGCGCGATCCGGTACATCTCCTGTGCCGAGGTCCACTCCGGCTCCGGGGCGGTGAGCAGGATCGCGTACTCGGTGCCGCCGGCGGCCACGTACGCCTGGTCGATGCCGTGGACCGTGGTCCCGGAGGCGTCCTCGTAGGTGTACTCCCAACGGGCCCCCGCACGCCCCTGGAAGGTGTTCCGCTCCAGCTCGAGACGCTGGTAGTTCTTCTTGTTCTTGTCCGCCTCGAGGCGCTTCTCCATCAGCAGCATGTTGTCGTACGAGGTGTAACCGGCGTCCGGGATGACGCCGACCAGGTAGCCCGACATGCCGGTGCTGCCCGCGTACGTGACCTGGCTGCCGTTCTTGACGCCCTGACGGTCCCAGACCTCGGGGACGGCGAACGAGAAGCCCAGTTCGTCGTAGACCTGGTGGTAGCCGGCGGGAGCGGTCGGCAGGTCGGTCGGTTCGCCGGTGGCGGTGGCCGTGGCGGCGGCCGTGTCCGAGGGCGTCACGGCGGAGGCGTCGGCGGACTGCTGTGCGTCCGGCGACTCCTGTGACTCCTGCGACTGCTGGGCAGAGGGTGCTCCCTGTGCGCTCGCGCCCTTGCCGTCACCCTTCTTCGCGCCGCCCCCGTCGTCGTGGAGCAGCACGACACCGGCCGCGGAGCCGCCGCCGATCACGAGCGCCCCGGCGAGCGTGGCCACCCAGATCCAGGCGCGGCGGCGGTTGTTGCGGGGCGGCCGGGGCTGGGTTCCGTCGTGGGGCGGGGTGGAGACGAGGCCGATGGTGTGGGGGTCGTACGGGGCCTGCGGCGCGGGTGCGGGGGCCGGGAACGGGGTGTGCGGGGTCTGCTGGGGTGCCTGGACCTGTTCGGCCTGCCCGGGCTGGTCCGGCTGCTGCGGGGCCGGAGCGTCCTCCGGGGACTTCTGGAGCGGCACGGGCGGTTGCGCCGGCGGATCCTGCGGGGCCTGCGGAGACTGCGGGGCCTGCTCAGGGATCGCGGGCGGGGCGGGCATCGGGGACGCGGCCGGGGCCGGCGGCATGGGGCCGGGCCCCTGCGCCGGGGGCATCGGGGGCCAGTACGGGCCCGGCGCCGGGGGCGTCGGGGACGGGGTGAGGCCCAGGGCGCGGGCCACGTGCGGGCCCACGAGCGCGGCGCCGCCGACCCACAGCAGCCCGAACAGCAGCACCTCGGGCACGTCGAGCCCCAGGTCGAACTGCCCGGCCCCGGTGCCCAGAAGCTCGATGTCGCCGCGGAACTCGGCGCCCAGGCCACCGATCCCGGCGAGCAGCAGGAGCAGGCCGAAGAAGACACCGGCGGACAGGAGCTGCTCGCGCCGGTCGGCGGAGCGCCGGGCCGCGACGACGCCGACGATCAGGGCGCAGACGAGGCCCACGCCGAGCGCGTACACGACGGACCCGGAGCCGAGTTCGTCGCCGAGCCGGGACAGGCCGAACGACTCCTTCTCGTAGCCGCCTCCGAAGCCGGAGGTGCCGCGCGCCTCGACCTCCAGGGACCCGCCCCAGCACAGGCCGAGCACGGCGAGCGCGAAGTTGGGCAGCAGCATCAGGAAGGTGCCCACCCCGGCGGCATCGGAGCCGCCGAACTCCTCGTCGCCGAGGTCCGACGGGGAGCCGCCGCCCTCGCCGAAGATCGCGAGCCCGATCCAGCCGAGGAGGAGCGCGACGACGAGGACGAGGCCCATGGCGCGCACGGCCGTGCCGACGGCGCCCACGGTCATCCGCACGCCCGGCCGCGCGGCGGCGACCCTCCCCCAAGCTCTCGGCTCCGCTCGAGCAGGGGGGACCCCCATTTTGAGGTCGTCGGCATGCAGGACGCCGCCCGCGACGACCAGGGAGAGCAGCAGCGTCCACACGACCGTCAGGAACGGCGCGGAGGACACGGACACCTCGGCGATGTCCGGCTGCGCGAACAGGGCGAGGACGAGCGTCCCGAGCGTCGTCGCGATCGCGACCCGCACGGCGGCCTCCAGGCCGCTGGTGGCGCCGTCCGGGGCGCCGGGCACGACCCGCGCGTACAGGCGGGAGCGGAGCATGCGCGTGCCGATGACGAGCGCGACGATCCACAGGACGGTCACCAGGAGCGGGACGACCGAGATCGCGGCGGAACCGGAGCCGCTCGGGCCGTAGTCGCCGCTGCCGTAGTCGCTGCCGTCGTACGCGGGGACGCCGCCGCCGGAGCCGCCCGCGGAGAGTTCGAGGCCGCCGCCGACGCCCTGGAGCAGCACGGCGAGGGCGAGCCGCATGCGGTCGCCGAAGCCGACCACGACGTCGCCGGGGTCCTGCCCGTACGAGGGGATGCCGAGGGCGACGGCGGCGAACAGGACGAGGCCCACCGGCCACAGCGCGGCCTGCACCGCGCCGGCCCAGTCGCCGCGCAGGGCCCGGCCCATGAAGGCTCCGAAGGCGGAGGGCTGGGCGGGGGCCGCCGGTGCGTAGGCGGGCGGCGGGACGTTCGGCGGGGGTGTGACAGGTGCCGCGGGTGCTGCGGGTGCTGCGGGTGGGGGCGGCGGTGGGGCGGAGCTCTCCGGGCCCCCGCCCGCGGACCGTTCCCGCCCGCATCTCATGCAGAATCGGGCTTCTTCGGGAGCCTCGGCTCCACAGTGCGGGCAGTGCGACGCCATCGGGATGCTCCGTGATGATCCGGGGACGATCGGGTGACGCCCCGTCACCGGTCGTCACCATCTAATCAACGGACTCATCTTTCCCGTCGGCCGGTTCCCGTCAACTGCAATACGGGAGCCGTGACTTACTTGATGCCGCGGTGCAGGGCCACGACGCCGCCGGTGAGGTTGCGCCAGGCCACCTTCTGCCAGCCGGCGCCCTTGAGGCGGTCGGCGAGCTCGGGCTGGGTCGGCCAGGCGCGGATCGACTCGGCGAGGTAGACGTACGCGTCCGGGTTCGAGGACACGGCGCGGGCGACGGGCGGCAGGGCGCGCATCAGGTACTCGGTGTAGACCGTGCGGAACGGGGCCCAGGTCGGGTGGCTGAACTCGCAGATGACGACGCGGCCGCCGGGCTTGGTGACCCGGTACAGCTCGCGCAGCGCCTGGTCGGTGTCCTGGATGTTGCGCAGCCCGAAGGAGATCGTCACCGCGTCGAATGTGTCGTCCTTGAACGGCAGCTTCGTGCCGTCGCCGGCCGTGAACGGCATCCAGGGGTGCCGCTTCTTGCCGACCCGCAGCATGCCGAGCGAGAAGTCGCAGGGCACGACGTACGCGCCGGCCCGCACGAACGGCTGCGAGGACGTGGCCGTGCCGGCCGCGAGATCGAGCACCTTCTGCGCGGGGCGGGCGTCGACGGCCTTCGCGACCTCCTTGCGCCACAGCCGCGCCTGTCCCAGGGACAGCACGTCGTTGGTGAGGTCGTACTTCTCCGCCACGTCGTCGAACATGGAGGCGACTTCGTGGGGCTGCTTGTCCAAGGATGCACGGGTCACCCCTGCATTGTGGCAGCACGCCCTTCACCTCCGGCGGACCGGGACCCGTCTGGGATGCTGGGCCCGTCCGGGCGGATCTGACTCAGGGGTGGGGAGCTTGGCGGTGCGGGGGCGGATTCTCGTGTGGGCGTGGGGGGTGCTGGTCGTCGGCGGGTTCGGGGCGACTCAGGTGCTCGGGGGTGGGGTCGCCCCGACGGACGGGGCAGGGCCCGAGCGGTCGGCTCCGCCGTCGCCGACGCCGATTCAGCTCCCTGAGACGTGCCCCAGCCCGTCGCCCAGGCCCAGTCCGTCGGAACCGGGCCGGTTCTCTGTCGAGTTCCGTGACGGGGCGCGGGACTGCGCCGTGATCACCACGCGTTGACTCCGTCTGCGGGCCGGTGGGGGCTGGTCGCGCAGTTCCCCGCGCCCGTGGAAGGCATGCGGCTTCGCCGCGCCTTCCCCAGATGAAAGGACCGGCTCAACGGCCCCGGTACACCAACCGGCCCGCCACCACCGTCGCCACACACGTCCCGGCCCCCTGGGCCACCAGTTCCTCGCGGGACGGGACGTCGAAGATCGCGAAGCGGGCCGGGCCGCCCACCGCGAGGGCGGGGAGCAGGACCATCGGGCGCGGGGAGAGGGAGACCGGGCCGGGGAGGCGGTCGGGGCGGGCCCCGAAGGCCAGGCCGGAGCGCTGGGCCACCTCCAGGACGGGCCGGGACCTGAGCTCACCGGCGATCGCGACCGTGCCGTGGGCGAACAGTCGCTGGACACCGCGCCGCGCACTCGCTCCGACCCGCGACGGATCGGCCCGGAAGATCGCGCGGGCCCGCTCGCCCCCGATCGGAGCCGTCCCGTACGTGTCGGCCTCACGGGGATCGGGGTGGTAGGTGCCTTCGAGGATCTCGGGACCGTACGGGTTGAGCAGCCCGGATGTGAGGATGCCGGGCCACTCCCGCACCCGTACCCCGGGATGCGCCGCGACCAGTTCGCCGGCGGAGCCGAGCGCGGCGATGCGCTCGCCGTCGACGAGGACGGCGGACCCGTCGGCGGCGCAGGTGTGCAGGGTGCGCACGTCAGCCCTGGTCGGAGGAGACGAGCTTCAGCTCGGGGTGCGCCGTGCCGCCCTCGATCGCGATGGAGGAGATGTGCGAGGAGACGCGGTCGTCGACCGGGTCGTTGGCCGGGTCGTCGTGCACGACGAGGTGCTCGTACGTGGTGGCGCGCTGCGCGGGGACGCGGCCGGCCTTGCGGATGAGCTCGATGATCTCCATGCGGTTCGAGCGGTGCTTGGCACCGGCCGAGGAGACGACGTTCTCCTCCAGCATGATCGAGCCGAGGTCGTCGGCGCCGTAGTGCAGGGACAGCTGGCCGACCTCCTTGCCGGTGGTCAGCCAGGAGCCCTGGATGTGCTGGACGTTGTCCAGGAAGATCCGGGCGATCGCGATCATGCGCAGGTACTCGAAGAGCGTGGCCTGCGTGCGGCCCTTGAGGTGGTTGTTCTCGGGCTGGTACGTGTACGGGATGAAGGCCCGGAAGCCGCCCGTCCGGTCCTGCACGTCGCGGATCATGCGCAGGTGCTCGATGCGCTCGGCGTTGGTCTCGCCGGTGCCCATGAGCATCGTGGAGGTGGACTCGACGCCCAGCTTGTGGGCCGCCTCCATGATCTCCAGCCAGCGCTCGCCGGACTCCTTGAGCGGGGCGATGGCCTTGCGCGGGCGCTCCGGGAGGAGCTCGGCGCCGGCACCCGCGAACGAGTCGAGACCCGCGGTGTGGATGCGCTGGATGGCCTCCTCGACCGACACCTTGGAGATGCGGGCCATGTGCTCGATCTCGGACGCGCCCAGCGAGTGGATCACGAGCTGCGGGAAGGCCTTCTTGATCGCCGAGAAGTGGTGCTCGTAGTACTCGACGCCGTAGTCCGGGTGGTGGCCGCCCTGGAACATGATCTGGGTGCCGCCCAGCTCGACGGTCTCCGCGCAGCGGCGCAGGATGTCGTCGAGGTCGCGGGTCCAGCCCTTCTTGGTGTCCTTGGGGGCCGCGTAGAAGGCGCAGAACTTGCACGCCGTCACGCAGACGTTCGTGTAGTTGATGTTCCGCTCGATGATGTACGTGGCGATGTGCTCGATGCCCGCGTACTTGCGGCGGCGGATCGCGTCGGCGGCGGAGCCGAGCGCGTGCAGCGGCGCGTCGCGGTACAGGGCGACGGCCTCCTCGGGGGTGATGCGCCCACCGTCGGCGGCGCGGTCGAGGACGGACTGAAGCGCGGCCTTCTCGGTCACCGGGCGGGCCCCTTTCGGAGTGTTCGCGGCACGTGCGCACCGCGGCTGAGCTGAAAACTCAGCGTACGTCAGGCGGCCAGGGCGCCCAGCAGAACCCCCGTGTAGGCGCCCAGGATCATGAAGGGGCCGAAGGGGATCTCGGTCTTGCGGCCCGCGCGCCGGGCGACGACGAGGACGAGCGCGTACAGCGAGTTGAACAGGACTCCGGCGAACGCGCCGAGGAACAGCACGCCCCAGCCGTACCAGCCGAGCGCCGCGCCGAGCCCGAGCGCGAGCTTCACGTCGCCGAAGCCCATGCCCTTGGGGTAGGCCAGCAGGAGCAGCAGGTAGCCGCCGCCGAGCGCGAGGGCGCCGAGGAGCGCGCCGGTCCAGGACCCGCCGGACTCGGGCAGGACGGCGGCCCCGCCGAGCGTGAGCAGGGCGAGGGCGGCGAGCGGGTAGGTGAGCACGTCGGGCAGCCGGTGCACGGCGAAGTCGACGGTGGCGAGCAGCACGGCGGGCGGCGCGAGCAGCAGCCAGGCGGCCAGTTCGGGCCGGGTGCCGGTGGCGGCGGCGAGCAGGGCGCAGACGGCGGCGGTGAGCGCGGCGAGCAGGAGCGGGCGGGGCCCGGGCCGGGGGCCGAGCCAGCCGCGCAGGGGCCGCCCGTCGGGCCGGGCGGACCGCCAGGGGTCCTCGGGTTCGACGGACAGGCGGTACGCGGGGCGCGGCAGCAGCGCTCCGGCGGCGGCGCCCCACGCGGCGGCGATCAGGACGAGAAGCTGGTCCGGCACGTCAGACGACCGTCTCGCCCGCGCGGTACCGCCCGACGGGCCGGGCCGCCTTCTCGCCCCGGCGGCGCACGCCCGCGGAGTAGGTGCCGAGCCCGGCCGCGGCGAAGAGGGCGGCGGCGATGCCGAGGTTCAGGCCGTCGACGGTGCCGGCGCCGGTGGCGGGCTCGACCCACGGGTCGAGGAGTCCGGCCGGGTCCTCGTGGAGGACGACGTGCTCGCGCGGGGCGAACTGGCCGTGGCAGTTCTGCTGTTCGGACAGGTCCGTGATCTTCCCGGAGGCGTCCACGACCCGGCACACGGACAGCGTGGTCGTCCGCTTCACGCCCCGCTTCTCGCCCGTGTCGAGCACGACCGCGGGCACCCGCTCCCCCGCCGTCTTCACGTACATCTCGTAGAGCGCGGACCCGGCGAACAGCGGCAGCACGAGGAGTGCCCCGCAGACCAGTACGGCGGCGCCCGCCCGGTGCCAGACGCCGCCGAGCAGGATCGCGGCGGCGGCGAGCACGGCGCACACGAGGAGCGCGCCGACGTAGAGCATCCCGTACGGGTACTGGCTCAGGAACCCGGCGCCCGCGGCGGCGCCCGGCAGCAGGAGGGCCCACTTGAGGCTGTTGCGCTTCAGGGCTGCTCCACTCGGCTCAGATCGGCCTTCGGGTTTCCGGCCTGCGGATACTGGGAGCTGTACTTGACGGTCTTGCCGACGCGCTCGAGGTGCACGGTGTGGGGGCCCTTGGCGCAGGTGCCGCCGTTGTCGGGGGACGCGGCGCCGGAGGCGATCAGCTCCGTGGCGGAGGCCGACTTGAGGGTGAGGACGTCGACGCAGGTGACGCCGAGCGGGTCGGTGGAGGTCACCGTGCCGAGCCGCTTGCCGACGGCGGCCTGCTTGATCCGCACCCGGTACGTGTCGAACTGGACGTCGCCCAGCGCGGTGGTCGCGGTGGCCTTGCCCTCCCACGTGCCGACGTAGAAGGGCGGCACCACACCCTTGGGGGTCGGCGCCTTCGAGGGGGCGGCGGTCGCGGCGGGGGGCGGCTCGGCGCCCGCGTCGGCGCCGCCGCCCGTCTCGGGCCGGGTGTTCAGGAACACGATGCCGCCGACGGTGACGGCGGCCATGGCCCCGGCCACCGCCAGCGCCACCGAGCAACTCACCTTGCGGCCGCGGCCGTCGGCGCTCGTCGGGGCGGAGGTCGCGGACACGGAGACCGAGAGCCGTCCCGGCTTGGCGTCCGCCGTCCCCTTCCCCTGCTCCTGGTCCCCGGCCTCGGCGTCCTCCCTGGGCTGCGGCAACGCCGCGTACGAGGGGTCCGGCGGGCCGAAGACCCCGGGCCGCGGGGCCGCCTGCGATCCGCCGGTGACCGACGGGCTGCTGAAGCCCACGGGCCCGGACGCCGGCTCGGCCGGTCCCGCCGGGACGGCCGTGTCCAGGTCCAGGAGCTGTACGGCGCTGCGCGACACCTGCTCGACGAGCGCGCCGGGCAGCCAGCCGGCCGCGACGAGCCGGGCCGCCCCCTCCGGGGCGAGTACGCGCGCGACCTCCTCGGGGGTGGGCCGGCCGGCCGCCTCCTTGGACAGGCAGGCCGCCGCGACCTCCTTCAAGTCGCCGCTCAGGGCGTCCAGTTCCGGCTCCTCGTGGACGACCTTGTAGAGGAGCGCGGCCGAGGAGTCGCCGAGGAACGGGGACCGGCCCGTCGCCGCGTACACGAGGACCGCACCGAGCGAGAACACGTCGGCGGCGCCCGTGACGCCCTTGCCGAGGATCTGCTCGGGCGCCATGTAGCCGGGCGAGCCGATGGAGACGCCGGTGGAGGTGAGGGAGGCGGTGCCGTCGGTGGCCCGCGCGATCCCGAAGTCGATCAGGCGCGGGCCGTCGACGGTCAGGAGCACGTTCGACGGCTTCACGTCGCGGTGCACGAGCCCCAGCCCGTGCACCGCGGTGAGCGCCTCGGCGAGGCCCGCGCCGAGGACCCGTACGGAATGCGCGGGCAGCGCGCGCCCCTCCCCCGCGGCCTGTGCGAGCGAGGGCCCGGCGACGTAGCCCGTCGCCACCCACGGGACCCGGGCCTCCGGGTCCGCGTCGAGCACCGGCGCCGTCCACGTCCCGCCGACCCGGCGCGCGGCGTCCACCTCGCGGCGGAACCGCGCCCGGAACTCGTCGTCGAGCGCGAAGTGCGGGTGCACCACCTTCACGGCGACCGTGCGGCCGCCGGCGCTGCGGCCCAGATACACGCGGCCCATGCCGCCGTGCCCGAGCCGGCCGAGCAGCCGGTAGGGCCCCACGGTCGTCGGTTCGTCCGCCTCCAGCGGCTGCATGGTGACCTCCCCCGTCAGTCAGCGCGCTCCAGGCGAGCCTAGGCCGTCAGGGGATCAGATGACGCCCTGGGCCAGCATCGCGTCGGCCACCCGCTCGAACCCGGCGATGTTCGCGCCGGTCACGTAGTCGCCGGGGGCGCCGTAGCACTCGGCGGTCTCGTGGCAGGTGGCGTGGATGTCGTTCATGATGCCCGCGAGCTCGTCCTCGACGCGCTCGGCCGTCCACGACGTACGGGCGTGGTTCTGCGCCATCTCCAGGGCGCTGACCGCGACACCGCCCGCGTTGGCCGCCTTGCCGGGGCCGAACGCGACGCCGGCCCGCTGGAGCAGGTGGACGGCCTCGGGCGTGGTCGGCATGTTGGCGCCCTCGGAGACGGCCTTCACGCCGTTGCGGATCAGGGCCGCCGCGTCGTTCTCGTCCAGCTCGTTCTGGGTGGCGGACGGCAGCGCGATGTCGGCCGGCACCTCCCAGACCCGCCCCTTGGGCACGAAGCGCGCCGAGGCGCCCCGGCGCTCCGCGTACGTGTCGACGCGGCCCCGCTCGACCTCCTTGATCTGCTTGAGCAGCTCCAGGTCGATGCCCTTCTCGTCGACGACGTAGCCGGACGAGTCGGAGCAGGTGATCGCGTTGGCGCCGAGCGCGGCCAGCTTCTCGATCGTGTAGATTGCGACGTTGCCGGAGCCGGACACGACCGCGGTCTGCCCCTCAAGGTCCTCGCCTCGCTCGCGCAGCATGGCCGCCGCGAACAGCACGTTGCCGTAGCCGGTCGCCTCCGGACGGATCAGCGAGCCGCCCCAGCCCTGGCCCTTGCCGGTGAGGACGCCGGCCTCCCAGCGGTTGGTGATGCGCCGGTACTGGCCGAACAGGTAGCCGATCTCGCGGCCGCCGACGCCGATGTCACCGGCCGGCACGTCCGTGTGCTCGCCGATGTGCCGGTACAGCTCCGTCATGAAGGACTGGCAGAACCGCATGACCTCGGCGTCGCTGCGCCCGTGCGGGTCGAAGTCGCTGCCGCCCTTGCCGCCGCCGATGCCGAGCCCGGTCAGCGCGTTCTTGAAGATCTGCTCGAAGCCCAGGAACTTGATGACGCCCAGGTTCACCGAGGGGTGGAAGCGCAGACCGCCCTTGTACGGGCCGAGCGCGCTGTTGAACTCGACGCGGAAGCCGCGGTTGACGTGCACGCGGCCCTTGTCGTCCTGCCACGGCACCCGGAACATGACCTGGCGCTCGGGCTCGACGAGCCGCTCCACGAGTCCGGCCTGCCCGTACTCGGGGCGGGCCGCGAGCACCGGCGCGAGCGTCTCCAGGACCTCGTGGGCGGCCTGGTGGAACTCGGGCTGGGCGGGATTGCGGTGTTCGATCTCCGCGAGAAGGTCGTCGAGGAGGGACTGGGTCTCGGAGCGAGTCGTCACAGAGGGCCTTTCTGGCACGGCTGTGTCACCGGATCCGCACGGGTGCGGCGCGCTCGGGTCCGGTCCACTGACGGGTGCTACGGCGCCGTTGCCGCACACGGGACGGGCTAAGTGTTACGCGCATGTAAACGCCTGACCAGAGCCCCGGGCCGGGATCGCTCACGATGTGAGACCGCGTTCCGGGCCCGGAGTGCGTTCATCTGGATTTCATCCGAGGTCCGGGAAATCGGAAGAAACGTTCACGAATTCCCGTCCGGAACGGTGCGGATTCACCCGATGATCCGCTGTCCGGGGTTCCTGTACGGGCCCCGGTGCGGACCTCCGCGCGGAGGGAAGCGGGAAAGGGCGGATTCACCGCGGAAGCAGTTCCACCTTCACGTCCGCGGGAAATCCCGTGGTCGGTCCGACCCGGCGCGCGAACTCCGTGACGCCTTCCAGCTGAGCCGCCCCGAACCGGAAGTCGAGCGTCGTGAAGTACTCCTCCAGAACGGCCTCCCCGAAGACCTCCCAGCGCGCCGCCTGCTCGGCGACCTTGGCGACCTCCACCAGCGACAGGTCCCGCGAGGACAGGAACGCCTCGTGCACCTGCCGGGTGATCTCCGGCTCCCGTGCCACGTACTCCTTGCGCGCGGCCCACACGGCGAAGACGAACGGCAGCCCCGTCCACTCCTTCCACATCGCGCCGAGGTCGTGGACCTGGAGGCCGAGCCGCGGCGCGTCGTGCAGGTTGGCGCGCAGCGCGGCGTCGCCGATGAGCACGGCCGCCTCCGCGTCCTGCATCATCAGGCCGAGGTCGGGCGGGCAGGTGTAGTACTCGGGCCGGACCCCGATCTTCTCCTCGAGCAGCAGCTGCGCGAGCCGCACGGAGGTGCGGGAGGTGGAGCCGAGCGCGACACGCCGGCCGTCCAACTCGTCGAGCGGCACCTGCGACACGATGACGCAGGACATGACGGGGCCGTCGCAGCCGACCGCCAGGTCGGGGAAGGCGACGAGGTCGTCCGCGGCCTTGAGGAACTCGACCAGGGTGATGGGCCCGATGTCGAGCCGCCCGTCGACCAGCCGCTCGCTGAGCTTCTCGGGGGTGTCCTTCGTCAGCTCGAAGTCGAGCAGGGAGCCCGTGCGGGCGAGGCCCCAGTACAGGGGCATGCAGTTCAAGAACTGGATGTGGCCGACGCGCGGACGGGTGCGCCGCGCGGCCGCGAGGTTCTCGTGCTGGGTCTCATGCTGAGTCTCGGGAGAATTGTCCACATCGCGAGGCTAGACCCAGTGCGGTACGGTGCAGGATCCGGGGCGTCGCCGACACGAGCGACCTCGGCCCCGAGTGAGCGGCCAGGCCCCGCGCCCGGCAGTCTTGAACGGCACCGGTCAATCCCCTTCCGGGACTCCGTCAAACCTGCGGGTGACGTGATCTTGCCCTCTATTGCTTTCGGCTGCCCGCGTGCTAGGCTCGCCGCAAGTTGCAGTTTGGTTTCCCTTGCAGTACAGAGCCTGCGGAGCATGTAACCGCGGGCTCTCGTCGTTTTCAGACTTTTGCAGTTGTTCGCAAGCGCATTTGCAGGTTCTGGAGCAGGGCGACCCTTTGGCCCATAGGAGGGCTTATGGCTACCGGAACCGTGAAGTGGTTCAACGCTGAAAAGGGCTTTGGCTTCATCGCCCAGGAAGGCGGCGGCCCGGACGTCTTCGTCCACTACTCCGCGATCAACGCAAGCGGCTTCCGCTCCCTCGAGGAGAACCAGGCCGTGAGCTTCGACGTCACGCAGGGCCCCAAGGGCCCGCAGGCGGAGAACGTCACCCCCGTCTGATCTTCTGATCACATGGCAGGTGCCGTGATCTGATCCGGAACCTAGCGCAGTACCCAAGGAGCCCCGCGCCGCAAGGCAGCGGGGCTCCTGCCTGTTTTCCGGCGGTTCCCCGGGTTCAGTTTCAGGTGAACTGCATCAGCAGTACGCACGTGGTGCCCGGCTCCAGGGCCCGGCAGGTGTGCGGGAGGTCGCCGGGGTACGTGATGCAGTCGCCGGGGCCCAGTTCGACGGGGTCGTCCTGCGGTCCGGCCAGGACACGACCGGTGGCGACGACGAGGTGCTCGACCGTGCCCGGGTTGTGCGGGTCGGAGTCGCGGGCCGCGCCGGGCTCGACGTGCAGCCAGTACAGGTCGCGGCGGGCGCCGGGCGGGCAGGCGGAGAGCAGGGTCGCCGCGTAGTCCGCGTGCTCGGAGGGGACGGTGACGCCCTGGCCGGCCCGGACGACCTGGACGGTCGGGCGGGGCGGGTCCAGGAGCAGGCTCGGCGGCACGTCGAGGGCGACGGCCAGGGCCCACAGCGTCTCCAGCGTGGGCTTGCCGGCCGCGGACTCCAGCTGGGACAGGGTCGACTTGGCGATCCCGGCCCGCTTGGCCAGCTCGCTCAGCGAGATCCCGGTACGGGTGCGTTCCCGGCGCAGGGCGGCGGCGATGCGGTCGAGGGGCAGCGGGCTCTTGGGCGGGTGCGCGTCGGTGTCGGTCATGGCGGCCTCACTCTACGGCAACGAACACCCCCTGCGTTCGCTGCGGCGGACCGTTCGTTCGACTTGACGAACGCGGCCGCCCGGGGTCACGCTACCGGTATGCGTACGGCACAGCGAACACTCGGCCCGGCAGGCCGAACACCCAGGGATCGGAAGACCTGCTCCGACCCCGACCCGGACCCCGCCAAGACCCCCGCCCTCGCCACCGACCCTCGCCTGCTCCGCGATGTCGCCCTGGTCTGTCTGGCCGACGGCGTCGTGGGGCTGTCGTTCGGGGCGGTCGCGGTCGCGAGCGGGCTTCCGGTGTGGCTGCCGGTGCTGATGTCGCTGCTGGTGTTCGCGGGCTCGGCGCAGTTCAGTGCCGTCGGGGTGTTCGCCGCCGGGGGCGGTCCGGTGGCCGCCGCCGCGACGGGGCTGCTGCTCAACACCCGTACCGCCGCCTTCAGTCTGGCCGTCGCCGACGCGCTCGGCCGGTCCTGGCCCGCGCGGCTGGTCGGCGCGCACCTGGTCACCGACGAGACCGCCGCGTTCGTGCTGGCCCGCACCGATCCGGCGGCCCGCCGCCGCGCCTTCTGGATATCGGGGCTGGGCCTGTTCGCGGCCTGGAACGTGAGCGTCCTCGCGGGTGCGCTCGCCGGGTCGGCGCTCGGCGACACGGACCGCTTCGGGCTCGACGCGGCGTTCCCCGCCGTGCTGCTCGCCCTGGTCCTGCCCGCGCTGCGGGACAGTCGGGGCGTGCGGCGGGCCGCCGCGGCCGGGGGCGCCGTCGCGGTCCTCGCCACACCGTTCCTGCCCGCCGGAGTGCCCGTGCTCCTCGCCCTCACCGGCCTGCTGCTCGCCCGGAGGCCCGCATGAACCCGCAGCTCGTCGCCGTGCTGGCCCTCGCGGCCGGCACCTACGCCTTCCGCCTGGCCGGCCCCGCGCTGCACGGCCGCGTGGAACTGCCCGCCCGGGTCCAGGAGTTGCTGACGACCGCCGCGACCGTGCTGCTCGTCGCGCTGCTGGCGACGGGGGCGCTCATGGCGGGCCACGAGTTCGCCGGGTGGGCGCGTCCCGCCGGGGTGCTGGCCGGGGGTGTGCTCGCGTGGCGGCGGGCGCCGTTCGCGCTGGTGGTCGTGGGCGCGGCGGCGGTCACCGCGCTGCTGCGGCTGGCCGGGCTTCCGTGAGGCCGCGCGTGCGCCGAGCCCAGCGGGTCGCCGGGCCGAACGCCGCGCCCGCCGCCAGGAACACGGCGCCGAGCAGCAGCCAGCCCGGCACGCCCCACGTCACCAGGAGCGCGGTCAGGACGAGAGGCCCGACCGTACGGGCGAGCGGGACGCCGGTGCCGAAGAAGCCCTGGTACTGGCCGACTTGGTGCGCGGGCGCCAGGCTGAACGCCAGCTGCCAGGAGCCGGCCGACTGTCCCATCTCGCCGACCAGCAGGAACACCGAGGCCAGCACGAGCACGGCGCTCGCGCCCCACACCCCGAGCCGGTCCTGCGCCGAGACCGCGAACACCACGCACGACAGGGCGAGCATCGCCCCGGCCCGGCGCAGCCCGCGCGTCGCCGCCCCGGCCCCGTCGATCCCGCGCGCGGCCCGCACCTGGAACGCCGTCACGCCCAGGGTGTTGAGCACGAACAGCGCAGAGACCAGCCAGCCGGGCGCGTCCGTGCGGGACACGATCCACAGCGGAACGGCCAGCGAGAGCAGCGGCATCCTCAGCAGCAGCACGGCGTTGAGCAGCGTCACGACGGCGTAGGGGCGGTCCCGCATCACCGCGAACCGGGCCTCCCGCACCTCGGGCACCGCGACCGGCGCGGCCTTCGGCAGCCCCGCGAGCAGCGCCGCGCAGATCACGAACCCGGCGCCGTCGAACGCGAACACCGCCAGATAGCCGCCGGTCGTGTCGTGCTGCAGGGCGAGCCCACCGATCCCCGCCCCCACCGCGAGGCCCGCGTTGAGGACCGACTGCAGCCGGGCCAGCACCGCCGTCCGCTCGCCGGGCCCGACCAGCCCCGCGAGCAGCGCCTGCCGCGCCGCGGCGAGCCCGCACTGCGCGACCGCGTACGCGACGGCGGCCAGCAGGAACGCCGGGTACGAGCGGATCACCAGGAAGGACAGCACAGCCGCCGCCGTGGCGAGCGCGAGCCCCACGGACACCCCGCGCGGGCCGCGCCGGTCGGCGAGCGCGCCCAGCGGCACCCCGGCCACGGCGCCGATCGCCCACGCCACGGTCAGGGCGAGCCCGATCCGGGTGGGCGACAGTCCGACGACACCGGTGAAGTAGAGGGCGGAGGTGACGTAATAGGCCCCGTCCCCGAGCGAGTTGGCCAACTGGGCGGCGGCGAGACCCCGTACCGGGGAGCGCTTCGACATGCCCCCACGCTACGAAGAAATGGCCCAGCCCCCATAGGCAACCTCTGCCTCGGACAACTGGGCCAATCGGTGCCGCCGTCGTGCGCCTCACGGGTGCATCCGCGCCCCCTTCCGAGCGCCTGCGAGAACGGCTCCGCCCGCGCCTGGCTCTGACCGCCGACTCGCCGCGTCCCTGCGGGAGTTGCTGGACGCGCGGCTCGTACCGGGGGTCGAACTGGCTGAAACGGCGACCCTGTTGCGCGCGCCCATTCCGCCCATCTGGTCCGTTCCTTCAGCGCCGCGTACGGGATCGCTCCGCACCAGTACCTGACGGCACGGCGCGTGGACCGCGCCCGCCGCCTCCTCCTCGACGGCGTCCCCCCGTCAGAGGTGGCCCCCGCCACGGGCCTCCACGACCAGCCCCACCTGACCCGCCACTTCAAACGCCTCGTGGGCACACCCCCGTCCCGCTACGCCCACTCAGCCCCACGCCGGTGACACCCTGGTGCCCCGGGGTACGGGGCTGGGGGCTCGGGGCTGCACCCGATCAGCAACCCCGGCTCCGCCGCGCGGGCGCAACTCCAACCGCCCTGAGCGGCGCACGAAGTGTGCCGTCAGGGGCGCGGGGAACTGCGCGAGCAACCACGACGGCGACGCAGTCGGTGACGACGCTCGGCCCCTACGGCGGCGCCGTAGCCCAGGCACAGGCCCACCGCATCGCGCACTGAGGTGCTGCCCGAGGCCGGGCGCCGGGCCGACGCCCCCGGAGGGGGCGGGCGGGTGGGAGAAGGCAGCGGGCCAGGCGAGAGCCACTGATGCCGAGTCAGGATGCACAGGAGCCCAGGGCTGAACCGCTGACCCGGAACGCCGCGTGCCCCGCACTGAGGCGCCGCCCCAAGCCGGGCGCCGGGCCGACGCCCCCGGAGGGGGCGGGCGGGTGGGAGAAGGCGGCGGGCCAGGCGAAAGGCACTGATGCCGAGTCAGGATGCACAGGGGCCCAGGGCTGAAGTCAGGATGCACAGAGGCCCAGGGCTGAACCGCTGACCCGGAACGCGCGCCCCGCACTGAGGCGCCGCCCCAGGCCGGGCGCCGCCCACCCGTACCAAAAGGCGCACCCCGGTGAAGGATCAGGAACCCGCGGTGGCCCGCTGTCGCCCCCGGGGCAGCAGGACTCCGGCCACCCCCGCGGTAGCGCAGAGCACCACCCCCGCCACCACCAAGCCCACCCGCATGCCACCGACCGAGAACCCGGCCGAACCCTCGGCGACCAGCGCCCCGAACAGAGCCACCGACAGGGCCCCGCCCGTCTGCCGCAGCGCGTTCAGCATTCCGGAAGCCGTTCCGACCCGCTCGCCCGGGACAGAGTCCATCAGCATCGCCGTCACCGCCGGGACGGCGAACGCCCCGCCCATCCCCGTCGGCACGAGCAACAGGAGCACCAGCCACAGCGGCGTCCCCTCCGCCAGCGGCAGCAGCGCGAACATGGCCAGGGCCAGCACCAGCGTGCCGGTCACGACGACCCGGCGCCGACCCATCCGCTCGGCGGCCCGCGGCGACACGAGGTTCGTGGCCGTGATGATCACCGCCATCGGGACGAACATCAGGCCCGCCGCCGTCGCGGACATCCCGCGCAGCTGCTGGAGGTACAGGCCCAGCAGGAACACGACCCCGTAGAACCCGAGGTTGAGGGCGAAGCCGACCACCAGCGACACCGAGACCGTCCGCTGCCGCAGCATCCCGAGCGGCACCATCGGGGCCCGCTGCCGCCGCTCGGCGACGTAGAACCCGGCGCCGCTCACCACGGCGAGCGCGAGCGCCCCGAGCACCGGCGCCGAGGACCAGCCGCCGTGCCCGCCCTCGATCACGGCGAACGTCAGCCCCGCGAGCGCGAGCACGGCGGTGATCTGCCCGGGCAGGTCCAGCGGAGCGGCCCGCCGCGGCGAGCGCGCGACCTTCGTGAGCAGTGCCAGGATCGCCGCGCCGACCGGCAGGTTGAGGAAGAACACCGCGCGCCAGCCGACGTGTTCGGTCAGCACGCCGCCCAGGACGGGCCCGGCGGCCATGGACACCGAACCGCCGACCGTCCACAGCGCCACCGCCCGCGCCCTTCGCACCGGCTCCTCGTACGCCTGCCGGATCAGCGCCAGCGACGCCGGCATCAGGACGGCGGCCGCCCCGCCCTGCACGACCCGCGCCGCGACGAGCGCCCCGAGCCCGGGGGCGAGGGCGCAGGCCAGGGAGGCGACGGTGAACAGCGCGGTGCCCCAGGCGTAGGCGCGGCGCGCCCCGGTCCGGTCGCCGAGCGCGCCGGCCGACAGCATCAGCCCGGCGAACATCAGCGTGTACGCGTCCGCGACCCACTGCAGTCCCGTCATCCCGGTGTGCAGGGACTCCTGGATGCCGGGCAGCGCGATGTTCACGGCCGACACGTCGATGGTGATGACGGCGAAGCCGAGCAGCGCGGCGAGCAGAGCCGCGCCGCCGCCACGGCGGGTGTCCGCCACAGCCGTGGCCGCCGGGGCCTCGGTTCGGATGAGAGTGGTCACGCGGTCCTCCTGGAACGGGCGTCGAAGTGCGGGTGGGCGGCGGGCCCGGGACGCGGACCTGTGCCGTGCACTCCCTGGGCCCGGCCCGCCGGCCACCCGCAACGCACTCCACTCTGGGGCCGTCCGCGCACGGGTGGCAGGCCGCGTTCCACCGGGGTGCCGCGTTCCTGGCCCTGACACAGCCCCCCACCGAAGATCGCCGCCGGGGACAATGGACGTATGGCTGAACACTCCGGCACCGAACTCGGCACGTACCTGCGCGCCCGCCGCGCCCTGGTCACCCCGGCCGACGTGGGCCTGCCCGCCGGCACGGGTCTGCGCCGCACCCCGGGCCTGCGCCGCGAGGAACTGGCGACGCTCGCCGGCGTCAGCGTCGACTACTACACGCGCCTGGAGCGCGGCCGTGAGACGAATCCGTCCAGCGCGGTCATCGACGCGATCGCCCGCGCGCTGCGGCTGTGCGGGGACGCGCACGTCCGCCTGCACGAGCTGGCCGAACTGGCCTCGGGGCGGTTCACCGAACCGCGGCCCACGACGGACGACACCGTCCGCGAATCGGTGCACCAGATGCTGGAGGCGTTGCGGCCGATGCCCGCGTACGTCGTCAGCCGCTTCAACTACGTTCTCGCCGCGAACCCGGGCGGCCGGCGCCTCCTGCCCGGCCTGTGGGACTGGCCCGCCGAGCAGCGCAACGTGACCCGGTACGTCTTCCTGCACCCCGCGGGACGGACCCTGTACGTGCCCTGGGAGGAGACGGTCGCCCTGTCGGTGGCGCACCTGCGGGCGGTGGGCGGCGCGGACCCGGACGATCCGCGCCTGACCAACCTCGTCGGCGAACTCCTCCTGAAGTCACCGGAGTTCGCGGAGATGTGGAACCGGTACGAGGTCCTGGAGCGCGGCGGCGGCACGAAGCACTTCGCCCACCCCCAGGTCGGCGACCTGACCCTGACCTACGAGATCATGCAGCTCTCCCGCACGGGCGGCCAGCGCCTGGTCGTCTACCAGGCCCCTGCGGGGAGCCCGGCGGAAGCGGCGGTGCTGAAGCTGGACGTCCCGTAAGGAGCGCGGGGCCCGGCGGGCCGGGTCAGGCCCGCTCCAGGATCGCCGTGACCCCCTGGCCGCCCGCCGCGCAGATCGAGATCAGGCCGCGCCCCGAACCGCCCCGGTCCGCCAGCAGCTTGGCCAGTGTCGCCACGATCCGCGCACCGGTCGCCGCGAAGGGGTGTCCCGTGGCCAGGGAGGAGCCGGCCACGTTCAGCCGGTCCCGGTCGACGGGCCCGAGCCCCGCCTTCTCCCAGGCGGCGAGCGTCGCCAGCACCTGGGACGCGAACGCCTCGTGCACCTCGAAGAGGTCGAAGTCCTCGATCCCGAGACCGGCCCGCTCCAGCATCCGCGGCACCGCGTACGCGGGAGCCATGAGCAGCCCGTCGCCGCCCCCTCCGGTGACGTCACCGCCGACGCTGTGCTTTTTTGATTCGTCTCCGACAAAATCAACCGCCGCCGTCTCGTAGGCCGTCAGATAGGCCAGCGGTTCGAGCCCGCGCGCCGCCGCCCACTCCTCGCTCGCGAGCAGGACGACCGCCGCCCCGTCCGTCAGCGGCGTCGAGTTCCCCGCGGTCATGGTCGGCGACGGGTCCTTCACCCCGAACACGGGCTTCAGCGTGGCGAGTTTCTCGACGGTGGACCCGGGCCGCAGGTTCTGGTCGCGCTCGAGCCCGCGGAACGGGACGACGAGGTCGTCGAGCAGCCCGCGCTCGTACGCGGCGGCGAGCCGCTGGTGCGAGGCGGCGGCGAGTTCGTCCTGCGCGGCCCGGGTGACGCCCCATTCGCGTGCGGTGACGGCGGCGTGCTCACCCATCGAAAGTCCGGTGCGGGGCTCGGCGTTGCGCGGGATGTCGGGCACGAGGTGGCCGGGCCGGATCCGCGAGAGGGCCTTGAGGCGGGCGCCCGCGGACTTGGCGCGGCGCGCGGCCAGCAGGATCGTGCGCAGGTCGTCGTTGACGCCGAGCGGCGCGTCGCTGGCGGTGTCGGAACCGCCCGCGACGGCGCTGTCGAGCTGGCCGAGCGCGATCTTGTTGGCGGCGGCGATCACGGCCTGGAGCCCGGTCCCGCAGGCCTGCTGGATGTCGTACGCGGGTGTGCGCGCGTCGAGCCCCGAGCCGAGCACGGTCTCGCGTGCGAGGTTGAAGTCCCGGGCGTGCTTGAGGACGGCGCCGGCCACGAACTCCCCCACCGCGCCCGGCTCTTGCAGGTCGAAGCGGTCGACGAGTCCGTCGAGGGCGGCGGTGAGCATCTGCTGGTTGGACGCGGTCGCGTACGGGCCGTCCGAGCGGGCGAACGGGATCCGGCTGCCGCCGACGACGGCGACGCGGCGGGGGGCCGCGCCGAGGACGGGGACGTTCTTCGTGCGCACCATCTCGGCAGCTCCTGACCTCTCGACAAGTTCTGACTGTTGAGTAACCTTACTCCGAAGTAAATTTACGACCGAGCAGGGAGCTTGGACAATGGCCGACCGCTATCTGAACTTCACCGGCACGGCCCCCGGCCGCTTCCTGACCAAGCGCCTCGGCCTGCCCCAGCCCGCCCCGCTGCGCCGCTGGAGCCCCGAACACCCGGCGCTCGACGGCCCGTTGCTGCACTTCACCGCCGGCACCTCCGCCCACCACGAGGAACTGTCCGCCGTCCTCGCCCGCACCGGCCTCGACGTCCGCGGCTCCCTGTCCGGCGGCGCGGCCGACCGGCCCGCCGCCATCGTCGTCGACGCCACCGCCGTCACCGGCCTCGACACCCTCGCCGAGGTGCACGCCGCCCTGCACCCCTGCGTGCGCTCCCTCGCCGCCGGCGGCCGCGTCGTCGTCCTCGGCGCCCGCCCCTCCGCCGACGACCACCACCAGGCCGCCGTCCAGCAGGGTCTGGAGGGATTCGTCCGCTCCCTCGGCAAGGAGATCGGCCGCGGCCGCACCGTCAACCTCGTCCGCCTGGACGGCGCCTCGCCCGAGGCCGCCGAATCCACCCTGCGCTTCCTGCTCTCGCCCCGCTCCGCCTACGTGAGCGGCCAGGTCGTCGAGATCGGCGCCCCGCAGGACCCCGTAGCCGCCCCCGAGAACTGGGACCGCCCGCTGGCCGGCCGGACGGCCCTGGTCACCGGCGCCGCCCGCGGCATCGGCGAGGCCGTCGCCGAGACCCTCGTCCGCGACGGCGCGCAGGTCGTCCTTCTCGACGTGCCGTCCGCCGAGGCCGACCTCAACCGGGTCGCCGAACGGCTCGGCGGGCGCGCCCTGCCGCTCGACATCACCGCCGACGACGCGGGCGAGCGCATCGCCGCCTTCACCGCCGAGCAGGGGCTCGACGTGCTCGTCCACAACGCCGGCATCACCCGCGACCGCCGGCTCGCCAACATGCCCGCCGAACGCTGGAGTTCGGTCCTCGACGTCAACCTGGCCAGTGTCCTGACCACCACCGACGCCCTCCTCAAGACGGGCGCGATCCGGCGCGGCGGCAGCATCGTCACCACCGCCTCCATCGCCGGCATCGCAGGCAACACCGGCCAGACCAACTACGCGGCCAGCAAGGCCGGAATCATCGGCCTCGTCCGCTCCCTCGCCCCGCGCGCCCTCGCCGAGCACGGCGTGACCCTGAACGCGGTCGCCCCCGGCTTCATCGAGACCAAGATGACCGCGGCCGTCCCCCTCTTCATCCGCGAGGCCGGCCGCCGCATGAACTCCCTGGGCCAGGGCGGACTCCCCGTCGACGTGGCGGAGACGACCGCCTGGTTCGCCTCCCCCGCCTCCGGCGCGGTCAACGGCCAGATCGTGCGCGTCTGCGGCCAGAGCCTCCTCGGCGCCTGACACCGCACGCCCCACCCGAACCAGGAGCCCCGATGACCTCCGGCACCCCGCGCACCGTCACCCTCGACCGCGTCCCGTCCCTGCTCCCCCTGATGCTGCGCGGCGCCGCGCTCTCCCCGCTCAAGCGCCCCCGTCCCGGCGCCCCCGCCCCCACGACCCGCCTGACCGTCCCGGCCCTCCCCGTCGACCAGGCCCACCTCACCGCGTACGAGCGGCTCTGCGGCTTCCCGACGGGCCCCGCCGGACTCCCGGTCACCTACCCGCACGTCCTCGGCTTCCCGCTCTCCATGCGCCTGATGACCGACCGCGCGTTCCCGCTCCCGGTCCTCGGCCTCGTCCACACCACCCTCGAGATCACCCAGCACCACGACCTCTCCCCCACCGACCGGTACGACCTCACGGTGAAGATCCCCGAGCTGCGCCCGCACCGCCGCGGCACCGAAGCCCTCGTCGTCACCGAACTGACCGCGCACGGCGAGACCGTATGGACCTCGACCAGCACCTACCTCGCCCGCCACACCACCACACCCCCGGCCTCCGCACCGGCCACTGAGCACGCGCCGCCGCTCCCCACCCTCACCGAGTGGCCCCTCCACGCCGACCTCGGCCGCCGCTACGCCGCCGTCTCCGGCGACCGCAACCCCATCCACCTGCACCCGCTGACCGCCCGAGTCCTCGGCTTCCCGCGCGCGATCGCCCACGGCATGTGGACGGCGGCCCGCTGCCTCGCCGAACACGGCGCCCGCGGACCGGTCCAGGTACGGGCCGCCTTCAAAGCCCCCGTCCTGCTCCCCGGCACGGTCGCCTACGCGGCGAAGGACGACACCTTCGCACTCCGCTCCGCGAAGAACGACCACCTCCACCTCACCGGCGAGGTCACTCCACTCGCGGTCTAGGAGGCGTCCGGCACGGACCAGCGGGCGCCGGCCATCAGATTGCCGAGCCCGGCCCAGGCGAAGTTCATCATGGTCGCGGCGGCTTCCCGCGCCGAGACGGAGTCGTCCCCGTTCGCCCATCCGGCCAGCGCCTCCGCCGCCCCGACCAGCGCCTGCGCGAGTCCGGCGACCTCCCGCTCGGCGAGCTCGGGATCGCCGTGCGCCTCCCGTGCCGCGGCCGCGATCAGGGACGTCACGAACGCGACGATCTCCTCGCGCATCGCCACGACCTCGGCGACGAACGGGTCCCCGCCCGACCGCGCCTGGCTGTGCAGCACCGCCCACCCGTCGGGGTGCTCGGCGGTGTGCGCGAAGAAGGCGGTCAGCCCGTCCCACAGCTGCCGGTCGGCCGGCACGTCGACCCGCACCCCGGCCCGCACGGCCGCGATGAGCGCCGCCGACTCCCGCCGGATGCAGGCGGTGAACAGGTCTTCCTTGGAGTTCAGATACAGGTACACCAGCGGCTTGGACACCCCGGCCAGCTCGGCGATCTCGTCCATCGACGCCGCCCGGTACCCGCGCTCCCCGAACACGCGCACCCCGGCGTCCATCATCTGCCGCTCCCGCTCGGCCCGCGGCATCCGCTTCTGCCCCGTCCCCGCACCCCGTCGGCCGCCCACCCCGGTCACCTCTCCACCCCGCACATCCACGTTCTCCACCCGCCAGCCTACGTCCGCACATGACGGCGCCCCGCCCCGGAACCTGGGTTCCGGGAGCGGGGCGCGGTCGGTGGCGCGGTGCGTCAGGCGGCGGCCGTGACGGGCTCGGCCTGGTCCGTCTTGGTGTGCTCGTAGACCTCGATGTCGTCGTCGAAGCCGGACGCCTTGGCGTTGTCGTACTTCGTGCGGTCGAGGATCTTCTCGCGGGCCGAGACGATCACCGGGACGAGCGCCTGGCCGGCCACGTTCGTGGCGGTGCGCATCATGTCCAGGATCGGGTCGATCGCGAGGAGCAGGCCGACGCCCTCCATGGGCAGGCCCAGGGTGGAGAGGGTCAGGGTCAGCATCACGGTCGCGCCGGTGAGACCGGCGGTGGCGGCGGAGCCGATCACCGACACGAACGCGATGAGCAGGTACTCCTTGATGCCCATCTGCACGTCGAAGATCTGGGCGACGAAGATCGCGGAGATCGCCGGGTAGATCGCGGCGCAGCCGTCCATCTTGGTGGTGGCGCCGAACGGCACGGCGAAGGAGGCGTAGTCCTTCGGGACACCGAGGCGGATCGCCGACTGCTGGGTGACCGGCATGGTGCCGACCGAGGAGCGGGAGACGAAGGCCAGCTGGATGGCGGGCCAGGCGCCCTTGAAGAACTGCAGCGGGTTCAGCTTGGCGACGGTCGCGAGGAGCAGCGGGTAGACGCCGAAGAGGACCAGGGCGCAGCCGACGTAGATGTCGATGGTGAACGTCGCGTAGTTGCCGAGGAGGTCCCAGCCGTACTGGACGATGGCGTTGCCGATGAGGCCGGCGGAGCCGATCGGGGCGAGCAGGATGACCCACCACAGGGCCTTCTGCAGGAGCTCCAGGACGGACTCGGAGAGGTTGAGGATCGGCTGGGCCTTCGTGCCGATCTTCAGGATGGCGATGCCGGCGACGACGGCCATGAAGACGATCTGCAGCACGTTCAGCTCGGTGAACGGCGTGATGATGTCCGTCGGGATGATGCCCGTCAGGAAGTCGAGCCAGGAGCCGGCGTGGTCGGGCTTGGCGCCGTCGGCCGGGGTGAGGTCCGAGCCGTTGCCCGGGTTGGTCAGCAGGCCGATCGCGAGGCCGATGACGACCGCGATGAGCGAGGTGATCATGAACCAGAGCAGGGTGCGGGTCGCGAGGCGGGCCGCGTTGTTGACCTTGCGCAGGTTGGTGATGGACACCAGGATCGCGAAGAAGACGAGCGGGGCGACGGCCAGCTTGAGGAGCTGGACGAAGATGCCACCGACCTTGTCGAGCGTCGTGGCGAGCCACGAGACGTCGTAGGTGCGGGCGACCCAGCCGAGGATCAGGCCGACCACGAGGCCGAGCAGAACCTGGGCCCAGAACGGGATCGGTATGCGGAAGCCGCGCTTCTGTTCGACTTCAGGGGTGTTCGCGGACACGGAGGCACTCCAGTGATGACGCGGGGGGACAAGACGGGGACGTACTGGAGCGGCGACCGCGAGACGGATCGGCGGCGCCGCTGCATGGGGAAGTTCGCGTCAGGCGCGACACGCCGCGGACATGCAGCGGCAGAGATCGACATGCAGGCGCGCCACGAGCGGGACGCTCATGGCCGTTCGGTGCGCTGCGGATGTCTTCATGTCAGGAACGTTAACACCGCGTCTTTGGGAACATCAAAGGGTTTCTTTGAGGTAACTTCACCCGTCCGACGGCTCGAAAGCCGCAAATGCCTTGAAAACGCAGGCGGCCCCGGCATCTGAGCGATGCCGGGGCCCTACGAGGTGTGACGCAACTTACGTGGCGCTTACATCTGGATCATGTCCCGCGTCCACATCCTGGACGACCGGGCGCCGCGATCCTCGGCGACTAGGCGCCGTGCGCGCGGGCGGCCTCGTCCGCGCTGTCCTCCATGGTGCGGTTCGCCTCCATGTTGGCCTTGGCGCGGTCGACGCGGGCGACGATCTTCTCGGAGGCGCGGTCCCGCTCCTTGCGCAGCAGCACGAAGCTAAGGGGCGCGGAGATCACCAGCGCGAGCAGGATGATCCACAGGTAGTTGGAGCCGCCGAGGCCGCGTGGGACGATGCCGGTGGCGACGAGACCCCAGACGACGAGGAAGCAGCCCGCGAAGATCCCGAGGCGCATCAGCGTGTAGCGGAGCATGTCAATCCACTCTTCCGTTGCGAACGTTGCGAAATGGTCCCCCCAGTGAAGCACGCCCGCCGGAAAGCCCGTTGAGCGGTCCCCGCTGTAATGGGTACGGTCGAGTTATGACTCTTACCTTCACTCTGGACCCGCCGATCGATCCGGCGCTGCGCGACGACGTGCTCGCCCTGTGGGCGGACGTCTCCAACGCGGGCGGGGCCGTCGGCTTCGTCCCGCCGGTCACGCCGGAGGACGTCCGCCCCGAGCTGGCCCGGCGCCTGACCGAGATCGAGGAGGGCGGGACCCGGCTGCTGGTGGGGCGGGACGCGGACGGGACGGTCACGGCGACCGCGTTCCTCGCGTACACCCCGCACCGCCTGATGCGCCACCACCTGTGGGTCTACGTGGTGATGGTGCACCCCAAGCACCAGGGCCAGGGGTACGGCCGGGCCCTGATGGCCGCCGTGGAGGAGGCCGCGCGGGGCTTCGACGGGATCGAGGCGCTGCGCCTGACCTGCCGCGGCGGGACCGGGGCCGACCTCTTCTACACGGCGTGCGGCTACCGGGAGGTCGGCCGGGTGCCGGGGGCGATACGGGTGGCCCCCGGCGACGACCGGGACGACGTCCACATGATGCTGCCGCTGACCTGAGGCCGCGGACGGACCGGAGTCAGAGGCGCATGGCCTGCGGCTCGTCGCGGCGGGCCGGGTCGGGACCCTCGTACTCGCGGATGATCTCGTAGCGCGTGTTGCGCTCGACGGGGCGGAAGCCGGCGTCGCGGATGAGGTCCAGGAGGTCCTCGCGGGTCAGCTTGTTCGGCGTGCCGTAGTTGTCGGCGTCGTGCGTGATCTTGTACTCGACGACCGAGCCGTCCATGTCGTCGGCGCCGTGCTGGAGCGCGAGCTGCGTGGTCTGCAGACCGTGCATGACCCAGAAGCACTTCACGTGCGGCACGTTGTCGAACAGGAGGCGGGAGACGGCGAAGGTCTTCAGGGACTCGGCGCCGGTGGCCATGGTCGTGCGCGCCTGGAGGCGGTTCCTGACCTTGCCGTCCTTCATGTCCACGAAGTCGTGCTGGTAGCGCAGCGGGATGAAGACCTGGAAGCCGCCCGTCTCGTCCTGCAGTTCACGCAGGCGCAGCACGTGGTCGACGCGGTGACGGGGCTCCTCGATGTGCCCGTACAGCATCGTGGCCGGGGTCTTGAGCCCCCTCTCGTGCG
The DNA here is from genome assembly GCF_014621695.1 of Streptomyces xanthii. Taxonomy (GTDB): domain Bacteria; phylum Actinomycetota; class Actinomycetes; order Streptomycetales; family Streptomycetaceae; genus Streptomyces; species Streptomyces xanthii. The sequence goes on from NZ_CP061281.1 coordinate 3,314,260, forward strand.
CGAGGCGGTGGATGCGCGACCAGTCCTCCCAGTGGGTGTCGTGGTCGACGATGTGCTGCCGGATCTCCCAGTCGAAGATCTCGGCGCCGCCGCCGGTGAGCGATTCCAGACCGGCCTCGATCAGCTCGTCGAGGATGTCGGAGGCGGAGAGCCCCGAGATCTTCTCGAAGTGGTGGATCTCGGTGGCCGTGAACGCCTTGAGGCCGACGTCCGGCAGGGCCTCCTTGAGGGCCTTGAGGGAGCGCGGGTAGTAGCGCCACGGCAGGTTCGGGTGCAGGCCGTTGACGATGTGGAGCTCGGTGAGGTGCTCCGACTCCATCGCCTTGGCGAGCTTGACGGCCTCCTCGATGCGCATCGTGTACGCGTCCTTCTCGCCCGGCTTGCGCTGGAACGAGCAGTAGGCGCAGGAGGCGGTGCAGACGTTCGTCATGTTGAGGTGACGGTTCACGTTGAAGTGGACGACGTCGCCGTTCTTGCGCGTCCGCACCTCGTGGGCGAGTCCGCCGAGCCAGGCCAGGTCGTCCGACGCGTAGAGCGCGATGCCGTCCTCGCGGGACAGCCGCTCGCCGTCCCTGACCTTCTGCTCCAGCTCGCGCTTGAGCCCTGCGTCCATGCCCGTACCTTTCCTCACCGGAGAATTCGCCTCACCCGGAAAACTCGCTCCACCGTACGCCCCGCGACCGGGGCCTGATCCGCGACCTCGGCTCAGGCCTCCTCGGGCAGTTCGCCCACCCTGTTCTCCCACTTGGTGGAGAGCACGATCGTGGTGCGGGTGCGGGAGACGCCCTTGGTGCCGCTGAGCCGGCGGATCGTCTTCTCCAGCCCGTCCACGTCCCCGGCGCGCACCTTGAGCATGTACGAGTCGTCGCCCGCGATGAACCAGCAGTCCTCGATCTCGTGCAGGTCCTTGAGGCGGCGCGCGACGTCCTCGTGGTCGGCGGCGTCCGACAGGGAGATGCCGATGAGGGCGGTGACGCCGAGACCGAGCGAGGCGGAGTCGACGGTGGCCCGGTAGCCGGTGATCACTCCGGCGGCCTCGAGGCGGTTGATGCGGTCGGTGACGCTGGGGCCGGAGAGGCCCACGAGACGGCCCAACTCGGCGTACGAGGCGCGGCCGTTCTCGCGCAGGGCCTGGATGAGCTGCCTGTCCACGGCGTCCATAGGACCAAAGCCTTTCATTGTTCAGCGTTGACGCGAGTTTACGTGTAGAATCTAAGGCATGCGGGGCTGACGCACCGCAAAACCTAAAGTCACATCACTGGATCGCTTCAGATCCATCGAAACCAACGATTCTCAGGAGTGTTGTCACCGTGTTCACGACGATCGAGATGGCCTACGCCCGCATGCGCGAGATGCAGGACCAGGCCAATCGTGCGCGTGTCCACCAGTCCGCCATCGACGCCCGCCGCGCCGCCAAGAAGGCCGCGCGCGCGAAGAAGCGCTAGCTCTCCCGAGAGCCTCCCCCCAGCTCTCCCTCCCAACGGCGGTACAGCGTGTGCGGCACTCCTGCCGCGTCCAGCGCCCGCCCCGCGACGAAGTCCACCAGATCCTGGATGTGCGTCGCCCCCGCGTAGAACGCCGGCGAGGCGGGCACCACCACGGCGCCCGCCTCGTCCAGCGTCACCAGAGCCTTCAGCGTCTGCCCGTTCAGCGGCGTCTCCCGCACCGTGACCACCAGCCTGCGCCCCTCCTTGAGCGTCACGCTCGCCGCACGCTGCAGCAGGTCCTTCGACAGCCCGAGCGCCACGCCCGCCACGCACGCCGTGGACGCGGGCACGATGATCATCCCCTTGGCCCGGTACGAACCCGAGGACGGGCCCGCCGCGAGATCCCCGGCCGGCCAGTACCGCACCCCGTCCAGGTCGATCCCCTCGAACGTGCCCGGCTTGCCGTCCGCCCCGCGCGCCAGCCACTCCCCCAGGTCCTCGCGCCAGTGCGCGTCCCGGAAGGAGATGCCCGTCTCGTCGAGCAGCGTCAGGCGCGAGGCCCGCGAGACGACCAGATCCACGGCCTCACCGGCCGCGATCAGCGCGCGCAGCACGGACGCCGCGTACGGGGTGCCGGAGGCGCCGGACACCCCGACGACCCAGGGCCTGCGGTCTTCTGCTTTCACGTGCTCCACACCACGAGCCTATCCGGCGGTCCACAATGGGGAATTGAGCAGGGGCCACGGGCGTGAGGCCCGGCCGAGGGAACCCAGGGGTGGGGACGAGATGACGTACGAGAGTTCACAGGACACCGTGCCGCGGTGGTCGGCGCGCGACCGGATCCTGCCGGCGGCCAAGCTGATGCTGGGCTGGGTCGCCCTGCTGTGGGCGCTGGAGGCCGTCGACGCCGTCACCGGCCACTCCCTCGACCGCTTCGGCGTCCAGCCCCGCGACCCCGCCGAACTGGTCGACGTGGTCCCCTCCTCCTTCATCCACTTCGGCTTCGCCCACCTCGCGGCGAACTCGCTGCCGCTGCTCGTCCTCGGCTTCGTCGCCGCGCTCAGCGGCCTGCGCCGCTTCGTGTACGCCGTCGTGATGATCGCCGTCGTGGGCGGGCTCGGCGTCTGGCTCGTCGCCCCGGCCCACACGAACACGGCGGGCGCCTCGGGCGTGATCTTCGGCCTTTTCGGCTTCGTCCTGTTCAGCGGCTTCTTCGAGCGCCGCCCGCTCGGCATCGTCGTCGGCGTCCTGGCCGCCGCCTACTACGGCGCCGGCATCCTCGCGGGCCTCTCCCCCCTCCAGCAGGGCGTCAGCTGGCAGGGCCACCTGCTCGGCCTCGCGGCGGGGGTGGGGGCGGCGTTCGTGTTGCGGCGGCGGCAGCCTCAGCCCTGATCGGGCCGCGGGCTCTTGGGGTCGACCGGGAAGCGGGCCGTGGGGATCGTCAGGCTGCCGAGCGGGGAGTCGACGGTGACGTCCGTGCCGTACGGGATGGTGTCGCGGCCTCGATAGCCTTCAGCGCCGGGGTTCCACATGGTGACGCACTGCCCCTTCAGCGGGTCGAGGATCACGTAGTTCGCGATGCCCCGGGAGGCGTACCAGCGAGGTTTGGTCTCGTAGTCACGCCGGATGCTGCCCTTGGAAACAACCTCGACGACGAGCTCGACGTGGTCGGGGTCGTACGCGCTCTCGTTCTTCGCGACCTCCGGTGCGGGGATGATCGCCAGATCGGGGCAGAACTCGTTCTCGTCGTCGAAAACGAAGGCGACATCGCTCGTGAAGCCCCACTCCGGACCCAGCTGGGCCTCCAGCGTGTTCCAGACCAAGCGGATTGTCTCCGCGTGGTGAGGCTTGACCGGACTCATCATGATGTTCCCCTCGACAATCTCGACGCGATAGCCGGGGAACATGTCCTCGAACCGGCTGAGCTGCGAGCGCAGGCGGTCGATGTCCGCGATGGTCACGGTGGCCTCCCTGAGTCCTGCTCCCGATGGTAGGCCGCACGCTACGGATGCGTGCAGCCGTCGGTGACCCGGTCCGCTACGGCTTCACCCTTGAGGCGATCCGCAGCGTGTCGGCCAGCGCGCGCGTCAGCTCGGTCGCCAGGTGCCGCAGCCCGGCGGGGCCCGCCTCGTCGACCAGCTGCCGGGCGTGCGCCAGGAGTACTCCGGCCATCTCCAGCTGTACGGATTCGACGGTGTCCGCGCGCCTGGACACTGACCCCGGCGCATCCGGGTCCGCGACCACGAACACCGCCCTGCCGTCCTCCCCGCTCCATGGCACCCGCCTCAGTCCCTCGCTCACGCGACCTCCAGCCCGTGGATGACGGACGGCCCGGGCCCGTCCACCCCGAAGTCGGCGAGCAGCAGCTCCTTGCGCCGGGCGGCCTGTTCGGCGGCGATGACATAGGGACGCACGAGGCGGCTCGCGTCGGCGTTCAGCGGGGGTTCTTCGGGGCGGAGGCCACCCCATGCGGGCCATGCCGCCCAGCGGACCGGTTCAGCGGCGCGCCGGTGCCGGCCGCGCGGCGGGGGCAGTGTCTCAGTCCACAGTGCACTCATCATGGTGGCGTGATGGAGTTCGAGCCTGATATCCCGCGCTGGCGCCAGGTGGCCGCGATCATCAAGAGCCGGATCGAGGACGGTACGTACGGCCCCCGGACGCGAGTGCCCTCCGTGATCCAACTTGGCGAGGAGTTCGGCATCGCGAACGCGACGGCCCAGAAGGTGAACCAGAACCTGAAGAAGGAGGGCCTTGTCTACACCGAACCCGGCCTGGGCTCCTTTGTCTCCCGCGATGCCGCGGGAACGCTCAAGAAGGCCCGTACCGAGGCGGACTCAGCCGGCTGACTCAGCGCCAGGAGCCCCACACGTCCAACCCGAGGCGAGCACGGCCTTCTGCATCGGGTCCCGCATTTAGTTCGAGTCGAAGTCGAGGGAGCAGACGCGCCGGCGACGGCCGTCGGGGCCCTTCTCGTAGCGCCAGCTGCGTGACAGCACCCGGGCGCGCGGGCGGACCGCACGTGCGAGCGGGACTGCGGCGGGATGCCGCCAGCCGGGTAACGGGTGGCCGTCCACCAGCCCTTGATGCGGCCCTTGGTCAACGCCCCTCACAGACCAGGCTTCTCGGGGATCACCGGATTGTTCTCACATTGCATGATCTTGCGGACTGAGCGAGCGAGATCCAGCGCCATGGACTCCTCGAATTCATGCGTGCGCGAACCAGGAACACCCACTCTCACTTCAATGGGCAGCTCGCTTTCTTGCGCAGCATCCGTGCCGGAGATCTTGCAAGGGAAACCCGTTGCGGCATCACCACCGGCCCTCATCGGTTTGGCGAAGTAGACGTCCCCAGGCCCCTTATCCCATTTTCCGCCCTCCCTCATTCGCCTCATAGAATCCACCGACCATTCCACAGTGGAGAGATAAGTGGAATTATCCTGAATGTGGCAGACGATATACTCAGGGAGTTCAATGGGAGGCGATCCCGGACCCCAATTCTCCAAGTCCTCGCGTAGCGATTCTCGCAACTCTCCGGGTTTGACGACATCGCCCCTGGACTCGCCTGCCTCGCCCAGCGCGGACGCATATTTCGGGCTGAAGTAGTTCCCGCAGGCAGGCTCGCGCGCTTCTGAACCCTCGCCGCCCTTGGAGCAGCCGGCCAAAACCGAGACAGCTGCCACCACCATCGCCAGCCGACAAGACTCTGATTTCGCGCGCCGAAGCATTTGCGTCAGCCTTCACTTCCCGGAGGTGGCAGGTCGACCGAGCTTGGCCAGCCTGTCACACTTCGCGCGCTCGTGGGCGAACGATGCCGCGCTCTTCGTGAGTTCCATGAGCTTGCCCCGGTCCGCGCGCCTCGCCGATGGCTTCACCTCGACCGACACGCTGGTGTTCAACGGCTCACGCTTCTTACCACCGGTGAACGTGCATGGCATGAAGACTGCCGCGAACCCCTCAGAGGCGAGCGCCTTCTCTCCGGCATCGAAGGCAGTAGCGGAGCGAGCGGAAGACTCGTTCACCGCCTGCCCTTTGACCCATTTCGCCCAGCTGTTTGACGGTTCATTCTGCAGCGACTCCGACTGTGCGACAAGAAGCTGATCACCGTCACCGGTAACGAAGCAGGTTGACCGATATCGCGGCACGTCGGAGCCCGAGCAGAAGCGTACGGAATCTTCAAACTGGTACGCATTTCGGTCTGGCAGGATCTTCGTCAGTGCGGCAGAGGCCCGTTCGCGCGACCCCAGCGAGTCACAGACTTCCGCAGACCTGATCTCACCCCTGCCTGCGAAGAGATCGCCCTTCAGCGAGAAGACAACTCCGCCCACCAATAGCAATGTGGCAGCTACAACTCCCCAGAGGACTCTCGAGTTGATCCGATTCAACGTTCAGTCCTCTTCCGTATCGAGTTCTCGCGCCTTACCCTCGCCGTCAACGCACCTATACACATTCGTGTAGGCGGTGTCGAATCCGTCCTGCGCCGACGTGCCGACAGATGCAACCTCAGCAAGGTAGTCCGTGCGTCACACTCCGTACGGATCCCTCGCAGGTACCTCGCAGCCCGATGGCTGAAAGCTGCCCACCGTGCGAGTGGCACATCGCCCGTGTCCGCTGCAGCAGGCACGGGGCCCCCGCCCCCCGTGCCCGCACCGCCGCCCCGAACCCCCGACGGCCAGGATGGCTCGAATCCGATTGCTGGCCGTCGGAGAGGGACAGACCGTCAGACCGTGAGCCCCCGCACCAGCAGATCCAGCAGCGCGCACACGAACAGGGCGATCCCGATGAAGCCGTTGACCTGGAAGAAGGCGCGGTTCAGGCGGGAGAGGTCGTGGGGCTTCACGATCGTGTGCTCGTAGAGGAAGGCGCCCGCGACGATGACGAGGCCGGCCCAGAAGAAGGTGCCGGCGTCCGTCGCCAGCGCGTACCAGGCGAAGAGGGCCGTGGTGACGGTGTGGCAGGCGCGGGCGCCCCAGATGGAGGCGGGGATGCCGAAGCGGGCCGGGACCGACTTCACGCCGACCTCGCGGTCCGTCTCCACGTCCTGGCAGGCGTAGATGAGGTCGAAGCCGCCGATCCAGACGCCGACCGCGAGACCGAGGACGACCGCGTCCCAGGACCAGGAACCGGTGACGGCGATCCAGGCACCGACCGGGCCCATCGCCTGCGCGAGTCCGAGGATGGCCTGCGGGAAGTTCGTGAAGCGTTTCCCGTAGGGGTAGACGACCATCGGGATCACGGCGATGGGGGCCAGGGCGAGACAGAGCGGGTTCAGCAGGGCCGCCGCGCCGAGGAAGATCACCAGGGCGATTAGGGCGCCGGTCCACGCCGACTTCACGGTCACCGCGCCGGTGACGAGCTCGCGGTGCGCGGTGCGCGGGTTACGGGCGTCGATCTCGCGGTCGATGATCCGGTTCGCCGCCATCGCGAACGTGCGCAGGCCCACCATGCAGATGGTGACCAGGAGCAGCCGTCCCCAGTGGATGTTCTTGTCCAGCTGGAACATCGCGGTCAGGGAGGCGATGTAGGCGAAGGGCAGCGCGAAGACCGAGTGCTCGATCATGACCAGGCGCAGGAAGGCCTTGGTGCGTCCCGGCTGCGGGAGTAGTCCTTCAGCTGCGCTCACAGCCCGTACTCCTTCCAGCGGCGGTCCACGAGGGACGCCGTACGGGGGTCGGAGGCGACCATCTCGGGCCAGCCCCCGTCCCGGGTGTAGCCCTCCTCGGGCCACTTCTTCGTGGCGTCGATGCCCGCCTTGCCGCCCCAGAACTGCTGGTAGGAGGCGTGGTCGAGGTGGTCGACCGGGCCTTCGACGACGGTCAGGTCACGGGCGTAGTCCGTGTTCCCGAGCGCGCGCCACGCGACTTCGTGAAGGTCGTGCACATCGCAGTCGGAGTCGACGACGACGATCAGTTTGGTCAGCGACATCATGTGCGCGCCCCAGATCGCGTGCATCACCTTCTGGGCGTGCTTGGGGTACTTCTTGTCGATCGAGACGATCGCGCAGTTGTGGAAGCCGCCGGACTCGGGCAGGTGGTAGTCCACGATGTCGGGGACGATCACCTTCAGGAGCGGCAGGAAGAAGCGCTCCGTGGCGCGGCCCAGCGGGCCGTCCTCCGTCGGCGGGCGGCCGACGACGATCGACTGGAGCAGCGGACGCTTCCGCATCGTCACGCAGTCGATCTTCAGGGCCGGGAAGGGCTCCTGCGGCGTGTAGAAGCCGGTGTGGTCGCCGAAGGGGCCCTCGGGCAGCATCTCGCCGGGCTCCAGCCAGCCCTCGATGACGACCTCGGCGCCCGCCGGAACCTGGAGCGGGACGGTCTTGCAGTCGACCATCTCGACGCGCTTGCCCTGGACGAACCCGGCGAGCAGGTACTCGTCCATGTCCCCGGGCAGCGGGGCGGTCGCCGCGTACGTGACGGCGGGCGGGCAGCCGAAGGCGATGGCGACGGGCAGCCGCTCGCCGCGCTTGGCGGCCACCTGGTAGTGGTTGCGGCTGTCCTTGTGGATCTGCCAGTGCATGCCGATGGTGCGCTTGTCGTGGCGCTGGAGGCGGTACAGGCCCAGGTTCCGCACACCGGTCTCGGGGTGCTTGGTGTGGGTGAGGCCCAGGTTGAAGAAGGAGCCGCCGTCCTCGGGCCAGGTGAACAGGGCCGGGAGCCGGTCCAGGTCGACGTCGTCGCCGGTGAGCACGACCTCCTGCACGGGCGCGCTGTCGGACTTCACCTTCTTCGGCGGCACGTGCGCCATCGCGCCGAGCTTGCCGAACGCCTCGCGCACACCGACGAAGCCCTGCGGCAGCTCCGGCTTGAGCAGCCCGCCGATCTTGTCGCTGATCTCGCCGTACGACTTGAGCCCGAGGGCCTTCAGGAGGCGCCGGTCGGTGCCGTACACGTTCATCGCGAGGGGCATCGAGGAGCCCTTCACGTTCTCGAAGAGCAGGGCGGGGCCGCCGGCCTTGTTCACCCGGTCGACGATCTCACCGACCTCCAGATACGGGTCGACCTCGGCCTTGATGCGCTTGAGGTCGCCCTCGCGCTCCAGCGCCCGGAGCAGCGAGCGAAGATCGTCGTAAGCCATGCCGTCCAGTATCCGGCACCGGCTAACCTGGGCCGGTCACCGGGGGCCACGTGGCCCTCCGCACCGCTCCTTGGGGGATCGCGACACCATGCTCCGCCTGCTGCCGTTCCTGCTCGTCCTGGCCTTGTTGATCTACGCGTTCATCGACTGCATCAACACGCCGGAGGAGGAGGTGCGCGGGCTGCCCAAGGTGGTGTGGCTGATCATCATCCTGCTCTTCGGCGAGATCCTGGTCGGACCGATCCTCTGGTTCGTGGTCGGCAAGCAGCGCCGCGTGCCGGCCGGCGGTTCGACGCCGTCCGAGTGGCACCGCGGGCACCGCGCCACGTACGTCGCGCCGGACGACAACCCGGAGTTCCTCCAGTCCCTCAAGAAGGAGAACCAGAAGGACGAGGCTCTCCTCAAGGACTGGGAGGCGGACCTGCGCCGCCGCGAGGAGGAGCTGCGCCGCAAGGAGCAGGGCGAGGACAAGGACTGACGATGACTCTGGACCCGGATCTCGCCCGTACGTGGCTGGCGACCGCCGTCGAGGAGGCGCGGGCCTCCCTCGCGGAGGGCGGCATCCCGATCGGGGCCGCGCTGTACGGCGCCGACGGGACGCTGCTGGGCCGGGGCCACAACCGGCGGGTGCAGGACGACGACCCCTCGGTGCACGGCGAGACCGACGCGTTCCGCAACGCGGGGCGGCAGCGCTCGTACCGGGGCACGACGATGGTGACGACGCTCAGCCCCTGCTGGTACTGCTCGGGACTGGTGCGCCAGTTCGGCATCTCACGGGTCGTGATCGGCGAGGCGCGAACCTTCCACGGCGGGCACGACTGGCTGGCCGGGCACGGCGTCGAGATCGTGCTGCTCGACGACCCGGAGTGCGTGGCGCTGATGACGGAGTTCATCGCGGCGCGGCCGGAGCTGTGGAACGAGGACATCGGCGCGTAGGCCGGTCCGGGGGCGTGCGGGCGGGCCCGGGCGCGGATGTCCCCTCCGGCATCCGCGCCGCGCAGGCCTCCCGTGTCCCGGCCGGTGCCGCCGAGCGGTCCCCCGTACTGCTCGACGGCACCGGCCGGGGAAAGATCAGTGTGACCCAAACGGACGCCGAACTGGAGTCCTTTTCTAGAAATTCACTTTAGGAAGCACGGCGGAATCCGGTGTTCTAGGCTGATCGGTAACCATGAGTCCCAAGCAGCGGCGCGGCGCGGAGACCGCCGAGCGCCTCCTCGACGCCGCGTTGACGGTGTACTCCGAGGCCGGTGAACAGGGCGTCACCGTCAGCGCCCTGACCCGCACGAGCGGTGTGAGCCTCGGCAGCCTCTACCACCACTTCGGCAGCGTCGACGGGCTGATGAACGCGCTGGTGGTCCGCTGGCTCGGCCGGCTCCTGGAGCACCTCGGCGGCGCCCTCGCCGAGCCCCGCGACGCCCGCGCCGGGATCGAATCGATCGTCCACGCCTACCTGTCCTTCGTCCGCGACCACCCGGACGAGGCCCGCCTGCTGCACTCCGCGTACGCGGACCGGCTCGGGATGGAGCAGGCCCGGCAACTGCGGGACGCCCAGGAGGCCCGGCTCTCCCCGCTGACGCAGTGGCTGGAGGGGTACGTGGCGGCGGGCGAGATCGCCGATCTGCCGGGGCCGGTCCTGGAGGCGCTCGTCCTCGGACCGGTGATCGGCTTCGCGCGCGGCTGGCTCGCCGGGGCCTCCGGCGTCGCGCCGGACGAGGCGGCGCGGCTGCTCCCGGACCGGATCTGGCGCTCGCTGGAGCCGTGAGCCCCTTTACTCCTTGAGGTCAGGGCCGGGCGGCGGCGTAGGTGTCGCGCAGGGTCTGCCAGCGCTCTCGGGTCCAGGCTGCCCAGCCGTCGGCGGTCATGGGGCGGCCGTCGAGCGCGTCGGCCAGCATCAGGAAGTGCTCGTGCCAGCCGGCGAGACAGTCCAGGCGCAGCGCGTCGTCGCCCTCGAACTCGTTCGTGAACCGCAGGATCGTGCCCGGCTCCAGGTGGAAACGGATCCGGCCGTGCAGCCCTTCGAGCGTGTACTCGGCGACCCGCTCCACGTCCCACGCGGTGACCCGGCCCCGGTACGCGGCTCCGCCGTTGAGCCAGCGCAGCGTCACCGCGCCGCCGAGCCTGGGTTCGAGGACGTCCGCCGCGGCGAGCCAGCCGGTCAGGCCCTCGGGCGTGGCGACGGCGGCCCAGACCTTCTCGACGGGGTGGGGCAGGGTCAGCGTGAAGTGCAGGGTCCGGGTGGTGCCTTCGGTGCGGCTGGTGCCCTGCTCGATGCGGCTCTCGGTCATGGAACCAGCGTGGCGCATGCCCCGCGCGTTCGCGGGGCATGCGCCACGGTTGTCGTACGTGTCCTGCGGGCGGCTCAGACGCCGGCGTAGGAGTGCTTGCCGGTGACGAAGATGTTGACGCCGTAGTAGTTGAAGATCCAGCAGCCGAAGGCGATCAGGGCCAGGTAGGCGGCCTTGCGGCCCTTCCAGCCGGCGGTGGCGCGGGCGTGCAGGTAGCAGGCGTACGCGACCCAGGTGATGAACGACCAGGTCTCCTTCGGGTCCCAGCCCCAGTAGCGGCCCCACGCGTCGCCGGCCCAGATGGCGCCCGCGATGATCGTGAACGTCCACAGCGGGAAGACCGCCGCGTTGACGCGGTAGGAGAACTTGTCGAGGGACGCCGAGGCGGGCAGCCGCTCCATGACCGAGGTGGCGAACTTGCCGGGCGTGCCGCCGTTCGCAAGCTTGTTCTCGTAGCTGTCCTTGAACAGGTACAGGAGCGTGCCGACGGCGCCGACGTAGAAGACCGCGCCGCAGAAGATCGCCGTCGAGACGTGGATGTACAGCCAGTACGAGTGAAGAGCGGGAACCAACTGGTCGCTCGCGGTGTACAAGACAGTGACAGCGAGGCCGAGGTCGAGGAGGACCGTGGTGACCAGGGGGAGGCCGAGCCAGCGGACGTTCTTCTTCAGCGCGAGCAGCGCGAGGTACACGCCGACGGCGACGGTGGAGAAGGTGATGCTGAACTCGTACATGTTGCCCCAGGGGGCACGCTGCACCGACATGGCACGGGTGACGACACCGGCGAGCTCGATGACGAAGGCGAGAGCCGTGAGAGAGACGGCGATACGCCCGTAGAGGTCGCCCTGCGCGTCGTCGCCCGCGGCACCGGGGCCGTCCGGCACGTCACGTGATCCGGCACCGGCCCGGGTGACGACCGCGGGACGGTCCAGGACGGCCGTGCCGCCGTCCTTCTTCTTCACGGTGACGGCGGGCGCGCCGGCGCGGGCGGTACCCTCCGCGTCCTTGGCGCCGGTCAGCGCGGCCGCGGTGCGGCCGACCTTGCTGCGGCTGCCGAAGATCCACTCGGCCATGTTCGCGAAGAACGACAGCAGATACACGGCCATCGACGAGTAGATCAGGACGTTGCTGGTGTGCGCCAGGTTCTCGTTGGTCGCGGCGGCGAGAGTCATTTCCCAGCCCCTTCGGCTGACGGTGCGGAGTCGGGTTCGGGGGCGCTGGGCGCCTGGTCGTGCAACTGGCCGACGAGTTCGCCGAGCTCCTCGGGGAGCTTCGCGGACTCGCTGCGGCCCAGGCCCGCCATCTCGACGACGGTGACGCCGTCGGAGCCCTCGACAGCGCGCACCCAGACTCGGCGGCGCTGGATGAACAGGGAGCCGGCCAGACCGGCGATCGCGGCGAGCGCACCGGCGAGCGCCCAGCCGTCACCGGGCTGGTGCGTGATCTGGAAGCTGGCCCACTGCTTGATGTCCTTCTCGAAGGTGATCGAGCCGGCACCGTTCGGCAGCTTCAGGGTCTCGCCGGGCAGCAGCCGCTTCTTCAGCAGTTCGCCCTTGGAGTCCTTGAACTCCTTCATCTTGGAGGTGTCCAGTTGGTACACGTTCTGCGGGATGCCCGAGTCCACGCCGAGGCTGCCGTGGTACGCGGACAGCGCGAGCACGGGGAAGTCCGCGGCGGGGAACTGGGAGAACATGTCGCCCTTGCCGGAGCCCGCGAAGGTGGGCACGAAGAAGGCGTTGAAGCCGAGCTGCTCCTTCTTCCCGTTCTTGTCGCGGTAGCCGTCCATGATCTTGATGGCACCGGTGGAGGTGACGTTGGCGTCGATGGGCAGCAGCGCGACGGTCTGCCGGGCGACGACCTTGCCCTTGCCGTCGCGGACGGTGACGGTCGGCGCGTAGCCGTGGCCGTTGAGGTAGACCTTGGTGCCGTCGACGTCGAGGGGCTTGTTCACCTCGATCGCGGTCTTCTTCTGCTTCCCGTCGGCGCCCTCGCTGTACGTGACCTCGGCGCGGTAGGTGCGCGGGGTGCCCTTGTTGGGGCCCGTGCGCTCGTAGGTGCCGACGAACTTGTCGAGCTGGAAGCTGAAGGGGGTGAGGTCGGTGTCCGTGTCGAAGAGGTTCCCGGACTTGAAGTCGTCGTACATCGGCAGGGCGTTGGAGAAGCCTCCGTCGCCCTCGACCATCAGCTTGCCGCCCTCGGACTTGAACAGCTGGCCCCAGGCGAAGGCGATGAGCATCACGATGAGCGCGATGTGGAAGACGAGGTTGCCGGCCTCGCGCAGGTAGCCCTTCTCGGCGGCGACGGCGTCACCGGCGACGTGGGCGCGGTAGCGGCGCGTCTTGAGGACGGTGAGCGCGGCGGCGTGCACGTCGGCGGGGGCGGTCTCGGTGCGCCAGGTCGCGTAGGCGGGCAGCCGGGTCAGGCGCCGGGGGGCGCCCGGGGGCCGGCCGCGGAGCTGGCCGACGAACTGCCAGGTGCGCGGGACGATGCAGCCGATGAGCGAGATGAACAGCAGGATGTAGATCGCGGAGAACCACACCGAGCTGTAGACGTGGAAGAGCCCGAGCTTCTCGTAGACGGGCGCGAGCGTGGTGTGCGCCTTCTGGAAGTCCTCGACCTTGAGCGGGTCGGTGCCGGTCTGCGGGATCAGCGATCCGGGGATCGCGCCGAGGGACAGCAGGAAGAGCAGGATCAGCGCGACCCGCATGGAGGTCAGCTGCCGCCAGAACCAGCGGGCCCAGCCGATGACGCCGAGCCGTGGCAGGGTCGGGCCGCTGTCCTCCTGGGGCGCGGTGGACAGGCGGCCGGCCGCCGCGTCCGGTTCGGACGCCTCGGTCGCGGCGGCTCCGGCCGGCTCCTGCGCCGTGCCGGGCGTCGCGTCCGTGGCGCTCTTGTTGCCGCTGTTCGTGGTGCTCATGGATCAGATTCCCACCGAGAAGCCGTTGGACCAGGTCTGCATCTGCTGCACCAGGGTGTCCCAGACACCTGTGAGCAGGAGGACGCCGGTCAGGATCATCATGATGCCGCCGATCCGCATCACCCAGGCGTAGTGCTTCTTGACCCAGCCGAAGGCTCCGAGCGCCTTGCGGAAGGCGACCGCGGCGAGCACGAAGGGCAGGCCGAGCCCGAGGCAGTAGGCGACCATCAGTATGGCGCCGCGGCCCGCGCTGCCCTCCTGGAACGCCAGGGTGTTGACCGAGGCGAGGGTCGGGCCGATGCACGGGGTCCAGCCGATGCCGAAGAGGGCGCCCAGTATCGGGGCGCCGACCAGTCCGGTCACCGGCCGCTTGTGGATGCGGAACTCACGCTGGGTCATCCAGGGCATGAAGCCCATGAAGAAGACCCCCATGACGACCATGAGGATGCCGAGGATCCGGGTCAGGACGTCCTGGTACTCCTGGAGCGTCTGCCCGAAGAAGCCGAAGAGGGCGCCGCCGGACACGAAGACGGCGGTGAAGCCGAGGACGAAGAGTCCGGCGCCGGCGGCCATCCGTCCGCGCCGGGCCTCGGCCAGGTCGGTGCCGGAGACGCCGGTGACGTAGGACAGGTAGCCGGGCACGAGCGGCAGCACGCACGGGGAGAAGAACGAGACGAGGCCGCCGAGCACCGCGATGGGCAGCGCCACGACCAGGGCACCGCTCTCCACGGTGCCGCCGAGGCCGTCAGCGGCGAGGGTGACGAGAGTGGGGGGCACCGTCGATCACTTTTCCGCGATGACGGGGTCGATCAGCTTGTGCAGGCTCTTCTCGTTGAGCGCCTTCAGCGAGCGCGCGGCGATCTTGCCGTCGCGGTCGATGACCAGGGTGTTCGGGATGCCCTGCGGGTTGAGCGTGCCCTTCTCGAACTTGAGCAGGAGCTTGCCCGAGGGGTCGTAGAAGCTCGGGTAGGGGATCCCGTAGTCCTTCTCGAAGGCGATCGCCTGGTCGGTCTGCGGGTCCCGGGTGTCGATGCCGAGGAACTGGACGTCCTTCGGGTCGGACTCCTTGGCGACCTTGGCGAAGTACTTGGCCTCGGCGCGGCAGGGCGGACACCAGGAGCCCCACACGTTGATGACGAGGACCTTGCCCTTGTGGTCGGCCGTGCTCAGCGGCTTGCCCTCGAGGTCCTTGCCGGACAGCACCGGCGCGGTGCCGCGGTCGCCCTTGGCGACCGTGGAGATCCCGCCGGAGCTGGACACGAAGTTGGTGTTGCCGCCACCCCCGGAGGTGCCGCCGTTGCCGCACGCGGTCAGCAGCAGCGCCGCGACGGCGGCGCCGGTGGCCAGGACGGCGGTGCGGCGCTTGGTCGCGGGGGTGGTGCGGGGGGCGCGTCGGGCGGCACTCATGTGAAAAGTTTCGCATGTCTGTTTAGGGGATCTTCCGCACCCCCCTCGCGCGGAGAAAATCCCAGTTCAGGAAGGGTTTGTCAGGAACTTGGCCCACCCCTGCGCGGGCTTCTGACCCACGTCCAGAGTGCGCATTTTGTCCAGCACGGCGGGGTCCTGCGCGTCCATCCAGTCGACGAACTGGCGGAAGGACACGAGCCGTACGTCCTTGTTCTTCTCGGCCTTCGCGGCGATGTGCTTGAGGGCGCCCTCGACGGCGTCCATGTAGATGCCGCCGTTCCATTCCTCGAAGTGGTTGCCTATGAAGAACGGCGCGCGGTTCGTGCCGTAGGCGCGGTCGAAGCCGGCTATGTAGGCGTCCGTGGCCTGGCGGCGCCAGCGCGGGTAGTTGTGGGCGGGGGCCCGCGTCGAGTTCAGCGACTGGTTGGCCAGCATGTTGTAGTCCATCGACAGGACCTCGAAGCTGCGGCCCGGGAAGGGGACGGCCTGCAGCGGCAGGTCCCACACCCCGTTGCTCTTGACCGGCCAGCGCTGGACGCCGCCGGGCGAGGACGCGTCGTAGCGCCAGCCGAGCTCGCGGGCGGTCGGCAGCAGGTTCTGCTGGCCGAGCAGACAGGGGGCGCGGCCGCCGATGAGCTCCTTGTCGTAGTCGAAGGGCAGCGACGGCAGGTCGGTCCAGCCGGTGTTCGTCCGCCACTCCTTGACGAAGGACTTGGCCTGGTCGATCTCGCTGCGCCACTGCGCGGAGGTCCAGTTGGCGACGGAGCCGGAGCCGCCGCAGAAGTGCCCGTTGAAGTGCGTGCCGATCTCGTGGCCCTCCAGCCAGGCCCGGCGCACGTTCTTCAGCGTCTCCTTGACGTGGGCGTCCGTGAGGTAGCCGATGTCGGAGGCGCCGACCGGATTGTTCGGCGGCCGGTAGAGCCGCTTCTTGGACTCCGGCAGGAGGTAGATCCCGGAGAGGAAGAAGGTCATGCCGGCGTTGTGCTCACGGGCCAGATCGAGGAAGCGGGGGAACAGCCCGTTGCCCACCTCGCCCGCGCCGTCCCAGGAGAAGATCACGAACTGCGGCGGGGTCTGCCCCGGCTCCAGACGCTCCGGCGGGGCCGGCTGGTGCGGCTGCTTGCCGGTGTACGCGGTCGAGCCGTCGCCGATCGGCTTGGCGGCGGGCGGGGTGGGTGTGCCCGGACCGCCGGTCCCGCCCTGGCCGGGCCTCCCCGTAGAGACGGACGGCGCCTTCCCCGATCCGCAGCCGGCCAGAGCCACGGCGGCGGCCGCCCCCGCTCCCAGTCCGAGCATTCCCCTGCGGCTGACATCGCGCATCGCGTCCCCATTCATCACGCCGCGCACCCGGTCTCGGTGCGCACTGGATTAGAGGGAGCGCCGGGCGACCGGGTTCCTGGAATCGCGATGCTTTGGGCAGGTTTTGCCGAGCCCCGGGACGAGCCCGCCGACAAGCCGCCCAACGCCGCCGCAGACCCGCATGCGTACAGGCACGGGCGGGGGCACGGGCACGCGCACAGACACGGGCACGGGCACGCGCACAGGCACGGGCGCAGGCGCGCGGAAGGGCCGCCACGAGGTGACGGCCCTTCCGATGACGGTGGCTCAGGCGCCGAACGCCTTGTCCTTCCCCTTCACCGGCTTGGCACCGGCCAGGAGATGGGCGGGCACGAGATCGCGGGCGGGCTCGGTGTAGCCCACGGACACGATCTTGTCGCCGAGGTAGGTGAACGTGGTGAGCGAGGCGAGCGTGCACTGCCGCTTGCGCGGGTCGTGCCACAGCCGGCGCCGCTCCACGTACGAGCGCACGATCCAGATCGGCAGCTGGTGGCTGACCAGGACCGCCTCGTGGCCGCGCGCCGCGTCCTTCGCCGCGTCGAGCGCGCCCATCATCCGCACGACCTGGTCGACGTAGGGCTCGCCCCAGGACGGCTTGAACGGGTTGACGAGGTGCTTCCAGTTGTCCGGCTTCTTCAGGGCGCCGTCGCCGACACCGAAGGTCTTGCCCTGGAAGACGTTGTCCGCCTCGATGAGCCGCGCGTCCGTGTTCAGGTCCAGGCCGTGGGCCTTCGCGATCGGCGTCGCCGTCTCCTGCGCCCGCTCCAGCGGGGACGCCACGACGTGCGTGATGTCCCGCGGCGCCAGGTGCTCGGCGACCCGGTCGGCCATCTGCCGGCCCAGCTCGGACAGGTGGTAGTCGGGCAGCCGCCCGTACAGGATCCCGTCCGGGTTGTGGACCTCGCCGTGGCGCATCAGGTGGACGACGGTGATGTCCTTGTCGCTCTGCCCGGAGCCGCTGTTCAGGGTGCTCATGCGGTGGCCTCCGCGGCGGCGCGGGCGGCGGCGGGCAGCGCGGCGGCGATCCGCTCGATCGCGCGGTCGTCGTGCGCGGTCGACACGAACCAGGACTCGAACGCGGACGGCGGGAGGTAGACGCCCTGAGCCAGCATCGAGTGGAAGAACGCGGTGAAGCGGAACGACTCCTGCGCCTTGGCGTCGTCGTAGTCGCGCACCTCGTTCTCCGTGAAGAACACCGAGAACATGTTGGACGCGTTCTGCAGGTGGTGGGCGACGCCCTCCTTGGTGAGCGCGTCGGTGACCAGGGTGCGCAGCTGCTCGCTGACCGCGTCGACCTTGACGTACGCGGCGTCGTCGAGGAGGCGCAGCTGGGCGAGGCCGGCGGCGGTCGCGACCGGGTTACCGGACAGGGTGCCCGCCTGGTAGACGGGGCCGGCGGGGGCGAGGTGGGCCATCACGTCGGCGCGGCCGCCGAAGGCCGCGGCCGGGAAGCCGCCGCCCATGACCTTGCCGAAGGTCATCAGGTCGGGCGCGACGCCGTCGACGCCGAACCAGCCGGCCTTCGACGTGCGGAAGCCGGTCATGACCTCGTCGGAGATGTACAGCGCGCCGTTCTCCGCGCAGACCGCCTTGAGGCCGGCGTTGAAGCCGTCGGCGGGCGGGACGACGCCCATGTTGCCCGGCGAGGCCTCGGTGATGACGCAGGCGATCTCGCCGGGGTGGGCGGCGAACGCGGCGCGTACGGCCTCGAGGTCGTTGTACGGCAGGACGATGGTGTCGCCGGCCTGGGCGCCGGTGACGCCCGGGGTGTCGGGCAGGCCGAAGGTGGCGAGGCCCGAGCCGGCGGCGGCGAGCAGCGCGTCCACGTGCCCGTGGTAGCAGCCGGCGAACTTGATCACCTTGGCGCGGCCGGTGAAGCCGCGGGCCAGGCGGATCGCGGACATGGTGGCCTCGGTGCCGGAGGACACGAGCCGCACCTGCTCGACCGGGGCGATCCGGTCGACGATCTCCTCGGCGAGCGCGACCTCGCCCTCGCCGGGCGTGCCGAAGGAGGTGCCGCGCGCGACGGCCTCCTGCACGGCCGCGACGACCTCGGGGTGGGAATGGCCGAGGATCATCGGCCCCCACGAGCAGACGAGGTCCACGTATTCACGGCCGTCCGCGTCCGTCAGATAGGGACCGGTACCGGACACCATGAAACGGGGCGTACCGCCCACGGCTCGGAACGCGCGCACCGGGGAGTTCACGCCACCCGGCGTGACCACGGACGCACGGTCGAAGAGCCCCTGAGATACGGGTGCCTCATAGGGATAGGGGGTGTTGTTCGCCTCTGCCATGCCTCTCAGGTTACGGCCCGTCCTCTCGCCCTCCTCCGCGCGGACCCGCGGCGGCCTAGACTCGGTGTCCTGGGCCCCCTGCGGCCCGGGGGGCCGACCGCTCGCGCAGTTGTTTCACTCGCACGTTTCGGCGGGTGAGGGTGGGGGAGGTCACTGACACGATGATCGGGTTGCGCGTCGGCGGTCGCGCGGCCTAGAAAAGGGCCTTGGTGCCCTTGGAACAGCAGTCGGGTGGAGATATGCATCGCGGTGGCGGCGGACTGGGCGAGGGGACCGACGACCTGGGCCCGCGGCGTGCCCGTCGGGGGAAGCACCGGCGCGACGACAGAGCGGCCCGGACCCAGCGCGCCTCGGACTCTCCGGACGACGAGGGCGGCGCGGGCGTCGACGGCGGGGCAGGCGGGGAGAGCGGCGGGAATGGTGGCCGGGTGGGGGTGACCTACAAGTACTTCGGCGCGCCCGACGGCGCGACGGCGGCCCGCGTCCCGATCTCCATGCGTCCCGAGGAGCTCGGCGGGGACGAGCTGGGCATGGGCGGCATGTTCACCAAGATCAAGCCGGAGACGATGGCCGCGATGGTCCTCACCGGCATCGAGGGCATACCCCTGCACAAGGTGCCGCCGCTGGAGCTGGTCGTGCTCCACCCCGACTACGCGGTGGTCAAGCTCCCCATGACGGTCGTCGACCCGCTGCGTGGGGTCGGCGAGGAGGCCGTCGGCGCCGCGGCGTTCATCTGGTCGACGGTCCCGGACCGGGGCGGGCCGCGGGACGCGTTCAACGTGTACCAGCTCCTGCACGAGTGGCAGGACTTCAGCCACCGCCTCCACGAGGCGGGGCATCAGCCGTACTGCCTGGTCTGGCCGTAGGGTCCGGCCCGGGCCTCGTGCCTCAGATCTTCGGTGGTCCCGCCTCGATGCGGCGCAGGACCGCCTCGTAGGAGTCGACGGAGCCGCCGCTCTGCAGCTGGCGCTCGTCCCACCAGGTGGCGCCCGCGTCGGCGAGCGGGCCGACGATGTCGCGGGCTGCGGCCGGGTCGGCGGGGGTGAGGCCGCCGGTGACGATCTCGAAGGGGGCCTGCGGGTCCTCGCGGTGATCCCGTACGTACGCGACGGCTTCCGCGAGCCGTTCGGGCGTGGGCGGCACCCCGTGCAGCGCGTCCGTGAACAGCGGGGCCGCGCCGTCCCAGCGGGCCGCGCGGCGCATCGGGCGCCGGTGCGGCCAGAAGCCGCCGATCCACACGGGCGGGCGGGGGCGCTGCGTCGTGGCGGGCAGCAGCTGGGTCTCCTGTACGCGGTAGTGGGCGCCGGTGTGGGTGACGGTCTCGCCGGACCAGTAGCGGGCCAGCAGGTCGAGGCCCTCGTCGAGGCGTTCCGCGTGCACGGTGCGGTCGGTGGTGTCGCCGAAGCTGCCGTACTCGTCGTCGGCGGGGCCGCCGAGTCCGGCCCCGAGGATCAGGCGGCCGCCGCTCAGGGCGTCCAGGGTGGCGGTCTGGCGGGCCAGCTGTTCGGGGCGGTAGCGGGGGATCGCCGCGACGAGGGGGCCGAGGCGGATCCTGCTCGTGGCGAGGGCCGCCGCGGTCAGCAGGATCCAGGGGTCGCCGAAGGGTTTGCCCTGCTGCGCCTTCTTGTCGTGCACGACGTGGTCCCAGACGAACAGGCCGTCCCAGCCGGCGGATTCCGCGGCTTGGGCGGTGCGGGCGACTGTCCTGGCGTCGGCGAAGTCGCCGAAGTTCGGGATGTTGATGGAGTAGCGCATGCGGCGCATCGTCCTCCCCAACTCTGCGTCGGGGCCAGCCAATTGTGGGCCCGGGTCAATCGACTTCGTCTGCGGCTCCGGTGGGGGCTGGTCGGGCAGTTCCCCGCGCCCCTATGGAGATGCGCACTTCGTGCGCGATCTCCAGGGGGCGTCAGCGCATCGGGGAAATGCGACCCGAAGGGTCTGCATTTCAGGGGCGCGGGGAACTGCGCGATCAGCCCCCACCGGCCGATGGTCGGGCGACGAACGGGCGGAGTTACGGCGAGTCCGAGGCGCCCGGTTCCGCACCCCGCACCGTGAAGCCGAACACGGCCCCGCCCCCCTCTCGCGCGGCGGCGAACACGACACCCCCGTGCGCCGCCGCAACATCCCGCACGATGGAGAGCCCGAGCCCCGACCCCGGCAGGCTCCGCGCCGCCGGCGCCCGGTAGAACCGGTCGAAGACCCGCTCGGCGTCGTCGGCGGCGAGCCCGGGTCCCCGGTCGAGGACCTCCACCCGCACGGCCGGCGATCCGGCGCCCCGGCTCACCACGATCTCGATCGCGGTGGAGCCCTCGGGGTCGAACTTGGCCGCGTTCTCCACCAGGTTGGACAGCGCCCGCTGCAACTGCGCGGCCCGCCCCCGTACGGCCGTGTCGCCCTCGGTCCGCACCACCACGGTGCGGCCGGTGCGGCGCCGGGCGAGGGTCGCGGCGTCCTCGGCGGTGTCGGCGAGGGCGACGGTGACGACCGGTTCCTCGTCCTCCTTGCCGGCCGCGAGGTCCACCAGTTCGTTGACCAGGTCGGTCAGTTCGCGGGACTCGTCGGCGAGGTCGGCGACGAGTTCCTCGCGGGCGGCGGGCGGCAGCTCGTCGATGCGGCGCAGCAGGGAGATGTTGGTGCGCAGCGAGGTGAGCGGGGTGCGCAGTTCGTGGCCCGCGTCCTGGACGAGGCGCCGCTGGTCCTCGACGGAGCGGGCGAGCCGGCCGAGCATGCGGTCGAAGGAGCGGCCCAGGCTGCCGACCTCGTCGCCGCCCTCCACGGGCACGGCCACGTCGAGCCTTCCGGTGGAGGCGACGTGTTCGGCGGTGCCGGCGAGCCGGACGAGCCGGGAGGTGATGCGGCGGGCCAGCCACCAGCCGAACAGGCCGGCGGCGGCGACGACGGCCAGCGCGAACAGCACGGTGCGTTTCTGCAGTTCCCGCAGCAGGTCCTCGGTGTCGCTGAACTCCTGCGCGACCTGCACCGCGCCGCGCCCGCCGCCGAGCGCGACGGTCGCCATCCGGTACACGTCGCCGTCGATCACGACCTCGTCGTCCTCGGCGCGGGTGCCGGCCTTCGGGGTGTCGGCGGTGCGGCGGGCGGCCGCGTCGACGGGCAGCCTCGGACTGCCCGCGTCGACGACGGCGCCGCCGGGGCCGAGGACCTGCACGTCGGTGCCGGCCGGGCGGGTCAGGTCGTCGCGCGGCCCGTCGTGGTCGGGGTCGCCGGAGGTGAAGTCGCCGGGGCGCAGCGTCTGTTGCGTGACCTGCTGGCGCAGGTCGTGGACGACCTCGTCGAACACGGCCTGCTGGTCGACGCGGACCAGCCGGGCGGCGGCGTCGTAGGAGAGGAAGCCGACCAGGGCGGTCACCCCGGCGGCGACGGCGGCGAACGACAGGGCGAGCTTGGTGCGCAGGCTGCGCGGCGGCCGGGCCCCGGGCCCCTCGGGTGCGTCCCCGCGCGCCTCGGCGGCGTCCCCGCGCGGCCCAGGGGCGTCCCCGCGCGCCTCCGAGGCGTCCCCGCGCGGCCCGTTCACGCTTCCCGCAGGACGTAGCCGACACCGCGCACGGTGTGCAGGAGCGGCGGGCCGTCGGGGTCGTCGACCTTGCGGCGCAGGTAGCCGACGTACACGGCGAGGTTCTTGGAGCCGGGGCCGAAGTCGTAGCCCCAGATGCGGTCGTAGATCGTGGCGTGGTCGAGGACGATGCCGTGGTTGCGGGCGAGGAGTTCGAGGAGGTCGAACTCGGTGCGGGTCAGTTCCAGCTCGCGGCTGCCGCGCCAGGCGCGCCGGGCCTGCGGGTCGATGCGCAGGTCGGCGGCGATCACCTGGCCGTCGGCGCCGGGCTCCTGCGGCTGCGGCTCCGGCTCGGGGGCGGTGCGGCGCAGCAGGGCCCGCAGCCGGGCGAAGACCTCCTCGACGTCGAACGGCTTGACCACGTAGTCGTCGGCGCCCGCGTCCAGGCCCGCGATCCGGTCCGGGGTCTCCACGAGCGCGGTCAGCATCAGGATCGGCGTGCGGTCGCCCTCCGCGCGCAGCACCCGGCAGACCTGGAGGCCGTCGATGCCCGGCATCATCACGTCGAGGACGAGGATGTCGGGCCGCGCGCGGTGGGCGGCGGCCAGCGCCTGGACGCCGTCGGCGACGGCCGTCACGGCGTAGCCCTCCAGGGTCAGCGCGCGTTCGAGGGCGTTGCGGATCGCCCGGTCGTCCTCGGCGAGCAGCACGGTGGGGGCGGGTGCGGCGGAATCGGACACCTGCCCAGTGTGCCCCCGTGACGTGCGCGGCTCCCCCGTTCGGAGGTCCGCCGAACGGCTTCTTACCCGGCTCTCACCCGCCCCGGAGCAGCGGCTTACCCGAGAGGAGCACGGTGAGGCGGGACATCGCACCGCCGGACCGCGTCCGCCGGGGAAGGCACGGGGAAGGCACTACGCATGAAGATCGTGTTCCTGCTGCACAACGCGTACGCCATCGGCGGCACGGTGCGCACGACGCTCAACCTCGCCGCCGCGCTCGCCGAGCACGGCGGGCACGAGGTGGAGGTCGCGTCGATGAACCGGCACCGCGAACACCCCCGGTTCGCCCTCGACCCGAGGATCTCGCTGGTCCCGCTCGTCGACGCGCGCGAGGGCGGCACGGACCGCGACCTGGACGCCTTCGCGCGCCCGGCCCGCGCCTTCCCCTCGGCCGAGAAGCGGTTCGAGCAGTACTCGCTGCTGCACGACCAGCGGGTGCGCGCCTACCTGGAGAGCTGCGACGCGGACGTCGTGATCGGTACGCGCCCCGGGCTCAACGTCTATCTGTCGCTGTGGGGTCCGCGGCGCGCCCTGCGCATCGGGCAGGAGCACCTGCGGCACGACGCGCACGGCAAGAAGCTGCGGGCGCAGCTGGCCCGGCACTACCGGTTCCTCGACGCGGTCGTCACGACGACGGAGGCGGACGCGGCCGTGTACCGGGCGCGGATGCCGCTGCCCGGCGTGCGGATCCTGGCCGTGCCGAACATCGTGCCGCCCGCCGACGTGCCCCCGTCGGACGGCTCCTCCCGGATCATCGCGGCGGCGGGCCGGCTCGCCCCCGGCAAGCGCTACGACCTGCTCCTGGAGGCGTTCGCCGCGGTCGCCGCGAAGGAGCCGGACTGGGAGCTGCGGATCTACGGCGGCGGCCCGCAGGAGGCGCGGCTGCGCGATCTCGTGGGCGGGCTCGGGCTCACCGGGCGGGCCCGCCTGATGGGCGCGGTGTCGCCGATCGAGCCGGAGTTCGCGCGGGCGTCGATCGTGGTCAGCGCCTCGGACGCGGAGTCGTTCGGCATGACGCTGGTCGAGGCGATGCGCTGCGGGGTGCCCGTCGTCAGCACCGACGCGCCGCTCGGCCCCGCCGAGATCATCACGGACGGCGTCGACGGCCGGCTCGTCCCGCTCGGCGACACCCGCGCCCTCGCGGAGGCGATCGTCGCCCTGATCGAGGACGCGCCGGCCCGCCGCGCGATGGGCACCGCCGCCCTCGCCTCGGCCCACCGCTTCGACCCGGCCCCGATCGTCTCCCGCTACGCCCTCCTCTTCGCGGAGCTGCGCGAGACCCGCCACCGCCGCTCCTGGCAGCGCTTCACGGCCCGGGCCACGGGCTGGGCCCGCCGCCGGGCCCGCGCCCTGCGGGGTCCCGGGGGCGGCGGCCCGCACGCGGACCGCCCCGGCGACCAGCAGCCCGGTGACCGGCGCCGGCCCGGAAGTCCCGCCGCGCACCCCCGGCACCCCTAGAGACGTCCCGTGCCCTCCGAACCGCCCGCACCCTCGGGATCCACGGCCTTCGGGTCCCGGGGGCGGCGGGTGCCCCAGGGCCGGGAGACGGATCGACAAAGTCGGTGGCGACCCGTCTCCCGGCCCGCTCACAGCGGCGCAACCGCCGGCCGCACCGGCCCGCGCGTCGATCCGCTCGCCGTCGTCGCCGCCCTCTACGGGCTCCTCGCGCTGGTCCTCGTCGTACCGCGGCTGCGCCACGGGCTCGGCTGGGACGAGTCCGTCTACCTCTCGCAGTACGACCCGCGCCGGCCGGCCGCGTTCTTCAGCGCCCCGCGCTCCCGCGGCACGAGCCTGCTGACCGCGCCGGTCGTCGCGCTCACCGCCTCCACGACCGTGCTGCGCGTGGTCCTGACCGTGCTGTCCTCGGCCGCGCTCTACGCCTCGTTCCGGGTGTGGCGGCCGCTGCTCGGGACGCGGGTGACGGCGCTCGCGGCGCTGCTGTTCGCGAGCCTGTGGATCACGGTGCTGTCCGGCCCGATGGCCATGCCCAACCTGTGGGTGGCGTTCGGCGCGGTCGGCGCCGTCGGCTGCTTCCTGCGCGGCCGGGGCGTCCCGCTGGCCTGCTGCGTCGCGGGGGTGGCCCTGTTCCGGGCGCCGGACGCGGTGTGGCTGGTGCTGCCGATGGCGGTGTGCGCCGCGGCGGCCCGGGGGCGGCGGCGGATGCTGCCGTTCCTCGCGGCGGGGCTCGCCGCCGGGCTCGCCCAGTGGATCGTCGAGGCGTACGCGCGCTGGGGCGGCGTCCGCGCCCGCCTGCACGTGTCCAGCGCGACCGAGGGCGACCTCGGCCTCCACCCGAACCTCGGCACGGCCTGGCACGCCCTGAACGGACCGCTCCTGTGCCGCCCCTGCACGAGCGGCCCGCCCGACCTGCCCTTGACGTCCCTGTGGTGGCTCGCCCTCCCCCTGCTCGCGGCGGCGGCCGTCCTCCTGACCTGGCGCGACCGCCGGCGCGGACGGAACGCGCCGACGGCCCCGATCGTGCTGTGCGTCGCCTGCGCCGCCGCGCTCGGCGTCTCGTACCTGCTGCTCATCGGGTACTCCGCGCCGCGCTTCCTCGTCCCTGCGTACGCGCTCCTTGCACTGCCCGTCGCCACGGTGGCGGTGCGGATCGCCCGGCCACGGGTGCTCGCCGCGCTGGTCGTCGCCGTGTGCGCGGTGCAACTCTGCGGGCAGTTCCTGGTGCTCGGCCGGCAGACGGCCGAGACGGCGGCGAAGGACGCCCGCTACGTGGCGGCCGCCCGCGGGCTGCGCTCACTCGGGCTGACACCGCCGTGCCTGGTCACGGGCCCGCGCGCCCTGCCCATCGCCTACGCCGCCGGCTGCGCGTCCGCGCAGCTCACCGGCAACAACGCCTCCACCACCCGGGCCGGACTGCTGCGCCGGGCGGCCCTGGTGCCGACGGCCCTGCTCACCTCACGCGGGCAGCGGCCGCCGCACCACGCCCGCGACTGGACCCCGTACGAGCTGCCGGGCACCCCCGGCTGGACGGCCTGGAAGGCGCCCGGCCGGGAGCAGCTGCCTCCCGGCCCATAGCGCCTTCCGTGCCCTCTGTGCCCTCCGCTGCTCGCGCACCCGCCGCTACTCGGCCCGGAGCGCGGCGAGCTGCTGCTCGAAGGGGACGACCTGGAAGCCGTCCGCCGGGTCGACCGAGGTGATCGCGCCGTGCAGCGAGCGGGGCGCGATCGCCGCCGCCGTGTCCACGTCCGGGGTGCCCGGGCGGGGCACCGCGGCGGCCGGGGCCAGGAAGCGGGCCAGTTCGGCGCCCGCCCGGGCGATGCGCCGGTCCAGGCCCTCGTCGCCCCAGTCCTCCGAGGCCGCGTAGACCGCGGTCGGCAGGACGAGGGCCCTCAGGTACGTGAACAGCGGGCGCAGGGCGTGCTCGGTGACGAGCGAGTGCCGGGCGGTGCCGCCGGTCGCGCCGACGAGCACCGGCTTCCCGGTGAGCGCGTCCTTGTCGATGACGTCGAAGAACGACTTGAACAGTCCGCTGTACGACGCCGAGAACACCGGCGACACGGCGATCAGGCCGTCCGAGGCCGCCACCGCGTCGAGCGCGGCGGCGAGCCGGGAGGACGGGAACCCGGTGACGAAGTGCTGGGCTATCTCCGTCGCCAGGTCCCGCAACTCGATGACCTGCACGTCGATGTCGCTCCCGGCGTGCTCCCGGGTGGCGGCGGCCAGCCGGTCGGCGAGCAGCCGGGTGGAGGACGGGGCGCTCAGCCCCGCCGAGACGACGACGAGCTTCATGCGCTCTTGACCTCCTCGTTCTTGGCCGCGACACGGGCGGCGTGGGTGGGGGCGTCCGGCACGTTCGCCGGCTTGAGGTTCGCGAACTCCTTGCGCAGCACCGGGACGACCTCCTCGCCGAGCAGGTCGAGCTGCTCCAGGACCGTCTTGAGCGGCAGGCCCGCGTGGTCCATCAGGAACAGCTGGCGCTGGTAGTCGCCCACGTAGTCACGGAACGACAGGGTCCGCTCGATGACCTCCTGCGGGGAGCCGACGGTCAGCGGCGTCTCGCGGGTGAACTCCTCCAGCGAGGGGCCGTGGCCGTAGACCGGCGCGTTGTCGAAGTAGGGGCGGAACTCACGCACCGCGTCCTGCGAGTTCTTGCGCATGAACACCTGGCCGCCGAGGCCGACGATCGCCTGCTCCGGGGTGCCGTGCCCGTAGTGGGCGTAGCGCTGCCGGTACAGGTTCACCATCTGCTTGGTGTGGCTGGCGGGCCAGAAGATGTTGTTGTGGAAGAAGCCGTCGCCGTAGTACGCGGCCTGCTCGGCGATCTCCGGGGAGCGGATGGAGCCGTGCCAGACGAACGGCGCGACGCCGTCGAGCGGGCGCGGGGTGGACGTGAAGGACTGGAGCGGCGTGCGGAACTTTCCCTTCCAGGTGACGACGTCCTCGTCCCACAGGCGGCGGACCAGCGCGTAGTTCTCGATCGCGAGGTCGATGCCGTCGCGGATGTCCTTGCCGAACCAGGGATAGACCGGCCCGGTGTTGCCGCGGCCCATCATCACGTCGACCCGGCCGTCCGAGACGTGCTGGAGCATCGCGAAGTCCTCGGCGATCTTCACCGGGTCGTTCGTGGTGATCAGGGTCGTGGACGTGGAGAGGATCAGGTTCTCCGTGCGGGCGGCGATGTAGCCGAGCATCGTCGTCGGGGACGACGGGACGAACGGCGGGTTGTGGTGCTCACCGGTCGCGAAGACGTCCAGGCCGACCTCCTCCGCCTTCTGCGCGATCGCGAGCATCGCCTTGATGCGCTCGTGCTCGGTCGGGGCACGGCCGGTCGTGGGGTCGACGGTGACGTCACCGACGGTGAAGATCCCGAACTGCATTTCGCTCACCCTCCGGGTTGTTGACGATTCAACTATACCCCGGAACGTGAGACCCCGGCGAGCTATTCCCGCACCCCTCCCCGAGACCCCGAGCAGACCCCCGCCGACCGCGCCTCACCCCCTCAGACCCGGCGCCCCGTCGCCGCCAGCAGCCGCACGAACGGATCCGCCGAGGCCGCCACCTCCACCTCCGCCCCGAACACGTTCATCCGCCGCGCCGTCGGCCCCAGCTCCGACACCGCCGCGATCAAAGGCCCCACCACCTCCGCGGGGGCCTCATAGCGCTGATCCGTCGCCCGCGCCAGATCCCACGCGTGCACCGTCAGATCCAGCAGCGCCATGGAGCCCACCAACCGGGCCGGCATGTTCATCGCCCCGGCCGTCCCCTCCTCCGCCCCGGGCCGCGACCACGCCGCGACCAGCGCCGACGCCTCCCGCGCGAACCGGTCCCGCCAGCCCGCCGCGTCCTCCCCCACGAAATCCGGCGCCCCCGAGAAGTCCGACTCCCCCTTCGCCGCGAGCGCCTGGAACTGCACCAGCACCTGGATCAGATGGTTGACCAGGTCCTTCACCGTGTACTGCGCACACGGCGTCGGCCGCTCCAGGTCTCCGTCCGCGATCGCGGCCACCACGGGCACCGCCCGCCCCGCCGCCCGCTCCATCAGCTCACCGACACCGAACGCCGGCTCCGCCGGCCCGACCGTCTCCCGCTCGTCACTGTCCATACCCCGACCGTACGAACGCCAGGGCGCCCGGCTCTTGAAGAAACGCGGCACTGTCAGTGGCCCGCCGTACGATCCCGGCATGGAACGCGACCGCGGCCGCGCCGAGGACCAGGGCCAGGACACACGGGGCATCGTCGACCCCGCCGCCCTGCTCACCCGCGTCCGCTTCCGCCGGCTCCCGCCCGCCGAACCCCTGCGCCCCTACATCGAGCACTACTGGCTGATCGACTGGGACCTCCCCGCCCCCTACGCCTCCCACATCGTCCCGCACCCCGCCGTGCACCTCACCTTCCAGTGGGACGAGAACGAAGGACCGCCCTACGGCGAACTCACCGGCGTCAGCGCACCCGGCCTCTACACCCGCAAGATCGGCGGCCGCGGCCGCGTCTGCGGCGTCAAGTTCCACCCGGGCGCCTTCCGCCCCTTCGCCCCCGAGACACCCGTCTCCCACTGGACCGGCCGCGTCCTGCCCTACGACGCCCTCTTCCCCACCACCGACATCCCCGCCATCGTCGGCCCCGCCGACGACCAGGACCGCGTCGCCGCCCTCGACGCCTACCTGCTCCCCCTGGCCCCGGCCGCCCCCGACCCCCAGACCGAACAGGCCCGCCGCCTCGTCGCCCGCATCCGCACCGACCGCACCGTCCAGCGCGTCGCCGACCTCGCCCACGACGAAGCCATGTCCGTACGCGCCCTGCAACGGCTCTTCGCCGGCCACGTCGGCGTCAGCCCCAAATGGTGCATCCTGCGCTACCGCATCCACGACGCCCTCGAAGCCGCCGCCACCCGCACCACCGTCGACTGGGCCGCCCTCGCCGCCGACCTCGGCTACGCGGACCAGGCCCACCTCGTCCGCGACTTCACCACCACCATCGGCGTCTCCCCCGCCGCCTACGCGGGCGAGTCACCCTGAGCACCCCGCACCCGGACTACTTCGCGTGAGTGACCGCGTAGATCATCACGAACGCCACGATGTGGATCCCGAAGAGGAAATAACCCAGGTACCACCACATGTACCGCTCCCCCTTCTTCTCCTGCGCCGCCCGCCGCGCGTCGTACTCACGCTGCAGCACGTCCAGCGGATCGGGAGCCGGAGAACCAGGGCCGGCCTGCGTGCCGTCCGACATCGTCACAGCTCCCTGTGCACCTTGGTGTTGGAAGCCTGCGCACGCGGGCGCACCACCAGCAGATCGATGTTCACGTGCGGCGGCCGCGTCACCGCCCAGGTGATCGTGTCCGCGACGTCGTCCGCCGTCAGCGGCTCCGCGACGCCCGCGTACACCTTCTCCGCCTTCTCCCTGTCCCCGCCGAACCGCGTCAGCGCGAACTCGTCCGTCTTCACCAGACCCGGCGCCACCTCGATCACCCGCACCGGCGTCCCCACGATCTCCAGCCGCAGCGTCTCCGCCAGCACGTGCTCCGCGTGCTTCGCGGCCACATAACCGCCGCCGCCCTCGTACGTCGCGTGCCCCGCCGTCGACGACAGGATGACCACCGTGCCGTCACCGGACCCGGTCAGCGCCGGCAGCAGCGCCTGCGTCACGTTCAACGTGCCCAGCACGTTCGTCTCGTACATCTGACGCCACTGCTCCGGGTCACCCGTCGCCACCGGATCCGCGCCCAGCGCCCCGCCCGCGTTGTTCACCAGCACCCCGACCGTCCGGAACGCCCGCGCGAACTCGTCCACCGCGGCCCGGTCCGTCACGTCCAGCCCGTACGCCACCGCGTCGTGCCCCGCCGCCGTGATCTCCTCGGCCAGCGCCTCGATCCGGTCCTTGCGGCGCGCCGTCAGCACCACCCGATAACCCGCCGCCGCCAGCTGCCGCGCCGTCGCGGCACCGATCCCACTGCTCGCACCGGTGACGACGGCGATACGGGACGCGGCTGCGGGGGCCATGGCTGCTCCAGACGGTACGGGCGGACGACGCGCGAACAGGGTCCCGTCCAGAGTACGCGCGCTCAGTCACCCCGCGGCGCGTACATGATCACCGCCATCCCCACCAGACAGATCACCGCACCCACCACGTCCCACCGCGACGGCCGGTACCCGTCCGCGACCATCCCCCACGCGATCGACCCCGCCACGAACACCCCGCCGTACGCCGCCAGGATCCGCCCGAACTCCCCGTCCGGCTGCAACGTCGCCACGAACCCGTACAACCCGAGCGCGATCACCCCCACCCCCACCCACACCCAGCCCCGCTGCTCCCGCACCCCCTGCCACACCAGCCACGCACCCCCGATCTCGAACAACGCGGCCAGCACGAACAGCACGACAGAACGGGCGACGACCATGCCCACAGCGTCCCACGTGCGAGTCACACCCCCACGCCCCGCGCATCACGCCACACCCCAGGTGGAACACCGCCCCCATGAATCTCACCGCCACCGCCCTCACCACGGCACTCGCCACAGCCGCCCTCCTCCTCACCACCACACCGGCAGCCCCGCACACCGCCGCCGACGGCAACGCGCCCGAGGCCGACCTCGCCCACCACGGCACCGCCACCCTCACCCCCGGCCGCACCACCCTCCACCTCACCCCGCAGAACCACGGCCCCGCCGACATCCCCGACGCCACCGTCCGCCTCACCTGGAGCACCCCCCTCGCCGACGCCCAGACCCTCCCCCCGGCCTGCCTGCGCACCGGCCCCCACTCCCTCGCCTGCCGCACCGGCGCCCTCCCCGCCGACACCACCGGCACCCCCCTCAGCCTCGACCTCCGCCTCGCCGCCACCCCCAGCGAACTCACCCTCACCGTCGACACCGTCTTCACCGGCGGCCCCACCGACCACAACCCCGACAACGACCACCACCGGCTCCTCGTCCTGGACACCGGCGACACGTACACCTTCTGACGCCGCTACGTTGAACCCGTGCCCAAGCCCACCCGCACCGCCCTGCTCGACGACCTCTTCGCCACGTCGCGCCGCTACATGGCCGCCTACGCCCTGTTCAACCAGGCCGTCGCCGACCACCTCGGCCTGCACCCCACCGACCTGCAGTGCCTCAACCTCCTCAGCCTCGAAGCGGCCCCCGTCACCACCGGCCGCATCGCCGAACTCACCGGCCTGACCACCGGCTCCGCGACCCGCCTCGTCGACCGCCTCCAGAAGGCCGGCTACGTCACCCGGGAACGCGACACCACCGACCGCCGCCGCGTCCTCGTCACCCTCGTCCCCGAGAAGACGGCGGAGTTCGGCGCCGTCTGGGACCGCCTCGCCACCGACTGGTCCGCCCTCTTCGAAGACCTCGAAAACTCCGAACTCGCCCTCATCACAGCCCACATGAAACGCACGGTCGCCTTCAGCACCACCCAGATCGAACGCCTCCGCCACCCACACGAGTGAGCCCGATCGAGAATCCGCCCGACACCGGAACACGCTGACTAACGTCGCAGTCGTACAACCACATAGAGCGGCCCCCGGCCGGGATTGCCGTCCCGCCCGAGGGCCTCACCAAGAGGAAGGCTGTAACTTCCCATGGCTGCACGCGAGCCTAGCGCTCCACACCAACTGACGTTCGAGTCCGCCTCGGGCTTCATGGACCTCGAAGTCCCGGAATACTCCTACATGTTTGGGTTTCTGCAGATGGACGGGCATCTGCAACAGGGAACCCGGCAAAGGGGCCGCCTGAGTGCGGAGCTCAACATCCGGGACATCGGCCTCCTGCACAGGTTCCAGGAACTGACGCCCTACAGCAGCAGCGTCACCGAGCGCACTCGGGCCACGAACTTCGCGGCAGAGAGCCACACCGCGACCTGGACCCTCTGCTCCCTCGAGGCTCGCACCCGCATCAATGAGCTCGGACTTCCCTACGGGCGGAAGTCCAAGAAGATCACGCCCCCGCGCGTGCCGTTCTCCCGCCCCGACTACCTGCGAGGCGTCATCGACGCCGACGGCTCGGTCGGCCACACGAAGGACGGCCTGCCGTTCATCTCCCTCACAACGGCCAGCACGGCGATCGCGGTCTACCTGTGCTTCTACACGAAGAAGCTCACCGGCACTTCACGGCATCCCGGCCGCAACGAGCGGGACGGGATCTACAACGTTCTGTACTGGAAGGAGACGGCGCAGGCCCTCTCCGCGCACTTGTACTACCCGGGCTGCTTGTCCCTCGACCGCAAGCGCCAGGCAGCTGAGTCACTCCAGGAGTGGACCCGGCCGGCGGACATGAAGCGCTCCCCGAACCGGCGCCGCTGGAAGGAGTGGGAGGACCGGGTGCTCTTGAAGCACGGTGACGCCTCAGCCGGCGCCGAGGAGCTGGGCCGGTCCGTACAGAGTTGCCACCTGCGCCTCTGGCGGCTCCGCACCGGACAAGTACCGCTCCCCCAGTAGACACACACAGAGGGGCCCGAGCCGTGTGACGGCTCGGGCCCCTCTCGTGTCCGCTCTCAACCCTTCACGCAGACGACCTGCTTCAGCTTCGCCACGACCTCGACCAGGTCACGCTGCTGCTCGATGACCTGCTCGATCGGCTTGTACGCGCCCGGGATCTCGTCCACGACGCCGGAGTCCTTTCGGCACTCCACGCCCCGCGTCTGCTCCTCCAGGTCCCGCGTCGAGAAGCGCTTCTTCGCCGCGTTACGGCTCATCTTCCGACCCGCGCCGTGCGACGCGGAGTTGAAGGACGCCGCGTTGCCGAGGCCCTTCACGATGTACGAACCCGTGCCCATGGAGCCCGGGATGATCCCGTACTCGCCGGAACCCGCGCGGATCGCTCCCTTGCGGGTGACCAGCAGGTCCATGCCGTCGTAGCGCTCCTCGCTGACGTAGTTGTGGTGAGCGCTGATCTCGGGAGCAAACGAAACCTTTGCCTTCTTGAACTCCCTGCGGATGACGTCCTTGAAGAGGTTCATCATCAGGGTGCGGTTGTACCGCGCGTACTCCTGCGCCCAGTACAGGTCGTTCCGGTACGCCGCCATCTGCGGAGTATCGGAAATGAAGACGGCCAGGTCACGGTCGACCAGGTTCTGGTTGTGCGGGAGGCTCTGGGCGACGCCGATGTGATGGTCGGCCAGCTCCTTGCCGATGTTCCGCGATCCGGAGTGCAGCATCAGCCAGACGGAACCAGAATCGCAAACGTTAACTTCTGCAAAGTGGTTGCCCGAGCCGAGAGTTCCCATCTGCTTCCGTGCCCGCCCCTCCCGGAACTTCACCGCGTCCGCGACCCCCTCGAACCGCCCCCAGAAGTCCTCCCACGGGGCCGTCGAGAAGCCGTGCAGGCGGGTCGGGTCGACGGCCTCGTCGTGCATGCCGCGCCCCACCGGGATCGCCTGCTCGATCTTGGAGCGGAGGCGGGACAGGTCGCCGGGGAGGTCGTTCGCGGTCAGGGACGTCTTCACCGCGCTCATGCCGCAGCCGATGTCGACGCCGACCGCCGCCGGGCACACCGCGCCCTGCATCGCGATCACCGAGCCGACCGTCGCGCCCTTGCCGTAGTGGACGTCCGGCATGACGGCCAGGCCCTTGATCCAGGGCAGGGTCGCCACGTTGCGCAGCTGCTGCATCGCCGCGTCCTCGACCGACGTCGGGTCGGTCCACATCCGGATGGGGACCTTCGCCCCCGGCACCTCTACGTATGTCATGAAATCCCCCGATGTCGGGCCCGCGTCCAACCTCGTTGGACCTGAAGTCTGAAAACGCAAATACCGGAGCCAAGGTCGACGAATCGGTCGCCGGACCGGCGTCCACGGCAGTGCGTGCGATAGACATTGTGGTCATCGGCCGCACCAGGGCGGCAACCGAATTAGCCCAGTGAGGAGCCCCCACGGTGCAGCGGAAGTCCTACGCGTACGTGCCCGGTGTCGCCGTGCTCCTGACGGTGCTGCTCGCCGGGTGCACCGGGAGCCCGGACTCGGGTGACGGCGGGGACGACGCGAAGCCGGGCGAGGTCAGCGCGTCGGCGCCGGCGGCGAAGCCGGGCCGGTACCGGACGCTGCCGGAGCCGTGCGCCCAGCCGGAGCGGGCGACGCTGGACGAGATGCTGCCGGGCATCGCGGAGGTTCCGGATCAGCGCCAGCGCGAGAAGGCGTACGAGGGGACGGCTTCGGCCACGTACGACACGGACCGGCGTGTGGGGTGCAGTTGGAAGGACGACTCGGCCGAGGGCGGGGTGCACCGGCTGACGCTGGATTTCGAGCGGGTGGTGTCCTACGACGCGCGGGTGAGTGACGACGCGCGGGCCGAGGGCGTGTACGTGGCGAAGGCGGGTCGGGCCGGTCTCGAGGTGACGCCGACGGAGTCCCCGGAGGGTTCGGCGGGGACGGATTCGGCCTCGCCCGACGCCTCTGGCGCGCCCGGTTCCTCGAAGGGGGCCTCTGCTTCCGCTTCGGGGTCCCCGGCCAAGACGGCCAAGGGCAAGAAGGAGAAGAAGGGGGACGCTGACGCCTCATCGGAGGCGCCGTCCGCCGACGAGGCCGAGCTGGGGCCGCGGCTGCTCGACGATCTGGGGGACGAGGCGTTCCTGAACGATGTCCTGGCGGGGCCGGAGGCGGCGCAGCGGCGGACGGTGACTGTGGTGTTCCGCACGTCCAACGCGTTGGTGACGGTCGAGTACGAGGCGCAGTCGGCGTTGTCCGGAGAGGTGCCGGACAGCAAGGAAATGCAGGACACAGCGCGTGAACTGGCGCGGACGCTGGTGGGGAAGTTCGGGGAGTAGCACGGGCGGGGGCGGGTGTCCGGCGTTCGGTGAGGCTCGGCGGGCGGGGCGGCTTCGGCGTACGGTGGCTGCTCGGACCCGGGTTCGGGGTGGTGCGTGTGTGCCGCCGCGGAGTCGGGGCCGTGGCCCTGTCAGCGACCTGGTGAAGGAACCATGCACCGTCCGACCAAGCGACTCACCCGCATTCTCGTCTGCGCGGCCGCCGTGCCGGCGGTTCTCGTCGTAGCCGGCTGTTCGTCCGACTCCGGCTCGGGCTCCGACGAGGGGGCGAAGAAGGGGTCGGGGGCGAAGGCGTCCGCCTCGGCCGCTCAGGGTGCGGCGAAGAAGAAGGTGGAGCCGGCGAAGTTCGCGACGCTGCCGCAGGCGTGTTCGGCGTTGTCGAAGAAGACGCTGGAGGACCTGGTCCCGAAGGGGGACAGCAAGGCGGGTTCGTCGGACGACGAGACGGCTCGGGCGAGCTGTTCGTGGTCGAGCCTGGACAACAACGGTGTGAAGGGTTCGCAGTACCGCTGGCTGAATGTCTCGTTGGTCCGGTTCGACTCTGATGTGAACCGGGGCAGTGGTGCGGAGCTGGCCGCGGACTATTTCGCGAAGCAGGTCAAGGACGCGCAGGCGACCGACGGCGCGAAGGACGTGAAGACGTCGGCGGTGTCGGGCACGGGCGACGAGGCGTCGCTGGTGCGTTACGACCGGACGTACAAGGACAAGAAGAAGGACGTCACGTCGAAGCAGCAGACGGTCGTGACGCGGGTGGCCAACGTCGTGGTGACGGTGGACTTCAATGGTTCGGGTCTGGCGGGTGACAAGACGCCGGACGCGGGTGAGCTGTCGAAGGACGCGGAGAAGGCGGCGAAGGAGCTCGTGGCCGCGGTGGAGAAGTCCGGCGAGGCGGGTTCCGGTGCGGGTGACGCGTCGGCGAGCGCTTCTCCGTCGAAGGGTGCTTCGAAGTCTCCCGATGACAAGGCGTCGAGCAAGAACTAGCTCTCGCTTCAAGGGATTTGAGGAGCCCGGCCCCTTTTGGGTGCCGGGCTCCCGGCGTACCGGCCCGCGGGGGCCGGGCGGCATGTGCCAGTCTGTTGCCGCAACATGCCCAACTGGGAGGGGAGCTGGAGTGGCCGGGCCACTGAAGCTGACACGGACGCACCGGATACTCGTGGGGGTGGTCGTCGCCGGCGCGGTGATCATCGCGGCGATCGGTTTCGCCGGTTCGTACGCGGCCGTGCGTGAGCTGGCCATCGAGAAGGGTTTCGGGAACTTCTCGTACGTCTTCCCGATCGGTATCGACGCGGGTATCTGTGTGCTGCTCGCGCTGGATCTGTTGTTGACGTGGATCCGTATTCCGTTCCCTCTGCTGCGGCAGACGGCGTGGCTGTTGACGGCGGCGACGATCGCGTTCAACGGTGCGGCGGCGTGGCCGGATCCGCTGGGTACGGGTATGCACGCGGTGATTCCGGTGCTGTTCGTGGTGGCGGTGGAGGCGGCGCGTCATGCGATCGGCCGGATCGCGGACATCACGGCGGACAAGCACATGGAGGGTGTGCGGATCACGCGCTGGCTGCTGTCTCCGGTGCCGACGTTCCTGTTGTGGCGGCGGATGAAGCTGTGGGAGCTGCGTTCCTACGAGCAGGTGATCAAGCTGGAGCAGGAGCGCCTGGTGTATCAGGCGCGGCTGCGGTCGCGGTTCGGGCGGGCGTGGCGGCGCAAGGCTCCGGTGGAGTCGTTGATGCCGCTGCGGCTCGCGCGGTACGGGGTGCCGCTGGCGGAGACGGCTCCGGCGGGGCTGGCGGCCGCGGGGATCGAGGAGCCGCAGCTTCCGGTGCTGCCGGTGGCGGCGGGTCCGGAGCGGCAGCAGCTGCCGGCGGGGCAGGGGTCGCAGGGTCAGGGGGCGGTTCCGGCGCAGGCTCCGGTGCCGGTCGCGTCGGCGGAGGCGGTGGCGGAGGCCGCGGACGTGCCGAGTCAGTGGTTCGCGCAGCAGCGGCAGGTGGAGTACCACGGCGGGTACGACCCGAGTTTCGAGCCGCCGACGTTCGTGCCGGAGGAGGAGCACCAGGACTGGTACGAGGAGCAGCCTCAGCAGATCCCGGTGCCGGTGCCGCGTCCGCGGGCAGCGGAGCCGGAGCCGGTGGTGCAGCAGGAGTTCCCGGTGCCGGACGGGGCGGGTGGCACGCGTCCGCTGGGTGACGGCGCGCCGCAGCCGCAGCCGCAGGAGGCGCAGGCGGAGGGCGCCGCGGCTCCGTCGGACGAGGATCTGTACCAGGTGTTCCGGTACTCGATAGACGGTGAGGGCATGCCGACGCCGGCCGCGTTCCAGGCGAACGTGGAGGCGACGTACGGCGCGCAGCTGGAGCAGCGTGATCTGGCCCGCTACCACGAGCTGTTCAGCAAGCGGCTGAACGCCGAGCTGATGGACGACCACATCGCCTGAGCTCGGGGGCGTACGGGAAGGGGCGGCACCGGAGGTTTCCGGTGCCGCCCCTTTCCGCTGTGCGCGGAGCGTTACGCGGCGAGGAGCTTGCGTACGCGGTCCGCGCCGACGGCGAGGAGGAGCGTGGGCAGGCGCGGGCCGGTGTCGCGGCCGACGAGCAGGTGGTAGAGCAGCGCGAAGAAGCTGCGCTGGGCGGTCTTGATCTCGGCCGGGAGTTCCTTGGCCGTGGCGTCGGCGGGGTAGCCGGCCTGGACCTTGGGGACGCCGTAGACGAGGTGGGTGAGGCCGTCGAGGGACCAGTGTTCGTCGAGGCCGTCGAGGAGCAGGGCGATCGAGGCGCGGGAGGCGTCGTCGAGGCCGGCGAGGGCCTCGGTGTCGGGCTCGGTGCGCACGATGGTGCGGGACTCGGCGGGGACGTACTTGCTGATCCAGGCCTCTGCCTTGTCCAGCCGGGGCCGGACGGGGGTGAGGTCGGTGACGGGGTTCTCCGGGTCGAGCTCGGAGAGGATGCGCAGGATCTGCTCCTCGTCGCCGGCGGTGACGTCGGCGGCGGCGGCCAGGGTGCGGTAGGCGAGGGGGCGCTCGGTGCGGGGGAGCTCGCCGGCGGCGGTGCCGACGGCGCGGCTGTGGGCGGCGGCGTCGGCGGGGAGCACGGTGCCGTCGGCGACCTTGGCGCTGAGCTTGTCCCACTCGTCGTAGAGCCGCTGGATCTCCTGGTCGAAGGCGATCTTGAACGACTGGTTGGGGCGGCGGCGGGCGTAGAGCCAGCGCAGGATCTGCGGCTCCATGATCTCGAGGGCGTCTCCGGGGGTGGGGACGCCGCCCTTGCTGGAGGACATCTTGGCCATGCCGCTGATGCCGACGAAGGCGTACATGGGGCCGATGGGCTGCTTGCCGCCGAAGACCTGGTCGACGATCTGGCCGCCGACCTGGAAGGAGGAGCCGGGCGAGGAGTGGTCGACGCCGGAGGGCTCGAAGATGACGCCCTCGTAGGCCCAGCGCATGGGCCAGTCGACCTTCCAGACCAGCTTGCCGCGGTTGAACTCGGACAGGCGGACGGTCTCGGTGAAGCCGTCGAGGGTGCAGGTGTAGGACAGCTCGGTGGTGTCGTCGTCGTAGGACGTGACGGTGGTGAGGTCCTTGCCGCACTCGCCGCAGAACGGCTTGTACGGGTAGTAGCCACCGGTGCCGCCGCTGCCGTCGTCCTCGGACGCGGCGCCGGAGCCTTCGGCGGCCTCCAGCTCGGCCTCGTCGACCGGCTTCTGGCCCTGCTGCTGCTTGGGGGCCTTCTTCGGGTCCTTCTTCGTCCGGTACTGGTCGAGGATGGCGTCGATGTCGCCGCGGTGCTTCATCGCGTGCAGGATCTGCTCGCGGTAGGTGCCCGAGGTGTACTGCTCGGTCTGGCTGATGCCGTCGAACTCGACGCCGAGGTCGGCGAGGGCCTGGACCATGGCGGCCTTGAAGTGCTCCGCCCAGTTCGGGTACTCCGAGCCGGCGGGGGCCGGGACGGAGGTGAGCGGCTTGCCGATGTGCTCGGCCCAGGACGCGTCGGTGCCGGGGACGCCGTTGGGCACCTTGCGGTACCGGTCGTAGTCGTCCCAGGAGATGAGGTGCCGCACCGTGTACCCGCGGCGGCGGATCTCGTCGGCGACCAGGTGCGGGGTCATGACCTCGCGGAGGTTGCCGAGGTGGATCGGGCCGGACGGGGAGAGGCCGGAGGCCACGACGACCGGTTTGCCCGGGGCGCGGCGCTCGGACTCGGCGATGACATCGTCCGCGTAACGGGACACCCAGTCCTGGGTGTCCGCGCCTGTGCTCTGGGCCACGATTCGGTCGTCCTTCTCTGCGATGCGGTGAAGCGGGTGAGCTCTGCTGCGGCCATTCTCCCAGTTACCCGGCGCTGGGGGGAAACGCGTTGTCGTGCGGCGCCGGCGATCTGCGGAAAAACCCCGTTGCCGCCCCGTGGGATACTGAGCGGGACTAACGAAAACCAGCCCCGACCAGAACGGCAGCCCATACCCATGGCCCCGGTCACGTCCATCACCGCCAACGTCAACGCACGCCTCGCCGACGCCCTGACTTCCGCCCTGCCGGAGGCCGGCGGCGCGGACCCGCTGCTGCGACGTAGCGACCGGGCCGACTACCAGGCGAACGGGATCCTGGCCCTCGCCAAGAAGGCGAAGGCGAACCCGCGGGAGCTGGCCGCGCAGGTGGTGGAGCGGATCACGACCGGTGACCTGCTCGCCGACGTCGAGGTCTCGGGCCCCGGCTTCCTGAACGTGACGGTCGCCGACCGGGCGATCACCGAGACGCTGGCCGCGCGTGCCGCGGACGGCGACCGGCTGGGCGTCCCGCTGAAGGAGATCCCGGGCGTCACGGTCGTCGACTACGCGCAGCCGAACGTGGCGAAGGAGATGCACGTCGGCCACCTGCGTTCGGCGGTCATCGGTGACGCGCTACGCGCGATGCTCGACTTCACGGGCGAGAAGACGATCGGCCGGCACCACATCGGCGACTGGGGCACCCAGTTCGGCATGCTGATCCAGTACCTGATCGAGAACCCGGGCGAGCTGTCCGCGGAGACCGACACGGACGGCGAGCAGGCCATGTCGAACCTGAACCGGGTGTACAAGGCGTCGCGTGCCGTGTTCGACGCGGACGAGGGCTTCAAGGAGCGGGCCCGCAAGCGGGTCGTCGCGCTCCAGTCGGGCGACAAGGAGACCCTCGACCTGTGGCAGCGTTTCGTCGACGAGTCGAAGGTCTACTTCTACTCGGTCTTCGAGAAGCTCGACATGGAGATCCGCGACGACGAGATCGTCGGCGAGTCGGCGTACAACGAGGGCATGCCGGAGACGGCGCGTCTGCTGGAGGAGATGGGTGTCGCCGTCCGCTCCGAGGGCGCGCTCGTGGTGTTCTTCGACGACATCAAGGGCAAGGACGACAAGCCGGTCCCGCTGATCGTGCAGAAGGCGGACGGCGGTTTCGGGTACGCGGCCTCCGACCTCACCGCGATCCGTGACCGGGTCCAGAACCTGCACGCCACGTCGCTGATCTACGTGGTGGACGTGCGGCAGTCGCTGCACTTCAAGATGGTGTTCGAGACGGCGCGGCGCGCGGGCTGGCTGGGCGACGACGTCACGGCTCACAACATGGGCTACGGCACGGTGCTCGGCGCGGACGGCAAGCCGTTCAAGACGCGTGAGGGCGAGACGGTCAAGCTGGAGGACCTGCTCGACGAGGCGGCCGAGCGGGCCACGGCGGTCGTGCGGGAGAAGGCCGAGAAGGTGGGCCTGACCGAGCAGGAGATCGTGGAGAACGGCCGGTACGTGGGCATCGGCGCGGTGAAGTACGCCGACCTGTCGACATCGGCGAACCGCGACTACAAGTTCGACCTGGACCAGATGGTGTCGCTGAACGGCGACACGTCGGTGTACCTGCAGTACGCGTACGCCCGGATCAAGTCGATCCTGCGCCGGGCCGACGCGGGTGACGCCCCGGTCGCCCATCCGGAGCTGGCCCTGGAGCCGGCGGAGCGGGCGCTCGGCCTGCACCTGGACGCGTTCGGCGATCTGGTCTTCGAGGCCGCCGCCGAGTACGCGCCGCACAAGCTGGCCGCGTACCTGTACCAGCTGGCGTCGCTGTACACGACGTTCTACGACCAGTGCCCGGTGGTGCG
Source organism: Streptomyces xanthii (assembly GCF_014621695.1). Lineage (GTDB taxonomy): Bacteria > Actinomycetota > Actinomycetes > Streptomycetales > Streptomycetaceae > Streptomyces > Streptomyces xanthii. Next base: position 3,355,615 of record NZ_CP061281.1, read on the forward strand.
GCCCCGGCCCGCCCAGGAGGTCGTGGAGAACCGCCTGTTCCTGTGCGACCTGACGGCCCGCACCCTCCACCAGGGCATGGCCCTCCTGGGCATCCGCACGCCCGAGAAGCTCTGACGGCTTCGAAACGAAGGGCCCCGGAGCGCGTGTGCGCTTGCGGGGCCCTTGCCGTTCCCGACCGGCGTGTACGGCGTCAGGGCCCTGCGCGCACCGGTGCGGAGCCTCACGTGGCTGCTGGTGTCCTTCCTCCCCTGGGCCGGTGGGCTGTGGGCCGCGTTCGGCGGGGCGTATGCCGCGCACAACGGGTACGAGGCCTGCCTCGCGCTCGGTTCCGGGACGCTGCTCTGGCTGACCGGGCTGCTCGGAGTCACCACCGCTGTCGGCCACTACCGGTGGGCCCTCGGGGTGCTGGGGAACTCGGCTGTTGGCTCGCCCGTTCACTGGGGGACCGCAGGGAACGGCATGACAGACGGGGGCTTCGATGGCGCTGTTCGGGAACGCTCACACCATTGATCCGGGGAAGGCCGCGCACGAGTACGCGCGGTTGCTCGGGCAGGGGGAGCAGGTCTACGGGGCGTATCAGTTGGTGCGGGACGCGATTCTGCTCACGGACCGGCGCATGATCATGATCGACAAGCAGGGGATGACCGGGAAGAAGGTCGAGTACCACTCGCTGCCGTACCGGAGCATCACGCACTTCTCCGTGGAGACGGCGGGGCATTTCGATCTGGACGCGGAGCTGAAGATCTGGGTGTCGGGGACGGCGGCGCCGATCGAGAAGACCTTCACCAAGGGGGTCGACATCTATGAGGTGCAGGCGATCCTGACGCAGTTCGTCACGCGCTGACCGATGACGTACCGGTACGTGGCGGAACTCGCGGCCCGCGCCGAGGCGTTGGCCGTGCCGGGTGCCCGGCGGATCATCGGGATCGCCGGGCCGCCCGGTGCGGGCAAGTCGACGCTGGCCGCTGCCGTCGTGGGGGCACTCGGCGGGGCCGCGGTGTCGGTGCCGATGGACGGGTTCCATCTCGCCGACGCCGAGTTGGCGCGGCTGGGGCGCGCGGACCGCAAGGGGGCGCCGGACACGTTCGACGCGTACGGGTACGCGGCGCTGCTGGCGCGGCTGCGGGAGCCGCGGGCGGGCGAGACGGTGTACGCGCCGTCGTTCGAGCGGGACCTGGAGCAGCCGGTCGCGGGCGCGCTGCCCGTGCCGCCCGAGGTGCCGCTCGTCGTGACGGAGGGGAACTATCTGCTGCTCGACGAGGCGCCCTGGTCGGACGAGGTGCGGCCGCTCCTCGACGAGGTGTGGTGGGTGGCGGTGGACGAGGCGACGCGGGTGCGCCGTCTCGTGGCCCGCCACGTGGAGTTCGGCAAGTCCCCCGAGGAGGCACACGCCTGGGTCCTGCGCTCGGACGAGGCGAACGCCCGGCGGGTGGCCTCAGGGCGGTCGCGGGCCGACGTGGTGGTGGATCTGGACGGCGGGGTGCTGCGTCAGGCCCGCTTGTAGTGGTAGTCGGCGTTCGAGAGCCTCTGGACGAGTCCGCCGCTCGTCTTCGTGAACGTCGAGGCCTGGGTGGGGGTCCAGCAGTATCCGGGGTTCGATCCGACGAGGTGGGACGCGCCCACGCTGATGCTGCTGCCCGACGCGCTGACGGAGGTCACCTTCGCGTCGTAGGGGCAGTTGTTGTACACGAAGTCGCGGTAGCGAACCGTACCGGCGCTGGTGATCGTGACCGTCCCGGCCACGCCCTGGTTGTAGACCTCGTCGAGCTTCCAGGTGCCGACGAAGGCGGCGGGGACGCTGCCCGTGGTGCCCCCGGAGCCCGAACCGGAGGTGCCGCCGGAGGACCCGCCGGAGGTCGACGTGGAGCCCGAGCTCGAGGTGCCCCCCGAACCCGAGCCGGAGCCGGAGTCCGTGCCTGATCCCGCCGAGGAGGACGTGTCGCCGCCGGAGTCGGCTCCGCCGCCTTGCGCCCCCGTGGCACCCGCCGCGCCGCCGGCACCCTGGTCCGCGTTCTCCTCGTCGCCTCCGCCTTGCTTGTCCCCCGCCCTGTCCTTGTTCTTGTCCTTCGCCTTGCCGTCGTCCTTGTTTCCCGTGCGGGACGGCGACGCCTCCGAGGGCGTCGGGGACGTGACGCCGGGAGTCGCGGGGCCCGTGGTGGCCGGCGGTGCCCCACGGTCGCTGTCGTCCCGGGCGAAGGGCTGGAGGGTGAGCACGGTCGTGGTGGTCACGGCGACGACCACGACCGCGGGCAGCAGCAGGGTCACGGCACGCTTGCGGCGCCCCGGCTCGGAGGGTGCCGTGGCGGCGGGGGCCGGGCTGAGGTCGATCGTCATGCGGTCGGCGGGGGCGGGTTCGCGTACGGGTTCGGCTTCCGCGTCGAGGAGTGCCGCCGACTGGACCGCGAGACGGGCGACCACGTCGTTCGGCAGCCACACCGGGGAGCGGCCCGGCTCCGGCGTGCCTTCGAGGTCGGCCAACAGGGCGGTCACGGCGGGGCGTTCGGCCTCGTCCTTGATCAGGCAGCGGGCGATCAGTGCCCGCAGCTCCGGATCTTCCACAGCGTCGAGGTCGGGCTCGTCGTTCGCCACCCGGTACATCACCGACAGCTGATTACTGAGGTCCCGGCCGAACGGCAGCGACGCGGTCGCCGCGTACATCAGCACACAGCCCAGTGTGAACACGTCGGTCTTCGGGCCGACCTGCTCACCCCGGATCTGCTCCGGCGACATGAACCCCGGAGACCCGATCACCATGTTCGTACTGGTCAGCAGCGCTTCCACCGAAGCCTGCACCGCGCTGGCGATACCGAAGTCGATCACCTTCGGGCCGCTCATCGTGACCATCACGTTCGGCGGCTTCAGATCGCGGTGGACGACTCCGGCCTCGTGGATGTCGGCGAGGGCGTGGAGCAGACCGACCGCCAGGCGGCGCACCGAGTCGGCGGGGAGCGGACCGTGGTCCCGTACGACATGTTCGAGGGACAGGCCGGGGACGTAACCGGTCGCGACCCACGGAGTCTCGGCATCCGGGTCCGCCTCCAGCACGGGAGCCGTGTACCGCTCGTCGACCCGGCGCGCCGCGTCCACCTCACGCCGGAAACGCGCCCGGAACCGCGGGTCCTGCACGTGCTCCTCGTGCACCACCTTCACCGCGACCGTCCGGCCGCCCTCGGTACGCGCCAGGTAGACGCGCCCCATGCCGCCCGCGCCGAGACGGCCCAGGAGGAGATAGGGGCCGATGCGGGTGGGGTCGGTGAACTTCAGCGGTTTGATGCCGCCCGGTGGCGTGCTGTCGCCCTCGTTCTCGTTTCCGCGTTCGTTCTCGTTGTCACCCTGCGGACCGGTCATGTCCCGCCTCCCCCGTCAACTGCCGTTCAGTCACGAACGGCCCACAGGCTAAGGGGTGTTGGCGGAAAGCGGAGCGGCGGACGGATCAAGAGATGAGAGTTGTTCCACAATGGCCGACATTCGACGACGGAACCGCGACCTGTCATCACGCGTCGGGCAACCAAGGCCGTACGGGGCTCGCCGTCGGGCCGACGAGGCCGGGCCAAGGCATTCGGATCCGTCAGGTCCGCAGTTTCTGCTTCACCACCTTCCCGCTGGCGTTGCGCGGAAGTTCCGTCACGAACGCGACCTCGCGCGGCACCTTGAAGTTGGCCATCTCGCGGCGGGACCAGGCGATGAGGTCGTCGGCGGTGGTCACGGCCCCGGGGCGCCGGACCACGTACGCCTTGCCGACCTCGCCGAGCCGGCCGTCGGGGATGCCGACGACCGCGACGTCGGCCACGTCGGGGTGGAGGCCGAGGAGTTGCTCGATCTCGGCGGGGTAGGCGTTGAAGCCGCCGACGATGAACATGTCCTTGATGCGGTCGGTGATGCGGAGGTAGCCGTCGGCGTCCATGACGCCGACGTCGCCGGTGCGCAGCCAGCCGTCCTCGGTGATGGCCTCGGCGGTGGCGGCGGGGTCCTCGAAGTAGCCCCGCATGACGTTGAAGCCGCGGACGAGGACCTCTCCGGGTTCGCCGGGCGCGGGTGCGTCCACCCGGACCTCGGTGCCGGGTATCGCCCGCCCGGATGTCGCGGCGATGAGCTCGGCGGGGTCCCCGCGCCGGCACATGGAGACGATGCCGCTGGCCTCCGAGAGGCCGTACGCCGTGAGGACGGTGCCGACGCCGAGTTCGCCGCGCAGCCGCTCGACGAGCTGGAGCGGGACGACGGCGGCGCCGGTCACGACGAGGCGCAGGGCGGACAGGTCGTGGGTGTCGCGGGCCGGGTGGTCGAGGAGGGACTGGTGGAGGGTGGGGGGTCCGGGCAGGACGGAGATGCGTTCGGCGGCGATGTTGGCGAGGGCCGTGTCCACGTTGAATACGGGCTGGGGGACCATCGTGGCGCCGCGCATGAGGCAGGCGATGATGCCGGCCTTGTAGCCGAAGGTGTGGAAGAACGGGTTGACGATGAGGTAGCGGTCGCCTTCGCGCAGGCCGGCGAGGTCGGACCAGATCGCGTAGCCGCGCAGGGTCTGGGCGTGGGTGATGACGGCGCCCTTGGGGCGGCCGGTGGTGCCCGAGGTGAAGATGATGTCGGAGGGGGCGGAGGCGGGGATCGCGGCGGCGCGCTCGCGCACCCGCTCCGCGGTCACGGCGTCTCCCCCGGCCAGGAACTCCTTCCAGGTGCCGAAGCCGGGCGCGTCCGGCGCGGTGTCGCCGAGGACGACGACCCGTTCCAGGTCGGGCAGTTCGGCTCCGTTCTCCTGGGCGCGGCGCAGCGAGGCGACGTAGGAGGTGCCGAGGAAGGTGCCGGTGACGAAGAGGAGGCGGGCGCGGCAGCGGGCCAGGACGTCGGCGGCCTCGGCGCCCTTGAAGCGGGTGTTGAGGGGGACGAGGACGGCGCCGGAGGTGACGGCGCCGAGGGCGGAGACGATCCAGTCGAGGGTGTTCGGCGCCCAGATCGCGACGCGGTCGCCGGGTTCCACGCCCGCGGCGAGACAGGCGGCGGCGGCCCGTTCGACCCGTTCGCCGAGCTCGGCGAAAGTGATCCGGGTGCGCCCCTCGACGACGGCCTCGTGCGCGGCGTACCGTGCGGCCGCGTCCCACACGAGTCCGGGGATCGTGCCCCACTCGCCCTCCGTACGGTCCGTACGCATCGAACGACCTCCCATCACGCCATCCCGCCGTAGCTGACTATCCGTCAGATTAGCTGTAGCCTGACGCGCTGTCAGCAGACGGAGCCACCGGATCACGGTGGACCGGGCCGTTCCAGGTGGGGGTGCCCATGGCGGGACTGAAGGACGCGACAGCCATCGTCGGCATAGGCCAGACGGCCTTCGCGAAACAACTCCCGGAGTCCGAGAGGACGTTGGCGTGCCGGGCGATCCTGGCCGCACTCGACGACGCGGGCATCGCGCCGTCGGAGGTCGACGGGTTCGCCTCGTACACGATGGAGGAGACGGACGAGGTGGAGGTGGCCAAGGCCATCGGCGCCGGCGACGTCACCTTCTTCTCCAAGGTCGGCTACGGCGGCGGCGGTTCGTGCGCGACCGTCGCACACCTGGCCGCCGCGGTCGCCACGGGACAGGCGAGCGTCGGTGTCGCCTGGCGCTCCCGCAAACGCGGCTCGGGACCGCGCCCGTGGAAGAACACCACGGTGCAGCTGCCGACCCCGGCCCAGTGGACCCGCCCCTTCGGGCTGCTGCGCCCGGCCGACGAGATCGGCATGCTCGCGCGCCGCTACATGCACGAGTACGGGGCCACCCGCGACCACCTGTTCAACGTGGCCCTCGCCTGCCGCAACCGGGCCAACCAGAACCCGGACGCGATCATGTACGAGCGCCCGATGACCAGGGAGATGTACATGAACTCCCGCTGGATCAGCGAGCCGCTCTGCCTCTTCGACAACTGCCTGGAAACCGACGGCGCGCTCGCCTGCGTCATCGTCTCCGCCGAACGGGCCCGCGACTGCCGGCAGAAGCCCGTGTACGTCCACTCCGCCGCGCAGGGCCTGCCCGCCCAGCACCACGGCATGGTCAACTACTGGAACGACGACCCGCTCACGGGCCCCGCCTGGACCGCGGCCCGCCACCTCTGGAAGAACGCCGACCTCACCCCGGAGGACGTGGACGTCGCCCAGATCTACGACGCGTTCACCCCGCTCATCCCGCTGTCCCTTGAGGGGTACGGGTTCTGCGGGCGCGGCGAGGGCGCCGCGTTCACCGAGGGCGGCGCCCTGGAGATCGGCGGCCGGCTCCCCATCAACACGGGCGGCGGCGGCCTCTCGGAGGCCTACGTCCACGGCTTCAACCTCATCAACGAGGGCGTCAAACAGCTCCGCGGCACGAGCACCGCCCAGGTCCCGAACGCCGCCTCCTGCCTGGTCACCGCGGGCGAGGGCGTCCCGACCTCGGCCCTCCTGCTCCGCGCCCCGTGACGGGGCGACCCCGCGACCGGCCACGACGCACGCCGCACCCGACAAAGGACGAACCCATGGCAGACGCTCTCCTCACCCCCGTCACCGACGACGACGGCGCCCCCTTCTGGGAGTACGCCGCCCAGGGCGAACTCCGCATCCAGGCCTGCGCGAACCCGGACTGCGGCGAACTCCGCTTCCCGCCCCGCCCCTGCTGCCCCCACTGCCAGTCCTTCGACTCCGAGTGGCGCAGGATGAGCGGCCGGGGCCGCATCTGGTCGTACGTCGTCCCGCACCCCCCGCTGCTCCCCGCCTACGCGGCCCAGGCTCCCTACAACGCGATCGTCGTCGAGCTCGCGGACGCTCCCCGCATCCGCCTGGTCGGCAACCTGGTCACCCGCGCCGACGCCCCCCTCGACTCGGTCGACCCGGCGAAGATCCGCATCGGCGCCAAGGTGCAGGCCGTGTTCGCCGAGGTGGAAGGCGTGGTCGTACCCCGCTGGACCCTGGAGCGCCCGTGACCGCGCCCCCGCCCACGCCCTCCGTTCCGCTGCGCGTCGAGACCGACAAGGAGACCGGCGTCGCGGTCGTCACCCTCGACCGCCCGCACCGCCACAACGCCATCGACACCGCGCTCGCCGACGCGCTCCGGGCGGCCTGGCGCGGCCTCCGCTTCGACGACGGCGTCCGCGCCGTGGTCCTGACCGGCGCCGGCGACAAGGCCTTCTGCACCGGCATCGACCGCGACGTCGACGTGCCTCAGCCCTCCTCCCCGTACGCGATGGACGACCCGCTGCTCACGATCGGGCCGAAGGCGAACGACCTGTGGAAACCGGTGATCGCGGCGGTCGGCGGGATGGCCTGCGGCGGCGCGTTCTACCTGCTCGGCGAGGCGGACTTCGTGATCGCGGACGAGCATGCGACGTTCTTCGACCCGCACACCACGTACGGCATGGTCAGCGCGTACGAGGCGATGCACCTGGCGCAGCGGATGCCGCCCGGGGAGGCGGCCCGGCTCGCCCTCATGGGCTCGGCGGAGCGGCTCTCGGCCCGCAGGGCGTACGAGAACGGCCTGGTCAGCGAGGTGACCGAGGCGGGCGGCGCGGTGGCGGCGGCGACCCGCTGCGCGGAGGTGATCGCCGGGCAGCCCACGGAGGCGGTGCAGGGGACGGTGCGGGCGGTGTGGGCGGCGACCGAGGCGGCGCGCGCCCACGCCTTCGCGCAGGCCCCGCACCTGATCGCCCTCGGCAACCTGCCGCCCGGCCGGCAGGCCGAGCTGTTCGCGTCCCGGCCGGCGGGCGGCGGATTCCGGGTGCGCTGAGAAAGGCTCTAGCTCAGGACGTCGGCCTCGGGGTCGAGCTCGCAGTGGGCGACCTCGGCGGCGAGCCCTTCGCCGCCGAGCTTCACCTTCACGGTCGCGGTCCCCCGCGCGGGGACCTCGACGTCCCCGAATTGCGAGGTGATCTGGATCCCGCTCGCGTCCTCGAACGCGACGCGCGCGCGGAAGTCGGCGGTCCTGCCGTTCGGATTGCTGACGCGGACGAGCGCGTACGGCGTCTTCGCGTCGGCGCACCGGATCAGCGTCGCCGTGCCGTCGCGCAGCCGGGACGTGCCGCCCGTGGAGGTGGCGGTCGGCGTGGAGCCGTAGTCGGGGCGGCGCGTGTAGCCGCCGGACGACGAACCGGACGAGCCCGACGACCCTCCGCCGTAGTAGTCGTCGTCATCGTCGTCGTACCGGGACGACGACGAGCTGTCGTGGTTCTGGCTGGAGCTGCTGCAGCCGCCGCCGCTCCCGCCGCTGGACTTGTGGCTGCCGCCCCGTCCCCGGCCCGACGTGAACCCTGTCAGGACCATGACCACCAGGACCGCGAGCGCCGTGAGTTTGACTCCCCGTTTCATCACGCCGGGCACCCTACTACCGGGCCCGGCGGTCACACGGGTCAGCGGCTGGTGCCGGTGCCCTTCTCCGCGTCCAGCGCGTACACGCAGCGGTCCTTGCTGCACGCGTAGACGACGCCGTCGGTGACGACGGGCGTGCCGGTGATCTCGCCGCCGGTGGCGAGCTTCCAGCGCAGCCGGCCGTCGTCGGCCTTGAGCGTGTACAGCAGGTGGTCGGTGGAGCCGAAGTGGATGCGGCCGTCGGCGACGACCGGGGAGCCGACGATCTCGCCGCCTGCCTGGAAGCGCCACTTCGGGGTGCCGGTGACCGCGTCCAGCGTGTAGAGGCCCTGGCCGGAGCCGACGTGGACGTGACCGTGCGAGACGAGCACCGGGTCGACGGAGCCGGGGCGCGGCTCGGTGGCGATGCGCCAGCGGTCGCGGCCGTCGGTCGCGTCGAGGGCGTAGACGGTGCCGAGGTGGTCGACGAGGTAGACGCCGCCGCCGGTGACGGCGGGTCCGGCCACGTAGGCGGGCGGGCACAGGAAGACGGCGGGCGCCTCGAAGTGCCAGCGGACGTGGCCGGAGCCGACCTCGACGGCGATGACGCGGGTGCCGGCCGACACGTACACGTAGCCGTCGTCGGCGGGGGTGACGCGGACGGGGACGCCGCCGCAGGAGGCCGCGTCGCCGATCGGGTACGACCAGCGCTCCTCGCCGGTGCGGGCCTCCAGGGCGCGCAGCCGGGCGTCCTGCCATACATAGACGGTGCCGTCGTGTACGACCGGCCCGGCCTCGGGGGCCTCGAAGTCGGTCTGGCAGCCGGAGGTCTCCCACAGCAGGTCTCCGTTGGCGGCCTCGCGGGCCTGGACGCCGCCGCCGCGGGTGGCGGTGACGACGGTGCCGCGGTCGGCGGCGAGGGCGTAGACCCAGGCGTCGGTCTGGCGGCGCCACAGTTCGGCGCCCTCGCGGGAGTCGAGCGCCCACAGGGTGGGGCCGTCGGAGGCGTGGATGCGGCCGTCGGCGACGGCCATGGCCCAGGCGACGTCGCGGGTCTTGAAGCGGCGCCGTCCGGTGGCCACGTCCAGGGCGTGGACCTCGAAGGAGGTGACGTAGACGAGGTCGCCGGAGACCTTGGGGGTGCCCCACACGTCGTTCGACATGCGGAAGCGCCAGGGGCGCCAGCCGGGCGGTGCCTCGGGGGCGGCCGGGGCGGGCACGGCGGAGTCGGTGCCGTTGACGGCCGGGCCGGCGGGGCGGGAGCCGCGCGACCAGGACGCGGCGAGGCCGTGCTCGGCGGGCGGCGCCTTCACGGCGGCGGCGCGGGCGTCCGCGACCCGGGGGCCGGGCCCGATCGGCACCTGCGCGCCGGCCAGGTGCACGGGCCCGTCGGCGGTGCGGCCCGCGGATCCGGCGGCGACCGGCGACGCGGACGGGTTGGGCCGCCAGCCGTCGGTGGACGGCGGGGCCGGCGGCTGCGGGGGCATCGCCGGCATGCCGGAGCCGTGGCCGGGGGTGCGGCCGGTGGGGCTCTTGATGACGGGGCGGCCGCCGCGGCGGGACTCGATGAGCGCGACGGAGCGCTCCGGCAGCCAGGCGGAGGCGGTGCCGGAGTCGTCGCTGCCGGAGCCGAAGAGGTGCGGGGCGAGCTGGGCCTGGAGGTCGGCGGGCGAGGGACGACGCGTGGCGTCCATCTGCATACAGGACTCGATGAGCGGGCGGAGCTCGTCGGGCAGCCCCTCCAGGTCGGGGCCCTCGCGCAGCAGCATGAACACGGTCTCGACCGGGTTGGCGCCGTGGAAGGGGGCGTGGCCGGTCGCCGCGAAGACGAGGGTGGAGCCGAGGGAGAAGACGTCGGAGGCGCCGGTGACGCTGCGCGAGTCCTTCGCCTGCTCGGGCGACATGTAGGCGGGGGTGCCGACGGCCACGTTGGTCATCGTGAGCCGGGTGTTGGAGACGCCGGAGGCGATACCGAAGTCGATCACGCGCGGGCCGTCCTCGACGACCAGCACGTTCGACGGCTTGAGGTCGCGGTGGACGAGGCCCGCGCCGTGGATGGACTGCAGCGCCTCGGCGACGCCGGCGGCGAGCCAGCGCACCGCCTGGGCCGGGAGCGGCCCGCACTCATTCACTATTTCCTCGAGGGAGGGCGCCGGGACGTAGGCGGTGGCGAGCCACGGGACGGCGGCGCGCGGGTCGGCGTCGACGACGGCGGCCGTGTAGAAGCCGGACACCGCCCGGGCCGCCTCGACCTCGCGCGTGAAGCGCACCCGGAACAGCTGGTCCTCGGCGAGCTCCGTGCGCACCGTCTTGATCGCCACGCGCCGGCCCGAGGCCGAGCGGGCCAGATAGACCAGGCCCATGCCGCCCGCGCCGAGCCGTCCCAGGACCTCGAACGGACCGATCCGCCTCGGATCGTGCTGCGTCAGCTGATCCACCACTTGCCTGCCCACCTCCCCGTACGGGGCCTGCGCACTCACCGGCCCCCGCCAGCGTCTCACCACCGAAGCGCTACGGCGGCACGCACCCCGATTCTTCCTGTCCGGGGCGCCGGTTGCGAACCCGGGGGCACATCGGGGTGTCACGGGAGGATGCGGGGCGTTTCAGGCGCGTTCCGGGTCCTGCTGTGGCGACTCCCACACCGGCTCGGGCCCGGGCCCGTCCCCTGTTCCGGGCACCGGTTCGCAGACGGCGAAGACCGCGCCCTGGTCGTCGCGGAGCACGGCGAGCGGCCCGTACGGGGAGTCGTGCGGGCCGGTGCGGACGCGGCCGCCGAGCCGGACGGCCTCGGCGCAGGCGGCGGCCGTGTCGGCGCAGGCGAAGTGGGGCAGAAGCCGGGCCGGGGCCGCCCGCCGCACGGGTGCGGGGCTGAGGGCCCGGCCGAAGACCCGCTCGTGGAAGAGGGCGCTGCGGGCGGGGTCGGGGTGTGCAGTTCGGCGTGGTGGAAGGTGCCGGGGCCGGCGGTGCGCTCGAAGCCGCGGTGGGTGCCGGCCTGCCAGAGCCCGAAGGCGGCGCCCTCGGGTCCGTGGGCGAGGGCGACGGTGGCCTGGGTGCCGCCGGGCAGGGGGCCCGCGGCGATGCGTCCGCCGGCCGCCGTCACCCGGTCGGCGGCGGCGTAGGCGTCCCGTACGGCGAGGTGCACCCGCCAGCCGGTGGGGGTGCCGGGTCCGGCGGGGCACAGGGCGGCGGCGCTGCGGTCCTGGCTGTAGGCGGCGGTGTAGTAGTCGTGGTCGGCGCCCGCGCCCTCGTCGAAGGTCCACCCGAAGAGATCGCCGTAGAACCGCTTGCCCGCCTCGATGTCGGGCAGGGCCACGTCGGCCCAGCAGGGGGTGCCTTCGGGGAAGTCGGGGTGCATGGCGTCACGCTAACCACGGGCGTTCCGGGACCGGCCCCCATATTCGAACGTATGGCCAATTCCGCTCGCTTCCGGCGCGTCATTTGACCGGGGGCGATGCTCCCCAACCCCATTTGCAGTCGGCCAGATCGCGCTCCGATCACCCCTCGGTAAGCTGACGGCATGACAGGACAAGTACGGACCGTCGACGGCCGTGTGGCCGGACGGCGTGGTCAGGCGACACGTCAGAAGCTCCTCGAGTGCCTCGGCGAGATGCTCAGCTCCTCGCCCTACCGGGACGTCAAAGTCATTGATGTCGCGCGCAAGGCGGGCACCTCGCCCGCGACCTTCTACCAGTACTTCCCGGACGTCGAGGGCGCCGTCCTGGAGATCGCCGAGCAAATGGCCACCGAGGGCGCGGGGTTGACCGAGCTGGTCGCCGACCGCTCCTGGGTCGGCAAGGCCGGCTGGGCGACCGCGCAGGAACTCGTGGACGGTTTCCTGGAGTTCTGGCGCCGCAACGACGCGATCCTGCGCGTCGTCGACCTCGGCGCGGCCGAGGGCGACAAGCGCTTCTACAAGATCCGCATGAAGATCCTGAACTCGGTGAACAACTCCCTCGCGGACGCGGTCAAGGAGCTCCAGGACAAGGGCAAGGTCGACAAGGACGTCAGCCCGGCGGCGGTGGCCGGTTCGCTGGTCGCGATGCTCGCGGCGGTCGCCTCGCACCAGAAGGGCTTCCAGACCTGGGGCGTCAAGCAGGCCGAACTGAAGCCGAACCTCGCCCTGTTGGTCTATCTCGGCGTGACCGGCAAGAAGCCGACGAGGTAACCTTCCGCGCCTTTTCCTGTCGTACGGCGGCGGTTCACGTGCTCGGCGCGTGGGCCGCCGCCGTTGCCTTGGCGCAGGGGCGCCCGGTTCATCTGCGTTCGAGGCGGAAGAGCCTGATCTCCCGGTCGATCCGCGCCTGGTACGCGGCGTACGGCGGCCAGAAGCGCAGGGCGGCCTGCCAGGCCTCGGCGCGTTCCTCCCCGGCGAGCAGCCGCGCGGTGACGGGGACGTCCTTGCCGCGCCAGTTGATCTCCACGTCCGGGTGGGCGAGCAGGTTCGCGGTCCAGTTGGGGTGGCCGGGGCGCCCGAAGTTCGACCCGATGAGCAGCCAGCCGTCCCGTTCCTCCTCCGGCATGCAGGCGAGCGGGGTGCGCCGGGGCAGCCCGCTCTTCGCGCCGCGGGCGGTGAGGATGACGCCGGGCAGCATCCGTGCGCTGAGCAACACCTTGCCGCGGGTCAGGCGGTGCACGGCGCGGTCCATGACGGGGATGACGTGCGGAGCGATCCGGGCGAAGGTGCGGGTCGAGGACACCTTCTGGACGATCCGGGTCGCGGTGGCGGAGGAAGCCATCAGACGGCCACCTCCGCGCCCGCCTCGAACAGGGCGGCGGCCTGGGCGGCGCGGGCCCGCAGCAGGTGGACGGGCCCGAAGAGCAGCTCGTCGCCGGTGGCGCGCTTCACGTAGAGGTGCGCCTCGTGCTCCCAGGTGAAGCCGATGCCGCCGTGCAGCTGGACGGCCTCGGCGGCGGAGGTGCGCAGCGCTTCGAGGGCCTGCGCGAGGGCGAGTCCGCCGGCCCGTTCGGTGCCGGTGCCGGCCGCCCAGGCGGCGTAGTAGGCGGCCGAGCGGGCCGCCTGGACCTGGACGTAGACGTCGGCGAGGCGGTGCTTGACGGCCTGGAAGGAGCCGACGGGCCGGCCGAACTGCTCGCGCTCCTTGACGTAGGCGACGGTCCGTTCCAGGGCGTGGTCGGCGGCGCCGACGGCCTCGGCGGCGAGGAGGGTGGCGGCCGTGTCGCCGGTGGCGGTGAGCGCGGCGGTCACGTCGGCGTCCTCCGCGCCCAGCAACTCGGCCTCCACGTCGCGCAGTTCGACGCGGGCCTGGGGGCGGGACTCGTCGAGGGCGGTCTGCCGGGTGCGGACGAGTCCGTCGGCGCCCGCGCGGACGAGGAAGAGGAGGGTGCGGGAGCGGGCGAAGCCGCCGGTGTGCGCGGCGACGAGCAGCAGGTCGGCGCTGTGCCCGTCGAGGACCTGCTCGGCCTGCCCGTACAGGCGCCAGCCGGTGTCGGCGCGGGTGGCCTGGACGCCGCCGGCGCGACCGCCGCCGGACCAGTCGCCCGCGTTGTCGGCGACGAGGCCGAGGGCGGTGGCGAGGCCCGTGCCGGGCACGGCGAGCGCGGCGGTGAGGGCGCCGTCGGCGATGCGGGGCAGGATGTCGGCGCGCTGGTCCTCGGTGCCGAGTGCGGTGACGAGGGGGGCGACGAGGCCGCTGGTCGCGAGCAGCGGGGTCGGTGCGAGGGCGCGGCCCAGCTCCTCCTCCGCGAGGGCGAGCTCGGTGACGCTCGCGCCGACCCCGCGGCGGGACTCGGGCAGGGCGAGGCCGGGCAGGCCCAGTTCCTTGCCGAGCGCGCTCCACAGGGCGAGGTCGTGCCCGGACGGGGTGCGGCCGGCGGTCTTGACGTCGTCCGGGGTGCAGCGTTCGGTGATGAGTTCGCGCAGCGTGCGGCGGATCTGCTGCTGTTCCTCGGTGAACCTGGCGTCCATGCGGGGCTCCCTTTCTGACGGGCCGTCATATTAGGGCGGCGGAGCGCTCATGCCCAGACCCGGGGAGGGGGCGGATCACGGAATCTGATGTACCGTCAGATTCATGCTGACTGGGACGATCGACAGGAACGGTGGCAGCGGCACGGCCGGGCGCAAGGTGGCCGTCGCCGGAGTCGCCCTGTCCGACTGCGGACGCGTGGACGACGCCACCCCGTACGCCCTGCACGCGCAGGCCGCCCGCCGGGCGCTGGCCGACGCGGGGCTCACCCCCGACGTCGTCGACGGCTTCGCGAGCGCCGGACTCGGCACGCTCGCACCCGTCGAGGTCGCCGAGTACCTCGGCCTCAGACCCCGCTGGGTCGACTCCACCTCCGTGGGCGGCTCCACCTGGGAGGTCATGGCCGCGCACGCCGCCGACGCGATAGCCGCCGGGCACGCCCGCGCGGTCCTCCTCGTCTACGGCTCCACGGCCCGGGCCGACATCAAGGCGAAGCGCCGCACCTCGAACCTCTCCTTCGGCGCCCGGGGCCCCCTCCAGTTCGAGGTCCCGTACGGGCACTCGCTCATCGCCAAGTACGCGATGGCCGCCCGCCGCCACATGCACGAGTACGGCACGACGCTCGACCAGCTCGCCCAGGTGGCCGTCCAGGCCCGGCAGAACGCGTCCCGCAACCCCGACGCCATGTTCCGCGACCCGATCACGGTCGACGACGTCCTCTCCGGCCCGATGATCGCGGACCCCTTCACCAAGCTGCACTGCTGCATCCGCTCCGACGGCGGCGCGGCGATCCTCCTGGTCGCCGACGACCTCCTCCCCGACTGCGCGAAGCGGCCCGCCTGGATCCTCGGCACCGGCGAACACGTCTCGCACACCACGATGTCCGAGTGGGACGACTTCACGGTCTCCCCCGCCGCCGTCAGCGGCCGCCTCGCCTTCGAACGCGCCGGCGTCACCCCCGACGACATCGACATCGCCGAGATCTACGACGCCTTCACGTACATGACCCTGGTGACCCTGGAGGACCTCGGCTTCTGCGCCAAGGGCGAGGGCGGCGCCTTCGTCGAGAAGGGCCGCCTCCGCCACGACGGCGAACTCCCCACGAACACCGACGGAGGCGGCCTCTCCGCCCAGCACCCCGGCATGCGGGGCCTGTTCCTCATGGTGGAGGCGGTCCGCCAGCTACGAGGCGAGGCGGGCCCCCACCAGATCCACCGCCCGGACGGCTCCCTCCCGGAACTGGCGGTGGCGTCGGGCACGGGGGGCTGGTTCTGCTCCTCGGGGACGGTGATTCTGGGGCGGGACTAGGGCCTTTCTTTCGGATCAGGCTGGATCAGAGAGCGGGGCGTGGTGCGTGCAGCTGCAAGGCGGAGGAGGGCGACAACGCGATGGGGGTCCCCCCTGCTCGAGCGAAGCCGAGAGCTTGGGGGAGTTGGCAACCGACGACAACGCCGCAGATGCGCGTGCCACGCCCCGCGAGCCCAGCCGGATCCGAAAGAAAGGCCCTAGATCCGGCCCGAGGAGCGCCGCCGGGCACGGACGGGGACGCGCGACAATCGCCGCATGGACAGTGAAACCCCCTCCGTCGACGCCCTCCTGCGCTCCCTCCGGGTCTGGGACACCGAGTTGCCCGGGTTCGACACCGGTGCCGCGCCCGGGGAACCCGTCGCTCTCTTCGCCGAGTGGTTCGGTGCGGCCGTCGCGGCCGGGCAGGTCGAGCCGCACACGCCCTCGCTCGCGACCACCGACGCCGACGGGCACGCCGACGTGCGGGTCGTCATGCTGCACGGGGTCGATGAGCGCGGGTGGCACTTCGCCTCGCACGCGGGGAGCGCGAAGGGCCGGCAGCTGGCCGGGACGCCGTATGCCGCGCTCGGGTTCTACTGGCCGGTGCAGGGGCGGCAGGTGCGGGTGCGCGGGAGCGTGCGGACCGGGTCAGCCGAGGCCGCGCAGGCCGATCTGCACGCCCGGTCCACCGGCGCCCTCGCCTCCGCCCTCGTCGGACACCAGAGTGAAGTGCTGGCCGATCCAGGGGAGTTGGAGGTCGCCTCCGACGCCGCCTGGGAGCGGGCTCGGCGGGAGCCCGATGCCGTCGCCGAGTCGTGGACCGTCTACGAACTCCTGCCGGACGAGGTGGAGTTCTTCCAGGGGGACGCCCGGCGGCGGCACGTACGGCTGCGGTACCGGCGGGAAGGCGGCCGCTGGGTCAAGGAGTTGCTGTGGCCGTGACCTCCCCCGTCCTGAACTCCCAGACCGCGAAGTCCCGTACGGGGCGGTAGCCGAGGCGTTGGTAGAGCGCGTTGCTGGTGGGGTTGGCCAGGTCGGTGAAGAGGAGGATCTCGGGGGTGCCAGCGTCCCGTGCCGCCCGGCTGATCTCCGCCGTCACCGCCCCCGCGTACCCGCGTCCGCGCAGCTCGCGCGGCGTGTAGACCGGGGCGACGCGCACGCTGCCGGCGGCGGGGCGGGTGACGCCGGCCATCGACAGCGGGGTGCCGTCCTCGGCCTCCCACAGGAGCACACCCTGGTAGGAGAGCCGGTTGTCGACCCATTCCTCGGCCTGTTCCCGGGTCGTCCGGGCGCCGAGATGCGCGTCGTCGGCGAACTCCAGGAACCAGCGCACGACCAGTTCCCGGTCCTCCTTCCCGGCCGGCCGGGCCCGGCCCGGGGGCGGCGGGTCGGGCGGGGTCAGGTCCACGAGCCGGAACAGCCGCTGCGCCATGATGCGTTCGGCCCGCCCCTCGGGGTGCCGCGCGCGCCACGCCTCGGCGACTACGGCGGCCGTCTCCTCCGTCCCGTTCACCCCCGTCATCGGCTGGTCCGGGAGCGCGTCCCCGAGCAGGGTGACGAGGGCGTGCGCGGCCTCGGGGCCGGGCAGCACGGCGTACGGCAGCTGCGGCGGCGTCCAGAAGAAGTAGCCGGCGCAGCCCCCTTCGGCGTCCGGCCAGACACCGAAGGACGCTCCGGGGCTCGGCGCGTCCTGCGCCAGTTGCGCCGCGATCACACTGAGGACGACGGTGTGCAGGGCGGGGTCCGCGCGCAGGAAGTCCCCCGCGCGCTCCGCGAACTCCGCAGGGTCCCGGGTCAGCCACCAGCCGGACCAGGGGTGGGGGAAGGACGACTCGGACGATGCTGAGGCCATGCGTCATCATGGCGGGCATCCGCGAACCCCGGCCACGGGTTTACGCTCCGGCGCCGGTCCCGCGCCCCCTCACGCCCCGGGCCCTCACATCCCGGGAGACGGCCGGAACACCGGCACCGTGAACCCCGCCCCCGTGTCCCGGAACGCGGCCTCCAGCTCCATCCCCGCCCGCAGGTCCGCCTCCGCGCACTCGACGACCTCGGTCATCATCCGGGGCCCCTCCGCGAGGTCGACGACGGCGGCGACGTACGGCGTGCGCGAGGCGAACGGCGGCAGGTCGTTGCGGTGCACGACGGACCACGTGTAGAGCGTGGCGCGGCCGCTCGCCTCCCGCCAGCTCCCGTCCTCGCTCCAGCAGTACGGGCAGAACTCGCGCGGGTAGTGGTGGGCCCGGTCGCAGGCGGCGCAGTGCCGTACGAGGAGGCGCCCCTCGGCGGCCGCGTCCCAGAAGGGCCGCGTGAAGGCGTCGGGTTCGGGCAGGTCGAAGCGGGGTGCGGCAGGAGCCGTCATGAGAAGAGTCCGATCGCGTGGTCGAGGGACCAGGTCTGCCAGGACATGGCGAACAGCGCGACGAGCGAGATCAGGCCCATCATCGCGTTCTGCCCCTGCTCGGCCCAGTCGTGGATCATGAGGACGAGGTACAGGAGGTTGAGCAGCAGGCCGCCCACCAGCGCGACCGGCGTCAGGAATCCGACGACCAGGCCGAGCCCGAGGGCGAGTTCGGCGTACACGACGATGTACGCCATCACCTTGGGCCGGGGCTTGACGACGACGTCGAAGCCGCTGCGCACGGCGTTCCACTTGTGCTTGCCGGCGACGTCGGCGGCCCAGGCGATCCCGGTCCCCCGCTCGAACCAGCCCTTCTTGTCCTTGTGCCGCCAGCTCTCCAGCCACCACAGGCCGAGGCCGATGCGCAGCACCGCGAGCCATTCGGCCCCGCTGAGCCCTATCGCGTCCATGTCGCTCCCCGCGTCGACCGCTCCGCCACTCCACATTTCCTGACGGACCGTCAGTTCAGCGCATGGCGAGGCCCGCCCGCAAGAGTCCGTACGCGCCGAAGCCCGCGTTCCGCCCCCTTCCCCGCGCCTCACCCGCGCCTCACCACCCGTTCCCGCGCCCCCTCCCCCACTCCTCCACGCCCTTCACCCACGGACCGTGATCGATTCGCAACCGATTCCCCTCTTGACCGAGACCCATCAAGTGAAGGCGCGATTACGCTCCGATCACATGACCGCCCCCACTCCCCCTCCGGCCCGCAGCCACGAGCGGCCGCCCGTGTACGTCATCGGCGGCGGCCCAGGCGGACTCGCCGCGGCCGCGAGCCTGACGGCACTAGGCGTCCGGGCCGTGGTGCTGGAGAAGTCCGACCGGGTCGGCGCCTCCTGGCGCACCCACTACGACCGCCTCCGCCTGCACACCACGCGCCGCCTGTCCGGCCTGCCCGGACTGCCGATCCCGCGCCGCTTCGGCCGCTGGGTCGCCCGCGACGACGTGCTGCGCTACCTGGAGAAGTACGCCGAGCACCACGACCTGGAGGTCGTCACCGGCGTCGAGGTCACCCGCGTCGACCGCGCCGCGGACGGCTCCGGCTGGGTGCTGCGCGCCACCGGCGGCCGCGAACTGCGCTCCGCAGCCGTGATCGTGGCCACCGGCCACAACCACACCCCGCGCCTGCCCGACTGGCCCGGCACCGCCACGTACGGCGGCAAGCTCCTGCACGCCGCCGAGTACCGCGCCCCGGGCCCGTACGCCGGCCAGGACGTGCTCGTCGTCGGCGTCGGGAACACCGGCGCCGAGATCGCCGTCGATCTCGTGGAGGGCGGCGCCGCCCGCGTCCGGCTCGCCGTGCGCACCGCCCCGCACCTCGTGCGCCGCTCGACGCTCGGCTGGCCCGCCCAGCGCACCGGCATCCTGTGCCGCCGCCTCCCGGTCGGCCTGGTCGACCGGCTCGCCGCCCCACTGGCGAAACTGAGCGTCCCGGACCTGAGCGACAAGGGCCTGCCGCGCCCGGACACCGGCCTGTACTCCCGGGTGCGCGAGGGCGCGATCCCGGTGCAGGACGTGGGCCTGATCGACGCCGTGCGCGCGGGGAAGGTCGAGCCGGTCGCCGCCGTCGCGTCCTTCGACGGCGACGCGGTGGTCCTCGCGGACGGATCCCGCCTCACCCCCGACGCGGTGATCGCGGCGACGGGCTACCGGCAGGGGCTCGAACCGCTGCTCGGCCACCTCGGCGTCCTCGACCCGGCGACGGGCCGCCCCCGCACACAGGGCGCCCGCACCCTCCCGGACACCCCGGGCCTGTACTTCCAGGGCTACACGAACCCCATCAGCGGGATGCTGCGCGAGATCGCGCGGGACGCCGAGCGCATCGCCCGCCGGGTGGCCGCCGATCCCGCGTACGGCGGCCGCCGGCGCTGACCGGGCGGGCCGTCACCCGCGGGCGGGCTCCCGGGCGAGGAAGAACTCGCGGACGTCCCGCGCGAACGGCTCCGGCACCTCCATCGCCGCGAAGTGCCCGCCGTGCTCGAACTCCGACCAGTGCACGACGTCGTACAGCCGCTCGGCCAGCGGCCGCACCGACTGCGTGATGTCGTGCGCGAACACGGCGACGCCGACCGGCACGGGGCACGGCAGCTTCGTGCCGCGCGCCGCGTCGTGGTGCAGCCGCGCCGAGGAGGCCGCCGTCGCGGTCAGCCAGTACAGCGACACGTCGGTGAGGATCCGCTCGTCGTCGACCGGCGTCGCGGGGTCGGTCCAGGCAGCGAACCGCTCGGCGATCCAGACCAGTTGGCCGACGGGCGAGTCGGTCAGCGCGTAGCCGATCGTCTGCGGGGTGAGGGCCTGGAGCGCCTGGTAGGGCGGGCGGTTCGCCATCAGCTGCCGGACCTTGTCGAGGCGGGCCTCGTCACGCGCGGACAGGACGAGACCGGCCTCCGGGTCGGGCCGGGTCGGCAGGTAGTTGACGTGCACGCCGACGACCCGGTCGGGGGCGACCCCGCCGAGCGCCAGGGATATCCCGGCGCCGAAGTCGCCGCCCTGGGCGCCGTAGCGGTCGTACCCGAGCCGGTCCATCAGCTCGGCCCAGGCCCGCGCGATCCGCTCGGCGTCCCAGCCGCGCTCGCGGGTCGGCCCGGAGAAGCCGTAGCCCGGGATCGACGGGACGACGAGGTGGAAATCCCGGGACAGCGGCCCGACGACGTCGAGGAACTCCAGGAACGAACCGGGCCAGCCGTGCGTGAGGATCAGCGCGAGCGCGTCCGGGTTCGCGGACCGTACGTGGACGAAGTGGATGTCCTGGCCGTCGATCTCGGTGACGAAGTGCGGCAGTTCGTTGAGCCGCGCCTCGTGCGCGCGCCAGTCGTAGCGGGTGCGCCAGTGCTCGGCGAGCTCCTTCAGCCGGGCGAGCGGGAAGCCGTAGTCCCATCCGGCGTCCGCGAGCTCGTCGGGCCAGCGGGTGCGGGAGAGGCGGTCGGCCAGGTCGTCGAGGGCGGCCTGCGGGACATCGACGCGGAACGGCTTGATCACGGTCTTCACTCGCCATCACTCCCGTAAGGGTTCATTAGTAGCTCTAACGTTCGTGCCACTAATGAAGTTAGACTGTTAGTGTCACTAACGCAAGAGCCGAGGAGCAAGAGCCGGAACCCGAGAGGGCGGCGGAAGCGGAGGCCCCATGAGTCCGACCCCCGAGCACACCCCCGGCCGGCTGCGCGCCATCCCCAGCCGCCTCCTCGCCGGAGCCTCGGCCGTCGCGGACCGGCTGGTCGGCGAGCGCCTGGCCGCCGAGGGCGCGCACAAGTGGCACTTCGCCGTACTCGTCGCGCTCTCCGAGGGCGGCCCCGCGAGCCAGTCCGAGCTCAGCCGCCGCACCGGCATCTACCGCAGCGACATGGTCGCCGTCCTCAACGAGCTGTCGGACACCGACTGCGTGAGCCGCGAGCCCGACCCCGCCGACCGCCGGCGCAACGTCATCACGCTCACCGAGGCGGGGCGGCTCCGCCTGGAGCGGCTCGACGCGCTCATCGCCGACGCCCAGAGCGAGCTGCTCGCACCGCTCGGCACGGTCCAGCGGGACGACCTCGTCCGCCTGCTCACGGCCGTCCTGGAGCACCACCGCCCGGCGCATCCCTGAGCAGGCGCCGCACATCCGCCTCAGCCTTTGCCTGCAGCCCTGTTCCTGACACAGTGTCAGTTGAGTAATCTGACTAAGCGTCAGCTATTGGTTTTTGCAGCGGCCATGTGCCACCGGCCAACCTCACAGGAGCGGGCGGACGATGCTTGGATCGACATACGGCACCCTGACCACCGACTCCCGCCGGGCCCGCGTGATCGCCTGCGGGGAACAGCCCGGCCTCGCCGTCCACGGCAGGGCCGGCACCGACGACGCCGACGTCAGCGGACGCCCGCTGAGCGCCGACGTACCCGACCTGGACCGCTTCTTCCGGCCCGAGTCCATCGCGGTCGTCGGCGCCTCGGACGCCGAGGGACGGCCCAACACCGGGATCACCCGGCAGCTCATGGCCTGGGCCGAGCGGGTCGGCGCCCGCCTCCACCCCGTGCACCCGACCCGCGAGACGGTCTTCGGCCTCGCCTGCTCGCCGAGCGTCGCCGAGCTGCCCGAGCAGGTCGACCTCGCGGTCCTCCTCGTCGGGGACCCGCTGCCCGTCATCGAGCAACTCGCGGACACGAAGGTGAAGTTCGCCGTCGCCTTCGCCTCCGGGTTCGCGGAGACGGGCGAGGAGGGCGCCGCCGCGCAGGAGCGGCTCGCCGAGGCCGTGGCCCGCTCCGGGCTCCGGCTGCTCGGCCCGAACACCAACCTCAACGCCTTCGAGAAGTTCCGCGACGACCTCGACGGGCCCGCCATCGCGCTGATCACCCAGTCGGGACACCAGGGCCGCCCCGTCTTCACCCTCCAGGAGCTCGGCATCCGGCTCTCGCACTGGGCGCCGACGGGCAACGAGGCCGACCTGGAGACCTCCGACTTCATCTCGTACTTCTCCCAGCGGCCCGAGGTCGGCGCCATCGCCTGCTACGTGGAGGGGCTCAAGGACGGGCGGTCCTTCCTGCTCGCCGCCGACCGGGCCGCGCGGGCCAAGGTGCCGGTCGTCGCCGTGAAGGTGGGCCGCACCGAGACCGGCGCCCGTACCGCCGCCTCCCATACCGGCAAGCTGACCGGCGCCGACACCGTCGTGGACGCGGCCATGCGGCAGTTCGGCGTGATCCGCGTCGACGGCCTCGACGAACTCCAGGACACCGCCGCCCTGCTGGCGCGGGCCAGGCCCCCGCAGGCCGACGGGGTCGTCGTGTACTCGATCTCCGGCGGCACCGGCGCCCACTTCTCCGACCTCGCGACGGCGGGCGGGCTGAACCTGCCCGTGCTGTCCGAGGCCAAGCAGGCCGAACTGCACCAGTGGATACCGGAGTACCTGAACGTCTCCAACCCCGTCGACAACGGCGGGCACCCCGTCGGCGACTGGCGCGGCCGGAAGATCATCGACGCGATCCTCGCCGACCCGTCCGTCGGCGTGCTGATCTGCCCGATCACCGGCCCGTTCCCGCCGATGAGCGACAAGCTGGCGCAGGACCTCGTGGACGCGGCCGAGCAGACCGACAAGCTGGTGTGCGTCATCTGGGGGTCGCCGGTCGGCACCGAGGACGCGTACCGCGAGACACTGCTCGGCTCGTCACGGGTCGCGACCTTCCGTACGTTCGCCAACTGCGTCACCGCCGTCCGCGCCCACCTGGAGCACCACCGCTTCACCGCCGCCTACCGCTCGCCGTTCGAGGACGCGCCGCGCACCCCGTCCCCGTCCTTCCGCAAGGCCCAGGCGCTGATGCGGCCCGGCAAGCAGCTCAGCGAGCACGCGGCCAAGCAGCTCCTGCGCGCCTACGGGATCCGGGTGCCGCGCGAGCAGCTGGTGACCAGCGCGGCGGCGGCCGTGCGGGCGGCCTCGCTCGTCGGCTACCCGGTCGTCATGAAGGCGTCGGCGCCGCAGCTCGCCCACAAGTCCGAACTCGGCCTGGTGAAGGTCGGGTTGACGTCGGCGAGCCAGGTGCGGGACGCGTACCGCGAGCTGACCGACATCGCCCGCTACGAGGGGATCGAGCTGGACGGGGTCCTCGTGTGCCAGATGGTGGAGCGCGGCGTCGAGATGGTCGTCGGCGTCACGCACGACGAACTCTTCGGGCCGACCGTGACGGTGGGGCTCGGCGGGGTCCTCGTCGAGGTGCTCCAGGACACGGCGGTACGGGTGCCGCCGTTCGGGGAGGACCAGGCGCGGGCCCTGCTCGGGGAGTTGCGGGGGCGGGCGCTGCTCGACGGGGTGCGGGGGGCTCCGCCGGCCGATGTCGACGCGCTGGTCGAGGTGATCCTGCGGGTCCAGCGGATGGCGCTGGAACTCCACGACGACCTGGCCGAGCTGGACATCAACCCACTGATGGTGCTGCCGCGCGGCCAGGGGGCGGTGGCACTGGACGCGCTTGCCGTGTGCCGGTGAGGGGTGGGGCGGCCGGGGGGTGCGTCCCTTGGGGTGCGTCCCGTGGGGTGAATCGCCCCCGCCGCCCCTTCCCGTCCCGTCCCTGGGGGCTGCGCCCCCAGACCCCCTTTCGGCCTTCGGCCTCGTCCTCAAACGCCGGACGGGCTGGAATGGCCAGGCGGGCTGGAGAGAAGAGACCGACGAACGGAGAGTCGCACCATGACCGAGGCCGTGGCCGAGACCGTCCTGCACCGCTTCGAGGACGGGGTCTGCTGGATCACGCTCAACCGGCCCGAGGCGATGAACGCCGTCACCTGGGACCAGCGCGAGCGCGTCATCGCGCTGCTCGCCGACGCCTCCGCCGACCCGGACGTGCGCGCCGTCGTCCTCACCGCCACCGGCAAGGGCTTCTGCGCGGGCGCCGACCTGCGCGGCGGCCCGGCCGAGACCCGGGAGCGGGTCACCGGGGACATCGCGCGGACCATCCAGCGGGGCGCGCAGCGGCTCATCGCGGCGGTCCTGGACTGCGAGAAGCCGGTGATCGCGGCGGTGAACGGCACGGCCGCCGGCATCGGCGCGCATCTCGCGCTCGCCTGCGACCTGGTGCTGGCCGCCGAATCGGCGCGGTTCATCGAGGTGTTCGTGCGGCGCGGACTGGTGCCGGACGGGGGCGGCGCCTATCTGCTGCCCCGGCTGATCGGCCCGCAGCGCGCCAAGGAGCTGATGTTCTTCGGCGACGCGCTGCCGGCCGCGGAGGCGGAGCGGCTCGGCCTCGTCAACCGGATCGTGCCCGACGAGGAGCTGGCAAAGACGGCCCGCGCCTGGGCGGAGCGGCTCGCGACCGGCCCGACCCGCGCGCTGGCCCTCACCAAGCAGTTGGTGAACGCGTCCCTGGACACCGACCGGGCGGCGGCCTTCGCGGCGGAGGCGGTCGCGCAGGAGCTCAACATGGGGACGCGGGACGCGCAGGAGGGCGTCGCCAGCTTCGTGGAGCGCCGCTCGGCGACGTACGAGGGCCGGTGAAGGAGGACCCTAGCTCCGCGTGAGGATGTGCAGGTCGCCCGCGTCCGGGTCGCCGAACAGGACGTAGAGCTCGGGGTCCTCGCGGGTGCCGCCGATCGTCCAGTGCAGCGTGGTGTCGGTGCAGGCGGGCACGTCGATCTCGACACCGGCGTCCCCCGAGGTGTCCCCGGCCCGCCGGGACCAGGTGCCCGTTGCGGTGCAGCGGGAGAAGGGGGGGTCGTCGGGCCCGGCCGAGCCGAACAGGTCCTCGGCCGGGAGCCGGGTCAGCCGGGCCCGGCCGTCGGCGTCCAGGCGCAGCGCGGCGCCGTCGTCCGCGTCGCGCCACTCGGCGACCAGCTCGCCGCGCGTGAGCACCGGCGGCTCGTACACCGGCAGGAGTCCGACGCCCTGGGCGACGGCTCCGGCGAGGAGGGTGAGCAGGGCGAGCAGACCGCCGCCGAACAGACCCGCGGACCACATCCGCAGCCGGCGCCGCACCCACCGCCACGGGCGGGTCGCCACGTAGCCGGGGAAGGCGCAGAAGGCCGCGCAGACCAGCAAGTTCGTCGGGTACGAGGAGATGCCGAGGGCGGTGGGCGGTACGGCCCAGACGGCGGCGACCAGGAGTGCGGCGAGGGCCCGGCCGCGCCATGCCGCGCCCGGGACCCGGGCGGCGAGCACCTTGCCGAGGGCCAGCGCGGGAAGTGCCTGCACGGCGCACTGCAGCCAGCCGAGGAACGGCAGCACGATCGGCGCGAAGATCATCACGCAGGCCAGGCCGATGCTGTTGAAGCCCTGGCCGTAGTCGTTGTCGTCGAAGGCCGCGACCATCGCCAGCGCGCCCGCGACCGGGAGCTGCAGCGTGCACGCGGCCGCCATCAGCTCCACGTCGCCGGTTCCGCCCGGCTCCTTCTTCTCCCACCCCATGGCCGGGAACCTACGCGAGCCCTCCCGCGGTCCTGTCACGCCCCTTCCCATCTGACGCACCGTCAGCTTCAATGAAAAGCATGATGGGACACGCAGGGATGGCGGCCACCGTCGTCCGGTACCTCAGGTCGGTCGGCGCCCCCACCGCGGCCCCGGTCGAGCCGCTGCCCCGCCCCGACCTGCGGGCGGTCCGCGACGACGAGCGGGCGCCCGTGGATCCCGCGGAGTTCCGGCGTGTGCTCGGGTCCTTCGCGTCCGGGGTCACGATCGTCACCGCGCCCGGCGAACAGCCCGCCGGCTTCGCCTGCCAGTCCTTCGCCTCGCTGTCCCTGGACCCGCCGCTCGTGGCGTTCATGGTCGCCCGTACGTCGACGACGTGGCCGCGGATCGCCCGTGCGGGCGTCTTCTGCGTCAACGTGCTGGGGGCGGACCAGGGCGAGCTGTGCCGGGGCTTCGCGGTCAGCGGGGCCGACAAGTTCGCCGGGGTCGCGTACGACGCGGCGCCGGTCTCCGGTTCCCCGCGCCTGGACGGCGCCGCCGCCTGGATCGACTGCGTCATCCACGCCGTGCACACCGGGGGCGACCACCTGATCGTGGTCGGCCGCGTCACGTCCCTGGGCACGGGAGCCGAGGACTCCGCCCCGCTCCTCTTCCACCAGGGCCGCTTCGCGACGCTCGCCGACTGAGGGCGCGGCCCGGGGCCGGTCAGTAGCCGACGGTGAAGCGCTGCCCGCGGTGGCGCGGCGTCTCGATCTCGTCGAGGACGGCGACGGCGTAGTCCTCGACCGACACGGCGCTCTCGCCGGCCGCGTCGGTGACGAGGTCGTCCAGGGCGGTGCGGTAGCCGCCGGTGCGCTCGCCGGGGGCGATGTGGGCGGCGGGGCTGATGTTGGTCCAGTCGACGTCCGTGACGGTCCGGTAGTGGTCCAGGGCGTCACCGTGCGCGTGCATGATCTGCAGCAGGAAGTCGGGCAGGCCCGGGGCGTCCCAGACCTGCTTGCCGTCGGGGGTGCGCAGCGAGCCGGCGCCGCCGACCGCGATCAGGCGCGGGGCCTGCTCGCCGAGGGCCCGCAGCCCTTCGGTGAGGGCGACGGCGGAGGGCTTGATCGTGGCGACGTGGCCCGGGCCGTCGCCGCCGCCCACCGCGCTGACCACGACGTCCTGCCCCTTCGCGACGGCCGTGACCGACCGGGCGTCCAGGGCGTCGCCGGTGACGACGGTCAGGTCCGGGTGGCGCTCGGCGACCTTGGCGGGGTCACGGACGACCGCGGTGACCGTGTGGCCGCGCTCCAGCGCCTCGCGGACGAGGGCGGAACCGATGGTGCCGTTGGCGCCGAAGACAGCGATGTTCGTCATGGCAATACTCCGAACCTGCGTGGTAGAAGTCAGTCATCGATCTCGGGAGGGGCGCTTACGGTCCTTGTGGCCACCGGCCCCCTTCTCCCACATCAAACATAAGGAAGCCCCGGGTCTCCGCCCAGGTACGGCAAGGTCAGGCCATGGTGAAAAACGGACACGAGACGATCCAGGAGGTCGCCTACACTCCCCCGCCCGCCGCCGCGGCCGGGATCGAGGTGATGGCGATCGAGGAACTGCGGGAGCGGATGCTGCGCGGCGGCACGGAGGCCGTGCGGGACGCCGAGGGGGCCGGGCACCCGCAGCGCCCCGAGTTCCACCTGCTGCTCACCGTGCGCCGGGGGCGGCTGACGCACATGGTCGACTTCACGGACCACTCCCTGACCGACGGCACCTGGCTGTGGGTGCGGCCCGGACAGGTGCAGCGGTTCGGCGACCTGGGCACGGCGTCCGGCACGCTGGTGCTGTTCCGGCCCGACGTCCTCGACCCCGCCACCGCGGCGGACGTCCACCTCGACGACCCGTTCGGCCGCACCCTGTGGGAGGCCTCCGGCGAGGACGCCGGCGCCCTGCACCAGGCCCTCGGCCACCTCGCGGACGAGTACCGCGCCACCGGCCTGCCCGAGCACACCCGCGCGGCGATCCTCCGGCGGCTGCTCGCCGTACTCCTGCTGCGCCTGACCCATGTGGCCGCACCGTCAGGCACCACGAGCCCCGAGCACGCGGACACCTTCCAGCGGTTCCGCGCCGCGGTGGAGCGGGACTACACGCGGGCCCGGGACGTCGGGCACTACGCCCGCGTCCTCGGCTACGCGCCCCGCACCCTGACCCGGGCCGCACTCGACGCCTCCGGCGTCGGGGCCAAGGAGTTCATCGACCGCCGCGTCGTCCTGGAGGCCAAACGCCTCCTCGCCCACGGCGACGACCCCGTCTCCCAGATCGCCACCCGCCTCGGCTTCCTGGACACCAGCAACTTCGTCAAGTACTTCACCCAACGCACCACCACAACCCCCGCAACCTTCCGCACCACCTTCCGCCCGTCCCCGTAGGGGCGCGGGGAACTGCGCGATCAGCCACGACGGCGCGGCAGTCGGCCCCCATCAGCAACCCGCAACGGCGCGACCCCTGGGGCGCGCGGAGTGCGCTTTCAGGGGCGCGGGGAACTGCGCGATCAGCCACGACGGCGCGGCACCCGGCAACGATCGGCAACCGCGCCGGAGCCGAGGCACTCCCACCCCGCGATCAAGCGGCCCGCGCCTCCGCCCCCGCCCCCGCCCCCCGCCGAATCACCAGAGCCATCAGCGCCGCGACCGCGCACAGCGCACCCGACGCGTACCAGACCACGTCGTACGAGCCGAAGACGTCCCGGGCGACGCCGCCCAGGAACGCCACGACGGCCGCTCCCACCTGGTGGGACGCGAGGACCCAGCCGAAGACGATCGCCGAGTCCTCCCCGTAGTGCTCACGGCAGAGCGCGATCGTCGGCGGCACGGTGGCGACCCAGTCGAGTCCGTAGAAGACGATG
Source organism: Streptomyces xanthii (assembly GCF_014621695.1). Lineage (GTDB taxonomy): Bacteria > Actinomycetota > Actinomycetes > Streptomycetales > Streptomycetaceae > Streptomyces > Streptomyces xanthii. The sequence goes on from NZ_CP061281.1 coordinate 3,384,245, forward strand.
AAGAACAGCATCGGCGGATGCACGCTGGGCGCCAGCAGGATCGGCAGGAAGAGCAGCGAGACGCCGCGCAGCGCGTAGTACACGGCGAGCAGCCGCCGCGCCGAGAACCGGTCCGTGAACCAGCCGGAGGCGATCGTGCCGACGACGTCGAAGACTCCGATGACGGCGAGCAGCGAGGCCGCGGCGGTGACCGGCATGTGGTGGTCGTGCGCGGCGGGCACGAAGTGCGTCTTGACGAGCCCGTTCGTGGAGGCGCCGCAGATCGCGAAGGTCCCGGCGAGGAGCCAGAAGGGCCCGGTGCGCGCGGCCCGCGCGAGCACTCCGACCGCCCGCCGCGCGGCCCCCCGCACGGGCTCCGGCTTCGGCACGAACGCCTCGGCCCCGTACGGCTTCACGCCCACGTCGGCGGGATGGTCCCGCAGGAGCAGCCACACGAAGGGGACGACGGCGAGCGCGGCGAGCGCGACGGTGACGGCGGCCGGGCGCCAGTCGTGCCGGGTGACGATCCAGGAGAGGAGGGGCAGGAAGACGAGCTGCCCGGAGGCTCCGGCGGCGGTGAGGATGCCCGTGACGAGGCCCCGCCGGGCGACGAACCAGCGGTTGGTGACGGTCGCCGCGAAGGCGAGCGCCATCGAGCCGCTGCCGAGGCCGACCAGGACACCCCAGCACAGGACGAGTTGCCAGGCGGCGGTCATCCACACGGTGAGCAGGGATCCGGCCGCGATGACGGTGAGCGCCACCGCGACGACCCTGCGGATGCCGAAGCGGTCCATGAGCGCGGCGGCGAACGGCGCCGTGATCCCGTAGAGGGCGAGGTTCACGGACACGGCGAAGCCGATCGTGCCGCGGGACCAGCCGAACTCCGCGTGGAGCGGCTCGATGAGCAGTCCGGGCAGGGAGGCGAAGGCGGCGGCGCCGATGATCGTCACGAAGGTGACCGCGGCCACGGCCCAGGCCCAGAAGGGCGCGCTGCCGCCCCCGGAGGCGGCCCTGCCGGGGGCCGCGGAGTTCTGCGTTGTCGTCGTCACGGGGAAGAGCCTGCGGCAGCGCGCCCCGCCGATCGAGTGGCCCGAATGCCATCCTTCGCTAGGATCGGGCCATGACCGCTGACCGGCACCGTGTCGTCGTCCTGGCCCTCGACGGGGTCATCCCGTTCGAGCTGGGCATCCCGCAGCGCATCTTCGGCCGCGCCCGCACCGCCGCGGGCGAGCCCTTGTACGAGGTCCTGACCTGCGGCGTCCGCGGGCCGGGCCCGGTGATGACGGACGCCGACTTCGCGATCCTCGTGGAGCACGGGCCGCAGGCGCTGGCCTCGGCGGACACGGTGATCGTCCCCGCCTCGTACGAGCTGGGTCCGGTCTACGAGGAGGGGCGGCTCACGCCCGAGCTGTCCGCGGCCCTCGCCCATGTGCGGCCCGGCACGCGCATGGTGTCGATCTGCACCGGCAGTTGGGTGCTCGCGGCGGCGGGGCTGCTCGACGGCCGGCCGGCGACGACGCACTGGGCGGACGCGGAGGCGTTCCAGCGGATGTTCCCGGCGGTGCGGGTGGACGCCGACGTGCTGTTCGTCGACGACGGCGACGTGCTGACCTCGGCGGGGGTCGCCGCGGGCATCGACCTGTGCCTGCATCTGGTGCGCCGCGACCACGGCGCGGCCGTCGCCAACGACGTGGCCCGCCGCACCGTCGTGCCGCCGCACCGCGACGGCGGCCAGGCCCAGTACGTGCACCGGCCGGTGCCCGAGCCGGGCCTCGCCTCCACGACCGCCGCGCGCGCCTGGGCACTGGCCCGGCTGCACGAGCCGATCCAGCTGCGGGACATGGCGGAGCAGGAGTCGATGTCGGTGCGCACGTTCACCCGGCGCTTCCGCGAGGAGGTCGGGGTGAGTCCCGGCCAGTGGCTGACCGGGCAGCGTGTCGAGCGGGCCCGGCATCTGCTGGAGACCTCGGACCTGGGCATCGACCAGGTCGCCCGGGAGTCGGGCTTCGGCACGGCCCAGTCGATGCGCCAGCATCTGCAGGCCGCGCTCGGCGTGACCCCGACCGCGTACCGCCGCACCTTCCACCGCTCGGCGGAGAGGGGCGGCGGCGGTCACCTCCTGGGGCGGTAGTCCCCGATGTTCGGCATCGTGTTGTGCTGCGCGAGCGCGTTGTACTGGTACTTGTCGCCGACCGCCCGAACGCGGCTGTCCTGCTCGATGCGCAGGCCCTCCGCGGTCTCCGTGACGCTGCTGCGCCGCAGGATCTTCCAGACCAGCAGGCCCGCCACGAGGCCGAGCACTGCGAACAGGATCAGGACCGTCACCATCGCGCACCCCCGTCTCCAGGGGCGGGCCCCCGGCCCGCCAACCGTCCTTTCACGATAGGCGAGCGGCCCCGGGCGCGGAAGGCGGTTCCGGCCGCCCGGGGTTCGGGATCAGAAGGTCAGAACGCCGCGTGCGACGCGGCCCGCCTCGGCGTCCTCGACCGCCTTGGCGAAGTCCTCGACGGGGTAGGTGCGGGTCACCAACTCGTCGAGCAGCAGCCGCCCTTCGGCGTACAGGTCCGCGTAGAGGCGGATGTCGCGCTGGGGGCGCGAGGAGCCGTAGCGGCAGCCGAGGACCGACTTGTCGAGGAACAGCTGGGCGGGCACGAAGGTGGCCTCGGCGTCGGCGGCCGGCATGCCGAGGAGGACGGCCTGGCCGTGCCGGTCGAGGAGGTCGATCGCGGCCCGGATCAGCGCGACGTGGCCCACGCACTCGAAGACGTGGTCGGCCCCGTCGGGCAGCACGTCCCGCACCTTCGCCAGGTCGGTGAGGAACTCGGTCGCCCCGAACTGCCGGGCCACCTCCTCCTTCGCCGGGTTGGTGTCCACGGCCACGATCTTCAGCGCGCCCGCGATCCGGGCCCCTTGGAGGACGTTGAGGCCGACGCCGCCGGTGCCGATGACGACGACGGAGTCGCCGCGGTCGACCCGGGCCCGGTTGAGGACGGCGCCGACGCCGGTGAGGACGCCGCAGCCGATGAGCGCGGCCGAGGTCAGCGGTATCTCCTCGGGGATCTTCACCGCCTGCACGGCCTTGACGACGGTCCGTTCGGCGAAGGCCGAGTTCGACGCGAACTGGAACAGCTTCCTGTCCCCGCGCGAGAACGGCTTGCCGGGCATGCCGATCGCCTTGCGGCACATCGTGGGCCGGCCCCGGTCGCACTCGGCGCAGGCCCCGCAGTTGGCGAGCGTGGACAGCGACACGTGGTCGCCGGGCTCCACGTGCGTGACCCCGGCCCCGACCGCCTCCACGACGCCCGCGCCCTCGTGACCGAGCACGACCGGCCTCGGGAACGGGATGGTCCCGTCGATCACCGACAGGTCGCTGTGGCACAGCCCCGCCGCCGCGACCTTGACGAGCACCTCCCCCGGCCCCGGGTCGCGGACCTCCAAGTCGTCGACCACCAGGGCCTGTTCGCCGTCGAACACCACACCTCGCATGACGCCTCCCTAGGGCCTTTCCTTCGGTAGCCCGAGCACGCGCTCGGCGATGATGTTGCGCTGGATCTCGTCGGAGCCGCCGTAGATGGTGTCGGCCCGGGTGAACAGGAACAGGCGCTGCTGCGCGTCGAGCTCGTAGGGCCGCTCAGGCGACCAGTCGGCGGGCCCGACGGCCGCCGCGGGCCCGCGCACGCGCAGCGCGAGCTCGCCGAGCCGCTGGTGCCAGCCGCCCCACAGCAGTTTGGCGGCACTGGGAGCGCCGGCGGCCCCGGCGTCGTCGGCGCCGCCGAGGGTGCGCAGCGCGTGCCAGCGCATGGTGCGCAGTTCGGCCCACAGCCGTACGAGCCGCTCGGCGAGCACCGGGTCGTCGACCGCGCCGGACTTCACCGCGGTCCGGGTCACCTCGCGCAGCTCCTCGGCGAAGCCGATCTGCTGGGCGAGCGTGGACACCCCGCGCTCGAAGCCGAGCAGCCCCATGGCGACCCGCCAGCCGCCGCCCTCCTCGCCGACGAGGTCCTCGGCGAGCGCCCCGTCGAAGAAGACCTCGTTGAACTCGCTGGTGCCGGTCAGCTGCCGGATCGGCCGTACGTCGATGTGTCCCGGCTGGTCCATGGGGACGAGCAGGAACGACAGGCCGTGGTGGCGGCGCGAGCCCGGCTCGGTGCGGGCGAGCACGAAGCACCAGTCGGCCTCGTGCGCGAGCGAGGTCCACACCTTCTGCCCGGTGACGCGCCAGCGTCCGTCCCCGTCCCGCACCGCGGAGGTGCGCAGTGAGGCGAGGTCGGAACCGGCGCCCGGCTCGCTGTAGCCCTGGCACCACAGCTCCTCGCCGCGCGCGATCGGCGGCAGGTACCGGCGGCGCTGCTCCTCGGTGCCGTACGCGAGGAGGGTGGGGGCCAGGAGGTTCTCGCCGATGTGGCCGTAGCGGCCCGGCGCCCGGACCCGCGCGTACTCCTCCGCCCACACGACCTGCTCGGTCAGGGAGGCGACCCGGTTGCCGTACCCGGGCTCGCTCCAGCCGAGACCGATCCAGCCGCCCTCGCCCAACTCGCGTTCCCAGGCCCGCCGTTCGGCGCCGCCCTCGTGCTCACTGCCCGGACCGCCGCGTCCCACGGCGGCCGTGAACCGGCCGACGAGATGCTCCTCCAGCCAGCCGCGCGCCTCCCGCCGGAAGGCCTCGTCCCCGTCCCCGAACCCGAACTCCACGCCGTCACCGCCTCCTCACGAGGGTGGGTCTACTGGTTGGGCCGTTCCTTGGCCGCCGCCGCCCGCGCCATCTCCTCGAGCTTGGCGAGCATCGGCATGGGGTCGGTGCCGACGGTCCCGGGCAGGAAGTCGGCGATCTTCTCGGGCGTCCACGGCCCGTCCGCGTATCCGGCACGCAGCTCGCGCGGCTGGGCCCACACGGCGATCTTCGGCCCGGCGACGGTGTAGACCTGCCCGGTGATCTTCTCCTCGCGGGCCCGCTCGCTGAGCAGGTAGACGACGAGCGCGGCCACGTCCTCGGGCTCGCCGATCTCCTTGAGCTCCATCGGCACGTTGGCCGACATGCGGGTACGGGCGACGGGGGCGACGGCGTTCGCGGTGACCCCGTACTTGTTGAGGCCGAGGGCGGCGCTGCGCACGAGCGAGATGATGCCGCCCTTGGCCGCGCTGTAGTTGGCCTGGGCGACGGAGCCCTGGTGGTTGCCGCTGGTGAAGCCGATGAGGGTGCCGGTCCCCTGCTTGCGCATGACCGCCGACGCGGCCCGGAAGACGGTGAAGGTGCCCTTCAGGTGGGTGGCGACGACCGGGTCCCACTCCTGCTCGGACATGTTGAACAGCATCCGCTCGCGCAGGATCCCGGCCACGCACACGACCCCGTCGAGCCGCCCGTACTCCTCGATCGCCACGTCGACGATCCGCTGCCCGCCCGCCATGGTGGACACGTCGTCGGCGACGGCTACGGCGCTGCCGCCGGCCGCCTCTATCTCCTTGACCACTCCGAGCGCCACCTCGGAGGTGGGTTCACCGCCCTCGATGGACACCCCGTAGTCGTTGACGATCACCTTGGCGCCCTGCTCGGCGCAGGCGAGGGCGACGGCCCTCCCGATGCCCCGGCCCGCTCCGGTGACGGCCACGACCTTGCCAGCCAAGAAGTTCCCCACGCCCGGCCCCTTCCCGCAGTTTCTGACGACCCGTTAGATTTCCTTCGGTTCGGATTCTACGACCCGTCAGATACCGGAACACAAGACCCGGGAGGCCCCGATGCCGCTGCCCGCCGAGTTCCACGACATCGCCAAACGCGTGAACAACTGGGGGCGTTGGGGGGAGGCCGACGAGATCGGCACCCTGAACCTCGTCACCGACGAGGTGGTCCGCGCGGCCGCCGCCGAGGTCCGTACGGGGCGCCGGGTGCCGCTCGCACTGCCCCTCAAGGAGGACGGCGTGCAGTCGGGGCTCATCCCCGGGCGCATCAACCCGTTCCACACGATGGTGCAGATCAACCACGAGATCTTCGGCCCCGAGACCGTCGCCACCAGCGACGACGCGGTGACCATGGGCCTCCAGGCGGCCACCCACTGGGACGCCCTCACCCACGTCTCGCACTCGGGCCGCATCTACAACGGCCGCCCCGCCGGCAGCATCACGGCGCACCACGGCTCCGAGTTCAGCGGCATCGACAAGATCCCGCACATCGTCTCGCGCGGCGTGCTGCTCGACGTCGCGGCGGCGAAGGGGGTCGACCGGCTGCCCGGCGACCACGCGGTCACCCCGCAGGACCTCGACGAGGCGGCCGAGTTCGGGCGGGTCACGGTGCGTTCCGGTGACATCGTCCTGGTCCGCACCGGCCAGATCCAGGTGTACCTGGCCGGTGACAAGCACGGGTACGGGTATCCGTCACCGGGGCTGTCCGTCCACACCCCCGAGTGGTTCCACGCGCGTGACGTGGCGGCCGTCGCCAACGACACCCTGACCTTCGAGATCTTCCCCCCGGAGATCGAGAACCTCTGGCTCCCCGTCCATGCCCTCGACCTGGTCGAGATGGGCATGCTCCAGGGTCAGAACTGGAATCTGGAATCCCTGTCCACAGCCTGTGGAGAAGTGGGCCGCCACTCCTTCCTCCTGACCGCCATGCCGGAACCCTTCCAGGGCGCTACCGGCACCCCGGTGGCCCCCGTGGCCGTCTTCTAGAGCCCGGCGCCCACTCCCCCCAGGGGCTCCGCCCCGGCCCCGCTCCTCAAACGCCGGAGGGGCTGATCTTCGACTCTCCCGCCGTCGTGGCTGGTCGCGCAGTTCCCCGCGCCCCTGGAGATGCGCACTTCGTGCGCCATCTCCATCGGGCGCTCACCCGTCGGGGAAATGCGACCCGAAGGGTCTGCATTTCAGGGGCGCGGGGAACTGCGCGACCAGCCCCCACGCACCCGCACTCGGCAACGAACCGCACCGGGCAGACGAAACCCCGCCCCCACCCTCAGGCGGACGCCCCCACCACGGTCCCGCCCCCCAAAGACGCCCCGGCGACCGGCACCCGTTCAAGCTCCACCCAGATCGACTTGCCGGCCCCCTCGGGCCGCCACCCCCAGCGATCCGCCAGCACGTCCACCAGCTCCAGGCCCCGCCCGTTCGTCTCGGACCCCTCCGCATGCCGCGGCGCCGGCGGCCGCGAACTGACGTCGGCCACCTCCACCCGCACCACACCCGTGCCGTCCGCGCCCGCCGGAAGGGCGAGCCGGAGCACGGCGGGGCGCCCCGTGTGCACCACCGCGTTCGTCACGAGCTCGGACACGAGCAGGATCAGCGTCTCGGCCACCGGCTCATCGGCTTCTATCCCCGACCCGGCGAGCCGTGAACGCGCCCACCTGCGGGCCCGACCCACTTCCGCGGGGTCGGCCCCGACCTCCAGCTGAACCTGAAGCACCTGCACCGCTCACACCATCCGAATCCGGCGGGACCGTTGGAGTTCTGCCTCGCGCCACTGACCACACTGGCCACTGAGCGGGATCACGGACCGTGATCCCCGTACGACACAGCATGGTTGACGTACAGTCACCCCAACAAGCGCTTCGGGCATATTCCAGCGCGAAGGAGTACGCGTGCGGCATACTGTGCGACGCGTCTCGCAGGGGGTCGAACAGGCGGGCACGCGACTCCGCCCTGCACCGCGAACGGCGGGCAACCCAGGGCCCGGAGCCACCTCACCGGCGACACCGGCACAGACGCCCGGGTTCAGCACCACTCGCATCTGCCACAAGGTACCGGAGCCGGGGGCCGACTCCATGCCGTGACGAGCCCCGCGAAGGACACAACCCGATATCGGACGCGCCGTCACTCTCCGTACGGCACAGGCCCTGACGCCAGAGCCTGACGCACCGCCCCGCTCCCCGCCCCGGCCGCCCTCGTCACAGCGCGGCCGCCAGCACCTCCTCCGCGTCCCGCGGGCTCCCGGCGAGCCCGGCGCGCACCCATGCCCGCTTCAGATGCAGATGGACGTCGGCCTCCCAGGTGAAGCCCATGCCACCGTGCACTTGGAGGCAGTCCCGGGCGCCCCGCACCGCTGCCTCGTCGGCGAGCAGCCGGGCCGCCGCGACCTCGACGGGGTCCCGGGTGACGGCCGCCGCGTACACGGCGGCCCGCGCCACCTCGACCCGCACGAGCAGGTCCGCGCACAGGTGCTTGACGGCCTGGAACGCGCCGATCGGCTGCCCGAACTGCTCGCGCTGCCGGGCGTGCCCGACCGCCATCTCCAGGGTGCGGCCCGCCGAGCCGAGCTGCTCGGCCGCGTACAGGAGCGTCGCCTCCTGCGGTACGGGCGCCTCGGCGGGGACGCGGTGCAGCGGGGTGAGCGGGTCCACGGACTCCGTCGCCAGGGCCCCGGCCACGTCCCCGCGTACGACGTCCGCCGCGTCGGCCCAGGGCAGCAGCGCCCCGTACGGGCAGGTCACGACGGTCTCGCCGGTCACGGCGCCCGGCACCTCACCGGCCGCGAGGAACGTGGCGACGAGAGGGCCCGGCACGAGCGCCCGGCCCAGCTCCTCGAACACCACGACGGCCTCGGGCAGGCCGAGTCCGACGCCGCCCGCGTCCTCGGGCAGGCACAGGCCGAAGAGCCCGGCCCCCGCGAGTTCCGCCCACAGGTCACGGTCGAGCTCGCCCGGCCGGTCCACGGCGGCGCGCAGCGCGTCCCGCCCGAACCGCCCGTCGAGCAGCTCGCGGATGCCCGTACGCAACGCCCTTTGTTCTTCGGTCAGTTGGAAGTGCACGCCTACCGTCCTCCCTTGGGCAGTCCGAGGATGCGCTCGGCCACGATGTTGCGCTGGATCTGCGAGGTGCCGGCGGCGATCGTGTACGACAGCGAGGACAGCCGGTCGAAGGTCCACTCCTGGCCTGCGTCGAGAGCGGCGGGCCCGAGCACGTCGGCGGCGGTGTCGAAGAGCTTCTGGCGCGCGTGCGAGTACCGCAGCTTGAAGACGGAGCCGCCGACGCCGGGCACCCCGCCGGTGGCCTGCGCCTCGCTGACGTTCCACTGCGTGAGCCGCCACAGGGCGCTGAACTCGGCGTTCAGCAGGGCCAGTTCGCGGCGCAGGACGGCGTCGTCCCAGCGCCCCGACTTGCGGGCGTGCGCGGCGAGTTCGCCGAGGACGCGGCGGCAGGCGACGACCTCCCCGACGAAGGCGGTGCCGCGCTCGAAGGACAGGGTCACCATGGTGACGCGCCAGCCGTCGTTCTCCTCGCCGACCCGGTTGCCGACCGGGATCCGTACGTCGTCGAGGAACATCTCGGCGAACTCGGTGGACCCGGCGAGCGTGCGCAGCGGCCGCACCGTGATGCCGGGCGCGTCCATCGGCATGGCGAGCCAGGTGATGCCCCGGTGCTTGGGGGCGTCCGGGTCGGTGCGCACGAGCAGCTCGCACCAGTCGGCGACCTCGGCGTGCGAGGTCCATATCTTGGAGCCGCTGACGACGTAGTGGTCGCCCTCGCGGCGGGCGCGGGTGCGCAGCGCGGCCAGGTCGGAGCCGGCGTCGGGCTCGCTGAAGCCCTGGCACCAGACCTCGTCGCCGCGCAGCACGGGCTGCAGCCAGCGTTCCTTCTGCGCGTCGGTGCCCTCGGCGGCGATGGTCGGCCCGGCGTGCAGCAGCCCGACGAAGTTGGCGCCGACGTACGGGGCGCCCGCCTTCTCGGTCTCCTCCAGGAAGATCAGCCGGGTGGTCGGGGAGGCGCCCCAGTGCACGTCCCCGTACCCGGCGTCGTGCAGGCGCCGCTGCCAGCCGGTGTCATAGACGCGCCGGCCCGGCCAGTCGGTGGCCGCCGGCTTGGGCGGCAGCGCGGGCAGCGTCCCGCTCAGCCACTCCCGCAGCCGTGCCCGGAAGTCCTCTTCCTCTTCGGTGTAGGTGAGATCCACGGACCGCCCCCGTCACTTGTCGAGGTCGAGGTCGAGCATGCGGATGGCGTTGCCGCGCATCAGCTTGTAGATCGTCTCGTCGTCGAGGCCCTTCACGTGGTCGAGGGCGACCTCCTTGGTGTTCGGGAAGGTCGAGTCGACGTGCGGGTAGTCGGTCTCGAAGGTCGCGTTGTCCCGGCCGACGACGTCGAGCGAGGCGACGCCGTGCTTGTCGCGGAAGAAGCAGCAGAACATCTGCCGGTAGTAGTACGTGGACGGCGGCTCGGGGATCAGGTCGCGCACCCCGCCCCAGGCGCGGTGCTCCTCCCACACGTCGTCGGCGCGCTCCAGGGCGTACGGGATCCAGCCCATCTGGCCCTCGCTGTAGGCGAGCTTGAGCCGCGGGAACTTGACGAGGACGCCGCTGAACAGGAAGTCCATCATCGAGGCCATCGCGTTGTTGAAGCTGAGCGAGGCCTGGACGGCGGGCGGGGCGTCGGGGGACGCGGCGGGCATCTGGGACGAGGACCCGATGTGCATGTTCACGACGGTGCCGGTCTCCTGGCACACGGCGAAGAACGGGTCCCAGTACCCGGAGTGGATGGACGGCAGGCCGAGGTAGGTCGGGATCTCGGAGAAGGTGACGGCGCGCACGCCGCGGGCCGCGTTGCGGCGGATCTCGGCGACGGCGAGGTCGATGTCCCACAGCGGGATGATGCACAGCGGGATGAGGCGGCCGCCGCTGTCGCCGCACCACTCCTCGACCATCCAGTCGTTGTAGGCGCGCACGCAGGCGAGCGCGACCTCCTTGTCCTTGGCCTCGGCGAAGGTCTGCCCGCAGAAGCGCGGGAAGGTCGGGAAGCAGAGGCTGGCCTCGACGTGGTTGAGGTCCATGTCCGCGAGCCGCGCCTTCGGGTCCCAGCAGCCGCGCCGCATCTCGGCCCGGGTGATGCCCTCCAGGGTCATGTCGTCCCGGTCGAAGCCGACGGCCGCGATGTTGCGCTTGTACGGGAACTTCAGGTCCTCGTAGATCCACCAGTCGGTGGGCGGGCCGTCGGGGTCCATCGTGATCTGGTACTTGCCGGCGACGTACGCGAGCTCCCCGATGCCGGCGGTGAGCGGCTTCGGGCCGCGGTCCCGGTACTTCGCCGGCAGCCAGGTCTCGAAGAGATGGGCCGGTTCGATCACATGGTCGTCGACACTGACGATGCGCGGCAGTTCCGTCATGGAAAACCCCTCAGCTCCGGTGGCCCGCTGGCCCGATATCTGATGACCCGTCAGATGGAAGGCTAGCCCCGCACCCCTGGACCGACAAGAAGCACGGGCTTACGCTCTGCCCCGTATCTGACTCACCGTCAGCTCAAGGCCGGCGGGCCGGTCGCTCCGGTTCTCGCTCTCGCTCTCGTTCCCGTTCGCGTTCGTAGGGGGTCACCGCACATGACGGACACCGCACACGACCTGGGCGCCAGCCGCACCCTGTGGGAGCTGGTCGAGCGCCGCGCCGCCCTCACCCCCGACCGGCCCGTCCTGCTCCAGGGCGACCGCACACTGACGTTCGGGCAGCTCAGGGACCGTGCCGAGCGCGTCGCAGCCGGCCTGTACGAACGCGGCGTACGCCCCGGCAGCGTCGTCGCCTGGCAGTTGCCCACCCGCATCGAGACGGCCCTGCTCTCCTTCGCCCTGGCCCGTCTCGGAGCCGTCCAGAGCCCGGTCATCCCCTTCTACCGGGACCGTGAGGTCGGCTTCGCGCTGCGCGAGTCGGGCGCCGAGTTCTTCGCGACGCCCGGCACGTGGCGGGGCTTCGACCACACGGCGATGGCGCACCGGCTCGGCGCGCGCGGCGTCTTCGAGGCCTACGAGGACCTGCCCGAGGCCGACCCCGCGGTCCTGCCACCGCCGCCCGCCGACGGCACGACCGTCCGCTGGATCTACTGGACCTCCGGCACGACCTCCGACCCCAAGGGCGTCCTGCACACCGACCGCTCCCTCGTCGCCGGCGGCTCCTGCCTCGCCCACGCCCTGCACCTCACCGAGTCCGACGTCGGCTCGATGGCGTTCCCGTACGCGCACATAGCGGGCCCGGACTACACGGTGATGCTGCTCCTGTACGGCTTCCCGGCCGTCATGTTCGAGCAGTTCGCGCTGCCGGAGGCGCTGGACGAGTACCGCCGCCACGGCGTGACCGTCGCCGGTGGCTCGACGGCGTTCTACTCCATGTTCCTGACGGAGCAGCGCAAGGCGCCGGCCGAGAAACTGATCCCGACCCTCCGCCTCCTGGCGGGCGGTGGCGCCCCCAAGCCCCCCGAGATCTACCACTCCGTGATCCGCGAGATGAACGTCCAGCTCACGCACGGGTACGGCATGACCGAGGTCCCGATGATCACGATGGGCGCCCCCGACGACACGGCCGACAACCTGGCCACCACCGAAGGCCGCCCGCCGGCGGGCATGTCGATCCGGATCGTCGACACGGACGGCAAGGAGGTGCCCGCCGGGGTCGACGGCGAGGTCCGGCTGCGCGGCGAAGCCGTCTGCCAGGGGTACCTGGACCCGGCACAGACGGCGGAGGCGTTCGACGCGGACGGCTACCTGATCACGGGCGACCTGGGCCACGTCCTGCCCACCGGCCACCTCGTCCTCACCGGCCGCGCGAAGGACATCATCATCCGCAAGGGCGAGAACATCTCCGCCAAGGAGATCGAGGACCTCCTCCACGCCCACCCCGCCGTCCAGGACGCGGCCGTCATCGGCCTCCCCGACCCCGAACGCGGCGAACGCGTCTGCGCCGTCCTCGAACTCCGCCCCGGCACCCCCGAACCCACCCTCCCCGACCTGACGGCCTACCTACGCGCCGAGGGCCTCTCCACCTTCAAACTCCCCGAACAACTGGAAATCCTCCCGACCCTCCCCCGCAACGAAACCCTCCGCAAAACCCTCAAGTACAAGCTGAGGGAACAGTTCACGTCCTGACCCCGGCGCTCCGCGTGTCTCAGGGGGCGGGGCCCGGGGCGCGCACGTAGTGCGCCTTCAGGGGCGCGGGCCCGTACCCATCAGCGACTCCGTCGCGGGGTCGCGAGCGGCAAGCCCCTGGAGCGCGCGAAGTGCGCCTTCAGGGGCGCGGGGAACTGCGCGAGCAACCACGACGAGACGTGTGCCCGGCGACGAAGCGGCCGGAGCTACGGCGGCGGCGCCGTACCGCAGGACCACCGCATCGCACCCCCGGCGCCGGGTATTGCCCGAGGCCGGGCGCCGGGCCGACGCCCCCGGAGGGGGCGGGTGGTGGGAGAAGGGCTGAGGCCAGGGACCCGTAGCAGCACGGGCCGGATCCGAAGCAGGGTGACCAACACGCCCCTAGGGCGCACGAAGTGCGCCTTCCAGGGGCGCGGGGAACTGCGCGAGCAACCACGACGAGACGGGCGCCCGGCGACGAAGCTGCCGGAGCTACGGCGCGGAGGCCCGATTACTCGGGGACCGTGAAGTAGCGGGCGAACCCACCCACCGCCTCGTCCTCCGAGATCCGCCCGTCCCCATCGGCATCGAGCACCGCAACCGCCGCCGAGGCGACCCCCGCCTCGACCCCCAGCACCTTCAGCACCCGCTCCGCGTCCGCAGGGGCCAGATCCCCCGCCCCGCCGGCGACGGCCATCGCCCCGCGCAGAAAGGGCCTGGCGATCTCGGCGAACCGCTCCGGGTTGTCCCGCAGCCGCTTCACGGCCCCGGTGACGAACTCCTCCCGGGTCACCCGCTGGTCCCCGTCCACATCGGCGATCCCGGCCATCCCCTGCCAGAACGCCTCCGCCCCGGCGAACAGCGCCTGCCCCCGCTCGGAGCGCGCCGGCACCCCGAACTCGGCGAGCAGCGCCTTCGCCGCGACGTAGAAGTCCTCGCGGTCGATGTAACCGTTCCCGTCCTGGTCGAAGCCGGCGAACCGGGTAGCGATCCTCCGCTCGTCCATGCTCATGGGCCGCCTCTCGCATCGTGGGGTGGGGTTCTCCGCATCGGAGCGTACGACGAAGAGCCGCACCGGGACGCCGAAGTGCGGGGGTTGTGTCAAGACAGGGAAGAATCCGGGACGTAAGACCGACAGGGCCGGCCGGAACAGGGCCGATTTCCGGCCAGGACCTCAGGCCGAGAGCGGCTGGGCCCCTTCGTCCGTGGCGGCGGCCACGTCCGGGTACACGTCGAAGAGCCGGCGCACGCCGAGCGCCCCGAGAACACGGTTCACATGCGAACCGTCCACCGCCCCCTGCGCGGGCAGGATCAGCCGCAGCCGCCCCTGGCAGGAACGGATCAGCCGCCGGGCGGCGATCAGCACGCCGACCCCGCTGGAATCACAGAACAGCACGTCGGAGAGGTCGAGAACCAGACTGCGCCGGCCGTCGGCCACGGCATCGTGCACCCGCTGACGCAGCGCGGGGGACGTCACCAGGTCCATCTCGCCGGACACCGACACGACGGCCCAGTCGCCTCGCACTCCCTCATTCACCCTGAGCGACACACGCCACGCCTTCCTGCTCCTACGTTCTTCCTGCGCGGCTGCCCTGCCCCACGCGGGCCGAAACTCCCCCGGGCAACCCCACCGACACCCTTGCAGGCCTATCACATATGAGCTGCTTGGACCCCAGCCGCCCACAACCCGCCCGATTCGGTCACACATCGCCGGAGGCCCGGCCCTTTATCACCGCCTGCCGTAGGACAGCGCACAATGCGGTAAAGGCGCGTGCTTCGGCGGTGTGCCGGACTACCTTTGGGTAGCAGGCAGGCAGAACAGGTGCCCGTACAGGACCGGTACACGGCACGGATCAGCACGGAACGGCACGGCACAGCACGGCACGACGGGCAGTCGGTGAGGGGGCCTCATGCCCAAGGACACTCCGTCCCGCTGGGACCGGAGGATGCAGCAGCGGCTCGCGCACGGCGAGGCCGCGGCGCTCGGCGAGCTCTACGACCGCTTCGCATCCCTGGTGCACGGCCTCGCCCACCGCGTCCTGGACGACGAGGACGCCGCCGACCAGATCACCCGCGAGGTCTTCACCCGCGTCTGGGAGAACCCGGAGGCGTACGACCCGCGGCAGGGCCCGCTGCGCTCGTTCGTCGCGACGCTCGCCCACCGTCAGGCCGTGCAGCGGCTGCGCCAGACCGAGTCGGCCGCGCTCGTGCGCAGCGGCTGCGGCACCACCGAGGACCTGGAGCGCAAGGTGCGCCGGGCCTCCGCGGCCGCCCGCGCGGACTACATCGTGACATCGATGCCCGCCCCGCTCAGGGCCGCACTCGAACTGGCGTACTTCCAGCGGCGTGACTACCGCCAGACCGCCGCCGACCTCGGCGTCACCGAGGACGAGGCGCGCCGCCGGCTCCGGCTCGGCCTGCAGCTGCTGTCCACGGCGCACGACAGCGGCATCCCGCCGGGCGGCTACGGGAGGCCCGCGTGAGCGGCGCCGGCGGACCGGACCGCTTCGACTCCTACGACCCGCGCGACGACGAGCCCGAGGGCCGCTACGGCGCGGGCGGGGCCCGGGGCGGCGCCGCCCGCATACCGACGCCGCGCTCCTCCGTCGAGGACACCGGCCGCCCGCTGCCCGACCTGCCCGCACCGGAGCCGCTCGTGCTCGAGCACCGGGTCCTGAAATCGCTGCTCGGCGCCTGGGCCCTCGCCGCCTGCTCGCCCGAGGAGGCGGCCGCCGTCGAGGACCATCTCGGCGGCTGCGGGACCTGCGCCGAGGAGGCGCTGCGGCTGCGGGACGCGGTCGGGCTGCTGCACGCCGACGAGTCCCTCGACCTGGACCCGCTGCTGCGGGCCCGCGTCCTGGAGGGCTGCCTCTCCCGGCGCCCGGCCCGCATCCCGGTCCCGTCCTGGGCGACCCCGTACGACGCGGAGACCGCCCGTCTCGACGCGCTCCTGAAGGACTTCGGCGACGGGGAGTGGCACGCGCCGGTGCGGCTGCGCTGGTACGAGGGGGACGAGCAGCTCAGCCGGAAGACGACGGTCGCCGGTGTCATAGCGCATCTGATCAGTGTCGACGGGCTGGTCGCCCGTGCCCTCGGCCTCGACGACCCGCTCGGCCCGCCCGCCCCGCCGGAGTCGCTCGGCCCGGCCGCGCGCACGGAGGCGCTCTGGCAGGCCTCGCACTTCCCGCCGACGCGGGCGGTACGGGCGCCGTGGCGGGAGCAGGCGCACGAGCTGATCCGCACGGTGTCGTTCGCCGGGTCGGACATGGAGGGCGGCGGCGGTTCGGGGCAACTCCCCATCTCGTACGGCGACTTCACGCTGCCGCTGCGGGACGCGATGGCGGACCGGGCCTTCGAGTGCTGGGTGCACGCGGGGGACATCGCGGACGCGGTCGACTACCCGTACGAGGCGCCGGCGCCGAAGCATCTGCACCGGATGATCGATCTGGCGGCGCGGATGCTGCCGGACGCTCTTGCCGGGCGGGACCGGGAGCGGGATCAGGTGGCCGCGGGGCGGTTGTTGCGGCTCGAGGTCGAGGGGGCCGGGGGTGGTCAGTGGCTGATCCCGCTCGACCCGTCCGGCGCCGAGGGGGCCGACGAGGTGGCGCATGTCGCCCTCGACGGGGTGGAGTTCTGCCGCCTCGCCGCGGGGCGGGTGCCGCCGGCCGAAGCGGCGGCCGGGTCCGTGGGCGACCGCGACGCGATCATGTCCGTCCTGACCGCGACGGCGGGCCTGAGCCGTATGTGAGTGCGGGTCCCGCCCAAGGGGGCTGCCCCTTGCCCGCCCGGCGCGACTGCGGGTCCGGTGGGGGCTGGTCGCGCAGTTCCCCGCGCCCCTGAGATGCGCACTTCGTGCGCGATCTCATCGGGCGGTGCCCCATCGGGGAAATGCGACGCGGAGCGTCTGCATTTCAGGGGCGCGGGGAACTGCGCGACCAGCCACGACGGCGCGGCAGTCGCGCGACGGCCGCACGTGGCAACCATCTGGGGCGCGACCAGCCCCCACGCACCCGCACCCGCACCCGCACCCCGCGACGATCCCTAGGCGAAGACCACCGTGCGGCGTCCGTCCAGCAGAACACGCCGCTCCGCATGCCACTTGACGGCCCGCGCCAGCGCCTGGCACTCCACGTCCCGCCCCACCGCGACAAGCTGGTCCGGCGTGACGTCGTGCCCGACCCGCTCGACCTCCTGCTCGATGATCGGCCCCTCGTCGAGGTCCGCGGTGACGTAGTGCGCGGTCGCCCCGATGAGCTTCACACCCCGCGCGTGCGCCTGGTGGTACGGCTTCGCCCCCTTGAAGCTCGGCAGGAACGAGTGGTGGATGTTGATGATCCGCCCGCTGAGCTGCTTGCACAGGTCGTCCGAGAGGACCTGCATGTACCGGGCGAGCACGACGAGCTCGACGCCCTCGGACCGGACCAGTTCGAGGAGCCGCGCCTCGGCCGCCGCCTTGGTGTCCTTCGTCACGGGGATGTGGTGGAAGGGGATGTCGTAGGAGGCGACGAGTTCGGCGAAGTCGGTGTGGTTGGAGACGACCGCCGCGATCTCGACGGGCAGCGCCCCGATCCGCGCCCGGAACAGCAGGTCGTTCAGGCAGTGCCCGAACTTGCTGACCATGAGCACGACCTTCATCCGGTCGGAGGCCCGGTGGATCTGCCAGTCCATCTGGAACGAGTCGCCGATCGCGGCGAAGCTGGCCCGCAGCTTCTCCACGGTGACCGGCGCGTCCGCGCTGAAGTGGACCCGCATGAAGAACAGTCCCGTGTCGTGGTCACCGAACTGCTGGCTGTCCTCGATGTTGCAGCCGGTCATGAAGAGATAGCTCGACACGGCGTGCACGATGCCCTGCTTGTCGGGGCACGAAAGAGTGAGGACGTACTGCTCGGAGCCGGGAACGGGTGCGGACTGCGCATTCATAGGGGCAAGGTTCGCACAAGGCCGGGCGCCGGTGAGACGCCATCCCGAGGAACGGACCACAGGACCGCCGCCCCGGCGACCGCCATGAGCCGCCCCTGGCCCCTGGCCCCTGGCCCGTGGCCCCTGCCTAGGCCACCCGCGTCATGATCCGCAGGACCTCGAGCGTGCGCGGAGGCGCGTCGGGCTCGTCCCCGTCGCTCACGGCGAGCCGGACGTGCGCCTCGCGGGACGCGGCCACCGCCTCGCCCCACTCCGGGTGATCGAGGTACGCGGAGACGGGGGCGTCCGGCCCGACCTGGTGCATGATCCGCAGGACCCGCAGCACGGCCGCGTCGACGAGCGCGGCCTCCTGCGCGTCACGGAAGATCGTCCCGACGTACTTCTCGGCGGACCAGTTGTCGAGCCAGGTGTCCTCGACCAGGCGGTACACGGCATCGGTGACGTCCCCGTACCCGTCCACACCGGCGAGCCAGACCTCCCGCTGGAAGACCGGGTCCGAGAGCATGTGCAGCGCGGAGCGCACATTGCTGCGCCAGCGCCACCACGGCATGTCGTTGAGTGGCATGCCGCCCATTTTCGTGGAGCGACGGCCGCGGCGGGAAGAGTTCTCCGAGCTTTGCACGGTCATCGATCGTACGTCCCGGGCCGGAGCGGCCCGATCGGCCCCCGTAATTCACCTCCGCGTCACCGGCCGTTGACCGCAGGTCACCGGCCGGTTCGGGATGCGGCGGAATCGTGCAGGCACATGACCGGCCGGCGACACACCTCCATCAAGCGCACCTTCACCGCTCTGTCCGCAGTCGTCACGGGCGGCGCCCTGGTCGCCGGTTGCGGCCTGATCCCTGGAGCCACGGGGGGCTCCGGGGATCGGACCGTGACGGTGATGACCTGGGCGCCCGAGAAGACCGACGCGACGAACATGCCCGGAATGCCCGCGATGGCCCGCGCCTACGCCCGCTGGACCAACGCGCACGGCGGCCTCGGCGGCCGCAGGCTCCGGGTCCTGACCTGCAACGACCACGACGACAGCGTGGGCGCCGCCAAGTGCGCCCGCAAGGCCGCCGACGCGGGCGCCGTCGCCGTCGTCGGCTCGTACAGCCAGCACGGGCGGGCGTTCCTGTCCCCGCTGGAGTCCGCGGGGATCCCGTACATCGGCGGGTACGGGACGACCGACGCCGAGTTCACCAGCCCGCTGTCCTACCCCGTCAACGGCGGCCAGGCCGCCCTGCTCGCGGGGAACGGGCGGCAGCTCGCCGAGCGCTGCGCGCGCACCGTCCTGGTGCGCCCCGACACCATCGCGGGCGACGAACTGGTGCCGCTCCTGAACGCCGGGCTCGCCGAGCGCGACCGGGGCGCGGTCGCCGACCTGCGCGCGCCCGAGGACGCCACCGACTACGGCGGCAAGGCCCGCGAGGCGCTGACCACGGCGAGCTCCGCCGGCCTCGGCCGCGAGGGCTGCGTCGCGGCGGTCCTCGGCGAGCGCACGAACACGTTCTTCGACTCGTTCCGCCGGCTGCGCGCGAGCTATCCGGCGGTGCGCACGGCGACGGTCCTCGGCAGCATCGACCAGTCCACGATCAACCGCACCGGCGGCGCGCGCAGCCCCTACGAGGGCGCGTACGTGACCGGCTGGTACCCGGCGTCGGACGACGCGCGCTGGGACGGGATGAAGCGCGTGATCAAGGAGCAGGCCTTCGACGACAACCGGATCGACCCGGCGGACGCGGGCGTGCAGACCACCTGGATCGCGTACGAGGTGCTGCGGCAGGCCGTCGGATCGCTCGGGGACGGCGAGGTGACGGCGCGCGCGGTCAGCTCGGCGCTCGACGAGGGGCTCCAGGTGGACACCGGCGGACTGACCCCGCCGCTGCGCTGGGGCTACGACCACATGTCCGACGCGGGTGACTTCCCGCGCCTGGTCAACGCGCGGGTCACGTTCCAGCGGGTGGAGAAGGGCCGCCTGGTGGCGACCCGGAAGTCGGCGGTGGACCTGACGCAGACCCTCGCGAAGGCCTCCTGACCCACCGCCCGGCGCGGCACCGCGGCCCGCCGCCCTTCCGTCAGAGCTGGACGGCGGTGCGGCGGGTCAGCTGGTACTGGTCCGCGATCTCGTTCCAGATCTTCGCGGCCTGGTTCTTCTGCGTGGAGGCCGTCCCGCTGGCCCGGTCGCCGGCGCGGCGCTGCGGCGTCGGCCGGGCGTGGCCCTTCTGGCAGCCCTTCTTGCCCGCGACCTGGTCGCCCCAGGCCGCGTAGTGGCTGTCCGCCGAGGCGGACGCCTTCCAGGCGCTGGTCAGGGCGGCCTTCAGCTCCGCGTTCTTCGGCAGTTTGTCGATGGCCAGACCGTTCAGGCGGGTCACCAGGCCGTTGCGCTGGGTGGCCGCGTCGCGCAGGTCCTTGGAGGACTGCGGCAGGGCCTTGCACGCGCCGATGTTGGCGACGGCGCGCACCACGGAGTCGCGGCTGTTGTTGGAGTCGGCGAGCAGCTTGTCCAGCGCGACGGCCTGCTCCTTGGCCGGGTCGACGCTCGGCGAGGGCTCCGTCGAGGCCGACGAGGCGTCGGAGACGGTCTTGGTCTGGTCCGTCTTGTCGTCGTCCGTGCCCCCGCCGCCGAGGAGGGCGCCCGCGCCGATGCCGACGACGAGCAGGCCGACGCCGACCGCGGCGACCATCGGCAGCTTGGACCCGGTCCGGGCCTTGCGGCGGGACGGCTCGGGCTCGTACGCGTCCTGGTACTGCGGGACGCCGGGCTGCTGCGGCGGGCCCTGCTGGGCGTGCGGGTCGAAGCGCGGCATCTGCTGCGTCGACGCGGCCGGGCCCTCCGGCTCCGTACGGAAGAGGGCGTCGAACTCGGCGGGCGGCTGACGGTCGCCGGGGGCGCCGGGGCGGATGCCGTAGGCCGGCTCCTGGGGACCGCCGGGGACGGGCGGTATGTACTGGGTGGCCTCGCTGTCGGAGGGGCCGCCGGGCACCGCGTCGGGCAGGGCGCCCGGCATCGGCTGCCGGTTCACGGCACGGCCAAGGAACTGGGTGGCGTCGGCGGCGGGCTGCTCGGGCGGCAGCGGGGCGGCGGGCGGCTGCTGCGCGGCGACGGGCGCGATGTACTGCGTGGCGTCACCGTCGTAGGCGGCGCCTGCCGGGGCGGCGGGCGGCAGCGGCCCCGCGCCGGGCATCTGCTGCGGCGGCAGCTGCGGGGCCTGCGACTGCTGCGGCAGCGGCTGGGGCTGCTGGTGTGCCTGAGGCTGCTGCGGGATCTGCTGGGCCTGCTGGTGAGCCTGCGGCTGCTGCGGCATCTGGGGCGGCTGTGCCCCGTACGCCTGCTGCGGCTGCTGCGACTGCTGCGCTCCGTACGCCTGCTGTGGCATGTGAGGCGACTGCGGCTGCTGCGGCACGTGCGGCGGCTGCTGAGCCTGGGCCTGCGGGGCCTGAGCCTGCGGGGCCTGGGCCTGCTGTGCGGGCGGCATCCCGCCGCCACCGTGCTGCTGAGCCTCGGGCCTGCCCCACTCGTAGGACGGCATCGGCCCCGCGTCCTGCGCCTGCTGCGACTGCGGCCCCCACGGCTGGCCCCAGGGCGCGGCACCGGCGGGACCCGCGGGCGCGGCCGGAGGCGTCGGGTCGCCGTACGTGCCCGGCATCAGGGGCTCGGAGCCGTCGGCGGGCAGCACGACACCCTCGTGCGCCTGTCGGGCCTGCGGAAGGTGCGGGCCCGCGCCCTGTCCGCCCTGGCCGTTCTGGCCGCTGTGCTGCGTCACCGGGACTCCTACGTATGGGGGAAGTCGGAATCGTCGGCTCACGCTACCGGGTCCTCGCACGCCCGTGCTACGCACCTCAAATCCCGAGAACCTCCCCCGTGACGGGAGTAACAAAACAGGCCCCGGTGACGCTGTTGTGGGAATCAGGCCGCCTGCAACTCCACGCGCGCCCCGAACTCCCGTACCACCGGCTCCTCCCGGTACGGATCGAGCCGCGCCCTGAGGTCCTCCAGGTACTCCGCGCCGCGGTTGGAGCGCAGGGTGCCGAGGAGCTCGACGGCCCGAAGTCCCGTGTGGCAGGCCTGTTCCACCTCGCGCTGCTGCGCCTGAGCCGTCGCCAGGAGCACGAGCCCGATCGCCCTGCGCCGGGCCTTGGACGCGGGATGCCCGTCCAACGCCTCGCGCGCACACCGCTCCGCGTCCCGCCCCTGCCCCAAGTCCCGGTGGCAGTGCGCCAGTTCGTCGGCGAGATAGGCGGGCCCGAAGTGGCCGATCCACGCCGGGTCGTCACCGGATCCGCGCTGCCCCTCGGCCAGTTCCATCGCGGCGAGCGCCCGCGCGATGGATCCGTGCGCGGAACGCTCGTCCCCGAGCAGGGCGTGACCGCGCGCTTCGGCGGCGTGGAACATCGCCTCCGCGCGCGGTGTGACCCGCCCGCGCGCCCCCTCCTGAGCCGCGCGGGCGAGCTGGGAGATCTCCCGCGGATTGCCGAGCTGCGCGGCCAGATGACTCATCGACGCGGCGAGCACGTACCCGCCGTAGCCGCGGTCGCCGGCCGCCTGCGCGAGCCGCAGGGACTGGATGTAGTACCGCTGGGCGAGCCCCGGCTGCCCGGTGTCGACGGCCATGTACCCGGCGAGCTCCGTCAACCGGGCTACGGCCGCGAACAGTTCGCGCCCCACCGCCTCCCGGTACGAGCCCGCGAGCAGCCCGCTCACCACACTGTTCAGGTAGTGCACCACCACCGGGCGCACATGCCCGCTCCCGTACTGGTGGTCCAGATCGGTCAGCGCCTGCGTCATCGCGCGCACGGCCGCCACGTCCGACACCCCGACCCGCGGCCCGGCCGACCGCGCGACCTGCGAGTCCGGTACGGAGATCAGCCAGTCCCTGCTGGGTTCGACGAGCGCGGACGAGGCGACGGCCGAGCCCGACAGGAAGTCCCGCCGCCCCACGTCGCTGCGCCACAGCTCACACACCTGCTCGATGGCGCCGAGCACCGTCGGCGAGAACTGCAGACCGATGCCGGAGGCCAGGTTCTTGCCGTTGGCCATCCCGATCTCGTCGATGGTGACCGTGCGGCCGAGCTTGCGCCCCAGGGCCTCGGCGATGATGCCGGGCGCCCGGCCGCGCGGCTGCTGCCCGCGCAGCCACCGGGCCACCGATGTCTTGTCGTAGCGCAGGTCGAGTCCGTGCTCGGACCCGCACATGTTGACCCGGCGGGCCAGGCCGGCGTTCGAGCAGCCCGCCTCCTGGATGAGCGCCTGCAGCCGTTCGTTGGGCTGTCGCGCGACGAGAGGCCGTGCGGCCATGACGTAACCCCCTGCTGTGCCCGTCCGGATGGCCTGCCGTGCGGATCACGGCCGGTCGTGGAATGACTGCCCTGCACGAAACGGGAAGATGCACCACATCTGCGCATGAACGTTGGTGAATGGCGCATAACAGGGACGGACCGGCTCCGGCCCGACGTGCGGAGGTGCGCCCCGTCCCCGGATGACTACCCCTCCCCCGCTGCCGTCCCGCCCGCGCGCCCCCGACCGTGCACCCATGCGCCCCACGTGCGGGAACGATGCTCCGGAGCCACCCGTACGTGCCCCCGTAACCCCAGCTGACGGCGGGAGTTGAGAACGTCGTGGAAGAGACCATCGCAGGCACCTCGGACGTCACCTCACCCGTCACCCCCACCGGGCAGATCCCGCCCCAGCGCGGTGAATCCCTCCTGGACACGGCCGTGCGCTACGCGGAAGAGCGGCACTGGGACGTGTTCCCCGGCACCTGGCTGGAGTTCGAGCAGGGCGTGCAGCGCTGCTCGTGCGACGACGCCGCGTGCCCCACGCCCGGCGCGCACGCCGCGCGGCCCGACTGGGCGACCCAGGCGACCGGGAGTGCGACCGGCGCGCGCCGCCTGTGGTCCAAACACCCCAAGGCGTCGATCCTTCTTCCCACCGGCCGCACCTTCGACGCCATCGACGTACCCGAGACCGCCGGCTTCCTGGCGCTCGCCCGCATGGAGCGCATGGAGCTCACGCTCGGCCCCGTGACCTGCACGCCCGACCGCCGCATGCAGTTCTTCGTCCTGCCCGGCGCCACCGCCAAGGTCCCCGACCTCGTACGCAAGCTGGGCTGGCCCCCGGCCTCCCTCGACCTCGTCACGCTCGGCGAGGGCCAGTACGTGGCCGCACCCCCGACCCGCTTCGGCAGCCAGGGCGCCGTGCAGTGGGCCTGCCGGCCGACCGCCGCGAACCGGTGGCTGCCCGACGCCGAGGAGCTCGTCTCCCCGCTCGCCTACGCGTGCGGGCGCGAGGGGCGCCGCCCGTAAGGACGGGCCCGTGCCGCCTCCCTGTGCCCCGCCCTTGGCCGACGTATCGTGCCCAGACGTCAAGGCCGTCCCGAACTCGGACGCAGCCGCAGACGCTGTCGCACGACGACGCCGATGAAGGGCGGGCACAGTTGACCGACGCAGCCGTGGACGCGGCCGTACGCGTCCACGACCTCTGGAAGTCCTTCGGCCGGCAGACCGCCGTCGCCGGGATCGAACTCACGCTGCCCGCAGGCCGGTTCATCGGCCTCGTCGGCCCCAACGGGGCGGGCAAGACCACCACCCTCTCCATGGTCACCGGCCTGCTCCGGCCCGACCGGGGCACCGTGCACGTCGCCGGGCACGACGTCTGGGCCGACCCCGCCGAGGTCAAGGCCCGCATCGGGGTCCTGCCCGAGGGACTACGCCTCTTCGAGCGCCTCTCCGGGCGCGAACTCCTCGCGTACACCGGGCGGCTGCGGGGGCTGCCCGGCGCCGAGGTCGACCGGCGGGCCGCCGCACTCCTCGACGTCCTCGACCTCGCCGGAGCCCAGCACAAACTCGTCGTCGACTACTCGACCGGCATGCGCAAGAAGATCGGCCTCGCCGCCGCACTCCTCCACAACCCCGAAGTCCTCTTCCTCGACGAGCCCTTCGAAGGCGTCGACCCCGTCTCCGCCCAGACGATCCGCGGCGTCCTCGAACGCTTCACCCGCTCCGGGGCGACCGTCGTCTTCTCGTCGCACGTCATGGAACTGGTCGAGTCGCTGTGCGACTGGGTGGCCGTGATGGCGGCGGGACGCATCCGGGCACAGGGGCCCCTGGCGGACGTGAAGGGCGACGCGGCGTCCTTGCAGGAGGCCTTCCTGGAGCTGGTCGGAGCGTCCGGGAGCCCGTCCGGGAGCTCCCTGGACTGGCTGGGCGGGGGCGGAGCCGTCCGGTGACCGGGGTCCTCGTCCGCCTCAAATGGGCCCTGCTGCGCAACGGGCTGCGCCAGTCGGCGGGCCGGCGCGTCGCCTACGCGGCGTCCGCACTCGTCTCGGTGCTGTTCGGAGCGCTCGTCGTCCTCGGCCTCGTCCTGCTCCACGGGAACCGGCACGCGACCACCGTCGGCGTCGTCCTGCTCGCGCTGCTCGCCCTGGGCTGGGCCGTGTTCCCGCTGTTCTTCCCCAGCGGCGACGAGACCCTCGACCCGACCCGGCTCGTGATGCTGCCCCTGCGCCCGGACCCGCTCGTCCGCGGCCTGCTCGTCGCCTCCCTCGTCGGGATCGGCCCCGTCTTCACCCTGTGCCTGACCGCCGGAGCGGCCTACGCGGTCGGACACGGGGCGGCGTCCACCGCGGTCGCCCTGCTCGCCGTACCGCTCGCCGTCCTCGTCTGCGTCGCCCTGGCCCGCGCCGTCGCCGCCGCCAACACCCGCCTGCTGACCAGCCGCAAGGGCCGCGACCTCGCCGTGCTCAGCGGCCTCGTCATCGCGCTCGGCGCGCAGCTCGTCAACTTCGGCGCCCAGCGCCTCGGCCGCGCCGGCGGGCTCGGCGCGCTCGACCCGGCGGCGGACGTGCTGCGCTGGGTGCCCCCGGCGTCGGCGATCGGCGCCGTCGAGGCGGCGGGCCGCGGCGCGTACGGCCCGGCGGCCGCGCAGCTCGCCCTGACCGCCGCCGCACTGGCCGCGCTGCTCCTCGTCTGGCGGCGCGCGCTGACCCGCCTGATGACCGCGCCCGACGGCTCGACGCTCCAGGCCGCGGAACCCGCCCGCCGCGCGACCCCCCGCCGCCGCCTCTTCCCGGACGGCCGCACCGGCACCGTCATGGAACGCAGCCTGCGCTACGTGTGGCGCGACCCGAAGACCAAGGCCGCCTGGATCACGTCCCTGGCCATCGGCCTGATCGTCCCCGTCTTCAACGCCCTCCAGGGCACCGGCTCCGCCTACTTCGCGTGCTTCGCCTCGGGCATGCTCGGCATCCAGATGTACAACCAGTTCGGCCAGGACACCTCCGCGTTCTGGATGGTCGCCGCGACCATCGCCTCCCCGCGCGACGCCTACGCGGAACTGCGCGCCCGCGCCCTCGCCCTGCTCCTGATCACGCTGCCCTACGCGACCCTGGTCACCGTCCTCACCAGCGCCCTGCTCGACGCCTGGCAGGAGCTGCCCGAGGTCCTCGGCCTCTCCTTCGCGCTGCTCGGCGCGATGCTGGCCACCGGGGCGTGGACCTCGGCCCGCTTCCCCTACTCGATCCCGCAGGAGGGCTACAAGAACGTCGCCCCGGGTCAGGCGGGCCTCGCCTGGATCTCGATCTTCGGCGGCATGGTCGCGGCGGCCGTGCTGTGCGCCCCGGTCCTCGCGCTGACGATCGCC
Organism: Streptomyces xanthii; assembly: GCF_014621695.1. GTDB lineage: Bacteria > Actinomycetota > Actinomycetes > Streptomycetales > Streptomycetaceae > Streptomyces > Streptomyces xanthii. Next base: position 3,410,563 of record NZ_CP061281.1, read on the forward strand.
CTGCACGCGACGGACCACACCGACTGGTCCTGGCTGCTGCTCCCGGCGGGCGCGGCCTACGGCACCGCCGCGACCCTCCTGGGCCTGCGCCTGGCGGCCCCCCGCACGGCGGACCGCCTCCCGGAGATCCTGACGGCGGTCAGCAAGGGCTGAGAACGCAGACGACCCGCGAGCCTGGTTCCTCCCGTACGAGACGGTCGGAAGCCGGCCGGACGTACCGGCGGCTCGCGGGTCGGGTGACTGCTTGGGAATGGGGCCGGCTGCGCGCGTGCACACGCGCGGGTCCGGCGCCGAATTCGAGATGCGACGTCGGGCCGCTAGCCCGCAGTCACCTCACGCGTCCGGAATGCATACATCTGCCGAACCACCTCCCTTCTTGTGTACGGCCCACCCTAAGGACGCCTCTGGGCCCCTTCAACCCCTTTTTTCGTTCCGGCCCCCGGCCCGATGCCGGACGGGAAGTTGACGGAACATGGTGTGGGGTGCGTCACGTTCAAGTTGAATGAGGTGGAGGGGGTGCCAGGTGAGTGCATCACGGCGTAGCGGGGCCACCGACGCGCTCGGGCCCGAGGACGAGCCCGAGCGGGACGGGGGCGATCTTCTGGCCGCGTTGTTGGACGGGATGGACGCGGCGTTGTGCGCGTTCGACGCGGACGGTGTCGTCACGCACTGGAACCGGGAGGCCGAGCGGATTCTGGGCTGGTCGGCGGCGGAGGCCGTGGGGCGGGCCGGGTTCGCGGGCTGGGCGGTGCGCAGTGCCGACGCGGCGGAGGTGCAGGAGCGGCTGCTGTCCGCGATGCACGCGCCGGGGCGGCAGGTGCACGAGTTCGCGCTGGTGACCAAGAGCGGCGGGCGGGTGCTCGTACGGACGCAGTCGGCGGCGGTGCGCGGGCCGGGCGGGGAGCCCGCCGGGGTGTACTGCGCGTTCAGCGAGGTGCACGCGCAGATCGATCTGGAGCGGTCGATCGCGCTGAGCGAGGCGCTGTTCGAGGACGCCACGGCGTGGGGTGTGGTCCTGGTCGACGCGGATCTGCGGCCCGCGCTGGTGAACGCGCACGCGGCGAAGGCGCTCGGTTCGGGGCGCAGCGCGGTGCTGGGGCGGCCGCTGGGCGATCTGGTGTCGCAGGGTGTGGAGGAGCTGGAGAGCGCGCTGGCGCACGTCCTGGCGGAGGGGGCGCCGCCGGCGCCGGCCGAGGTGTGGGTGACGGTGCGCTCGGAGCGGGGTGAGCCGGAGCGGCGCTGCTGGCGCAGTGGTTTCGTACGACTGTCGTCGCCGCTGGCGGAGGAGCCGGTGCCGCTGGGGGTGGCGTGGCTGTTCGAGGACGTGACGGAGGCGCGGCGGGCGGAGCAGGACGCGGCGGCGCTGCGGTTCCGGACGCAGCAGTTGCACCGGGCGGCGCGGGCGGCGGCGGAGTGCGAGGACCCGGCGGAGGCGGCGACGACGCATCTGGACTTCGCGCTGGCCGGGTTCGCCGATCACGCGCTGATCGATCTGGTGGTGAGCGCGGAGGGTGAGGAGCCGGTGCGGCTGGTGCGGGCCGCGGCGACGCCTGCGGGGGCGCCGGGCCCGAGTCTGCTGGTGACGCGTGGGGCGCTGCCCGTGCGGTACGGGGCGGGGCATCCGGCGTTGCAGTGCGCGGAGCGGGCCGGTTCGGTGCGGGCCGGGGCGCCGGAGGGGGACGGTGGCGCGGAGTGGGCGGCGGCGCGGCAGTGGCCGCAGGACAGCCGGTTCGCGCTGTGCGCGGTGCTGCGCAGCCGGGGGCGGACGCTGGGTGTGGTGACGTTCCTGCGCGGGGCGGGGCGGTCCCGGTTCGAGCGGGGTGACGCGGTGTACGCGGAGGGTGTGGCGGTGCGGATCGCGGCGGCGGTGGATCTGGCGGCGGCGACCCGGCCGTCGTAGGGCTCTCCGCCGCGGGTCAGTGCTGGTAGAAAATGCGGTCCTTGTACTGCTCGAAGACCTTGGCGTTCCAGTCGTGGCCGCCGTCCACGTTGCCGGAGCGGAGCAGCGGGGGCTGGATGCCGCGGTCGGCGAGGGATTCGGCGCAGGTGGCCAGCATCGACTGCATGAGGGCGCTGGTGGTGACGGTGGAGGCGGAGGCGAAGGGGGCGTCCACGCCGTCGTGGGTGAGTTCGGCGTCGCCGACGGCGATCTTGGAGTCGAGGACGATGTCGCAGTGGTCGCGCAGGTACGTGCCGGAGACGTGCCGGGACCTGGGGGCGTCGGGTCCGGTGGCGTAGGCGAGGGACGTGACGCCGATGACCTTGAGGCCGAGGGCGCGGGCGTTCATGGCCATCTCGACGGGCAGGGCGTTGCGCCCGGAGAGGGAGATGATCACGAGGGCGTCGCCGGCCCGGGCGGGGCTGGAGTCGAGGACGGCGGCGGCGAGTCCGTCGACCCGTTCGAGGGCGGAGCCGAGGGTGGCGGGCATGACGTCGACGCCGACGGCTCCGGGGACGGCGAGCAGGTTCATCAGGGCGAGGCTGCCGGCGCGGTAGACGACGTCCTGGGCGGCGAGCGAGGAGTGTCCGGCGCCGAACGCGAAGAGGCGGCCGCCGGCGACGACGGTGTCGGCGAGGAGGGTGCCGGCGGCGGCGACGGAGTCCGCTTCCTCGTCGCGGATGCGGCGCAGCAGGCCGATCGCGGTGTCGAGGTACTGCGCGGCCAGCTTGCTCTCGCTCATCGGCGTAACCCCTCGGTGGTGACGCGGCGTGTCCGCGCCCGTCGCGGATCGCGTCTGTCGCGGATCACCGTGCGGTCTGGACCAGTGCCGTGTCAATACGGCACCTGTGGTGTCGGCGGGGCGGAACAAAGGCGCGGCTGTGGCTGTTTCGTACGGGCCCGTGGCGGTTCGGGGCGCTGTTTCCCCGGCGCGGCACGGTTGTCGGCGGTATGCGTCAGAATTGACGGCAGGGCCAGCGCACGCGCTGCGCGGCACGCCAGCGGAGCGGCTGCGGAGCTAGAGAGCTACACGAGGGGCACGTATGTCCGGACTGATCGACACGACGGAGATGTACCTCCGCACCATCCTCGAGCTGGAGGAGGAAGGTGTGGTCCCCATGCGCGCCCGGATCGCCGAGCGTCTGGACCAGAGCGGGCCGACGGTGAGCCAGACCGTGGCGCGCATGGAGCGGGACGGCCTGGTGGCCGTGGCCGCGGACCGGCACCTGGAGCTGACGGACGAGGGCCGGCGGCTGGCGACACGCGTGATGCGCAAGCACCGGCTCGCGGAGTGTCTCCTGGTCGATGTGATCGGCCTCGAGTGGGAGCAGGTCCACGCGGAGGCCTGCCGCTGGGAGCACGTGATGAGCGAGGCCGTGGAGCGCCGCGTCCTCGAGCTGCTGCGGCACCCGACGGAGTCGCCGTACGGGAACCCGATCCCGGGTCTGGAGGAGCTGGGCGAGAAGGACGGGGCGGACCCGTTCCTGGACGAGGGCATGGTGTCTCTGGCGGACCTGGAGACGGGTGCGGACGGCAAGACGGTGGTCGTGCGGCGCATCGGTGAGCCGATCCAGACGGACGCGCAGCTGATGTACACGCTGCGGCGTGCGGGTGTGCAGCCCGGTTCGGTGGTCAGCGTGACGCAGTCGCCGGGCGGGGTGCTCGTGGGCAGCAGTGGCGAGGCGGCGGAGCTGGAGGCGGACATCGCCTCGCACGTGTTCGTGGCGAAGCGCTGAGCCTGGCTTTCCGGGGCGCCCGGGCGGCGGTACCGCTTGTTCGCCGCGGGCGCGGGGCGCGCGCGGCGCACTGAAAGCAGGATTCAGTGTGCGGAATCGCAGCGCTCGGGCGTTTTGCGTGCCACGCTGTCGCGTGAGCGTAGGGCCTGAGTCTGGGGACCGGAGGGGGCCAGCATGGACCGGCCGTTCGGCGTGCGTGGGGTCCGCGGTGTGGGGAGCGGGGTGTCGGCAGAGGGCCCCGGCGCCTCGCGGCGCCGGGGCCTGTCCTCCCCTGTTCCGACCCGGAGCCCCGAGCTCCCAGGGTCGTCCCCCTCGGACCGTTTTCCCCGAGCGGTCCGCCTCCCGCTGAAGAGATCCCCTCGGCGACGCAGGTCATTCCTTGAGCGTTGTCACTCAAAAGAGGGGTGTGACGGGAACGCCGCCCGTTCTCGAATGCGAGTTCGATAACGTACGCGGATCAGCGACTGCAGGCGTGACCACGAGGGGGTGCCGGGGCCTATGGCGCGACGCATCGACGTGACCGGAGCGGGCGGGGTCCGGCTGGCCGCCTGGGAGTTCGCCGACCCGCCCAAGACGGGCGAGGCCGGCCAGGCTCCCGGAGTGCTGTTACTGCACGGCCTGATGGGCCGGGCGTCCCATTGGGCAGGCACCGCGCGCTGGCTCTCCGAACGGCGCCGCGCCGTCGCGCTCGACCAGCGCGGGCACGGCCAGAGCGACAAACCCGAGCAGGGCCCCTTCGACCGTGAGGCCTACGTGCTCGACGCGGAGGCGGCGCTCGAAGGACTCGGGCTCGGCCCGGCGGTGCTCGTCGGGCACTCCATGGGGGCGCTGACGGCCTGGCAGCTCGCCGCGCGCTGGCCCGATCTGGTCAGCGGCCTCGTCATCTGCGACATGCGGGCCTCGGCGCTCGGCGCGGCGTCCCAGCGGGAGTGGGAGGACTGGTTCCGGGCGTGGCCGCTGCCGTTCGCGACGCTCGGTGACGTACGGAAGTGGTTCGGCGAGGACGACCCCTGGGTGGAGCGGCCCAATCCGGCGCGCGGGGAGTTCTACGCGGAGGTCATGACGCAGGCCGAGGACGGGTGGCGGCCGGTGTTCTCGCGGCGCCAGATGCTCGCGGCCCGGTCGACGTGGGTACGGGACGCGCACTGGGAGGAACTGGCGGGGGTGCGGTGCCCCGCGCTCGTCGTGCGGGGGCTGGACGGGGAGCTGGGGCGGGCCGAGGCGCAGGAGATGGTGCGGGTCCTTCCCAGGGGGGTGTACGCGGAGGTGCCCGACGCGGGGCATCTCGTCCACTACGACCAGCCTCTGGCGTGGCGGGAGGTCGTGGAGCCGTTCCTCGACGGGGTCCTGGCCGGACGCTGACCCGCCGTTCTGCGTCAGCGCCGTGGGCGGGTGCGGGTGGGTGGGGGCTGGTCGCGCAGTTCCCCGCGCCCCTGGAAGGCATGCGGCTTCGCCGCGCCTTCCCCAGATGAAAGGCACCCCGCACCTTGATCGGAGAAATGCGACCCGAAGGGTCCGCATTTCAGGGGCGCGGGGAACTGCGCGACCAGCCCCCACCCACCCGCACCCGGCGACGGACCCGCCCCTCAGGGACTGAGCCGCTCCACGTGCCAGCCCCCCGGCACCCGGACATAGCGGAGCCGGTCGTGGAGGCGGTTCTCGCGGCCCTGCCAGAACTCGATCTCCTCCGGGGCGACCCGGAACCCGCCCCAGTGCGGCGGCACGGGAACGTCCGACCCCACCGGATAGCGCCGCACCAACTCCCCGTACGCCGCGTCCAGTTCGGCCCGCGACCCGATCACGGAGGACTGCGCACTGGCCCACGCCCCGAGCTGCGACCCGTGCGGCCGGGAGTGGAAGTACGCCGCCGTCTCCTCGGCGGAGGTCCGCACCGCGGTGCCGGCGACATGGATCTGACGGCCCATCGGGTGCCAGGGGAAGAGGATCGCGACCTGCGGGTTGACGTCCAGGTCCTGGGCCTTGCGGGAGCCGTAGTTGGTGTAGAAGACGAAGCCCTCGTGGTCGTAGGACTTGAGGAGCACCGTGCGGGAGGCCGGACGGCCGCTCGCGTCGGCGGTGGAGACCACCATGGCGTTGGGCTCGGCGAGCGGAGAGCCGGGCTCGGCCGCCTGCCGGAACCAGCGGGCGAACTGGTCCATGGGGTGCGGGGCGAGATCGGGCTCGAGCAGACCGCCGTCGTGCGTGCGGTACTGCTCCCGCATGAAGGCGGGGTCCGGGTCGAGGTCGTCGTGGGCGCTCACGGCGTCATCCTGCCGTACCCGTGCCCGTACCCCGAAGGTGAGTCATGGCACTGAGTGCCACCAACTCTCGCCAAGCGTGGCACCGGGAGTTATGGTCCAGAGACCCGAGGGTTGGGTGACCGCCTGCCGAACGGGGCATCACGGGTGTGACCGACCCGGACCGCGAGCCGCACGTCCCCTGGCCGTGGATCCGATCGCGCACCCCAGCCCCCGTCCACGCATCACGCATCTAGAGGAGCCGCCTGATGTCCGACTTCGACCCCAGCTTCGTACCTGGTCTCGAAGGAGTCGTCGCGTTCGAGACCGAGATCGCCGAACCGGACAAGGAGGGCGGCGCCCTGCGGTACCGGGGCGTCGACATCGAGGATCTGGTCGGCCACGTGTCGTTCGGGAACGTGTGGGGGCTGCTGGTCGACGGCGCCTTCAACCCCGGACTGCCGCCGGCCGAGCCCTTCCCGATCCCCGTCCACTCGGGTGACATCCGTGTCGACGTGCAGTCCGCGCTGTCGATGCTGGCGCCCGTGTGGGGCCTGAAACCGCTGCTCGACATCGACGAGCAGCGGGCCCGCGACGACCTGGCCCGCGCCGCCGTCATGGCCCTGTCGTACGTCGCCCAGTCGGCCCGCGGCCAGGCGCAGCCGATGGTGCCGCAGAGCGAGATCGACAAGGCCGAGTCGATCGTCGAGCGGTTCATGATCCGCTGGCGCGGCGAGCCCGACCCCAAGCACGTCGCGGCGGTCGACGCGTACTGGACCTCGGCCGCCGAGCACGGCATGAACGCCTCGACGTTCACCGCCCGCGTCATCGCCTCCACCGGCGCCGACGTGGCCGCCGCCCTGTCCGGCGCGGTCGGCGCCATGTCCGGGCCGCTGCACGGCGGCGCCCCCTCCCGCGTCCTCGGCATGATCGAGGAGATCGAGCGGACCGGCGACGCCGAGGCGTACGTACGCCGGGCGCTCGACCAGGGCGAGCGCCTGATGGGCTTCGGCCACCGCGTCTACCGGGCCGAGGACCCCCGCGCCCGCGTGCTGCGGCGCACCGCCCGTGAGCTGGGCGCCCCGCGCTTCGAGGTGGCCGAGGCGCTGGAGAAGGCCGCGCTGGCCGAGCTGCACGCGCGCCGCCCGGACCGGGTGCTCGCGACGAACGTGGAGTTCTGGGCGGCGATCGTGCTCGACTTCGCCGAGGTGCCCGCGCACATGTTCACGTCGATGTTCACGTGCGCCCGCACGGCCGGCTGGAGCGCGCACATCCTGGAGCAGAAGCGCACGGGCCGCCTGGTCCGCCCCTCGGCCCGCTACATCGGCCCGGGCACCCGCCCGCCGCAGGACATCGAGGGCTACGCGGACATCGCCCGCTAGCGCCCACCGGCGGCCCGGTCCGCGAAATGCCCCGCCTGTCGCTCCCCGGACCGGGCGCGCCCCGGGGCTAGCCTGACTCTGCGCGGCAGGGATCACCCGGGCGAGTGCGACCGCCCGGCGTGGGATCGCCCCTTGCCGCGCGGCCACGTGAACCGACGGCCCGCCCCCGGACTTCCGGGGGCGGGCCGTCGGCGTTCCTACGCCTGCCCGTCCTCCGCCTCACGGCGGGCGGTGAGTATGTCGCGGGCCTGGTCGGAGGCGCGGACCAGGCTCTCGGACACGTAGTCGAGGAACCGCGCGATGTTCTCCAGGCGGACCCCGGCCTGGCTGTCTGGGCCGAGGATCCCCGTGCCCTGGCGGGCCGTCGTGGCGATCTCGGCGGTGGACCGGGCGCTGGCCATCATGGACTGGTACCAGACGTCGTCGTCGATGGAGTAGCGGTCGCGCCGCCGCTCGTCGCGGTCCCGCCGCACCAGGTCCTGGCCCACCAGGAACGTGACGGCCTTGGAGACGGACGCCGGGCTGACCTGGAGCCGCTGGACGAGTTCGGCCGCGGTGAGGCTGCCGGACTCGCTGATGACCAGGCAGGCCATGACCCGGGCCATCATGCGGGGTGTGCCGGACGCCATGAAGACCGTCGTCAAAGTCTCCTCGTAGGCGCGTACGGCCTCGGCCCGCTGCCCGTCGCCGGCGGGCCCGGCCTGGCTCGCGGCGGCGCCGGCCGCCTTGCGGCGGTGGGCGCGGTGCTCGGTGGCGCGGTGGGCGAGGTCCGCGCGGTAGCCGGTGGGGCCGCCGTTGCGCATGACCTCGCGGGTGATCGTGGAGGTCGGGCGCTCCAGGCGCCGGGCGATCTCCGCGTAGGCGAGGCCGTCGCCCAGCCCCTGTGCGATCTGCTGACGCTCCTGCTGAGTGAGCCTGCCGCCCGGCATCGCGGCCTCCTTCGTGGTCGTCGGTGCTGCCCGCGCGCTGTCCGCGGACGCCACCTTAGCGTTCACCGTCATTCCATTGCAACGCAATACCGTGCGACGCGTTGCGTTCCCCGCAGAACCATTGCAATGAAATCCTGCTATCCACCTGGAGTTACTGGGTTTTGACGCAACAACGTTGTTGCCAGCATCGTGAATGCAACGTAGCGTTTTCGATGTCAGAAACACACGGGACACCCACCGCAGGAGTGAGTCACATGCAGAAGTTCGACACCCCGAACCCCGTCCACACCACCCTCGCCGTCCCCGCCGGCCGCCTGCAGCTCATCGCCGCGGACCGCGCCGACACCGTCGTCGAGGTCCGCCCCGCCGACCCGTCCAAGGGCCGCGACGTGAAGGCCGCAGAGGAGATCGAGGTCGGCTACGCGGACGGCGCCCTGCGCATCGCCGCCCGCGACCCGAAGAACCGCCTCTTCGGCCCGTCCGGCGCCGTCGAGATCACCGTCCAGCTCCCCGCCGGCTCGCCGGTCGTCATCGACGCCGCCGACGCGGACGTCCGGGGTGTCGGCCGGCTCGGCGACCTCGCGATCGAGGCCGCCCGCGCCACGGTCAAGGTCGACGAGAGCAGCGCCGCCCGGGTCACCGTCGCCGCCGGCGACATCACCCTCGGCCGCCTCACCGGCCCCGCCCACGTCCGTACGCAGAAGGGCGACATCACCGTCACCGAGGCCGCCCGCGGCGACCTCGACCTGAAAACCGAGATGGGCGACATCACCGTCGACACCGCCCAGGGCAGCAACGCCACGCTCGACGCCGGCACCTCCTACGGCCGCGTCGCCAACTCCCTCGTCCACGACGGCGGCACCCCCGACGTCACCATCCGCGCCACCACCTCGCACGGCGACATCACCGCCCGCGCCCTCTGAGACCCTCACCCACCCAAGGAGCGAACCGCCATGACCGACCTGGCCATCTCGGCGACCGGACTGCGCAAGGCCTACGGAGACAAGACCGTGCTCGACGGCGTCGACCTGGCCGTCCCGCGGGGATCGGTCTTCGCCCTGCTCGGCCCCAACGGCGCCGGCAAGACCACCACCGTCAAGATCCTCTCCACCCTCGTCTCCGCGGACCCGGGCAGCGGCCCGGTCCGCGTCGGCGGCCACGACCTGGCCACCGCCCCGCAGGCGGTGCGCGCCGCGATCGGCGTGACCGGCCAGTTCTCCGCCGTCGACGGACTCATCACCGGCGAGGAGAACATGCTCCTCATGGCCGACCTGCAGCACCTCTCCAAGAGCGAGGGCCGCCGCGTCACCGCCGAACTCCTCGAACGCTTCGACCTCGTGGACGCCGCGAAGAAGCCCGCGTCCACCTACTCCGGCGGCATGAAGCGCCGCCTCGACATCGCCATGACGCTCGTCGGCGACCCGCGCATCATCTTCCTCGACGAGCCCACCACCGGACTCGACCCGCGCTCCCGCCACACCATGTGGGGCATCATCCGCGAGCTCGTGAACGGCGGCGTCACCGTCCTGCTCACCACCCAGTACCTGGAAGAGGCCGACGAACTCGCCGACCGCATCGCGGTGCTGCACGACGGCACGATCGCCGCCGAGGGCACCGCCGACGAGCTCAAGCGGCTCGTCCCCGGCGGCCACGTCCGGCTCCGCTTCACCGACCCGGCCGCCTACCGCAGCGCGGCCGACGCCCTCGCCGGCGCCGCGGCCGACGACGAGGCCCTCGCCCTGCAGGTCCCCAGCGACGGCAGCCAGCGCGCCCTGCGCTCCGTCCTCGACCGGCTCGACGCGGCCGGTGTCGAGGCCGACGAGCTGACCGTGCACACCCCCGACCTCGACGACGTCTTCTTCGCCCTCACCGGCGGCGGCGCCGGCGTCCCCGCCCAGCCCAAGCCCCAGACCAAGACCCTGACCCAGGAGGCCTGACATGAGCTCGTTCGCCCTCGCCGTACGTGACTCCTCGACGATGCTGCGCCGCAACCTCCTGCACGCCAGGCGCTACCCGTCGCTCACCCTGAACCTGCTGCTCACGCCGATCATGCTGCTCCTGCTGTTCGTCTACATCTTCGGCGACACCATGAGCGGCGGAGCCGGCCGCGACGCCTACATCGCGTACATCGTCCCCGGCATCCTGCTGATGACGATCGGCTCGACCACGATCGGTACCGCGGTCTCCGTCTCCAACGACATGACCGAGGGCATCATCGCCCGCTTCCGCACCATGGCCATCCACCGCGGCTCGGTCCTCATCGGGCACGTCATCGGCAGCGTCCTGCAGTCGGTGGCCAGTGTCGTCCTCGTCGGCGCCGTGGGCGTGGCCATCGGCTTCCGGTCCACGGACGCCACGCTCCTGGAGTGGCTCGCCGCCTTCGGCCTGCTCGTCCTGTTCTCGCTCGCGCTCACCTGGATCGCGGTCGGCATGGGTCTGATCAGCCCCAACGCGGAGGCCGCGAGCAACAACGCGATGCCGCTGATCCTGCTCCCGCTGCTGTCCAGCGCGTTCGTCCCGCTCGACTCGATGCCCGGCTGGTTCCAGCCGATCGCCGAGTACCAGCCGTTCACCCCGGCGATCGAGACGCTGCGCGGACTGCTGCAGGGCACGGAGATCGGGCACAACGGCTGGCTCGCCGTCGGCTGGTGCCTCGGCCTCGCGGTCCTCGGCTACTTCTGGTCCGCCGCCAAGTTCCAGGGCGAGCCCCAGCAGTGACCGGCCGGGCGTGCGCCTGCCGGGTGGGCGGCCGGCGCGGACCGTGTCCGGCGCGGCGGGCGGAGCGTTAGAGATGCATGATCACACCTCGACGCGCTCTCACCGCCGCCCTGCTCGCCGTCGGAGCCGGCGCCCTCGCCGCCCCGGCGGCGCAGGCCGCCCCGCTCACCGGCGTGGAGCCCATCTCCCCCATCGCCACCCTGGACCAGGTCTCCACCCTGGGCGTCCCGGCCGAGCACAAGGCCGAACTGCCCACCGCACGCGAGCAGCTGAGCGGCCTGAGCCACCTGAACGACCTGAACCAGCTCCACCAGGCCACCGACCTCGTGGCCCCCGTCACCAACCTGCTCCCCGCGGTCGGATAACTCCACAGGAAAGCCCGCGGGAACAGCACGACAGAGGGGCAGCCGCACCACAGCGGCTGCCCCTCAGGTGTGTCCGTACGCGGGACGTCAGTGGTTCGCGACGCCGTTGCCCGACAGGACCGGGATGTCGTCGACGATGTGCGACAGGGCCTCGTCGCCCTTGGCCTGCGTCGAGTTCTCCGTGCACTGCTGGTTCTGCGGCGAGGACAGGACGTTGATGTCCTGGACGGCGACCGGGACCAGGAGGCCGACGACCGAACCGACGTTGGCCTTCGCCGGGAGACCGATGCAGGGCTTGTTCAGGGACCCCTGGACCAGGCCGAGCTGCGGGCTCATGTCGCCCTCGGTCTCCGCGTTGCCGAAGGACTGCTCGGCGCCGTTGCCGGACAGCGACGTCGTGCCCGTGTCGTCACCGATGGCCATGGCCTGCGGGGCGGCCACCGCTGCCAGGCCGGCGACGGACGCCGCGATCGTGGCGGATGCCCACAGCTTCTTCATGTGCTTTCCCTTCAGAACGGTGAACCCTGATTGCGGGGTCCGGGCTGAACAACTCTGCAACGCCACGGGAGTTGCGCCCGGGAACCCGTTCGGCCTATCACCGTTCGAACACAGCGGTCCCCTGTCGCAGACCAGTGCCAGGTCAGCGCGGGCTCAGTCGCAGTCCAGGGTGTCGCCGTGCACGACCGTCTGGACCTTCATATCCGGCGGGTCCAGCGGCTGCGTCTGCGAATCGGCGGGCGTCAGCGGCCGGTCCTCGCGCATCGCCCGGAACTGCTCGCCGGCCCGCTCCTCGTCCCACCGCAGCGTGGATCCGGCGCCCTCGATCACCGGGTTGAACCCGGCGATGGGCACGGTCCCGAACTCCGTACGGGACAGCGGGACGCGGCGCAGGTCGCGGGCCAGGGACAGCAGCTGGTCCGGGCCGAAGCCCTGGTCGACGCGGGCGTCCGAGCCGAGCACCGTGGAGACGAGGTCCATCGCGCGGCCCGGGTCCGCGAGGGCGTCGCGCAGACCGGCGCCGCGCAGCGTGTTGACGAGGAAGCGGTGCTGGCGCTGGATGCGGCCCAGGTCGGCGGCGTTGTCGACGTGGCGCGAGCGCACGTACTGGAGCGCGGGCCCGCCGGCGAGGCGGTGGCGTCCGGGGGCGAGGTCGAGCTTGGTGGCGGAGTCGGTCAACTGCCGGGACGTGCAGACCTCCACGCCGCCGACCGCGTCGACGCTGTCCATGAAGCGCCGGAAATCGATCTGCAGGAAATGATCGATACGCACGCCGGTCATCGATTCGATGGTCCGCACGGCGAGCGCGGGACCGCCCTCGTGATAGGCCGCGTTGAGTTTCGCGGGATGGGTGCGCGCGGAGTCGGCGTCGGGAATGTCCGCGTAGGAGTCGCGGGGCAGGCTGACGACACTGATCCGGTCGTGGTCCCGGGAGACGTGGACGAGCATCATCACGTCGCTGCAGTCACAGGCCACGCCGCCCGCGTGGAACTGCTCCTTCTCGGCGCGGGAGATGGTGTCCCGGCCGTCGGTGCCCATGAGCAGGATCGTGGTGCCGGGGCCCGCCGCGGGCCGGTCCTTCAGCGTGCCGAACACGTCGACACGGGTGGGCAGGGCCGCCGCCACGGGGCCGGCCGCGGCCCCGGAGAAGGTCACCAGGCCCAGGGCGAGCGCCCCGAGCAGGAGGCCGCCGCGCCGGCCGCGCCGTCTTTCGTTCCGCTTCATTGCCGCTCCACCGGAGAAAAGGGGATGGAATGAGGGACGAGGGTAGGCGTATTCGTATTTCCGTCCGGGAATGTCACGCCGCGCGGACGAAAGGCAACCCTTTTGCCTCAGGCGGCGATTGAGAAAGGGCGCCGGGGAGGTAAGGGGACGGGGACGGTAAAGACCACCGGAGAGCGAGAGGCGATGGAATGGGAGAGTCGCACGAACGCTGGAGACACCGGGCGCTGATTCCGCCCAGCCGTCCGCCGTCGGACGCGGCCGAGAGCGAGCCGGTCTTCGCCCGGCTCATGGCGGAGTGGCGCGAGCGCGGCAGGACGCTGCCGAGCTGTTACGACGAGGAGTGGCGCCGGATCGCCGGCCGGGACTGCTGGCCGGACTCCTCGCCCTGAGGCGTCCGGGGCGGGAAACGGCGTCGGGCCGCCGGAAGACCGGCGGCCCGACCTGATCGGGGTGTGATCAGTGGTTGCCCGCACCGTTGCCGGACAGGACCGGGATGTCGTCCAGGATGTGCGAGAGAGCCTCGTCGCCCTTGGCCTGCGTCGAGTTCTCCGTGCACTGCTGGTTCTGCGGGGAGGACAGGACGTTGACGTCCTGGACCGAGATCGGCACGACGCCGAGGATCGAGCCGGCGTTGACCTTGGCGGGCAGGCCGATGCAGGGCTTGTTCAGCGAACCCTGGATGAGCGCCATCTGCGGGCTCATGTTGCCGTAGGTGGCCGAGTTGCCGTAGGCCTGCGAGGCGCCGTTGCCGGACAGCGACGTGGTGCCGCCGTCGTTGCCGATGGCCAGGGCCGACGGGGCGGCCGCGGCCGACATACCGATGACCGACGCGGTGAGGGCCGCAGCGGCGGCCGCCTTCTTCATCATGGTGAGGGGTTCCCCTTCATTCGCTTTTGCTGGGAGGCACTCGGGTCAACTCCGCAGCACGCGATCGGTTGCGCACATTCGGGCATTCGGGTGAATCGGGAGAACCTCTCGGCACCTCGGGCAGTTGTCCCGGTCGCAGCAACCGGTGCCTGTTGAAAAGGAACAGACAAATGCTCAAGAAGGTTATGGCCACCGCCGCCGTCGCGGTCTCCGTCGTCGGCGTCTCGGCCGCGGGCGCTACCCAGGCCCTCGCCATCGGCGACGACACGGGCACGACGTCGCTGTCCGGCAACGGCGCCTCGCAGTCCTTCGGCAACTCGGTGACCGAGGGCGACATGAGCCCGCAGCTCGGCCTGGTCCAGGGTTCGCTGAACAAGCCCTGTGTCGGCCTGCCGGTCAAGGGCAACGTCGGCTCGATCCTCGGCGTCGTCCCGATCGCGGTCCAGGACGTCAACGTCCTGTCGAACCCGCAGAACCAGCAGTGCACGGAGAACTCGACGCAGGCCAAGGGCGACGAGCCGCTGTCGCACATCCTCAGCGACATCCCGGTTCTCTCCGGCAACGGTGCGCACAACGGCTGATCCGTTCGACGCCCGGAAGGCCCGGGCCGCCCGTCTTCACGACGGGCGGCCCGGGCCTTCGTCGTGCGGAGCGGGGTGTGGGGAACGCCCCGGGGCGGCCGCAGCCGCCCGCCCAACGGCCGGCGGGCCGTCGGCTGGAGGCGGGCGGCTGCGGCCGGTCCCATGGAGCCGGTCCCAGTGGACCACCGGCACCACCGCGCGGCGCAGCCGGTTCACTCGTTCGCGCGAGCCGTCACCCCAAGGAGGTCGACGGCGTACGGATGCGCGGTGTACGGCTCCGACCTGCCAGGACGGACCCGTACGGCGTACTCCCGCCCCGTCCGGCCGTATCGCGCGGATCCCGGATGGCGCCCCGGGGGCACTCATGACTAAGTGTCAGGAATGCAGTGAGTGCACCACTGAGGAGCAGCCATGGCCCGACCACGCCGAGGGGCATACCGCGGAAGACTGCCGCTGATCGCGGCGGGGGCACTGGCCTCCCTGGTGTTCGCGGCCGGTGCGGTGGCCGCGCCGGGTGCGACCGGAGCGCCCCGGGACGAGCCGTCGCCGTCCGCCACGGCGACCCCGTCCGACTCACCCGCCCCGACCGACGCGCCGTCCGAGTCGCCGTCCGAGTCGCCCTCCGCCCCGGCCGGGAAGTACCCCGCGTTCGGCGCGTACCTGGACTACGGGCCGGACGGGGTGACCCGCATGGAGCAGCTGTCGCAGTGGCTCGGCGGGGCCGAGCTGCGGGTCGGGCACACGTATCTGCCCGGTGACCGGTGGAGCAACATCGAGGGCACGCCCACCTTCCTCGACGACTGGGCGAAGTGGCGGCAGCGGAGCGACGACCGGATCTTCGTGCTCAACGTGCCGATGCTGGAGCGCAACGAGGACCGGGTGCCGGACGCTCAGGTGCGGTCGCTGCTGCGGCGGGGCGCGGCGGGCGACTTCGACGCGCACTTCAAGGCGCTCGCCGAGCGGCTGGTCGAGCTGAAGATCCCGGACACCGTGCTCGTGCTCGGCTGGGAGATGAACGGCATCACGTACACCCACCGCTGCGGGCCCGACCCCGAGGCGTGGAAGGCGTACTGGAAGCGGATCGTCGGCGTGATGCGCTCGGTGCCGGGGCAGAAGTTCCGCTTCGACTTCACGCCGAGCCGGGGCCGGGACGCGGTGCCGTGGACTCAGTGCTACCCAGGGGACGACACCGTCGACATCATCGGGATGGACTCCTACGACCAGCCGCGCGGCATGGCCTTCGACGAGCAGGTCTCCGAGCCGTACGGGCTGCAGGCGCAGGTCGACTTCGCGAAGGAGCACGGCAAGCCCGTCTCGTACCCGGAGTGGGGGCTTTTCCGCAACGGGGACAACGCGGAGTACATGCGGCGGATGCTGGCCTGGATGGACGAGCACAAGCCGCTGTACAACACGCTGACCGACTACTGCCCGCACGGGGTGTGGCAGTGCTCGGACAATCCGCGGGCCTCCGAGGTGTACCGGGCCACGCTGAACGGCCGCGACACGGTGGGCAACCCCACCGCGCCGACGACGCCGCAGCCCCCGGTCACGCCGACGCTGCCGGCGACGCGGCCGCCGAACTGCACGCCGCTGGACCTCGGCGACTGGGTCGAGTACTGGATCGGCGGGACGCTGTGTCTGCGGCTCGACTGGTGGGAGCGGCTCCCGGACCGGAGCTAGGGCCTTTCTTTCGGATCAGGCTGGATCAGAGAGCGGGGCGTGGTGCGTGCAGCTGCAAGGCGGAGGAGGGCGACAACGCGATGGGGGTCCCCCCTGCTCGAGCGAAGCCGAGAGCTTGGGGGAGTTGGCAACCGACGACAACGCCGCAGATGCGCGTGCCACGCCCCGCGAGCCCAGCCGGATCCGAAAGAAAGGCCCTAGTCCGCGCGCTGTTCCCGGTCACCGGCCCGCCGCTGCCGCCAGGCACGGCGGGCCGCGCCGGCTGTGGAGCGGGCGCGGTCCTCGGCGAGCAGGACGGCGAGCTGCGGGGCGCTGGTGCGGCGGGCGAGCAGCAGGCGCTGGTTGACGGAGGGTTCGGGCCGCCAGTGGAGTTTGTACGGCTCGGTGCCGCGCAGCAGGCTCAGGACGCCGGGCGGGGCGCCGTCCTGGAGGTGCTCGGTGCAGGAGCGCAGCAGCATCGTGGCGACGTCGATCTTGCGTTCGCGCAGGCCGGGGTGGGCGCCGTAGAGGTAGCCGCCGGCCAGGCGCGGGGAGCGCAGGGTCAGGTCGGCGGCGACGACCTCGCCGTCGAGGGTGAACTCGGTGACGTGCGCGTCCCCGCTCTGCGCCATGAGCGTCACCGAGCGGACGAGGTGGTCGGCGAAGCGGGGCCGCAGGTGCTCGGTGGTCACCTTGCGCTGCTGCCACTGGAGGCGGTGCAGGTCGAGGAGGCGGCGGACCGATCCGGCGACCTCGTGCGGGGCGACGACCCGGCGTTCGACACCGGCCGCGTCGAGCTTGCGGAGCTTGGCGCGGGCGCGCTGGGCGCGGGGCCGGGGCAGCCGGCCGACCAGGTCGTCCATCGGCAGTGCGGGCAGGTCGAGGCAGGGCGAGTCGTCGAGGCGGCGGCGGGGGCCGGGCCAGCGCTCGTAGAGGGTCTCGGCGGCGGCGCCGGGGCGCACCTCGCGCAGGTCGACCGCGCTGGTCGCGGCGAGTTTCCACAGGGCGGCGGCGAGGTCGTCGAGGGCCTCGGGGCAGCTCGCGTCGGCGAGCACGTCGCCGTAGTCGGAGAGGGCGGCGCCGAGGGTGGTCAGGACGGGGGCCGGGCGCAGCCTGCGCAGCAGCGGCGCGGCGGCGACGAGGCGCCCTTCGCGGCGGACGAGGACGACGCGCAGGGCCCCCCGGCGGCCGTAGGAGAGCCACCAGGAGTGGAGCCAGGCGTGGGTCTGGAAGGGGGTGGCGGCCGGGGAGGCGCGGTGCAGGCGGGTCCATTCCTCGCGCAGGGCGCCGAACGCCTCGCCGCTCGTGCACAGGGTGACGTCCGCCATCAGGCGCCGCCCCGCACCGCCGCGCCGGCCGCGGGTGCCGGGGACGGGACCGTGGCGGCCGCGGGCTGTTCCTGCTCGCGGCGCGGGCGCAGCAGCAGGGCGAGGCCGCCGAGGAGGCCGCCGGCGCAGGTGCCGACGAGGGCGGTCAGGGCGGCGGACGGGGTGGAGGGTTCGGTGGGCTTCACGGCGCGGGTGAAGCGCAGGAGTTCGACGTGGGTGTCGTCCTTGGTGTGGGAGGCCTCGGTGGTCAGGGCGCGGGCGACCGCGTTGGCCATCTCCATCGCCTTGGCGGGGTCGGCGGAGGTCGCCGAGATGGACACCATGGGGGCGTCGGGCGAGGTCTCGGCACGCACGCTGGAGCGCAGCGTCGCGACCGGCACCCCGGCGGCGACCTGGGCGTCGCTGAGCACGGCCACCTGGGTGGCGACCTTTCCGTAGGCCTGGGCGAAGCCGACGGCGGACATCGGGTCGGCCTTCTCGGTCGGCACCGCGATGACGTAGCCGGTCGCCGTGTACTGGGGGGTGACGGCGAGGCCGTAGCCGCCGCCGGCGAGGGCGCCGAGGAGGATCCCGGCGGGCAGCGGCCACCAGCGCGGCACGGAGCGGGTGCGGCGGGCGGCGCGGTGGAACGGGGTGCGCGCGGTGTCGGTCATCGGGTGTTCACTCCTGGGGTGGGGGCGGCGCCCAGAGCGGCCTCGTAGACCCCGAGGTGGCGGGCGGCGCTGCGGGCGATGCTGTAGTGGAGGGCGGCCCGGGCGGGGGTGCGGGGGGCCGGCGGGCGGGTGCGGGCCGTCTCGGTCTCCCGGGCGAACGAGGCCGCCTCGCACGGGACACGGACGGTGTCGCCCGGCCGCCGGGCGCCGGGCAGGTCGTCGAGGGCCGGGCAGTGGACGTGGACGACGGGAAGGCCGGAGGCCTGGGCCTCGACGACGGCCAGGCCGAACGCCTCGTCGGTGGACGGGGAGGCGAGCAGGTCCATGGCGGAGAACAGGGCGGGCAGGTCGGGGCCGGCCGCGGCGGTGCGCGCGGTGTGCGGGCGTTCGCCGGTGAACACGACGCGGTCGCGGACCCCGGCGGCCCGCGCCGCCGCTTCGAGGGCGGTCTCCTCCGGTCCGGTTCCGACGAGCAACAGGCGTACGTCGTCCGGTAGTTGCGCAAGTGCTTCGATGAGTACGCCGAAGCGTTTACCGGGGACGAGGCGGCCGACGCCGCCGATGACGAAGGCGTCCGGCGGGAGGCCGTAGCGGGCGCGGGTCGTGGCGCGGGCTCCGGCGTCGAAGGCGAAGCGGTCCACGTCGACGCCGTTGGGGACGACGTGCACGCGGTGCGGGGCGACGCCCCAGCGGTGCAGCCGGCCCGCGACGGCCGGGGACACGGCGATGGTGGCGCGGCCGAGCCGCTCCCCCGCCAGGTACAGGGCGCGCACCCCCTGGGTGAGGGGGCGCCCCTCGATCTGGGTGTCGCCGAGGGAGTGTTCGGTGGCGACGATGCCGGGGACCCCGGCGAGCCGGGCGGCGATGCGGCCGTAGAGGCAGGCCCGGTAGAGGTGGGTGTGGACGATGTCGTAGCGGCCGGTGCGCACGAGGCGGGTGAGGCGGGGCAGGGCGCCGAGGTCGCGGTTGCCGGCCATGCGGAGGTCGGCGACGCGGACGCCGTCCTGGCGCAGGCCGTCGGCGACCTGGCCGGGGTTGGTGAGCGTGACGACGTCGTGGGTGCCGGGCAGATGGCGCAGCAGGAGGCGCAGTTGCTGTTCGGCGCCGCCCGCGCCGAGTCCGGTGATGACGTGCAGGGCCCTCATCGGCCGGCCTCCCCGTGCAGGGCTTCTCCGGTGGGCCAGGGGCGGCGGCGGATGGGGTGGACGCAGCGCTTGAGTTCGAGCCGCCAGGGTGTGTCGCGTTCGCCGACGAAGACGCGGGGTAGGGCGAACTGGCCGGTGAGCGGGCCGGGCGAGATGGCGCAGGCGTAGCGGTAGCCGGCGGTGCGGACGGCGTCGGCGGTGGCCCGGTCGACGCTGCCGTACGGGTAGCAGAAGCCGTGCACGCGGCGCCCGGTGAGCTCTTCGAGGAGGGCGTGGCTCTCCTCGATCTCGGCGCGGCGCCGCTCGGGGTCGAGGCGGGTGAGGTCGACGTGGGTGAGGCCGTGCGAGCCGATCTCCATGCCGGCGGCTGCGACGGCCCGGATGCCCTGCGCGGTGAGCAGGGGCTTGCGGGGGCCGTCGGCGTCCCAGGCGTTGTCGCCGCCGAGCCGGCCGGGCAGGACGAAGACGGTGGCGGCGCAGTCGTAGTGGCGCAGCAGGGGCAGGGCGTTCTCGGCGAAGTCGCCGTAGCCGTCGTCGAAGGTGAGGCCGACGAGTCCGCGTCCGGTGCCGCGGCGGCGGGCGTCGAGGAGCTGGCCGACGGTGACGCCGCGCAGGCCGCGGGAGCGCAGCCAGCGCAGTTGCTGCTTGAGGCGGGCGGGGGTGACGGTCACGTTGTAGGGGTCGTCGGCGCAGTCGTCCACCGAGTGGTACATCACCACCCAGGGCGAGCGTCCCGGCAGCAGGTCGCGCGGCCGGGACCGCGCCGGTTGCCGGAGCACGGTGTCAGCGGGCATGGCGGAGCTTTCTGGTCGCGGTGCGGACGGCGGGCGCGAAGGCCCTCACGTGCAGGGCCCACAGGAGGAGGCAGAAGACGGCGCAGCTCGCGAGGGCGCCGGCGGCGAGGGAGGCGACGGGGGCGGTGAAACGGTCCGCGCTCAGCAGCCCGGCCCCGGTGGCGGCGACGGCGGCGAGCACCGTCTTGCCGAGCTCGCGCAGCACGAGGGGCAGGCGTACGGGGATGCTGCGGCGGTCCATCGCGGTGAGCAGCAGGACGGCGGTGAAGGTGATGCCGAAGGCGTTGGCCGCGGCGATGCCGCCGACGCCCCAGGCGCCGACGGCCCAGGTGCCGGCGCCGGCGGTGAGGACCATGCCGGCGGCCATCGCGGCGACGGGGTACCAGGTGGCGCGGCCCGCGGAGAAGTAGGAGCGGACGAGGGCGCCGACCAGGCAGTGGCCGAGCAGGCCGAGCGAGTAGACGCGCATGACGGCCGCGGTCGTGGCGGTGTCCTCGGCGGTGAACGCACCGCGCTGGAAGAGGACTTCGACGATCTGCGGGGCGCACGCGAAGACGACGGCGGTGCCGAGCAGCACGATGCAGGCGGCGAGCGCGATGTCCCGCTCGACGCGGTCGCGGGCCCGCTCGGTGTCGCCGCGCGCGAGGGCCTTCGCGACGACGGGGAAGGTGACGGTGCACAGCATCAGCGACAGCACCATCGGCAACTGGGCGATCTTCTGGGCGTAGTTGAGGTGCGAGATGGCGCCGGAGGGCAGTTCGGAGGCGAGGAAGCGTTCGATGAAGACCTGCGCCTGGCGGCACAGCGCGAACAGGAGCACGGTGGCGACCAGCGCGAGGTCCATGGGCCGGGCCCCGGACTCTTTGGGGGCCCGTTCGCCCGTGTCGCCCGTGTCGGTCGCGACGGCGAGGCGGCGGCGCAGGGCGGGGGCCTGGACGAGGACCATGAGGCAGCCGCCGACCGCGACACCGGCCGCGGCGGCCCGGACGCCCCAGCGGTCGGCGAGGACGAACAGGGTGACGATGATGCCCGTGTTGTACGCGACATAGATCGCGGCGGGAGCGAGATAGCTGCTGTGGGCGCGCAGCGCGGCGCTGCAGTACCCGGTGAGTCCGAAGGTGAGGGCGCAGGTCGCGGTGAGCCGGGTGCAGTCGACGGCGAGCCGGGGGTCGGGCAGGCCGGGCGCGAGCAGCGCCACGATCTGCGGGGCGGCCGCGACGAGCAGCACGGACGCGGCGACGAAGGCGAGCGCGAGCCGGGGCAGCGAGCCCGCCACGAGGGCGCGTACGGGGTCGGGGGCGCCCGGCGCGGTGCGGGCGCGGGCGGCGATCGCGGCGCTGAAGGCGGGCACCAGCATGAAGGCGAGGCCGTCCTCGATGAGGAGGGTCGAGGCGACCTCGGGGACGGTCCAGGCGACGAGGAACGCGTCGGTCTCGCTGCCCGCGCCGAAGAGATGGGCGAGGGCCTGGTCGCGGCCGAGCCCGAGGATCGACCCGGCGGCGGAGAGCACGGCGGTCAGGAGGGCGGCGCGGGCGAGGAACGAGTTCGAGGCGCGGTGGCCGTCGGGGGCGTCGCGGCCGGGCTGGGCCGGGACCTTCGCGAGGGTGTCGTCGCCGGCCGGGGTCATCGGCTCCACGGGCTTCATGCGCGGGCCGCCGTCCCGCGGTCGGCGAGCGCCCACCAGGCGGCCAGGCCGAACACGACGGCGGTCAGCACCGTGGAGGGGCCGCCGATGTCCGCGTACGCGAAGTCGATGAGCTGCCAGACGAGGAGCCCGCAGGCGGCGAGGGCGCAGTCGAGACCGCCGGGGCCTGGGGCCTGTGCCGAAAGTGGCGTCGTCCGCCCGGAGGGCGGGCCGGGCGGCGTCTGGTGCGTGCTCTCGGCGTGCCGGGTGCAGACCCTCGTACCGGATGTACTCGGGTCTACGCCCGGTGCGGCGAGTGGGGGTACCTCCCACGCCCTTGAGGCAGTGGGGGAGCGTGCCAGGCGTCGACCGGCAGACGCCCCTTTCGGCACAGGCCCCAGGCGGACGGCGGGCAGCCGGCGCAGTCCGAGGACGAGCAGCGCGGCCCAGCCGCCGGTGATCGCGCACAGGCCGAGCAGGCCCTGCTCGCTGAGGACGAGCAGGTACATGTTGTGCGGGGAGAGCAGCGGCTGGCGGCGGTAGGACTGGCCGGCGCCCGCGACGTCACTGCCGGAGGACAGGGCGAGGGAGGCGTGGCTGTCGCGGTACGCGGGGAAGTTCTTGAGCCCGACGCCGGTGGCGGGGTGCTCCTGCCACATGTCGATCGCGGCGGCCCACATCGTGTACCGGTCGGTGACGGACTGGTCGGGCGCGGCGGTGACCTGGGTGATGCTGCTGAGCCGCTCCTGGAGCATGTCCGTGCCGACGCCGAGGCCGCCGACGAGCACGACGCCGAGGGCGACGGCGGCGGTGAACAGGCGGGCGGCGCGGCGCAGTCCGGTGACCGCGATCTGCGCGGTGACGACGACGGCGGTGGCGATCCAGGCGCCGCGGCTGAAGGACAGGGCGAGCGGCACGACGAGCACGGCCGCGCAGACGAGCGCGCCGAGCCGTTCGCGCGGGGCGCGGCCGCCGAGGGCGAGGGCGACGGAGCAGAGGAGGCCGTAGGCGACGACGGTCGACATGCCCATCACGTCGGTGGCGCCGAAGGTGCCGACGGCCCGCACGTCCTCGCCCGCGTACGAGGCGCCGGTCCCGGTGAGGTACTGGTGCACGCCGATGCCGCCCTGCCACAGGGCGAGGGCGACGAGCCCCCACGCGACGCGCCGGAAGTCGTCGCGGTCGCGGATCGCGAGCAGCACGGCGGCGGGGACGAGGACGAGGATCTGGTAGTACCGGGCGATCCCCACCAGCGCGTCGTCCGCCGAGCCCGCGCCGAGGGCGGCGATCGCGACGCCGACGACGGGCAGGGCGAGCACGAGGAGCGCGGTGCGGGTGAGGGGGCGCTGCCGGGTGCGCACGGCCCGCACGGCGCAGAAGAGGACGAGGAGCCCGGAGACGGCGTCGGCGGGGGTGCCGCCCCCGCTTTCCTGGGCGCCGCCCGTGTCGAGGGGCAGGCCCAGCATCGCGATCAGGAGCAGCACCGGCAGGACGGGACCGGCCCGGCGCACCGCCGCGAGGAGGGCCCGGGCCGGGTCGGGCCGGGGTGCGGCGAGGGCGGCGGGCAGGACTGTCACCGGGTCAGCTCCCTGTGGGGCGGACGAACTCGGCGGCCGTGCGCAGCAGGATGGTGATGTCCCGCCACAGCGACCACTGGTCGATGTAGGCGTTGTCGAAGCGGCAGCGGTCCTCGATGGAGGTGTCGCCGCGCAGTCCGTTGATCTGGGCGAGTCCGGTGATGCCGGTCGGGACGCGGTGGCGGTCGCCGTAGCCGGGGTGGGTCTCGCCGAACTTCATGACGAAGTAGGGGCGTTCGGGCCGCGGGCCGACGAGGCTCATGTCGCCGCGGAAGACGTTCCACAGCTGGAGCAGCTCGTCGATCGAGGTGCGGCGCAGGAAGCGGCAGAAGCGGGACATGCGCCGGTCGTCGGCGACGCTCCAGCGGGTCGCGGACTCCAGCGCGTCGGCGGGCCGGATCGTGCGGAACTTCAGCAGGGTGAAGGGCCGCCCGTCCTTGCCGATCCGCTCCTGCCGGAACACGACGCCGGGCCCCTCGCACAGCCGCAGCCACAGCGCACAGCTCAGCAGCAGGGGCGAGAGCAGCACGAGCAGCACCGCGGAGACGCTCACGTCGAGGGCGCGCTTGCCGGGGTGCACGGGCAGGAAGGGCCCGGCGAGGGGCCGGCAGCGGAACCCGGCGAGGCCGTCCTCGCCCCGGGCGCGCAGCGGCACGTACGGGGTGGGGTCGGGGTCCAGTTCCCAGATCTCACAGCGCAGTTCGGACAGGCAGTGCAGGCGGGCGCGGTGCTCGGGGGCGCCGGAGCCGCCGAGGACGAGGGCGCGCCGCACGCCGTTCTGGATGACGGCGCGGCGCACGTCGCCGGGGGTGGTGAGCACGGGCAGCTCGGGCAGGTCGCCGTCCTCGCGCTCGGCGTCGTCGGCCGGGTCGCCGACGACGCCGACGGGCCGTACGCCGCTGCGGGGGTGGCGCTGGAGCGCGGCGGCGACGCGGCGGGCCTGCGCCTCGGGCCCCACGAGGAGGGTGCTGACGGGGCGGCGGACGAGAGCGAGGCGGCGGCGCCGGTGCACGAGGGCCCGCCCGGCGAGGGCGAGGCCGACCTGGACGGCGCAGCCGGTGGCGAGGGCGGTGGGCCCGAGCGGGGTCCGGCCCGGCAGGGTGGCGAGCGCGGCGGCGAGGACGCACCAGGCGAGGATGCCGCGCCCGGCGACGGCGGGCAGGTCGTCGAGCATGTACGGCTCGGGTCTGTACCGGTACAGGCCGGCGGTGGCGTGCAGCACGAGGACGAGGACGACGAACGCGGCGAGGACCAGCGGCCCGCGCTGCGCCTCGGTGAGGGCGAGGGTGGCGAGCAGGGCCGCGATCTCGTCGGAGGCGACGAGGACCGCGCGGGAGGGCCGGTCGCGGGGGCGGCCGCCGTCGCGGGCGAGCGCGGCGGCGCCGCCGGCGGCGCGCGGGGCGACGACGGTGCCGGAGAAGCCTCCCAGCGGGCCGGCCGAGGGGGCGGCGGTGCGTTCCGGGGTCACGTCGCGATCGGCTCTCTCTGCTCGGTGGCCTCCCGCCCGGGGCCTGTCCGGAGTTCCCCGTCGTCCGCGCGGAGCGCGGGCGCGGCGGCGGTCGGTGCGTGCGATCGGTGTGCGGGAGAACGGGTCATGTGGCGGAGCCGCCTGTCCCGGCCTCCCGTGCGTCGAGCGGGCGTGCCGGACGTCGGGGCGCGGACGGGGAGCTGCGGACCGGCTCCAGGAGGTCGCGGTAGACGTCGGCGACGGCCTCCGCGGTGTGCCGGACGTCGTGGTGCTCGCGGACGTGGCGGTGGGCGCTCGCGCCGAGGGCGGCGAGCTTCCCGGGGTCGGCGAGCAGCCGGGCCAGGGCGCGGGCCAGGGCCTCGGGCCGCCCGGGCGGGACCAGGCAGCCGGCGGCGCGGCCCGGCGGCAGGCTCTCGCGGGCCCCGTCGACGTCGGTGAGCAGCACGGGGCTTCCGCAGGCCATGGCCTCGAGGGGAGCGAGCGCCATGCCTTCCCAGCGGGAGGGCAGGACGACGAGGTCCGCGGCCCGGTACCAGGCGGCCGGGTCGGCGACGGCGCCGGCGAAGGTGACGCCGGGCGAGGCGGCGGCGCGCAGCCGGGCGGCGTCGGGCCCGTCGCCGACGAGGACGAGGCGGGCCCCGGGCACCTGCCGGCCCACCTCGTGCCAGGCCTTGACGAGGACGTCCTGGCCCTTCTGCCGGCACAGCCGTCCGACGCAGACGACGAGCGGCCCGTCGCCCTCGGGGAGGCCCTCGGGCGGGGGCTCGGTTCCGGTACCGGGGTGGAAGAGGCCGAGGTCGACCCCGTTGGGCACCAGGCTGACGGGCCCGCGCACCCCGCGCCGGCGCCCGTGGTCGCGTTCGGCGCGGCTGACGCAGATCAGCCGGGTGGTCCAACGGGCCCCGAACCGCTCCCAGTTCAGGGCGAGCCGCGCCGCGGGCCCGCCGACGGCCTCGAAGGACCAGGCGTGCGGCTGGAAGACGGTGGGGACGCGGCCGCGCACGGCGAGCCGGGTGACCAGGCCCGCCTTGGCGCTGTGCGCGTGGATCAGGTCGGGTGCCGTACGGGTGACCAACTCGCCGAGGCGGCGCACCTCGTCGCGCACGCCCCGGGCCGGGGAGCGTTGGGCCGCCCAGTCCAGGACCTCGCACCCCGCGGCGTCGAGCAGCGCGGGCAGGGCGCCGGCGGGCGGGCAGGCGACCGCCACCCGCATCCCCGCGGCCCGCTGCAGACGTACGAGATCGGCGACCACGCGGGCCACGCCGCCGTCGACCGGCTGCGTCACGTGGAGGACACGCGGCGGCAGGGATGCGGGCGTCACATGCATCGCCTCTTCCTTGTCCGCGGACGATCAGGAATGACTGAAAGACCGACACCGCGACACCGGGCGAGAAATCAGAAATTCATACTTGTCCGTCGACCCGGTGCCGCATTCCACCCTTTAGGGGTCGCCAACAGTAACGTCAGGAAAGCGACTTTCACTTGATACACGAGGTGTGTTGGAGTTGTGAAATTCCCGCTCCGCGAGCGTCGCATTCACGTGCGGGTGTTCAAGCGACGCACGGTCATTCACCCGTTCGGAGCCGCAACTCTTGGCGCGCCCGCCCGTTGCACCACGCGTCAGGCGCCAGCCCTGACCGAGCAGAACGATCAAGGAGCAGTTTCATGTCGCGTACCGCGAAGGCAGTCGTCTTCTCCGCAGTGGCCGCCGCCGCGATGGCCGGCAGCGCCGGTGTCGCCTCCGCCGACGCCGGGGCGCACGGTGCCGCCGTCGGTTCCCCCGGCGTGCTCTCCGGCAACCTCGTGCAGGTCCCGGTCCACGTGCCGGTCAACGTCTGCGGCAACACCGTCGACGTCATCGGTCTGCTGAACCCGACCTTCGGCAACACCTGCGTCAACAACTGACGCCGCAGCACGACTCTTCCGCAGCCGCCCCCTTCCCTCGCCGGGAGGGGGCGGCTGTTTCCGTTCCGGAGTCACTTCCGAGGCCGCGTTACCCGTTTGGCGGCGGGGCGCTTGCGGCGCGTCGCGCGGGATTCCACGGTGAAGTCTGCATCACCGAAAACCCTCGGAAGGTTCCATCATGTCCGCTTTTCCCGTACGGCCGCTCGCCGGCTCCCTCCTCTGCGCCACTCTCCTGATAGGCGCGGCGGCCCCCGCCATCGCCGCGGGCTCCGCCCATGAGCCGACCAGCCGCACGGACGTGTCGTCCGCCCCGGTCCCGGGCGCCGACGCCCTGCTCGCCCAGACCAAGACCCTGCACGACGTCGGCGGCGTCCTGACGCCGGTCACCGACCTCCTCGACGCCGTCCTCAAGGCCGACGGCGGCAAGCTGTCCGCCGAGGACGTCACCAAGCACGCCGACGCGGTGAAGTCCGCGATCGACGCGGCGAAGGCCGCGGCCCCCGCGGTGCCGAACGCCCCGGCCGCCGGCGCCCCGCGCGCCGCCCAGGCCCCGCTCGACGTGAAGGGCGACGCCCTCACCGCGCTCCAGTCCGCCGTGGACGCCCTGCTGAAGGCGGCCGCCGCGGGTGACGCCGCGACCGTCGCCACCCAGGCCCCGGTCGTCCTCACCAACCTCGTCAACGTGGTCGCGGCCACGCTGCTGAGCGGCGGTCTGCCCGCGCCGAACCTGCCGGGCCTGCCCGCGCTGCCGCAGCTGCCGACGTCGAGCCTGCCGTCGACGTCCACGCTGCCCTCGACGTCCACGCTCCCGTCGACGTCGACCTTGCCGACGTCCTCGCTGCCCGCGGCGCCCGCGCTGCCCTCGACCCCGCTCACGTAGCGACGGCCGGCCCCGGAGGGCCCGCCGGACGGTTCGACCGTCCGGCGGGCCCTCCGTCGTGCGTTTCCGCAGCCGGGACCGCTCGTTGGACAGGCCGCACTCCCCCACCCCCGTGACGAAAGTGACGATGATGAAGGTTCTGAAGGCCGCCGCCGTTGTCGCCGGCTCCCTGACGCTGGCCGGCGCCGCCGCTCCCGCCTTTGCCGCCGACGCCACCCCCGCGATGCCGCCCATGAGCCTGAACGGCGCGGTGAACGAGATCACCAGTCAGCCCACGCTCGACGTCGAGCCGGTGAACACCAACCTGCTGGACCCGAAGCGCCAGGACAACGCGATCGGCACCGTCACGACCGCCGCCCAGGCCCTCAATTCCGGCGGCGGACTCCTCGGCGGCGTCCCGGTCGGCAAGTAGCCGCCCGAGCCGTCCCCTTTACGGCGGTGTGTCCTTACCAGGTTTCGGACGATCTCGCCCCATACGATCCAAATCCTCTCCCTGTCACGAAAGGTTCTCCCATGAGCACTTCGAAGAAGGCCGCCTTCGTCCTCGCCGCCGCCGGCATCGCCGCGGGTGCCGCGTCGGGTGCCGCGTTCGCCGACTCGGGCGCCGAGGGCGTCGCCGCCCACTCCCCGGGCGTCCTGTCGGGCAACCTGGTCCAGGTCCCCGTCCACGTCCCGGTCAACGTCTGCGGCAACACGGTCAACGGCATCGCGGGCCTCAACCCGGCGTTCGGCAACACCTGCGTCAACAACTGACGCCGACGTCACGCCTCGAAGGCCGGCTCCGGGAACGCTCCCGGCGCCGGCCTTCGGCATTTCCCGTCCCGCATTCCCTCCCATTTACCGGAACTCTCCTGTACGCACTCGTGTTTGACGCCTTATCGAAAGAGTGGGAGGCGTTCGGCCGATGGGGTGATGCGCGCCGGGGAAACCCGAATGCGATGGCTAGTCTTCTTCGGTGACTTCGACGTCGAGTATTGAGACCACTTTCCGGCCCGGCGATCTGGGCACCCTGGCCGTCATCGCGTGGAGCGGTGAACACGACGACGGGCAGGGCGACATGCCCTTCCTGCTCGCGTACTCGCTGGGCGACTCCCCCGCCGGCCCGGCCGGCTCGGAGGCCGCCGTGCGCGCGCTGCTCGGCAACAACGGGTTGAGCATCGGCACCGCCGTCCACGACGGCTCCCGGCACCCGAGCTTCCCGGTGTCGCTGCTCGTCGAGGCGGGCCAGGCCGTCGTCACCATGCCGTGGCTGAACGCCCAGTGCCCCGTGCCGCCGGAGTGGATCGCGGCGTCCGAGGCCCGCGGCAGCGCCTACTTCCTGTTCACCGCGCGCCCCTGGTCCGCCGCGCCCGGACAGGCCGTGGACGAGCAGGAGCTGAGGCAGTTCGCCGGCGCCGAGGAGACCCTCACCGCCGCCGCGCACTGCCTGCTGCCGATCCGCCGGCTGCGGTGAGCACCGGACTGCACCGGTCGACGGCGCGGATCGGCCCCCAGGCGGGCCCCTCCGTCCCGGCCGGAGCCGACGCGCCCGCGGGCCGCGCCGCGAGCCGGCCGCTGGCCGCGCTGCTCGCCCTCACCGGCGTAGCGGGCCTGATCGCGTCCTGGGTCATCACCCTCGACGAGTTCGCGCTGCTGAAGGACCCGGACTTCACCCCGGGCTGCAGCCTCAACCCGGTGATCGCCTGCGGCAGCGTCATGAAGAGCGCGCAGGCCTCCGTGTTCGGCTTCCCGAACCCGATGCTCGGCCTCGTCACGTACGGGATCGTCGTCTGCGCCGGCATGAGCCTGCTCACCGGTGCGCGGATGCCCCGCTGGTACTGGCTGACCTTCAACGCGGGCTGTGCGTTCGGCGTCGGCTTCGTGACCTGGCTGCAGTTCCAGTCGCTCTACCGGATCAACGCGCTGTGTCTGTGGTGCTGCCTCGCCTGGGTCGCCACCATCCTCATGTTCTGGGCGGTGACCTCGTTCAACGTGCGGGGCGGCTTCCTGCCGGCCCCGCGCGGCGCACGGGTCCTCGTCGAGGAGTTCGGCTGGGTCATGCCCGTCCTGCACCTGGGCGCGGTCGGGATGCTGATCCTGACGCGCTGGTGGAGCTTCTGGACGGGCTGAGTCCGCTCGGCCGGACAGTCGGGGGACTCGCTGGGGGGATTCTCAAGGAGGTCGGAAAGACATGAGCTTCACCCGCTTGACCGTGCGCGGAACGCTGGCCGTGTTCGCGGGCTGCGTCGCGGCCGCCGCGGGCGGTGCGGCCCCGGCCGCGGCCGCGAGCGCGCCCTCCGTGCCCGTCGAGGTGCCGCTCGGCGGTGTCGAGGACGCGCTGCACGTGGACGCCCCGCACCTGAGCACCGCCGCTCCCCTGCCCATCCCCGGCGCGCCCGAGGGCCCGACGTACGACGAGCAGCACCTGCTCCCGCAGGGGATGCTGCCGCGCGTGCCGCTCGGCACCGAACTGCCCGCCACCGCCGCCGAACTGCCGGTGCCGCAGGTGCTGCCGACGGACACGGTGAAGCAGGTCGGGCTGCACACCGAGGCGTCCCCGGTGCACGCCGAGTCGCCCGGCGCCTCGGTGAACCCGCCGCTGACCGGGCCGCGCGCCGAGCGCCTCGGACTGCCGGACATGTCCGCCCCGCAGCTGGGCCTCGGCGTCCCGGACCTGCGCGCCCAGCCCGGCGCCGACCTCGGCCTCGGCTAGGCACCCCGTCATCGGTGGGCCGGGCGCCGCTCGCCGGCCGGCCCACCCGCCCCGTTCCGCGCGGCGAGCCCAGGACCCGTAGAAGAGAGGCGGCCGTGAATCCCGCTGCGCCCCTGACCGCTGTGCCCTCGACCGATGTGCCCCCGGCCGAGACCGTCACCGCGCCACCCGCGCCCGCCCCCGAGGCCGCCGGGCCGCGGCGGCGGCTGCTCACCCGCCGCAGTGCCGGGCTGATCCTGCTGGGCGGCGGCGCGACGGCCGCGGGCCTGTGGCAGATGGGCCGGGCGGGCACGGACACCGACGGGTCCGCGCGGGCGGCCGACGCCTTCGACGAGAGCTACCGGGGCCGCCGCATCCAGGGGGCCACGGGTCCGGGCGGCGCCTTCGAGGTGCGCGTCGACGGGCGGCCGCTGCATCTGATGCGGCGCGCCGACGGCTCGTACCTGAGCATGGTCGACCACTACACCTCGCACCCGACGGCCCGGGACGCGGCGCGCGGCGCCGTCGACGAGCTGGACGGCCAGACCCTGCGGGCGCACCCCATGTCCACCGAAGCGAAGGTGTGAGGGCCCGTGGCGTACACACGGCAGAACCAGCGGTCCCTGACGAAGGCGCAGAAGCGCCGCTTCGTGGACGCGGTGCTGGCCCTCAAGCGCAGGGGCCGCTACGACGACTTCGTGGCGATGCACATCGACTTCTACCGGGGCGACGGTGACGGCGGGCTGCGGGTCGCGCACATGACGCCGTCGTTCTTCCCCTGGCACCGCAAGTTCCTGCTGGAGTTCGAGCGGGCGCTGCAGCGGATCGACCCGGGGGTCTCGGTGCCGTACTGGGACTGGACGGCGGACCGTTCGCCCGCCTCCTCGCTGTGGGGCGAGGACTTCCTCGGCGGGAACGGGCGGCGCTCCGACCGGCGGGTGACGACCGGCCCGTTCGCACGGAGCACCGGGCACTGGACCGTCCGGGAGGCGGTGACCGAAGGCGACTTCCTGATGCGGGACTTCGGGCGGCCGCAGGCGCCGGTGTCGCTGCCGAGCGCGGCGCAGCTGGCGTCCGCGATGGACGAGAGCCGCTACGACGCGGACCCGTGGAACTCGGTGGCCTCGTCCGGCTTCCGCAACAAGCTGGAGGGCTGGCCGGTGCGGCGCGGCTCCGGCACCTGGTTCAACCACAACCTGGTGCACCGCTGGGTGGGCGGGCACATGCTCGGTGCAGGCTCGGTCAACGACCCGGTGTTCTGGCTGCACCACTCGTTCGTCGACCTGTGCTGGTCGCGCTGGCGGAAGAGGCACCCGGACGCCGAGCCTTACCTGCCGCGGCGGGCGCTGCCGGTCACCGACCGGCAGCACGACCGGGTGCTCTCGGCGGACGACGTGATGCCGCCGTGGGACACCCCGGTGCGGGACATGCTCGAGCACAGCCGGCTGTACCGCTACGCGTGACGGGTGACATGACAGAGCCCCCGGCTCCACCGTGCCGGGGGCTCTCGTCCGCTGGACGCGGGCGGGGTGCGTCAGCCGCCGTAACCGGCGTCCTCGTAGCCCGAGTCGCCGTAGCCGCCGCCGTTGCCGCCGTCGTCCATGCCGCCACCGCTGTTGTTGACGCAGGTGTTGCCGAACGCCGGGTTCAGGACACCGATGACGTTCACCGTGTTGCCGCAGGCGTTGATCGGGATGTGGACGGGGACCTGGACCAGGTTGCCCGACAGAACGCCCGGGGAACCGACGGCAGCGCCCTGGGCGCCGGCGTCGGCCGCGGCCAGTCCGGCGCCGCTGAGCACCACAGCACCCGTGCCGAGAGCGACAGCGGCTGCCTTCGCGATGCGAGACATCACGTACTCCTTCTGCTTGCCCGTGCGGCCGCGTGGTCGCAGCCGTCGCCTCTTCAACGGCGGAGCAACGGGCTCGTAACGGCTGATACTTGGATACTTCCGGAAAAGGGTAGGAATCATGACCCTTCTGGAGTCACCTTGTGCGCCTCCGGTGGGAGAAATGCGCGATAACTCCCCGAACGCCCCGTCGTTCCTGAAGTAATGACGCGACATCAGGTATCGGGCGACGAGGAGAACGAGCGCGCATGAAGGTGATCTGTGTCGGCGGAGGGCCCGCGTCCCTGTATCTGGCCGTGCTCCTGAAGCGCCAGGACCCGGGCCGCGAGATCCAGGTGTACGAGAAGAACCCGGCCGGTGCCACCTACGGCTGGGGCGTCACCTACTGGCCCGAGATGCTCGACACCCTCATGACGCACGACGAACCGTCCGCGCGGAGCGTCGACCGGCACTCGCTGCGCTGGCGCGACGGCGTCGCGCACGTCCGCGACCGGATCACCGTGCACGAGGGCGACGAGGGCCGCGCAATCGGCCGGCACCGGCTGCTCGCCCTGCTGTCCGACCGGGCGGCGGAGCTCGGCGTCGAGGTGACGTACGGACGCACGGTCGCGCCCGACGACGAACTGCTGCGCGGCGCCGATCTCGTCGTGGCCGGCGACGGCGCCCGCAGCGCGCTGCGCACCCACCACGCCGAGCACTTCGGCACCCGCGTGACCACCGGCGCCAACCGCTTCGTCTGGCTCGGCACCACCAAGGTGTTCCGCTCCTTCACCTTCGCGTTCACCGAGACCGAGCACGGCTGGGTGTGGGCCTACGCGTACGGGTTCGACGGCGAGCACAGCACCTGCATCGTCGAGTGCGCGCCCGCCACCTGGGCCGGGCTCGGGCTCGACACGATGGAGCGGGAGGAGGCGCTGCGGCTCCTGGAGAAGCTGTTCTCCGGGCCGCTCGACGGGCACCGGCTGATCGGCCGCACCGACGCCGACGGCCCCTCCCAGTGGCAGTGCTTCCCCACGGTCACCAACGAGACCTGGTCGCACGGCAACCTCGTGCTGATCGGCGACGCCGCCCACACCACCCACTACTCGATCGGCGCGGGCACCACCCTCGCGATGCAGGACGCCATCGCGCTCGCCGCCGAACTGCGCGGCGGACGCCCGCTCGGCCCGGCCCTCGCCGCCTACGAACGCACCCGCAGGCGGGAGCTGCTGCCGCTGCAGAGCGCGGCCCGCTACAGCGCCGGCTGGTACGAGAACCTCACCCGGTACATCGGCCTGGAGCCGCACCAGATGTTCGCCCTGCTCGGGCAGCGGCACTCGCCGCTGCTGCCCTACGTCCCGCCGCAGCTGTACTACCGCCTCGACCGGGCCATCGACCGCGCGCAGCCGCTGCGGGAGCTGAAGCGGCGGCTCGGGCACGGGCTCGCGCGGATGCTGCAGAGCCGCTGAGTCAGATTGCAGCGGCATAACGCACGGTGCCCCGAGCCCGCGGGCTTCGTTGAACAGTCCATGGAGCAGCAGACCGTGGAGCAGCAGCACAAGAGCGAGCCCTCCGAGACGCCGATCTACGAGACGGTCGTGCGCCTGTGGAGCTCCCGCGGCAAGACCCTGCCGCGGCAGGCCGCGCCCGTCCGGCCGTCCCGGGGCTGGGTGCGCGTCGAACCGTCGGCGGGCGGACCGGCGGCGCGCGGGTACTGAACCGCGACACGCCCCCGCACGGCCCAATCAGTGGGGGACGGCGACCGCCGTTGGTCAGATATACGGGTCATATCCCCCACCTACAGGGAGAAACGATGCGTCTTCGCGCATTCGCCGCAGCCGCGGCACTGGCCGGCGTCGCCGTGCTGGGTTCCGCGTCCATGGCCTCCGCGCACGACGGTCCTGACGGTGCCACCGCCGTCGGCGTCGCCGAGCACAGCCCGGGCGTCCTGTCGGGCAACGTGGTGCAGGTCCCGATCGACCTCGACGCGAACGTCTGCGGCAACTCGGTCAACGTCCTGGCCCTGCTCAACCCCGCTGCCGGCAACGTCTGTGTGAACGACTGACGCCACCGTCGCACGTGTGCGCCCGCCCCTACCGGTAGGGGCGGGCGCACCCGCGTTCTCTCCGTGCGGAGCGCGTCAGCCGAGCGCCTCGTCGACGATGCGGGCCCACTGGGCGACGACCCGCTCGCGCCGCGCCCCGTCGTCCCTGAGCAGCGTCGCGAGGCCGAGGCCCCGCGCCATGTCGAGCAGGCCCTGCACGGTCTCGCGCGCCCCGGGCCGTGACTCGTCGGCGCCGAGCAGCTCCACCGCCATGCGGTGCGCCTCGCGGCCGACCCGGCCCTCCAGTTCGGCGACCCGGTCACCCAGCTGCGGCTCGTTCGACGCGGCCACCCACAGGTGCAGGGCCGCCCGGAACAACGGGCCCGTGTACAGGTCGACGAGCGAGGCGACGGCCTCGGCGCGGCCCGCCGGGGTGATCGCGCGCAGCGCCGTGGAGCGCTCCTCGGCCACGTACTCGACGGCCGCCGTGAACAGGTCCTCGCGGGTCGGGAAGTGGTGCTGGGCCGCACCGCGGGAGACCCCGGCGTGCTCGGCGACGACGGAGACCGTCGAACCGGACCAGCCGCGCTCGGCGAGGCAGGCCACGGCGGACTCCAGGAGCCGCCGGCGGGTGGCCCGCGAGCGGTCCTGCTTCGGGGGCGTCGCGGCGCGTGAGGTCGCTGCGCGGGGGGTCACCACACCCATGCGGGGTCCCGTCGTTCGAGGAAGGCCGTCATCCCCTCCCGGGCCTGTTCGGAGGCGAAAAGGCGGGCGGACAGGTCCTGCAGGGTCCGCGTGTCCCGGTCGAAGGCTTCCAGGACCTTAACCGTGAGCAGTGCCTTCGTCTCGGCCAGGGCCTGCGGCTCGGCTCTGCGCAGTCCGTCGAGGACGGGGGCGAGCGCCGTGTCGGCGTCGTCGCCGGACGCGGTGACGAGCCCGATGCGGGCGGCCTCCGCGGCGTCGAACCTCTCGCCGGTCAGGTAGTAGCGGGCGACCGCGCGCGGGTCCAGGCGGGGCAGCAGCGGAAGGGAGATCACGGCGGGGGCGACCCCGATGCGGACCTCGGTGAACGCGAAGGTCGACGCGGTGGCGGCCACGGAGATGTCGCAGGCGCCGAGGAGGCCGAGGCCGCCCGCGCGGACGTGCCCGGCGACCCGGGCGACGACGGGCTTCGGCAGTTCGACGATGCCTCGCAGGAGGCCGACGAGGGCGTCCGGGTGCGGCGGGTCGCGCAGGTCGGCGCCCGCGCTGAAGGTGTTGCCGGTGTGGGTGAGGACGACGGCCCGGACGCCGGGGTCCTTGCCCGCGTCGGCGAGCCGCTCGGTGAGTTCGGCGACCAGGGCGTGGGACAGAGCGTTGCGGTTGCCCGGCGAGTCGAGGGTGAGGGTGGTGACGCCGCGGTCGTGGGCGGCGCGGATCAGGGGTTCCTCGGGCATGGCGGGGTCAGCTCTCCCTCAGCAGGCGGCGCAGGATCTTCCCGGAGGCCGCGCGGGGCACGGCGTCGGTGAAGGCGACGCGGCGGATCTTCTTGTACGGGGCGACGTGCCCGGCGACGAAGGCGAGCACGTCGTCCTCGGTGAGGGCCGGGTCGGCGCGGACGACGAAGGCCTTCGGGATCTCGTTGCCGTCCGCGTCCGGGGTGCCGACGACGGCGGCGTCGGCGATGCCGTCGTGGGTGAGCAGCAGGGCCTCCAGCTCGGCGGGGGCCACCTGGAAGCCCTTGTACTTGATCAGCTCCTTCACCCGGTCGACGACGAACAGCCAGCCGTCCTCGTCGACCCGGCCGACGTCACCGGTGTGCACCCAGCCGTCGGCGTCGATCATGTCGGCGGTGGCGTCGGGCCGCCCGAGGTAGCCCTTCATGACCTGCGGGCCCCGGATGAGGATCTCGCCGGACCCACCGGGCGGGACGTCCTCGGCGGGGTCGTCGAGGGACACGATCCGCATCTCGGTGGAGGCGATGAGCTTGCCGACGGTGCCCGGGGGCGGGTTCTTCGCGGCGAGCGGGACGACGTGGGTGCCGGGCGACAGCTCCGTCATGCCGTAGGCCTGGCCGACGGGCGGCAGGCCAAGGCGGCGCGAGCAGGCCTCGGCGAGGTCGGCGTCCAGCGGGGCGGCGGCGCTGATCAGGTACTTCAGGGAGGAGAGGTCGTAGCCCTCGACGGCCGGGTGCTTGGCGAGGGCCAGCACGATCGGCGGGGCCACGTACAGGGCGGTGATGCGGTGCTTCTCGATCGCGGCGAGGAAGGTGTCGAGCTCGAAGCGGGGCAGGACGACGACGGTGGCGCCCTGCCGCAGCGGGGCGTTCATCAGGGCGGTGAGGCCGTAGATGTGGAAGAAGGGGAGGACGGCGAGGACGCGGTCCTCGGGTCCGGCCGGGATGAGGGGTTCGAGCTGGGCCAGGTTGGTGGCGATGTTGCGGTGGGTCAGCATGACGCCCTTGGGGACGCCGGTGGTGCCGGAGGAGTACGGGAGCGCGGCCACGTCCTCGGCCGGGTCGACCGGCACGTGCGGTTCGGGGGCGTCGGTGCCGAGCAGGTCGAGCAGGGAGCGCAGGCCCGAGTCGCCCGCGGGGTCGCAGACGAAGATCTCCTGGATGCCGCCGGCCAGTTCGGCGGCGGCGCGGGCCGGTGCCGCGAGCGGGGTCACGGAGACGATCCAGCGGGCGCCGGAGTCCTTCAGCTGCTTGGCGAACTCCTCCGGGGTGGCCAGCGGGTGCACCGTGGTGACGGCGGCGCCGGCGCGGGTCGCGGCGTAGAAGGCGACCGGGTAGGCGATCGTGTTGGGGCTGTGCAGGGCGAGGACGTCGCCGGGACGGACGCCCGCCTCGGCGAGGCCCGCCGCGATCCTGCGGTGGTACTGGTCGACCTGCGCGTAGGTCAGGGTCGTGCCCGCCACCCCGTCGACGAGGGCGGGGGTGTCACCGCGCGCGGCAGCACCCCCGAGCACGGCGTCGTGGATGGGTTCGTCGACGTGCTCGACGTCCGCGTACTCACTGAAGAACACCATGCCAACACCTCGTCTTTGAAGGGCTGTTGTGATGTGGGGCGGTAGGGCGGGTCAGTACGACTTGGGCAGGCCCAGGGTCTGGTGGGACACGTAGTTCAGGATCATCTCCCGGCTGACCGGTGCGATACGGGCCACGCGGGAGCCGGTGATGAGGGAGGCGAGGCCGAACTCGCGGGTCAGGCCGTTGCCGCCGAGGGTGTGCACGGACTGGTCGACGGCGCGCACACAGGCCTCGGCGGCCGCGTACTTGGCCATGTTGGCGGCCTCCCCGGCCCCCATGTCGTCGCCGGCGTCGTACAGGTGCGCCGCCTTCTGCATCATCAGGCGGGCCAGCTCCAGTTCGATGTGGACCTGGGCGAGCGGGTGGGCGATCGCCTGGTGGGAGCCGATGGGGGCCTTCCACACGGTGCGGTCGCGGGCGTACTCGACGGCGCGGCCCACCGCGTAGCGGCCCATGCCGATCGCGAACGCGGCGGTCATGATGCGCTCCGGGTTGAGCCCGGCGAACAGCTGGAGCAGTCCTGCGTCCTCGTCACCCACGAGAGCGTCGGCGGGCAGCCGCACCTCGTCAAGGGTCAGTTCGAACTGCTTCTCCGGAGCCTGGAGTTCCATGTCGATCTGGCGGCGCCCGAAGCCGGGGGTCTCGCGCGGGACGATGAAGAGGCAGGGCTTGAGCCTGCCAGTACGGGCGTCGGAGGTGCGGCCCACGATGAGGGTGGCGTCGGCGATGTCGACACCGGACACGAACACCTTGCGGCCGTTCAGGACCCAGGTGCCGTCGTCGTCCTTGCGGGCGGTGGTGGTGATGCGGTGCGAGTTCGATCCGGCGTCGGGCTCCGTGATGCCGAAGGCCATGGTGCGGCTGCCGTCGGCGAGGCCGGGCAGCCAGGCCCGCTTCTGCTCCTCGGTGCCGAAGCGGGAGATCACGGTGCCACAGATCGCGGGCGAGACGACCATCATCAGGAGCGGGGAGCCCGCGGCGCCCAACTCCTCGAGG
The DNA here is from genome assembly GCF_014621695.1 of Streptomyces xanthii. GTDB lineage: Bacteria > Actinomycetota > Actinomycetes > Streptomycetales > Streptomycetaceae > Streptomyces > Streptomyces xanthii. The sequence continues at coordinate 3,448,621 of NZ_CP061281.1, forward strand.
ACGATGGACAGTTCGTAGATGCCGCCGCCCCCGCCGCCGTACTCCTCGGGCAGGTTGACGCCCAGGTAGCCGAGCTTGGCGGCCTCGGCCCACAGCTCCTCGGGGTGGCCGTCGGATCCGGTGACGCGGGTCATGTAGTCGCGGCCGTAGCGCTTGCCGAGTGCGGCGACGGCGGCGCGCAGGTCCTGGTGCTCCTGGCTTTCGAGGATCGTGCTCATCAGGGCGTTTCCTCCACTACGAGGGCCACTTCGGCCAACAGGGATCCCACCTCGACCTGGCGGCCGACGGCGGTGTGCAGGGCGGTGAGCGTTCCGGTGGCGGGGGCGCAGATGCGGTGCTCCATCTTCATCGCCTCCAGCCAGATCAGGGGCTGCCCCTCGGTGACGGCGGCGCCCTCGGCGAGGCCGTCGGCGAGCCGGACCACGGTGCCGGGCATCGGGGCGAGCAGGGAGCCGGGGGCGCGCTGCCCGCTCGGGTCGGTGAAGCGGGGCAGGGCGGTGAGGGCGGTGCCGTTCACGTACGCGCGGTCGCCGTACGCGGCGACGGCGTACCGGCGCCGGACGCCGCCCGCCTCCAGGACGACGAGTCCGGGCGAGGCGGAGACGACCTGGACGCCGTCGGCCTCGAAGCCGCCCGCGCGGGTGTGCCGGTAGCGGACCTCGTGCTCGGTGCCGGCGGGTTCGGTGCGGTAGGCGCGGGTCTGGGGCTGTGAGGGGACGTTGCGGAAGCCGCCGAAGCGGGAGCGGGCGCGGGTCGCGGCGGCGAGGGCGGCGGCGAGCGGCGCGTACGGGTCCTCCTCGGGGGCGGTCAGTTCGTCGAGGTGGCGCTCGTAGAAGCCGGTGTCCATGCGGGCGGCGGTGAACTCGGGGTGCCGCAGGGACCGTACGAGCAGGTCGCGGTTGGTGACGGGGCCGTGCACCTCGGCCCGCTCCAGGGCGCCGGCCAGGGCGCGGACGGCGGCGGCTCGGGTGGGGGCGTGGGCGACGACCTTGGCGAGCATCGCGTCGTAGTGCACGCCGATCGCGTCGCCGTCGGTGTACCCGGTGTCGAGGCGGACGGTGCCGGGCACGGCGAGCCGGTGCAGGGTGCCGGTCTGCGGGGCGAAGGCGGCGGCCGGGTCCTCGGCGTAGAGGCGGGCCTCGACGGCGTGGCCGCGCGGGGCCGGGGGCCGCGGGTCCAGGGCCTCGCCCTCGGCGATCCGCAGTTGCAGGGCGACGAGGTCGAGGCCGAAGACGGCCTCGGTGACGGGGTGTTCGACCTGGAGCCGGGTGTTCATCTCCAGGAAGTGCGCGGCGCCGTCGGCGACGAGGAACTCGACGGTGCCGGCGCCGGTGTAGTCGACGGCCCGTACGGCGCGCTCGGCCAACACGCCGACCTCTTCCAGGAGTCCGGCGCTCAGGCCGGGCGCGGGGGCCTCCTCGATCACCTTCTGGTGGCGGCGCTGGAGGGAGCAGTCGCGGGTGCCGAGCACCCACACGGTGCCGTGCGTGTCGGCGAGGACCTGCACCTCGACGTGGCGCCCGCCCTCGACGTACGGCTCGACGAACACCTCGCCGTCACCGAACGCGGACAACGCCTCGGCCCGCGCGGCCGCCAGCTCCCCTTCGAGGTCGGCCAGTCGGCGTACGACGCGCATGCCGCGCCCGCCGCCGCCCGCGGCCGCCTTCACGAGCACCGGCAGATCGGCCTCGGTGACCTCGCCCAGGGGCGCGATGCCCATGAGCTGCTTGGCGCGCGTCTTGGACGCCATGGCCTCGATCGCGGCGGGCGGCGGGCCGATCCAGGCGAGCCCGGCGTCCATGACCGCGCGGGCGAAGTCCGGGTTCTCGGAGAGGAAGCCGTAGCCCGGGTGCACGGCGTCGGCGCCCGCGTCGAGCGCGGCCTTCACGACGAGCTCGGCCCGCAGATAGGTGTCGGCGGGGGTGGCCCCGGGGAGCCGTACGGCGAGGTCGGCCTCGCGCACGTGGAGCGCGTCCGCGTCCGGGTCCGAGTGCACGGCGACGGTACGGATGCCCAGCTCACGGCAGGTACGGAAGACACGGCAGGCGATCTCGCCGCGGTTGGCCACAAGAACACTGGTGATCACGGAGGTCACATCCTGAAGACGCCGAAGCCGCCGCGGGCGCCCTCGTACGGTGCGGTGTGGATCGCGGACAGGCAGATGCCGAGGACGGTGCGGGTGTCGCGCGGGTCGATGACGCCGTCGTCGTAGAGCCGCCCGGACAGGAACATCGGCAGGGACTCGGACTCGATCTGCTGCTCGACCATGGCGCGCAGCGCGGCGTCCGCGTCGTCGTCGTACGGCTGTCCCTTCGCGGCGGCGGACTGGCGGGCCACGATGGACAGGACGCCGGCGAGCTGCTGCGGGCCCATGACGGCGGACTTGGCGCTGGGCCAGGCGAACAGGAAGCGGGGGTCGTAGGCGCGCCCGCACATCCCGTAGTGCCCGGCGCCGTACGAGGCGCCCATGAGGACGGACAGGTGCGGAACGCGGGAGTTGGAGACCGCGTTGATCATCATCGCGCCGTGCTTGATGATGCCGCCCTGCTCGTACTCCTTGCCGACCATGTAGCCGGTGGTGTTGTGGAGGAACAGGAGCGGGATGTCGCGCTGGTTGGCGAGCTGGATGAACTGGGCGGCCTTCTGCGACTCCTCGCTGAAGAGCACGCCCTGCGCGTTGGCGAGGATGCCGACCGGGTAGCCGTGCAGGCGAGCCCAGCCGGTGACGAGGCTGGCCCCGTACAGCGGCTTGAACTCGTCGAAGTCGGAGGCGTCGACGATCCGGGCGATGACCTCGCGCGGGTCGAACGGCACCTTCAGGTCCTCGGGCACGATCCCGAGCAGTTCCTCGGGGTCGTACTTGGGCGGCTCGACGTCCACAGGCTGTGGATCGGGGTGCGCCTTGCGGTGGTTCAGTCGGGCGACGACGCGGCGGGCCTGGCGGATGGCGTCCTGCTCGTCGAGCGCGAAGTAGTCGGCGAGCCCGGAGGTGCGGGCGTGCATCTCGGCGCCGCCGAGCGACTCGTCGTCGCTCTCCTCGCCGGTCGCCATCTTCACGAGCGGCGGTCCGCCGAGGAAGACCTTCGCCTTCTCCTTGACCATGATCACGTGGTCGGACATGCCGGGGACGTACGCGCCGCCCGCCGTGGAGTTGCCGAAGACGACGGCGACGGTGGGGATGCCGGCGGCGGACAGCCGCGTGATGTCGCGGAAGATGGCGCCGCCGGGGATGAAGATCTCCTTCTGGGAGGGGAGATCGGCGCCGCCGGACTCGACGAGGGAGATGCAGGGCAGCCGGTTGGCGTACGCGATCTCGTTGGCGCGCAGGGCCTTCTTCAGGGACCAGGGGTTGCTGGCGCCGCCGCGCACGGTCGGGTCGTTCGCCGTGATGAGGCACTCGACGCCCTCGACGACGCCGATGCCGGTGACGAGGGAGGCGCCGACCGTGTAGTCGCTGCCCCAGGCGGCGAGCGGCGACAGTTCCAGGAACGGGGTGTCGGGGTCGAGGAGCAGCTCGATGCGCTCGCGGGCGAGGAGCTTGCCGCGCCCCCGGTGCCGGGCGACGTACTTGTCGCCGCCGCCCTGGACGGCCTTGTCGTGCTCGGCGTCGAGCGCGGCGAGCTTGTCGAGCAGGGCGGTGCGCTGGGCGGCGTAGTCGTCGGACCGGGTGTCCAGGGCACTGGCCAAGGCGGTCACAGGAGGGCCTCCGGGAGGTCGAGGTGGCGGGAGCGCAGCCATTCGCCGAGGCCCTTGGCCTGCGGGTCGAAGCGGGCCTGGGCGGCGACGCCTTCGCCGAGGAGGCCCTCGACGGTGAAGTTCAGGGCGCGCAGGTTCGGCAGCAGGTGCCGGGTGACGGTCAGGCCGGCGGTCTCCGGGAGGAGTTGCCTGAGCCGCTCGACGGTGAGGGTGTGGGCGAGCCAGGGCCAGGCGTCCTCGGTGTGGGCCCAGACCCCGATGTTGGCGTCGCCGCCCTTGTCGCCGCTGCGGGCGCCGACGACGCGGCCGAGGGGGGCGCGGCGGACGGGGCCCGGGGGCGGCGGCTCGGGCAGGGCGGGCTGCGCGACCGGGGCGAGGGGCAGGGTCGGGTGCGCGTACGCGGACACGTCGCGGCGCGTGCCGTCGGGCAGGACGGCGACGTGCGGGACCTCGGCCCGGTCGACGTACGCGGCCTCGAACACGCCGTACGGGGCGCCCCGGCCGGGCGGCGCGGTGACGTGGAACCCGGGGTAGGAGCCGAGGGCGAGCTCGACGGCGGCGCCGCTGAGGGCGCGGCCGACGGCGTCCTGGTCCTGGTCGCGCACGACGAGCCGGAGCAGGGCGCTGGCGGTCTCCTCGGTGGGGGCGTCGGGGCGGTCGGTGCGGGCCAGCTCCCAGCGGACGTGTTCCGGGCGGGACCCGGCGGCGTCGAAGGCGGCGTCCATCTGGGCCCGGACGAGCTCGGCCTTGCGGTCGATGTCGAGTCCGGTGAGGACGAAGACGACCTCGTTGCGGAAGCCGCCGAGGCGGTTGAGGCCGGTCTTGAGGGTCGGGGGCGGGGCCTCGCCGCGCACGCCGTGGATCCGGACCCGGTCGGGTCCCTGCCGCTCCAGCCGGACGGTGTCGAGGCGGACGGTGACGTCGGGGCCCGCGTACCGGGCGCCGCCGGTCTCGTACAGGAGCTGGGCGGTGACCGTGCCGACGTCGACGAGGCCGCCGGTGCCGGGGTGTTTGGTGATGACGGCGGATCCGTCCTCGTGGATCTCGGCGAGCGGGAAGCCGGGGCGCAGGAACAGGCCGGCGGCGTGCTCGGCGAACCGGGAGTAGTTCCCGCCGGTGGCCTGCGTCCCGCACTCCAGGACGTGCCCGGCGACGACGGCCCCCGCGTGCCGGTCGTACGCGTCCGGGGCCCAGCCGAAGTGCCAGGCGGCGGGCCCGGAGACGAGCGCGGCGTCGGTGACACGGCCGGTGACGACGATCTCGGCACCGGCCTCCAGGCAGGCGGCGATGCCGGCGCCGCCGAGGTAGGCGTTGGCGGTGAGGGCGCCGGGGAAGCGGCCGGTGGCGAGGAGGTCGTCGCCCTCGACGTGGCCGACCCGCACCGGGATCCCGAGCCGGTCGGCCAGCTCCCTGATCCGCTCGGCGAGTCCGGCCGGGTTCAGTCCGCCGGCGTTGGTCACGATCCGGGTCCCCCGCTCGCGGGCGAGCCCCAGGCACTCCTCCAGCTGGCGCAGGAAGGTGCGGGCGTAGCCGCGCGCGGGGTCCTTGAGGCGGTCGCGGCCGAGGATCAGCATGGTCAGCTCGGCGAGGTAGTCGCCGGTGAGGACGTCGAGCGGGGCCTCGCCGCCGGTCAGCATCTCCTTCATGGCGTCGAACCGGTCGCCGTAGAAGCCGGACGCGTTGCCGATGCGCAGGGGGCTCGTGCGGGGCGGGGTCACGCCTGACCGCCCCGGGGCGCCCGGCCCTGTCCGGGCGGGCCGGCGAAGGCCTGGGCGATGTCGAGCCAGCGGTCGGCGTCGGGGCCCTCGGCGCGTACGTCGAGGTCCGAGCGGTGGGCGCGCTGGGTGACGAGCAGACAGAAGTCGAGCGCGGACCCGGTGACGCGCTGGGCGGCGTCCTCGGGCCCGTACGTCCACGGGGCCCCGCTCGGCAGGGTCAGCTCGACCCGGAACTCCTCCTGCGGCACGGGCAGTCCGTGCGCGCCGAACGCGAAGGGGAGGGCGCGGACGCCGATGCGGGCGATGTGGCGCAGGCGGTCGGTGGGGACGCGGGTGACGCCGAGCGCGTCGGCGACGTCCTGGCCGTGCGCCCAGGTCTCCATGAGGCGGCCCGTGGCCATCGACGCGGCGGACATCGGCGGCCCGTACCAGGGGAACTTCGTCCGGCTCCCGGCCGCTTCCCTCAGCGCCTTCTGCAGCCGCGCCCGCCCGTCGCGCCACTCGGCGAGCAGCGCTGCGGGCCCCCGTGCGGCCCCGGCCTCGGCCCCTTCGTCGACGAACGTGTCCGGCGCGGTCAGCGCCTTCGCCACCAGCCCCGCGAACGCGTCCGGGTCCTCGACGGCGAGCAGCGCGGAGTGGTCCGTCCAGGCGAGATGGGCGATCTGATGGGCGACGGTCCACCGCGGCGCGGGTGTCGGCAGCGCCCACCGCCCCTCCTCGATCCCGGCGACGAGCCGGTCGAGTTCCTCGCTCTCGTCCCGCAAGTCATCGAACACGGACGGCTGTTCGGACACGGTGCGCTCCCTCGGGGCAGGACGGTGTGCGGCGTGTCCGGAGCATGGCAGCGCGCCGAGAAACAATCAAGCGTGCTTGCATGAAAAATCGGGGTGGCGGGATTCCGCCTGCGGGTCCGGTGGGGGCTGGTCGCGCAGTTCCCCGCGCCCCTGAGATGCGCACTTCGTGCGCCATCTCATCGGGGAAGGCTGCGCGCAGCGCATGCCTTCAGGGGCGCGGGGAACTGCGCGACCAGGCCCCACCGGCCCGCGGTGAACGACGACGCGACGGAGTCAGTCCAGCCGCGCCGGGACGGCCTTCGCTCCGGTGACCTGGGTGCGGACCGCGCCCATGCTGGCCGCGATCACCAGGGCGATGGCGAGGGCCTCCAGCCAGGTCAGGGCCTGGCTGAGGATGAGGAAGCCGGCCAGGGCGGCGATGGCCGGTTCGAGGCTCATCATCACGGCGAAGGTGGAGGCGGGCAGGCGGCGCAGCGCCATCAGTTCGAGGGTGTACGGGAGGACCGAGGAGAGGATGGCGACGGCCGAGCCCAGGGCCACGGTCTTCGGCTCCAGGAGCCGGTCCCCCGCGGTCGCGATGCCGAGCGGGAGGCAGAGGACCGCCGCGACCGCCATCGCCAGGGCGAGTCCGTCCGCCTGGGGGAAGCGGCGGCCGGTGCGGGCACTGAAGACGATGTACAGGGCCCAGCACGCGCCCGCCGTGACGGCGAACGCGACGCCGACGGGATCGAGGCCGCCGAGCCCGTCGCCCGCGCCGCCGAGCAGGAAGACGCCGCACAGGGCGAGTCCGGCCCACAGGAAGTTGATCGCCCGGCGGGAGGCCAGCACGGAGAGGGTGAGCGGGCCGAGCACCTCGAAGGTGACGGCCAGGCCCAGCGGGATACGGGCGGCGGACTGGTAGAAGAGCAGGTTCATGCCGCACATCGCGACGCCGAACGCGAGGACCGTGCCCCAGTCGGCGCGCGAGTGCCCGCGCAGGCGCGGCCGGCACACCACCAGCAGCACGATCGCCGCCACGATCAGGCGCAGCGTGACCACGCCGACCGCGCCGGCGCGCGGCATGAGCGTCACCGCGAGCGCGCCGCCGAACTGGACGGACACGCAGCCGGCCAGGACGAGGCCCACCGGGCCGAGCGCCGCGCGCCGCGAACCGGAGGCGGTGCCCTCCGTCCCGGTGCCGTCGGCCGCGAGGGCCGTCCGCGGCCGACTGTCCGTGCGCGAGCCGTTCACAAGGCCTCGTGCCTCCCCACTGATCCACCTGCCGGCCACTGCTGCCTGGCCACGACTGTCGAGTTCAATATTGTGGACTTTACCGTCCAGGAGAATGCACTGCATCCTCATTCCCGTCCTCCACGCTAGAGCCGCCGGGCATGGCGCGTGAAATGCCTTGTGTGCTCCCGTTATGCTCCCCGGACATGAGCCGGGACCACTCCGTCGAACTGCGGCACCTGCGCTGCTTCCTCGCCGTCGCCGAGGAGGCCAACGTCACGCGCGCCGCCGCCCGCCTCGGCCTCACCCAGCCCGCCGTCTCCCGCACGCTGGCCGCGCTGGAGACCTCGCTCGGGGTGCGGCTCGTGGACCGTTCGACGCACCACCTCGCGCTGACCCCGGAGGGGCACGCGTTCCGCGAGAAGGCGATCGCCGCCGTCGCCGCGTTCGAGGACGCGCTGGCCGCCGCCCGCACCCCCTCGCGCCCGCTGCGGCTCGGGCACGCCTGGTCCGCCGCCGGCGCCTACACGACCCCGCTGCTGCGCCGCTGGCGGCAGGAGCATCCGGACGTGCCGCTGGAGCTGCTGCGCATCGACGACCGGACGGCCGGGCTCACCCGCGGCGCCGTCGACGTCGCCCTGCTGCGCGGCCCCGTCGAGACGCCGGGCCTGGTGACCGAGCTGCTGCACGAGGAGGCGCGCGTCGCGGCCGTGCCCTCCGACAGCCCGCTCGCCCGGCGCCCCGCCCTGCGCCTCGCGGACCTCCGCGACCAGGTCATCGCCCTGAACACGGTGTCCGGCACGACCGCCCTGGAACTGTGGCCGCCCGCCGCGCGCCCCACCGCCGCGCTGACCGTCGCCAACACCGACGACTGGCTCGCCGCGATCGCCTCCGACCAGGCCGTCGGCGTCACCTCGACCGCGACCGTACGGATGCATCCGCACCCGGGCGTCGTCTATGTCCCGCTCACCGACGCCCCGCCGCTCCCGGTCCACCTGGCCCGCCGCCCCGGCCCCGGCCACCCGTCCGTCCCCGACCTCCTCGCCCTGGCCCACGAGGTCACACGGGCCGGGGGCGGAGGGGCCTAGCCGGGTCCGACAGACAGGTCCTGGAGCTTTTCGTTCGGATCAGGCCGGGTCCAGGTGTTCGGCCAGCACCTCCGCCAGGTGCCGGCCCCGCACCCCGCCGAGCTGCTCCAGCTGGGTGCGGCAGGAGTAGCCGTCGGCGAGGACGACCGTGCCGGGGGCCGCGCCGCGCACCGCCGGGAGCAGCGCCTCCTCCGCGCAGGCCGCGGAGACCTCGTAGTGGCCGTCCTCGAAGCCGAAGTTCCCGGCGAGGCCGCAGCAGCCGCCGCTCAGCTCCCCGGTCAGGCCGGCCTTCTCGCGCAGCCGCCGGTCGGCCGCGTCGCCGAGCACCGCGTGCTGGTGGCAGTGGGTCTGGCCGGTGACGGGGCGGTCGACACGGGGCGGGGTCCAGTCCGGGGCGAGACGTTCGAGGGCCTCGGCGAAGGTCAGGACGCGGTCCGCGAGCAGCCGGGCCCGCGGGTCGTCGGGGAGCAGTTCGGGCAGGTCGGAGCGGAGGGCCGCCGCGCAGGACGGCTCCAGGACGATCACCGGGAGGTCCGCGTCGAGCGCCGGGCGCAGCGTGTCGAGGGTGCGGCGCAGGACGGCCTTCGCCCGGTCCAGCTGACCGGTCGACACGTAGGTGAGGCCGCAGCACACGCGGCCCCGCGCGCGGGGCGCCGGGAGCGGGGTGATCCCGGCCGCGGTCAGGACCCGTACGGCCGCGTGCCCGGCCTGCGGGGTCAGATGCTCCGTGAACGTGTCCGGCCACAGCACCGCACGGCGCTCGGTTCCGGCCGGGGGCCGCCCCGGGCGCCAGTCCGCGCTGAAGGTCCGCCGGGCGACGCGCGGGATGTCGCGCCGGGCCGCGATCCCGCTCAGCTTCTTCGCGAGAGACGCCAACATCCGTACGGAGGCGAGGGAGTTGACGAGCCCCGCCGTGCGCGTGCGTTCCACGAGGCGCAGCCAGCGCGGCAGCCACCCGAGCGCGTAGTGCGCGGCGGGGCGGCGCCGGCCCGCGTAGTGGTGGTGCAGGAACTCCGCCTTGTACGTGGCCATGTCGACGCCGACCGGACAGTCGGAGCGGCAGCCCTTGCAGGACAGGCACAGGTCGAGCGCGTCCCGCACCTCCTCCGAGCGCCAGCCGTCGGTGACGACCTCGCCCGCGAGCATCTCGTGCAGCAGCCGGGCCCGGCCCCGCGTCGAGTGCTCCTCCTCGCCGGTCGCCCGGAACGACGGACACATCACGCCACCCGGACCCGCCTGCTCCGTACGGCACTTGGCGACGCCGACGCAGCGCCGGACCGCCGCCGAGAAGTCGCCGCCGTCCTGCGGATAGCCGAAGACGACATCGACGGGCTCGCGGGGCAGCGGGGCGAAACGCAGGTTCTCGTCGAGTCGGGCGGGGCGGACCAGGATGCCGGGATTCAGCAGGTCCGCCGGGTCCCAGGCGCCCTTGACCTGCTCGAACAGGCCGACGAGCCGGTCCCCGTACATCTTCGGGAGCAGTTCGGCGCGGGCCTGGCCGTCACCGTGCTCGCCGGACAGGGAGCCGCCGTGCGTGACGACGAGCGCGGCGAGGTCCTCAGAGAAGCGCCGGAAGCGGCGCACGCCGGCCTCCGACAGCAGGTCGAAGTCGATGCGGACGTGGATGCAGCCGTCACCGAAGTGGCCGTACGGGGTGCCGCGCAGCCCGTGCTCGGCCATCAGGCCCCTGAAGTCCCGCAGATACGCGCCGAGTCGGGCGGGCGGCACCGCGCAGTCCTCCCAGCCGGGCCAGGCCTCGCTGCCGTCGGGCATACGGGTCGCGGTGCCGGACGCGTCCTCGCGGATCCGCCACAGCGCGCGCTGACCGGCCGGGTCCGCGACCACGAGCGCGTCCACGGCGTCGGCCGCGCGCACGATCCGCCCGGCGGCGTCCCGCGCCTCGGCCGGGGTCGCGCCGCCCGTCTCCACGAACAGCCAGGCGCCGCCCTTCGGCAGCCCGGAGCGGTCCGGCACGAGGTCGGCGGCCATGCCCTCCACGGTCAGCGGCCAGTACGGAAGCAGGCCGGCGGCCGCCTCCGCCGCCGCGCTCTCGTCCGCGTACCCCAGCACGGCGAGGGCCGTCGCACGCGGCGCCTCGACGAGTTTCACGGTCGCCTCGGTGACGAGCCCGAGGGTGCCCTCGGTGCCGCAGAAGAAGCGGGCCAGGTCGGTGCCGTGCTCGGGGAGCAGCGCGTCCAGGGCGTAGCCGGAGATGCGGCGCGGCAGCCCGGCGTAGGGGGCGAAACCGGTGCGGATCCGGGCCAGTTCGCGCTGGACGAGACCGTGCAGGGGCTCCGGCGCGCCCTTCCAGCCCTGGCCGATCCGGTACGCCGTGCCGTCGGCCGCGAGCACGTCGAGGGCCGCCACGCTGTCGGCGGTCGTGCCCCAGGCGACGGAGTGGGAGCCGCACGAGTTGTTGCCGATCATGCCGCCGACGGTGCAGCGGCTGTGCGTGGACGGGTCGGGGCCGAAGCGCAGGCCGTGCGGGGCGGCGGCCGACTGGAGCCGGTCGAGGACGACTCCCGGCTGGACCCGGGCCGTTCGGGTCTCCGGGTCGAGGTCCACGATCCCGTTCATGTACCGGGTGAAGTCGACGACGAGGCCGGTGCCGGTGGCCTGGCCCGCGATCGAGGTGCCGCCGCCGCGGCCCACGACCGGGACCCCGCGCCGCCGGCACACCTCCAGGGCCGCGGCCACGTCGTCGCCGTCTCTCGGGGCGAACACCCCGAGCGGCACCCGGCGGTAGTTGGACGCGTCCATCGTGTTCAGGGCACGCGCGGTGACGGAGAAGTCGACCCCGCCGCGCACGGCCGTCCGCAGTTCCCGTTCCAGGCCGTCCAGATCGTCCATGCCCTCCAGGATGCAGCCCCGAAGTGCCCGCGGCACGGCAGGACTGCGCCCACTTTTTCACGATACGGACATACACGTTCCCAAACCGATCACCAACTCTCCTATAGTGACCGGAAATTGACCCCCCTCCCCCCGAGGACCCGACCGATGACCGCGCCCATCCGGCCGCCCGCACGCCCGGCCGCGCTCACCCTGCTGGCCGCCCTCCTCGTCACCGGAGCGCTCGGCACGGGGGCGGTCGCCCTCGCGCCGGACTCCGTGCGCACCCCCCTCGCCTGGGGCGTCGCCGTCGCCGCGCTCGCCTTCTCCGCCCTGGCCGGATACGCCGCACACGCCCGCCGCGAGGCCGACGCGCTGCGCCGCCGCGTCACCGAACTGCGGCACGCCGCCGACCGGAGCGCCGCCGAACAGGCCCGCCTCATCGCCGAACAGGCTCGTACCGCCGCCGAACTGACGCAGGCCCGGGACGCCCGCGCCGCGCACGCCGGCGAGCTCGCCACGCAACTGCGCACCGCCCGCGCCGAACGGGCCGCCGCGCTCGCCGCCTGCGCCAACGCCGCCGGACGCATGCAGGCCCTCGCCACCGGCATGCTCGCCGACCTGCGCGAGATGGAGCACCGGCACACCGACGAGGACGTCCTCGCCGACCTGCTCCACCTCGACCACCGCACCGCCCAGGCCGGCCGGCTCGCCGACTCGGTCGCCGTGCTCACCGGCGCGCGCTCGGGCCGCCGCTGGGCCCGCCCCATCCCCATGGAGTCGATCCTGCGCGGCGCGATGGGCCGCATCGTCGGCTACCAGCGCGTGCGCGTGCACGCCAACACCGCCGCCGCCGTCGCGGGCCACGCCGCCGAGGGCGTCATGCACGCCCTCGCCGAACTCCTCGACAACGCCGCCAACTTCTCGCCGCCCACCGCCGAGGTGCACGTCTACGTCGAGGAGGTCCCGGCCGGCGTCATCGTCTCCGTCGAGGACTCCGGGCTCGTGATGGGACCGGTGCAGCTGCGCCGCGCCGAGCACGCGGTCTCCGGCGAGGCGGCCGGGTCGACGGGCCTGGGCGGCCTGTCCGGCACCCGGCTCGGACTCGCCGTCGTGGGCCGGCTGGCCCGCAAGCACGGACTGACCGTGTCGTTCCGGCCGTCCGCGCGGGGCGGCACCGGGGTGCTGCTCCTGATCCCGCAGGAGCTGCTGTCCCGGACGCCGGAGCCGACGCCGGTCGCGCCCGCGCCGGGGCCGGTTCCGCGTCCCGCGGGCGCGGGGTCCGTCGAGCACACGGCCGTCGAGCACACAGCCGTGGAGCACGCGGTCGTCGAGCACGAAGCCGTACGTCATGAGCCCGCCGCCGACGCCCTTCCGGTACGGGGTGCGCGCGAGGCGGCCCCGGCCGGGGCACCGGCTCCGGCTCCGGCTCCGGGTGACAGCGGGCTGCCCAAGCGGACCCGCGGCCGGACCCTCGCCGCCGCCGAGCGCGCCCAGGCCCGCGCCGCCGAGGCCGCCGGAGCCGCCGCGACGGCCGCCCCCGCCGGGCGCACGGAGCACACCGGCACCACGCCGGAGGCCCCCGCCACCGCCGCCGCCCGCTTCAGCAGCTTCCGCCAGGCGGTCCGCGCCACCGCGCCCCGCACCGAAGACCCCGTAGAACACCAGCAGGAAGAAGAGGACACCCCCCGATGAGCGGGACCACCACCGGCGCCGGCCTGACCTGGCTGCTCGAAGGCCTCCTCAAGCGCACCCCGGGCACCCGCCACGCCCTGGTCCTGTCGCGCGACGGCCTCAAGCTGTGCCACACCCCCGAGCTCTCCACCGACCAGGCGGACCAGCTCGCCGCCATCGCCGCCGGGATCCAGTCCCTGGCGCACGGCGCGTCCGCCGAGTTCGGCGACGGGACCGGCGGAGTGCGCTCCTCGATGACCGAGTTCCACGGCGGCACCCTGTTCATCGTCGGCGCCGGAGAGGGCGCCCACCTCGCCGCGATCGCCGACGAGGACGCCGACGCGGGCCTCGTCGGGCACACCATGTCCGAGCTCGTCGAGCAGCTCGGCGAGCATCTGCGCGCCGAGGCCCGGCAGCCGGACGCCCCGGCCGCGCTCCCGGCGTCATGAGCCGCCCCGGCCGGGACGACGCACCCGACCGCCTCTACACCCTCACCGGAGGCCGCAGCCGGCCCGCGACCGACGTGCCGTTCGACCTGGTGTCGCTCGTCGTCACCGAGTCGGACCCGGCGCCCGGCATGCCGTCCGAGCACGCCACGATCCTGCGGATGTGCGCCCGGCCGACCGCGGTGGTGGAGGTGGCGGCCGAGCTCGGCCTGCCGGTGAGCATCGTGCGCGTCCTGCTCTCCGACCTCCTGGTGCAGGGCCGCATCAGCGTCCGTCACCCGCGGATCGCCGCCTCCCCCCACCGTCTTCCCGATCCCGACATCCTGGAGCAGGTGCTCGTTGGACTCCGCAACCTCTGAACCGCCCAGCGGCCGCCGGGAACTGGCGGCCGGCGCCGACAACGGCCTGAAGGTCGTGATCGTCGGCGGCTTCGGCGTCGGCAAGACCACCCTGGTCCGCTCCGTCAGCGAGATCCGTCCCCTCAACACCGAGGAGACGATGACGCAGGCCGGGCAGGGCGTCGACGACCTCGACGGCGTCCGCACGAAGACGTCGACGACCGTCGCCTTCGACTTCGGCCGCATCACGCTCGACGAGCACAACGTCCTCTACCTGTTCGGCGCCCCCGGCCAGGAACGCTTCTGGTTCCTGTGGGACCGCCTGTTCTCCGGCACGCTCGGCGCCGTCGTCCTCGTCGACTCACGGCGCATCGAGGACTCCTGGTACGCGATCGACCGCCTGGAGCACCACGGCACACCGTTCATCGTCGCCCACAACGACTTCGGCGGCCCCCACCACACCCTGGAACAGCTCCGCGAGGCCCTCGACCTCGACCCCGAGGTGCCGCTCGTCCGCTGCGACGCACGCGCCCGCACCTCCAGCAAGGACGTCCTGATCACGCTCCTCGAACACCTCAAGACGCTCTACGCCCCCCATACCGCTGCAGACCGTCAGCCGTACGTGCCTCAGGAGACCGCCCCGTGACAAGCCCCGGCTGCCCCGCGTCCGAGCACGGCACCGCGCCCGTCCCCCTGTCCGGCCCGCGCTTCGCGACCGAACCCGCCACCCTCTACCGGGAGATGCGCCGCGACCACGGCGCCGTCGCCCCCGTCGTCCTCGACGGCGACATCCCCGCCTGGCTGGTCCTCGGCTACCGCGAACTGCACCAGGTGACCGGAGACCCGGCCCTCTTCAGCCGCGACTCCGACCTGTGGAACCAGTGGGAGAACATCCCCGCCGACTGGCCGCTGCTGCCGATGATCGGCCACAAGCAGCCGTCGATCCTCTACACCGTCGGCGAACGGCACCGGCAGCGCGCCGCGATGATCAGCCACGCCCTCGAAGCCGTCGACCCGTTCGAACTCAAGGCACACGCCGAGCAGTTCGCCGACGAGCTCATCGACGGCTTCTGCGGCAAGGGCGAGTGCGACATCGTCGCCGACTACGCGATGCTGCTCCCCGTCCGCGTCCTGGCCCGCATCTACGGCTTCTCCGACGCGCAGGGCCCCGGCCTGGTCTCCGCGATGAACGACATGATCGACGGCCGCGAACGCGCCCTCGCCGGCCAGCAGCACCTCGCCCGGTCCATGGTCGAGCTGCTCGCCGCCAAGCACACCGCGCCGGGCGAGGACGTCGCCTCGTACATGCTCCAGGACCCCTCCGGGTTCACCGACGAGGAGGTCGCCCAGGACCTCATGGTGATGATGGCCGCCGGGCACCAGCCCACCGCCGACTGGATCGGCAACTCCCTGCGCCTGATGCTCACCGACGACCGCTTCGCCGCCTCCCTGTTCGGCGGCCGGCACAGCGTCGCCGAGGCGATGAACGAGGTGCTGTGGGAGGACACCCCGACGCAGAACGTCGCCGGGCGCTGGGCCACCCGCGACACCCGGCTCGGCGACCGCCACATCCGCTCCGGCGACCTGCTCCTGCTGGGCCTCGCCGCGGCCAACGCCGACCCGCAGGTCCGCACCGACGCCTCCGTCCTCACCGGCGGCAACAGCGCCCACTTCTCGTTCGGGCACGGCGAGCACCGCTGCCCGTTCCCCGCACAGGAGGTCGCCGAGGTCATCGCCCGGACCGCCATCGAGGTCGTCCTCGACCGGCTGCCCGACATCGACCTGGCGACGACGGCCGCCGCGCTCACCCGGCGGCCCTCGCCGTGGCTGCGCGGCCTCACCGACCTCCCGGTCCGCTTCACGCCGACGCCCGCGCTCTGACGCCACCCACTCCCGTCCAGGACTCTTGGAGACCACCCATGACGACTTCCGCTTCCGCGTGCCCGCACGCCTCCGCCGGCCGCATCGCCCTCGACCCGTTCGTCACCGACCTGGACGGGGAGAGCGCCAAGCTGCGCGCGGCGGGGCCCCTGGTGGAGGTGGAACTGCCCGGCGGCGTCCCCGTGTGGGCGGTCACCCACCACGCCGAGGCCCGCCAACTCCTCACCGACAAGCGCCTGGTGAAGGACATCGAGGTGTGGGGCGCCTGGAAGCGCGGCGAGATCCCCGCCGACTGGCCGCTGATCGGCCTCGCCAACCCCGGCCGCTCGATGCTCACCGTCGACGGCGAGGACCACCGCCGCATGCGCGCCCTCGTCGCCCAGGCGCTGACCGTGCGCCGGGTCGAGCGGATGCGCGAGCGGATCGAGGAACTCACCGCCGGACTGCTCGACAAGCTCCCCACCGGCAGCGGCGCGACCGTCGACCTCAAGGCGGAGTTCGCCTACCCGCTCCCCATGTACGTGATCAGCGACCTCATGGGCATCGACGAGGCCGACCACCCGCGCCTGAAGGTCCTGTTCGACAAGTTCTTCTCCACCCAGACCCCGCCGGAGGAGGTCGTCGCGACGCTCATGGAGCTCGCCGCGATGATGGGCGCCGTCGTCACCGCCCGCCGCGCCGAACCCGGCGACGACCTGACCAGCGCCCTGATCCAGGCCTCCGAGAACGGTGACCACCTCACCGACGAGGAGATCGTCTCCACCCTCCAGCTGATGGTCGCCGCCGGCCACGAGACGACGATCTCCCTCATCGTCAACGCGGTCGTGAACCTGTCCAAGCACCCCGAGCAGCTGGCCCTCGTCCTCGACGGCAAGGCCACCTGGGAGCAGGTCGTCGAGGAGACCCTGCGCCACTCCACCCCCACCTCGCACGTCCTGATCCGCTTCGCCGCCGAGGACGTCGAGGTCGGCGGGAAGACGATCCGCGAGGGCGACGCCCTGATCGTGTCCTACGGCGCCATCGGCCGCGACGAGCAGGCGCACGGCCCGACCGCCGGCGACTTCGACATCACCCGCACCTCGCCGACCCGGCACATCTCCTTCGGCCACGGCCCGCACGTCTGCCCCGGCGCGGCCCTGTCCCGCCTGGAGGCCGGCGTCGCGCTGCCCGCCCTGTACGCCCGCTTCCCCGGCCTGCGGCTCGCGGTCGAGCCCGGTGAGCTGCGCAACAAGCCGGTCGTCACCCAGAACGACCTGTTCGAGCTGCCGGTCGTGCTCGACGCCTGACCGCACGACGGTGCCTTCACGGGCCGAGGCCGGGTGGCCGTCCGCCACCCGGTCCCCGCCCATCTCACCGGACGGACAACGCGCAGGTCGGCCGGAACCACCCGCTAGTCTCCCTTTCGTGGCTGAGATCCAGATTCCCGCTGACATCAAGCCCGCCGACGGACGATTCGGCGCGGGCCCCTCCAAGGTGCGGACGGAGGCGCTGGACGCCCTGGCCGCGACCGGCACCTCCCTGCTCGGTACCTCCCACCGCCAGGCCCCGGTCAAGAACCTGGTCGGCCGCGTCCGCGAGGGCGTGAAGGACCTGTTCTCCCTCCCCGAGGGCTACGAGGTCGTCCTCGGCAACGGCGGCTCCACCGCGTTCTGGGACGTGGCGACGCACGGCCTGATCGAGAACAAGTCCCAGCACCTGAACTTCGGCGAGTTCTCGTCCAAGTTCGCCAAGGCCGCCAAGCTGGCCCCGTGGCTCGCCGAGCCGACCGTCATCGCCTCCGAGCCGGGCACGCACCCCGAGCCGCAGGCCGAGGCCGGCGTCGACGTGTACGGCCTGACCCACAACGAGACCTCCACCGGTGTCGCCGCCCCGATCAAGCGCGTGGCCGGTGCCGACGAGGGCGCCCTCGTCCTGGTCGACGCCACGTCCGGCGCGGGCGGTCTGCCCGTCGACATCGCCGAGACCGACGTCTACTACTTCGCCCCGCAGAAGTCCTTCGCCTCCGACGGCGGCCTGTGGGTGGCGGTCTTCTCCCCCGCCGCGATCGAGCGCGCCGAGCGCGTCCACGCCTCGGGCCGCCACATCCCGGAGTTCTTCAGCCTCCCCACGGCGATCGACAACTCCCGCAAGAACCAGACGTACAACACGCCCGCGCTCGCCACGCTCTTCCTGCTCGGCGAGCAGCTGGAGTGGATGAACAGCCAGGGCGGCCTGTCCTTCACGACGGCCCGCACCAAGGACTCCTCGACGCGCCTGTACAGCTGGGCCGAGGAGTCGAAGTACGCCACGCCGTTCGTCACCGACGCCGCCAAGCGCTCGCAGGTCATCGGCACGATCGACTTCGACGACTCGGTCGACGCGGCCGCCGTCGCGAAGGTGCTCCGCGCCAACGGGATCGTCGACACCGAGCCCTACCGCAAGCTCGGCCGCAACCAGCTGCGCATCGCGATGTTCCCGGCGATCGACCCGGCGGACATCACGGCCCTGACGAACTGCATCGACTACGTCATCGGTCAGCTCTGACCTCCACAGGGTCCGGCTCGTCCACGGGGGACCGCACACCGGCACCGGCCGGCGTGCGGTCCCCCGTTCCCCTTTCGGGCCGGTCCCGGCTCAGCCGCGCTTCGACCTGCGGGTCAGGCGCCCTATGCCGACCGCCACGATCAGGAGGACCGCGGCGCCCACCGCACCGGCCTTGCCCGTGATGCCGGCGCCGCCGTCGCCACCACTCTCGTCCGAGCCCGTCCCGGGAGTCCCCGTGCCGGCACCCGATCCGGCGCCCTCCACCTCGACCGGGCGGACCGAACTGCCCTTGCCCTCGCTGCCGTACAGCAGCGTCCGGCCGTCCGGCGTGTACGTCACCGACTCGCCCTGCGGCTGCATCGGGACGCTCAACTGCCCCTCCCGCTTCGGCCTGCCGTCGTTCCACGCGTACGAGACACCGCCGAAGTACCCGCGCACCGCCAGCTGCTTCCCGTCCGGGGAGAACGCCGCGTCCGTGGCCCAGAGATCGATGTCGGCGACGCGGCGGAAGGTGTTCGTACCCGCCGTGCTCAGCCGCGCCGGGCCCTCGTACAGCCCGCCGCCGTCCTCGCCCTTCTCCACGATGTAGACCCGGCCGGTCTTCGGATGGACCATCAGTGACTCGGCGTTGCGCGGCCCGTCCGCGTACTTCACGACGTACTGCGTGGCCCGCACGGTCTGGTCGCGCAGCTCCTTCGGCTCGGGCAGCCGGTAGATCCAGACGTGGTCCCAGGAGCCCCCCAGGTTGTCGCCGATGTCACCGACGTAGAGGTCACCGTCCGGACCGATCGAGATCGCCTCGACGTCACGCGGCGAACCGATCCCGGTGAGCGTGAGCGTCGCGACCGTCTTCCCCGTCCGCCCGTCGATCGCGTACAGGTACGCGCCGTCGTCGCTGTCGTTGTGCGTCCAGTACACGCCGGGGTGCGCCCGGGACGCGGCCAGGCCGCTGGACTCCGTGATCCGCGGGTCCTGGATCGTGAACCCGTCCGAGCCGGGCGACCGCCCGTCCGCCCCGGCCGGCACCACGGCCGCCCCCGTCACCAGAACGGTGGCGGCGAGCACCGCACCGATCCGCCCCGTCCGCGACCACGCCTTGTCCGCACGCATGCCCCCAGCTTGCCAGGCGTGTCCGGTCTCACACGCACCTGACCGGCGTGATCTCCGCGGCATCGACCATGATGAGCGGATGCTCAGGTTCATGTTCGTCGGTGACTCGATGACCATCGGGAGCGCCGGTGAACACACCTGGCGCCTGCGCATGTGGCAGCACCTGCGCGCCACCGGCACCGACTGCGCCGTCGTCGGCCCCCGCACCGCCCTGTACGGCGGCACCCACGACTACGCCGACCCCGGCTTCCCGCAACAGCACCTCGCCGGCTGGGGCGAGGGCTGGCAGCACATGGCACCCGTCATCGGCGACGCCGTCACCGCCGCCGGCGCCGACACCCTGCTCATCTCCCTCGGCCTGATAGACCTCGGCTTCTACACCGACGCCGAGCAGACCGCCGAGAACGTGCGCCGCTTCGTCGCCGCCGCCCGCGCCGCGAACCCCACCGTCCGCATGGTCATGCTCCCCGTCATCCCGAACGTACGGGCCGAGACCGACGCCCCCTTCGCCGCGCAGGTCGCCCACTTCAACACCCTGCTCGCGAAGGCCGTCGCGGACCTCTCCGAACCCCGCTCCCCGCTGCTGCTCGCCTCGGTCCCCGAGTCGTACGACATCCACCGCGACACCTACGACGGCACCCACCCGAACGCCTCCGGCGAGCACAAACTCGCCGGCGCCTTCGCCGACGCGCTGCACCAGGCCTGGGCCATCGGCGGCCCCTACCCGCAGTTCGAAGGCACGGCCTAGTACGGCACCGTCGCGCACGTCGTCTTCGCCCACGCCGACGGGCCGTAGCTGTTCGCCGCACGGATCTTGATGCAGATCTCGTCGCCGGAGAACGGGCCCGTGATCGTGTAGCTCGTGCCGGACGTCGAGTACGTCGTGTTCACGTTCTTCTCCGTGAACTGGCTGCCCTTGTTGACGTAGTTGATCTCGTAGCGGGTGGCCCGGGAGACCGCCGGCCAACTCGCCTTGATCGGCATCGAGCAGGCGCCGACACAGGAGTTCGTGTAGTCGAGCCGGTAACTCGTCATCGCGGGCGGCGGCGAACCGGCGGACGAACCGCCTCCCGAACCGTCGCCGGACGACCCGGAGCCGGACCCGGACCCGGACCCGGTGGACCCACCGGAAGTGTCCGTTCCGCTCCCGGCGCCGGCCGCACCGCCCGACGCCGTACCGGAGCCACCGTCCTCGTCCCGCGCCTGCTCCCCGTCGGCCCCGCCCGGAGCCGCGGACTCCCCCTTGTCACCCCCGCCGTCCTTCTTCTTCCCCTTCGGCTTAGCGGACTTGGACGCGGACACGGACGGGGACGCGGACGCCGAACCCGTCGGGGACACGCTCACCGTCGCACTCGCGCCGCTCGACGGGCGCCGGGCCTGCGCGTCCCCGTCGTCCCGCACGTACGGCAGCAGCGCCATCGTGCCGCCGCCCACCGTCAGGACGACCGCGACGGGCAGCACCACGAACAACCGCCGGCGCCGCTTCGGCTGCCGCTCGGCCTTCTTCGTGGCCTTCCCCCCACCACCCCCCGCCGTCACCGCCGGGAGCACCGCCTCCGCGCCCGCCCGCAGCCCGACCGTCGCCCGGTCCACCGGCTCCTCCCGCAGCGGCACCGCCTCCGCGTCGAGCAGCCGCGCCGACTGCTGCGCCAGCCGCGCCACGACCTCGGCGGGCAGCCACGCCGCCCCGCCGCCCGCAGCCGGACGCACCCGCTCCGGATCCGCGAGCAGCTCGTCCACATCGGGCCGCTCGTCGACCCCCTTGGCGAGGCAGCGCACGACGAGCGCGCGCAGCGCCTCGTCCTCGATCCCCGTGAGATCCGGCTCGTCCTCCACGATCTGGAACATCACCGCGTGCCCACTGCTGGCACCGTGCCCGAACGGCAGCCGCCCCGTCGCCGCGTACGTCAGCACGCAGCCCAGCGTGAACACGTCGCTCTTGACCCCGGCGCTGCGCCCGCGCACCTGCTCCGGCGACATGAACCCGGGCGACCCGACGACCATCCCCGTACTCGTGAGCAGCGACTCGACGGACGCCTCCAGCGCCCGCGCGATACCGAAGTCGATGACCTTGGTGCCGTCGACGGTCAGCATCACGTTCGACGGCTTCAGGTCGCGGTGCACGATGCCCGCGTCGTGGATGTCCTTCAGGGCGTGCAGCAGCCCGTCGGCGAGCGCGTGCACCGAGTCCACGGGCAGCGGCCCGTGCCGGCGCACCACCTGCTCCAGCGAGAGGCCCGGCACGTACCCGGTGGCGACCCACGGCGGCTCGTCGTCGGGACCCGCGTCGAGCACCGGCGCCGTGAACCGCTCCCCCACCTTGCGCGCCGCCTCGATCTCGCGCCGGAACCGGGCCCGGAAACGCGCGTCCGACACGTGCTCCTCGTGCACGACCTTGACCGCGACGGTGCGCCCGCTGTCCGACCGCGCGAGGAACACCCGGCCCATGCCGCCCGCCCCGAGCCGGCCGAGCAGCAGATACGGGCCGATGCGCGCCGGATCGAACACGGCGAGCGGCTTCACGCCCCCGTCGAGCCCCTCCTCACGCCCACCGCCGCCACCCTCGCCCTGATTGCTCCCGCTCATGCCGATCTGGCTCCCCCGCCTTTTGCCGCCTGGTCACCGGCGTAACGCCGTTGAGGATAAAGGGCGTTGGCGACCCGGTGAAAGCGGGGACGCGTGGGGCGAACGCGCGGTTCTGGTGAAGGCGCCGGGCGGAGACGCTTGCCTAGAGCGCACTCCACGGTCTTGGCTGGTTCGACATGAAGTACACGCAGCTCGGACGCACGGGACTCAAGGTCAGCCGGCTCGTCCTCGGCACCATGAACTTCGGTCCGCAGACCGACGAGCCGGACAGTCACGCCATCATGGACGCGGCGCTGGCCAGCGGCATCAACTACTTCGACACCGCCAACGTGTATGGGTGGGGCGAGAACAAGGGTCGTACCGAGGAGATCATCGGGACCTGGTTCGCCAACGGGGGCGGGCGGCGGGACAAGACCGTACTCGCCACCAAGGTGTACGGGAACATGGCGGGCGACGGCGACGTCTGGCCCAACCACGACCGGCTCTCCGCGGTGAACATCCGCCGGGCCGTCGAGGCGAGCCTGCGGCGTCTGCAGACGGACCACATCGACATCTACCAGTTCCACCACATCGACCGCCGCACTCCGTTCGAGGAGATCTGGCAGGCGGTCGACGTCCTGATCCAGCAGGGCAAGATCCTCTACGCCGGGTCGTCGAACTTCCCCGGCTACAAGATCGCGCAGGCCAACGAGATCGCCGCCCGCCGGGGCACGATGGGCCTCGTCAGCGAGCAGTGCCTGTACAACCTGGCCGAGCGGCGCGCCGAGATGGAGGTCATCCCGGCCGCGCAGGAGTACGGCCTGGGCGTCATCCCGTGGTCGCCGCTGCACGGCGGGCTGCTCGGCGGCGTCCTGAAGAAGGAGGCCGAAGGCAGCCGGCGCCGGGACGGGCGCAGCGCGAGCGCGCTGGAGTCCACGTCGATGCGCGAGAAGGTGCAGGCCTACGAGGACCTGCTCGACAAGCACGGTCTGGAGCCGGGCGAGACGGCGCTGGCCTGGCTGCTGACCCGTCCCGGGGTCACCGGGCCGATCGTCGGGCCGCGCACGACGGAGCAGCTGGAGTCGGCGCTGCGGGCGGTCGAGCTGGAGCTGAGCGAGGAACTGCTCACGTCCCTGGACGAGATCTTCCCGGGGCCGGGTCCGTCCCCGGAGGCCTTCGCCTGGTGACCGGGCAGCGCTGACCGTGGCGGCCGCGCGGGCTCACCTGCCGGCGGCCGCCGCGACCACCACGACGACGAACATCAGCACGAGCACACCGGCCATGATCCGGTTTCGGGTCTTCGGGTCCACGCGTCGAGCCTAACGCGGCGCGGCGAGCGGCCACGCGGCGACCTTCTCGTACCGGGGCTGCTCGCCGGGCACCCCGGACGTGGGCAGGTTGCTGCGGACGAGGGCCAGCTCGGACACCGTCCAGGCGGGCCCCTCGAACGGGGCGAGCGCCTCGACGTACGGGCCGAAGTCGAAGGCGTGGCGGCTGCGGGCCAGGGTCAGGTGCGGCCGGTAGCGCCGGTGCTCGCCGGGCAGTCCGGCCCGGCGGCCGGCGGCCTCGGCGCGTTCGGCCAGCCGTCCGAGGGTGGCCGTGTCTCCGCTCACCCCCGCCCACAGGGCCCGCCCGCCGAACTGTCCGCCCCCGCGCAGAGCCAGCGCGAACTCCGGCGTACGGGCAGCCGCCCGCCCCAGCCGCGCCTCCAACTCCGCCACGCTCTCCTCGGGCACCTCCCCGTAGAACGCGAGCGTGAGATGCCACCCGCCCCGCCCGGTCCACCGCAGCCCACCGGCATCCGGCAGCCCATCGACGGCGACCCCCAACGGCCCGATCGCGGATTCCGGCGGCAACACGGCGGCGAAAAGTCTCACGGGTGACAGTGTGACGGATCCGACGGCGCCGGGGCGGGGGTCTCCGACCCGGGCATGAAAGCTAGGCCTCCCTCCGGGGGCGCGACCCGTCTTCGCTCAGCAACTCCGTCGCGGGGGGGCGCGATGGGCATGATCCGGGGCGCGCGGGTGTCCCCCGTCAGGGGCGCGTGACGGTGACCGATCAGCGCCTCCGTCGCGGGACGCGACCTGTGTCGATCAGCGACTCCGTCGCGTGGTGCGGTGGGCATGCCCGTGGGCCGAGGGGGTGCGCGTTTCAGGCGCAGGGCTGAGTCCGATCACATCGTGGGGCGCACACAGCAGGCCCGCTCCAGGGGCGTGGCCGGTGCCAATCAGCGACTGCGTCTCGTGGGGCGCGACCAACGCCCCTGGGGCACGCGGAGCGTGTCTTCAGGGGCGCGGGGCTGTACCGGATCAGCGGCTCCGCCGCGGGGCGCGAGAAGCCCCACCGGGCCGCACCCGGCGACGATCCTCAGCCCCTACGGCGGCGGCGCGTTAGCCGAGGCCCACTGAATCGCGCACCCGGCACCTGGGTGCCGCCTTGCCCACCCGTGCCGCCCCAGGCGGCAGACTGCCCAAGGCTGAGTCGACGCCGGGTACGTGCCCGGAGCCTGGGCGGCGCAGGCCCAAGGCCGGGTGGCCGAAGGACGGACCCGGCGCCTGGGCGCAGGCCTGAGGCAGCGGCGATTGGATCGCCCAGGGGCTGAGGTGCTGCCCGAGGCCAGGTGCCGGGCCGACGGCCCAGGGGCGAGGGCACCCGAAGCTCACGCAGAGGCCTGGGCGCGGGCCCAAGACGGGACAGCCGGACCGCGAGTCCAGGCGTGGAGTACTCCCCGAGGCCAGGCGCCGGGCCGAACGCCCCCGGAGGGGGCGGGCGGGTGGGAGAAAGGGGCGGGCCAAGCGAAAGGGGGCCACGCCAGAGTCCGTAGGCCGGAGAGGCCGGCGGCCAGGGCCGGAGCTAAGGCGCAGGCCCAGGGGCGAGGACATCCGAACCTCACGCAGAGGCCTGGGTGCAGGCCCAAGACGGGACAGCCGGACCGCGAGTCCAGGGATGGAGTACTCCCCAAGGCCAGGCGCCGGGCCGAACGCCCCCGGAGGGGGCGGGCGGGTGGGAGAAGGGCTGGGGCCAGGGGCGGACTGCCTCAGGCCGGGGCGAGCGGATGCGTGCCCGGGCCGGAGTGCAGCCCCAGGCCAGGCGGCCGGAGTCGGTGCCCCGCGATGGAGCGCAGCCCCACGCCGGGCGGCCGGAGTCGGTGCCCCGCGATGGAGCGCAGCCCCGGGCTGGGCGGCCGGAGTCGGTGTCCAGCCATGGAGCGCAGCCCACGCCGGGCGGCCGGGCCCCGCGATGGGGTGCCTGCCCAGGCCCGGGGTCCGGGGGCCGGAACCCCGTGCTGGGGTCGCACGGGGCCGGCGCCCCGGACCAGGTCAGGCCACCGCCAGTTCGCGGGGCTCGCGCGGGACGAACTGCAGGTGTCGCTCCCCGCGCCGGAGGTCGACCTTGAGCCGGAGGTTCGCGGCGCGGGCGAGCATGAGCCCGACGCCGGCGGCCGCGGCCGCGCAGATCACCCCGCCGAGCATGAAGCTGACCCGCACCCCGTACTGGTCGGCGAGCCAGCCGAAGAGCGGCCCGCCGAGCGGGGTACCGCCGGTGAACACCATCATGAACAGGGACATCACCCGCCCCCGCATCTCCGGCTCCGTCCCCATCTGGACCGTGGAGTTCGCGGTCACGTTGACGGTGAGGCCGAGGATGCCGAGGAGGACGATCAGCGGGGCGAAGGCCCAGACGCCGGGCGCCCACGCGGCCAGGACCTCCAGCGCGCCGAAGCCGATCGCGGCGCCGGCGAGCACCCGCAGTCGGGTGGAGCGGCGGCGCGCGGCGAGCAGCGCTCCGGCGAGGGAGCCGACCGCCATGAGGGTGTTGAAGACGCCGTACATGCCGACGCCTCCGTGGAAGACGTCGTCGGCGTAGGCGCTGAGCCAGATCGGGAAGTTGAACCCGAAGGTGCCGACGAAGCCGACGAGCACGATCGGCCAGATCAGCTCGGGGTGCCGGGAGACGTACCGCAGGCCTTCCTTGAGCTGTCCCTTGCCGCGCGGCGCGAGCTTGGTCTCGTGGAGCTCGCTGGTGCGCATCAGCAGCAGGCCGGTGAGCGGGGCGAGGAAGGACAGGCCGTTGGCGAGGAAGGCCCAGCCGGGTCCGACGGCGGCGGTCAGCACGGAGGCGACCGCGGGGCCGATGAGCCGGGCGGACTGGAAGTTGGCGGAGTTCAGCGAGACGGCGTTGCGGACCTGGTCGGGTCCGACCATCTCGGAGACGAAGGACTGCCGGGTCGGGTTGTCGACGACGGTCACGAGCCCGGTGAAGAAGGCGGCCAGGTAGACGTGCCAGACCTGTACGTGGCCGGACAGGGTCAGCGCGGCCAGGAACAGGCCCGACAGGCTCATCGCGCCCTGGGTGCAGAAGAGCAGGCTGCGCTTGGCGAAGCGGTCGGCGATGACACCGCCGTACAGGCCGAAGAGCAGCATCGGGAGGAACTGCATGGCCGTGGTGACACCGACGGCGGCGGAGGATCCCGTGAGGGAGAGCACCAGCCAGTCCTGGGTGATGCGGGCCATCCAGGTACCGGTGTTGGAGACGACGGCTCCGGTCGCGAACAGGCGGTAGTTGCGTACCTTGAGGCTCGCGAACATCGAGGTCTTGCGGGGGCGGGCGGTTGAGTCGTGGGCGGCTGGTGCGGGGGCGGAGTCTGCTCCGGGTCCCGTACTCAAAGTGGGTTCGCCTCCTCGGCGTCGTGGTGCTGAGCGCGACTCAGCGGTGGTCGTTCAGAAGTGCGGAACGCGGGGTGCCGACTTCAGAGGTGGGCGAGCTTCTCGAGGACGGGGGCGGCTTCGCGGAGCTTGGCCCAGTCCTCGTCGTCGAGTCCGGCGGCGAGGTCGGCCAGCCAGGCGTTCCGCTTGCGGCGGCTCTCCTTGAGCATGGTCTCGGCCTGCTCGGTGGAGGTGACGACCTTCTGGCGCCGGTCCTCGGGGTGCGGCTCCAGCCTGACCAGTCCCTTGGCCTCCAGGAGCGCGACGATGCGGGTCATCGACGGCGGCTGCACATGTTCCTTGCGGGCGAGTTCGCCGGGTGTGGCGGAGCCGCATCCGGCGAGGGTGCCGAGCACCGACATCTCGGTGGGGCTCAGCGACTCGTCGACCCGCTGGTGCTTGAGCCGACGGGACAGGCGCATCACGGCGGAGCGCAGGGAGTTCACGGCGGCTACGTCGTCGCCATGGGAGAGGTCCGGCATGTATTTAGCGTAACTCATTACCGTGTCTAACGACCACCGGAATCACGCCACGCGCCCGTGATCCACACCACGGGACACCCCCCCGAACGCCCCGGATCCAACGGCCCGCGGGCCCACCGGCGGGGCACCGACGGGCCGCCGATCTGACGGGGCGAAACCTTACGTCACTCAAACGAGTGAGCCGCTTCCGGAAAGTGACACGCCCGGGCGGGCGGCGCGGCAACCCTGTTCGTCATGGGATCGACAGTGCTCAGCCTGCGGATAGACGGTGAGCTCCTCGACCGGCTCAAGGGACACGCCGCGAAAAGAGGAATGAGTGTCCAGGACTACGTGGTCCGGACCCTGACGCGCGACGACTTCGACGAACGCTTCAAGACGGCCGTCGAGGAGACGGAGAGGTTCTACGGGGCCGCCTGAGGCTCCGTAGAACCGTCCCGGCTCCTCACGGCCCTGGATCCGGCCCGGTTCCGCGCGATGTTCCGCGTCTTGCGGCGGCGAGCCGACTCGGCGAGCAGCGCGAGTACCGCCGGTGACGTCACCTCCTCGGCAAGGACGCGCTGCATCCAGTCGGTGACCGTCGCCAGTTCGTCCGGTGTCGGCACGTGACCGTCCCGGACGGACAGGCGGAGCAGCCAGTCGTGGACGCGGCCGCGGACGAAGGCGCGGCACTGCCGCGCCTCGAAGCGGTCGCTCTCCGGCAGGATTCCGGCCGACCACCGCCGGAACTCGGCGGGACCGGCTGCCTTCAGCCCGAGCGCGTCCACGAGGGCGACCACCGCCGTCTTGGACATGACCTCGTCGGGGTCACGCACGATCGTCGCCACGATCGCGCCGTCACGGTCGCGGCTGCGCGAGGAGGCGACCACGGAGACGACGCGCTGGTACGCGGCCGACCGGACGTGTCCGTCCGCGAGGGCGGCGTCGAGGTCCACGTCGAGGATTCCGGCCTCCGCCAGCAGCCCGGCCAGATCAGAACGCAAGGTCATCGCTCCACCCTTCCCCCTGCCCCGCCGACGGGTCCAGCCAAAAAAAGAACCGCGGCCCCGCCCGGAAGATCCGGGCGGGGCCGCGGCGTGAGCGACGGGGCGCGTCAGGTCAGGCCCAGCGCCGGCATCAGGTAGTAGAAGCCGAAGACCGCCGAGACCGCGTACATCGCGACGGGCACCTCCTTGGCGCGGCCCGCGACGACGCGGAGCACCGTGAAGGTGATGAAGCCCATGCCGATGCCGTTCGTGATCGAGTACGTGAACGGCATCATCAGCATCGTCACGAAGGCGGCGATGGCGACCGTCCAGTCGTCCCAGTCGATGGCCCGGATGCTGCCGGCCATGATCATGAAGCCGACGGCGAGCAGCGCCGGGGTGGCGGCCTGGGACGGGACCATCGTGGCGACGGGCGTGAGGAACAGCGCGGTGGCGAAGAGGCCGCCGGTGACGACGTTCGCGAGGCCCGTGCGGGCACCCTCGCCGACACCGGCGGTGGACTCCACGAAGCAGGTGGTCGCGGAGGAGGACGAGGCGCCGCCCGCGGCGACGGCGATGCCGTCGATGAACAGGACCTTGTTCATGCCCGGCATCTGACCCTTCTCGTCGGTCAGGTGCGCCTCGTCGCTGATGCCCATGATCGTGCCCATGGCGTCGAAGAAGCAGGACAGCAGCACGGTGAAGACGAAGAGGATGCCGGTGAGGACACCGACCTTCTCGAAGCCGCCGGTCAGGCTGACCTGGCCGACGAGGCCGAAGTCCGGCGTGGAGATCGGGTTGCCCGGCCACTCCGGGGTGGTCAGACCCCAGGACGGCACATCGGCGACCGCGTTGATGATCACCGCGACGACGGTCATGGCGACGATGGAGATCAGGATGGCGCCGGGCACCTTGCGGACCAGGAGCGCCAGCGTCAGCAGCGTGCCGAGCACGAAGACGAGGACCGGCCAGCCCATGAGGTGGCCGCCGACGCCGAGCTGGAGCGGGACCGTGGTGTGCGCGGCGTCCGGGATGCGCGAGACGAAGCCGGAGTCGACGAGACCGATCAGCATGATGAACAGGCCGATGCCGATCGCGATGCCCTTGCGCAGGCTGAGCGGCACGGCGTTCATCACGCGCTCGCGCAGACCGGTGGCGACCAGCAGCATCACGACGAAGCCCGCGAAGACGACCATGCCCATCGCGTCCGGCCAGGACATGCGCGGCGCGAGCTGGAGGGCGACGACCGTGTTGACGCCGAGGCCGGCGGCGAGCGCGATCGGCACGTTGCCGATGACGCCCATGAGCAGCGTGGTGAACGCGGCGGTCAGCGCGGTCGCGGTGACCAGCTGGGCGTTGTCGAGCTGGTGCCCGTACATGTCCTTCGCGCTGCCCAGGATGATCGGGTTCAGCACGATGATGTAGGCCATCGCGAAGAAGGTGGCGAAACCACCACGGACCTCACGGACGACCGTGGAACCGCGCTCGGTGATCTTGAAGTAGCGGTCGAGACCGCTCTTCGGGGCCGGCGGCGGCTCGACGGCATCGACCTTGGGGGTGGCCGAAGTGGACATGGATTTCCTCAGCGCTTTCAGTGGTGCGGGGGTGCCTGTTTGCCGTCGTGTGCGGTGCGGCGCTGGTGTTTCCTACGAACATAAGGAGCCAGAGTCAGGCCGTTTCAGTATGAACATATGAACGGGAATGCGCTATCTCCGCGCGTAGACCCTTGGGGCGAACGGGCCCCGTGCGGGCGCCGGGACCGGCCTCGTAAGCTGTGCCCATGGCGAAGTGGACCCCGCAGCACGAGGCACCGGAACCCCTGGAGGGGCCCGTGGTCGCCACGATCACCGGCGGCACGATCCTCTGGTTCGTCCTCTTCCTCGTCCAGCTGCCGTTCTACGGCTGGTTCGACGACCGCGGCCACACCTGGTGGATCTGGACCTGCCTCGCCGGCGCGGGCCTCGGCCTCATCGGCATCTGGTACGTCCGGGGGCGCGACGCCGCCCTCAAGCGGGCCGCGGCGCAGAGCGCGGAAGGTGCCCCGCTCGACGGGTGAGTGCCCGGTTTCGCCCGTACCGTCGAACCCATGACCCATATCGACGCGGGCGCCGAACTCGATCCGGTGCATCCGATACCCGTCCCCGCGCGCGCGACGGGCCTCACCGCCGCCGAGGTCGCGGAGCGGACCGCCCGCGGCGAGGTCAACGACGTCCCCGTGCGCAGCTCCCGCTCGCTCACCGAGATCGTCCGCGCCAACGTCTTCACCCGCTTCAACGCGATCATCGGCGTCCTGTGGATCATCATGCTGGCCGTCGCCCCGATCCAGGACAGCCTCTTCGGCTTCGTGATCATCGCCAACACGGGCATCGGCATCATCCAGGAGTGGCGGGCCAAGAAGACCCTGGACTCCCTCGCGGTGATCGGCGAGGCGAAACCCACGGTGCGGCGCGACGGGGCCGCCGTCGCCGTCTCCACCTCCGAGATCGTGCTCGGCGACCTCATCGAGATCGGGCCCGGCGACAAGATCGTCGTCGACGGCAGCTGCGCGGAGGCCGACGGACTGGAGATCGACGAGTCGCTGCTCACCGGTGAGGCCGACCCGGTCGTCAAGAAGCCCGGCGACGAGGTCATGTCCGGCTCGTTCGTCGTCGCGGGCGGCGGCGCGTTCACCGCGACGAAGGTCGGCCGCGAGGCCTACGCGGCCCAGCTCGCCGAGGAGGCCAGCCGCTTCACCCTCGTCCACTCCGAGCTGCGCACCGGCATCTCCACCATCCTCAAGTACGTCCAGTGGATGATGATCCCCACCGCGATCGGCCTGGTCATCAGCCAGTTGGTGGTCAAGGAGCACGGCTTCAAGGACTCGATCGCCCGCACCGTCGGCGGCATCGTCCCGATGGTCCCCGAAGGGCTCGTCCTGCTGACCTCCGTCGCCTTCGCGATCGGCGTCATCCGGCTCGGCCGAAAACAGTGCCTGGTGCAGGAGCTGCCCGCCATCGAGGGGCTCGCCCGCGTCGACACCGTCTGCCTCGACAAGACCGGCACCCTCACCGAGGGCGGCATGGACGTCGCGGACCTGCGCCTGCTGGACGGCGCCGACGAGACGTACGTACGCAAGGCACTCGGCGCGCTCGGCGAATCCGACCCGCGGCCCAACGCCTCCCTCCAGGCCATCGTCGACGCCTACCCCGACAGCGTGGACTGGCGCTGCACGGAGGCGCTGCCGTTCTCCTCGGCCCGCAAGTACAGCGGCGCCTCCTTCAGCGAGGGCGACGGCACGGTCAGCACCTGGCTGCTCGGCGCCCCCGACGTGCTGCTGCCCCCGGCCGACCCGGCCCTCGACGAGATCGACGAGCTGAACCGGCAGGGCCTGCGGGTGCTGCTGCTCGCCCGGGTGACCCGCGACCTGGAGGACCCGGGCGTCCGGGAGGGCGCCGAGCCCACCGCCCTCGTCGTCCTGGAACAGCGGCTGCGCCCGGACGCCGCCGACACCCTGCGCTACTTCGCCGAGCAGAACGTCAGGGCGAAGGTCATCTCCGGGGACAACGCGGTGTCGGTGGGCGCCGTGGCCGGAAAGCTCGGTCTGCCCGGCGCCGAGAACACCGTCGACGCCCGGACCCTGCCCACCGACCGGAGCGAGATGGCCGACGCCCTCGACGCCGGCACCGTCTTCGGCCGGGTCACCCCGCAGCAGAAGCGGGACATGGTCGCGGCCCTCCAGTCCCACGACCACACCGTCGCGATGACCGGCGACGGTGTGAACGACGTGCTGGCCCTGAAGGACGCGGACATCGGCGTCTCGATGGGCTCCGGCTCCGAGGCCACCCGCGCGGTCGCCCAGATCGTGCTGCTCGACAACAGCTTCGCGACGCTGCCGTCGGTGGTGGCCGAGGGCCGCCGCGTCATCGGCAACATCACGCGCGTGGCGACCCTGTTCCTGGTCAAGACGGTCTACTCGGTGCTGCTCGCGCTGCTCGTGGTCTGCTTCCAGGTCGAGTACCCGTTCCTGCCCCGGCACCTGACGCTGCTGTCCACGCTGACCATCGGCGTCCCCGCGTTCTTCCTGGCCCTCGCGCCCAACAAGGAGCGGGCGAAACCGCACTTCGTGCGGCGGGTCATGCGGTACGCGATCCCCGGCGGCGTCCTCGCGGGCCTCGCCACCTTCGTGATGTACATGGTCGCCCGGCACTACTACACGGGCTCGGGCTCGCTCGGCGCGGAGACCAGCTCGGCGACGCTGACGCTGTTCCTGATCTCGATGTGGGTGCTCGCCATCATCGCCCGCCCCTACACGTGGTGGCGGATCGCCCTGGTCGCGGCGATGGGCGGCGCGTTCCTGCTGGTCCTGGTCGTCCCGTGGCTGCAGGACTTCTTCGCGCTGAAGCTGGTCGGCGCGGTGATGCCGTGGACGGCGGTGGGGGTGGCGGCGGTGGCGGCGGCCGCCCTGGAGTTCCTGTGGAAATGGGTCGACCGCCGCTTCCCCGCGTAGCCGCTACCGCTTACGGGTTCTGCCTTTACTGAACGTCGACGAAGTCGCTCGTGGACGTCACGGCCGGGGTCGTGGACGTACCGGCGAACTTGTACCGGAAGTAGCCGTCGGCCGACGCGGTGACGGTCGTCTTCAGGGTGCCCGTCGAGGACGAGGTGATCGTCTTGATCGTCTTGTACGTCGTCGACGTCTTCGGGCGGTACTGCAGGGTCACCGTCTGGTTGGTGTAACCCGCGTACTTGTACGTGTCCCAGTTGGCGCGGGACAGCAGGCCGGTCACCGTGATGGTGGCGCCCTTCTTGACCGGCTCCGGCGAGGCGTTGGTGGTGAGCTTCGAGTACCGCTTCATGCCGAACGTCTTGGCGTTCTCGCGGAGCGTGTAGTCGCCGTCCTTGCCCGAGGCGATCGCCCAGACCTTCCAGGAGCCGGCCGCGTAGTTGGCCAGGTTCGCCTGCGGGTCGATGGAGAACGTCATGGTGCAGGTCGCCGTCGTGGCGCTGACCGTGGCGCAGTTGGTGGCGCCGCCGACCTCCTGCGTCGGCTCGGCGCCCGCGTCCGAGCTCTCGACGTCGGTGCCGTGGTACAGGACCGCGTAGCCGGAGGTGTTGTCGATGCCCGAGTTGTCGGTGGCCGTGAAGGTGACCTTGACCGGGACCAGGTTGCTGATGCCGGCGACGACGTCCTTGCCGCCGTTGACGACGACGTTCGAGATGGCGGTGTCGCCGTACTGCTCGTCGGCACCGGCCGAGGTGCCCGCCTCGGCGGCGGCGGCCTGCGGGCCGTCGACGGCCTGCGCGACGGGCACCGTGAACGCGGTGAGGGCCAGGGCGCCGGTGACGGTCAGAGCGGCGGCGGTGGCACGAATGCGCATGTGTTCCCCATGGTGGAGAAGGGGCCCTGCGGATGGCTTCCCGCGGGAC
This sequence comes from Streptomyces xanthii, assembly GCF_014621695.1. Taxonomy (GTDB): domain Bacteria; phylum Actinomycetota; class Actinomycetes; order Streptomycetales; family Streptomycetaceae; genus Streptomyces; species Streptomyces xanthii. Next base: position 3,482,048 of record NZ_CP061281.1, read on the forward strand.
CGAGTGATCTAGGGGTCTGTTGACCCGCAGGTGAGACATGCGCCGGGTGGGGCGGGTTGTACGGCTCCCGCGAATTTTGCGATCACCATACGAATCCGGCCCCACCTGTGGGGAGACCGCCGCCGGGAGTCAGTCGAACCAGCGGTCGCGGGCCAGCTCCGCCGTGCGCGACGGGTCCTCCAGGAGCGCCGCCACCTCGAAGCGGCGCGGCCACTGGCCCGCCGCCCACGCGAGCCCCGCCGCCACGCCCTCCAGGGTCGCCGCGTGCACGGTGCCGTCCGGGGTGCGGCGCCAGTCGGCCTCCTGTCCGGCCACGTACAGCTCCTCGTGCTCGACGTACGTCCGCGGGGTCGCCGACCCGAGCAGGACGCGCACCGAGTCCGGCACCGGGTGCTCGACGCCCTCGGAGCCGGTGAGTTCGCCGTCGACGGCCTCGCTGAGGCGGCGCACCTGGAACAGCTCGGCGAGCTGCGCGGCCCGGGCCGGGGCGACCGGCAGCAGGGGGCGGCCGGTCGCGAGCGGGATCAGGTCGGGGGCGTCGGCGACCAGCGCGTCGGCCGCGTCGACGACGACCACCTCGCCGTCCCGCACCGCCCGCAGGTCGTCGGGCAGGGTGACCTGCTCGGGGTCGAGGCCCGCGAGCAGCCCGTACAGCGCGTGCAGCTGGGCCGCGCCGACCGTCAGGTCCGGGTCGGCGAGCCGGTCGAGGAGTTCGGCGGCGCCGCCCGGCTCGTCGAGCAGCGCGGCGGCGGAGGTGCGCACGCCGAGGGCGCGGAGCACCTGCTCGTCCTCGAACCCGGAGGCGTCGGCCTCCTCGTAGAGCCCGGCGAGCAGCGGGTCCCCGCCCGCGGCGCGCAGTCCGGCGGGGCGGCGGCCGTCGAGGACGGGGTGGCCGCGCAGCCACCACGCGGTGTACGGGCGGACGAGCTCGTGCGTGCCGTCGGGCAGCAGGACGCGGACGGGCTGGGTGAGCGCGTCGCGCAGCGGCGGCCGCGAGAGCAGGGCGAGCGCCTGCGGCCAGCGGTCCTCGTCGACCAGATCCAGATCGCGTACGGCGACGAGTTCGGTGGCGACGGGCGGCACCGGCGAGTCGGGCAGGCGGTCCAGGACGTCCTCGCACCACACGTCGACGGCGTCGAGCAGGCCCGCGTCGTCCGGCTCGGGGAAGTCGCTCTCGCGCGGGTCGAGTTCGTCGGGGTCGAGGACGACGTCGGTGGCGCGGACCAGGGCGAACGTGGCGAGGACCCCGCAGGCGGCGAGCGGCTGCTCGCCCCAGCGCCCGGCCAGCTCGTCGTCCACGTACGCGAGTTCGCCCTCGCGCAGTACGTCGGCGACCGGGCTGCCGGGGAGCAGCAGCTCGGCAGCGGGGGCGAGTTCGCCGTCCTCGTCGGTGAGGGCGAGGGCGCCGAGCCAGGGTTCGTCGCCGACGTCGAGGCCCGCGTCGCGCACGAGGGTCAGGACGACGTCGGCCAGTTCCTCGGCGCCGAGCGCGCCCTCGTCGTCCCAGGCGGGCTCGTCGTCGAGGGACGCGGCGACCGCGGCCCGCACCTGAGGCGTGGTCAGGACGGCGCGGGGCGTGGCCGGGAGCGCGCCGAGCTTCTCCAGGAGGGGGTGCGCGGCGTCGGCGTGGGCGACCTTGAGGCCGAGGCGGGCGAGCGCCTCGCCGGGCAGGGCGGCGGCGTCGGGGGCGGGCAGGAGGACCTGGCGCGGGCCGATCGTGGTGCGGCCGCCGGCCAGCGGCACGGGCAGCCCGCTGAGCCGGTCCGGGTCGACGCCGGCCAGCGACTCGTACAGGCTGCGCCACCAGGCCGGGTCCTTCTCGAGTCCGGCCAGCCGGTCGATCGCCTCGGTCAGCGGGACCCGGGCGACGCCGAGCGTGCGCAGCTCGACGCGGCGTTCGAGGCCTGCGGGCAGCAGGCTGGGCAGCACCTCGGCGAGGACCCGCACGGTGTCCGCGCCGGCGCCCTCGACGACCTCCGCGTCGCGGGGCCGCAGCGCGGCGGGCCGGTCGTCCTCCTCCGTAACCGGCGGGAGCGCGGGCGGCAGGAACGCGACGCGGGGCAGCCGCTCCAGGAGGGCGGCGCGCAGGGCGCCGTCGAGTTCGCTGCGGCCGAGCGGTCCGGGCACCAGGTCGAGCACGCCGGGGCCGACGGGCTGCCACTCCCCCAGGAGTTCGGCGTACGCGTCGGCCGAGCGCTGGGTGAGGAAGTCGGTCAGCGGGCCCGGCGCGACGTGCCGCCGGGCCGTGTCCAGCGGGAACGAGGCGATGAGCAGCGCGGGCACGCCGAGGGCCTCGTCGCTGGGGGTCGGCGCGTGCAGCACGGGGGCGCTGCGCGGCTTGTCGGGGGCGCCGTCGGCGTCCACGGGGACGGCCCAGGTGACGTTCCAGTGCGGGCGCAGCCGCTCCTCGACGGGCCGGTCGGCGAGCAGGGCGGCGTCCAGCGCGCCGCTGCGGCTGACGGTGCGCCAGCGCAGTTCGGCCGGGGCGCGCCCGTCGTCCTCGATCACCACGTACGGGCCCTCGGCGCGCCGGCGCAGGGTCCGGGTCCCGGCGTCGGTGGTGACGGTGACCTCGGCGAGGCCCGGCAGGGCGAGCAGCAGCGTGTCGTCGACCGCGTCGAGCAGTCGCGCCGCGAGCGCCTCGGCGGCCTGGTCGCGCAGCGGCAGCACGACGACCGTGTCGTACGGCTCCGGGGCCTGCCCCTCGGCCGCGAACGGCAGCCGGAGCAGTGGTACGTGGCCGTCGCGGCGGCGCAGCTCGTCGCCGAGGGCGGGGCTGTGCCGGGCGGTCTCCTGTGCGGCGATCCGGGCCTCGGCGAGGGACCAGCGCACGCCACCGGTGCGGCCGAGCACGGCGGGCTCGTCCGACACGGCGAGCACTGCGGCGAACCCGACGCCGAACCGTCCGACCGTGCTCTCGGCGCCTGCCCGCTTCGCGGAGGCCCGCAGCGTGGACAGGGACTCGACGCCGGCCGCGTCCAGCGGGGCGCCGGTGTTCGCGGCGACGAGGACGCCGCCCTTGAGGGTGAGCGCGAGCCGGCCGGGCGCTCCCGCGCGGGCGGCGGCGTCGGCGGCGTTCTGGGCGAGCTCCACGACGAGGCGGTCGCGGTAGCCGCCGAGGGCGAGGTCCTCCTCGGCGTTGGCGTCCTCCCGGAACCGGGCGCCGCTCGCCGCCCAGGCGTCCAGCACGCCCCGCCTCAGGCGGGCGGTGCCGAAGGGATCGATGCCCTCGGGCGCGGGCCGGGCGATCTTGCTGGCGCTCACGGTGACTCCTCTGGGCCGCACATCATCGGTCGGCCCGAACCGTATCGCGGCGCCTCAGGGGGGACGTGCCGGTACGTCGCCGGGTGCGGCCCGGTGGGGGCTGGTCGCGCAGTTCCCCGCGCCCCTGAAATGCATGCCCTTCGGGCGCATTTCCCCGATGGGGCACCGCCCCTATGGAGATCGCGGACGAAGTCCGCATCTCCAGGGGCGCGGGGAACTGCGCGACCAGCCACGACGGCGGGAGAGCCGCCCTCGATCGAGAAGCCCGCAGCCGCGTAGGCGCCTAAGAGTGCCCGAGATCGTCCGCGTCCGTGTCGGCGACCGCGCCCACAGAACCCGCGTCCGGCGCCGGGTGCAGCGGCATCGGCTCCACGATCGTCTCGTCGATCACCGGCGGCGCGGGCCGCGGGGTCTTCGGCATGACCGCGGCCTCGGAGTGGCCTCCGCAGCCGTAGGAGAGGGAGACGACGCGGCCGTCGGCCGGGGCGAACTCGTTGGCGCAGACGCCGAAGGCCTGGCCGAGGGAGCCGCCGATCGGGGTGAGGAAGCCGCAGGAGACGCACGTGGCGGGGGCCGCCTGCGCCATGGGCGTCTTCGCGCCGAAGGACTCCTCCCAGCGGTCGGCCGCGACGTGCAGGCCGTAGCGGGACAGGACCCGGGCCCGGCGCAGGCCGAGCTCCTCGGCGACCGCGCTGATGGAGCCGCGGGACGGCGCGACCGGCAGGTCCGCGACGGGCCCCTCGGTCACCTCGACGTCCTCGGCCTCGACCAGCTCGGCCATCTCGTCGGACACCGCCGAGTTCGGCGGCGGCGCGTCCTCGCCGGTGAAACCGGGCTCCAGGCGCAGATCGTCCGCCTCCGTGGGCAGCAGATCGCCCGGCCCCATGTCCCCGGGGCGCAGCCGCTCGCTCCACGGCACCCACTCGGGGGCGAGCAGGGCGTCCGGGCCGGGCAGCAGCACCGTCTCGTCGAGCGTGACGTGCTTGGCGCGGGAGGCACGGGCCACGGTGACGGCCCAGCGCCAGCCCCGGTAGCCGAACTCCTTGCACTCGAAGAGATGCGTGACGACGCGGTCGCCCTCGACGACCATCTCGACGTGCTCGCCCACCACCCCGGGCGCGGCCGCCTCCTCGGCAGCCGCCCGCGCGAGGCCGACCGCCTCGGCGCACAGACGGTCGGGGGTGCGGCTTCGCGTTGTCGCTGCGCTCACAGGTATCGCTTCTCTCCTACGCCGTCTCACGAGTGCGCCGTCCTGTGTGCGGGAGCGCGGGCGGAGCGGACCAGGGGGCCGCGTCGACGTCCGCGCCCGACGTTCCGGGCGCACCTACGTCACCCATTCTGCGGGATGGCCGAGAGGCGCGCGGCCGAGAACAACCACCGCGGGCGCGCTACGCACGCTACCTCTTCCTGCGCCCCGCGCCCACACCGACGTACGAGCGGCACCGCACGCGAAACCCGACCCGCATGCCCATATCGGCACTAGTACACCCGTTCACGGGGCACTATGGCTGAGTGGCCTCCGGGAAGTCGTCGTCCGCTTCGTCGCGTTCGTCCGGCGCGACGCGGTACGAGAACAGCGGTGCGGGCCCGGTGAGCGGGATCGCCCGCCGCATCGGGCGCGCCTTGCGATTTCCGTTCACGGGCACGGCCCGCGGCATCCGGAAGGCGACCCACGCGCACGGCGCCGGCGAGTCGGGCCTCGGGAAGCTCATCGAGCTGCACGCGGTGAACGGCGCGGGCGACGTCATGATCACCGTCGCGCTCGCCTCCACCGTCTTCTTCTCCGTCCCCACCGACGAGGCCCGCGGGCGCGTCGCCCTCTACCTGGCCATCACGATGGCCCCCTTCGCCCTGCTGGCCCCCGTCATCGGCCCGCTGCTCGACCACCTCCCGCACGGCCGCCGCGCCGCGATGGCCGGCGCCATGCTGGCCCGCGCCCTGCTCGCGCTCGTCCTGTCCGGCGCCGTGGTCAGCGGCGGCATCGAGCTGTACCCGGCGGCCCTCGGCGTCCTCGTCTCCTCGAAGGCGTACGGCGTGGTGCGCTCGGCGGTCGTGCCGCGCCTGCTGCCACCCGGCTTCTCCCTCGTGAAGGCCAATTCCCGGGTCACGCTCGGCGGGCTGCTCGCCACCGGCATCGCCGCGCCGATCGGCGCGGGCCTCCAGGCGCTCGGCCCGCGCTGGCCGCTCTACGGCGCCTTCGTCCTCTTCATCGCCGGGATGTTCCTGTCGCTGTCCCTGCCGCACAAGGTGGACTCGGCGAAGGGCGAGGCCAAGGCGCTGCTCGCGGCGGACGAGGCGCACGTGCACGGGCCCGCGCGCAAACGGCGCAAGCCCGGGCTGCGCACGGTCGGGCCCGCCGTCACCCATGCCCTGCTGGCCAACGCGACGCTGCGCTGGCTGTCCGGGTTCCTGATCTTCTTCCTGGCGTTCCTGCTGCGCGAGCATCCGCTGACCGGGGAGAGCGCGGCGGTCTCGCTGGGGCTCGTCGCGGTCTCGGCGGGGGTGGGGAACGCGCTGGGGACGGCCGTCGGGGCCGCGCTGAAGGCCCGGGCGCCGGAACTGATCATCGTCAGCGCGGTCGCCGTGGTGGCCGGGGTCGCGGTCGTCTCGGCGCTCTTCTTCGGGGCGTTCATGACGGCGTGCCTCGCGGCGGTCGCCGGGTTCGCGCAGGCCCTGTCGAAGCTGTCGCTGGACGCGACGATCCAGCGGGACGTCCCGGAAGGGGTGCGGACCTCCGCGTTCGCCCGCTCGGAGACCCTGCTGCAGATGGCCTGGGTCGTGGGCGGCGCGATCGGCATCGTGCTGCCCCTGAACGGGACGGTCGGACTGTCCGTGGCGGCGGCGGTCGTCGCGACGGGCTGGCTGTCCACGGTGCGCGGCCTTCTCTCCTCGGCCCACCGCGGCTCGGGCCGCCGCACCCGGGTGGCCTAATCGCGTGCCGCTTTCTGTGACCGGGGCGGCCCGCGGCCGGTGACGAAACGCGCAGCCCGCGACGAAAGGGCACGAGCACACGCCGACGCACCACCCACCCGGCACACCCTCGCGCCACCCAGATAGCCTTCCGCCATGACCTCCCAGCGTTTCGTAGTGCGCCACAGGCGCACCGTGGCCGCCGTCGGTGCCGTCGGCGCCGGACTGCTCGTCCTCTCCGCCTGCGACAAGCCGACCCCGCTGGCCACCGTCACGGTGGGTACCAGCACGGTGAACACCGAGGCTTCCTGCTACGACGACGGCAAGTCCATCCCGCTGTCCAAGCTCCAGGGCTGCCTCAAGAAGACCGAGGACGCCCAGAAGATCAAGGCGGACCCGGACGGGACCGTCCGCTTCGGTGTCGAGCCGGAGATGGCCGACAAGGGCTGGACGATCCTGATGAACGGCCGGCCGCTCACGGACGCCAGCAAGAAGACCTACCTCGAGGTCCCCGCCAGCGTCTTCTTCAACCAGCAGTACGGCGCCACCGGCTCCTCCACCACGGTCACGATCGTGGAGGGCAGCGACGCCAAGGCGTACGGCACCTGGTCGTTCAAGTTCGAGAAGGACTCCTGACGGACACCGCGCGCGTCCTCGTCGCCACCGCCGTCCCGGCCGAACGGGACGCGGTGGCGCGCGGACTCCAGGGGCACCCGGCCATCGACGTCGTCGCGGTCGGGGTCGGTCCCGCCGCGGCCGCCGCCGGCACCGCCACCGCGCTCACCACCGCGGCTCTCACGGGCCGCCCGTACACGCTCGCCGTCTCGGCGGGCATCGGCGGCGGCTTCACCGCCCCGCCCGGCGCGCTCCTGGTCGCCGACGCGATCACCGTCGCGGACCTGGGCGCCGAGACCCCCGAGGGCTTCCTGCCGGTCACCGAGCTGGGCTTCGGCACCGTCACCCACCGTCCGCCGGATTCCCTCGTACGAGACCTCGCGGCCGCCGTCCACGCCACCGTCGGCACCGTGCTCACCGTCTCCACGGTGACCGGCACCGCCGACCGCGCCGCACTCCTCGCCCAGTGCCACCCCGGCGCCGTCGCCGAGGCCATGGAGGGCTTCGGGGTCGCCGAGGCCGCCGCCGCGCACGGCGTGCCGGTGGCCGAGCTGCGCGCCGTCTCCAACGCCGTCGGGCCCCGGGACCGCGCCGCCTGGCGCATCGGCGACGCGCTCGCCGCGCTCACGGAGGCGTTCGGGAAGGCGGCGACCGTCCTCACGAGTTGGAAGACGACATGACTGCTGAAGCCACCGGCCCCGTCCGCATCGCGTACTCGCCCTGCCCGAACGACACCTTCGTCTTCGACGCCTGGGCCCACGGCCGCGTCCCGGGCGCCCCCGCGCTCGACGTGACCTTCGCCGACATCGACATCACCAACGGCGTCGCCGAGCGCCACGACCCCGCGTACGACGTCCTGAAGGTGTCGTACGCGGTCCTGCCGTACGTCCTGGAGGACTACGCCCTGCTGCCGTGCGGCGGCGCGCTGGGGCGCGGTTGCGGGCCGCTCGTGCTGACCCGGGAGCCGGGGGTGGACCTGTCCCGCCGGACGGTCGCCGTGCCGAGCGAGACCTCCACCGCGTACCTGCTGTTCCGGCTGTGGGCCGCGGACACCGTGCCGGGCGGGCGGGTCGGCGAGATCGTCGTCATGCCGTTCCACGAGATCATGCCCGCCGTGCGCGACGGGAAGGTCGACGCCGGGCTCGTCATCCACGAGGCCCGCTTCACGTACCAGGACTACGGCCTGCACAAGCTCGCCGACATGGGTGAGCACTGGGAGGCCACCACCGGCCTGCCGATCCCGCTCGGCGCGATCATCGCGCGGCGCTCGCTGGGCGCCGAGACGCTGCGCGGGTACGCGGACACGATCCGCCGCTCGGTCCGCATGGCCTGGGACGACCCCGAGGCGTCGCGCCCCTACGTGATGGAGCACGCCCAGGAGATGGACCCGGCGGTCGCCGACCAGCACATCGGGCTCTACGTCAACGAGTTCACGGCGGACCTCGGCGAGGACGGCTACGCGGCCGTGCGCGGGCTGCTGACCCGGGCCGCGGCGGAGGGCCTCGTCCCGGCGCTGGCCCCGGACGCGCTGGCCTTCCCCTGAGATTGACCCACGTTTCCGGGCTCTGAATGCACCTCTCGCGGGGTCGATTCCGCTCCTAGATTGGACGGAGTCGAAGTCGAGAGAGAAGAGAGTGCGGACATGAGCAGGATCGCTGTCGCGGGCGCCACCGGCACGGTCGGTTCCCTGATCACCGGGCGGCTCACGGCGGCCGGCCACACCGTGGTGCCGGTCTCCCGGTCCGCCGGGGTCGACCTGCACACCGGGGCGGGGCTCGCGGAGGCGCTCGCCGGGGCGGACGTGGTCGTCGACGCGTCCAACGCGGCTCCGGCGGACCCGGAGGCCGATGTCGTCGCCGCGATCGCCGCGGCGACGCGTCGGCTGCTCGACACGGCGCGGGAGCAGGGTGTCGGCCGGTTCGTCGCCGTCTCCATCACCAACATCGAGAACCCGGTCTTCGACCGGCACGGGTACTACCTCGCCAAGCGGGCGCAGGAGCGGGTCATCGCGGAGAGCGGGTTCGAGGCGACGGTCGTGAAGACGACGCAGTGGCACGAGTTCGCGGAGAATCCGGCGGCCGTGTGGTTCGCGGAGGACTCCGTCACGGTGGCGGACTGGCTGGTGCAGCCCGTTGCGGCGGACGCGGTGGCGGAGGTCGTCGTGGACGCGTGCGTCGGGGAGTTCGCGGGGGCGCGGATCGAATTGGGCGGGCCCGAGACCGTCCGCCTCCCCGAGCTGACGGCCCGGCTCCTCGCCGCCCGCGGGGACGGTCGCCCCGTGAAGACGGTGCCGCCGGTGCTGCCCGCGCTGGGCGAGGGAGTCCTGCTGGCCCCGGCCTCGGCGCGCCTGGTCGGCCCGACCGTCGCGGAATGGCTCGATCGCGTCTGACACGTGGGCGGCCGCGGGCCGGTGGGGGCTGGTCGCGCAGTTCCCCGCGCCCCTGAAATGCATGCCCTTCGGGCGCATTTCCCCGATGCCCCAGCCCCCGACGAGATGGCGCACGCAGTGCGCATCTCAGGGGAAGGCGCGGCGAAGCCGCAAGCCTTCAGGGGCGCGGGGAACTGCGCGACCAGCCACGACGGACCCGCAGCCGCCCGCGCACCCGCACCCGGCGACGAGGCCTAGACGTCCAGTTGGTCGGCCACCGCGCGGAGCAGACCCGCGATCTTCTTGCCGGCCGCCTTGTCGGGGTAACGGCCCCGCTCGAGCGCGGGCGTGATGTTCTCGAGGACGGTCGTCAGGTCCTGGACGATGGACGCCAGTTCGTCCGGCTTGCGGCGCTGCGCCGCGGCGACTGACGGCGTCGGGTCGAGGATCGTCACCGAGAGCGCCTGATCACCGCGCTGGCCCGCGACCACCCCGAACTCGACCCGCTGGCCGGGCTTGAGGCTGTCGACGCCGGCGGGCAGGACCGAGGAGTGCACGAAGACGTCGCCGCCGTCGTCGCGGGAGAGAAAGCCGAAGCCCTTCTCGCTGTTGAACCACTTGACTTTGCCGGTAGGCACGTGAAGTCCTCGTCCCCGTACTCGAAGTGCTCGAAATCGCTCTGGACAGCAGTACAGCGGGTCGCGACCGACCCGCCTCCACCAAGACTATGGGTCCCTGTGCGCTGGGAACTACCCTGGCCGGGTGCGTGACAAAACCCAAACCAATTCCCGTTCGAGCCAGTCCGGGCCCGGCGACGGCCTCGTGAAAGCGGGCGGCATCGTCTTCGTCGTCGGCGCGGTCGCGACGCTCGTGACGATGGCCCCGCTGTTCCTGCACAGCGACCCGTTCCCGCCCGTCGCCTACGCGGTGTGCATGCTGATGGGCGTCGGCTTCCTGCTGGCCGGTGCCGGGGTCCTGAAGGGCATCGCGGCTCAGCGGCGCGCGGCCCGCTCCGTGTAGCTCTCCAGCCACGCGGGGAACGCGGTGAGGTCGGCGAGCACGACGTCCGCGCCGGCCGCCCGCAGCTCCTCGGCCGAGCAGGGCCCCGTCGTCACGGCGACGGACAGCGCCCCCGCCGTGCGGGCGCCCCGCACGTCGCCGGTGTGGTCGCCCACGTAGACGCTCGCGCCGTGCTCGCGCAGCGCCTCCCCCTTGCCCTCGGCCCACAGGTCGCCGATGACGGCGTCCGCGTCGATGCCGAGGTGCGCGAGGTGCAGCTTGGCGTTGGGCTCGTACTTGGCCGTGACGACGATCGCGCGGCCGCCCGCCGCGTGCACCGCGGCCATCGCCTCGTGCACGCCGGGCATCGGCAGCGTCCCCTCGATGGCGTGTGTGGGATACATCTCACGGTAGAGGTCGGCCATCTCCGCGATCTGCTCGGCCGGGAACCAGTGGGCGAGCTCGTCGACCAGCGGCGGGCCGAGCCGGCTGACGACGAGGTCCGCGTCCACGTACGTGCCGGTCCGCTCCGTCAGGGCGCGCCAGGTGGCGTGGATGCCGGGCCGCGAGTCGATCAGGGTCATGTCGAGGTCGAAGCCGACGACGGGGCCGGTGTGCGCGGGGTTCTCAAGGGCAGCCATGGGGGCCATTGTGCCCGGGCATACGATGAGCCCGGCATCCCATACTTAGCCAAGCCTTACCAATCACACCGTCCGGAGAGAGCCCGCCCATGCCCGTCAGACGCCGCGCCACCCGGGTCGCCGCACTCGTGGCGGCCGCCGCGGCGCTGGCCCTCGCGGTGCTGCTCAGCCTCGCGGTGGGGGCCCGCCCGATCGCGCCGTCCGCCGTGTTCGACGCCCTGCTGCACGGCGGGCACAGCAACGCGGCCGAGGTGGTGCGCGGGCTGCGGCTGCCGCGCACGCTCGTCGGCCTGATGGTCGGCGCGGGCCTCGCGCTGGCCGGCACCGTCCTGCAGGGCATCACCCGCAACCCCATCGCCGACCCCGGCATCCTCGGCATCAGCCAGGGCGCCTCGGTCGGCGTCGTGCTCGCCATCGCCTACCTCGGCATCCACACGCTGACCGGATACGTGTGGTTCGCGTTCGCCGGGGCGGGCATCGCCGCCGTCGCCGTCTACGCGATCGCCTCCAGCGGGCGCGGCGGGGCGACCCCGGTGAAGCTGGCGCTCGGCGGCGCCGCGATCAACGCGCTGCTCGTCTCCGTCACCACCGCGATCCTCACCACGAAGGCCTCCGCGCTGGACGAGTTCCGGTTCTGGCAGGTCGGCTCGCTGTCCGGCCGGGACGCGGAGCTGGTCGGCCAGGTGTGGCCGTTCCTGCTCGTCGGCGCCGTCCTCGTGCTGTCCGTCGCCCGCGGGCTCGACGCGCTGGCGCTCGGCGAGGACGTCGCGAAGGGGCTCGGGCAGCGGGTGGCGACCGTACGGATCGTCGGCGGGCTCGGCGCGACCGTGCTCACCGGTGTCGGTGTGGCCGCGGCCGGGCCGATCGCGTTCATCGGGCTGGCCGTGCCGCACATCGCCCGCGCGCTCGTCGGCTCCGACCACCGCTGGCTGCTGCCCATGGCCGCGCTCGTCGGACCCGTGATGCTGCTGGTCTCCGACACGGTGGGCCGCGTGGTCTTCCCGCCGAGCGAGGTGCCGGCGGGCGTGATGACGGCGCTCATCGGGGTGCCGTTCCTCGTGGCGCTCGTGCGCCGGAAGGCGGTGCCCGCGTGAGCGCGATCGCCGGGGTCCGCCCGGCCGGATACACGGTCGTCCGCGCGGGCCGGGCCCGTTTCCTGCTGCACCGCAGGGCGGCGGTCGTGGCCGTCGTCCTCGCGCTGCTGCTCGCCGCGGGCGCTCTCGCGTACCTGTGCGTGGGCGAGACGTTCACCAGCCCCGTCGAGGTGCTCAAGGTCCTCACCGGGCAGCCGTCGCCGGACGAGCTGGTCGTGGGCACGCTGCGCGAGCCGCGGATGGTCGTCGGCCTGCTCGTCGGGGTCGCGTTCGGCGTCGCGGGCGCGCTGATCCAGACCGTCGCCCGCAACCCGCTCGCCAGCCCCGACATCATCGGCATCAGCCAGGGCGCGAGCGCCGTCACCGTCGCCGCGATGACCTTCGGCCTCACCTCGTACACCGTGCTGCCGTACGTGTCCGTGGCCGGTGGGCTGCTCGCCGCCGCGCTCGTCTACGTGTTCGCGTGGCGCGGCGGACTGCACGCGACGCGCTTCGTGCTCATCGGCATCGGCTTCGCGATCGCCCTGCGCTCGGTCACGACGCTGTTCATGACCAAGGGCGACTACCTCGTCGCCCAGCAGGCGCAGATCTGGATGACCGGCTCGCTCAACGGGCGCGGCTGGGCGGAGGCCGCCCCGCTCGCCTGGACCCTGCTGATCCTCGCCCCCGCCGTGGCATGGGCGGCGCGCGCCCAGCGGACCGTCTCCATGGACGACGACACCGCGACCGCGCTCGGCGTACGGCTCGGCCGGGTGCGCCTCGGGCTCGTCGCGCTCGGCGTCGTCCTCGCGTCCGTCGCGACCGGCGCCGCCGGGCCCGTCGACTTCGTCGCGCTGCTCGCCCCGCAGATCGCCCGGCGCCTCACCCGCACCGCGCAGATCCCGCTGCTCTGCTCCGGACTGCTCGGCGCGCTGATCGTCGTCGTCGGCGACCTGCTGGCCCGGCGCCTGTTCTCACCGACCGAACTGCCCGTGGGCGTGCTCACGGCCGCGGTCGGCGCCCCGTACCTGATCTGGCTGATCATCCGCTCCCGTCGTCCCGGAGGCACTTCATGAGCCGGCTCTCGGCCCGCGACCTGACCCTCGCCTACGAGGACCGCACCGTCGTGCACGACCTCGACCTGGCGGTGCCCGACGGGCAGGTCACGGTGATCGTCGGCCCGAACGCGTGCGGCAAGTCGACCACGCTGCGGGCGCTCGGCCGGCTCCTCAAGCCGGCCGGCGGCTCCGTCCTCCTCGACGGCAAGGCCCTCGCCGAACTCCCCACCAAGAAGATCGCCCAGCGGATCGGGCTGCTCCCGCAGAGCCCCGTCGCGCCCGAGGCGATCACCGTCGGGGACCTCGTCTCGCGCGGGCGCCAGCCGCACCAGAGCTGGTGGCAGCAGTGGTCCGAGGCGGACGAGAAGGCCGTCACGGAGGCCATGGAGCGCACGGACGTCGCCGCGCTCGCCGACCGGAACGTCGACGAGCTGTCCGGCGGGCAGCGCCAGCGGGTCTGGATCGCGATGGCGCTGGCCCAGGAGACGGACATCCTGCTCCTGGACGAGCCCACGACGTTCCTGGACATCGCCCACCAGGTGGAGGTCCTGGACCTGGTCCGCCAGCTCAACCACGACCGCGGCCGCACGATCGCCGTCGTCCTGCACGACCTGAACCAGGCGGCCCGCTACGCCGACCACCTCGTCGCCATGAAGTCCGGCCGCATCGTCGCCGAGGGTCCCCCGGCGGAGATCGTCACGGAGTCCCTGGTGAAGGAGGTCTTCGGCCTCACGTGTGTCGTCGTCCCCGACCCGGTCACCGGCTCCCCGCTGGTGGTGCCCGGGACGCCGTGGAGCGCGGCCCTCCCTCTGCGACCCGCCCCGACGAAAGCGGTACCCGGCAACAATTGACCGACCGGCAACGGCGCTGACCCGAAAGGCACACATGAACGCCTCCCTCACGCACCGCGGCACAGTCATCGGCACCCTCGTCCTCGCCACGGCTCTCGCCGTGTCCTCCTGCACGTCCTCCGACCCGGCGGAGGAGAAGAAGCCGGGCGCGGACCCGAACGGCACCCACACCGTCAAGACCGCGATGGGCCCCGTCAAGGTCAAGAACGCTCCCCGGCGCGTCGTCGTCCTGGACACCGCCGAGCTCGACTCCGCGCTCACTCTCGGCGTCACCCCCGTAGGAGCCACCCGCGCCGGCGCCGAGAGCACCTTCCTGTCGTACCTCCCGAAGGCGCGGACGAAGGGCATCACCGAGGTCGGCGAGATCGCCAACGCGAGCCTGGAGAAGATCGCGGGGCTCAAGCCCGACCTGATCCTCAGCAGCAAGGTCCGCGACGCCCAGCGCTACAAGCAGCTCAGCGCCATCGCCCCGACCGTCCTCACCGAGTCCACCGGCTACCCCTGGAAGCAGAACTTCCTGGTGCACGCGGACGCCCTCGGCAAGAAGCCCGAGGCCAAGGCCGCCGTCAAGAAGTACGAGGAGCACGTGGCCGCCGTCACGAAGTCCCTGGGCGGCAAGGCGAAGGCGGCCCGCACGGACGTGAACGTCGTCCGCTTCGTCGAGGGCGCCGACATCCGCATCTACGGCAAGCAGAACTACATCGGCACGATCCTCGCCGACCTGGGCCTGGGCCGCCCCGCGATCACCGACAAGGCGAAGGACGGGTTCGCGTACGAGGTGAGCCCCGAGCAGATCGACAAGGCGGACGCGGACGTCGTCTTCACGTCCACGTACGGCAACCCGGGCAAGGCGAAAGTCACGCAGACCACGACGAGCGGCCTGTGGCAGAACCTGAAGGCCGTCAAGAACGGCAAGGTCTTCCAGGTCGACGACGAACTGTGGATCCAGGGCATCGGCTACACCGCGGCGAACCAGATCCTCGGCGAACTCCAGTCCGACCTGGCCGACGTGTCGTAGGGCCGCCTCAGCGCTGCCGCCGGGAACGCCACACCAGGTACAGCGCGGAGGCGATCGCCGCGCCCCGCAGCACCCACGGCCAGGTCTCGCCGAGCGCCGCGCTCATCCGGCCGTCCGCGACGGGCTCGCCCCAGCGGCCGTCGGTCCGGCCCCAGAGCCAGACGATCCCGGCGGCCGCCGCGGCCCCGGGCAGCACGAACACCGCCCACTTCTTCTGGCCCTCGGTCAGCCGCCGTGACAGGAAGACGACCGCCCAGCCGATCAGCAGGACGAGGATGTTGCCGAGGACGGCGCCGACGACGAGGACGAGCGCGGCGAGCATCAGTACGGGGTTGGCGAGGCCCCCCGCGGGCGCCGCGAGCCGAGGCAGACCGCGCCGCTTGCGCGGGGCCGCCTCCTCCGTCTCCTCCTCGGCTTCCGGCTCCTCGTCCTCAACGGGCTTCTTGCGCAGGTCGGGCCGCTTGTCGCCGGGCCTGGGGGGCGGCTTGAGGAGCTCGGGGATCTCTACGCCGCCGACGAACCCGGGCACGCTGTCCGACTCGCCGAGCGGCATCGCGCCGCCCTCGCCGAGCCGCCACCAGTCGGTGTCGCCGCCAGGCGTGCCGAGTTCGTCGGTGCCGGCGAGGTGCGGGGGCGACGGGGCGGGGTCCTCCGGTCCGGGGGCCGGGGTGCGGCGCGGGCGGGGCATCCTGCGGCGCGGGGCGGCCGCGCCGGGCTGCTCGGGGACGGGGCGGGTGAGGGTCTCGGCGGGGTCGGGGGCGGTGCCGTCCTGGGCGCCGGTGACGATGTCGTCGGGGCTGCCGAGGCGGTCGATGATGCGGCGCACCGCGGCCGGGCTGTCGACGGTCACCTTGGCGCGGCGCTTGTCGATCTCGCCGCGCAGCTCCGACACCAGTCGCATTCTCGTCGCCGACGGCAGCTGACGCTGCTGGGCCAGGTCCCCGACCCGGCTCAGATAGTCGAAGACGATCTGATCGCTCTCAATCCCCACGAAGTCCCCTCCGGGGTCCGCACTTTGACGCCCCGACGGTACCCGTTCCCAGGGCTTGATTTCGGCTCTCCCGCCGTGGGGGCTGGTCGCGCAGTTCCCCGCGCCCCCGAAAAGCAGACGCTTCGCGTCGCATTTCCCCGACGAAGGCTGCGCGCAGCGCATGCCTTCAGGGGCGCGGGGAACTGCGCGAGAAGCCCCACCGGCCCGCAGGCGGCGACGGAACCGCAACCCGTGACGGCGTAGACCCGCGGAGCGACCCGCACCGCTAACGTGGGTCAGATGAGCCCGAACGCGCAGACCCCGGCGACCACCAGTCCCCGCTCCCTCGCGGAAGCGCTGCGCGCCGGGACGGACGAGGACCTGGCCCGCCTGCTGCGCGCCCGCCCCGACCTCCTCGGCCCGGTGCCGAACGACCTGACCCAGCTGGCGACCCGCGCCGGCACCCGCGCCTCCGTCATCCGCGCCCTGGACCGCCTCGACCGCTTCACCCAGCAGGTCGCCCAGGCCCTGGCGATCGCCCCGGACCCGGCCCCGTACACCGCCCTGCACGCCCTGCTGCCCGGCGACGACGCCTCCGCCGCACTGCCGGGCGCCGTGGCGACCCTGCGCGAGCAGGCCCTGGTGTGGGGCGGCGACGACCAGCTCCGTCTGGTCCGCACGGCCCGCGAACTGCTCGCACCCAGCGCCCAGCACCCCTCCCCCACCGGTCTCGGCCCGACCGTCGCGGAGGCCACCTCGGGCATGTCGCCGACCCGGTTGCAGGAGATCGTGGCGACGGCCGGGCTGCCCTCGACGCACGACCCGGTGTCGGCGGTGGCGGCGCTGACCGAGCTGTTCACGGCGCAGGACCGGATGGGCGCCCTCCTGGACGAGGCCCCGGCCGAGTCCGTCGACGTACTGAACCGGCTGGTGTGGGGCCCGCCGTACGGGCAGGTCACGGCCCGCCCGGCCGCGCACCTGCGCTGGCTCCTCGACCGGGGCCTGCTGCTGCCGACGAGCCCCGGCACGGTCGTGCTGCCGCGCGAGGCGGCGCTGCACCTGCGCGGCGGCCGGGCGCACCGGGTGCTGGAGCCGCTGCCGCCGGAGGTCGCGGCGAAGGCGACGCACCGTCCACAGGTTGTGGACGAGACGGCGGCCGCCGAGGCGTACACGGCGCTCGCGACGGTCGAGGAGCTGCTGAAGGACTGGGACGAGGGCGGCCCGGCGGTGCTGCGCGCGGGCGGTCTGAGCGTGCGGGACCTCAAGCGGACGGCCACGGCGCTGGACACGTCGGAGCAGACCGCCGCGTTCTGGGTCGAACTGGCCTACGCGGCGGGCCTGGTGGCGTCCGACGGCGAGGCCGACGAGCGGTACGCGGCGACGCCCGCGCTGGACGAGTGGCTGGAGCTGCCGCCGGCCGAGCGCTGGGTGCCGCTCGCGGCGGCCTGGCTGACGGCGACCCGGACGCCGGGCCTGGTCGGCGGCCGGGACGGCAAGGACCGCACGCTGTCGGCCCTGGGCCCGCACCTGGACCGTTCGGCGGCGCCCGAGGTGCGCCACCGCGTCCTGTCCCTGCTCGCGGACCTGCCGCAGGGCGCGGCCCCCGACCCGGAGTCGGTCGTCGCCCGCCTCGCGTGGGAGCGCCCCTCCCCCGGCGCCCTGGAACTGCGCGGCAACCTGGTCCGCTGGACCCTCGCCGAGGCCGAACTCCTCGGCATCACCGGCCGCGGCGCCCTCTCCACCCACGCCCGCGCCCTGCTCACCCTCGAGGCCGCGGACGGCCCGGGTCACACCCCCCTCACCCCCGCCGAGGCGGCCGTCACCGCCGCGCGGGCCGGGAAGGTGCTGGCCCCGCTGCTGCCGGAGGCGCTCGACCACGTCCTGCTGCAGGCCGACCTGACGGCCGTCGCGCCGGGCCCGCTGGAGCGGCCGCTCGCCGACGCGCTGTCCGTGCTCGCGGACGTCGAGTCGAAGGGCGGAGCCACCGTGTACCGGTTCACGCCGGGGTCGGTGCGGCGGGCGCTCGACGCCGGGCGCACCGCGTCCGACCTGCACGCCTTCCTCGCCGCGCACTCCCGCACCCCGGTCCCGCAGCCCCTCGCGTACCTCATCGACGACGTGGCCCGGCGCCACGGCCACCTGCGGATCGGCGCGGCGAGCGCCTACGTGCGGTGCGACGACGACGCCATGCTCGGCGAGATCCTCGCCGACAAGCGGGCCGCGGGCCTGCGCCTGCGCCGCCTCGCCCCGACCGTGCTCGCCGCACAGGCCGACCCCGGCACGCTTCTGGAGGGCCTGCGCGCCATGGGCTTCGCGCCCGCCGCCGAGACCCCCGAGGGCGATGTCCTGATCACCCGCGCGCACGCCCGCCGCACCCCGCCCCGTACCGCCCCCGAGCCCGTCCCGGACGGCCCGCCGCTGCCCGACGGCACGCTCCTGGACGCCGCGATCCGCGCCATCCGGGCGGGCGACCGCGCCGCGACGACCCCGCGCAAGTCCGCCCCGGAGCGCCCCGCGGACGGCGAACTGCCACGCACCGGCGCCGCCGAGACCCTCGCCACGATGCAGGCCGCGGTGATGACCGGCGAGGCCCTGTGGATCGGCTACGTGAACGCGGAGGGCGCCGCCAGCCAGCGCGTCATCGCCCCGATCCGGGTGGAGGGCGGCTTCGTGACCGCGTACGACCACACCGCCGACGAGGTCCGCACGTACCCCCTGCACCGGGTCACGGGCGTGGCCGAGCTTTCCGGGGAATGAGCCGGGTGCGGCACACTGGACGTTTGGCCACACCGGGCCACGCCCTTCCAGAAAGGTGCCGCGCGTGAACGGACCTCTCATCGTCCAGTCGGACAAGACGCTCCTGCTGGAGGTCGACCACGACCAGGCCGACGCCTGCCGTCGTGCGATCGCCCCGTTCGCCGAGCTGGAGCGGGCGCCCGAGCACATCCACACGTACCGGGTGACCCCGCTCGGGCTGTGGAACGCGCGGGCCGCCGGGCACGACGCGGAGCAGGTCGTCGACGCGCTCGTGCAGTTCAGCCGGTACCCGGTGCCGCACGCGCTGCTCGTCGACATCGCCGAGACGATGGACCGCTACGGCCGGCTGACGCTGAGCAAGCACCCCGCGCACGGTCTCGTCCTGACCACCACGGACCGGCCCGTCCTGGAGGAGGTGCTGCGCTCCAAGCGGGTCGCCCCGCTGGTCGGCGAGCGGATCGACCCGGACACGGTCGTCGTGCACCCCTCCGAGCGCGGCCAGATCAAGCAGACCCTGCTGAAGCTGGGCTGGCCGGCCGAGGACCTCGCCGGGTACGTGGACGGCGAGGCGCACCGCATCGACCTCGCCGAGGACGGCTGGGCGCTGCGCCCGTACCAGAAGCAGGCCGTGGAAGGCTTCTGGCACGGCGGCTCCGGTGTCGTCGTGCTCCCCTGCGGCGCCGGGAAGACGCTGGTCGGCGCGGGCGCGATGGCGGAGGCCAAGGCGACGACGCTGATCCTCGTGACGAACACGGTGTCGGCCCGCCAGTGGAAGCACGAGCTGGTGAAGCGGACCTCGCTGACCGAGGACGAGATCGGCGAGTACAGCGGCACGAAGAAGGAGATCCGGCCCGTCACGATCGCGACGTACCAGGTCCTGACGACGAAGCGGAAGGGTGTCTACCCGCACCTGGAGCTGTTCGACTCCCGCGACTGGGGTCTGATCGTCTACGACGAGGTGCACCTGCTGCCCGCGCCGGTCTTCAAGTTCACCGCCGACCTGCAGGCCCGCCGCCGGCTCGGCCTCACCGCGACGCTGGTGCGCGAGGACGGCAAGGAGGCGGACGTCTTCTCCCTCATCGGGCCGAAGCGCTTCGACGCGCCGTGGAAGGAGATCGAGGCGCAGGGCTACATCGCCCCGGCGGACTGCGTCGAGGTCCGGGTGAACCTGACGGACTCCGAGCGGCTCGCCTACGCGACGGCCGAGGCCGAGGAGAAGTACCGCTTCTGCGCGACGACCGCGACGAAGCGGAAGGTGACGGAAGCGCTGGTGAAGAAGTTCGAGGGCCAGCAGATCCTCGTCATCGGCCAGTACATCGACCAGCTCGACGAGCTGGGCGAGCACCTCGACGCCCCGGTCATCAAGGGCGAGACGTCGAACAA
This sequence comes from Streptomyces xanthii, assembly GCF_014621695.1. Classification (GTDB taxonomy): domain Bacteria; phylum Actinomycetota; class Actinomycetes; order Streptomycetales; family Streptomycetaceae; genus Streptomyces; species Streptomyces xanthii. Next base: position 3,501,955 of record NZ_CP061281.1, read on the forward strand.
GGAGCGCGAGCGGCTCTTCGACGCGTTCCGCAACGGCGAGATCAACGTCCTCGTCGTCTCCAAGGTCGCGAACTTCTCGATCGACCTGCCGGAGGCCACGGTCGCGATCCAGGTGTCGGGCACGTTCGGCTCCCGCCAGGAGGAGGCCCAGCGGCTCGGCCGCGTCCTGCGTCCGAAGGCGGACGGCCACCAGGCGCACTTCTACTCGGTCGTCGCCCGCGACACGATCGACCAGGACTTCGCGGCGCATCGCCAGCGGTTCCTGGCGGAGCAGGGGTACGCGTACCGGATCATCGACGCGGACGATCTCCTGGCCGGCAAGTAGGCACCCCGCACCTGCTCGGGGGCTTGAGTTCGGCTCTCCCGCCGCGGGGGCTGGTCGCGCAGTTCCCCGCGCCCCTGAAATGCATGGCGCTTCGCGCCGCATTTCCCCGATGAAGGCTGAACGGCGAAGCCGTTCGCCTTCAGGGGCGCGGGGAACTGCGCGAGAAGCCCCACCGGCCCGCACCCGGCGACGAAATCGCGACCCGCAACGGCGCAGAGCCCGGGGGCGCGGTCACTTGGACCGCGCCCCCGGGCTCACTCGTCACCCGGTCAGAACCCCGGCTTGAAGCGGCGCAGGCGGAGGCTGTTGCCGACGACGAAGACCGAGGAGAAGGCCATGGCCGCTCCGGCGATCATCGGGTTGAGCAGGCCGGCCGCGGCCAGCGGAAGCGCCGCCACGTTGTAGGCGAAGGCCCAGAAGAGGTTCGAGCGGATCGTGCCGAGGGTCTTGCGGGACAGCCGGATCGCGTCGGCCGCGGAGCGCAGGTCACCGCGGACCAGGGTGAGGTCACCGGCCTCGATGGCGGCGTCGGTGCCGGTGCCCATCGCGAGCCCGAGGTCGGCCTGGGCGAGCGCGGCGGCGTCGTTGACCCCGTCGCCGACCATGGCGACCGAACGGCCCTCGCCCTGGAGGCGCTTGACGACGTCGACCTTGTCCTGGGGCAGGACCTCGGCGATGACGTCCTCCGGCGCGATGCCGACCTCGGCGGCGACGGCGCGGGCCACCGCCTCGTTGTCGCCGGTCAGCAGGACCGGGCGCAGACCCAGTTCGCGGAAGCGGCGGATCGCGTCGGCGCTGGTGTCCTTGACCGCGTCGGCGACCTCCAGGACGGCGCGGGCCTCGCCGTCCCAGGCGACCGCGATGGCCGTACGTCCGGCCGCCTCGGCCTCGGCCTTGGTGCGGGCCAGTCCGACCGGCAGGTGGATCTCCCACTCCTTGAGCAGCGCCTCGCGGCCGACGAGGACGGCGTGGCCGTCGACGACGCCCTGGACGCCGAGCCCCGCGATGTTGGCGAAGTCCTCGGGGGTGGGGAGCTTGCCGACCCGCTCGGCGGCGCCGGCGGCGACGGCCTGGGCGATGGGGTGCTCGGAGGAGTGCTCCAGGGCGCCGGCCAGGCGCAGCACGTCGTCCTCGGTGACGCCGTCGGCGGTGTGGGTGGCGAGCAGGGTCATCTTGCCGGTGGTGACGGTGCCGGTCTTGTCGAGGACGATCGTGTCGACCTTGCGGGTGGTCTCCAGGACCTCGGGACCCTTGATCAGGATGCCGAGCTGGGCGCCGCGCCCGGTGCCGACCATGAGGGCGGTCGGGGTGGCGAGGCCGAGGGCGCAGGGGCAGGCGATGATCAGGACGGCGACGGCGGCGGTGAACGCGGCGGTCCAGCCCGACCCGTTGCCCAGCCAGAAGCCGAGGGTGGCGACGGCGAGGGCGATGACGACGGGGACGAAGACGGCGGAGATCTTGTCGGCGAGGCGCTGGGCGGCGGCCTTGCCGTTCTGCGCGTCCTCGACGAGCTTGGCCATGCGGGAGAGCTGGGTGTCCGCGCCGACCCGGGTGGCCTCGACGACGAGGCGGCCGCCCGCGTTGAGCGTGGCGCCGGTGACGGCGTCGCCGGTCGCGACCTCCACGGGCACGGACTCGCCGGTGAGCATGGACGCGTCGACGGCGGAGGAGCCCTCGACGACGATGCCGTCGGTGGCGATCTTCTCGCCGGGGCGGACCAGGAAGCGGTCGCCGACCTTCAGCTCGCTGACGGGGATGGTCTGTTCGTGCCCGCCGTCGTGGAGGACGGTGACGTCCTTGGCGCCGAGTTCGAGCAGGGCCTTGAGCGCGGCGCCGGCCTTCCTCTTGGAGCGGGCCTCGAAGTAGCGCCCGGCGAGGATGAACGCGGTGACGCCGGCGGCGGCCTCCAGGTAGATGTTCCCGGCGCCGTCGCTGCGGGCGATGGTCAGCTCGAAGGGGTGGGTCATGCCGGGCTCGCCGGCGGTGCCGAAGAACAGCGCCCACAGGGACCAGACGAACGCGGCCGTGGTGCCGACCGAGATCAGCGTGTCCATCGTCGCGGCGCCGTGCCGGGCGTTGGTGAAGGCCGCCTTGTGGAAGGGCCAGGCGGCGTACGTGACGACGGGCGCGGCGAGGGTCAGCGAGAGCCACTGCCAGTACTCGAACTGGAGGGCCGGGACCATCGCCATCGCGATGACCGGGAGGGCCAGGGCGACGGCCGTGATCAGGCGCTGGCGCAGCGGGCGCAGCTCGTCGGCCTCGGCCGCGGGGACGCCTTCGGCGTCCTGGGCGGCGGCGGCCGGCGGGGTGGGCTCGTGCGCGGTGTATCCGGTGGCCTCGACGGTGGCGATGAGGTCGGCGACCTCGATCCCGTCGGCGAAGGCGACCTTCGCCTTCTCGGTGGCGTAGTTGACGGTCGCCTCGACGCCGTCCATCCGGTTCAGCTTCTTCTCGATACGGGCGGCGCACGACGCGCAGGTCATGCCGCCGATGGCGAGTTCCACCTGTTCGGTCGGGGCGACGGTGTGCGCCGACATGGTGCCTCCTCGGTGACGGTGTCCCGGTCGTCCGGGCCGGTACCCGGGGCGGGTACCCCTCGTTGAGATCCATTTATACCCCTGGGGGGTATCGAGCGCAAGCCTCGCCCCGGCTTGACTTAATACCCCCCAGGGGTATCTTCGTAGCTATAGGTCTCACCAGAGCCCGAGCAGCCACGCACTCAGGAGTCGTCATGCGCACCGGACTGAAGATCACGGCCTTCGCTGCCGCCGTCGCCGCCACGTTCGGCACCGCGTACGGGGTGGGCAGCGGGGTCGCCCCCGTGACCGCCGGGGAGAAGCCGGCCGCGCACGACGCGGAGCACGCGGGCGGCACGGAGAAGGGCGGGGAGACGGGGAAGGAGGACGTCGGCCACGGAGGCCACTCCGAAGGGGCGGCGGAACCGGCGGCCGCGGCCGCGGAGGTGCCCGGCGGGCTCCAGGTCTCCGAGCGCGGCTACACGCTGGACCTGGCGCAGGACCGGCTGCCCGCGAAGAAGGGCGAGATCCGCTTCACCATCCGCAAGGACTCCACCGGCAAGCCCGTGACCTCGTACAAGAAGGAGCACGGCAAGGAGCTGCACCTCATCGTCGCCTCGCGGGACCTCACCGGGTACCGGCACCTGCACCCCGTGCGGGCGGCGGACGGCACGTGGTCGACACCGGTCTCCCTGCCGAAGTCCGGCGACTACCGCGTCTTCGCCGACTTCACCCCGGCCGGCGAGAAGGAGGGGCTCACCCTCGGATCGGGCCTCGGGGTCGCGGGGACGTACAAGCCGGCGAAGCTGCCGGAGCACGCGGGGACCGCGCGCGTCGCGGGCGGCTACGAGGTCCGCCTGGAGGGCGAGCTGAAGCCCGGAGCGGAGAGCGAACTGACCCTGAACGTGTACCGGAACGGCAAGCCCGTCACGGACCTGGAGCCCTACCTCGGGGCCTACGGGCACCTGGTCGCGCTGCGCTCGGGCGACCTGGCCTACCTCCACGTTCACCCGCACGACGGCAAGCCCGGCCCCGGCGTCACGTTCACCGCGAGCGTGCCCAGCACCGGCACGTACCGGCTCTTCCTGGACTTCAAGCACGACGGGGAGGTCAGGACGGCTGCGTTCACCGTGCATGCGGCGTAGGCTGGTCCGCAATATTGGACTAGACCTGTCGGGAGCCGGCCACATGAGCAAGCGTGCAGTCCTGGAGGTGATCGCCCTCGACGCGCGGGACGCGGTCGCGGCGCAGGCCGGGGGTGCGGACCGGCTGGAACTGGTCACCGACATGGCGGCGGACGGCCTCACGCCGTCGGTGGAGACCTTCCGCTCCATCCGCGCCTCCGTCGACATCCCGCTGCGCGTGATGCTGCGCCTCGCGGACGGTTTCGCGGCGGGGGACGTCTCCGAACTCGTCCGCGTGGCGGAGGCGCTGCGCTCGGCCGGGGCGGACGAGTTCGTGCTCGGGTTCCTGGACGCGCGCGGGGAGCCGGACCTGGCCGCCGTCGAACAGGTCGTACGGGTCCTGGACGGATGCCCGTGGACGTTCCACCGGGCCATCGACCGGGCCGCGGACCGGTCGGCGCTGCGGCGGGCCGTCGCGGGGCTGCCCGGGCTCGACACGTTCCTCACGGCGGGTTCGGCCGAGGGGGTCGACGCGGGGTACGACGTGCTCGTGGCGGAGGCGGGGCGCACGGCCTCCGGCGAGCCCGGGTACGAGCCGCTGATCCTGGTCGGCGGCGGGCTCCGCCTGGAGCATGTCCCGGGTCTCCTCGACGCCGGGATCTCCGGTTTCCACATCGGCGGCGCGGCGAGGCCCTCCGGGTGGACCGGGCCCGTCTCCCCTCGGTCCGTCGAAGAGTGGCGCTCAGCCCTGGACGGCCGGACGCCGTAACTCCGACCGTTTCGTCGCCGGGTGCCGCCCGGCGGGGGCTGGTCGCGCCCCGCGACGGAGTCGCTGATCGGGCACGGCCCCGCGCCCCTGGAATGCACGCCCTTCGGGCGGCATTCCCCCGATGAAGGCTGCGCGCAGCGCATGCCTTCAGGGGCGCGGGGAACTGCGCGACCAGCCACGACGGCGGGAAAGCCGAGGTCAAGCCCCGGAAGGCGCGCACCTGGCGACGGCGGGTCGGGGCATTCGAGCCCCTCCGGCGATTGAGGAGCGGGGGCCGGGGCGGAGCCCCTGGGAGGGGGCACTCGGGGCCGCACCTGAGGCGCCGGACGAGTCAGGCCCCGGCAAAAACGGTTAGACCCAGCGGGCGCGTTGCCGTAAGGTGCCGCGTCTGCCCGCCTCCGCGCACAACCCGGAGCGCCGCCGACCGGACGGTAACCGGTCGGCTCCGTGATCACCCGTACCCGGAGCCGGAGGCCCTGCCCGTGACCCCGCACAACCCCCTGGACCGCGAGCGCAGCCACCTGCTCGCCTCCCGTGCCGCCCTGCGCGCCATGCGCGAGGACGCCCAGGCGCTCGACATCCGTGACGTCACCGCGAACTGGGTCAACGCGGCGGTCCTCCAGCGCCAGATCGACGACCGCATCAAGGCCCTGGCCGACCTCGCCGACACCCCCCTCTTCTTCGGCCGGCTCGACTACCTCCACGCCCCGGGCGCCGAGCAGGCGGAGGGCGCGGAGGGCGAGCAGTTCTACATCGGCCGCCGGCACGTCCACGACGCGGACGGCGACCCGATGGTCATCGACTGGCGCGCCCCCGTCTCCCAGCCGTTCTACCGGGCCTCCAAGAAGGACCCGATGGACGTGGCGCTGCGCCGCCGGTTCGGTTACACGGGCGGCGACCTCACCGCGTACGAGGACGAGCACCTGTCCGACCCCGCGGAGTCGGCCCGTACGAGCAAGCTGCTCCAGCAGGAGATCGAGCGCCCGCGCGTCGGCCCGATGCGCGACATCGTGGCGACGATCCAGCCGGAGCAGGACGAGATCGTCCGCAGCGGCCTGGCCGGTTCGGTGTGCGTGCAGGGCGGCCCCGGCACCGGCAAGACCGCCGTGGGCCTGCACCGTGTCGCGTACCTCCTCTACGCGCACCGCGAGCGCCTGGCCCGCACGGGCACCCTGGTCATCGGCCCGAACCGTTCCTTCCTGCACTACATCGAGCAGGTCCTGCCCGCGCTGGGCGAGCTGGAGGTGCACCAGGCGACGGTCGACGACCTGGTCACCGCGCGCGGCGTCGAGATCCGCGGCACCGACGAGGCGACCGCGGCGATCGTGAAGGGCGACGCGCGGATGGCCGAGGTGCTGCGCCGCGCGCTGCGCGCGCACATCACGCCGCCCACGGAGGGCGCGGTCGTGGTGCGGGGCTCGCGCCGCTGGCGCGTGGCGCAGTACGAACTGGAAGAGATCGTGCGGGAGTTGGCCTCCCGTGACATGCGGTACGGAGCGGCCCGCGAGGCCCTCCCGCAGCGCATCGCGCACGCCGTCCTGGTCCAGATGGAGCGGGCCGGCGAGTCCCCGGACGACCGGGTGCAGAACGCGGTCGCACGCAACGCCGCCGTGAAGGCCGTCGTCAAGGACGTCTGGCCCGCGGTCGACCCGGCGAAGCTCGTGCTGCGGCTGCTGTCCGACGCGGAGTTCCTGGCGGAGCACGCGGCGGGACTGCTCGACGAGGACGAGCAGAAGGCCGTGCTGTGGGTGAAGCCGGCGCGGAGCGTGAAGGCGGCGAAGTGGTCCCCGGCGGACGCGGTGCTCATCGACGAGGCCGCGGATCTGATCGAGCGCACGCACTCGCTCGGCCACGTCGTCCTCGACGAGGCGCAGGACCTGTCGCCGATGCAGTACCGGGCGGTGGGGCGGCGCGCGACGACGGGTTCGGTGACGGTGCTCGGGGACCTGGCGCAGGGCACGACGCCCTGGGCGACGGCGAGTTGGCCGGAGGCGCTGGCCCACCTGGGCAAGCCGGACGCGGTGGTCGAGGAGCTGACGGCCGGTTTCCGTGTCCCCACCGACGTCATCACCTACGCCTCCCGGCTCCTCCCGCACATCGCTCCGGGGCTCACCCCGGTGGCGTCGGTGCGGGAGAACCCGGGTTCGTTCGCGGTGCGCGAGGCGTCCGGCGTCGACGACGTGGTCGCCGCCTGCCGCCGCGCCCTGCGTCACGAGGGCTCGATCGGCCTCATCGCGGCGGACCCCCGCTGCGCGGCCCTGGCCGAGGCGCTCACCGCGGCGGGCCTCCCGTACCTCTCCCCCGGCGAGGAGACCACGGCTGACGCCCGCCTCACCCTCGTCCCCGCCTCCCTGGCGAAGGGCCTCGAGTACGACTACGTGGTCCTGGACGACCCGGCGGCGATCGTCGACGCGGAACCGGACGAACGCACCGGCCTGCGCCGCCTCTACGTCGCCCTGACCCGAGCCGTCTCCGGCCTCCAGGTCCTCCACACGGCGCCGCTCCCGGAACAGCTGGAAGACTGAGGCGCGTGATCATCTCCTCGTCGGCGGCCGCCGGAATCGCTCTGGTCGAACTCGGCATGGCGCTCACGCCGGGGCCGAACATGATGTACCTGGTGTCCCGGAGCATCGGCCAGGGCCGCACGGCCGGCCTCGTCTCGCTGGTCGGCACGGCGGTGGGTTTCGTCGTCTACATGGTGCTGGCCAACGTGGGGCTCGCGGTCGTCTTCGTCGCCGTCCCCTGGCTGTACATCGGCTTCAAGGCGGCGGGCGCGGCCTATCTCGCCTATCTGGCCTGGCAGACGCTCAGGCCCGGCGGCCACGGGCTGTTCGAGCAGCGGGAGCTGCCGCGGGACTCGTACGGGAAGCTGATGCGGACGGGGCTCATCACCAATCTGCTGAACCCGAAGGTCGCCATCCTGTACCTCGCGCTGATCCCCCAGTTCATCGAGCCCTCCCGGGGCCACACCACGGCCCAGGGGTTCGCGCTCGGGCTCGTGCAGATCGCGGTCGGCGTCACGGTGAACGCCCTGATCATCCTCGCGGCGGGGTCGGTCGCCGCCCTCCTCAAGCGCCGCCCGTCCTGGTCGAAGTGGCAACGCCGCGTCACGGGAACCCTCTTGGCAACGGTCTCACTGGCGCTGGCCCGAGAGGTCCCGGCCCGCGCCTGATCCAGGGGTACGCGGAACCATGCGCCCGTCGACGATTCCGCCCCCTGCACCGCCGACACCCCCAGGGGCTCCGCCCCGACCCCCGCTCCTCAATCGCCGGAGGGGCTCTATTTCGACTCTCCCGCCGCGGGGGCTGGTCGCGCAGTTCCCCGCGCCCCTGGAGATGCGCACTTCGTGCGCGATCTCCATCGGGGCGGTGCCCCATCGGGGAAATGCGGCGCGCAGCGCCATGCATTTCAGGGGCGCGGGGCTGTGACATCAGCGGCTGCGCCGCGGGGCGCGACCAGCCCCCACCGGACCCGCACCCGGCGACGACATCGCAACCCGCAACGGCGGCACCCCCTCGGGGCTCCGCCCCGGACCCCGCTCCTCAAGCGCCGGAGGGGCTTGATCTACCCGACCCGCCGCCGTCGGGCGCTCCCAACGGCGCGAGGCCCAGGGCAGGTTCTGCCCTGGGCCTCGCGCCGTCGATGGAACCGGCCGCGCTCAAACGCCGGCCTTCTCCGCCGCCACCGGAACCCCCGCGGCAGCGCCCGGCTCCCCCCGCATCACCAGCAGGGTCACCAGGCCCGCGAGCCCGGCGATGACCCCCGCTCCGACGAACGCCGCGCTGAACCCGTCCGTGAGCGCCGGAAGGTCACCCAGCCGGCCCGCGCCCTGCGACGTGGCGAGTGCGGTCAGCGCGGCGAGACCCAGCGCCGAACCCACCTGGTACGTCGTGTTGACGATGCCGGACGCGAGCCCGGCCTGCTCCTGCGGGGCGCCGGACATGGCCGCCATCATCGCGGGGATGTACGCGAGGGACATGCCGAGCGCCGCGACCAGCGAGGCCGGCAGCACGTCCACCAGGAACGACCCCGTCGGCCCGACCGCCGACAGCCAGAACAGCCCGGCGGCCAGCACGAGCAGCCCGCCCCCGATCAACGGCTTGGCCCCGAACCGTCCGAGCAGCCGCGCCGTCACCGCCGTCATGAACACCATCAGCAGCCCGGTCATGGGCAGCAGCGCCGCGCCGGACGCGAACGCCCCGTAGCCGAGCACCTGCTGGAGGTAGAGGTTGAGGAAGTACCACATCGGGATCCAGGCCGCGCCGAGCAGCGCCATCGCCAGGTTCGAGGACCCGAGGCGCGGGATCCGCCACACGCTCAGCGGCATCAGCGGCGCCTTCACGACCCGCTGGACGACGAAGAACAGCCCCAGCAGCACGGCCGCGCCGACGAGTTGGAGCACCGTGCCGGTGGAGCCCCAGCCGGCCTCGGGCGCCCGGACGACCGCGTAGACGGCCAGCGCGAGACCCGCCGTGACGAACACGGCCCCGAGCACGTCCACCGCGCCGCGGCGCGGAGCGACCGCCGGCAGCAGACCGGTCGCGGCGAGGGTCGCGAGGCCGATCGGCACGTAGATGACGAAGACCCAGGGCCAGCTCAGCCACTCGGTGAAGACGCCGCCGAGGAAGACGCCCGCGGTGCCGCCGGCCGGTGCCGCGGCCCCGTAGAGGGCCATGGCCTTGCCGAGTTCCTTCGGGTTGTGCCCGAACAGCATCATCAGGAGCGTCATGGAGGCGGGCGCGATGAGCGCGCCGCCGACCCCCTGCACCGCGCGCCCGGCGATCTCGACCCACGCGGTCTGCGCGGCCGCGGCAACGACGGATCCGGCGATCAGGACGCTCCAGCCGGCGACGAACACCTTGCGGGCGCCGAGCAGGTCGGACAGCCGGCCGCCCAGGAGCAGCAGTCCGCCGAAGGCGATGACGTACGCGTTGAAGACCCACTGCAGGTCGCCCTGCGAGAACCCGAGGTCCTTCTGCATCTCGGGGAGCGCGACCCCGATGATCGAGGTGTCCATGATGACCATGAACTGCGCGGTGGCGAGCACGAGCAGCGCCCACCAGCGCCGTGGATTGACGCCTTCCATGACTGTTCCCTCCCAGACCTTCCCGGACCTGCCGTCCATGGATACCCCCCTGGGGTATCTGACGCCGAGGAACGTAACATACCCCCTGGGGGTAAACAAGAGCCAGGGTTTAAGGTCACCTCATGACGGACGACGAGGTGAAGCACGACCTGATCCCGCGGTGGCGACGGGCCCTCCTGGCGGCACTCGACACGGACGACTGCGTCATCGACCCGGACCGCTACGGACGCGCCCTGCTGGAGCGCTGGTCGGAGCCGCAGCGCCGGTACCACACCACCGACCACCTCAAGGCGGTCCTCGACCACATCGACGTACTGGAGGCCCACGCGGCGGACCCCGAACTCGTCCGGCTCGCCGCCTGGTTCCACGACGCCGTGTACCGCCCGGACCGCTCGGAGAACGAGGAGCGTTCGGCCGCACTCGCCGAACGGGCCCTGGCGGAAGCTGGCCTGACGCAGGCTCAGGTAGAGGAGGTGGCGCGCCTGGTCCGCCTCACCGTCACCCACGACCCCGCCGACGGCGACACCAACGGCGAGGCCCTGTGCGACGCGGACCTCGCGATCCTGGCCGCCCCGCCGGAGGCCTACGCGGCGTACACCCGGGCCGTGCGCGAGGAGTACGGCTTCGTGCCCGACGAGGCGTTCCGCGCGGGCCGCGCCGCCGTGCTGCGCCAGCTCCTGGACCTGCCCCGGCTGTTCCGCACCCCGCACGGCAAGGCGGCCTGGGAGGCGCCGGCCCGCGAGAACCTCGGTACCGAACTGGCGCTGCTCACCCCCTGAGCGCCCACAAATCGCTTGCCCGCCCGCGCCGCCCCACGCATGCTCACCGCATGGAACCGCACCGCATCAACTCCCGCCGGCTCACCCTGCACGAGATCTCCCGCGAGGCCGCGACCGACCTCAACTCCGGTGACGGCGACGGAGGTTTCCGCTGGCTGGGCGGCGGGCCCGGCGACGGCACCCGCGGCGGCTCGGGCATCACGGTGCGCGCCTGGGAGCAGGGCACGTACGTGCGGGGCTGGGGCACGTACGTGATGGTGCGCGCCTCCGACCAGTGCGCGATCGGCGGCATCGGCTTCCACAGCGCGCCCGACGACGGCCTTGTGGAGATCGGCTATGACCTGGTCGCCGACGCCCGCGGGCAGGGCTACGCGACCGAGGCGGTCGAGGTACTGACCTTCTGGGCGCTCGGCCACGGCGGCATGCGCACGGTCGTCGCCCACACGGATCCGGACAACACGGCGTCCCAACGGGTCCTGGAGCGCGCCGGGTTCACCCGCACCGAGTCCGCCCCGGACCGCGAAGAGTTCCGCTTCGTCCGGCATCGCGCCTGAAGAACGGCCCAGGGCCTGGGGCGGCACACGCCCTAGGCCGGGCGGCCCTTCGGGCGGCGCAGGCCCGCGTCCGTGAGCCGGCGCACCAGCTCCTTCGAGCCGATCTCGACGGCGCCCGCGCGCACCGCGTCCTCGTACCGGTGCGACGGGATGTCGTAGTGGTCGCGCTCGAAGGCCCGCGGCGGAGCCCCGATCCCCTCGGCGAACCGGTGCAGTTCGTCGTACGACACGTCACTGACCAGGTGCGACCACATCCGGCCGTGGCCCGGCCAGTTCGGCGGATCTATGTAGACCGTCATCCGCCGGCCACCGTGCCGAGCGCCCCGAGGCGGGCCACGACGACCCCGGCCTCCGCGCACACCCAGTGCGGGTCCTCGCCGAGCTCCGGCTCGATGTCGAGCGCGTGCGGGCCCTCGCTGCCCGAGCCGGGACCGCAGACCATGCACAGCGGCCAGCGCCCGTACCGCTCCAGCAGCCCGTCCTTCACGTCCTGCGCGACCAGACCCGAGACGTAGGCGACACCCTCCGGCCACTGCTCGACCCACCAGCGGCGCGAGGTGATCGCGTCCTCGACCAGCGAGACCACGTCGGCGTCGGCGACGCCGATCGCCTTGAGGTCGGCGAGCACGAGCGCGCGGGCCGCGTGCAGGGCCTGCTCCAAGGGGCTGATGGTGTCCATGCCCTCAATTGTGCGCCCGGGCCGAAGGGCCCTTGACCGCGAAGCGTTCCGAAAATATCTTTCAAAACGTGAGCAATGACGTGAAGGAAAGTTTCGCCAACGACGCGCCGCCGGCGCCCGCGGCCCTCGCGGCCAAGGTGCGCACCCTGGCGCCGTCGATGACCCGGTCCATGCAGCGGGTCGCCGAGGCCGTCGCCGGAGACCCGGCCGGCTGCGCGGCCCTCACCGTCACCGGCCTCGCCGAGCTCACCGGCACGAGCGAGGCGACGGTCGTCCGCACCGCCCGCCTCCTCGGCTACCCGGGCTACCGCGACCTGCGCCTCGCCCTCGCCGGACTCGCCGCCCAGCAGCAGTCCGGCCGGGCCCCCGCCGTCACCGCCGACATCGCCGTCGACGACCCGATCGCCGACGTCGTCGCCAAGCTCGCCTACGACGAGCAGCAGACCCTCGCCGACACCGCCGCCGGACTCGACACCGGGCAGCTCGGCGCCGCCGTGCACGCGCTGGCCGGCGCCCGCCGTGTCGACGTGTACGGGGTCGGCGCCTCCGGCCTCGTCGCCCAGGACCTCGCCCAGAAGCTGCTGCGCATCGGGCACATCGCCCACGCGCACAGCGATCCGCACCTCGCGATCACCAACGCGGTGACGCTCCGCTCGGGCGACGTGGCCGTGTCCATCACGCACTCCGGCGCGACCGGTGACGTCATCGAGCCGCTGCGGGTCGCCTTCGAGCACGGGGCGACGACCATCGCCATCACCGGGCGCCCCGACGGGCCCGTCTCGCAGTACGCCGACCACGTCCTGACGACCTCCATAGCGCGCGAGAGCGAGCTGCGGCCCGCCGCGATGTCCTCCCGGACCAGCCAGTTGCTCGTCGTGGACTGCCTGTTCGTGGGCGTCGCGCAGCGCACGTACGAGACGGCCGCGCCGGCTCTGTCGGCGTCCTACGAGGCGCTGGCCCATCGGCATGCGCCGCGAGGCCGGTCATGAGAGCCCGGGCCCACCGGTCTCGTTCTCGGGTGCGGCCCGGTGGGGGCCGGTCGCGCAGTTCCCCGCGCCCCTGAAATGCAGGCGCTTCGCGCCGCATTTCCCCGATGCGGTACCGCCCCTGCGGAGATCGCGCACGAAGTGCGCATCTCCAGGGGCGCGGGGAACTGCGCGAGAAGCCCCACCGGGCCGCACCCGGCGACGAATCCGCACCAGGCAGACGCAACCCGCCCCTCACAGAAAGCCCCGGCCACCCGATGACCACGCCGTACCAGGACCTCCGCGCCCAGCTCGACACCCTCACCACCGAGGCCTTCCGGCCGGAACTCGCCGAGATCGACCAGCTCCCCACCCAGAAGATCGCCGAGCTGATGAACGCGGAGGACGCCTCCGTCCCCCAGGCGGTCGCGGACCGGCTCCCCCAGATCTCCGCCGCGATCGACGGCATCGCCGCCCGCATGGCGAAGGGCGGCCGCCTGGTCTACGCCGGCGCCGGCACCGCGGGCCGCCTCGGCGTCCTGGACGCCTCCGAGTGCCCGCCCACCTTCAACACCTGGGACGGGCAGGTCGTCGGCCTGATCGCGGGCGGCCCCGCCGCGATGGTGACGGCCGTCGAGGGCGCCGAGGACTCCAAGGAACTGGCCGCCGCCGACCTGGACGCCCTTGACCTCACCGAGCACGACGTGGTCGTCGGCATCTCCGCCTCGGGCCGCACCCCGTACGCGATCGGCGCCGTCGAGCACGCCCGCACCCGCTACGGCGCCCTCACCATCGGCCTGTCCTGCAACGCGGGCAGCGCGCTCGCCGCCGCCGCGGACCACGGCATCGAGGTCGTCGTCGGCCCCGAGCTGCTCACCGGTTCGACCCGGCTGAAGTCGGGCACGGCGCAGAAGCTCGTCCTCAACATGCTGTCGACGATCACGATGATCCGGCTCGGCAAGACGTACGGGAACCTCATGGTCGACGTCCGCGCGTCGAACGAGAAGCTGCGGGCCCGCTCCCGCCGCATCGTCTCCCTGGCCACCGGCGCCGAGGACTCCGTCATCGAGGCCGCGCTCGCCGCGACCGACGGCGAGGTCAAGAACGCGATCCTCGTCGTGCTCGGCGAGGTCGACGGTCCGACCGCCGCCCGCCTCCTCACCGAGTCGGACGGACACCTGCGCGGCGCCCTCGCGGCCGCCGCCGGCACCACCGCGTAACACCCGCACGGAACCACCCCCCGCACAGCAAGGCAGCACCACCATGGCCGAGAACAAGAACCGCGACGTGGCGTCCGCGATCCTGCCGCTCGTCGGCGGCGCCGCGAACGTCACCTCCGTGGCCCACTGCATGACCCGGCTCCGGCTGGGTCTCGCGGACCGCTCCCTGGTCCGGGACGAGGAACTGAGGGCCCTGCCCGACGTGATGGGCGTGGTCGAGGACGACACGTACCAGATCGTCCTCGGGCCGGGGAAGGTCGCCCGGGTCACCCCCGAGTTCGAGGAACTGGTCGAGGAGGGCCGCGCCGCGGCCCCCGCGGCCGGGGCGCACCCGGTGACGGCCGACGAACTCGCCGCACAGGGCGCCGAGTTGAAGGCGGCCCGCAAGGAGAAGAACGCGACGCCGTTCAAGCTCTTCCTGCGCCGGATCGCCAACATCTTCGTGCCCCTGATCCCGGCCCTCATCGGCTGCGGCATCATCGCCGGTCTCAACGGCCTGCTGATCAACCTGGAGTGGCTGCCCGGCATCACCCCGGCGCTCGCCGCGATCGCCTCCGGATTCATGGCCCTGATCGCGGTGTTCGTCGGCTACAACACGGCGAAGGAGTTCGGCGGCACCCCGATCCTCGGCGGCGCCGTCGCCGCGATCATCGTCTTCCCGGGCGTCGCGAACATCGAGGCGTTCGGGCAGAAGCTGAGCCCCGGCCAGGGCGGCGTCCTCGGCGCGCTCGGCGCCGCCGTCCTCGCCGTGTACGTCGAGAAGTGGTGCCGCAAATGGGTCCCGGAGGCGGTCGACGTCCTCGTCACCCCGACCGTCACGGTCCTGGTCTCCGGCCTGGTCACGATCTTCGGCCTGATGTACGTCGCCGGTGAGGTCTCCACCGGCATCGGCACCGCGGCCAACTGGCTCCTGGACAACACCGGCGCGTTCGCGGGCCTGGTCCTCGGCGGCCTGTTCCTGCCCCTGGTCATGCTCGGCCTGCACCAGGCCCTCATCCCCATCCACACCACCCTCATCGAGCAGCAGGGCTACACGGTCCTGCTCCCGATCCTCGCCATGGCGGGCGCCGGCCAGGTCGGCTGCGCCATCGCCGTCTTCAAGCGCCTGAAGAGGAACAAGTCGATCCGTACGACCATCAAGTCGGCGCTCCCCGCGGGCTTCCTGGGCGTCGGCGAGCCCCTCATCTACGGCGTCTCGCTCCCCCTCGGCCGTCCGTTCGTCACCGCGTGCGTGGGCGGCGCGGCGGGCGGTGCCTTCGTCGGCCTGTTCTCGATGCTCGGCGACAAGGTCGGCTCGACCGCCATCGGCCCGTCCGGCTGGGCCCTCTTCCCCCTCCTCGACGGCAACAAGGGCCTCGGCACGACCGCCGCGATCTACGGCGGCGGACTCCTGGTCGGCTACGTCGTCGGCTTCCTGGCCACGTACTTCTTCGGCTTCAGCAAGCAGATGCTGATCGACCTGAACGCGGACGTCGACGCGGGAGAGTCCGCGGCGGCCCGGGCCGAGGAGGGCCCGTCGGCCCCGCACACCGACCCGACGAAGGAACCGGCCCAGGTCTGACCCGGCCGTGCAGCCAGTGCAGTCAGGTGTACACGTTCATGCGTACACCTGACTACACTGGCTTCATGAGCGAGGACGTCACCATCCGCGACGCACGGGCCAACCTGGCCGAGGTCGTCGACCGGGCCGAGGCCGGCGAGGTCACGGTGCTGACCCGCAAGGGGAAGCGGGTCGCCGCACTCGTCCCCATAGAGGTGCTCGACACGCTCGACGACGCGGCGGACGAACTCGCCGCACGGGAGGCCGAACGGCATCGGGACGACCCCACGGTGAGCATGGCCGAACTGCTGGCCGACCTCTTCGAGGGCGACGGAACCGAAGCCGGTTCCCGGGACGACGTCGCGTGAAATACGCCTTCCGGTTCACCACACACGCGCAGCGCCGGCTCCGCACGATCGACCGCCAGCAGGCCATGCGCATTCTCACGGCACTGACCGCCCTGGGCGACGACCCGTACCGGGAGGACGCCGACACCAAGAAGCTGACCGGGCACGACGGCCTGTTCCGCCTCCGCGTCGGCAGTTTCCGGATCGTCTACGAGATCCACGACAACGTGCTGACCATCCTCGTCGTCCACGTCGGCAACCGCGGAGACGTCTACCGGAGCCTGCCCAAGTCGTAGCCGGAGATCGCCGGCCGTCCAGTGGGTGCGGGCCGAGCGGAGGAGCCGCGCGACGTCCGCGACGGCGGCGCGCCCCTCACCGCCGGCCGTCCCGGCGCCGCAGGCAGCCCGCGCAGTCGCGGGCCTGCGGGACGACGGTCAGCCACTGCCGGTCCATCGGGCGGCCGCAGCGCCGGCAGA
Source organism: Streptomyces xanthii (assembly GCF_014621695.1). GTDB lineage: Bacteria > Actinomycetota > Actinomycetes > Streptomycetales > Streptomycetaceae > Streptomyces > Streptomyces xanthii. Next base: position 3,518,335 of record NZ_CP061281.1, read on the forward strand.
TCCCGTACGTGCCGTCGTCCATGCGGCGCAGGGCCGCCTCGACGTCGGCGAGGACCATCCGCGCGGACGCCGCGAGCCGTACGCCGACCTCCAGCTGCCCGGCGTCCTCGCGCCGCCGGCCCTCGGCGCGCGAGGACACGGGTTCGGCGAGCCGCGCCAGCTGCTCGCGGCGGAACAGCAGCTGCTCGTGCAGGTTCTCGCGCAGCGCCGCCAGGTCGGCGGCCGAGAGAGGCGACGCGCCCGCGCGGTGCCCGGTCGTCACGGCGCCTCAGACCGCCCGGGGCCGGCAGCCCACGCAGTGCCGCGTGTACGGCAGGATCTCCAGCCGCTCCGCGGGCACCGGCCGGGCACAGCCCTGACAGATCCCGTACGTGCCGTCATCGACCCGCCCGAAGGCGGCCTCGATCTCGCCGAGCACCTCCCGCATCGCGGTCCGCTGCGCCACCAGCAGATGGTCCTCGGCGCTCTGGCCCCGCGCGTCCAGGGCGTCCAGCTGCGTGAGCCGGGACGCGCGCGCGTGCTCCAGGCGCCGGCGCGCCTCGTCCGGGTGGGCCGCGGCCCGGCCCCGGCCGCCGTCGAGCGACATCGTCATCCCCGATTCCTGACAGGTCCGGTCCGCACCGGTGGGCGTGCGCCCCCCGAGGGCGCACACCCTCGATCCTGGCGCGCCGAACCGTTTTCCCCCATGGGTCGCAGCACCCATTTCGGCGGGGTACCGGAGCCCATTTCGCGCCGCGGGGCCTCTCGGCCCGGGGCCCGGTGATCCCGTACGTACGCGGAGGAGGCATCCTCGGGAGCGGATGACGGAACACGAGGGGAGGGGCGGGACGGTGTCCTTGTTCTGGCGGATCTTCGCCCTGAACGCGGTGGTGCTCGGCGCGGCCACCGCGCTGCTGCTGTGGGCACCGGTCACCGTGTCGGTGCCGGTGCTGCTGACCGAGGCGGTCATCCTGGTCGGCGGCCTCGCCGTCATGCTGGTCGCCAACGCCGCGCTGCTGCGCCTGGGCCTCGCCCCGCTGGACCGGCTGACCCGGCTGATGACGACCGTGGACCTGCTGCGCCCCGGCCAGCGGCTGCCCGCCGCCGGGCGCGGGGAGGTCGCCGACCTGATCCGTACGTTCAACGCGATGCTGGAGCGCCTGGAGCAGGAGCGGGCCGCGAGCAGCGCCCGCGTGCTGCTCGCGCAGGAGGCCGAACGGCGGCGCATCGCCCAGGAGCTGCACGACGAGGTGGGCCAGAGCATGACGGCGATCCTGCTCCTCCTCGGCCGGGTCGCGGGGGACGCGCCGCAGCCGCTGCGCGCCGAGCTGCACGAGACGCAGGAGATCACCCGGGGCACCCTGGACGAGGTACGGCGCCTGGTGCGCCGGCTGCGGCCGGGCGTCCTCGACGACCTGGGCCTGGTCAGTGCCCTGACCTCGCTCACCCAGGACTTCGCCACGCATGTCGGGCTGCGCGTCACGCGCGCCTTCGACACCGACCTGCCGGCCCTCCCGCCCGAGACGGAACTCGTCCTCTACCGCGTCGCCCAGGAGTCGCTGACCAACGCGGCCCGGCACGCGGACGCCGAACACGTCACCGTGGCCCTGCGCCGCACCGGCGACGGCGTCACCCTCACCGTCACCGACGACGGCCGCGGCATGCGGGCCGCGCACGAGGGCGCCGGGGTGCGCGGGATGCGCGAACGGGCCCTGCTGGTCGGCGGCCGCCTCGACATCACCCCGTCCCCCGGCGACGGCCCGGGCACCCGCGTCCTGCTGACGGCGCCCGCGGCGGCGCCCCCGGTGAGAAAGCCATGACCATGCCCTCCCCCGCTTCCGAACGCCTGCTGCCCCGCCCGGCCCGCATCCTGCTGGCCGACGACCACGCCCTGGTGCGGCGCGGCGTCCGGCTGATCCTCGATCTGGAGCCCGATCTGGAGGTGGTCGCCGAGGCCGGCGACGGGGGCGCGGCCGTCGAACTGGCCCGCGACCCCGCGCTCGCCCTGGACCTGGCGATCCTCGACATCGCGATGCCCCGCCTCACCGGCCTCCAGGCGGCCCGCGAACTGCCCGCGCTCCGGCCGGGCCTGCGCATGCTGATGCTGACCATGCACGACAACGAGCAGTACCTGTTCCAGGCGCTGAAGGCCGGGGCGGGCGGCTACGTGCTGAAGTCCGTCGCGGACCGGGACCTGGTCGCCGCGTGCCGGGCGGTGATGCGCGACGAGCCGTTCCTCTACCCCGGCGCGGTCACGTCCCTGATCCGCAACTACCTCGACCGGGCCCGCGCCGGCGAGGAGACCCACGACCGGCTCCTCACGCCCCGCGAGGAGGAGGTCCTCAAGCTGGTGGCGGAGGGCCACTCGTCGAAGGAGATCGCCGAACTGCTCTACATCAGCGTGAAGACGGTCCAGCGCCACCGGGCGAACCTGCTCCAGAAACTCGGCATGCGCGACCGCCTGGAACTCACCCGCTACGCGATCCGCGCGGGCCTGGTCGAACCCTGACCCCTAGTAGTACACGCCCGGCAGATACACGTCCGGCTTGGCGAACCCGGGCCCCGGCTCCACGATCCCGGCGGCCGCGGCCTGCTCGTTCGACATGATCACGGTGTCGTCCACGGGAGGCACGGGCCCGGCGGCACTCGCCACCCCGGCCGCCCCCAGCACCCCGACGACCCCCACCACCGAACCCACCACACCCCGCACGGCCCTGCCCACCCACTCATTCATCGTCATGCCCCGCTCAACGAGGGGGTGGGGCGGGAGGTCACGGATCGCCCCGGCTGCGAGAGCGGCCGCGCGGGCGCATCCTGGCCACATGGCTGAGAGCACGTTTTCGAAGATCGCGTGGACCGAGTTCCGTCCCGACCAGCGGCGCCTGGCCGCCGGAGCCGCACTGACCGGCCTCGGCATGCTCACCGCCGCGGCGGGGATCGGCGTACTCGTCTACGAACTGGCCCGCGCGGGCCGCACCTGGACCGGCGCCTGGGAGGTCCCGCCCACCGAGATGGCCTCCCGCGCCTTCCACCACGCCCAGGCGGCAGCCCAGAGCGCCGCCCAGGCCGGCAAAACCACCTGGCAGACCTACCAGGAAACCAACAGCACCCCGTAACACCCCCACTGCCTCCGTAGCGGGGCGCGAGCGGCCAGCCCCTGGGGCGCACGGAGTGTGCCCTTCAGGGGCGCGGGGCCGTACCCGATCTGCGACTCCGTCGCGGGGCGCGACCGGCCAGCCCCTGGGGCGCACGGAGTGCGCCTTCAGGGGCGCGGGGAACTGCGCGACCAGCCACGACGGTGGCGCACCCGGCGACGAAGCCGCATGAGCCAGACGCGCCCCCGCCCCCGGTCCGGAAACGCCCGTGGGCGGTACCCCCCGAAGGGGGCACCGCCCACAGGTTCAGACTGACCTGAGCCCAGAAGACCGGCTCAGAAGTCCATGTCACCGCCCGGCATGCCACCCGGAGCAGCCGCGGCGGCCTTCTCCGGCTTGTCGGCGATGACGGCCTCGGTGGTGAGGAAGAGCGCGGCGATGGAGGCGGCGTTCTGCAGGGCAGAGCGGGTCACCTTCGCCGGGTCGAGGATGCCCTCGGCGATCATGTCGACGTACTCGCCCGTGGCGGCGTTCAGACCGTGGCCGACGGCCAGGTTGCGCACCTTCTCCACGACGACGCCACCCTCGAGACCACCGTTGACGGCGATCTGCTTGAGCGGGGCCTCGAGCGCGAGCTTCACGGCGTTGGCGCCGGTCGCCTCGTCACCCTCGAGCTCGAGCTTCTCGAAGACCGCGGAGGCCTGCAGCAGGGCCACGCCACCACCGGCGACGATGCCCTCTTCGACGGCCGCCTTCGCGTTGCGAACGGCGTCCTCGATGCGGTGCTTGCGCTCCTTGAGCTCGACCTCGGTGGCCGCGCCCGCCTTGATGACGGCCACGCCGCCGGCGAGCTTGGCGAGGCGCTCCTGGAGCTTCTCGCGGTCGTAGTCCGAGTCGCTGTTCTCGATCTCGGCACGGATCTGGTTGACGCGGCCCTGGACCTGGTCGCTGTCACCGGCGCCGTCGACGATCGTCGTCTCGTCCTTGGTGATGACGACCTTGCGGGCGCGGCCGAGCAGGTCGAGACCGGCGTTCTCCAGCTTGAGGCCGACCTCCTCGGAGATGACGGTGCCGCCCGTGAGGATGGCGATGTCACCGAGCATGGCCTTGCGGCGGTCGCCGAAGCCCGGGGCCTTGACGGCGACGGACTTGAAGGTGCCACGGATCTTGTTGACGACCAGCGTGGACAGGGCCTCGCCCTCGACGTCCTCGGCGATGATCAGCAGCGGCTTGCCCGACTGCATGACCTTCTCCAGGAGCGGAAGGAGGTCCTTCACGTTGGAGATCTTGGAGTTGACGATCAGGATGTACGGGTCGTCGAGCGACGCCTCCATACGCTCCATGTCGGTGGCGAAGTACGCCGAGATGTAGCCCTTGTCGAAGCGCATACCCTCGGTGAGCTCGAGCTCCAGACCGAAGGTCTGCGACTCCTCGACGGTGATGACGCCTTCCTTGCCGACCTTGTCCATGGCCTCGGCGATGAGCTCGCCGATCTGGGTGTCGGCGGCGGAGATGGAGGCCGTCGAAGCGATCTGCTCCTTGGTCTCGACATCCTTCGCCTGCTCCAGGAGGGCGGCGGAGACGGCCTCGACGGCCTTCTCGATGCCACGCTTCAGGGCCATCGGGTTGGCACCGGCGGCCACGTTGCGCAGGCCCTCGCGGACCAGCGCCTGGGCGAGGACGGTCGCGGTCGTCGTGCCGTCACCGGCGACGTCGTCCGTCTTCTTCGCGACCTCCTTGACCAGCTCGGCGCCGATCTTCTCGTACGGGTCCTCGAGCTCGATCTCCTTGGCGATGGACACACCATCGTTGGTGATCGTGGGGGCGCCCCACTTCTTCTCGAGGACGACGTTGCGACCCTTGGGGCCCAGGGTCACCTTGACGGCGTCGGCGAGCTGGTTCATGCCGCGCTCGAGGCCGCGCCGTGCCTCCTCGTCGAACGCGATGATCTTGGCCATGTGAAGTGGTCCTCCCGGACGGGGTGGAAACGCAAACGGATCGTGGCTGGTGCCCGCGACGGACGGCCTGCGCGCCTTGTGGTTCCTTGCCCCACCCGGCCCGCGGGCCTCACCGACCCGATCCAAGTTCTGTCACTCTCACTCGGAGAGTGCTAAGCCCAATGATTAGCACTCGACCCATGCGAGTGCAAGCGGCTACCACAGATCCGCGGCGCCGCGCGCCACCCCGCCACCGGCCCCGGAGCCCCGGACCGCGGACCCGGGACCCGGACCCCGGGCAGCACGAAGGGCCCGCGCCCCCGATCGGGGACACGGACCCTCGTGTCGTACGAAGCTTGCAGTCAGACGCGCGCGCTTCAGCCGGCGGCAAGCCGAACCATGTCGGCCTGCGGCCCCTTCTGGCCCTGCGAGATCTCGAACTCGACCCGCTGACCCTCTTCCAGGGTGCGGTAGCCGTCCATCTGAATCGCGCTGTAGTGGACGAATACATCCGCACCACCGTCGACCGCGATGAAGCCGTACCCCTTCTCCGCGTTGAACCACTTGACGGTGCCCTGAGCCATGCCTAACTCCCCTATTACTGGCCCTTGCACAGGACCGCACTTCGCGGACCCGGGTCAGACCTCACCCCCCAATGGATGGAGGTGTGCGCCGGAACGCGTCGACCGCGGCCGAATGTATCTGCCCAACTGCCCTCTGCAACAGGTCAATCGGACGAGAATTCTGAGCGCCTACGATCGGGGAAACCGGGCCAACTCACCGGATCCCAGGGCAAGCCGGGCCGCATAAATGCCATAAAAGGCCCGAATGGGCGGGGTACTTTGGCTGCTTCTCAGCGGGATTCACGCAAGAACTCATATGCGTCCGTCATGCACCACGGACGGAAGCGGAGCAGCTTCCCCAACTGTACCCCGCTCAACCATGCAGAATTGCCCCCTCCGCTTCTCTCGCGGAGGGGGCAATTCTGGTAACTCTGGGTAAGTCAGGGAAATCCAGGACGGGTCGAGCCGATCAGCCGCCGGCGACGGCGGGAATGATCGAGACGCCGGCGCCGTCCGGCGTCGCGGTCTCCAGGCCCTGCTCGAAGCGGACGTCGTCGTCGTTCACGTACACGTTCACGAAACGGCGCAGCTTGCCCTGGTCGTCGAGCACGCGGGCGGCGATCCCCGTGTGGTTCTTCTCCAGGTCGGCGATGACGTCGGCGAGGGTCGCCCCCTCGGCCGGCACCTCGGCCTGACCACCGGTGTAGGTGCGGAGAATGGTGGGGATCCGGACGTTGACGCTCATGGTTTCACCTCTGGCGATCTCAGCCCCTGGGGGTCCCCCCGGACGAAGTCTGGGGGAGATTGAGGAGCGGGGGTCCGGGGGCAGAGCCCCCGGTTTCGGGAACGGGCGGGGTCGGGGAAGGACTACTGAGCGAGCCCAGCCTCACGGAACGCATCCAGGCTCGGCCGAATGGTCGCCGTGGCCTGCGACGTCTCAGCGACAGCATCCAGCGTCTTCAGACCGTCACCCGTGTTCAGCACGACAGTCGTCAGCGACGGATCGATCAGCCCCGCCTCGATGAGCTTCTTGGTGACACCGAGCGTCACACCGCCGGCGGTCTCCGCGAAGATGCCCTCGGTCCGCGCGAGCAGCTTGATCGCGTCGACGACCTGCTCGTCGTTCACGTCCTCAACGGCGCCACCGGTGCGGCGCGCGATGTCGAGGACGTACGGGCCGTCGGCCGGGTTGCCGATCGCGAGCGACTTGGCGATCGTGTTCGGCTTCTGCGGGCGGACGACGTCGTGGCCGCCCTTGTAGGCGACGGAGACCGGCGAGCAGCCCTCGGCCTGGGCGCCGAAGAGCTTGTACGGCTTGTCCTCGACGAGGCCGAGCTTGATGAGCTCCTGCAGACCCTTGTCGATCTTCGTGAACTGCGAACCGGACGCGATCGGGATGACCAGCTGGTCCGGCAGCTGCCAGCCCAGCTGCTCGCAGATCTCGTAGGCGAGCGTCTTGGAGCCCTCGCCGTAGTACGGGCGCAGGTTCACGTTGACGAAGCCCCAGCCCTCGCCCAGCGGGTCGCCGATGAGCTCGGAGCAGAAGCGGTTCACATCGTCGTAGTTGCCCTCGATGGCGACGAGGTCACCGCCGTAGACACCGGCCATGACGACCTTGCCCTGCTCCAGGTCGTGCGGGATGAACACGCAGGAGCGGAAGCCGGCGCGGGCGGCGGCGGCACCGACGGCACCGGCCAGGTTGCCCGTGGAGGAGCAGGAGAGGGTGGTGAAGCCGAAGGCGCGGGCGGCCTCGATGGCCTGGGCGACGACGCGGTCCTTGAAGGAGTGCGTCGGGTTGCCGGAGTCGTCCTTGACGAACAGCTTGCCCTGCTCGACGCCGAGTTCGCGGGCCAGGTTGTCGGCCTTGACCAGGTGGGTCCAGCCCGGGTTCAGGTTGGGCTTCTCGGCGACGTCCGCCGGGACCGGCAGGAGCGGGGCGTAGCGCCAGATGTTCGCGGGGCCGGCCTCGATCTGCTTGCGGAGCGCCTCGGGGTCGCCGACGGGAAGGTCGTACGCGACTTCCAGAGGCCCGAAACACTCGACGCACGCGAAGATCGGACCGAGCTCGAACTTCGCACCGCACTCGCGGCAGGAGAGACCCGAGGCGGGACCGAGGTCCACGGTCTTCTCGGAGGGGGTGGTTCCGGTGGCGACAGTCTGTACAGCCATGAGAGGCGAGGCCCTTTCTCCTCATCTTCCTCACGACGCATCTCGCCGTGAGACGGATTTGGCACCTTCCCTAGCCGGGAGCCTCGCGGTGGACAGTTGCGGTGTCCTACGAGACCGGCTGGAGGGTTGCCGGGGCTTCAACGGGCCGTATCCCTCTGCCCCTCTGGATGAGCGGTATTCGATTGTTGAACGTGGCCGACGGTGACCCCGGCATGCGGTGGTCCCCGGCCTTGTTCAAGACTGTAACCGACGGCTTGGGCGCTTGAGATAGTCGTCCGAACCGCGAGATGGATCACAAATCGTCCCGCACCACCACGCGGAGTGAGGAGCAGCCGACCGTGCTGGAAGAGGTAGAGCGCTGGCTGAACGAGCGCTCCTGGTCCGTGGCGGACCGGCCACTGCACCAGCTGATCGCCGCGAAGCGCGCGTCGGGGCAGACCGTGAGCGTCGTGCTGCCGGCCCTCGACGAGGAGGCGACGGTCGGCCAGATCGTGTCGGTGATCCGGCGCGAACTGATGACGGACGCGGTGCCGCTGGTCGACGAGCTGGTGGTCGTGGACTCCGGGTCCACGGACCGGACCTCCGAGGTCGCGGCGGCGGCCGGGGCGCGGGTCGTGCACCGGGACGCGATCCTGCCGCGGCTCCCGGCCCGGCCCGGCAAGGGCGAGGTGCTGTGGCGCTCGCTCCTCGTGACGTCCGGGGACATCGTCTGCTTCGTGGACGCGGACCTCAAGGAGTTCTCCGCGGACTTCGTGTCCGGAATCGTCGGGCCGCTGCTCACCGACCCGGACGTGCAGTTCGTGAAGGCGATGTACGACCGGCCGCTCGGTGACGCCGTCGGGCAGGGCGGGCGGGTGACCGAGCTGGTGGCGCGGCCGCTGCTCAATCTGCACTGGCCGCGACTGGCCGGATTCGTGCAGCCGCTCGGCGGCGAGTACGCGGCCCGCCGGTCGCTGCTCGAACAGCTCCCGTTCCCGGTCGGGTACGGGGTCGAGCTGGGGCTGCTCGTGGACGCGCTGCACACGGTGGGCCTGGGCGCGCTCGCGCAGGTCGACGTGGGGGTCAGGAAGCACCGGCACCAGGACGGGCAGGCGCTCGGACGGATGGCGGCGGCGATCTACCGCACGGCGCAGCTGCGGCTCGCGCGCGGGCATCTGGTGCGACCGGTGCTGACCCAGTTCGAGCGGGGCGAGAAGGGCTTCGAGCCGCGTACGCACGACGTGGACACGGAGGAGCGGCCGCCGATGGCCGAGATCGACGAGTACCGCGAGCGCCGGGTGGCGTGAGCGCCTTACACGTTTGAGGTGTTTCGGCGGCGGCTAGCTTGGGCGTATGGCTTCCACTCCTGGTGCTGCTGAGGTTCTTGTCGCGTCCAACCGGGGACCGGTCTCGTACGCCGTCGGGGACGACGGCACGGTCACGGCCAAGCGGGGCGGGGGCGGGCTCGTGTCCGCGCTGAGCTCCGTCGACGACAAGCTGTGGGTGTGCGCGGCGCTCGGCGACGGGGACCGGGAGGCGGTGCGGCGCGGGATCACCGAGCCGGGTGTGCGGATGCTCGACATCGACCCGGAGGTGCACGCGTCCGCGTACAACGGGATCGCGAACTCGGTGCTGTGGTTCGTGCACCACATGCTGTACCAGACCCCGCTGGAGCCGTCGTTCGGACCGGAGTTCCGGCGGCAGTGGGCGGCGTACGAGGAGTACAACCGGGCGTTCGCCCAGGCGCTCGCGGACGGGGCGGCGCCGGGTGCGACCGTCGTGGTCCAGGACTACCACCTGGCCCTCGTGCCGGGCATGCTCCGCGCGCTCCGTCCCGACCTGCGCATCGGGCACTTCTCGCACACGCCGTGGGCGCCCGTCGACTACTTCCGGATGCTGCCGGACGACATCGCGGAGCAGCTGCTGCGGGGGATGCTCGGAGCGGACCGGCTGGGCTTCCTCACCCGGCGCTGGGCGGACGCGTTCACGGAATGCTGCGCGCGGATCGTGGGCGGGCCCGGCGATACGGAGATCGGGGTGCACGGGCTCGGGGCCGACGCGGAGTTCCTGCGGGAGCGGGCGCACCGGGAGGACGTCGAGGAGCGGCTCGCCGCGCTGCGCGAGCAGGTGGGCGCAGGGCGCAAGGTCGTGGTGCGGGTGGACCGCACGGAGCTGTCCAAGAACATCGTGCGCGGGCTGCGGGCCTTCGAGCTGCTCCTCGAGACGCGGCCGGAGTGGCGGGAGCGGGTCGTGCATCTCGCGTTCGCGTATCCGTCGCGGCAGGACCTGGAGGTGTACCAGGAGTACACGGCGGAGGTCTCCTGGGTCGCGGCGTCGATCAACTCCCGTTTCGGTACGGAGGACTGGACGCCGGTCGTCCTCCACGTGAAGGACGACTTCGCGCGCTCGCTGGCGGCGTACCGGCTGGCGGACGTCGCCCTCGTGAACCCGATCCGGGACGGCATGAACCTGGTCGCGAAGGAGGTGCCGATCGTCTCCGACGGGGGCGGGTGCGTGCTCGTGCTCTCGCGGGAGGCGGGGGCGTACGAGGAGCTCGGGGAGGACGCGCTCGGGGTCAATCCCTATGACCTGATCGGGACGGCGGAGGCGTTGGGCGCGGCGCTCGACATGCCGGAGAAGGAGCGGGTGGCGCGGGGCGAGCGCTTGGCGGCGGCGGGATCCTCGTTGCCGCCCGCCCAATGGTTCCTCGCCCAACTGAAGGCCCTCCACAAGCCCTGACCCCGCCGCCCGGCGCCGCCGCCGTAGGGGCCGAACATCGTCGCCGACCGCGCCACCGTCGTGGCCGCTCGCGCAGTTCCCCGCGCCCCTTACGGGGCACGCCTGCCCCGGGCACGCATCCGGTCTCCCCAGCCTTGGGCAGTCTGCCGCCTGGGGCGGCACGGGTGGGCAAGGCGGCACCCCCGGCGCCGGGTACGCGAATCGTCAGGCCTCCGCTACGGCGTCCCCGCCATACGGGCCAGGCATCGTCGCCGACCGCGCCGCCATCGTGGCTGATCGCGCAGTTCCCCGCGCCCCTGACGGGGCACGTGCGCCCCGGTCCCCCGCGCGGCCGGCGGGGCTTACGGGGCGCCCAGTTCCGTGGCCAGGGATTTCAGGAGAGTGACCACTCCGGACGGGCCCGGGACGGTCAGGTCGGCTCGGCCGGCCAGGTCGGGGACCTCCTCGCTGGCGCTGCAGACCAGGAGGCCCGGGGTTCCGTTCGCGCGGAGTTTCTCGACGGCGGCGTACGCCGGGAGGTCGCCGAGGTCGTCGCCGGCGTAGAGGACGGACTCGGCGCCCGTCTCGCGGACGTACTCGGTCAGGGCCACGCCCTTGTCGACGCCGGGGGGACGCAGTTCGAGGACGAGGCGGCCGGGTTCGACGACGAGGCCGTGGCGGGCGGCGAGGGCGGAGAGAGGGGCGCGCAGGGCGTCGAACGCGGCCTGCGGGTCGGGGGCGCGGCGCGTGTGGACGGCGACGGCGCGGCCCTTCTCCTCCACGTACGTGTCGTGCCAGAGGCCGGCCGTTTCGAGGACCCCGGGCAGTTCGGAGCGCACCCCGGCGACTCCGGGGTGCGGCGCGGGCGCGTGGACGGTGCCGGTGACGGCGTCCCAGCGCTCGGCGCCGTAGTGGCCGAGGACGACGAGGTGTTCGAGCCCGGGCACTCCGGCGAAGCCGCCGTGGCGGACGGCGACGCCGGCGGGGCGTCCGGTGATGACGGCGACGGAGGCGACGCGGGGCGCGAGGGCGGCGAGCGCGGGGACGGCGTCGGGGTGGGCGCGGGCCTGCTCGGGGTCGGGGACGATCGGGGCGAGGGTTCCGTCGAAGTCGAGGGCGATCACGCTCCGCTCGGGGCGGGCGAGAAGCGCGGCCAGGCCTTCACGGCCGGCGGCAGTCCGTGGGGCGTCCATAGGGGCGACCCTAGAGCCGTACGCCCGAGTACCGCACCCCGGCGATTTCCGGCCGCCGGTCCCGGCCCCGCCCGGCTACCGCTCCGCGCGCCGCGATTCCCTGACCCGGCGCAGCCGGTTCACGGTCACGGGGGCGTGGGCGAGGGCACGCTCGTCGTCGATGAGGGCGTTGAGGAGCTGGTAGTAGCGCACGGGGGCGAGGTCGAGCTCCTCGCGGATGGCCCGCTCCTTGGCCCCCGGCGACGGCCAGCTCCGCCCCTCGAACGCGAGCAGCGCCTTCTCGCGCTCCCCGAGCCCGGAGGGGAGTATGTCGTCCATGCCGCCCACGCTACTCGGCTGATTCCGCGGCCGCCGCCTCGTTCTGGATCCGGCCGAGGACGGACGCGGGGCTTCCGTTGGGGGCGACGGTGGCGCCGATCTGCTTCTTGATCTCGGCGCTGATCTCGGGCCAGGACGTCTTGTTCGCCGGGTAGTAGGTGGCGCCGGCGAGCTCGTCGATGAAGGGGCTGAGGGCCTTGTCCTGCGGGGCGTCGCGCATCTCGTCGGAGGCGGAGGCGGTGACGGGGGCGACGGTGTACTCGCGGGAGAAGTCGAGGACGTTCTTCTCGCTGTAGACGAAGTCGAGGAACGCGCCGACCGCCTTGGCGTGGCCGCCTTCCTTGAAGGCCATCATCCAGTCGGTGACGCCCATGCGGCTCTTGGGGGTGCCGTCGGGGCCGGGCACGGCGACGTCTCCGTAGGCGACGCCCTTGGCCTTGGCCATGTTCATGAGGGTGGGGTGCCCGGAGAGCATGCCGACCTCGCCGTTGGCGAAGGCCTTGAAGGCGGGGGTGCGGTTGAGGCGCGCGGGGGCGGTGGGGCCGGTGAGTCCGGCGCCGACGAGGTCGTCCTTGAGCCAGTTCAGGGCGCGGACGTTCTGCGGGGTGTCGATGGAGTACGAGCCGACGTTGTCGGTGTAGCCGCCGCCGTTGGAGAGCATCCAGATGAGGGTCTCGGCCTGGGCCTCCTCGCCGCCGAGCGGCAGCGCGAAGGGGTAGGTGACGCCCTGCGCCTTGAGGGCGCGGGCGGCGGTGACCAGCTGGGACCAGGTCTTCGGGGGCTCGATGTCGGCCTGCGCGAAGAGCTTCTTGTTGTAGAAGAGGCGGCGCGTGGAGGCGGCGAACGGCATGCCGTACTGGGTGCCGCCGACCTCGCCGGCCCGGCTCATCTCGCCGAGGAAGTCGGCCTGGACGGGCACGGAGAGCAGCTGGGAGACGGGGTAGAGCTGTCCGGCGGCCGCGTAGTCGGCGTAGGCGCCGACCTGGGCCATGTCGGGCGGATCCCCGGCGTCGACCATCGCCTTGACCTTGGCGTCGACGTCTTCCCAGGAGTAGACCTCCACGTCGACGCGGACGCCGGGGTGGTCCTTCTCGTACGCGTCGGTCAGCGCGTCCCAGTACTTCTGCGAGGTGTTGTCCTCGGAGTCGCCGTAGTCGGCGGCGACGAGCTTCAGCGTCACGTCACCGGAGCCTGTGGCTCCGCACCCCGTGAGCAGCGACGACGTGGCCACGACGGCCAGTGCGGCCGCCGCGGTCAGGGCTGTCCTCCCCTTGCGCACTGCCGGTCCCCCACCCTGGTCGGTCGGCCCCGGGTCTCTCCCACGGCCCTCGGACAGAAGGTCTACACCACAGGCGGGCCGGATCGGAAACGCACGTTCGGGCGTCGGCCACACGGCCGTACGAGGCTACGCCCGAAAGCGGAGTTCATGATTCCTCAAGTTGTGGTTCTTTCATGGTTGTTGCGGGGGCGGCGCCCCTTTATCGTGATCGCGCTCCGCGACGATCTTGAACCGCCGCCGAGTGGTCGCCCTAGTGGACTAGACCTCTTATGGGTGGACGCGCGACACTGTTCCCCGTGAGACATGTCATCGCCCTGGACGTGGGCGGCACCGGAATGAAGGCCGCCCTGGTCGGGGCGGACGGCACGCTCCTGCACCAGGCGCGCCGCGCGACGGACCGCGAGCGCGGCGCGGACGCGGTCGTCGAAACGATCCTCGACTTCGCCGCCGAGCTGCGCGCGTACGGCGAGGAGCATCACGGCGAGAGCGCCGTCGCCGCCGGCGTCGCCGTGCCCGGCGTCGTCGACGAGGAGCACGGCATCGCGCTGTTCGCCGCGAACCTCGGCTGGCGGGACGTGCCCATGCGGGCCCTGCTCAGCGAGCGGCTCGGCGGCATCCCGGTCGCCCTCGGCCACGACGTGCGCACCGGCGGGCTCGGCGAGGGCCGGCTCGGCGCGGGCCGCGACGCCGACCGCTTCCTGTTCATGCCGCTCGGCACCGGCATCGCGGGCGCCATCGGGATCGACGGCCGGATCGAGCCCGGCGCGCACGGCTCGGCGGGCGAGATCGGCCACGTCGTCGTACGGCCCGGCGGGACGCCCTGCGGCTGCGGCCAGCGCGGCTGCCTGGAGCGGTACGCCTCCGCCTCGGCCGTCACCCTGGCCTGGCGGGAGGCGAGCGGCGACGCGAAGGCCACCGCCGCGGACTGCGCCCGGGCCGTCGACGCCGGGGACCCTCTCGCCGCGAAGGTCTGGCAGGACGCGGTGGACGCCCTCGCCGACGGACTGGTGCTCGCTCTCACTCTGCTGGACCCGCGCACCCTGATCATCGGTGGCGGTCTGGCCGAGGCCGGGGAAACCTTGTTCACACCCCTGCGGGCCGCGGTCGCCGAACGCGTCACCTTCCAGTCGCCCCCCACGATCGTCCCGGCCGTCCTCGGGGACACCGCCGGATGCCTGGGCGCGGGCCTCCTCGCCTGGGACCTGCTCGCCGCCACCGAGCACCCCGAGAAAGCCGAAGCCGACAGCACGGACAACACGGAGGTAACCGCCTGATGGCCACAGCAAAGGTGCTCGCCGGTGCCCGGGTGGTACTGCCCACCGGGACCGTCGCCGACGGACGCGTCGTCGTCGACGGCACGCGGATCGCCGGGGTCACCCCGGACGGCGCCGAGACCGTCGACCTGTCCGGCCACTGGGTGGTCCCCGGCTTCGTCGACATGCACAACCACGGCGGCGGCGGCGCCTCCTTCACCTCCGGCAGCGTCGACGAGGTCCTCAAGGGCGTCGCGACGCACCGTCTGCACGGCACCACCACCGTCGTCGCCTCCCTGGTGACCGGCGAGGTCGACTTCCTGACCCGGCGCGCCGGGATCCTCTCCGAGCTGGCCGAGCAGGGCGAGATCGCGGGCATCCACTTCGAGGGCCCGTTCATCTCCCCGTGCCGCAAGGGGGCCCACGATGAGACGCTGCTGCGCGACCCGGACCCGGCCGAGGTGCGCAAGCTGATCGACGCCGCGCGCGGCCAGGCCCGTATGGTCACGCTCGCCACCGAGCTGCCCGGCGGCATCGACTCGGTGCGCCTGCTCGCCGAGCACGGGGTGATCGCGGCGATCGGCCACACCGACGCCACGTACGAGCAGACGGTCGAGGCGATCGACGCGGGCGCCACGGTCGCCACCCACCTCTACAACGCGATGCCGGGCCTCGGGCACCGCGCGCCCGGGCCGATCGCCGCGCTCCTGGAGGACGAGCGGATCACCGTCGAGCTCATCAACGACGGCACGCATCTGCACCCGGCCGCCCTGGAGCTGGCGTTCCATCACAAGGGCGGCGAGAAGGTCGCGTTCATCACCGACGCGATGGACGCGGCGGGCTTCGGCGACGGGCGCTACATGCTCGGCCCGCTGGAGGTCGAGGTGAAGGACAGCGTGGCGCGCCTGGTGGAGGGCAACTCGATCGCGGGCTCGACGCTGACCCTGGACCGCGCGTTCAAGCGGGCCGCGACGATCGACCGGATTCCGGTCGAGGACGTCGTGCGCGCGATCTCCGCCAATCCGGCGCAACTGCTGGGCGTGTACGACCGGGTGGGCTCCCTGGAGCCCGGCAAGGACGCCGACCTCGTGGTCCTGGACGAGGCGTTCGACCTCAAGGGCGTGATGCGCAAGGGCGAGTGGCTGGTCGAGCCCGAACTGGCCTGACATCGTTGTTGGTTGAACCGGCCCTCGCTCCGGGGGCTGGGCCAACCGCCGCCTCTTTGGCATGATCGGCCCCCGTTACCGAAAGTACGCACGGCTCCGGCACGTGCGCGTATCCGACGGGGGGTGAGGGCCGATGATCCTCACGGTCACGCTGAACACCGCACTCGACATCACGTACGGGGTCAAGGCGCTGCGCCCGCACGCCTCGCACCGCGTCACGGAGGTCACCGAACGGCCCGGCGGCAAGGGGCTCAACGTGGCCCGGGTGCTCGCCGCGCTCGGCCACGAGACCGCCGTGACCGGCTTCGCCGGCGGCCCGACGGGCGAGCAGGTGCGCGCGGGGCTGCGCGGCACGGAGCGGGTGCGGGACGCGCTGGTGCCGGTCGCGGGGCCGACCCGTCGCACGATCGCCGTCGTCGACGCCACGACCGGCGACACGACGCAGCTCAACGAGCCGGGCCCGCTGATCACCCCGGCCGAGTGGGCCGCCTTCCAGGAGTCCTACGAGCGGCTGCTGCGCTCCGCGTCCGCGGTCGCCCTGTGCGGCAGCCTCCCGCCGGGCGTCCCGGTCGGCGCCTACGCCACCCTCGTACGGGCCGCGCGCGCCGTGTCCGTGCCCGTGCTGCTCGACACCAGCGGGGAGCCGCTGCGCCGCGGCATCGCGGCCCGCCCCGACATCGTGAAGCCGAACGCGGACGAGCTGGCCGAGCTGACGGGCTCGCACGAGCCGCTCGGCGCGATGAAGGACGCCCGCAGACGCGGCGCCCACAGCGTCGTCGCCTCCCTGGGCGCGGAGGGACTGGTCGCCCTCACCCCCGAGGGCGAGTGGCGCGCCCCGGCCCCCGACCGGCTGTCCGGCAACCCGACGGGCGCCGGCGACTCGGCGGTCGCGGGCCTGCTCAGCGCCTGGGTGGAGAAGCTGCCCTGGCCGGACCGGCTGGCCCGCGCCGTCGCCCTGTCTGCGGCGACGGTGGTGGCCCCGGTGGCCGGCGAGTTCGACCGCGCGACCTACGAGGACCTGCTGGCGAAGGCCGAGGTGCGCGAGCGCGCCGAGGCCGGGTGAGCGACTAGCTGCGGGTCAGCCAGAGGCGGTCGAAGTTCGCGTTGCACTGGTTGCCCTCGGCGCAGGAGATCGTGATCGCGTTCGTCCCCTTGGTGAGCTGGACGATGGCCCACGTGTTCGTCCAGCCCTTCGCCCAGTCGCCTTCCTCGGCCTGTGCGAAGTTCTTCATGTTCAGCGGGCGCTGCTGCTTCGTCCCGTTGACGTCGATCGTGGCGTCGGAGTCCTTGCCGGGGACCCCGTAGTCGACGTGCAGCTTGTACTGGCCGTCCTTCGGGATGCCGCTGACGGTCCAGGTCAGCGCGGCGCCGGGCTGGCTGAAGCCCGCGACGTACTGGCCGCCCGCGGCCTTCGCGCCCGGCACCTCGGCGGAGATGGAGGTGCCGCCGGCCAGCGTCAGCTTCTTCGCGTCGGTCTTGGGCAGAGGGCCCGGCTTGGCCGGCTGCTTCGACGGCTCCTGGCTCGGCTCGACCGTCTGCGCCGGAGCGCTCGACGCGGGACCGCCCGCTTCGCCGCCCTTGTCGTCCGTGTCGTTGCCGAGCATGGCCACGCCGATGCCGATGACGACGGCGGCCACGACGGCGACCGCGCCGATCAGCAGCGCCTTCGTGTTCGGACCGCCGGAGCCCCGGCCGCCGGAGCCGCGCCCGTGCGAGGCCGCCTGGGGCGGGCCGGGCTGCGACGGGGCGCCGTGCACCGTCTCGGGCGCCTGGTAGTGCGCGTTGGGCTGGCCGTACGCGGCGGTCTGCTGGCCGTACGCCGCCGTCTGCTGCTGCGGCGGGACCTGCTGCCCGTACTGGCGCTCGCCGACCGCGCGGACCTGGTTGTACGAGGTGCGGGGGGTGCGGGAGTTCGGGTAGCCGTAGCCACCGCCCCCGCCGTCCGGCGGGGTCGCCCCGGCCGCCTGACCGTCGGCGTACAGATAGCCGAACGGGTCGTCGCCCTCGGGCGTGGTGTTCGCGCCGTTGTTGCCGGGCGCCATCCCTGATCACTCCCTACACGTGTGCTTACCGGGGGAGCGTACCCGGTATGGGGAAGCCCAAGGAGTGGCCTTGACCTCACCGAGACCGGTGGAGGCGGGGCGCCCCAGGTCAGCCCGCCCGCCTGTGCTGTTTGGCACGTGATCTTTTCTCCACGTACATCCGCTGGTCGGCGGACTGGAGCACTTCCTCGGCCGTCATCCCGCAGTGCGCCCAGCCGATGCCGAAGCTGGCGCCGACGCGGACGGCCCGGCCGTCCACCCGGATCGGGGGGATGATCGCGTTGCGCAGGCGGACCGCGAGGTCCTCGGCGTCCGCGCGGCACAGCCCGTCGGCGAGCACCACGAACTCGTCGCCGCCGAGCCGGGCGACCGTGTCCCCGTCGCGGACTCCGCTGGTCAACCGCCGGGCGACCTCGATGAGGACCGCGTCGCCCGCGTTGTGCCCGAAGCGGTCGTTGATCGACTTGAAGCCGTCGAGGTCGCAGAAGAGGACGGCGAGGCCCTTGGTGCCGTCGTCGACGCCCTCGCCGTCGGGGGCCACGACGTGCACGTGGTGGTCGAAGCCGTCGTAGCCCTCGTACAGGCCGGAGGTGTGCGGGACGATCGCGCCGAAGTCGAAGCCGTGCCCGTTCGAGTCCACCGCCGCGTGGGCGCTCTGGTCCCCGTACGCCGCGTCGAGCGAGTCGACGGCGCTGGGCCGGCCGTCCTGCGGGCGGATGCACAGCCGGGCGGAGAGGCGGGCGCGCAGCTCCGCCGAGTTGGGCAGCCCGGTCAGCGAGTCGTGCGAGGCGCGGTGGGCGAGGTGCAGCTCGCGGCGCTTGCGCTCCTCGATGTCCTCGACGTGGGTGAGCAGGAAGCGGGGGCCGTCGGCGGCGTCGGCCACCACCGAGTTGCGCAGCGAGACCCACAGGTAGGTGCCGTCGCGGCGGGCCAGGCGCAGCTCGGCGCGGCCGCCCTCGGCGGAGGTGCGCAGCAGGGTGCCGATGTCCTCGGGGTGCACGAGGTCGGAGAAGGAGTAGCGGCGCATCGCGGAGGCGGGGCGGCCGAGCAGCCGGCACAGCGCGTCGTTGGTGCGCAGGATCCGGCCGTGCTGGTCGCCGCCCATCTCGGCGATGGCCATGCCGGAGGGCGCGTACTCGAAGGCCTGGCGGAAGCTTTCCTCGCTGGCGCGCAGGGCCTGCTGCTCGCGCTCCAGGCGGACCAGGGCGCGCTGCATGTTGGCCCGCAGCCGGGCGTTGCTGATCGCGATGGCGGCCTGGAAGGCGTACATCTGGAGGGCCTCGCGGCCCCAGGCGCCGGGCCGCCGCCCGTTGCGCGGGCGGTCGACGGAGATGACGCCGAGCAGCTCGCCGCCGGCGGCGCCCGTCGCGTACATGGGGGCGAAGAGGCGGTCCGCGGGGTGCCACTCGTCCTCGAAGCGGGGCGGCGGGCCGTCGGTGAACCACTGCGGGACGTCGTCCTCGTCGAGGATCCAGCCCTCGGTGTGCGAGATGAAGCGGAGCTCGCCCCAGGCCTCGCCCATCGCGAGCCTGCGGTCCCAGGAGGTGCGGGAGCCGACGCGGCCGGTGATCAGGGCCTCGGCGGTCGGGTTGCCGGAGAAGGCGGCGACGACCAGGTCGCCGTCACCGCGGACGAGGTTCACACAGGCCAGCTCGTACCCGAGTCCGGTGACGACACCGTCGGCGACGGTCTGCAGGGTGTCGGCCAGGCTGCGGGCGGTGTTCATGTCCGCCATCACCTGGTGCAGCTGACGCAGGGTCGCAAGACGGACGTAGGGCTCCGACTCGGTCTCCATGCTCAGCTCTCCCCGAGACCTCGACAGCACTCCAGAATTCTCATCGGCTCTGTTCGCACGTGCAGCAGCACGTTCATTTCGCAGTGTCGACCGCCACTGAATCACAGCGAGCAGCTCACCCGGTACACAGGGTCAACAAAAAGGGCGCCCTGTGACTCAAGTCACAAGCGATCGACATGGGTTGGACGATTGAACGGAGGATCCGGTTCCGCCGGGAGACCTAGGTCCTGGCTCGGCCCCGGGTCCGATGCGGGGCGCCGGGCCGGGCGATTAGCGTCGTACGCGTGTTGAAGACTCCCCCTGCCGCGCCCGTACCGCCCGCCTCCCTCGTCCCGGCCGTCCCCGCCGGGCATCCTGAAGGCGTGAGCCACGACGAGTTCCGCGCCGCCCTGTCCCGCCTGGCCTCGGGGGTCGTCCTGCTGACCGCGACCGAACCCGACCTCGATCCCGACGACCCGGCCGCCCCGACCGGCGAGTACGCGGGCATGACCGCTACGGCCTTCATGTCCGTCTCGCTCGACCCGCCGCTCGTCCTCGTCTCACTGCGCAACAACTCCCGGATGGACGACCTCCTCGACGAGCAGCCCCTGTGGGCGGTGTCCGTCCTCGCGGAGTCGCAGAGCCACATCGCGGGCCGGTTCGCCATGAAGGGCCGCCTCAGCGACCGGCTCCTCTTCGAGGACATCCCGTACGTGCGGGGGGAGCGGACGGGGGCGCCGCTCGTGGGCGGGGCGCTGGCGACGCTCGAGTGCCGTACGGAGCAGCGGGTTGTCGCCGGGGACCACACGCTGGTCATCGGCCGGGTCCTGAGCGCGGCGCTTCCCAGCGTCGAGGGGGGCCCGCTCATGTACTTCCGGGGCCGCTACCGCCACCTGGGCTAGGGCGGGGGGCGCCTTCTCATCTGCCGAGTGCGCCCGGTGCGCGGCTGCGGGTCCGTCGTGGCTGGTCGCGCAGTTCCCCGCGCCCCTGAAGGCATGCGGCTTCGCCGCGCCTTCCCCTGAGATGCGCACTGCGTGCGCCATCTAGTCGGGGGCTGGGGCATCGGGGAAATGCGCCCGAAGGGCATGCATTTCAGGGGCGCGGGGTGCACTTTGTCGGGGGAAGGCGCGGCGAAGCCGCTGCCTTCCAGGGGCGCGGGGAACTGCGCGACCAGCCCCCACCGGGCCGCGGCCCGCGACGAGAGCGCACCCGGCAGACGGGGACGGGTCACCAGTCCCGAGCGGAGCGACCCCGCTTCGTCTCGGCCCGAGCCTTCTTCTCCCGGAGCCGGCGCTCGTTGATCCCGCGCGGAATCTTCGTGGGCCGGCGCGGCTTCGGCGGCGGCGCGGTCGCCTCGGCCAGCACGGCGGCCAGCCGGACCGCGGCCGTCTCCCTGTTCCGCCACTGGGAGCGGTGCTCGGAGGCCCGGACGGAGAGGACCCCGCCCACCAGCCGGGAGGCGAGCCGCTCCAGCGCCCGCTCCTTCCAGACCGGCGGCAGCGCCTTCGTGGCGGCCAGGTCGAACTTCAGCTCCACCTGCGAGTCGCTGGTGTTCACATGCTGTCCGCCCGGCCCGGACGACCTGGAGAAACGCCAGACGAGCTCGGCCTCCGGAAGGACGACCGAACCGCGGATGGGATAGGGACCGGACATGCGTCCATGGTCGCGTGCGCGTACGGGTGCCGTCACCCGGTTTTCCCCGGTAAAGAAAGTAAAGAGAGCTGGAACCCTCGGGTACCCCGGTTGCGTTCATAGGGGTACGAGTAGCTTCGGTTACGTACGCACGCGCACACGCGCAACTTAACGAGGGAAGGACTCCCACAATGGCAGTAAGCCTGTCCAAGGGTGGCAACGTCTCGCTCACCAAGGAGGCTCCGGGCCTGACCGCCGTCACCGTGGGCCTCGGCTGGGACGTCCGCACCACCACCGGCACCGACTTCGACCTCGACGCCTCGGCGATCGCGGTGAACACGCAGGGCAAGGTCTACTCGGACGGCCACTTCGTCTTCTTCAACAACAAGCAGACGCCGGACCAGTCCATCGTCCACACCGGTGACAACCGCACGGGTGAGGGCGCCGGCGACGACGAGGCCATCGCGGTGAACCTGGCGGCGCTGCCCGCCGACGTCGACAAGATCGTGTTCCCGGTCTCCATCTACGACGCGGAGTCCCGCTCGCAGAACTTCGGCCAGGTGCGCAACGCGTACATCCGCATCCTGAACCAGGCCGGTGGCGCCGAGATCGCGCGCTACGACCTCTCCGAGGACGCGGCCACGGAGACCGCCATGGTCTTCGGCGAGCTGTACCGCAACGGGGCGGAGTGGAAGTTCCGCGCCGTCGGCCAGGGCTACGCCTCGGGCCTCGTCGGCATCGCCCAGGACTTCGGCGTCAACGTCTGATCCGTCCGCCCCGACGCACCCGGCTCCGCCGGGCTCGGAGCACCACCGGGCCCCCGGCACGTGTACGTGTGCCGGGGGCCCGGCGCATGTGCGGCCGGGCCCGAAGGACGGTCACAGCCCCGTACGGTCGCGGCGCAGCGGGCCCGAGGCGAGCCCCGCGACCGCCGTGCAGGCGAGGAGCAGGGCGCACCCGGTGAGGGCGAGGCCGGCGCCCGCGAGGTCGGCGAACGCGCCGAGCACGCTGTTCATGAGCAGCAGGGCCAGGCTCTGGACGAGGACGAGCACGGCCTGCACGCGGGAGAGATGGCTCTCCGGCGCCGTCGCGAGGACGAGTGGCGCGATGTGCGCGGCGAAGATCCCGCTGCCCGCGCCGACGACGAGCCCCGCGACGACGGCGGCCGGCGCCCCGGGCGCGAGCGCGAGGCCCAGTACGCCGGCGGCGGCCGGCAGCAGCGCCGCGGCCGACAGCAGTCCGGGCGGCCCGAGCGGCCCCCGCTTCACGACGACCAGGGTGCTCGCCACCGTGCCGACGCCCTGCGCCCCGATCACGAGCCCGGCGGCGGCCGCGCCCCAGCCCCGTTCCCGTACGAGGAGCGGGACGAGCAGGGCCATGACCGGCAGCAGGAAGCCCGCGGCGGCGCCCGTGAGGCAGAGCCCGGGCCGCAGCACGGGGTGCGCGAACGCGACCCGCACCCCCTCCGCCGCCTCCCTGAGGATCCCGTCCCGCGCGTCGTTCCCGGTCGCCGCCGGATCCCGTGGCCGTACGACGGTGAGGACGAGCAGCGCGCACGCGAAGGTGGCGGCGTCGACGAGTGCCGCGCCCACGAGTCCGGCGAACCCGACCAGGACGCCGCCGAGCGGTCCGCCGCCCATCGCGATCAGCTGCCCGCCCGCCTGCCGCAGCGACAGGGCGCGCGGCAACTGCGCGTCGTCGGCGACGAGTCGGCGCGGCATGGATCCGGAGGCCGGCAGGTAGAAGGCGTCGACGGTGCCGAGGGCGATGCCGGTCGCGACGAGCAGCCAGGGCGGGGTCCCGAGCCGGTACGCGACGGCGGCCAGGAGCAGCGTGCCGGCGAGCATCGCCGCGTCGCCCGCGATCAGCACCCGGCGCGCGCTCACCCGGTCGCCGACGGCGCCGCCGACCAGGAGAAGCAGCACGCGGGGCAGGGTGATGGCGCTCAGCGCCAGGCCGGCGACGGTGCCGCCGTGCGCGGCGGCGGCCCAGCCGAGGGCGAAGGAGAAGACGGCGTTGCCGAGGAGCGAGACGAGGATGCCGCCGAGCCAGAGGAGGTAGGCCCGGGGCAGGGCGGCCGGGGCCCGCGTCCGCGCGCCCGGGCCGGTGGTCTCAGTCCTCAAGGCGGACGGGCATGAGGAGCGAGAAGGTGGTCTCGTCGTCGGGGCGGCGGATCGTGACCGGCGCGGTGGGGGCGGCGAGTTCGAGCACGAGCCGGTCGCGGCCTCCGGCGGCCAGCGCGTCCAGGAGGTAGGCCCGGTTGACGGCGACGCACTCCGCGTCGTTCTCCCCCTCGGCGCACAGGGTCACGGTGCCGTCGTCCGTCACGCGGAGCACGCTGAGCTCGTGTTCCCCGGTCTCGTCGGACCGTACGGGGCCGGACTCCAGGGCGGCGCGGAAGGCCGCGACGTCGACGAGGGCCCGGCGCCCTCCGCCCGGCGGGAGGAGGCGCCGGTAGTCGGGGAAGTCGTGCTCGACGGCCCGTCCGGCCGTCTGCCGGTCCCCCGCCTCCAGCGAGACACGGCCGTCCTCGACGGCGAGCCGCACCGGCGCGTCCTCGTCGCCGGCGGACAGGGCGCGCATCGCGTCGGCGAGCGCGGCGGGCACGACGACCTGGGTCCGGCCCCCTTCGTGCCCGGTGACGGCCGCCCGGGCGACGGCCATCCGGTACCGGTCGGTGGCGACGGCGTGCAGCCCGTCGCCCTCGATGTCGAACAGCACGCCGCCCAGCACGGGCAGTTCGCGGTCGGCGCTCACGGCGAACCGGACGGCGTCGACGGCCTGCGCCAACTCCCTCGCGGCCAGGGTCACTCGGGTGCGTGCGGTGCCGGTGGTCGTCGTGTCCACGGGGTTCTCCCTCGATGCGAGCAGTGATCGGAGTGCGGAGAACTCCTCGCGGGCCCGGGACAGCCCCTGTTCGAGCCGGCGCAGGTGCGCGTCGAGCAGGTGCCGTACGAGATCGGAGTCGGCGCCCGACCATCCGGCCGTGACCAGCCGGATGTCGGCGAGCGGCATCCCGGCCCGGCGCAGCCTGGCGAGCAGCCGGGCCTCGTCGAGCTGCCCGTCCGTGTACCAGCGGTACCCGCTCACCGGGTCCACCCAGGCCGGGACGAGCACGCCCGCGCGGTCGTAGAACCGCAGGGCGCTCACCCCGAGCCCGCTCTCCCGGCCCACCTCACCGATGCTGCGCATGTCGCTCTCCACACCCGGGACTCTGGGCCCTGCACAAGGTCGAGGGTCAACCCTGGTCCGGCCTGTCTCACCCGCCCTTCTTAACCCGTCAGCGCCAGCCGCACCGCGAGACCCGCGATGAGCACGCTCGACGCGCACGCGGTCACCAGCCGGCCGCGGGGGCCGGTGAGGCCGCGGCCGAGGAGGGCGCCGCCGCCGGCGAGCAGGAGTTGCCAGCTGGCGGAGGCGGTGAACGCGGCGATCGCGAACAGGGCGCGCTGCCCGCTCCCGGTGACGGTGTCCGTGTCGCCCAGGACGAGGGCGGTGAAGTAGACGACCGTCATGGGGTTGAGGAGCGTGATGCCGAGGAGGCCGAGGTAGGCGCGGCCGGGCGCGAGGCCCGTGGGCCCGTCCCGGCCGGGGTCGCCGCGCCGCCGCAGCGCCGTCACCGCGGTGTGCGCGGCGAGGGCGAGCAGGACGAGGACGGAACCCCAGCGCAGCGGGGTGCGGATGCCTTCGACGAGCGGGGTGAGGGCCGCGCCCCCGCCGACCGCCGCGATGGCGTAGAGCCCGTCGGCGGTGGCGACGCCGAGGGCCGCGCAGGCGCCCGTACGCAGATCGGTGCGGGCGGTCAGCGACACGAGGTAGGCCGACACGGCGCCGACCGGTACGGCGATCCCGTACCCGGCGAGCAGCCCCGCGACCAGTGCCCCGCTCACGCGACGGGCGGGATCGGCCTCCGCCCCGGGCGCGTCCGCTGCTGTCGCCGCGCCGGGGTGGCGGGGGCGGTCAGCGGGCGCGGGGTGTACGTGGAAGTGGTCACGCGGGCATGGTGCGCGCCGGGCGGGCCGGTCCGCAACGGATTTGCCGGCCGGGGTGACCGTCACCCCCGGGACATCCCGGCCCGTCTACCCTCGACCCGTGCTGATCGAATCGCTCGACCCCGGCCCCGAACACGCCCTGCCCGGTGAGCTGCTCACCGAGATCACGGAGCTGTACGCGTCGAACAGGGAGTTCTTCGCGCTCAGCGGGGACTTCCCCGACCCGGACGCGATCACGACGGAACAGGTGGCGGCGGCCCTCGCCGACGATCTGTCGCAGCCCGGCGCGGAGGCGTTCCTGGCCCGCTCCGGCGGCCGGGTCGTGGCGCTGGCCCTGACGATGGCCCACCATCCCGACCCGGCCGATCCCGACCCCTGGCTGGGCCTGCTCCTGGTCGACTCCCGCGCGCACCGCTCGGGACACGGCCGCGCCGCGGCACGGGCGGTCGAGGACCACTTCCGGGCGCGGGGCCGCACGGCCCTGCGGCTGGCCGTCCTGGAGAACAACCCGAAGGCCCAGGCCTTCTGGACCGCCCTCGGCTACGCGGAGATCGACCGCCGCAAGGACCGTGACCTGGGCCGGGACTGCCGGGTCATGCGCAAGGAACTCTGAGCCCGATCTCCGAGCCCGCGCTCAGACCAGCGAGCCGGTCACCGGCTTGTGGGTGTGGGACTCGATGTCACGGGCGGCGTTGTCGCTCAGCTTGCCGGTGAGATCCGACAGGGCCCGGGCCGCCGCGAGCTCGTCGCCGATCACGGGGTCGTTCTGGTCCGCGGGATTGCAGCGGGCGACACCGTGCCCCGTCATCCGCTGCCCGCCCTTGCCGATCAGGGTGGCGTCGGCGGTGACCTTGCTGCCCTCTTCGGTGATCTCGATCTGGGCGTTCCACGTGGTCTTGGTCGTCATGACGGACCTCCTGTGCTCGAAGCGCACACCACGGCTCACTCTCCACGTTCCCACCACCGCGAACGCCCCGCATCCCGACCCCGGGGCCCCCGCTACGGCTCCGCCCGCCCGAGCGAGAGCCGGCGCCGCTCGCGGTCGACGGCGCCGACGACGACCGTCCCTCCAGGAACGACCACAGTTCGGGATGCTCGGCCGCCCCTCCGATCAGAAGGCCCGCTCCAGCAGCGGCAGCAGGCGGTCCCAGTGCTGTTTCAGGCCCGGCTCGCTGAAGGCGTCCGTGTCGCTCATCGTGAAGCCGTGTTCCGTGTCCGGGTAGATCTCGGACGTGTGGTCCAGGTTCGCCTCGGTGAGGGCCGCGTTGAGGTCGGTCAGGGCGGCCGGTGTCAGGTCGCTCGCGGCGTGGCCGAAGTGGATCGGGGCGGTGATCGCGGCCAGCGGGGCCGTGCCGTCGGCGGCGACCGGGGCGTGGAACGCGGCCAGGGCGGCCACCCGTTGCGGGTACGCCACCGCGGTGCGGACGGCGAGCAGGCCGCCGAAGCAGTAGCCGGTGACCCCGACCGGGCCCGCGCTCACCTGGGGTCGATCCGCGAGGAAGCGGAGATACGCCTCGGCGTCGGCCCGTACGCGCTCCGCGTCGAGCGCCTCGATCAGGGGCATCACCTGGCCCATGATCTGCGGTCGCTCCGCCGCGCCGATGTGGTCGGGGAGGTCGATCACGGGGGTGGGGCCGTGCCGGTAGAAGACGTTGGGGACCAGGACGTAGTAGCCGTGACCCGCCAACTCCTGGGCCATTTCGCGCAGTACGGGCCGAATGCCCAGTCCGTCCGGGTACATCAGGATCCCGGGGTACGGGCCGCCCCCGGCGGGGAACGCGGCGAACGCGTCGGCCGTGCCGTCGGGGGTGGGGACGCTCAGGGTCCCGGTCTCGATGGTGTCGGCGGTTTCGGTGGTTTCGGTGGTTTCAGTGGTGTCTGCGATGTTGTCCGCGTTCTCGTTGCACCTGGGTGTCCCGGTCGTCATGGCGCCCGAGCGTAGTCGATCATCAAGGCGCCGCCCCAGCGGGTTTCGACCCCAACTTCCGTGCCCCGCACGACCGTTCCTGCGCGCGCGTGCCGTCGATTACCGGACATTGAGCCAGTCCAATCGGACATGAACTGGCAAAATCTTGATGGCGTTCTGTCAAACGCGAGTCGACTGGTGTCACTCTCTCTCCGCTACCCCCCACGCACCCTTCCCCACCGGGTACTTGAAGGAGTTCGAGTGACTCACCGCTCCACCGCTCCCCGCGTCGCCGCCCTCGTCGCCTCTGCCGCGATGGTCGTCATCGGCGTTCAGGCCGGCACCACGGCCAACGCTGCCGACCGTGCGGCGGGCGCCACCGCGCTCACCCTCAGCGCGTCCCAGCGGGCCACCGCCCTGAAGGACGCTCAGGCCGACGCAAGCTCCACCGCACGTGACCTGAAGCTCGCGGCCGGCGAGAAGCTCGTCGCCCGTGACGTCGTCAAGGACGCGAACGGCACCACGCACACCCGTTACGAGCGCACCTACGACGGTCTGCCCGTCCTGGGCGGCGACCTCGTCGTCCACACGGCGAAGAACGGTGATCTGAAGGGCTCCACCAAGGCCCGCAAGGGCTCGATAGCCGTGGCGTCGACCGACGCCGGCCTGAGCACGAAGTCGGCCAAGAAGGCCGCCGTCGCCGCCGACAGCTCCATCAAGGGCGCCGCCGCGGACTCCACCCGCAAGGTGATCTGGGCCGGCAACCCGGCCAAGGCCCCCGTCCTCGCGTACGAGAGCGTCGTCACGGGCAAGCAGAAGGACGGCACGCCGAGCGAGCTGCACGTCGTCACCGACGCGACCAGCGGCAAGAAGCTCTTCTCGTACCAGGCCATCGAGACCGGCACGGGCGTCAGCGAGTACAGCGGCACCGTCACCCTCGGCACCACGGCCGCCTCCGGCGGCTACGACCTGCTCGACGGCGGGCGCGGCGGCCACAAGACGTACGACCTCAACGGTGGTACGACCGGCACCGGCACCCTCTTCCACGACGCGGACGACAACTGGGGCGACGGCACCTCCGCCAACCGCCAGACCGCCGCCGTCGACGCCGCCTACGGCGCCGCCGAGACCTGGGACTTCTACAAGACGGCGTTCAACCGCAACGGCATCGCCGGTGACGGCAAGGCCGCCTACTCCCGCGTCCACTACGGCAACGCGTACGTCAACGCCTTCTGGTCCGACAGCTGCTTCTGCATGACCTACGGCGACGGCACCAACAACACGAACCCGCTGACCTCGCTGGACGTGGCCGGCCACGAGATGAGCCACGGCCTCACCGCCGCCACGGCGAAGCTCAACTACAGCCGCGAGTCGGGCGGTCTGAACGAGGCCACCTCGGACATCCTCGGCACCGGCGTGGAGTTCTACTCCAACACCGCCGCCGACCCGGGCGACTACCTCATCGGCGAGAAGATCGACATCCGCGGCAACGGCACCCCGCTGCGCTACATGGACAAGCCCAGCAAGGACGGCTCCAGCGCCGACTACTGGAACAAGCGGGTCGGCAGCCTCGACGTGCACTACTCGTCGGGCGTCGCCAACCACTTCTTCTACCTGCTGAGCGAGGGCTCCGGCGCGAAGACCGTCAACGGCGTGTCCTACAACTCGCCCACCTACGACGGCTCCACGCTCGCCGGCATCGGCCGGGACAAGGCCCTGCAGATCTGGTACAAGGCCCTGTCGACGTACATGACGTCCACGACCAACTACGCGGGCGCCCGCACGGCCACCCTCCAGGCGGCCTCCGACCTGTACGGCGCGAGCAGCCCCGAGCGGGCCGCGGTCGCCGCGACCTGGGCCGCTGTGAACGTCAACTAAGCACCGAGCACCGCGCGTTGTTCTGCGGTCACGGGCTCTGCGGCTTCCCGGAGCCGTAGAGCCAGTCCTCCCAGACCCCGGCAAGGGCCTTCTCCTTGCCGGGGTTGCGCCGTTCCACGTACCGCGTGAAGTCGGCCGTGTCCGCGTTGCCGTACCGGTGGTCGGCGGGCCAGGACTTGAGGAGGGCGAAGAAGGCGCGGTCCCCGATCACACCGCGGACCCGGTGCAGGACCATCGCGCCCCGGTCGTAGACGGGCGGGTCCGATATGTGCGCCGCGTCCGGCGGGTGCGCGGGCGGGAAGGCCCAGATGGGGTCCGAGGCGGGGGTGGACCAGCGGGCGTCGAAGGTCTCCTGGACGGTGGCGCCGCCGTCGTGCTCCTCCCACAGCCACTCCCCGTACGTGGCGAAGCCCTCGTTGAGCCACATGTCGCGCCAGGTCTTCGGGGTGACGCTGTCCCCGTACCACTGGTGGGCGAGCTCGTGGACGAGGGTGCCGACGCTGGGCGTGCCGGGGAAGACGGGGCGGTTCTGGGTCTCCAGGGCGTAGCCCGAGTCCCCGTCCCGGTCGATGATCGCGCCGGTGGAACCGAAGGGGTAGCGGCCGAACGTCCTCGTCTCCCAGTCCACTATCTCCGGGAGCCGCGCGAGGACCTTCCCGCTCGCCCCGGCCTGTGTCGGGTCGACGGCCGTGAACACCGGTATCCCGCCCGGGGTGCGGCTCTCCCGCGTGGTGAAGCGGCCGACGGCGAGCGTGGTGACGTAACTGGCCATGGGCTGGGCCACGTGCCAGGACCAGGTGGTGCGACGGCCGTCCGCGGTGTCCTTCCGCCCGCGCAGCTCCCCGTTCGAGATCGCCTGCACGCTCTTGGGGACGGTGACCGTGATGTCGTACGTCGCCTTGTCGGACGGGTGATGGTTGCCCGGGTACCAGGCCATGGACCCGGTGGGTTCGCCGAGCCCGAGGGCGCCGTCGGCGGTGCGCAGCCAGCCCTCCTGGGAGCCGTCCGGGTCGGTGATCGTGACGGGCTCGCCGTCGTAGCGGACGGTGGTGCGGAAGGTGCGGCCCGCGCGCAGCTCGTCGCGCGGCCGGATCGTCAGCTCGGTGCCGGTGCGGCTGACCACGGCCCGCTCGCCGTCGACGGTGGCGCCGCGCACGGTCATGCCGTCGAGGTCGAGGTCGAAGGCGCTGAGGTCCTTGGCGGCCCGCGCGGTGAGGACGGCCGTCCCGGTCAGCCGGTGGGAGGCCGGGTCGTAGGCGAGGTCGAGGGCGTAGTGCGTGACGTCGTAGCCGCCGTTGCCGAGCCGCGGGAAGTAGGGGTCGCGCAGTCCGGAACCGCCGGGCTCACCCTGTACCCCGCCGCAGCCGGCCGCCGCGGCCAGCGCCAGGAGGATCACGGGGAGGCGGGGGGTGCGCACCCCGTGATCCTATGGCGCGGGCGAGGGAACCGCCCGGTCAGAGGACCGCGATGCCCAGGGGGCGGGCACCGGCGGCCAGTCGGTGGGTGTCGCCGCTGTCGAGGTCGACGACGGTGATGCCGTTCCAGTAGCCGTCACGGGTGAAGCCGCCGGTGACGTACGCGGTCCTCCCGTCCTTCGACACCGCGACGTCCTCGTGCGGGCCCTTCAGCGGGATCACCTTCTCCTCGCCGTCCTTGCTGCGGACGGTCAGCGACGGGCCCTCGTCCTGCGAGGGGTCGATCGGCCCGGTGCCGACGGCGAGGAGCGTGCCGTCGGGGGCGATCGTGACGCCGTGCTGATGGGTGTTGGCCGTCATCTTCTCGATGACCGACTTCCCGGTCTTCGGGTCGAGCACGACGAGGCGCTCGCCCTCGAACGGGAACAGCAGCTTGCCGTCGGCCCGCACGGCCGCGTAGTGCGGCTTCAGCCAGGAGCCGAGCCCGCCCTCGGTGCCGTAGGGGGCGACCTCGATGCGGCGCGTGTCGTGGGTGCGGGCGTCGACGACGGTGACGTCGAACGAGTCGTGGTCCGTCGCGTACACCTCGCGGCCGTCGCGGGACACGTCCACGTCGAACGGGCGCCGGCCGACGTCGGTGGTCTCGGTGACCTTCCGGGTCTTCGTGTCGATGGTCTCCACCGTGCCGTTGCCGCCGGGCACGTTCACGCCGACGTAGACGTGCTCGCCGTCGGGCGCGATCGCGATGCCCATGCCGCCGCCGCGGTACTCGCCGCCGGTGACGGGCCCGAGGTCGTCGGTCTCGTACGCGATGAGGTCCAGGCGCTCGCGCCGGTCGGTGTCGACGACGGCGACGCCCTCGGCGGTGGCGACCCAGGCGCGGCCGTCCTCACCGACGACGAGCCCGTACGGGTGTGCGCCGACCTTCACCGAGTCGACGGGCCCCTTCTCGGGGTCGACGAACGTGACGGTGTCGGCGCCGAAGTCGGCGACCAGGAGCGTCCCGTCGGGTGTCCTGCCGCTCGGCTCGGGGCCGGGGCTGCGCACCGGGGACGAGGAGGCGGACGCCGGGGCCTCGGCCGCCTCCGACGCGCCGTCCGCTCCGTCGGCGGCCGTCGAGCAGCCGGCGAGCAGGGCGGCGGAGGCCAGCGCGAGGGCCGCCGTACGGGACAGGCGGGCGCGGTGGGTCAGGGTGCGGCGCGTCATCGTACGGCCCTCAGCAGACCCGCGATCTCGGTGAAGCCGCGGCGTTCGGCGTGCTCCAGCGCGGTGACGCCGTCGGCGTCGGCCAGGCCGGGCGCGGCGCCGGCGGTGATGAGGAGCTCGACGATCTCCTGGTGGGCGCGGCCGCCGTCGCCGAGGATGACGGCTTCGAGGAGCGCGGTCCAGCCGAGCCGGTTGACGTGGTCGACGTCGATGTCGGTCTCGCGCAGCAGGGCGCGGACGTAGTCGACGTGGCCGCGTTCGGCGGCGGGGATCAGCGAGATGCCGCCGAAGCGGTTGGTGAGCTTCAGGTCCGGGCGGGCCGGGAGCAGCGCGCGCATCATGGCGACGCTGCCGGTGACGCCGGTGACCAGCCACGGGCTGTCCTCGCGGTCGTCCTTGGCGTCCGCGTCGGCGCCCGCCGAGACGAGCGCCTGCGCGGCCTCGACCCGGTCGTTCAGCGCGGCGAGCAGCAGCGGCGTGCGCTGGTGGGCGTCGCGGATCTCGGTCGGGGCGCCGTCGGCGAGGGCGGCCCGCACGGCGTCGGCGTCACCGAGGGCGGCGGCGTCGAGCAGGGCACGGTGCTGAGGGTTCATGGCGGCTCTCCGGGTGGCGGTCGATCGGGTCCTGGACATCCCGGCCGCGGTCACCGTGGCGAGGTGGATCCGGGACGCGTGCAGCCGGGTGACGGCGACCTTGACGGCCAGGGGCAGGGACACAGCGACGATCCTTTCTCGGTGGTGCGGGACACGTGACGTGGGGGACCCGTCCGGTCAGCTGAACGGTCCGTCTGCGAACCGCCCGGCCCGGGACAGGCGGGGCCGGGCGGTCGGCGGACGGCTCCGGCGGCGCCAGGACTGGGGTGTGCCTGGCGCCGCCGGAGGTTCAGGGGGCGGGTCAGCCGTTCAGGGCGGCGACACCGGCCTGGGCGAACTTCTCGTCCAGGTCGCCGGACGGGGCGCCGGCCACGCCGATGCCCGCGATCGGGGCGTTCTTGGCGGTGACGGGGGCGCCGCCGCCGAGGAACAGGGTGCCCGGGATGTCCTTCAGGGTCGGGGCGTTCTCGAGGCGCTTGACCAGCTCGGAGGTCGGGGCGTTCCAGGAGACGGCGGTGAACGCCTTCTTCTCGGCGGCCTCGTAGGACTGCGGGCCGGCACCGTCGCCGCGCAGGGTCAGGATGGTGTTGCCGTTGCGGTCGACGACGGCCACGGAGACGCGCTGGCCCTCCTTCTCGGCGGCGTCGAGCGCGGCCTGGGCGGCCTTCGACGCGGCGTCGATGGTGAGGTGCGTCGTCGTGGTGGTGGTGTTGCCCTTGACGTTCGCGGCGGCGACGGCCGGGGCGGCGGACTGGGCGGAGTCGGCGGCGCTCGCCGAGTAGGCGCCGAAGCCACCGAGGGCGATCGCGGCAGCCAGGGAGGTGCCGGTGATGACGCGGGCGCGCTTCGAGACCTTCTTGACGTGCTTCATGAGGATCAATCTCCAAGGGATGTGAAGGGTGGCTGGGACACCGGCGGTCCGGTGCGTGGTCGAGGAGGCTCGGCCCGCCCGGTGGCTTCCGGTTCCTGCCGTCCCGCTCTGGTATCCATCCTGGGCCCGCGACCCGCCCCCGCCCGTCGACGTTCCGGCTGGTCGCGGCGGCCCGAGCGGCCGACCCGGGGGTCATCCGAACGGTTGACCCCTGCAGCGCCGAAGCAGGTGAGAATGGGAATGTTTGCCCATTTCACGGACTCGATCGCGGCGGCGCGCACGCGCCCGCCCGCGCCGTGTGGAGGAGAGGAGGTGCGCCCATGACGGACGCCGACCGACGGGACCCCGCCCGCACCGGACGCCATGCCCGTCCGGCGGACGAGCCGGCACCCGGCCCGCTGACCGAGCACGACCCCGACGGACGCTGGCTCGAGATCCTCATGAGCGTCGCGTTCTTCGTCCTGCTCGGCTCGTCCATGATCCGGTTCGTGCAGCGGCACGGCGAAGAGGTCAAGGCCCCCTACGTCATCACCCTGGCCACGGTTCTCGCCGTCCTCTACATCGTCGGCCCGCGCCGCGGCACCGTGCCGAACCTGCCGCCCGGAGCCCCGATCCCCTGGCCCCGGCCGCGCCGCCTCGCCTGGCTCGTCGTCGTGATCGTCGTCTGGGCCGTCCTCGTCGACGTCGCGCCCAGCTTCGCGTGGGTGGCCGTGCCCCTCTTCTACGCGATCCTGCGCACCCTGCCCACGGTCGCCGCGTACGTCCTGGTGGGGCTGCTCACCGTCGTCGTGATCTTCGCCCAGCTGCATCTGGCCGGGCGGTTCGACCAGGACCTGGTGATCGGGCCCGCCGCCGTCGCCGCGTTCGCCACGGCGATCTTCACGCAGATGCAGCGGCAGGCCGCGCGGCAGCGGGCCCTCATCGACGACCTCATCCGCACCCGGCGCGAACTCGCCGCCTCCGAACGGCGCGAGGGCACCCTCGCCGAGCGGCAGCGGCTGTCCATGGAGATCCACGACACCCTCGCGCAGGGCCTGTCCAGCCAGCAGATGCTGCTCCAGGCCGCCGAGCGCGTCTGGGACACCGACAGCGCCAAGGCCCGCGTCCACGTCCACACCGCGACGTCGATCGCCGAGCACAACCTCACGGAGGCGCGCCGCTTCGTGCACGACCTCGCCCCGGCCGACCTGGCCGACGGGCTGGAGGCGGGGCTGCACGCGGTCGCCGAGCGCGCCTCCGGCGAGCGGCTCTCCGTGCGGGTCCACATCGACGACGGGGGGCGTACGCCGCGGCTGCCGGACCGGGTGCAGTCGGCGCTGCTCCGCATCGCGCAGGGGGCGCTCGCCAACGTCCGCGAACACTCCGGGGCGACGGAGGCGGCGGTGACCCTGACGCTCCTCGACGACCAGGTCGTCCTGGACGTCGTCGACAACGGCACCGGGTTCGACCCCGCGACGCTTCCCGACGCGTCCACCGGTGTCCGTGGGCACGGGGTTCCCGCGATCCGCGCCCGTGTCCGCCAGCTCGGCGGCACCCTGACCCTCGACTCCGCCCCGGGCGAAGGCACGGTCCTGACAGCGGCGATCCCCTTGTCCCCCCGAGCCTGACCCCTCCCAGGGACTCCGCCCCGGCCCCCGCTCCTCAATCGCCGGAGGGGCTCGATCTACGACTCTCCCGCCGGAGGGGCTCGATCTTCGACTCTCCCGCCGTCGTGGCTGGTCGCGCAGTTCCCCGCGCCCCTGGAGATGCGCACTTCGTGCGCCATCTCCATCGGGCGGTCACCCGTCGGGGAAATGCGACCCGAAGGGTCTGCATTTCAGGGGCGCGGGGAACTGCGCGAGAAGCCCCACTGGCCCGCACCCGGCGACGAAATCGCGACCCCCGACGGCGATGGCCCCGCACCAATTCGACCCGCACAATAAACACCGCAGCCCACCCGAGGAGACCCGCGCCATCATGACCCAGCCCGTGAAGATCCTGCTCTGCGACGACCACGTAGTGGTCCGCGCCGGCCTCCTCGCCCTCCTGGACAGCGCCCCCGACATCGAGGTCGTCGGAGAGGCCGGCACCGGCGAGGAGGCCATCGCCCTGGCCGCCAAGCTCACCCCGGACGTCGTCCTGATGGACCTCCAGCTCGGCGAGGGCATCGACGGCGTCGAGACGACCCGCCGCCTCACCGCGACCCCGGGCGGCGGCCCGAACGTCCTGGTCCTCACCACGTACGACACGGACGCCGACATCACCCGCGCCATCGAGGCCGGCGCCACCGGCTACCTGCTCAAGGCGGAACGCCCCGAGGAACTGTTCGCCGCGATCCACGCCGCCGCCCAGGGCCGCACCACCCTCTCCGCCCCGGTCGCCTCCCGCGTCATGGCCAATATGCGCAAGCCCCGCCCCACCCTCACCGACCGCGAGCGCGACATCCTCGCCCAGCTCGCGCACGGCCTGAGCAACCGGGAGATCGCCAAGGCCCTGTTCATCAGCGAGGCCACGGTCAAGACCCACCTGGGCCGGATCTACGACAAGCTCGGCGTCGACACCCGCGCAGGCGCCGTGGCCGTGGCGAAGGAGCAGCGCCTCCTGCCCTGAGCCACACACCCCCGCACCCCGGCCCACCCCACCGCACCCGTACCCCCGCGCACCGCCGCCCCGCACGCGGGGCGGCCCCGCGCACGCACGTGACACCATCACGTACGTGCTCGACATCGGATACGCCCTCTCCCGCCGCTTCCCGGACCCCCCGCAGACGGACTACCGCCGCGCGGACGTCCACGCGCTGCGCCACGACCTGTTCAGCGGCGACGTGTACCTGGCCGACACGAAGGCCGACCGGGAGCTGTCCACAGCCTGGGGATGGGTGCCGGTGCTCGACTTCGCGTGGGCCCTGTGCGACATCACCGAGCAGCTGGACCGCGACCCGCGCGGCAGCCGCAGCGCCACCCCCCAGTACGCGGAGCTGGACTTCACCGAGTCCACCGACCGCATGCTGTTCGAGCGCCGCTTCGGCTGGGTCGACATCGAGGCCGACTGGATGCCCGGCGACGAACCGCCGCTCACCTTCTCGCACTCCGAACTGCGCCGCGAGGCCCGCGACTTCCTGCACGACCTGATCGCCGATCTGACCGACATGCACGAGGACCTCGCGGACAACCCGGCGATCTGGGACCTCCAGGCCCGCTTCCCCCGCACGAAATAGCGGCCGGCCGGCCCCGGCGGGCGGCCCCCGCTCACCCCTCCACCCGCACCCCCAGCGCCGCCGCGAACACCGGCGCCAGATCCAGCAGCTGCGCCGTCGAGATCACCGCCCCGCCCAGCCGGTCCACCCCGCGCGCGATCTCCAGCCGCGCCGCGTCCCGTAGATCCACGTCCACCAGCGTCGCCGCCGACAGATCCGCCCCCGTCACCACGCACCCGGGGAACTCGACGCGCTCCAGCCGCGCGCCCCCGAAGTCCGGCTCCACCAGCACACAGCCCTCGAACACGACGTCCTTGAGCCGCGCCTTCCGCAGATTCAAATAGTCGATCTTCCCGCCACGGATCAGCACCCGCTCCAGGACCGCCCCGTGCAGCTGCGTCCCGCCGAGCCGCGCGTCCACCACCTCGACGTCCCGCAGCGTCGCCCCGGCCAGATCCGTGCCCACGCCTCTGATCCCGCTCAGCGACGAGTCCAGGATGCGCGCCCGGCCCAGGTCCGTGCCGTCCAGCGCGCACTCCTCGACCGCGCAGTCCATGAACCGCGCCCCGATCCCCTCCTGCCCCGACAGGTCCGCGCCCCGCAGCTCCACCCCGTCGTAGTCCCCGTCCGGCTCCAGGCCCGCCCCCGCGGGCCACGGCTCCAGCGGAGGCAGCCGCAGCTCGGGCCGCCGCGCCCGCCGCACCTTCGCCGCCCCGGCCCCGCCCCTGCTCCCGCCACCACTCCTGTCGACCATGCCCCCATGCTGCCCGGCCCCACTGACAACGCCGCGCAACCCCTCCCGACCAGCGCCGATCCGCGCCCGCCCCGGCCGATGTCACATCCGGGGGTGCCGCCGTCGTCGTATCCGTGAAAGCCACCCCAGCGCCCACGGAACGCGCGCACGAAGGCAGGAGCACCGCATGGCCCGCAGGACGACCCCCGATCTCACCGTCGTCGGCGGCGGCTTCGCCGGTCTGACCGCCGCGATCACCGCCGCCGAGGCCGGCGCCCGCGTCACCCTCCACGAGGCCCACCACACCCTCGGCGGCCGCGCCCGCACCGCCGACGCCGCCCACCGCACCCACGACGGCCCCCACGCCCTCTACAACGGCGGCCCCCACTGGACCTGGCTGAAGCACCGCGACCTGCTCGGCGCCATCGCCTCCGTACCGCCCCTCGAAGGCGCCCGGCTGCGCTTCCACCGCGGCGGCGTCCTGCGCCGCACCCCGCCCGCCGCCCTGCTGCGCCTGCTGCGCCACCGGGCCGAACGCGCGCCCGTGGACGAGGACTTCACCACCTGGGCGAGCCGTCTCGTCGGCCCCGACGGTGCCCGCGCCGCCGCCCACTACACCGCCGTCGCCCTCTTCCACCACGACCCCGGCTCGCTCTCCGCCCGCTTCGTCCAGGAACGCCTGCGCCGCACCGCCAAACTGCCTCCCGAGGCGCACTATCCGGTCGGCGGCTGGTCGTCCGTCATCGACCGCATGGCCGCCCGCGCCTGGAACCTCGGCGTCCGCGTCGAGACCCTCAGCCGGCTCGACACCCTCCCCACCGACTCCCCCGTCGTCGTCGCCACCTCCCTGGACGCCGCCCGCCGCCTCCTGCGCGACGACACCCTCGTCTGGGACAGCGGCCGGACCACCCTCATCGACCTCGCCCTGCGACGGCGCCGCGGCGACGCCTTCGCGGTCTCCGGCATCGACTTCCCGGCCTGGCTCGAACGGTTCACCGCACAGGACCCCTCGCTCGCCCCGCACGGCGAGAGCCTCCTCCAGGGACAGGTCCCGATCGCGCCCGGCGAGTCCAAGGCCGACGGTTCCGCCCGCGCCGAGCACCTCCTCGACCTCGCCTTCCCCGACTGGCGCGACCGCACCGTGTGGCGCCGCGACGCCGTCGCCAAGGGCCGCACCGGCGCCCTCGACCGCCCCGGCACCACCTGGCGCGACCGCCCCGCCATCGACCGCGGCGACGGCGTCTACCTCGCCGGGGACATGGTCGCCGCCCCCGGCGTCCTGTCCGAGGTCTCCTTCACCAGCGCCATCGAGGCGACCACCCTCGCCCTGCGCTCCGCCCTCCGCGTCCCGGGCCTCGACCTCAAGTCCGCCTGAACACAAGCCCCCACCCTTGACCTCAAGTCCGCTTGAGGTCGAAGACTGGCGGCGTCGGCGGCCCGGCCGACCGCCGGCACCCGCCGGCGACCACCACCCGCTGGGGAGCCCCCATGCACGCCGTACGCCTGCACGCCTTCGGCCCCGCCGAGAACCTCACCTACGAAGAGGCACCCGACCCCGCACCCGGCCCCGGCCAGGTCCGCATCGCCGTCGAGGCCGCCGGTGTCCACCTCCTCGACACCGCCCTGCGCACCGGCCACCGCGGCCCCCTGCCCGCACTCCCGGACCTGCCCACCATCCCCGGCCGCGAAGTCGCCGGCACCGTCGACGCCCTCGGCCCCGGCACCGACCCCACATGGCTCGGCCGCCGCGTCGTCGCCCACCTCGGCATGGTCCCCGGCGGCTACGCGGAACGGGCCGTCACCGGCACCGACCGCCTCCACGCCCTCCCCGACACCCTCGACGCCGCCCAGGCCGTCGCCCTCATCGGCACCGGCCGCACCGCCGCCGGCATCCTCAACTTCACCAAGGTCACGCCGGACACCGTCGCCCTGATCCCCGCCGCCGCCGGCGGCATCGGCACCCTCCTCGTCCAGTACGTGAAGCACGCCGGCGGCACCGTCGTCGCCCTCGCCGGCGGCCCCGCCAAGACCGCGCAGGCCACCGCCAACGGCGCCGACCTCGCCCTCGACTACACCACCCCCGACTGGGCCGACACCGCCCGCGCCTTCCTCACCGCACGCGGACAGCACGCCACCGTCCTCCTCGACGGCGTCGGCGGTGCCACCACCGACACCGCCCTCGACCTCCTCGGCCCCGGCGGCCACCACCTCGTCTTCGGCTGGTCCGCCCAGGGCATCGGCGCCGACACCGGCCCCCGCCTCCTCGACCCCGCCGAACAGACCCGCCGCGGCATCACCCAGGAACCGGTCCTCGGCCCCCCGCTCCTCGCCCGCGCCGGCGGCCCCGACCCCCTGCGCACCCTCGAACTCCGCGCCCTCGACCTCGCCGCCCGCGGCGTCTTCCGCCCGGCGCTCCACCGCTTCCCCCTCGCCGAAGCGGCCGCCGCCCACCACGCCCTCGAAACCCGCGCCACCACCGGCAAGGTCGTCCTCGAACCCTGACCGGCCCCCGGCGCCTCAGCCTCCGAGCGCGCCCAACGCCTCGTCCGTCAGCCGGAACACCGTCCACTCGTCCTGCGGCCGCGCCCCGAGCGCCCGGTAGAAGTCGATCGCCGGCGTGTTCCAGTCCAGCACCGACCACTCCAGCCGCTCGTACCCCCGCTCCCCACAGATGCGCGCCAACTCCCGCAGCAGCGCCTTCCCGTACCCGCCGCCGCGCGCCGACGGCCGCACGTACAGATCCTCCAGATAGATCCCGTGCACCCCGCGCCACGTCGAGAAGTTCAGGAACCACAGCGCGAACCCGACCACCTCACCGGTCACGTCGTCCTGCGCGACATGCGCGAACGCCGCCGGCCGCTCCCCGAACAACGCCTCCCGCAACTGCTCCTCGGAGGCCCGCGCCTCCTCCAACGCCTTCTCGTACTCAGCTAGTTCACGCACCATCGCGTGAATGACGGCAACGTCCTCGACCCTGGCCTCACGAATCATGGACGCAGGCTAACCGCCGGAGGGAAACGCGGCGCGCGGCACGCATCTCCACAGGCACGGAGCCGTCAATCCCGCCCCCGCCCCCACCCGCATGCCTGAATCAGACATGCCCGCACGCCCCGCCCACCTCTGGCCCCGCGCCAAGACCTACGTACGACAGGCCCCCGGCACCTACATCTGGCTGGCGGCACTCTTCGTCACCACCGTCGCCCTCCACCACATGACCCCCGCCTTCGAAACGACCTTCCTGCGCCGGCGCTCGACCAACCTCCACGAGCTGTCGCAGAACCCCGTCCGCGTCCTCGTGGCCTCCGCCTTCTGGATCGACGGCAGCAGCTGGTGGCCCTACGCCGCGCTCTACACCCTCTTTCACGCCCCCGCCGAACACCGCCTCGGCACCCCCCGCTGGCTCGCCGTCGTCGCCGCCTCCCACATCCTCGCCACCCTCATCAGCGAAGGCGCCCTCCTCTGGGCCATCCACCACGGCCACGCCCCGACCTCCGCCGTCAACACCCTCGACGTGGGCGTCAGTTACGCCCTCGCCGGCGTCGCCGCCGTCCTCACGTACCTCATCCCCTCCCCCTGGCGGTACGCCTACCTCGCCGCCGTCCTCACCGTCTACGGCCTCCCCCTCCTCACCGGCACCGGCCGCACCTTCACCGACCTCGGCCACGCCACCGCCGTCCTCATCGGCCTGTGCTGCCGCCCCCTCACCCGCGCGACCGCGCCCGTCCCGCTCACCCCCTGCCGCAAACCCCCGCCCCCGCAGTAACGTCCACCGCCATGAGCAGCACGAACCGCAGCGCCACCACCACCGTCAACGGCGGCATCTCCTACTGGTACGCCGACGACGGCCTCCCCGACACCCGCGAGCCCCTCCCCGGCGACGCGACCGCCGACGTCGTCATCGTCGGCGGCGGCTACACCGGCCTGTGGACGGCCTACTACCTCAAGAAGGCCGCCCCCTTCCTGCGCATCACCGTCCTCGAGCAGAAGTTCTGCGGCTACGGCGCCTCCGGCCGCAACGGCGGCTGGCTCTACAACGGCGTCGCCGGCCGCGACCGCTACGCCAAGCT
Organism: Streptomyces xanthii; assembly: GCF_014621695.1. GTDB lineage: Bacteria > Actinomycetota > Actinomycetes > Streptomycetales > Streptomycetaceae > Streptomyces > Streptomyces xanthii. The sequence goes on from NZ_CP061281.1 coordinate 3,559,268, forward strand.
CCACGGCCACGACGCCGCCGTCCGCCTCCAGCAGGCCATGAACGACACCGTCACCGAGGTCATCGACGTCGCCAAGGCCGAGGACATCGACGCCGACATCCACCACGGCGGCGTCCTCGAAGTCGCCTACACCCCGGCCCAGCTCGCCCGCCTCAAGGCCTTCCACGCCACCGAGGTCTCCTACGGCGAGAAGGAACGCACCCTGCACGGCGCCCGCGAGACCGCCGAACGCATCCGCGTCGCCGGCGCCGTCGGCTCCACCTGGACCCCCCACGGCGCCCGCCTGCACCCCGTGAAGCTCGTCAAGGGCCTCGCCCGCGCCGCCGAGGCCCTCGGCGTCACCATCCACGAGTCGACCCCCGTCACCGAGATCAAGCCCAAGCACGCCATCACCCCCTACGGCACCGTGCGCGCCCCCTACGTCCTGCGCTGCACCGAGGGCTTCACGGCCTCCCTCAAGGGCAGCCGCCGCACCTGGCTCCCCATGAACTCCTCCATGATCGCCACCGAGCCCCTCACCCCCGCCCAGTGGGAGTCCATCGGCTGGGAAGGCCGCGAGACCCTCGGCGACATGGCCCACGCCTACATGTACGCCCAGCGCACCGCCGACGACCGCATCGCCCTCGGCGGCCGCGGCGTCCCCTACCGCTTCGGCTCCCGCACCGACAACGACGGCCGCACCCAGCCCCACACCGTCGAGGCCCTGTACGACATCCTCACCCGCTTCTTCCCCCAGCTCACCGGCCTCGGCATCGCCCACGCCTGGTCCGGCGTCCTCGGCGTCCCCCGCGACTGGTGCGCCTCGGTCAGCCTGGACCGCTCCACCGGCCTCGGCTGGGCGGGCGGCTACGTGGGCTCCGGCGTCGCCACCGCGAACCTCGCCGCCCGCACCCTGCGCGACCTCGTCCAGCAGGACTCCGGCCAGTCCGGCCCCACCGACCTCACGGCCCTCCCCTGGGCCAACCACAAGGTCCGCAAGTGGGAGCCCGAGCCCTTCCGCTGGCTCGGCGTCCACGGCATGTACGCCACGTACCACGCCGCCGACCGCCGCGAACTGACCGGCCGCACCACCGAGTCCTCCCGCCTGGCCAAGGCCGCCGACAAGATCGCCGGCCGCGGCTGACCGGCCGCGACAACCCCCCGTTGTCGCACCCCCACCGCAGTTGTTGGCCGCACCATGGCCCCGAGCACTTCACTCGGGGCCATGACCACAGAAGCCACCCCCCGCGCCGTCGTCACCCGCTACATCGAGGCAGTGGCCGGCGGCGACCTGCCCACGATCATCGATTCCTTCGCCGAGGACGCGACCTGGACCTACCCCGGCACCGGCCTCCCCCTCTCCGGTACCTGGCGCGGCCGCGACGCGATCATCAACGACTTCCTCGGCAAGGCCACGGCGTCCCTCTTCGCCCCCGGCACCACCCCCACCATCACCCTGACGAACGTCCTGGCGGACGGCCCCACGGTGATCGCCGAATGGCGGGCCCAGGCCGAAGCGGCCACCGGCCTCCCCTACGACAACCACTGCCTGGGCCTCTTCACGGTCCGGGCCGGCCGGATCACCGAAGTCCGCGAGTACACCGACACCCGCCACGCGGCCCAGGCCCTCTTCGGCCTGTGAACAGCGAAAACCCCAGGTCACACCTGTGGTGACCCGGGGTTTCGGCTGATCGTGGAGCCCCCTGTCGGATTCGAACCGACGACCTACGCATTACAAGTGCGTTGCTCTGGCCAGCTGAGCTAAGGAGGCAGCCCGTGCAGTGTAACCAACGCCGTCCGCGGACCTCTCGAAAATTCCGGCGAATCCCACAGGCCCCGACCTGCTGACATACCCACCCCCCGCCGGGTACGGTCCCAGCAGTTCACTCGCGTGGACTACACCACTCACCACCTTCCACTACGGATCGTCCGGCACGTTCCTGCCGGTGAAGGGGGCTTCACAGCCATGGCTTCTGTCACGTTCGACAAGGCGACCCGCGTCTACCCGGGTTCCACCAAGCCCGCCGTCGACGGCCTGGACATCGAGATCGAGGACGGCGAGTTCCTCGTCCTCGTCGGCCCGTCCGGCTGCGGCAAGTCGACCTCCCTGCGCATGCTCGCGGGCCTCGAGGACGTCAACGGCGGAGCGATCCGCATCGGCGACCGCGACGTCACGCACCTGCCGCCCAAGGACCGGGACATCGCCATGGTGTTCCAGAACTACGCGCTGTACCCGCACATGACGGTCGCCGACAACATGGGCTTCGCCCTGAAGATCGCCGGCGTGAACAAGGCGGAGATCCGGCAGAAGGTCGAGGAGGCCGCCAAGATCCTCGACCTGACCGAGTACCTGGACCGCAAGCCGAAGGCGCTGTCCGGTGGTCAGCGCCAGCGTGTGGCGATGGGCCGCGCCATCGTGCGTGAGCCGCAGGTGTTCCTCATGGACGAGCCGCTGTCGAACCTCGACGCCAAGCTCCGTGTCAGCACGCGTACGCAGATCGCCTCGCTGCAGCGCCGTCTCGGCATCACGACCGTGTACGTCACGCACGACCAGGTCGAGGCCATGACCATGGGCGACCGCGTGGCCGTGCTGAAGGACGGCCTGCTCCAGCAGGTCGACTCGCCGCGCAACATGTACGACAAGCCGGCGAACCTGTTCGTCGCCGGCTTCATCGGCTCCCCCGCGATGAACCTGGTCGAGGTGCCGATCACCGACGGCGGCGTGAAGTTCGGCAACTCGGTCGTGCCGGTGAACCGCGACGCCCTGAAGGCCGCGTCCGACAAGGGCGACACCACGGTCACGGTCGGCGTGCGCCCCGAGCACTTCGACGTCGTGGAGCACGGCGGCGGCGAGGCCTCGAAGTCCCTGACGAAGGACTCCAGCGACGCCCCGGCCGGTCTCGCGGTCTCCGTGAACGTGGTCGAGGAGCTCGGCGCCGACGGTTACGTCTACGGCACCGCGCGCGTCGGCGGCGAGGACAAGGACCTGGTCGTCCGCGTCAACGGCCGCCGGGTGCCCGAGAAGGGCGCCCAGCTGCACGTGGTCCCGCGTCCGGGCGAGACCCACGTGTTCTCGACGTCCACGGGCGAGCGTCTCTCCGACTGACCCGGAGCGACAGCGACGACCGGTCGAGGACCGGTCGCCGAAGGCCCCCGCGCGGAAGTGCGGGGGTCTTCCCCTTTTCCGGTCCGCGTTCGCGCCTTCGTTGTCGACAAATACCCCGGCAAATAGGACTTTTGGGCCAGGCGCGTCAACGCCCAAGCAAAGAAACCCCGTTACCCGTCCCTCGGTCGAGTGACTAAATGTCGCCAAATCATCACCGACCGCTACGCTCACTCGCGTGACGCACTCCGCTAACTACACCCAGAGGTCGCGCCGAGCCCGGGGCCAGGGTCCCGCCCGCCGCGCCGCCCGCACGCTCGCCTTCGTCCTGCCGGTGATGCTGGTGCTCTCCGGGACCCTCGCGGTCACCCGGGTCAACTGGTCGGGAAGTTCGCAGGACTCCATCCTGACAGCTTCCTCGCAGGACGTCTCGGCGCGCGCCAAGTCCCGCGCGCCCCAGGACATCCTGCGCGACCGCCTGCTCGAGGAACTCCAGGAGGAGAACCCGGGCGTCGCGCTCACCCACCTCCAGCAGGAGATCGACCGGCGGCCGTCGCTGGCGAAGCACTGCATGACGATCGCCAAGGCCCTCGGCCGCGCCGCCGTGCACGCGTACGGCCCGGCCCGCGCGCAGTCCTACGCCCGCCCGGTCTGTGACACGTCCTTCGCCTCCGGGGTCGCCGGCTTCCGGGGCTGACCTCTCGGGGCCCCTGGGTCCCTCCCTTCCCGACGGGCCGTGCGCGGCTAGGGTTCCGGTCATGACGACCGTCGAACCGGCCGCGCACGGCCCGCACGCGTTCCCCCACCACCGCCCGACGCAGGCCGTCGTCCTGGCGGGCGGCCAGGGCTCGCGCCTGCGCCCCTACACCGACGACCGGCCCAAGCCGATGGTGGAGATCCCGGGCACGGGCATGCCGATCATCGGGCACCAGCTGTCCTGGCTGGCCGCCGAGGGCGTCACGGACGCCGTGGTCTCCTGCGGCCATCTCGCCGAGGTCCTCCAGGACTGGCTGCGCGAGGCCGAACTGCCGCTGCGGGTCACGACGGCCGTCGAGAAGGAGCCCCTGGGACGCGGCGGCGGCCTCAAGTACGCCGCGGGCCACCTGCCGCACCCGGACCGCCCCTGGTACGCGACGAACGGCGACATCTGGACACGCTTCTCGCTGCGCGAGATGGCCGACTTCCACGCCGAGCGCGAGGCGACGGCGACGCTGGCGCTGGCCCGGCCCCGCATCCCGTGGGGCGCGGTGGAGACCGACGCGTTCGGTCACATCACGGACTTCGTGGAGGCGCCGCCGTCGCCGTATCTGATCAACGCGGGCGTGTACGTGTTCTCGGCCGAGTTCGCGTCGCTGCTGCCGGACCTCGGCGACCACGAGCGGACCACGTTCCCGCGGCTGGCCCGCGCCAAGCGCCTCGCCGGGTTCCCGATCCCGCAGGGCGCGTACTGGCGGGCCATCGACACGGCCAAGGACCTGACGGAGGCCGCCAAGGAGCTTGCCTCACAGGCCCGTTGAGCCGTCCCGCACAGCGCTCCCGTACGACGACGGGGCCCCGCACACCGTGTGTGCGGGGCCCCGTCGTCATGGGGGTCGTGGAGCCCGTCAGCCGCCGAGGAGGCCGCCGACCAGACCCGGCTTGTCGGCGCCGCCGTCGGAGCCGCCCGAGGTGGTGCCGCCGTCGGAGGTGCCGCCGGTCGTGCCGCCGGAGGTCGGGCCGCTGGTGGTGCCGGTGCTGGTGGCCGACTGCTGCGGCGCCGTCTGCTGCGGCGGGGCCTGTCCGGCCGTCGCGCCCTGCGTCTGGGCGGGCGTCGTGGTGCCGCTGGTCGCGCCGGCGGTCTCCCGGGCGCTCGGTGCGCCGGTCGGGCTCGACGTGGTGCCCTGCGTCGGCGAGTTGACCGCCGAGGGGCTCTGCGACCGGTGCTTCTCCTTGCGGTGTCCGGGCTCGGACGGGAGCGGGGAGCCGGGCAGTTCGTTGCGCGGGGTGTCGCCGGGGCCGGGGGCCGTGACGCGGTCCGCGTCGCGCACGGCGGCGCCGAGCAGCGAGCCGATGAGGAGCGTGCCGCCGATGACGAGGGTGGCGACGACGGTGCCGCGGCGCAGCACGTAGCGGCGGAGTTCGCCGAGTGCGGCGCGCGGGCCGAGCCGCCGCCAGGCGCCGCTGGCGAGCCGTCCGTCGACGGAGTAGACGGGGGCGCCGGCGATGATGAGCGGGGACCAGGCGGCCAGGTAGATGATGTCCGGCGTGTCGTAGGCCGGGACGGTCTTCCAGCTGACGGTGACGAGGAGTGCGGCGGAGAGCAGCGCGCCGAACACGGCGGCGAGCCGCTGCCAGAGCCCGAGCACGGTCAGGACACCGACGATGACCTGCAGGAAGGCGATGGCGAGTCCGGCGCCGACGGGGTGCTGGAGAGCCCAGTCACGCAGGGGTTCGGCGAGGGCCCACGGGTGCAGCGAGTTGAGCCACTTGACCATGGAGCCGCGTTCGCCGCCGTCGAAGTAGACGGGGTCGCAGAGCTTGCCCATGCCCGCGTAGATGGAGATGAAGCCGAGGAAGACGCGCAGCGGGAGCAGCACGACGCCCAGGTTCATGCGGCGGCCCGGGTAGTAGGCGTGCCGGACGGGGCCGTAGCGGCGGGCGGCGCGCTCGTGCTCGGGGTCTCCGTCGGTGCCGTCGGTGCCGTCGGTGCCGTCGAACTCGTCGTCCGCGTAGGCGACGGGGTCGAGTTCGCCGGTCTCCTCGAAGGCGCTGCCGGCCTGGCGCATCTGAGGCAGGATCCGCGTGCCGGGGGCGCCGGCCTGCTGCCCGATGACGGGCGTCTCCTGCGTCGGCTCGTCCCGGTACAGGTCGAGGTCGTCGGCGAGGTCGCGGGCGATGTCGACCCGTGGGATGACCTGGGTGGATCCGCCGTCGTCGACGGGGTCGCCCGCGCGGCGGGCACCCTGGAGGAGTCCGCCGGTGTCGAGGCCTCCGCCGCCGCTCATGACGACGCGGCGGCGCCGGGCACCGGGGGTGCCCGCGGCGGTGATGACGGGGACGCGCGGGCCCAGGGCGCTCACGTGCCGTGCGATGCGCGGGAGTTGCGTCTGTTGCCCCCGGGGGAGCTGCACGCGGAAGCTCGCGTGATTGACGATGACCTGCGCCGGGTCGCACGGCACCTTCACCATGCTCAGCGCGGGGCCGTCGTCGAATCCCGACGAGCGATCCCCCGAGGGAGTGCGGGGCGTTCTGGTGTCCACACTCATCTAACCGAGTGATGTGTGTTTAGGACACTGCCTCGCGCCCACCGAAATGTCCGGACCCCGTCAAGCCCGGACCGTCCCTGGTCAACCCCTGGTCAGCCCCTGGCCGGTCCGGGTCCGGGCCCTGGTCAGGCCCGGCGGCGGGCCGCCTCGTAGAGCACGACACCGGCGGCGACACCGGCGTTCAGCGACTCGGCGCCGCCCGGCATCGGGATGCGGACGCGGTAGTCGCAGGTCTCGCCGACGAGGCGGGACAGGCCCTTGCCCTCGCTGCCGACAACGATGACGACGGGGCCCTCGAGCGCGGCCAGGTCGCCGACGGCGTGCTCGCCGTCGGCGGCGAGGCCCACGACCACGATGCCGGCCTTCTTGTACTGCTCCAGGGCGCGGGTCAGGTTCGTGGCGCGGGCCACCGGCGTGCGCGCGGCGGTACCGGCCGAGGTCTTCCACGCGCCGGCCGTCATGCCGGCGGCGCGGCGCTCGGGCACGAGGACGCCGTGGCCGCCGAACGCGGAGACGGAGCGGACGACGGCGCCCAGGTTGCGCGGGTCGGTGACGCCGTCGAGGGCGACGATCAGCGGGTCCTGGCCCTCGTCGTAGGCGGCGGCGACGAGGTCCTCGGGGTGCGCGTACTCGTACGGCGGGACCTGGAGGACGAGGCCCTGGTGGTTGAGCCCGTTGGTCATGCGGTCGAGCTCGGGGCGGGGGGCCTCCATGAGGTGGATGCCGCCGCGGTCGCCGGCGAGCTGCAGCGCCTCGCGCACGCGCTCGTCGTTGTCGATGAACTGCTGCACGTACAGCGTGACCGCGGGCACGCCCTCGCGCAGTGCCTCGACGACGGGGTTGCGGCCGACGACCATCTCGGAGGTCGCCTTGCCGCGCGGGCCGCCGGTGCGGTTGCTGGGGCGGCCCTGGGTGCGCTTGGCCTGGGCGTTGGCGATGCGGTTCTTCTTGTGGCCCTTGCGCATCTCGGCGGGCGGCGTCGGGCCGCGGCCCTCCAGGCCCTTGCGCCGCTGGCCGCCACTGCCGACCTGCGCGCCCTTCTTGCCGGACATGCGGCGGTTGTTGTTGGCGGCCATGACCTACCTGTCTCTTACGTCTGTCTGTGGATGTGTACGTCTATGAAGTGTGCCGCCCGATCGCCCGGGCGGCACATTCACCTGGTTCTCAGCGGGTGCCGAGGGTCCAGCGGGGTCCGCTCGGGCTGTCCTCGATGACGAGGCCGGACTGGCCGAGCCGGTCGCGGATCGCGTCGGCGGTCGCCCAGTCCTTACGGGCCCGCGCCGACTCCCGCTGGTCCAGCACGAGCCGCACGAGCGTGTCGACGACCCCGTGCAGATCCTCGGTCCGGTCACCCTCCCCCGCCCACTGCGCGTCGAGGGGGTCCAGGCCCAGGACACCGAGCATGGCCCGTACCTCGGCCAGGCGGGCGACGGCGGCTTCCTTGTCGTCGGCCGCCAGCGCACTGTTGCCCTGCCGCACCGCGGTGTGCACGACGGCGAGCGCGCCGGGCACGCCCAGGTCGTCGTCCATCGCCTCCGCGAACGCCGGCGGCACCTCGTCCGCCGCGGCGACCGTCCCCCCGGCCAGCTCGGTCACCCGCTGGACGAAGCCCTCGATCCGCGCGAACGCGGACTCGGCCTCGCGCAGGGCCTCCTCGCTGTACTCGATCGTCGAGCGGTAGTGCGGAGTGCCCAGGTAGTAGCGCAGCACGATCGGCCGCCAGTGCTTGACCATCTCACCGACGAGGACGGAGTTGCCCAGCGACTTCGACATCTTCTCGCCCGACATCGTGACCCACGAGTTGTGGACCCAGTACCTGGCGAACTCGTCACCGAAGGCCTTGGCCTGCGCGATCTCGTTCTCGTGGTGCGGGAAGATCAGGTCGATGCCGCCGCCGTGGATGTCGAACGCGGACCCCAGGTACTTGTGGGCCATCGCCGAGCACTCCAGGTGCCAGCCCGGACGCCCCCGCCCCCACGGCGTCTCCCAGTCCGGCTCGCCCGGCTTCGTCGCCTTCCACATCGCGAAGTCCCGCGGATCCCGCTTGCCCGAGACCCCCTCGTCGGGCTGACGCAGATCGTCCAGGTCCTGGTTGGACAGCTCCAGATAACCGGGGAAGGAGCGCACGTCGAAGTAGACGCTGCCGTCGGCCTCGTAGGCGTGACCGCGCTCGATCAGACCGCGCATCATCTCGACCATCTCCGGCACGTGCCCGGTGGCGCGGGGCTCGTAGGTGGGCGGCAGGCAGCCCAGCGCGTCGTAGGCGTCGTTGAATGCCCGCTCGTTCTCGTAGCCGATCGACCACCACGGCCGGTTCTGCTCCGCCGCCTTACGGATGATCTTGTCGTCGATGTCCGTCACGTTCCGCACGAACGTCACGTCGTAACCGCGGTACGTGAACCAGCGGCGCATGATGTCGAAATTCAGACCGGAACGGATGTGCCCGATATGGGGTGCGGCCTGCACCGTGGCGCCACACAGGTAGATCGAGACACAGCCCGGCGTGAGCGGGGTGAAATCGCGGATCTGCCGGGCGCTGGTGTCGTACAGGCGAATCGTCACCCCTCCAGGGTAGTGGTCCGGCACCAGTGCCAGGTCCCTCCGGGGGTTGGCGGGTATCGCTCCCGTCTGCCGGGTGTCGCTGTCGCGCGGCCGCGGGCCCGGTGGGGGCTGGTCGCGCAGTTCCCCGCGCCCCTGGAAGGCATGCGGCTTCGCCGCGCCTTCCCCAGATGAAAGGCTCCCCGCACCTTGATCGGAGAAATGCGACCCGGAGGGTCTGCATTTCAGGGGCGCGGGGAACTGCGCGACCAGCCACGACGAGAGCCGCGGACCGCGACGAGCGAGAGTCACCCCTTCGGGGACCGCGCCACCAGGGCCGTTGCCACGGCCATCAGGCCCTCGCCCCGGCCGGGAAAGCCGAGACCGTCCGTGGTCGCGCCGGAGACAGCGACCGGAGCCCCCACCGCACCGGAGAGGATCGACTCCGCCTCGGCCCGACGTTTGCCGATCTTGGGCCGGGGCCCGACGACCTGCACCGCGACGTTGCCGATGACGAATCCCGCGTCACGGACGATCCGCGCCGCCTCCGTGAGCAGCGTGAGTCCGGACGCCCCGGCCCACTCGGGACGGGACGTGCCGAAGTGCTGCCCCAGGTCGCCGAGCCCGGCGGCGGAGAACAGCGCGTTGCACGCCGCGTGCGCGACGACGTCGGCGTCGGAGTGCCCGGCGAGCCCGGGTCCCTCCCCTTCCCACTTCAGGCCGGCGCACCACAGTTCGCGGCCCTCTTCGAAGGCGTGGATGTCGGTTCCGATGCCGACCTGCGGCAGGAGCACCCGGTCGAGCGGCTCAGAAGCCATCGTTGGCCCTCCTGCGGGCGAGCACGGCCTCGGCGAGGACGAGGTCGAGGGGCCGGGTCACCTTGAACGCCTCTTCGTGGCCGGGCACGAGGACGACCTGCGCGCCGAGCTTCTCGACCATGCTCGCGTCGTCGGTGACGTCGTCGGTGACGGTCTCGTGGGCGCGGACGAGGGTGGCGTGGTCGAAGCCCTGCGGCGTCTGCACGGCGCGCAGCCGGGCCCGGGCGGGCGTGGCGACGACGGGCTCGGGCGAGCCGTCGGTGGAGGGGACGACCTCCTTGACCGTGTCGGCGAGGGGCAGCGCCGGCACGACGGCCGGGGCGCCGTCGCGCACCGCCTCGATGACCGCGTCGACGGTGTCGACGGGGACGAGCGGGCGGGCGGCGTCGTGCACGAGCACGATGTCGATGCCGTCCGGCAGCGCGTCGAGGCCGAGCTTCACGGACTCCTGGCGGGTGTCGCCGCCGGGCACGACGAGGAAGTCCGTGCGCTCGGGGAGGGCGTGGTCGGCGAGGAGGCTCTTCACCTCGGCCGCACCCTCGGGCGGTGCGACGACCACGACGAGGGAGACGGCGCGGGAGGCGGCCATGGCGCGGACGGCGTGGATGAGCATCGGGGTGCCGTTGAGCGCGCGGAGCGCCTTGGGGGCGCCCGGGCCGAGGCGGACGCCCCGGCCGGCGGCCGGGATCACGGCCGCGGTACGTGCGCCACCGGCGACGGGACGCGTTTCGTCAGACATCGCTTCCGTTCAGGTTTGTACGCTCGGGGGTGGTGGGTATGGCCACATCGTGCCGGGCGCGACGCCTTGACCGGACCCTTCCGTGACACTGGTCGAGCCAGCTGCCCGGGCCCGGCACGCCAGGACGCCGAGGTCGGCGGTGTGGGGATGCGGGGGGTGTTTCGGGTACGAAACATGCCGCAGCGCCCGGCGACACCATCAGGGTCATCGGGCACCACGGCATGTTTTCGCTACGCGGCTACGGCGCGCGTCAGGACGCCAGGACCTCGTCGAGCAGGGCCTCGGCCTTGTCCTCGTTCGTGTTCTCCGCGAGCGCGAGCTCGCTCACCAGGATCTGGCGAGCCTTGGCGAGCATGCGCTTCTCACCCGCGGACAGACCGCGCTCACGCTCCCGACGCCACAGGTCACGCACAACCTCCGCGACCTTGATGACATCGCCGGAGGCGAGCTTCTCCAGGTTTGCCTTGTAACGGCGCGACCAGTTCGTGGGCTCCTCGGCGTACGGCGCGCGCAGCACCTCGAAGACCCGGTCGAGACCGTCCTGACCGACCACATCACGCACGCCGACGAACTCCGCATTGTCCGCTGGCACACGTACCGTCAGGTCGCCCTGGGCGACCTTCAGCACCAAGTAGGTCTTGTCCACGCCTTTGATCTGACGAGTTTCGATAGCCTCGATCAGCGCGGCCCCGTGATGGGGATAGACCACGGTGTCGCCAACCTTGAACGTCATGTGACAGGTACCCCTTCCGTGGCTATCCAGGGTAACACGGAAACTGCGGGTTCTGAATGGCGTTTTCGCAGGTCAGGGCATATCTCGGGGCTTGACAACCACAACCGGAACGTGCTGCGGAGGGGCTCCGGAGGGCGGTATTCGCAGGTGGGAGCCACTGTCCGGCGGAGCCGAAACACGCCCGTCACGGGCCGCCGAACAGGCCGTCCATGTGTCGTACGTCCCATTTTGCACGCTTCGAAGCGTCGATCTTCCGCTACTCCGTTCGCGGCCCATGAGGTCCGTTCGAGCCGAATCCGGAATTGATCACCTGGATTCACCGGACCGGGTGATCGTTTTTCCTGACCGGTGCGCATTCATTGCGGGAAATCCGCGCGGGCCTCTGGACTGCGGATATGCGAATGGTGAACGGGGGATGTCCTGATGCCGGCTGATGCCATTGGTGACGGTGCGGCGTGCGGGGAACACGGGGTGTTCCGCCGGGGCCGGGAGGGGTCCGGGGCGACGTAGGGGCGGGTCGGGTGCGGCGGGCGCCGGGCGGCTCGGTAACCTAAGGCCGCTGACAGACCCTTAGGGCGGCTTTACCTCCCTGTCTCACCCGAGGCACGGCGCCGCCCGCACCACCCCGTCCGCCCACGTTCAAGGAGTTGCCGCCGCCGTGAGCAGCAGCCTTCGACGCGGCGCCCTCGCCGCCGCCGCCATCGCGTTCTCGATCGCCTCGCTCGCCGCGTGCGGCGCCGGCAACAACGCTCAGACGCTCCAGGTCAAGCCCGACAACGCCGCGGTCACGGTCGGTGACATCAAGGTCCAGAACGCGACCGTCATCACGCAGCCCGACCTGAAGTCGCAGGGCCCGGCCGTCGTCGCCGCCACGCTCTTCAACAACGGCAAGACGGCGCAGACCCTCGACGCGATCACCGTCGACGGCGTCGGCAAGACCGCGAAGCTGACGGGCGCCAAGGGCGGCTCGAAGATCACCGTCCCGGCCGGCGGCTCCGTCGTCCTCGGCGGCGAGGGCAACGCCACCGCCGAGCTGCCCAACAGCCGCACCGCGGTCCTGGACGGCAACGCGCAGGCCATCACCTTCCGCTTCAGCGGCGCCGGTGACGTGAAGCTCAAGGCGTTCGTGGTGCCGGCCGAGTCCTACTTCGAGAAGTGGGGCCCGAGCGAGATCCCGGCGACGCCGTCCGCGCCCGCCTCCTCCCCGGCCGGCAAGCAGTCGCAGTCGCCGTCCGGCGAGGCCACTCCGTCCCAGTCGGCGTCCGGCTCCCCCGCGGGCTCGGAGAGCGAGAGCCCGGCCGCCGGTCACTGAGCGCGCGCCCGTACGCACAACGCCCGGAGGGCGGCCTTCCCCGACGTGGGAAGGCCGCCCTCCGGGCGTTGGTGCGAGGAGGTCCGGCCTACGGCTCGAACTTGTAGCCCAGGCCGCGCACGGTCACGAGGTAGCGGGGCGCGCCGGGGTCGGGCTCGATCTTGGCGCGCAGGCGCTTCACGTGGACGTCCAGGGTCTTGGTGTCGCCGACGTAGTCCGCGCCCCAGACCCGGTCGATGAGCTGCATGCGGGTCAGCACGCGGCCCGCGTTGCGCAGGAGCATCTCCAGGAGGTCGAACTCCTTGAGCGGGAGGTCGACCTTGGAACCGGAGACGGTGACGACGTGGCGGTCGACATCCATGCGGACGGGCCCGGCCTCCAGGGCCTGCGGCGCGACCTCCTCCGGCTCCCCGCGGCGGCGCAGGACGGCCCGGATGCGGGCCACCAGTTCTCGCGAGGAGAAGGGCTTGGTCACGTAGTCGTCGGCTCCTATCTCCAGGCCGACGACCTTGTCGATCTCGCTGTCCTTGGCGGTCACCATGATGACCGGCACGTTCGAGCGTCCGCGCAGCTGGCGGCAGACCTCGGTGCCGGGCAGGCCGGGCAGCATCAGGTCGAGCAGCACGAGGTCGGCGCCGTTGCGCTCGAACTCGTCCAGGCCGTCGGGGCCGGTGGCCGCGATGGCGACCTCGAAGCCCTCCTTGCGGAGCATGTAGGACAGGGCGTCGGAGAAGGACTCCTCGTCCTCTACGACGAGCACTCGGGTCACGGAAGGACCTCCGGGGCAGGGGTGGATGCGTATGCGGTGGTGCTGTCGGGCCCGTGTGCGTCGTCTTCGTCGCGTACGTTTCCGGGGCCTGAGGCGGTGGTCTTGCGGGAACTGGGAGAGGTCGCGGCGGCCTCGGGCAGGCGCAGCGTGAACGTGGAGCCCTGTCCCTCGGAGCTCCACACGGTGACCTCCCCGCCGTGCGAGGCGGCCACGTGCTTGACGATGGCGAGGCCGAGGCCGGTGCCGCCGGTGGCGCGGGAGCGGGCGGGGTCGACGCGGTAGAAGCGCTCGAAGATGCGCTCCTTGTCCTTGTCGGAGATGCCGATGCCCTGGTCGGTGACGGCGAGCTCGATGAGGTCTCCGCCGGGTGCGGTGACCCGGCGAGCGGCTATCCCCACGCGGGTGCGGGCGGGCGAGTAGTTGACCGCGTTCTCGACGAGGTTGCCGAGGGCGGCGGCGAGCTGGCCGCGGTTGCCCCACACGTTGAGGTCGGCGGTGCCGCCGGCCGCCATGGTGATCTGCTTGCTGGCGGCGGGCTGGCGGCAGCGGTCCATGGCCTCGGCGACGAGTTCGTCGACGCGGACCGGCTCGGCGTCCTCCAGCGGGTCGTCGTTCTGCACCCGGGAGAGGTCGATGAGCTCCTGGACGAGGCTGGTGAGGCGGGTGGCCTCGATCTGCATGCGGCCGGCGAAGCGCTCGACGGCCTCGGGGTCGTCGGAGGCGTCCATGACGGCCTCGGACAGGAGGGAGAGGGCGCCGACCGGGGTCTTCAGCTCGTGGCTCACGTTGGCGACGAAGTCGCGGCGTACGGCTTCGATACGCCGGGCCTCGGTGAGGTCCTCCACGAGGAGCAGGACGAGCCGGGAGCCGAGCGGGGCCACGCGGGCGGACACGGCGAGGGCGTCGCCCCGGCCGGTGCCGCGGCGCGGGAGGTCCAGCTCGACCTGGCGTATCTCTCCGTCGCGCCGGGTGTCGCGGGCCATCTGCAGCATCGGTTCGACGGCGAGCTTGCCGCCGCGTACGAGGCCGAGGGCGTAGGCGGCGGAGCTGGCCTTCACCACGCTGTCCGCCTCGTCGAGGACGACGGCGGAGGAGCGGAGCACGGACAGGACCGTGTCGACGCCGGGCGGAAGGACCGGGTCCGTGTGCAGGGAGGTGCGGGTGGGGCGTTTCTGGTCGCGTTCGCTCCAGCGGAACGCCAGCATGGCGATGACACCGGTGCACACCCCGGCGATCGCTGCCGCTGCGGCGACCGCCGCGTTCACGTCCATGCATTCAGGTTATGCGCGGTCAGCGGGTGTCCCACAGCCGTCCGGGTGGCAGCTCGAACACTCGTCGCCCAGAGTTCACCTTGGGTACGGGGCTGATTCACTTGTGGTGCCGGATCCGGACGCGTACTGGGCCGAACGTGGGAGCGTGGGGCTGCCCCGGCCCCACGGACAGATGAGAGGGACGTTCGTATGCGTGACGCGTACCACGAGGAACTTGACTCGATCGGCGAGGGACTGGTCGAGATGGCCCGCCTTGTCGGGTCGGCGATCGGGCGCGCCACCACGGCCATGCTCGACGCCGACCTCAAGCTCGCCGAGACCGTGATCGCCGCCGACCAGAAGGTGGACGACCTGCAGCACGAGCTGGAGGCGCGGGCCATAGCGCTGCTCGCCCGCCAGCAGCCGGTCGCGACGGATCTGCGGATCGTCGTGACCTCGCTGCGGATGAGCGCGGATCTGGAGCGCAGCGGCGACCTGGCCCAGCACGTGGCGAAGCTGGCCCGGCTGCGGTTCCCGGACCGTGCCGTTCCGCACGACCTGCACGCGACGATCCTGGAGATGGGTCAGCTGGCGCAGCGCCTGATGGCGAAGGCGGCCGAGGTGATCATCACGAAGGACGTCGATCTGGCGATGCAGCTGGAGCAGGACGACGACGAGATGGACCTGCTGCACCGCACGCTCTTCCAGCACCTGATGGACGAGAAGTGGAAGCACGGCATCGAGACGGCCGTGGACGTGACGCTGCTCGGCCGCTACTACGAGCGGTTCGCGGACCACGCGGTGTCGGTGGCCAAGCGGGTCGTGTACCTGGTGACGGGCGAGCACGCGGACGAGCTGCAGCAGGCGGAGTCCTCGGTCGAGGGCGCGTAGCCGAGTGCGGGGCGCACGGGGTGGGGCGGGGCGCGTCGCGTAACCCCGTGCGCCGTTGATGCGCCGTACCGGGGTGGGCATGCAATGGGGAGGAAGGCGACCCACGCCTTGGAGGAGGGACCCCATGGCCGATTCCCCCGTCACGACGACCGACTCCCCGCAGGAGGCGCCGCGCGAGGTGGTGTTCCTGCCCGTCCTCGGCGCCTGCGGCTGCGGCTCGGGCTGCGGTTGCGGCTGCCAGTCGGGCGCGCCGTGCCAGTGCGGCGGCTGCTGCGGGTAGCCACGACCCGGTGAGGGGCGGCCCCGGCGCGGGGCCGCCCCTCACGTGTGCGCCGGCCCGTCCGTGCGCGGGTGGGCACGGTACGGGCCGGTCAGGTCGCCGTACGCGTGCACGGCTTCGTCAACTCATCCCATTTTGTAGGGGTTTGCTTGACAAAATGCGGTGCACAGAACAAGTGTGAGATCAGGACAAATGTCCGGTCTGCGAGGTCTCGCCATGACCAGAACCACGACGAAACGGATCGGAGCCGCGCTCGCGGCAGGAGCCGCTTCCCTCGCCCTCGGCCTGGGCAGCGCCGGTATCGCGAACGCCACGATCCACCCGGTCGACACCTCCTGCAGCAACCCGGCCGGCCACCAGCCGGGCGGCCAGCAGCCCAGCTGCCAGAACGACAACCTCACGCAGGACACCGAGAACCAGAACCCGGCGGGCCACGCGCCCGGCGGCTGGAACAAGTAACCGCATCCACCCACCACAGGCCCCCACCCGCCGCGTCCGAGCGAACCGGCGAGCCGGGGGCTGTTCCGCGCCCGGCTCCCCGGAAACCCACCGGCGCGGGCGGCCTCCCACGGTCTACGGTGACCCGGTGTCCGTCTCCTGCGCGCTTCTGCTGTGTGCCGACCCGCTGCGTCCGGTCGCCTGTGACCCGCACTTCGCGGGGGAGGCCGCGGCCGCCCGGGAGGCCGGGGCGGTGGTCGGTCTGGTGGACCACGACGCGCTGCTCGCGGGCCGCGCCGAGGAGGCCGTACGCCGTGTGCCGCGTGATCTGGGGCCCGCCTGGTACCGCGGCTGGATGATCCCGGCGCCGGCCTACGCGTCCCTCGCGACGGTGCTGGCCGCCCGCGGGACCCGACTGCTCACGACCCCGCCGATGTACCGCACGGCGCACGAACTCCCGGGCTGGTACGCCGCGTTCACCGGTCTGACCCCGCCCACCACGTACGCCCCCTGCGCCCCGCACGAGCCCCCGGCCCTCGCCGCGCTCGCCTCGCTCACCGCGGCGCTCCCCTCCGGCGCGGGGCTGGTCAAGGACTACGTGAAGTCCCGCAAGCACGAGTGGGACGAGGCCTGCCACCTGCCCGACCTCGCCGACACGGAGGCCGTGCACCGGGTGGTGAGCCGCTTCGTCGAGCTCCAGGGCGACGACTTGACGGGCGGCGTCGTGCTCCGTGCCTTCGAACCCTTCGACCACGCCGTCGGCGAGGCCCGCGTCTGGTGGCTGGACGGCGCACCCCTCCTCACCACCCCGCACCCCGACACCCCGGACCTCCGCCCCGCTCCCCCACTGGACGCCCTGCGCCCCCTGGTCGCCGCGCTCCCGTGCCGCTTCGTCACGACCGACCTGGCCCGCCGCACCGACGACGGCACCTGGCGCCTGGTGGAACTGGGCGACGCCCAGGTCTCCGGTCTGCCGTCCGGCACGGACCCGGCGCTCCTGCTGGCCCCGCTGCTCCGGGGCCCGGCATGACCGCGCCGGCGACCGTCACTGTGCAGCCGCTGTCCGGCCCCGGCGCGGCCCGTTCCGCGTCCGCCTTCCTCGCCGTGTACGCCGAGGTCTTCGCGGAGCCTCCGTACGACGAGCCCGCCGAAGGCATCGCGTCCGCCGCCGCCCGCTTCCCCGACCAGACCGCCCGCCCCGGATTCCTGGCCGCCCTGGCCACCGCGCCCGGAGGTGAACCGGTCGGCATGGCATTCGGCCACGCCGTCCCACCGGACACCCCCTGGTGGGACGAACTGGCCGAGCCGGTCCCCGCGTCGCTACGCCGCGAGGACGGCCGCCGCACGTTCGGGCTGATGGAGCTCGCGGTCCGCGCCCCTTGGCGGGGCCGGGGCATCGCCCGCCGGCTCCACGACACCCTGCTGACCGGCATCACGGCCGAGCGGGTCCTCCTGAACGTGCACGGCTCCGCCGAACCGGCCGCCGCGGCCTACCGCTCCTGGGGGTATCGCAAGGTGGGCGAGTCCGGCCCCTTCGGTCCGGGCGCGGACCGGTACGACGTCATGCTTCTCGCCCTGCCCGGCTGACGACGGCCTCGGGCCGCAGCCGGAGTTCCCGCACCTGGTAGCAGTCCGAGTAGAGGGTGGCGACCAGAACACGGCGGGCCCCCGCCGGTGGTCCGGCGGGGGCCCGCTCACTTCTCGGGCTGCTTACTTCTTGCCCTGGTTCTTGACCGCCTCGATCGCCGCGGCGGCCGCGTCGGGGTCGAGGTAGGTGCCGCCCGGGTTCAGGGGCTTGAAGTCGGCGTCCAGCTCGTACGAGAGCGGGATGCCGGTCGGGATGTTCAGGCCCGCGATGTCCGCGTCGGAGATGCCGTCGAGGTGCTTGACCAGGGCGCGCAGCGAGTTGCCGTGGGCCGCGACCAGGACCGTCTTGCCCGCGAGGAGGTCGGGGACGATGCCGTCGAACCAGTACGGGAGCATGCGGACGACGACGTCCTTGAGGCACTCCGTCTGCGGGCGCAGCTCCGGCGGGAGGGCCGCGTAGCGCGGGTCGTCGAACTGGGAGTACTTGTCGTCGCGGTCCAGGGCCGGCGGCGGGGTGTCGTACGAGCGGCGCCAGAGCATGAACTGCTCCTCGCCGAACTCGGCCAGGGTCTGCGCCTTGTCCTTGCCCTGGAGGGCGCCGTAGTGGCGCTCGTTCAGACGCCAGCTGCGGTGGACCGGGATCCAGTGGCGGTCGGCGGCCTCGAGGGCCAGCTGCGCGGTGCGGATCGCGCGCTTCTGGAGAGAGGTGTGCAGCACGTCGGGGAGCAGGCCGGCGTCCTTGAGCAGCTCACCGCCGCGGACCGCCTCCTTCTCGCCCTTCTCGGTGAGGTTGACGTCCACCCAACCGGTGAACAGGTTCTTCGCGTTCCATTCGCTCTCGCCGTGGCGGAGGAGGATCAGCTTGTACGGTGCGTCGGCCATGGGCCCGAGCCTAATCGACCGGGATTCGAGCCGCCGATTGACGGTAGCCGTCAATTCAGTGGCCGCTTCCGGGACCCCGGTCGTAAGTTACGGAGACCGATCTCGCCACTTACCCACACCCCGGGGGATGCACCCATGTCCGTCGCCGCGCTCAGACGTGCCACACGGGAGTCCGTGTCCGGGCTGCCGAGGGAGTTCTGGTGGCTGTGGACCAGCACCTTGGTCAACCGCCTCGGTGCCTTCGTCCTCACGTTCCTCGCCCTGTACCTGACCGCCCAGCGCGGATTCTCGGCGGCGTACGCGGGTCTGGTCGCGTCGCTGATCGGGCTCGGCGGGGTCATCGCCTCGGTGCTCGGCGGGGTGCTCGCGGACCGGCTCGGGCGCCGGCCGACCCTGCTCACGGCGCAGCTCGCGACGGCCGCGACGGTCGCCGTGCTCGCCTTCGTGCGGGACCCGGCCGGGATCGCCGTCACGGGCTTCGCGCTGGGCCTCGCCTCGAACGCGTCGCGGCCCGCGATCCAGGCGATGATGGCCGACATCGTGCCCCCGAAGGACCGGGTGCGGGCCTTCTCCCTCAACTACTGGGCGATCAACCTCGGGTTCGCGGTCTCCTCCGTGTACGCCGGTTTCCTCGTCGCCCAGAGTTACACGCTCGGCTTCCTCGTCGAGGCGGGCATGACGCTGGCCTGCGCGCTGGTCGTGTTCGTGAAGGTGAAGGAGTCGCGCCCCGAGCAGACCGTCCGCGCGGCCGGTGAGGCCGGGCCCGCGCCCGTCACGATGGGCACCGTGCTGCGCGACGGCCGTTTCATGCTGATGGTCGGTCTGTCCTTCCTCGTCGCCGTGATCTTCACGCAGTCCTCGGTGGGCCTGCCGATCGTGATGGGGGAGAACGGGTTCAGCAGCTCGGACGTGGGCCTGGTCGCCGCCGTGAACGGGGTGGTGATCGTCGCCCTGCAGATTCCGCTGACCCGGTTCATCGAGCGCCGCGACCCGGGCCGCCTGCTCACCGTCTCCTCGCTCCTCATCGGCTACGGATTCGCGCTGACCGCCTTCGCCGGCTCGCTGGCCGCGTACGCGCTGACCGTCGTCGTGTGGACGCTCGGCGAGATGGTGAACGCGCCGACCCAGTCCGGGCTCGTGGCCCGGCTCGCGCCCGCCGAGGGCCGCGGCCGCTACCAGGGCGTCTACACGACGTCGTGGTCGGCCGCCGCGCTGGTCGCCCCGCTCGCGGGCGGCTGGGTGCTCGACTCGGCGGGGGCCGGCTGGCTGTGGGGCGGCTGCGCGGTGCTCGGCACGGTCACCGCGTTCGGCTACTGGGTCCTGATGCGCGGGCTGCCCGGCCGGCTCCCGGACGAGCCCGCCGCGGACCCGGTGCCGGCGACTCCGGCCGTCGCGGCGCCCGCCGCGGAGAACGCCCCGGCCTGACCCGGCACTTGGGAAGACCGCGCGGGGGCGGGTACGGGACCGTACAGAGGGGTACGGGACCGTACATGCCCGAAGCACCGAGGACCGAAGCGCCGAGAACGGACGAACCGCCCAGAACGCTCGTCGGCGGCATCGAGGTGGACGTCCCGAACAGCATTCCGGCGATCCGCGCGGCCCTCGACCCGGAGCGCCGCACGGAGTTCGACCGGGCGATCAACGCGGCGGGCGTCGACGAGATCCACGCCGTGATGCGGCACTGGATGCTGGAGGCCGTGCCGGACCCGGAGGCCGACGCGATCCTGGCCCGGCTCGCGCGCGACGAGGCGGAGAGGCGGGGGCCGGCTTGAGCCGTCGCCGCAGGCGCAGCCCCTGCCGCATCGCGTACGCCCCGCCCGCCGACGACACCCTCGCCAAGATGGCCGACGCGGACGCCTTCCGCGCGGAGATGTCCCGCACCCTCGCCCACGACCCGTACGGCCACGGCTCCAGCTCGGTCGCGGGGGAACGGGACCGGCGCGAGGCCACGATCGGCGGCGCGATAGTCCTCTACTACGTCTCCGGTTCCGTGCTCACCGTGACCGTCGTCAGGATGGTCGCGCTGGGCTGAGCCGCGGCGTCACAGCTCGCGCTGGGCGTCGTACAGATTGCGCGGCCGCACCACGTCCGCCGTCCCGTACAGCTCCAGGCGCGTGTGCAGGTCGCCCGCGAAGTCGGGCACGTCGGTCTGGCCGAACTCGCGGACCGTGTTGATCCCGACGGTCGCGCTCCACGGGGCGAGCCCGTCGATCTTCATGAGGCCCGCGCGCTCGTTGGTGACGCGGATGTTCCAGTGGGCGAAGCGCGCGCCGAAGAGCGGGCCCGCGGAGGCGTCGCCGCCGTGCGCGCCGTTGTTGTTCACCGTGATGTCGGTGCGGACGTTCCCGAACGGCATGCCGCGGTGCGAGTCGAAGGTGCCCATCTCCATCCGTCCGCGCGACCAGACGTTGTGCGAGGACAGGCCCTCCACGTTGATGCCGTGCAGCTGGGTGCCGGCGGGGGCGGGGACGGTGCGCTGCCGGATCGTGAAGTCCTCGACGAGGTTGTCGTGCGAGCCCTCGCGGCAGAAGTACGGATGGTGCTCGCCGCGCCCGCCCACGGCCGTGCGGCGCAGGGTCGAGGCGGAGGCGGCGACGAGCCCGAAGCCGTTGTCGACGTTGTGGACGGTGACGTCGTCGACGAAGCAGTCGTACGTGCACTGGAGGGCGACGCCGTTGTAGCCCTTGTCGAGGAGGTGCGGCGCCTGCGGTGTCTCGACGGCCTCCAGGGTGAGGCCCTCGACCCCGGCGCCGGTCAGTGCCCGCACGTGGGTGGTGAGGCGCGGGTCCCACTCGGGGCGGACGTCGAGCGGGAGCGGGCGTTCCAGGGTGACGCGGTCGCCGCGCACGGAGGTGATCCGCACGGGCCATTCGTAGGGGACGTACGAGGTGAGCTTGGTCTTGTCGTCCCAGGTGTAGGCCTCGGGGCCGGGGCCGCCGCCCGCCATGTGCTCCAGGAGCGTGTGGCCGGCGTCGTCGGCGAGGCGGAGCAGGACGAGGTCTCCGGCGCCGAGCGCGGAGGGGTCCGCGACGGTGATCGTCCACGAGCCGCGCGGGGCGGCGGCGACCGTCGTCAGGGTCTCCCACTCGTCGCGCGCGTTTCCGGTCCAGCCCTCGAACGGCCAGTTCTTCGCGCGGATCGCGTCGGTGAGGCCGCGGAAGCGGGCCTCGGGGCAGAGCCAGATCAGGCCGCCCGCCCAGGACCAGGAAGATTTGGTGCCGCCGTAGCGGGAGCCGTAGGCGCCGATCAGTTCGGTGAGGTGGCGGGTGGCGTAGAGGGTGGTGCTCGTGGAGCCGGCGCCTTTGAGGACGACGTCGTCGTGGCCGACGTGGATCAGGTCGTCGATCCGGTACGTGCCGGCGCCGAGCAGCACGGTGGCGCCGCCGGCCGCTCCGGCGGCGGCCAGCGCCCGGTTGATCGCGGGGGCGCTGTCGGTCGTGCCGTCGGCGACGGCGCCGAAGTCCTCGGCGCGCAGGACGCGGCCCGGCCGGTCGAAGGTGCGGCGGCCCGCGCGGTATCCGGCGCGGCCGACATAGGGGATCTGCGGGTGGTGCTGCGGGTCCCGGACGAACTCGTGCCAGAGGTCCGGCACCCGGCCCCCGCTCTGCCCACGGCCGGCGGCCGCCGCACCGGTTCCGGTGACGGCGGTCGCCGCGACCGCGATCGCCCCGCCCAGCACACCGCGTCTGCTGAAGTCCCGCACCGCTGCCACCCTTCGTCGGCGTACAGATACATGAACAGTGTTCATATGAGTGCCGAGCGGGAGCATGCCACCAGACCCTCCGCTGCGGAAGGGGGGCAACGGACGGAAAAGAGGCGCTACTTGGCGGGACGCTGAGTCAGATGGGTGAACGCGTCCAGGTTCCGCGTGGACTCGCCGCGCGAGACGCGCCACTCGTACTCGCGGCGGATCGCGCTCGCGAAGCCGAGTTCGAGCAGCGTGTTGAAGGAGCCGTCGGCGGCCTCCAGGACCGAGCCGAGGAGACGGTCCAGCTCGTCCGGGGTGACGGCGGCGAGCGGGAGCTTGCCGGTGAGGTAGATGTCACCGAGCGGGTCGACGGCGTAACTCACGCCGTACAGGCGGAGGTTGCGCTCCAGGAGCCAGCGGTGGACGCCCGCCTCGTTCTCGTCCGGGTGGCGGATCACGAACGCGTTGAGGGACAGGCTGTGGCGGCCCAGGCGCAGCGAGAGCGTCGTGGAGAGCTTGCGGGTGCCGGGCAGTTTGACCACGTAGGAGCCCGGCTCGGGGCGCTCCCACTCCAGTTCCGCGTCCTTGAGCGTGGACTCGATGATCTGGGCCGGGTCCTGCGTCGGGTCCTGTGCAGCGTCGGGGTGCTCAGCCATGCAGCGAGAGTACGTGACGGCGGTGATCGTGCAGGGCCGCGGTGTAGACGTCGGCCGTGGCGGACGCCGAGGTGTCCCAGCCGAAGGAGCGGGCGTGCCGGGCGGCGGCGTCGCCCATGCTGTCCACCAGGTGGGGATGGTCGGCGAACTCGCGGAGCACGCGCGCGTAGCGGGCCGGTTCGTGGCCGTCGACCAGGAAACCGGTGGTCTCGTCGCGGACGGCGACGGGCAGGCCGCCGACGGAGGCGGCGAGGACGGGGGTGCCGGCCGCCTGCGCCTCGATGGCGACGAGCCCGAAGGACTCGCTGTAGGACGGCATGACCAGCAGGGACGCGGCGCGGAACCAGTCGGCGAGCTGGTCCTGGCCGACCGGCGGGTGGAAGCGCACGACGTCGGCGATACCGAGCCGGGCGGCGAGCTTCTGCAGGGCGGCGGGCTTGGCGAGGCCGCTGCCGCTGGGGCCGCCGACCACGGGAACGAGGATCCGCGAGCGCAGCTCGGGCCGCTCGTCGAGCAGGACGGCGACGGCCTTGAGGAGGATGTCGGGCGCCTTGAGCGGCTGGATGCGGCCGGCGAACAGGGGTATGAGCGCGTCCTGCGGCAGGCCGAGGCGGGCGCGGGCGGCGGCGCGGCCGTCGCCGGGCGTGAAGCGCTCCAGGTTCACGCCGGGGTGCACGACGGCGACCTTGCCGGGGTCGGCCTCGTAGTGCCGGACCAGCTCGTCGGCCTCCTCCGCGGTGTTCGCGATGAGGCGGTCGGCGGCGCGCACGATCTGGGTCTCGCCGATGACGCGGGCGGCCGGCTCGGGGGTGTCGCCGTCGGCGAGCGCCGCGTTCTTGACCTTGGCCATGGTGTGCATGGTGTGCACGAGCGGGACGCCCCAGCGCTCGGCGGCCAGCCAGCCGACGTGCCCGGAGAGCCAGTAGTGGGAGTGGACGAGGTCGTAGTGGCCGTGCCGGTGGCCGGCCCAGGCCTGCATCACACCGTGCGTGAAGGCGCACAGCTGCGCGGGCAGCTCTTCCTTGGCGAGGCCCTCGTAGGGGCCCGCGTCGACGTGCCGCACGAGGACGCCGGGGGCGAGCTCGACCTGCGGGGGCAGCGCGCCCGTCGTGGCGCGGGTGAAGATCTCGACCTCGATGTTGATCGCGGCGAGCCGCTTGGCCAGCTCCACGATGTAGACGTTCATGCCGCCCGCGTCGCCCGTGCCGGGCTGGTGGAGCGGGGAGGTGTGCACGCTGAGCATGGCGACGCGCCGCGGCCTGCGCGGGGAACCGGGGAAGCGCAGGCGGCCCTGCGCCGCGCCGGAACGGCGGAACCTGGTCACGTACTGGCTCACGTGGCGGGCCCTCCTAGATCGGGCGTACTGCGGGCACGGCGCAAAGAGGGCGCGCGCCCTCTTTCATGGGCGGCAACGCCGGAGCCCCCGCCTCCATTTCCACTTTGCCCAATCATTACCGTACGAGGCTCAACCCTGTGCCCCCGCAGGGCTCCCACCTGCGCGAACCCGGAGCTCGGGCCCCGGGCCGCCCGGGGCAGCGCATACCCTCGTAGCCATGAGCCCGCGCACCCCCTCCCGCCCCGTGGGAACGGTGACGCGGGGCACGACGAACCCGAACCGGTTGCGCCGTATGGATCGCTGGATCGCGGCGACGCACGGCGCCGCGCTGCGCCGCGCCGCCGATCCGGTGGCGGTCGACCTCGGCTACGGGGCGGCGCCCTGGACCGCCGTCGAACTGCTCGGCCGGCTGCGCGCCGCGGCGCCCCGCGCACGCGTGGTGGGCATCGAGATCGAACCGGCGCGGGTCGCGGCCGCCAAGCCGTACGAGCGCGAGGGGCTCAGCTTCCGGCACGGCGGTTTCGAGCTGCCGCTCCCGTCGCCGCCGACGCTGATCCGGGCCGCGAACGTGCTGCGCCAGTACGACGAGGAGCAGGTCGCCGAGGTCTGGGCGCGGCTGTGCGGGCGGCTCGCGCCGGACGGGCTGCTCGTGGAGGGGACCTGCGACGAGATCGGGCGGCGGCACGTGTGGGTGGCGCTCGGGCCCGAGGGTCCGCGCACGGTGACGTTCGCGACCCGGCTCGGCTCGCTGCACACCCCGTCCGACCTGGCCGAGCGGCTGCCCAAGGCGCTGATCCACCGCAATGTGCCAGGCGAGCCGGTGCACGCGTTCCTGCGGGACTTCGACCGGGCCTGGGCGGCGGCCGCGCCCTACGCCTCGTACGGGGCGCGCCAGCGGTGGATCCGGGCGGTGCGGGACCTCGCGGCGGACTGGCCGGTGACGGACCGTCCGGGGCGCTGGAGGCAGGGCGAAGTCACCGTGACCTGGGGTGCGTTGGCGCCGCGTGAGCGCCCGTCGGGCTGAACGCGCCGGGTGGGGAACGATCTCGGCGGTCCGTTCGTCACAGCGTGGGGGGCTGCCGGAGCGTGTGGGTCTGTCAGGGCGTGTGGGGTCTGTCGGATTTGGCGCGGACGTGGCACCATCCCCGAAGCACGCGCATGTTACTGACGGTAAATCAGGTTTCGGCTACTGCGGGGGCGGGGCGGATGAGCAAGCGGAGCACGACGACGATGGCGGCCGTGGCGGTGGTGTGCGCCCTGACCGTGCTGACGGCGCCGGGCGCGGCCTACGCGGCACCCGCTCCCCCGGCCTCCCCTTCGGCCTCGGCCCCCTCGGCACCCGCGGCCGGTGCGGGCACGGACCTCGAAGCGGTCCGCAAGAAGCTCGACAAGCTGTACCACGACGCCGCGCTGGCCACCGACGAGTACAACGCGGCGGAGGAGAAGGCCGACGACCAGTCCGTCGCCATCGTGAAGCTCGCCCAGAAGATCGCGGCCGGCCAGCGCAAGCTCGACCGTCTCAAGGGGCACGCGGGGGCGGCGGCCCGGGAGCAGTACCGCACGGGCGGCGTCCCGCGCGAGGCCCAGTTCCTGCTCTCCGGCGACCCCCAGCAGTTCCTCGACAACGCGGGGCGGGTCTACCAGGGCCAGCAGGCCACCAAGAACCTGATGTCCCAGCTGACCAAGACGCAGGACGACCTCGCGGGGTACGCGAAGGACGCCTCCGCGAAGTGGAAGCAGCTGGAGGAGGGCCGCAAGAAGAAGGCCTCCGCGAAGAAGCGCATCGAGAAGCAGATCAAGGCCGCGCAGAAGATCGAGAGCACGCTCGAGAAGAAGGAGCGGGAGCGGCTGCGCAAGCTGGAGGAGGAGGCCGAGCAGAAGGCCCAGACGGCCTGGCTGTCCTCCGGCGTCCTCAAGGAGATCAGCGGCCGGGCCACCAAGGCCGGCAAGAAGGCGGTGGAGTTCGCCACCGCGCAGCTCGGCAAGCCGTACGTGTGGGGGGCCGAGGGGCCGAAGTCCTACGACTGCTCGGGGCTGACGTCCCAGGCGTGGGCCGCGGCGGGGCGGCCCATTCCCCGCACCTCGCAGGAGCAGTGGAAGCAGCTCCGGCACATCGACGTGAAGGACATGCGGCCCGGGGACCTGATCATCTACCACGGTGACGCGAGTCATGTCGGCATGTACATCGGGGACGGGGCGATCATCCATGCCCCGCGGCCCGGGCGGTCGGTGACCGTGGCCGGGGCGGGGTCGATGGGCATATTGGGGGTTGTGCGGCCCGACGCGTAGGGGCTCCGCCCGGACCGGGCCCTCTCCCACGGAGCCTCACGCCCCGCGGGCCCGGCCCCCTCGACCCCTCTCGCGCCGCCCGGCCTCCGGCCCGACACCCCACACCTTCAGCCCGGGCCGTCGCGCCTTCGGCCCAGGCCGTCCCACCTCATGCCCGGGCTCGCCTCGCCTCCCGTCCGACGCCTCTCACCCTCAGCCCGGGCTCGCCTCATCCCCCAGCCCAGGCTCGCCTCGCCTTCAGCCCGGGCCGTCTCGCCTTCAGCCCGGCGCCTCTCGATTGGCCCGCTCCCTGCTCCCACCCACCCGCCCCCTCCGGGGGCGTCGGCCCGGCGGCCGGCCTCGGGCAGTGCCTTGGCGCCGGGTGCGCCTTTGGGTTGCCGGTAGCGGCGCCGCCGTAGGGGTCGAGGATCGTCGCCGGGTGCCGCGTCGTCGTGGCCGAGCGCGCAGTTCCCCGCGCCCCTCACGGAGCCCTTCCTCCCCGGCGCCTCTTGCCGGGGTGCCTCGCGACTCGCCCGGCCTCGGGCAGAGCACCACCGCCGCAGCGGTCCAGGATCATCGCCAGGTGCCGCGCCGTCGTGGCCGCTCGCGCAGTTCCCCGCGCCCCTCACGGGGTGCTTCTCGTTCCGAGGAGCGGCTCCGTCGTGGCCCTGGGGGCGCACGGAGTGCGGCCTTCAGGGGCGCGGGGAACTGCGCGAGCGGCCACGGCGGTGGTGCACCCGGCGGCCGGCGTCGGCCCCTGCGGCGGTGGCGCTGTAGCCGGAAGGTGAGGTGAGGGGGCATCACCCCGGCTACCGGGCGGTAGGCGTGATGGAGCGCACGTGACGCAGGGCACTTGGGGACGGGCGGTTGCGGTGGGGTGGCGTGATGTTCGTCATCCCCCACACAGGCCCGGAGGGCCAGAACGTGCCCAATTCCGTTACCCCTTGCGGCATATGACACTGGCCGTTTGCGGCTCACCATTCCGCTGAGCCGCCGGGTACCGCTAAGGTCCCCGTCTGGTGGGCCGAGGACCTTCGTCCCACCGCGCCCTCGGGGGGAGGGAAGGAAACCGAAGCGATGCCCGTACCCGTACCGCGGCAGAGAGCGATCCCGGCCGCGGAAGGTGGTCAGGCTCAAGCTGCGCCTACGACACCGTCCGCGGACCCGACCGCGCCGACGACCGCCCACGACAGCAACATCGGCAGCAACAGCAACAGCACGACCGTTCACGCATCGGCCGCGACCGGACCCGCCACGGGCCTGACGCTGCTGGTCATCGAGGACGACCCGGCCGGCTCCCTGAGCATCCCCGAGATGCCGGACGCCGCCGGAAAGCCGGTCCGCGTCCGCACCGCCCGCAACCTCACCGAGGCCGAGCGGCTGCTCACCGACGACGTGAACTGCATCGTGCTCGACCTCGCGCTGCCCGACACCCGTACGGCCCGCCAGGACGAGGACGCCGACGAGCTGGAGACCCTCCGGCACGTGCTGCGCCTCGCCCCGCGCCAGGCCGTGCTGGCCCTGACGGACTCCGGCGACGCCGAGCGCGGCGCCGAGGCGGTGCGCGTCGGCGCCCAGGACTACCTGTTCCGCGACGAGCTGGACGCCCGCATCCTGGGCCGCGCCGTGCGCTACGCCGTCGAGCGCAAGCGCGCCGACGTGGCCCAGCGCAAGCTCACCGAGTCGCGCCTGCGCGCCCAGGAGAACGCCCGCCTGGAGCGCGGCCTGCTGCCGACCCCGCTGCTCGACGGCTCCCCGCTGCGGTTCGCCGCGCGCTACCGCCCCGGCCGCTCCCGGGCCCTGCTCGGCGGCGACTTCTACGACGTCGTGCGCACCCCCGACGGCACGGTCCACGCCATGATCGGCGACGTCTGCGGCCACGGCCCCGACGAGGCCGCGCTCGGCGTCGAGCTGCGGATCGCCTGGCGCGCGCTGACCTTCGCCGGACTGTGCGGCGACGAGCTCCTCTCCACGCTCCAGCAGGTCCTGGAGCACGAGCGGGAGAACGACGAGATCTTCGCGACCCTGTGCACGGTGGACATCGCACCGGACGGCCGCCGCGCGGGCCTGTGCCTGGCCGGCCACCCCTCGCCGCTCATCGCGAGCCCCGGCCGCCAGGCGACGCTGCTCCCGTACGAGAACAGTGGACCCGCCCTGGGCCTGCTCCCGCGCGCCCGCTGGCCGCGCATGCAGGTCGAGCTGGGCCCGTCGTGGAGCCTGATGCTCTACACGGACGGCCTGATCGAGGGCCGGATCGGTGACGGCAACCGCCGCCTCGGCCAGGAGGGCATGGTCGACCTGATCCGCCGCAGCCGTGCGGCGGGCCTCCAGGGCGAGGAGCTCCTGGACTCCGCCGTGAACGAGGTCCGCGACCTCAACGGCGGCGAGCTGACCGACGACGTGGCGGTGCTCCTGCTGGACCGATGACGGTCCGATGACGCCCCGGTGACGGACAAGGGCGCGCCGATCCGGCGCGCCCGTCGTCGTCATCACCCCTCCCGAAGAGGCGTCACGGCCTCCGGAAGAGGCCTCACGTCACCACCGCCCGAAGGCGTCAGGTCACCGCCGACCGTTGTACGGCCCGTACGGGCCGTCGCTGCTGGAGCCGCCGCCGCGCCGCCAGCCGCCGCCACCGCCTCCGCCGACCTGCTTCAGGGCCGGGCGCACGTCCACGAAGAAGACGATCGACGCCACGAGGCCCGCGAGCTGCAGGAACAGCATCGGCACCAGCAGGTTCACCACGACCGCGATGCCCAGGATGATCAGCCAGAACGGCTTCGTCTGCTTGCTCGCGGCCCGGTACGCGTCCTCCCGGGCCACCGCGGCCAGCACGAAGGCGACGACCGCGAGCACGAGCATGGCGGTGTAGAGCAGCCACACCACGTTGCCGAAAGCCGACATCAGCACAACGCTCACCCACCCAGAGTTCCGAGACGACCCGTACGCGGGTCACCGTACCCGTAACAACGGGCCGGGCACCCCGAAGGTGCCCGGCCCGTCGACGTACCCGTCACGCGGCGCCCCTCACTCGGCGGGCGGCGTGGCCTTCTTCGCGGCGGGCTTCTTCGCCGGGGCCTTCTTCGCCGCGGGCGCCTTCCGGGCGGCGGCCGGGGCCTTCTTCGCGGCGGGCCTGGCGGCCGGAGCGTCCTTCTCGGCGGCCGGCGCGGCGGCCTGACCGGGAACGGTCTCGGGCTCGGCGTCCGGCTCGACGGCCACGGCGATCTCGTTGATCTCCTCGGCGGCCTCGCCGCGCCACGCCTTCACGGTCTCCTCGCCGTGCTCGGCGACCTTCTCGTACGTCTCACGCGCCTTGACGGCGGCCTCGGCGGCGAAGCCGACACCGCGCAGCGCGTACTCCTGGGCCGTCTCGCCGAGCTTCTTCAGATCGGTGTCGAGCACGGCCACGAACTCGCCGACCTTGGCGGTCAGCACGGCCTGCGCCTCCTTGGCGCGCGCCGTGGCCTTCTCCTGCACGTCCTTGGGGTCGGTGCCGCGCACGGCCTCGAAGCGGGCGGGCGCCTCGGCGCGCAGCTGCTCCACGAGGCCCGGCACCTTCTTGGCCTGCTGGAACGCCAGCTCGGCGGTGCCGGCGGCGAAGTACAGCGGGGTCGGGTCGCTGAAGGTCTTGCGGAGGTCGTCCTTAATGGCCATGGGGTGGTCCTCCCGGATCACATCAACTGCTGCTTGAGGGCTCGGCATCGCCGTCGGTGCCGTCGTCGTGCGTCCCGCCGTCCGATCCGTCCCTGTCCCGCGGTGAACGCTCCGCTCGCGCGGCCGCGTTCTCCTTCCGGAACGACTCGTAGATCTGCAGCAGGACCTGCTTCTGACGCTCGTCGAGCGAGGGGTCGGCGAGAATCACCGCACGCGTCTCCACCTCGTCCCGCTCCCGCTCCGCGTCGAGGATGCCCGCGCGCACGTACAGCGTCTCGGCGGAGATCCGCAGCGCCTTGGCGACCTGCTGGAGCACCTCCGCGCTCGGCTTGCGCAGCCCGCGCTCGATCTGGCTCAGATACGGATTGGACACCCCGGCGGCATCGGCGAGCTGCCGCAGGGACAGCTGCGCGGTGCGCCGCTGCTCGCGCAGGTATTCGCCGAGGCTTCCGACGTTGAGCGATGCCATGCTTCGATACTGCCCACCCTCGCTAACAATTGCAAGCAGCCGCTTGCAGAAGTGTTCCATGTCATCGCCGGCCCCTGCCCCGGGCCCCGGCTCCGGGTTCCCGCTCCGGCCTCCGTCCTACACTCCCGCCATGCCGATTCAGCGCCGACCCGCGGGCCCCGTCGAGGATCAGTTGTCGGTCGTCGACACCCTGCTCGCCCTCCCGTACCCGGAAAGCGAGCGCGCGTCCGAGGCGCCGCGAGGATGGGGCGGGCCCGGCTTTCACATCGCCGTGCTCCACCGGAGCCGGGACTTCTGGGACCCGCCCGGCCCGGAGGCGTTCACGCGGGCCGAGGAGGAACTGGAGGCCGCCCTCACCGCACTCGTCACGGCACTGACCGGACGCCACGGCGCCCCCGGCACGGTCGACCTGTTCCCCTACCTCGGTATCTACGACGGCACCGACGAGCCCGAGGAGCCCCTGGACCTCGACGACGTGCCCGAGCCGCTGGCCTCCCTGCGCAATCTCGCGGGCAGCCTGCACGTGTGGTCCGTCCCGACCGCCGGCCGCTGGCTCGGCGTCACCGTCGGCCAGGCCGACCGGGAGGAGCCCTACGAACTCCTGGCCGCCGTGGGCGAGGCAGCCACGCTCCCGCAGGCCGCCACCCGAGTCACGCGCCCTCCCGGCTCACAGCCGTCTCCCGTTCCAGCCGCCCCAGCTTCTCCGGATTGCGCACCGCGTACAGACCGGTGATCACCCCGTCGTCGAGGCGGAGGGCGACGACCGCGTCGAGCACGCCGTCACGGTGGACAGCGAGGGCCGGGTGGCCGTTGACGGCAAGCGCTTCTACCGGGCCGGTGCCGCGCTCACGGGCCTGCCGCCCGCCCTGTCGCAGCTGGTCGAGCTGCGTGCCAGCCAGATCAACGGCTGCGGCTGGTGCGTCGACGTGCACAGCAAGGAGGCCGCGGCGGCCGGCGAGAGCGCGGTACGGCTCGCGCTGATCGCGGCCTGGCGCGAGTCGACGGTGTTCACCGAGGCCGAGCGGGCGGCGCTCGCCCTCGCCGAGGAGGGCACCCGGCTGGCCGACGCCGCGCAGGGCGTCAGCGACGCGACCTGGGCCGCGGTGCGCGCGCACTACGACGAGGAACAGGCGGCGGCGCTCGTCTGCCTCGTCTCGATGATCAACGCGGCGAACCGGATGGGCGTGATCACCCGGATGCGCGGCGGCTCGTACGCACCGGGCGTGTTCGCCGCGCTGGAGGACTGAGGTCACGTAACAGCGGCCTCGGGTCAGGAATCGAGAAGCCTCGGTGCCCGCCGGCGACTAGCGTCGGCGGGGACGGGGCCACTCGCCGAGGCCCCACCGACGGATGGAGCCACGATGAGCAGCCGAGCCGGCCGGCAGGACGCGCCGCACGCAGCCGACACCCACGACCTGATCCGGGTGCACGGAGCGCGCGAGAACAACCTCAAGGACGTCAGCATCGAGCTCCCCAAGCGGCGGCTCACGGTGTTCACCGGCGTCTCCGGCTCGGGCAAGAGCTCGCTGGTGTTCGACACGATCGCGGCCGAGTCGCAGCGGCTGATCAACGAGACGTACAGCGCGTTCGTGCAGGGCTTCATGCCGAACCTGGGCCGCCCGGACGTCGACGTGCTCGACGGTCTGACCACGGCGATCAGCGTCGACCAGCAGCGCATGGGCGGCGACGTGCGCTCCACGGTCGGCACGGCCACCGACACGGGCGCGATGCTGCGGATCCTGTTCAGCCGGCTCGGCACCCCGCACATCGGCTCGCCCCAGGCCTTCTCCTTCAACGTCGCCTCGATCAGCGGCGCGGGCGCCGTCACCGTCGAGAAGGGCGGCCACAAGGTCAAGGAGCGCCGCGAGTTCAGCATCACGGGCGGCATGTGTCCGCGCTGCGAGGGCCGCGGCAGCGTCTCCGACATCGACCTGACCCAGCTCTACGACGACTCCAAGTCGCTCAACGAGGGCGCGCTGACCATCCCCGGCTACAGCATGGACGGCTGGTACGGGCGCATCTTCACCGGCTGCGGCTTCTTCGACCCGGACAAGCCGATCCGCAAGTACACCAAGCGCGAACTCAGCGACCTCCTGTACAAGGCCCCCACGAAGATCAAGGTCGAGGGCATCAACCTCACCTACGAGGGCCTCATCCCGAAGATCCAGAAGTCGATGCTCTCCAAGGACGTCGACTCGCTCCAGCCGCACATCCGCGCCTTCGTCGAGCGCGCGACGACGTTCGCCGTGTGCCCGGAGTGCGAGGGGACGCGGCTGAGCGAGGCGGCCCGCTCCTCGAAGATCGCCGGCATCAGCATCGCGGACGCGTGCGCCATGCAGATCAGCGACCTCGCCAAGTGGATCGGCGAGCAGTCCGAGCCCTCCGTGGCCCCTCTGCTCAGCTCCCTGCGCCAGACCCTCGACTCCTTCGTCGAGATCGGCCTCGGCTATCTCTCCCTCGACCGCCCCTCCGGCACGCTGTCCGGCGGCGAGGCGCAGCGCGTGAAGATGATCCGCCACCTCGGCTCGTCCCTCACGGACGTCACGTACGTGTTCGACGAGCCGACCGTCGGGCTGCACCCGCACGACATCCAGCGCATGAACGACCTGCTGCTGCGCCTGCGCGACAAGGGGAACACGGTGCTCGTCGTGGAGCACAAGCCGGAGGTCATCGCTATCGCCGACCACGTCGTCGACCTGGGGCCCGGGGCGGGCTCGGGCGGCGGCACGATCTGCTACGAGGGGGACGTCGAGGGGCTGCGCGCCAGTGACACGGTGACGGGCCGTCACCTGGACGACCGGGCCCGTCTGAAGGAGACGGTGCGCGAGCCGAACGGAAAGCTGGAGATCCGCGGCGCCTCGGCCCACAACCTCCAGGACGTGGACGTCGACATCCCGCTGGGCGTGCTCACCGTCGTGACGGGTGTGGCGGGGTCGGGCAAGAGCTCGCTGGTGCACGGTTCGATCCCGGCCGGGGAGGGCGTGATCTCCGTCGACCAGGCCCCGATCCGCGGTTCGCGGCGCAGCAATCCGGCCACGTACACGGGGCTGCTCGACCCGATCCGCAAGGCGTTCGCCAAGGCCAACGGGGTCAAGCCGGCCCTGTTCAGCGCGAATTCGGAGGGCGCGTGCCCGGCGTGCAAGGGGGCCGGGGTCATCTACACCGAGCTGGCGATGATGGCGGACACGGCGACGGTGTGCGAGGAGTGCGAGGGGCGGCGGTTCCGGTCCGACGTGCTGGAGTACACGTTCGGCGGGCGGGACATCAGCGAGGTCCTGGCGATGCCCGTCGCCGAGGCGGAGGCGTTCTTCGCCGAGGGTGAGGCCCGTACGCCGGCCGCTCACAAGATCCTGACCCGGCTCGCGGACGTGGGCCTGGGCTACCTCACGCTCGGCCAGCCCCTCACCACGCTCTCCGGCGGCGAACGGCAGCGTCTGAAGCTGGCCACGCACATGGCGGACAAGGGCGGGACGTACGTCCTGGACGAGCCGACCGCCGGGCTGCACCTCGCGGACGTCGAACAACTCCTCGCCCTCCTGGACCGCCTCGTCGACTCCGGCAAGTCGGTGATCGTGGTGGAGCACCACCAGGCGGTCATGGCCCATGCGGACTGGATCATCGACCTGGGCCCGGGCGCGGGCCACGACGGCGGCCGCGTCGTCTTCGAGGGCACGCCTTCCGAACTTGTCGCTTCCCGCGCGACCCTGACGGGGGATCATCTGGCGGCTTACGTGGGCGGGTGAGGCCGGGGGCTGCGGGGGGTGAGGCCGGGGGCCTCGGCCGATCCGGTGGGCCGGCGTGCGGCCGATGAGATCGCGCACGAAGTGCGCATCCCAGGGGCGCGGGGCCGCATCGATCAGCGGCTCCGCCGCGGGGCGCGACCAGCCCCCACCGGCGGGTGAACGCACGACAACATCGGCCACCCACGGCGACGGCGGGACCCCCTCGCTCAGAACGGCAGTTCCCGGCGATGGATCACGTCCAGGCGGGAAACGGCTCGGGTCAGTACCACGTACAGCCGCTCCAGCCCCCGCACCTCCGCCTCCACGATCCCCGCCGGTTCGACCACCACGACGTGGTCGTACTCCAGGCCCTTGGCCACCCCGGCCCCGAGCACCGTCACCCGCTCGCCCAGGTCCTCGACCCCACCGGCCCGGACCCCCGCCCCGTCCAGCGCCTCCCGCACCACCCCCACTTCGGACTCCGCCGCGATCACCCCCACCGACCCCTCCCGCCCCAGCGCCCTCCTTACGGCGCCCACGACCCCCGCCGCGAGATCGTCGACCCGCTCCACCCGTACCGTCCCGTCCGCCCGCAGCGACCGCGCCCCCGGCACCACCACGTCGATCCGCTCCCGCACCCGCTCCGCCAGTTCGAGGACGGCCCCCGGGACCCGGAACCCCACGGTCAACGGCACCACCACCGCCTCCGGCTTCCCCAGGTGCCGCAGCAGTCCGCCCCATTCCCGCGCGGCCCAGGGCGTGGTCCCCTGGGCGAGGTCCCCCAGTACGGTCAGCGAGCCGAACGCGGCCCGACGGGCGATCACCCGCGCCTGCATGGGCGAGAGGTCCTGCGCCTCGTCCACCACGATGTGCCCGAACCCCTCGGGCCGCTCGATCAACCCGGCGATCTCGTCCAGCAGCACCAGATCGGCCGCCGACCACCGCACGGACCGCCACGACCGCGCCGGCCGGCCCCACACCAGCGCCCGCCGCTCCTCCTCCGACAGCAGCCCGCCCCCCGCGGCCCGCTCCAACTCCCCCGCGTCACCGAGCAATCCGTGGAGCACCTCCTCCGCCCGCACCCGAGGCCACACCGCGTCCACGAACGCGCTCACGCACCGCGCCCGTTCCACCCGCCGCACCCACGCCGCCGGCACGGCCCCGGCCCGCCGCTCCGCCAGCTCCCGTACGTACCGCACGA
Source organism: Streptomyces xanthii (assembly GCF_014621695.1). Classification (GTDB taxonomy): domain Bacteria; phylum Actinomycetota; class Actinomycetes; order Streptomycetales; family Streptomycetaceae; genus Streptomyces; species Streptomyces xanthii. The sequence continues at coordinate 3,594,823 of NZ_CP061281.1, forward strand.
CCCGGCTGCGTACCCGCTCGCGCCCCACCTCGTAGGGCGGCTCCTCGGCGAGCACGTCTTCGACGACGGACACGAGGACCTCGACGGGCACCCGCCACCGGTACGAGCCGTCGGGCACGGCGAGCGCCTCGCGCACCCCGTCCGCCGACACCCGCGCGTACAGTCCGCGCCGCAGCACCTCGGCCATCCGCACGTCGTGCTTGAGCCTCTCGGCGTCCGCCGTGTCCCGCCCCCGCGCCTCCCCCAGACCCACCAGCTCCTCGACGGTGGACTGCCGCACGCCCGCCTCCCCCAGCGCCGGCAGCACGGCGGAGATGTACGAGAGGAAGGCTCGGTTGGGCCCGAGCACGAGCAGCCCCGACCGCTGCACACGCTGCGGAAACGTGTAGAGCAGATACGCGGCACGGTGCAGACCCACCGCGGTCTTCCCGGTGCCGGGCGCCCCCTGCACGCACAAGGAGACGCCCGCGTCCTCCCGTACGAGATCGTCCTGCTCGGGCTGGATGGTCGCGGCGATGTCCCGCATGGGCCCGACCCGGGGCCGCTCGATCTCCCCGGCCAGAATGCGGCTGCCGCTCAGCTGCACGCCCGTGCCGAGCAACTCGTCCTCGAACCCGCTCAAGTCACCGGATTCCCCCACGCTCCCGGGCGCCCACCCGAACCGCCGCCGCGTGTCCACACCCTGTGGATCCTTGCCGCTCGCCTGGTAGAAGGCGCGGGAGACGGGCGCCCGCCAGTCCACGACGAGCGGCGGCGCGGCCGCGTCCTCACTGATCCGCAAGCGCCCGACGTGGTAGCTCTGCCCGGCGTGCTCGCCACCCGCGGCGCCGAAATCGAGCCGCCCGAAGAACAGCGGCGCCCGCGGCAACTCCTTGAGCCCCTTGGCCTGACTCCGCAGCTCGTACCCGAGCACCTCGGCGTCGGCCCCGGAGGCGGAGGCGTTCTCCCCGATGACGACCTGCCGGTCGGCGCTCTCGATCATGGCGCCCAGAGCGGCCCGGCACCGCTCGTGATACCGCCGCTCGACGGACAGGGGTTCGGAGGGGTCGAGAGAATCCATCCCCCCACGCTAACGCAACCGAGTCAAAAACTTAACTCGGTTACGTTTCAGCGTCCGGGCGGTCTAGTCGCTCCGAACCGCCCCCACTCCCCGCTCCAACTGCCGGAACCCCACCTCGGCCGCGCGCACCGCACCCTCGGCCACGTCATCGGCCGACTCCCCGCCGACCACCCGCCGCACGTTCTCCTGGGCCAGAATCCGCTGCACCGCCACCACCTGCCCCGCCGCGAGCCGCGCCTCGACCCCGCCCCAGCCCTCCCTCACCAACGCCTCGGCCAGGGCCAGCTCCGACCGCTCCTGATACCCCGAGAGCCGCGCCACGAGCGCCGGCGTCCCGTAGAGCAGCCGCAGATACGCGAGCACCGCCGGATGATCACAGACCCCGGTCACCGGATCCCGCCGCGCGACCCCGTCCAGAAAGTGCCGCCGCAGGGCCCCCACGACGGACTCCCCGTCCGCCCGCCCGGCCACCACCCGCGCCGCCTCGTCCTCGTGATCCGCGAACCGGTGGAGAACGAGATCCTCCTTGGACGCGAAGTACCGGAACACGGTCGGCTTGGACACCCCCGCCGCCTCGGCGACCTCGGCCACGGACACCTTCTCGTACCCCTTCTCGAGAAAGAGCCGCACAGCACTCTCGGACAACACCTCCCGAGTCCGCTGCTTCTTCCGCTCACGGAGACCGGGTTCACGGCCCGCGGAGGCCGAGGGGGACGAGGTACTGGAAGGGGTGGGGTCGCTCATGATGCGGCAGCGTAGCCGCGGCACCACCGGCCCAGCGCGGCGGCGACGACCGGCACGCTGGGCACGGAGTCGAGCCCGAGCGGCACCGCGCCCCGGTCCAGCACTTCCCTCAGCCGCACCGCGTCCCGCAACAGCCCGACCGGATCCGCCGCACCGCCGCGCAGCGCCAGCGCGACCCGGACGATGTCCGTGAACACCGACTGCGCCCGCTTGAAGCCCAGCAGCAGCGGCAGGTCCCGGCCCCACCCGCGCGCCCCGCCCGGCCGGACCCCGGAGACGGCCGCGGACCACAGCCGGGCCACCGTCCGCTCCTGCCAGGCCGGGTACCGCATGAGGTGCAGATGGGTGGCCAGGTCGTAGAGCGGATCTCCGACCATGGCCAACTCCCAGTCGATCACCCAGAGTTCCTGCCGCGCGTCGACGATCAGGTTCTCCCGGTGCAGGTCCCCGTGGACCAGGCAGAAGGGCCGCTCGCCGAGGCCGGACACGAAGCGGCGCAACCGCGCCGTGGCACCGTCGTCGACCCCGAGATCGCGGAACAGGCCGCCGACCTCGTCCGCGTGCGCCGCGTGGACGTGCTCCTCCATGTAGGAGATCAGGCCGTCGAGGAAGGCCGCGCTGTCGCCGTCGGCCACCGCTTCGGGTGCGGGGCCGCGGCGGGGCAGGCGCACGGAGCGGGGCCGGATGGAGGCCAGTTCCCGGAACACGTCGACCATCTGCACCACCAGATGGCCGGGCACGGCCGCATCCGCCGGATGCAACTGTCCCAGCGTCGCTCCCTCGATGAAGCGCTGCAGTCCCTTCCCGTCCACCTCGATCAGCTCGGGAACCCGGCGCACCCGCCGGTGCAGCGCTCGTACGACGTCCTCCTCCGACACGAAGGACCGGCGGTCGAACCGCACGAGACCCGGGCGCGCGGCCCGGCTCTTCCAACGGCCCGGCGGCGCACCGCGCCTGCCGCCGCACCCGGCGCCCAGGGGGATCACGTACGTCTCGTGGTGGTGGCCGGCCAGCGGCCCCTCGATCGCCGAGACGTCGCCGCAGAGTTCGACGGCCGACCGCCAGGCAGCGCTCGTCCTGTCGTCCGAATAGCCCCGCATGAGAGCCCAGCATCGGCTCCGCACCTCGCTCCCGCAACGGTGCCCCGGACTCCGCTAGGCGTCCGCCGGCCTCCGCCCGTGCTGCTCGCGGTGCCAGGCGCGCAGCGCCTCGTCCGCCCGTGCCCGGTCCAGGGGCTTGTCGGCGCCGAGGTCCAGCGGCTTCCACGCCCGTTCCATCGCCCGCAGGACCCGGTCCGCGGCCGCGGCGAACTCGGCGTCCGACGGCGCCTCCCCCAGGCCGATCGCGGCCCGCATGACATCGGGGAACACGGACTGCACGTACTCGAAGTCCACGTAGTGCGCCAGGTCGGTGTCCATGCCGGCGGTCATCGCCTCGTGCCCGTTCGCCCGCATGGCCTGCGCCCACAGGTCGGTCATCCTGCGGCGCTCGGCGTCGTCGTAGTCCATGCGCACCAGGTGGGTCGCCAGGTCGTGCAGCGGGTCGCCGTACAGGGCGAGTTCCCAGTCGATGACGCAGAGCCGCTCCCGGCCGCCGGGCGCCCGGCCCACCACGACGTTGCCCCGGTGCACGTCCGTGTGGAGGACCGCGTACGGGCGGTCGGTCAGCCGGTCGGGGAGCCGGGTCATGAAACGCTCGATCGCGTCGTCCGGCACGCCCACGGCGCGGAAGAGGCCGCCGAAGCGCTCCTCGTTCACCCGGTGCACCTTGTCGTCGGCGAACTTCGCGAGCCAGCCCAGGAACTGGCGGCTGTCGCCGGGCTGTGGCCAGTACGCCTCGGGCGGGGAGGGCATCCGCTCGACCGGCACGGACGCCAGCCGGGCGAAGAAGCCCGCGAAGTGGCGCAGGCGGTCCTCGCCGACCGGACCCTCGGGCACCAGTTCCGACAGGGGCTCACCCGTCAGATACGAGTGCAGAGACCATTCTCCGAAATCGGCCAGACACCGCGGCACCTCGCCCACCGTCGCGCCGACCGCCCGCAGCACATCGGCCTCCCGGCGCCACAGCCGCGGTACGACCTCCACCGTCCGGACCGGGACGCGGAACTTGCCGCGGACACCGAGCGCCCGCACCCCCACACCCAGCAGCAAGGCCAGGGGCACGCCGAGCGGAAGGACCAGGTTGGTGTTGTGATACCCCGTCACCACGTCGCCGCCCGGGGCACGGCGTCGCGCCTCCGCGAGCTTGCGGATCAGCGCCTGATGCGCTCTGCGAGGCAGAGGTGACGACATGAGCGCTCAGAGTAGCGGCTGGGACACGTGATCTCACGGCGTGTCACCATCTGGACAGCTCATTCCTGAGGTTGTGCGACGTGTTCCCACACCCGGTCGAACAGCAGCTGCTCCGAGTCCACCATCGCCTCGTCCCGGGCGCCCCGGCCCTTCTCGAACGTCAGCATGGGTGTCTCCGCGCCCTCGACGTCACGCAGCATGACCGGCTCCGCGTACCCGTCGACGTCCCGCAGGAAGCTGCCCGGGATGTAGTGCCCGAACAGCACCTCCCGCCGGTTCAGGAGGTACACCTTGCGGGTCGGGGTGCCGCGCAGGGTGCGGAACTCCAGGCTCACGTCGATGCCGAGCTCCTTGTGCATCCGCGCGAGGATGCCCGTCAGGATCGTGCGCTGGTTGGCGCTCTGCGCCTTGTTCCGCCGGTCCATGGCGTCGTCGAGCTTCTGGTCGTGACCCCAGCCCTTCTCGGGCGCCGGGTAGTCGAGCCGGTCCTCCACCCGGGGCAGCAGCACCCGGACCCGCACCGACTCCGGCCGCTTGTGCTTCGCGTACAGGGCGCCCATCAGCTGTCCGAAGGCGAACATCATCGTCTCGGAGGTCAGGCTGACCACGTCCAGCTCCACATGCGGAGCCTCGAACGCCACTTCCAGCCGGGGCCCGAGGATGCTCCGCGCGGACAGTGTCACGTCCCGGGCCGGCTCCGCCCGCGCGGTCGGCGCCACCTCCGGCGGACTGCCTCGGCCGACCGCCGTGAGCAGGCCTTCTCCCTCGAGGATCTTCAGCGCCTGGCGCACCGCGCTGCGCTGCACCCCGAACGTCTCGACCAGCTCGGCCTGCGTCGGGAGCCGGCTGCCTCGTGCCAGCTCTCCGGACGAGATCCGTGCGCGCAGCCGGTCTGCGATGTCCGCCGCCGAGGGCCGCTCGGTGGTGGTCTCGCGCGTCCCGCCGTCCATGCGACACACCCCCTTCCACCGAACCAAGTCCTCACAACTCTACGCCAGTTGGCAGCCAACTCTCCCGGACGTGCACGAGGACGGACGATGAGGGCAGGTCAGGGGCCGGACAGCGGGTTCAGCCGAGAGCGCGCACCGCGATCAGGACCGGTTCGAGATCCGTGACCAGGTGGCGGGCGCCCGCCTCGCGCAGGGCCGCCGCCTTGGTGGCGTTGCGGGCGTAGCCGAGGAAGGAGACCCCGGCGGCGCTCGCGGCCGCGCAGTCGCTGGCCGCGTCACCGACCATCAGCGTGCGCGCCGGATCAGCCCCCATCGCGTTCAGCGCGCGCTGCAGCGACCACGGATCGGGCTTCAGGCGGGTCAGTTCGCTCGCCTCGCGCCCGTAGATGTGCGGCTCGAAGCAGCCGGACAGGCCGCGGTCGTGTACGTACCGGCGTGCCGCCTCCGCCGAGTTGTTCGTGGTGATCGCCAGGCGGACGCCCACCGCGCACCAGGTGCGGATGAGCGGGTCCGCGTAGGGGGTGGGCCAGGCGGTGGGGACCGCGCGGAGTTCCTGGGCGGTCAGGCTCTGTTCCAGGGCCATGACCAGGTCGGTCCGCGGCTTGTCGCGGGCGAGGCGGGCCAGCGTGCCGTGCGGGTCGCGCAGCTCCCGCTCCTCCTCGGTGAGCATCTCGCCGAGCCCCTGCGACTCCAGCCAGCGCTCCTGCAACTCGGCTATCCCGAGGGCGGGGCGGCCCGCGAACAGCCGGCAGATGGGTCCGTCGAAGTCGAGGAGCACGACGCGCGTGCCCCTGAGCAGTCCGATCAGTTCGGGATCGATCATCTCCCGCTGCGATTGCGTCTCTTCAGCCACAGGAACAGTCTGCTGCGTCGTATCTGAAGTCACTAGGTGAGTGTCAGGTCCGACGTGATGGTTTCCCAGAGGGCGTCGAACCACTTCTGGGACTCCTCGACGAAGGCGCGGTCGCGGTGGCCGGCGCGGTGTTCGAAGGAGAAGAGGAGGGCCTGGGTGCCGGTGGCGGCGTACATCTCCAGGGTCGTGCCGCTGTCGATCTCCTCCTCGCGGCGCTGGACCATGTAGTACGAGAGGAGGGCCTCCTCCTCGTTGAGCAGGTAGAGCTTGACGGGCGGGGTGAACGGCAGGGCGCGGAAGGTGACCTTCACGTCGATGCCGTGGGAGGAGCGCAGGGAGCGGAGGTTGTGCCGCAGGACCTGGCCCTGCGCGTTGCGGGTGGCGAGCCAGCGCCGGTGGACGGGGTCCTCGCCGTCGCCCTGGCCGGAGTCGGCGACCGGGACGGGGAAGGCCAGGTCGATGTCGCGGCTGGGCAGCAGGATGCGTACGTCGATGGACTCGGGTCGCATGCGTCCCTCGTGGATCAGCCGCAGTGGCTCGCCGAGGGCCAGCATCAGGGTCTCGGAGGTCATGCAGACGGCGTCGATGCGGACCCGGGGCGCCTGGAAGGCGTCGACCAGGCGCGGGGAGAGCGCGACCATCGTGGGCTGCGGTTCGTCACCGGCCGGGGTGGAGGGCGCGATGCGGGGCGGGCTGCCCTTGCTGCGGTTGGCCAGGAGTCCGTCGGCCTCCAGGAGTTGGAGCGCCTGACGGACCGTGCCGCGCTCCACGTCGAACTGCCCGGCGAGCGTGGCCTGGGTCGGCAGCCGGTCGCCCGCCTTGAGGACCCCCGCCCTGATCCGCTCGCGCAGCTCGTCGGCGATCTCCTGCGCTCCGGGCCGTCTGCCGCCCCCGTTCAGGGCCGCCCCGGCGCCCGTACCCGCCGCGGCCTGCGTGCCTGCACTACCAGCCATGTCCGCCACGCTCTCCTGAGTCACAACCAAACGCTACAACTTCCACGGATTTGGTGGGAGTTGTTGGAACCTTGTTTATCCACAGCGACCAAGCGGGGACAACTACGGTGTAGTTGGTTGCCAACTTGGCGCAAGGTGGCCGTGGCTGGCAGTTACCTGGACCAACCCTCCCGCACCACGTTCGTCGTACCCAAGGAGGTAAGAGCCATGCCCTTCCTGAGCCTCCTCTCCGCGGTGTTCGTGATCACCTTCGAACAGCTCGTCCAGTGGCACTACGGCCCGGCCGGAATCGCGGGCCTGCTGCTCCTGACGATCGGCCTCAAGGCCCGGAACGCCACGTGCAGCTCCATCGGGGCGGCCCTGCTCGCGATCATGGTCGCGGGCCCCGCCCTCCACTGAGCCTCAACTTCCCGCCATCTTTGGGGAGTTGACGTGAAGGTGGTTATGACTCGGAACACAGCGGAGATAAGTACCAATGAGTTGGTGACCAACTTGGCCGACATGGTCGGCCCGCCTCGCAGGTTGGCGTCAGTCACAGAGGTTGGTCCGCGTCACCGCCCGAAGGAGGTCAAGACCATGCCGCTCTTCGCCATCGTCGTCGCCGCGCTCGCCATCGGCTTCGAACAGCTCATCCAGTGGAAGTACGGGCCGATGGGCATCATCGCCTTCATCGCGCTCTCCGTCGGCCTCAAGGCCAAGAACACCGTGATCAGCGGCATCGGGGCGGTCGTCCTCGTCATGCTGCTGGCCCAGAGCGGCTGACCGGGCTCCCTTCCGGAGGGGAGCCGGGAGCCCGGTCGGTCTTCAACAGATCGGCAGTTCAGCAGCAGGCACAGCGCAGCACCGCACCGCACCGCGCAGCACCGCGGTTCAGAACATGTCGGGGCACCACGGGCGCCGCGACGTACGCAACAGGGCGTCGGCAACGGCGGCGGCGCCCGCCTCCTCCTCGACCACCCGGCCCAGGGCGGCGAGCCGCACCGCGGACACCTCGCCCAGCCACAGCGCCCCCAACTCCGCGACACCGAGCGTGAGCTGGGGTGCCGCGGCGCTCGGCACGCACGTCGCACCGTCGGGCGCCGCATCCCACGCGAACCGTCCCCCGGCGAGCCCCGCCTCGTCCCGCACCTCGATGACCAGCGCCCCGCTCGTCCCGTACGACCGCGCCTCCAGGGCCGCCGCGACGTCCAGGAGCCGCACCCACATCGCGTCCGACTGCCGCACGATCCGGGCCGCCCGGGGGTCGGGCAGCAGGTCGGGCAGCAGATCGTCGGGGGCGCGCAGGCCGCTCCGCACGACCGTCACCCAGTCGATCGCGCAGACGTAGTGCCACAGCGCGCGCTCGGCGGCCGGCGTCTCCCCGAACAGGTCGAGCACCGTCGCCGTGCACACCGGCTGCACCGCGTCGCTGAACTTCCCCTCGATCCGGTACCGGAGCAGGCCCTCGACCTCACCGCGCGCCGAGCGGTACAGGGCGAAGAACGGCTCCGTCCACGGCTCCTCGGGGGCCGCCGCGAGGCCCGTGTCACGGTCCCACCAGGACGGCTCACGGGAGACCATGCCGGCGACCCGGGTACGGAGCCGGTCGTGCAGCCCCGGGCCCTCCTTGCGGTACTCCGCCGCGTCGACCAGTTCGATCGTGGCGCCGTCCTCGGGGGCCGACCAGCGCGGGCCGAGGCCGGTGCGGGGGACGTCGATCTCCCAGGTCGTCGCGGTGGTGGCGGGGCCGAAGCCGTAGCGGCCGTAGATCGGGTACTCGGCGGCGATCAGGGTCGCCGCGACGTCCCCGCGCTCCTTCGCCTCGGCGAGGTCGTCCGCCATCATGCGGGTGAGCAGGCCGCGGCGGCGGTGCGTGGGGGTGACCGTTACGTTCGTGATCGCGTCCGTCGGGACGGTGGCTCCGCCCGGGACCGTCAGGGTCTGGGCGAAGGAGCGGAACGTGGCGACGGCTCGGCCCGTGTCCGTGAACGCGCCGCGGACGCGGGAGAGGTCGAACTGGGCTCGGCGGCGGTCGACGGTCTCGTCGGAGACGGTGGGAGAGCGGACGAAGCCCGTGTTGAGCGCGCGGCTCCAGGTCCGGACTTCTTCCGGGGTGATCGGGCGGACGGTTTCGGCGGGGCCGGGGCGGGTCGTCATGAGGTCACGCTAGGTCGGCCCCGCGCCGGTGTCGCCCCGATTTCGGCCCCCGCCGCAGCTCCGCCTCTTTGTCGCCGGGTGCCGCTCCGGTGGGGGCTGGTCGCGCAGTTCCCCGCGCCCCTGGAGATGCGCACTTCGTGCGCTCCATCGGGCGGTCACCTGTCGGGGAAATGCGACGCGAAGCGTCTGCATTTCAGGGGCGCGGGGAACTGCGCGGTCAGCCCCCACCGGCCCGCGGACCGCGACGCGAGAGGTCAGCCCCCGAGGAGATCGGAGACCCGCGCCTCACCCTCCCGGTAGCGACGCGCGATCTCACCGCTGCAATCGTCGGCGACCCGCTGCAGGACCTGCCGGCGCCGCGACACCTGCTGCTCGAACCGGACGAGCCGCCCCAGCCCCGCGTCCAGCTCCGCATCCGTCCGCGCCCCGAGATCCGACAGCTCGACCTCCGCGAGCATCCCCTCGGCCAGCGACCGGAACTCCTCGCTGTGCGGCGTGCCCAGCGTGACGTGCCGGGCCGAGGAGCGCTGCCCCGTCGGCTGGTCCCGCAGGATCTCGGAGAGCCGGTCCACGACCGGGGACTCCGGGTCGCGGCGCCGGGCCAGCTCGGCCCGCAGGATGTCGATCCGGCCCTGCAGCAGCCGCCGTACGTACGACAGGTCGGCCTCGTCGCGCTGGGAGTCGCGCCGCACCGCCCGCAGTTCGGCGAGGCTCAGCGCGGGCAGGTCGGGTGCGGGGGCGGCGGGCAGCGCGGGGCTGTCGACGCGCTGCACCGGCGTCCGGGAGAGACCGGAAAGCCCCGTGCTCGGCGTGTGGTTCATGGGATGCGCGTGCGTATCCATGGGCTGTGTACCGTCCCCTCGACCGGACCGACGCCGTGCGCCCCTGGCGCACCACGTGGAAGCATCGTGCCACTCCGGGTGGCCGCTTCGCGCGCGTTGCCCCATATAGGCCCCGGATGGGGGGTTCGGGAGGGCGCCCGAACGGGTAGGCGCGGCACGGCATGATGACCGTATGCGTGCAGTGGTGCAGAGAGTGGACGGCGCGAGCGTCGTCGTGGGAGACGAGACGGTCGGCGAGATCAAGGGCGAGGGCCTGTGCGTCCTCGTCGGGGTCACGCACGAGGACACGAAGGAGAAGGCGGCCCAGCTGGCCCGCAAGCTCTGGTCGATCCGGATGCTCGGCGACGAGAAGTCGTGCAGCGACATCGACGCGCCGCTGCTGGTGATCAGCCAGTTCACGCTCTACGGGGACGCCCGCAAGGGCCGCCGGCCCACCTGGAACGCGGCGGCGCCCGGCCCGGTCGCCGAGCCGCTGGTCGACGAGGTCGTGGCGCAACTGCGGGCGCTGGGCGCGACGGTGGCGACGGGCCGGTTCGGGGCGCAGATGCGGGTGTCCCTGACGAACGACGGCCCGTTCACCGTCCTGCTGGAGATGTAGGGCTACGGCTCGACGACGACTTCCTGGGCGGCGGCCGTGGTCTCCGCGATCAGCTCCGCGTCGACCGGCACGTTCCGCTTCACCAGGGCGAGGGCGATGGGGCCCAGTTCGTGGTGGCGGGCCGAGGTGGTGACGAAGCCGATCTTCCGGCCCTCGGGGCCGTCCGCCGCGAGCCGTACCTCGGCGCCGTGCGGCGGCAGGTGCACCTCGCTGCCGTCGAGGTGCAGGAAGACGAGGCGCCGCGGCGGCTTGCCCAGGTTCTGGACGCGGGCGACGGTCTCCTGCCCCCGGTAGCAGCCCTTCTGGAGGTGGACGGCGGAACCGATCCAGCCCAGCTCGTGCGGGATGGTGCGGTGGTCGGTCTCCAGGCCGAGCCGGGGCCGGTGCTGCTCGACGCGCAGCGCCTCGTAGGCGAGCAGGCCGACCGCCGGGCCGTTCTGCTCCGCGTACGACTCCAGGTCGGCGCGCGGCAGGAACAGGTCGCGGCCGTACGCCGTCTCGCGCACCGCCACCCCGTCCGGCACCGGGGCGATGGAGCCGGCGGGCAGGTGGACGACGGCGAACTCGTCGGTGCGGTCGGCGACCTCGACCCGGTAGAAGAACTTCATCGACTCCAGGTACGCGAGGAGCTCCTCGCGGGTGCCGGGCTCGATGTGCGCCCAGGTCGTCGTGCCGTCGTCGACGAGGTAGAGGGCGTGCTCGATGTGTCCGTTCGCGGACAGGATCAGGGCCTCGGTGGCCTGGCCCGGGGGCAGGTCGCTGACGTGCTGGGTGAGCAGCAGGTGCAGCCAGCTCAGCCGGTCCTCGCCGGTCACGGTGAGGACGCCGCGGTGCGAGAGGTCGACGACGCCCCGGCCGTCGGCGAGGGCCCGCTGCTCGCGGAACAGATCGCCGTAGTGGGCGGCGACACCTTCGTCCCGGCCCTCGCCGGGAACGGCGCCGGGCAGGGTCAGCAGGGGGCTGCTCGTGGAATGTCGCTGCATGGTCACACAGACTACGACGACGGCCCGGACCCGCTTATTCCTGCGGGTCCTCCCCCGGATCCGGGGCGGAGGCGCGGGCCGCGCAGTCCCGGCAGCGGCCGAAGATCGCGAAGTGCTTCAGGTCGGTGTCGAAGCCGTGCTCGGCGCGCAGCTTCGCGGTGAAGTCCTGGGCCGCGTCGACGTCGACCTCGATCACGTTCGTACAGTCGCGGCACACGAGGTGGATGTGGTGGTGGCGGTCGGCCAGGTGATAGGTGGGGGCGCCGTGCCCGAGGTGGGCGTGGCTGACCAGGCCGAGCTCCTCCAGGAGCTCCAGGGTCCGGTAGACCGTCGAGATGTTGATCCCCGACGCCGTCCTGCGCACTTCGCACAGGATGTCGTCGGGGGTCGCGTGCTCCAGGGTGTCGACGGCTTCGAGGACAAGCTGACGCTGCGGCGTCAGCCGGTAGCCGCGCTGCCTCAGGTCGCTCTTCCAGTCGGTGCTCACCACACCGCCGAGTGTAAGACCTGGCCCGAAAGACCCGGAGGTCCTACTTGAAGAAGGCGATGCCGTCGTCGGGCATGTCCGGGAGGTTGCGCGCCATCTCGGCGACGTCCTCCGGCGAGACGACCTTCTTGAGCTGGGCCGACATGTAGGGGCGCAGCGGGACCTCGGGGGTCTGCTTCTCGCCGACCCACATCAGGTCGCTCTTCACGTAGCCGTACAGACGCTTGCCGCCGCTGTACGGGCCGGAGGCCGCCGTGCGGGCCACCGCGTCCGTGGCCAGGTCGATCTGCGGCTTCTTGTCGGCCAGCTCGCCGTACCAGACCTCGACAACGCCGTCGTCGCGGACCATCACGACCTCGACCTTGCGGTCCTTGTCGATCCGCCAGAAGCCGGACTCGGACTCGAGCGGCTTCACCTTGTTGCCGTCCTGGTCGAGGATCCAGGTGTGCGAGTGGTACTCGAGGAAGTCCCGCCCGTCGTGGGTGAAGCTGACCTCCTGGCCGAAATTGGCCTTCTCGGCGCCGGGGAAGTCGGTCACACCGGCTCCCGCCCAGTTGCCCAGGAGGAAGGCGAGCGGAACGAGCTCGGGGTTCAGGTCGGACGGGATCTCGATCATGATCTGGGGCTTTCCTCGAAGGGGGTCAGCGCTGGCCCTGGTACAGCTTCTTCACGGTCAGACCGGCGAAGGCGAGGACGCCCACGCAGACCAGGACGAGCAGAGCGGAGAAGAAGGCCTCAAGCACGGGTGCTCCTCGGTGAGCGGCACTAGCGGACTAGCGAACGTAAGCGGACAGAGCCGGACCCCACTCTATCCGTGCGGGGTCCGGCTCTCTCGGCGAGGTCGGGCTGCGCCGTCAGCCGAGCAGTTGGTTCTGCAGGGCGACGGTCTGGTGGAAGGGCACGGCCGGGGTGTGCCCGTCGTCCGACTGCACGACCAGGGCCATCACGTCACCGGCGTCGGTGTACGCGAAGCGGACGCGCTCCTTTCCGTAGGGGCGCTGCTCGCCGAAGACCCGCAGATAGGTGAAGCGGACGGCGGTCGTGTTGTTCCTGAGCTCGTGGTCCGGGTCGACGCGCTCCACGCCGGCCGGGAGCGCCCCGTTGCTCGTGAGGTTCCTGCGGTAGTCGCGGGCGAAGGCGCCCGAGTTGAAGCGCAGCAGGTAGACACGGGTGCGGGTGCCGTCGGGCATGGTCCAGCCCCGGGCGGCGACATGGCGCAGGCCGCCGTCCCTGAGTGCCTCCGCGAGCTCGCGGCGGTGTTCCTTGTCGTACTCCGCGAGGTACCTGTCGGTGTCGAGCCAGCCGTCGTGGCCGGTGAGCTTCCGGTCGGCGGTGGCGCCCTTCGGGGCGGGCAGCACCAGGGCGCGCAGGTCGGCGAAGTGCTCCTCGCGGAGGTTCCCCTCGGCGAACGGCGCGGGGGCGCCCTCGGGGAGCGGGGGCCGCTCGATCCTCGGGTACTCCCAGCGGCCGTCGCTCTCCGTGGCGAGTCCCGGCAGGTCGCCGCGGTCGCTCGCGATGACCCCGTACGCGCTGCCGGCTCCGGCGGCGGCGAGGACGAGCACGGCGGCGGTCCAGCGCAGGACGGCGCGCAGGACCCGGCGGTCCTTCTTCTGGGCCGGCGCCTCGGAGCTCTCAGGGGTCGCGGGGTTCGCGGGCGCCTCGGGGTTCTCAGGCGCCTCGGGGTTCTCGGACGTCACGGAGTTCTCGGACGTCTCGGTGGGGTGGGTCATACGAATTCCCCCCGGGAGGAGATGTGGTCGAGCTGCCGGGCGAGGAGGTCGGCCACGGCCTTGGTGTCGAGGGACTTGGGGCCGTACGCGGTGACGGAGACCAGCAGGTCGTCCTCGTAGGCGCTGCAGGTCAGCAGGTCGAGGCCGTCCTTGCCCTCTCGGGGCGCGAGGAAGCAGTCCGCGTTGCGGTGGCCCTTGATCGCCGGGCCCTTCTTGAAGACGCCGAGGGCGCGCAGGAACCCGGACTGGAAGTCCTTCAGGTCCCGGCCCACCTGCCGGTTCCCGATCTCGGCCAGCCGGGTCTCGATGACGAGGTCGTCGTCCTCGGAGGCGTAACTGCGCATCGCGAGGCCCTTGAGCCTCAGCTTGTCGACAGCCTTGCGGCGGGCCTCGCGCTGGCGGGCCGGGAGGTCGTCCGAGCCGGCCTCGAAGCGGTCGACGGCGTCCTGGCCGGTGATCACGTGGTCGTTGCCGAACTCGTCGATGTCCGGCCCCGGTACGTATCCGTCGGGGACGGGCAGAAGGCGTTCGCGCAGGTCACCGCCGGAGTGGCGGCCGGCCTGCTGCTTGGGCTCCTTCGCGTCGCCCCACACGGTGGTGGCGGCGGTACGGTCGGCGTCCCGCACGGTGACCACGGTGAAGCCGACACCGCCCGCGACGGCGAGCAGCACGACACCGGCGACCAGGACGGTGGTCAGACGGCGGCGGCGAGGGGCGGCGGGCCGGTCCTGGAACCCGGGCTCCTGCGGCGCCTCGGGCTCCTGCGGCATCTCGTCACTCACAGGCGCTCCAACTGCCGCTCGGCCAGGTCCATGACCGTCTTCATACGGATGGGCCGGGTGTCGTAGATCTGAATGTCCATGGCGATGTCGCCGCGCACGGCGAGCGCGCGGGCCGAGTACATGGGTACGTAGCCGGGCTCGCTCTTCGCGTGGTCGGACACGAAGGCGCGCCCGTTGAAGCTGTGCGGGATCGGCTCGCCCGCGTTGCCCGCCCACTTGTCGCCCGGCATGTAGGCGAGCTGGCCGTCCAGGAAGGAGAGGGAGCCACGTTCCTCGGCGTCGCGGAACTGGACGAGCTGGACCGAGGTCGAGGCGTTGCCCTTCTCCCAGACGGTGACGGCGGCCCGGCGGAAGCCCTCGTCGGACAGCTCGCCGAACATCGGTCCCGGCTTCTTGAAGAAGTACTCGGCGAAGTCGTGCTGGTCGACCCAGCCCTGCTGCCCGTCCGACTTCCGGGTCCCGCCGGGGCGGGGCACGAGCAAACGCCGCAGGTCGCCGTCGGTACGCACCCGGTGGTCGGCGGACGCGGACAGCGGCTCGGGGGGCTTGCCGCCCTCGGCCTGGGTGATCCGCGGCTGGGCGAGCGGCGGCAGCGGGTCGGGGTCGCGCTCCGCCTGCACGGCGTAACCCGCGCAGACGCCGGCGACGGCGCCCAGGACGGCGGCGCCGGCGATCAGGGCGACGGTGCGGCGGGCGCGGCGGCGCGGTTTCTTCTCGGCGGCCGGGAGGGCGGGTGGTGCCCCGGGCTCGGCCGATGGTGCGAGTACGTCTTCCAACGGGTCCCCCCACGGAACTCGAGGCGCGGATTCCGTATCCGCGCGCACAGGAGACCCGCGACAACTCCTCGGGGTTGCCCGTCAGTCGATCACGAAACAGCCACGTTCCAGCAGCTCAGCGGGGCGGTTCAGGGGACGGTTCAGGGCCGGCGCTTCTTGCCGTCCAGTTCGTCCCACCACTCGTCGGACTTCTCGTCGCCGGACGGGTCGTCCCACCAGCGGTCGTCGGGACCGCGCCGGTTCGCGACCATGGCGGCGAAGGGCGGGATGACCATGGCGACCACGCACATGGCGACGGCGGCGGGCACCGACCAGAGCCGCACGACGCTCCAGGCCAGGACGAAGAGCGCGATGCAGACGCCCATCATGGCGAAGTAGATGTGCTTACGCCGCGCGAGCATGGTTCCAGCGTAGTCCCGGCCGGGCGGGGGCGGGCATGCCGGACAGTCACACCCTCGGGCATGCCGGAGGGCCGCACCCCTTACCAGTGGCGTCCAACCCCTGGGGTGCGGCCCTCAGGCCGTCAGGTGATCGCTCAGACGGCGATCGCGACCTCCGCGAGACCGCCGGTCTGCGCGACGACCGTGCGGTCGGCGGTGCCACCGGGGATCAGGGCGCGGACGGTCCAGGTGCCCTCGGCCGCGTAGAAGCGGAACTGGCCCGTGGCGGAGGTGGGGACCTCCGCGGTGAACTCGCCGGTCGAGTCGAGGAGACGGACGTAGCCCGTCACCGGCTCGCCGTCGCGGGTCACCTGGCCCTGGATGGTGGTCTCACCGGGCTTGATCGTCGAGGCGTCGGGGCCGCCGGCCTTCGCTCCACACATGTTGAACTCCTTGAGAGGTAAAGGCCGTTGGTTACTTGTTGGCGCCGAGCTCGATCGGCACGCCGACGAGGGAGCCGTACTCGGTCCACGAGCCGTCGTAGTTCTTGACGTTCTCGACGCCGAGCAGCTCGTGCAGCACGAACCAGGTCAGGGCCGAGCGCTCACCGATGCGGCAGTAGGCGATGGAGTCCTTCGCCAGGTCGACCTGCTCGGCGGCGTAGAGCTCCTTGAGCTCGTCGTCCGACTTGAACGTGCCGTCGTCGTTGGCGTTCTTCGACCACGGGATGTTGCGGGCGGACGGGACGTGGCCCGGACGCTGCGACTGCTCCTGCGGGAGGTGCGCCGGGGCGAGCAGCTTGCCGGAGAACTCGTCGGGCGAGCGCACGTCGACGAGGTTCTGGGTGCCGATCGCGGCCACGACGTCGTCGCGGAAGGCGCGGATCGAGGTGTCCTGGGCCTTGGCCTTGTACTGGGTGGCCGGGCGGTTCGGGACCTCGGAGCCGTCGACGAGGTCGCGGGAGTCGAGCTCCCACTTCTTGCGGCCGCCGTCGAGGAGCTTCACGTCCTGGTGGCCGTAGAGCTTGAAGTACCAGTAGGCGTAGGAGGCGAACCAGTTGTTGTTGCCGCCGTAGAGGACGACGGTCGTGTCGTTGGCGATGCCCTTCTTCGACAGCAGCGCCTCGAAGCCGGCCTGGTCGATGAAGTCGCGGCGGACCGGGTCCTGGAGGTCGTCGGTCCAGTCGATGCGGATCGCGTTCTTGATGTGGTTCTTGTCGTACGCCGACGTGTCCTCGTCGACCTCGACGATCGCCACGTTCGCGTTGTCGAGGTTCGCCTCGACCCAGTCGGCGTCTACCAGGACGTCGCTGCGGCTCATGCTGTATTCCTCCGGGGCAGTTGCGGGGGCATGCGGAACGGGGGTGTGCGGGGGTGCACGGATGACCCCGAGTCGTCTCGAGGGGTCCGGGGGGAAAGCGGGAGGTCGACGGCGTAGCCGCACGGCCCGCTCAGACGGTGCGACAGAGCATGGCGGCGACGCGGCACAGGTCCACTGCCCGCCGCTTCGTGAATTCCGCCTGTTGCATCATGCGTCCGATCGTAAGGACGCTCAGGGCCGCCTGTCACCGGTGTGTCGGATTATGAGACGGGATCATCCACTATCTGGGATACGAAACGCCCCGGAGGCGCTCGCGCGGGCCTCCGGGGCGGGGACTCTTCCCTGCTCTTCTACTGTGCGGACGGCGCCGTCTCGCATCGCGGACGGGCGCCCGATTCCTGCCGGTTCGAACGGCTGTCCGGCCGGTTTCGGCCGGGGGCCGGGTCAGCCGATGAGCTTCAGGTCCGAGCCCTTCACGGTGATCTCGACGCCGTCCTTGACCGCCTCGACCTTGTCGAGCTCGATACCGGCGGGCAGGTCGTCGATCGCCTGCTGGAAGTCGGTCACGGCCCGCACCCGCCCCTCGGCCATGTCGAACGCGCCGACCTTCGGCAGGCTGTCCGCGCGGGCCGAGACCTTGCCGCCCTTGACCTGCACGGAGCTCATGACGGTCGGGTGGAGCGTGCCGAGCGGGGTCTTCACCGCGAGCAGGACCTTGATCTTGTCGCCGCCGCCGTAGGACAGGCCGTCGATCTTCGCGGTGATGCCGGGCGCGACCGGCGCCGGGTCCTGCTTGCGGACGGCCTTGAGCAGTTCGTCGTAGGACACACGGGCGGTGCCCGTGGCGGAGTCGGCGGTGGCCGAGGTGTAGCCGCTGTCGAACGCCACGCCGTGCATCTCGGCGTTCAGGTCCGCGATACGGATGGTGCCGCTGCCGCTCTTCGCCTCGTAGTCCTTGATGCCGATCTCGACGTCGTCCAGGGAGCCGCCCGCGACCTGGGTGAGGAACGGGAAGCCGTTGATGGACACGCTCGGTGTGCTCGCCAGGCCCTCGCTGGTGCGCACCTTGTCGGCCGCCTCGTCCTCGGCCAGGTTCACCGCCACCCGGTCGGCGATCACGAAGAGGCCGCCGAGGATGACGACGATGATCAGCAGTATTCGCAGTGCGCGCATGGCCCGGAAGCTCCCCCATGGTCTGGCGTCCCCCGGCTGCCTTCTGTGTCCCCCGCGCCGGAAGTGGTTCCTGCCGCGAGCGTACGTGCCGGTAATGAGAAGACGGCGGGCTCCGGCCGACTTGTTCCCAACTTGTCGATCGGAGCCCGCCGCCGTGGTGCGCGGAAGGGAGCGCGGTCAGCCCAGGGCGCGGCCCAGCAGGTAGACGGCCGGGGCGGCCGCGGCCAGCGGGAGCGCGACGCCCGCCGTCATGTGCACGAACCGCGACGGGTAGTCGTACGAGGCGACCCGGTGACCGATCAGGGCGCAGACCCCGGCGCCGAGGCCGAGCAGCGCGCCGCCCGTGCCGAAGCCGGTCAGGGCACCCGCCACGAGGCCGCCGCCGGCCGCGGCCGACAGGGCCGCGACGACGGACGCGGGGGTGGGCAGCGGCAGGGCGCGGGCCACGACGGTCGCCGCGACGGCGATCCCGCCGACCGTCACCGCGTCCGGGAGGGCCGCGAGGTGACCGGCGGCGACGATCGCGAGGGCCGCCGAGACGACGGTCGCCATCAGGCCGTACATCCGCTCGTCCGGGTCGGCGTGCGAGCGGAGCTGGAGGACGAGGGTGAGCAGGACCCAGACGCCGAGGGTGCCGAGGATCGCGGCGGGGCCGTGCTCCCGTCCGGCCGCGAGGAGCGCGACGTCGGCGACGACACCGCCGAGGAAGGCGAGGGCGATGCCCTGCCGGGCGGGCCACATGCCGTTCAGCCGGAACCAGCCGGCGGCCGTGACGGCCTGGAGGATCAGAAGCGGCACGAGCAGCGCGTACTGGCCGACGGCGGCGCCGCCCGCGAGCAGCAGGCCGAGCGCGGCGGTGAGCCCGGCGGGCTGCATGCCGGGCTCGATGACCGGCGAGCGGCCCTCGGCGCGGGCGCGCTGGGCGTCGGTGACGCGGGTGTTGCCGGTGACGGTGGCGGGGCCGTAGGCGGGCTCACCGGCGGCGGACTGCGCGGACGCCGGCGCGGGCTCGGCCTGCGGCTGCGGCTGCGGCCGGGCCTGGGCGCGGACCGGCGGCAGGACCTCCGTCATCGGGTCCGGCTGCGGCTGCGCGTACGGCTGCGGCTGAGACTGCGCCTGCCCGTACGACTGCTGCTGCCCGTACGACTGCTGCTGAGGCTGCGCGTAGGGCTGGGGCTGCGGCTGCTCCTGGTACTGCGGCTGCTGGGCCTGGGCGTGCTGCTGCCCGGCGTCGTACTGCTGCGGCGGCAGGTACGGCTGCTGCACGGGCTGCACCTGGGTGTCCCAGGTCTGGCCCTGCCACTGCTGGGTGGCGTCGGCGGCCTCGGGCTGCGGCGCGTACTGCTGCTGCCCGTACGGGTCGTACTGCTGGGGATGCTGCGGGTACTGCGGGTTGCTGCTCATCGGGGTCACCCTCCTGCGAACGGCGGGAGCACCTCGACCGTGCCGCCCTCGGCCAGCCGTACCGTCTCATGGTCCCGGGTGCCGACGGGGTTCCCGTCGACCAGGAACGAGGAACGCTGCAGGACACGCACCAGGTCCCCGGGGTGTCGCGTGCGGGCCCCTGCGAGCGCGTCGGCCAGGGTGTCGGCGTCGTACGGTTCCTCCGCGACTCCGGCGGCCGACTTGGCCGCCGCCCAGTAGCGGATCGTGCCCTCAGCCATGGGGACGGCTCCCTTCGTGTGTCCTGTGATGCGGTCGGCGTCCTATTCTGCGGCACCCCCGGCACCGGCCTTCGCCGCCCAGTCACCGATCCGGGTGAGCAGCGCGTCGCTCGCCGCGTGCTCGGCGTGCCCCATGCCGGGCTCCAGCCACAGCTCGGCGCTGCCGCCGGACGCCTCGACCAGCATGCGCGGGTGGTCGACGGGGAAGTACGGATCGCTGTCGCCGTGCACGACGAGCAGCGGGGTCGGCGCGAGCAGCGGCACCGACTCGACGGGCGAGAGCGGCACCGGGTCCCAGTCGCGGGGGTGGATCCGGGTGCGCAGCCCGAGGCGGCTCACCATCCGCCCCGTGGGACGGGTGACCGCCCAGTGGACGCGGCGCATCGGGGCGGTGCCCCGGTAGAACCAGCGGGCCGGGGCGCTCACCGCGACCACTCCGTCGGTGTGTGCCTCCGTGCGCCCCCGGTACATCGCCGCGTGCCGCAGCACCACGGAGCCGCCCATCGAGAAGCCGACCGTCACGACGCGCGTGTGCCCGAGCGAACGCGCCCACGCCACGGCCGCCGCCAGATCGAGCACCTCGCGGTCGCCGACCGTGGACCGCCCGCCGGACCGCCCGTGGCCCCGGAACGAGAACGTGATCACGGCCGCACGCTGGGCGAACACCGCCGCGGCGCGCCGCACGTGGGGCCGCTCCAGATCGCCGGTGAAGCCGTGCGCGACCACGATCGCGAGGTCGGTGCCGGGCGCCGGGCCGGGATGGTGGGAGGCGTCGATCGCGACTGCGTCCTGTGTCCGCAGGGTCGCCCGACGTGACGGTTCAGTGACCGGACGCACAGAAGATCCGTCTTCGTCACCTGCCGGACGCCGATTCATGTGGGCTATTCTGCTGGACAGAGGACTCGGGCAATGCAGCCCCCGAGTCCTTTTGTGCGTTCTGCAGCGTTGTATACGAACGACGCTCATCACACCGGACGCGCACGGGCCCGGGGCGCGGGTCCGACCGAGTACGCAAGTACGCGCAGTACGAAGCAGTGCCGCAAACGTCCTCGCAGGGACCGAGGAGGAACCAGACGTTATGGGCGAGCGAACCGTGCACGAAGACAGGACGACCCGGGCGGGTGGAGCGCGATGAGCTCTCTGCTGCTCCTCACCAATGCCCTTCAGCCGTCGACGGAGGTGCTCCCCGCCCTCGGCCTGCTCCTGCACAACGTGCGGGTGGCTCCGGCGGAGGGCCCGGCCCTCGTCGACACCCCCGGCGCCGACGTGATCCTCATCGACGGGCGGCGTGACCTTCCGCAGGTCCGCAGCCTGTGCCAGCTTCTGCGCTCCACCGGACCCGGCTGTCCGCTGGTGCTCGTGGTGACCGAGGGCGGCCTCGCCGCCGTCACCGCCGACTGGGGCATCGACGACGTCCTGCTCGACACCGCGGGTCCCGCCGAGGTGGAGGCACGGCTGCGGCTCGCGATGGGCCGCCAGCAGATCGTCGCCGACGACTCCCCCATGGAGATCCGCAACGGCGACCTGTCCGTGGACGAGGCCACCTACAGCGCGAAGCTCAAGGGGCGGATCCTCGATCTCACCTTCAAGGAGTTCGAGCTCCTGAAGTACCTCGCGCAGCACCCGGGCCGGGTCTTCACCCGCGCCCAGCTGCTCCAGGAGGTGTGGGGCTACGACTACTTCGGCGGCACCCGCACGGTCGACGTGCACGTACGGCGACTGCGGGCCAAGCTGGGCCCCGAGCACGAGTCCCTCATCGGCACCGTGCGGAACGTCGGCTACCGTTTCGTCACCCCGGAGAAGCCCGACAAGGCCGAGAAGCCGGCGAAGAAGAGCGAGCAGCCGGCGGAGCCGAAGGGCGAGCCGGTCCGGGCCGACTCCTAGGTTCGGGGCTTACGCCCTGCCCAGGAGAGGTTCCATCCGCGTAGACTCCGCGCGTGGCCAAGGTGACTCGGGACGACGTTGCGCGACTGGCGGGTACTTCGACCGCCGTCGTGTCCTACGTGATCAACAACGGACCCCGGCCGGTCGCCCCGGCCACGCGCGAGCGGGTGCTCGCCGCGATCAAGGAACTGGGGTACCGGCCCGACCGGGTCGCCCAGGCCATGGCGTCGCGGCGCACCGACCTCATAGGCATGATCGTGCCGGACTCGCGCCAGCCGTTCTTCGCGGAGATGGCGCACGCGGTGGAACAGGCCGCGTCCGAGCGCGGAAAGATGGTCCTGGTCGGCAACTCCGACTACGTGGCCGACCGTGAGGTGCACTATCTGCGGGCCTTCCTCGGCATGCGGGTCTCCGGCCTGATCCTCGTCAGCCACGGTCTCAACGATCTGGCGGCCAACGAGATCGAGGCGTGGGACGCCCGCGTCGTGCTGCTGCACGAGCGGCCCGAGGCGATCGACGACGTCGCCGTCGTCACCGACGACCTGGGCGGCGCCCAGCTCGCCACCCGCCACCTCCTGGAGCACGGCTACCCGTACGTGGCCTGCCTCGGCGGCACCGCCGAGACACCCTCCGTCGGCGACCCCGTCTCCGACCACGTCGAGGGCTGGCGGCGCGCGATGGGCGAGGCCGGCCTGGACACCGAGGGGCGGCTCTTCGAGGCCCCGTACAACCGCTACGACGCGTACCAGGTGGCTCTGGAACTGCTCGCCGGCCCCGACCGCCCGCCGGCGATCTTCTGCTCCACCGACGACCAGGCCATCGGTGTGCTGCGGGCCGCGCGCGAGCTGCGCATCGACGTGCCGGGCGAGCTGGCCGTCGCCGGGTTCGACGACGTGAAGGAGGCGGGGCTCACCGATCCGCCGCTGACCACGGTCGCCTCGGACCGCTCGGCGATGGCGCGGGCCGCCGTCGACCTGGTGCTCGACGACTCGCTGCGGGTCGCGGGCTCGCGGCGCGAGCGGCTGAAGCTGTTCCCGTCCCGGCTGGTCGTGCGGCAGTCCTGCGGCTGCGAGTAGCCGCCCGCCCCTGAAAGCCCGGGGCCGCCTTCCCGAAAGCCCGGGCCCGTCTTTATATCGGGCAAACAGGCTTCTGCCGGGACTCTCAGGGAGCACTCAGACAGCTCTCATGTCGGCGTCGCACGCTGAGTGACATGACCGAGAGCTTCCGCCCCAGCGGCGAGTACCAGCACGAGTACCCCCAGGGCTCCTCCTACGGCGCCTACCCGCCCCCGCCGGCCCACGCGCCGGCCCCGGCGGCCCCCGAGGCTCCCGAGGCGCCGAGGCGGAAGCGGCTGCGCGGCCCGGTCGGGCTGCTGGCGGCCGTGGCCGTCGCGGCGGCGGCCGTCGGCGGCGGCACCGCGTACGCCTTCCAGGAGCTGACCGGCAGCGACACCGCCGCCTCCAGCTCCACCAGCACCACCGTCGTGCCGAGCAGCCAGCGGGGCACCGTCGCGGGGGTCGCGCAGGCGGTCAGCCCGTCGATCGTCGAGGTCAACGCGGAGCTGAGCTCCGGCTCCTCGACCGGTTCGGGCGTCATCCTCACCAGCGACGGCGAGATCGTCACCAACAACCACGTCATCGCCGGGGCCTCCTCGGTGAAGGTGCGCACCAGTGACGGCAGGACGTACACGGCGGAGGTCGTCGGCACCGACGCGAAGAAGGACCTCGCGCTGATCAAGCTGAAGAACGCCTCCGGGCTCAAGGCCGCCACGCTCGGCGACTCCTCCGGCGTGAAGGTCGGCGACCAGGTCGTCGCGATCGGCTCCCCCGAGGGCCTGACCGGCACCGTCACCAGCGGCATCGTCTCCGCGCTCGACCGCGACGTCACCGTCTCCACCGACGAGGGACAGCAGCAGCAACAGCAGGGCGGCGGCGGGGACGGCGGCTGGCCCTTCGAGTTCGGCGGCCGGGAGTTCAACGGCGACACCGGCTCGTCCACGACCACGTACAAGGCGATCCAGACCGACGCCTCGCTCAACCCGGGCAACTCCGGCGGCGCGCTGATCGACATGAACGGCAACATCATCGGCATCAACTCGGCGATGTACTCCAGCGCCCAGGACGCCGGCTCCTCGTCGAGCGCCGGCAGTGTCGGCCTCGGCTTCGCGATCCCCGTCAACACCCTCAAGGCAGACCTCGACACCCTGCGCGCGGGCGGCACGAGCAGCTGACCGCCGCGGCCCGTCCCCCGCAGGAGGACCCCATGGCTTTCCCCGTCCACCCGCACCCCGCGACCGCCCACGGCCCGGCGGACACCGGTCTCGCGCTCGCCGTCGCCGCCGTCCTGCACCCGCCGGCCGCCCGCGTCGCCGAGCTCGTCCCGTCCGTGACCAGGCAGCAGGCCAAGACGCAGGCCAAGGCACGGGCCGCGAAGCAGTCCGCGAAGCAGTCAGCGGCTCGGGCGAAGACGCCCGCGAAGGCGCGGGCGACGACCGCCCGCCGTGGCGCGCACACGGGGCGGGGGTCCGTGCGAGGCTGAAGGCCCGTCCGTACGCCCCGTTCTCACCGACAGGAAAACGCAGCCCATGAACCCCGCCGACGGCGACCGTGACGACCGGCACCGCATCCTCATCGTGGACGACGAGCCCGCGGTGCGGGAGGCGCTCCAGCGCTCCCTCGCCTTCGAGGGGTACGCCACCGAGGTCGCCGTGGACGGCGCGGACGCCCTGGAGAAGGCCGCCGCGTACCGGCCCGACCTCGTCGTCCTCGACATCCAGATGCCGCGCATGGACGGGCTGACCGCGGCCCGCCGGCTGCGCGCCACCGGTTCCACCACCCCGATCCTGATGCTGACCGCGCGCGACACGGTCGGCGACCGCGTCACCGGGCTCGACGCGGGCGCCGACGACTACCTGGTCAAGCCGTTCGAGCTCGACGAGCTGTTCGCACGCGTCCGGGCGCTGCTGCGGCGCAGCGGGTACGCGGCGGCCGGCGCCGCGGACGACTCCGACGTGCTGTCCTTCGCCGACCTGCGGATGGACCCGGCGACCCGTGAGGTGACCCGGGGCGAGCGGACCGTCGAACTGACCCGCACCGAGTTCACCCTCCTGGAGATGTTCCTGGCCCACCCGCGCCAGGTCCTGACCCGCGAGCAGATCCTCAAGGCCGTGTGGGGCTTCGACTTCGAGCCGTCCTCCAACTCCCTGGACGTGTACGTGATGTACCTGCGCCGCAAGACGGAGGCGGGCGGCGAGCCGCGGCTCGTGCACACGGTGCGGGGCGTGGGCTACGTGCTGCGGTCGGGCGGGGCCGAGTGAGCGGGTGGCCGCGCCGGCTGCGCGGGCTGCCCCTGCGGTCACGTCTCGCGCTGCTCGTCGCGGTCGCGGTCGCGGCGGCCGTCGCGGCGGTCGCGGTCACCTGCTGGTTCATGACGCGGGCCCAGCTCCAGTCGCAGATGGACTCCTCGCTGCGCGGGACCAAGGTCGACGACGGCTATGTGACCCAGCTGGCCGCCGCCTGCGTCGGCGGCCAGGTCGAGGCTCCGTCCCCGGTCGGCAACTACACGGTGCAGCTCGTGACGGCCTCGGGCCGCACCTGCACCGGCCCCGGGCAGACCCCGATCGCCGCCGAGCCGGCCGATGTCCGCGTGGCCTCCGGCCAGGACGACTTCGCCCTGCACACGGCCGAGAACGAGCACGGGCAGGCCCAGCGCGTCTACACCTACCGGCCCGGACCCAGCGTCGCGCGGCCGCTCCAGGACCGGTACGCCGTCTCCATCGCCCAGCCGCTCAGCGAGATCGACCGGCCGCTCACCTCGCTGGCCTGGATCCTGCTGCTCGTCGGCGGCATCGGCGTGCTCGGCGCAGGCGCCGCGGGCCTGTGGATCGCCCGTACGGGACTGCGGCCGGTCGACGAGCTGACGGACACCGTCGAGCACGTGGCCCGCACCGAGGACCTCACCGTCCGCATCCCCGTCGAGGGCGACGACGAGATCGCCCGGCTGTCCGCGTCCTTCAACTCCATGACCGCCTCGCTCGCCGCGTCCCGCGAACTGCAGCAGCAGCTCATCGCGGACGCCGGCCACGAGCTGCGCACCCCGCTGACCTCCCTGCGCACCAACATCGATCTGCTCACCCGCAGCGAGGAGACGGGCCGCGCGATCCCGCCCGAGGACCGCAGGGCGCTCCTCGCCTCGCTCAAGGCGCAGATGTCCGAACTCGCCGCGCTCATCGGTGACCTCCAGGAGCTGTCCCGCGGCGGACTGACCGCCGACGACGCGCCGCTCAAGGTCGTCTCGCTGCACGACACCGTGCGCAGTGCCGTCGAACGGGCGCGGCTGCGCGGGCCCGAGCTCGTCGTGAGCGCGGACCTCGCCCCCTGGTACGTGCGGGCGGAACCGGCCGCGCTGGAGCGGGCGATCGTGAACCTGCTGGACAACGCCGTGAAGTTCAGCCCCGAGCGGGGCGCGGTCGAGGTCCGGCTGATGCGCGGGACGCTCACCGTGCGGGACCACGGGCCGGGCATCCCGGACGAGGAACTGCCGTACGTGTTCGACCGGTTCTGGCGCTCGCCGACGGCGCGGGCGCTGCCCGGTTCGGGGCTCGGTCTCTCGATCGTGGCGCGCACGGTGGAGGCGATCGGCGGCGAGGTGACGCTCGCGGCGGCGGACGGCGGCGGCACGGTCGCCACGGTCACGCTGCCGGGGGCGCCGGCGCCGCCGCCCGAACTGCCGTAGCCGGTCAGCCGCCGACGCTGAGTCCGGCGCCGGACAGTTCGACGCGGATGCCGTCCTTCTCGACGGAGACGTCCCGCAGGCGTACGTAGCCGTGGTCGCGGGGCAGTTCCGGCAGCCGGAAGGCGAGGGAGAGCCGGTCCGCGAGGGCGGGGCGGGTGAGCCGGGAGAGGCTGTCCAGCAGCGACGGGTCGAGACCCACCTTCCGCAGCAGCCAGGGGTGGTCGAGCGCGATGTCGATCAGGTTCATGCGCATCAGCCGGTGCACGAAGCGGGGCGAGCCGGTGAGTTCGGCGAGCTCGGTGTCGCTGCGCAGGGCCGCGCGCACGGCCCGGTCGGGCACGCCGGCGCGGTGCATGAGCGCGGGGATGGACAGCAGCCGCCTGGCCTTGTCGGTCTCGGCGGTGACGCGGGCGACCGAGCGGCGGCTCAGGTGCAGGCCCTGGGAGGGCCCGGTGCCGGGCCGGTAGGTGGCGAGGTCTCCGATGCTCAGGCTCATGCCGTCGATGTCCGTGCTGATGCCGGTGGTGCCCAGGCGCCGGATGGTGGCGTCGGCCCGGACCTTCAGGTCGTGTCCGGCGACGGGCAGGGTGCCGCGGGCCAGGACCTTGTCGCGGCCGTGCCCGGTGAAGGTGACCTGGGAGGCACCCAGTTCGCGGTTCATGTCGGCGAAGCTGAGCAGCACCTCGCCGTCCATGGCGTCGGCCTGCGCGCCGCTGATGCCGGTCAGGCCCTCGCCGCTGATCCGGACGTCGCGCACGGTCGCGGAGACCTCGGCGAGGGTGACGCGGTCGGCGGCGACGTCGGGGACGGTGACCTTCATCTCGTCGACGCGGCGGTCGGCGAGCTGGGTGAGGAAGGGGAAGCCCTCGATCTCCACCTCGGGGGCGGCCGTCAGCCTCATCTGCTGCTTGAGCTTCTGCGCGGCCTCGTGCTCGGCGTAGAGCAGGGCCCAGCGGTCGGCGAGCGTCAGGAAGGCGGCGAGGACGAGGACGGCGATGACGCCCTTCGCCGCGAGGGACAGGCCCGCGAAGCGGTTGCGGCGGCGGCTGCCGCGCCGGTGGTTGGGCGGCGACCACTCCTCGTCGTCGGGGTCGTCCGGCTCTTCGTGGAGGAACTCGTCGAGCGGGTTCCCGGCGAGGGCGGCGAGCTCGTCGTACGGGTTCGCGTACGCGCGCGTGTCCGGATCCGAGGGAACCGATTCCGTGTTCGGTCCATCAAAGGGGGTGCGGCCGTCGGATATGGGGTCGTCGGCTATGCGGTGGGGGGTACGCATCGGGTGATTCCACCACACACCCCCACCCTTCGCGCAAACAATCTTCACGACGCGCGAGTGGCCCACGGCGAAGAGCCGTGAGCCACTCGGACGTGCCCGAAGAAGCGCTGTGCCGCGCCTACTTGAGGATGGTGACGCGGTCCGCCTTCGGCGGGTCGATCGGCTTCTGCGCGGAGGAGTTCGCGGTCAGGTAGTCGCCGAACGCCTTGAGGTCGTCGCCGCCGACGAGCGGGTTCTTGCCCTGGCCGAGCGCCGTGAAGCCGTCGCCGCCGCCCGCGAGGAACGAGTTCATCGCGACACGGTAGGTGGCGGCGGGGTCGATGGCCGCGCCGTTCAGCTTGACCGTGTCGACGAGGAGACGGGCCGCGCCGGTCTTCTTCATGTCGATCGTGTACGTGAGCCCGGAGGACGGCTGAAGGACCCTCGGCGAGGCCTCGTTCGAGCCACTGACCTGCTGCTGGAGCGCCTCGACGACCTGTGCGCCGGTGAGGTCGACCAGGTTGACCGTGTTGCTGAACGGCTGGACGGCGAAGGCCTCGCGGTAGGTCACGACGCCGTCGCCCTCGCTGCCGCTCGCCTTGTGGACGAGGTCGGAGCGGACACCGCCGGCGTTCATCAGGGCCAGCGAGGTCTTCGGGTCCAGGGACTTGCCGTAGGCGAGCTGCGCGTCGGCGATCAGGTCACCGAGCGGCTCCTCCGGGGTCTTCGCGCCCCGGCCCAGGATGTCGGCGGAGATGTGGCCGACGGGACGGTTCGCGACCGGCGCGGCCAGCTTGTCCCAGCGGCCGATCAGCGAGGTCATGTCGGCGGCCTTGGGCTGGGTGCGGGCCACGACGTGGTTCGCGGACTTCACCGAGGTGCGCACGATGTCCCGGGTGCGGCGGTCGTAGGTCAGCGTGGTGTCCGTGTAGACCTTGCCGAACGAGGACGCGGAGGTGACCATGCGGGGCTTGCCGGACGGGTCCGGGATCGTGCACACGTAGGCCTGGTGGGTGTGGCCGGTGACGAGCGCGTCGACCTTCGGGGTGATGCCCTTGGCGATGTCGACGATCGGGCCGGAGATGCCGTCGCCGGCGCCCGGGGAGTCGCAGTCGTAGTTGTAGTCGCCCGAGGCCGGGGCGCCGCCCTCGTGGATGAGCGCGACGATCGACTTCACGCCCTGCTTGTCGAGGATCTTCGCGTACTTGTCGACGGTCTCGATCTCGTCGTGGAACTTGAGGCCCTTGACGCCGTCGGCGGTCACGACGTTCGGCGTGCCCTCCAGGGTGACGCCGATGAAGCCGACCTTCACGCCCTTGTTCTTCCACACCCAGTAGGGCTTGAGGATGGGCTTGCCGGTCTTCTCGTCCGTGACGTTGGCGGCGAGGTAGGGGTAGTCGGCGCCCTCGAAGGTGCGGCCGTCCTCGTAGCAGCCGGCGTCGGGGTGGCAGCCGCCGTTCTGCAGCCGGGCCAGCTCCTTGGCGCCCTCGTCGAACTCGTGGTTGCCGACGCTGGTGACGTCGAGGTCCAGCTGGTTCATGGCCTCGACGGTGGGCTCGTCGTGGAACAGGCCGGACAGCAGCGGGCTGCCGCCGACGAGGTCGCCCGCGGCGGCGGTCACGCTGTAGGGGTGGCCCTGGCGCGCGGTGCGCAGCGACGAGGCGAGGTACTCGACGCCGCCCGCGTCGATCGCCTTGCTGGTCCCGTCGGCCTGCTTCTCGGTGACCTGTCCGGAGGAGCCGGCCGGGGGCTCCAGGTTGCCGTGGAAGTCGTTGAAGGAGAGCAGCTGGACGTCCTGGTAGCGGCCCTGGCCGTGCCGGTCGCGGTCCTGCTGCGTGGCTCCTGCGGGCAGCGCGGCGACCAGCGCGCCGGCGGTGGCGAGCGTGGCGGTCGCGGCGAGCGCCGCTCTGATCCGGCGGCCCGGCCGGTTCCTCTTCACGGGCATGTGTCCCCCCTGCGGGTGCGGTGTCCGCGGCGCTCCTGCGCGACGACGGTGACCCGGGGCAGCCTAGAGTCAACGCGCGTAGCGCAACAGGGGGTTGCAGGTTACGAGGCGGTTGCCCTTCTCCGGGGCGGGGCGGCCCGTACCCTCGTAGCCATGACCACGGACTCCGCAAACGCCAGCGATCCGGCCGTTCCGGGCCGATCCATCGACACCCTGTCAGCTCTGTCCGCCGGGCAGGCCGGCGAGGTCCTCGCGCTGCTCGCCGAGGCCGCCAGGACCGACGGCCAGCAGGCCGTGTCGGAGCAGGGGCGGCTCCAGTTGCGGGGCGGCGAGCGCGAGGGCGTGCGGCATCTGCTGCTGACCGTCGGCGGGGAGCTCGCGGGTTACGCGCAGCTCGAGGACACCGACCCGGTCGAGGCGCCGGCCGCCGAGCTGGTCGTGCACCCCGCGCACCGCGGGCACGGGCACGGGCGGGCCCTGGGCGCGGCGCTGCTCGCCGCGTCCGGGAAGCGGCTGCGGGTGTGGGCGCACGGCGGGCACAGCGCGGCGCGGCACCTCGCGCAGGTGCTCGGCCTGACGCTGTTCCGCGAACTGCGGCAGATGCGGCGTTCGTTGAGCGACCTGGCGCTGCCGGACCCGGTGCTGCCTGCGGGAGTGCGGATCCGTACGTTCGTGCCGGGGCAGGACGACGCGGCGTGGCTCGCGGTGAACGCGGCGGCGTTCGCGCACCACCCCGAGCAGGGCTCGCTGACCCAGCGCGATCTGGACGACCGCAAGGCGGAGCCCTGGTTCGACCCGGCGGGCTTCTTCCTGGCGTTCCAGGGGGACGAGCTGGTCGGCTTCCACTGGACGAAGGTGCACGCCGCGGAGCGGATCGGCGAGGTGTACGTGGTCGGCGTGGCGCCGGGGAACCAGGGCGGCGGGCTCGGCAAGGCGCTCACGACGACGGGGCTGCGGCACCTCGCGGCGGCCGGTCTGCCGACGGCGATGCTCTACGTCGACGCGGACAACAAGGCGGCGGTGAGCGTGTACGAGCGGCTCGGCTTCAGTACGTACGAGACGGATCTGATGTACCGCACAGAGTCCTGACCTGGGGTTTCACCCCGTAGCAAGGCATGGAGGGGCCGGTGTCGCTTGACGCCGGCCCCTCTCTTGCATCACCCTTTCACTACTTGATTAGTGAAAGTAGTGAAAGGGGGGTACGACGTGGCAGGGGACACGGGGCCCGTCATCGAGTTCCGCATCGACCGCTCCAGCGGCGTCGCCACCTACCTGCAGATCGTCCACCAGACCGAGCAGGCCCTCCGCCTGGGCCTGCTGGAGCCCGGCGACAAGCTGCCCACCGCCCGCGAGGTCGTCGAGGCGACGGCCATCAACCCGAACACGGTGCTGAAGGCGTACCGCGAGCTGGAGCGCTCCGGACTCGTCGAAGCCCGCCGCGGCCTGGGCACGTTCGTCCGCAGATCACTGGGCTCGTCCCCCGCCGACTCGCCGCTGCGAGCCGAGCTGGAGGACTGGACGAGACGCGCGAAGGAGGCAGGGCTCGACCGCGAGGACGTGGCCGCCCTGTTCGGCAGCGCGCTGGACGCACACTTCCGCACCACGAGCAGCACCAAGGGGACAGCATGACCACGGCCATCGAGGCGACCGGCCTCGTCAAGCGCTACGGGCGGCGAGGCATCGCCGCCCTCGACCACTGCGCGTTCCGGCTCCCGGCCGGCCGCGTCAGCGCCCTGGTGGGACCCAACGGCGCCGGCAAGTCCACCCTGCTGGCCATCGCCGCCGGACTCCTGCGCCCCACCTCCGGCCGCGTCACCGTCCTCGGCGGCGCCCCCGGCGAGCACCGCGCCAAGGTCGCGTACCTGTCCCAGGACAAGCCCCTCTACCCCCAGCTGACGATCGCCGACACCCTGCGCCTGGGCGCCGAGCTCAACCCCGGCCGCTGGGACGCCCCGTACGCGGCGGGCATCGTCGCGCAGGGCGACCTCGACCCGAAGGCGCGGGTCCGCTCGCTCTCCGGCGGCCAGCGCACCCGCGTCGCCCTCGCCCTGGCCCTCGGCAAGCGGCCCGAACTGATGCTGCTCGACGAGCCCATGGCCGACCTCGACCCGCTCGCCCGGCACGAGCTCATGGGCACCCTGATGGCCGACGCCGCCGAACACGGCACGACCGTCCTGATGTCCTCGCACATCGTCGCCGAGCTCTCCGACGCCTGCGACCACCTGCTCCTGCTGGGCGGCGGCCGCATCCGGCTCGGCGGCGGCATCGACGACCTCATCGGCGCCCACAGCCTCGTCACCGGCCGCGGCGACCTCACCGGCCACACCGTCGTCGAGTCCCGCGCCTCCGGCCGCGGCATCACCGCGCTGATCCGCCGCGACGGCGCGCTCGGCGCCGGCTGGGCCGTCCAGGAGCCCTCCCTGGAGGAACTGCTCCTCGCCCACCTGCGCTCCCCCGACGCCCCGGCGCTGCTCACCCCGAGCACCGGCCCGGCCCCCGCCCCGCTGACCACGGAGGTGTCCGCGTGAGCGCCCCCGCCCTCGAGAAGGACACCCCGCGCGTCCGGCGCACCCTGCCCGGCCCCGACGGCCTCGTCTGGACGACCCTGCGCCTGCACCGCACCGCCCTGTGGGCCTGGACCGGATACGTCGCGATCAGCCTCGGCCTGCTGCTGTGGCTGTGGGGCCCGGGCTCCGGCGAGGCCCGGCGCGCCTTCGACTCCCTCGGCTACGAGGGCGCCTTCGAAGCCGCCCGCCACGACCTCGGCTGGGGCTTCTTCCTCACCTTCGACTCCCTCTTCTACGATCCGCTGACCTGGGCGCGCATCGCCGCGGTCGCCGTCTCCCTCTTCGCCGCCGGACCACTGATCGCGCGCGAACTGGAGTCGGGCACCGTCCAGTTGGCCTGGACGCAGTCCGTGCCCCCGGCCCGCTGGCTCGCCGCGAAGCTCGCGGTGCCCGCCCTGTCCGTCACGCTCGGCACCACCCTGATCGTCGTGCTGTACCGCCTGGTCTGGGACGACCGCAACCACCTGCTCGTCGCCGGCATCGGCCCGCGCGACCTCGCCTTCTCCGTCGGCCCCGCGACCGTCGCGAACGCCCTGTTCGGCCTCGCCCTCGGCGTCCTCGCCGCGCTCGTGCTGCGCCGCACCCTGCCCGCGCTCGCCGTCGCCGGCATCGGCACCTACCTGGCCGGCGCGTTCCGCGGCAACTCCTGGCCCTTCCAGGGCAGCCACCAGCAGCCCGAACTGCCCGTGCACAGCCGGGCCGTCACCTCCACCGGCGCCGAGATCCGCGACCCCGGCTGCACCACACAGGCCTGCCTGGACCGGCACGACATCACCGGCTTCACCCGCCACTACCTCCCCTCGCCCGACTACTGGCCCCGCCAGCTCGCCGAGACGGGCGTCCTCCTCGCCCTGACCGCCCTCGCCGTCGCCGCCGCCTTCCTCGTCCTGCGCCGGCACCAGCCCCGCCGCAAGGAGGCCTCCGCATGAGCGCCCTGACCTTCTCGCCCCGCACCGGCCTCACCTGGACGGTCCTCCGTCTCCACCGGGCCGCCCTGTGGCTCTGGGTCGCCTACGTCGCGCTCTGCGCGGGCGTGCAGCTGTGGCTCATCGGCCCCGGCACCTCCGGGCTCGGCATCGTCGGCCGCTGCGTCGCCGGAGTGGCCAACTCCTGCGTCGCCCAGGGCCCGACCGCGGGCGCCTACGGCTTCGCGACCCTCTCGGTCGACGTCACGCTCGCCGCGGTGCCGCTCGCCGCCGCGCTGTACACCGGCGCGCTCGTCCTCGGCCGCGAACTGGAGCGCGGGACCGCCCAGTTGACCTGGGCGCAGTCCGTCACCCCGGTCCGCTGGCTCACCGCGAAGCTGGCCCTCCCGGCCCTGCTCCTCACCCTCGGCACCGGGCTCCTCGTCGCCCTGCGCCAGGCCGTCGTGGCGCGGGCCCCCGGCCTCACCGACAACCAGTGGTACGCCGCCGGCTCCTTCGACACCCTCGGCAGCGTCGCCGTCGCCCTGCCCCTGCTGGGGCTGGCCTGCGGGGCGCTCGGCGCGCTGCTGCACCGGCGGGCCCTGCCCGCGGCCGCGACCTCCGGAGTGCTGCTCCTCGTCCTCTCCACCCTCCTCGGACAGCTGCGCCCGCACCTGTGGAGCACCCGCACGGTCACCGGCTCCGTCGAGCAGGGCTACCGCTTCTTCGCCGGCGAGCTCACCGGTGAGGGTGCGATCACGGGCTCCGGGGCGCGGATCGACGACCCGATGTGCGTCGACGACCGCGGCTGCCTCACCGAGCACAACATCACGGGCTTCTACCGCGAGGGCCATCCCCCGGCCCATTTCTGGCCCATGCAGCTCGTGGAGACGGGGGTCGTCCTGGCCCTGGTCTCGGCGCTGGCGTACGCGGCGTTCTGGCTCCTGCGCCGCCGCGTCCCGTCTGCCCGGTAGCTGTCTCGTCGCGGGGTGCGGGCCGGTGGGGGCTGGTCGCGCAGTTCCCCGCGCCCCTGGAGATGCGCACTTCGTGCGCGATCTCCATCGGGGCGGTGCCCCATCGGGGAAATGCGGCGCGAAGCGCCATGCATTTCAGGGGCGCGGGGAACTGCGCGACCAGCCCCCACCGGGCGGCACCCGGCGACGAAACGGTCGAAGTCACGGCGCGTGCAGGCCAGCCCCAGATAGCCCGCACGTCATGTCGCCGTAACCAACGATTCAGACGACCTTGCGACCCTCACGGAATGCAGCCCCCCGCACCCGTTCCCGACCCCCCGACGGAGTCCAACGCGCTCAACGGTGCCTCCGCGCGGAAGAATGGGCGCATGAGCCAGCCGAACGCCGCCCAGGACCAGTCGTCCCCCAAGGCCCAGCCCTCCGTAGGCTCCCTCGCCGCCCACCGCCCGCATCCCGTCGCGGCCGGTGACTTCGACGCGAAGCTCGCCGGGATCGTCGCCGACATCGACGCGGATCCGGACGACTACGAGGAGGACTACAGCGGCCGCGCGGACGGGGACGAACTCCCGCAGGGGCGTTTCCTGGACCGCGAGCGCAGCTGGCTGGCGTTCAACGAGCGGGTCCTGGAGCTCGCCGAGGACCCGAACACACCACTCCTGGAGCGCGCCAACTTCCTGGCCATCTTCGCCTCGAACCTCGACGAGTTCTTCATGGTGCGGGTCGCGGGACTCAAGCGCCGTATCGCGACCGGCGTCGCCACCCGCTCCGCCTCGGGCCTGCAGCCCCGTGAGGTCCTGGAGCTGATCTGGAACCGCTCGCGCGAGCTCATGGCCCGGCACGCCGCCTGCTACCAGGAGGAGGTCGCCCCGGCGCTCGCCGACGAGGGCGTCCACATCGTCCGCTGGCACGAGCTGACGGAGAAGGAGCAGGCCCGGCTCTACACGCTGTACATGCAGCAGATCTTCCCGGTGCTGACCCCGCTGGCCGTCGACCCCGCGCACCCCTTCCCGTACATCTCGGGCCTCTCCCTGAACCTCGCGGTCGTCGTCAGCAACCCGGTCTCCGGCCACCGCCACTTCGCCCGCGTCAAGGTCCCGCCGCTGCTGTCCCGCTTCCTGGAGGCCTCTCCGCAGCGCTACGTGCCGATCGAGGACGTGATCTCCGCGCCCCGGCACCTGGGCGAGCTGTTCCCCGGCATGACGATCGAGGAGCACCACATGTTCCGCGTGACGCGGAACGAGGACCTGGAGGTCGAGGAGGACGACGCCGAGAACCTCCTCAAGGCGCTGGAGAAGGAGCTCATGCGGCGCCGTTTCGGCCCGCCGGTGCGCCTGGAGGTCGAGGAGACCATCGACTCCGAGGTCCTCAGCCTCCTCGTGCGGGAGCTGAAGATCAGCGAGTCGGAGGTGTACCCGCTGCCGGGGCCGCTCGACCTGACCGGGCTGTTCTCCATAGCGGGCCTGGACCGGCCCGAGCTGAAGTACCCGAAGTTCGTCGCGGGCACGCACCGTGACCTCGCCGAGGTCGAGTCCGCGTCGGCGCCCGACATCTTCGCGGCGCTGCGCAGCCACGACGTGCTCCTGCACCACCCCTACGACTCGTTCTCCACGTCCGTGCAGGCGTTCCTGGAGCAGGCCGCGCAGGACCCGGACGTCCTCGCGATCAAGCAGACGCTGTACCGGACCTCGGGCGACTCCCCGATCGTCGACGCGCTGATAGAGGCGGCGGAGGCCGGCAAGCAGGTCCTGGTCCTCGTCGAGATCAAGGCCCGCTTCGACGAGCAGGCCAACATCAAGTGGGCCCGCAAGCTGGAGGAGGCCGGCTGCCACGTGGTCTACGGCCTCGTCGGCCTGAAGACGCACTGCAAGCTGTCCCTGGTCGTGCGCCAGGAGGGCGACACCCTCGTCCGCTACAGCCACGTCGGCACCGGCAACTACCACCCGAAGACCGCCCGCCTCTACGAGGACCTCGGCCTGCTCACCGCGAACCAGGACGTGGGCGCCGACCTGTCCGACCTGTTCAACCGGCTGTCCGGCTACTCGCGCCGCGCCACCTACCGCCGCCTCCTGGTCGCCCCGCGCTCGCTGCGCACCGGCCTGGTCACGCGGATCGAGCAGGAGGTCCAGCACCACCGCGCGGGCCGCCCGGCGTACGTCAAGATCAAGGTCAACTCGATGGTCGACGAGGCGGTCATCGACGCCCTCTACCGGGCCTCGCAGGCGGGCGTGCCCGTCGACGTGTGGGTGCGCGGCATCTGCGCCGTGCGCCCCGGCGTCGCGGGCCTGTCCGAGAACATCCGGGTCCGCTCGGTCCTCGGCCGCTTCCTGGAGCACTCGCGGGTCTTCGCGTTCGGCAACGGCGGCGACCCCGAGGTCTGGTTCGGCAGCGCCGACATGATGCACCGCAACCTCGACCGCCGGATCGAGGCCCTGGTCCGCGTCGACGACCCGGCGCACCGCGCGGCCCTGAACCGGCTGCTCGAAACGGGGATGTCCGACACCACCGCCTCCTGGCACCTCGGCCCGGACGGCGAGTGGACCCGGCACGCGACGGACGCGGACGGGCGCCCCCTGCGCAACGTACAGGAGATGCTCATAGACGCCCGGAGGCGCCGGCGTGGCACAGCAACACCTTGAGTCCAGCGAGGCGTACGACACGGACGCCGTGCTCGGAGCCCATCTGCGGGGCCGGGCGACCGACTTCCTGCGTGCGCTGCGGCAGCACCGGGAGTCCGGCGCGGCCGGCGACACGGCGGACGCGGCCCGCGCCCTGCGCCGCGCCGCCCGCCGCATCAGCGGCACCCTGCACACGTTCCGGCCGCTGCTCGACGCCGAGTGGTCCGACGCGCTGCGGCCCGAGCTGGCCTGGCTGTCCGGCACCCTGGCCCACGAGCACGCGTACGGGGACCGGCTGGCGCGGCTCGCGGAGGCCCTGCACCGGCTGACCACCAGCACGGTCGCGCCGCCCGCCCAGCGTGCCGAGCACGGGGCTCCGGCGGCGCCGCCCGGCCGGGAGACCCTCGCGCTGGGCGCGGCGAAGGCGGCCGCGCTGCTCGACCGCCAGCTGACCCTGGCCAGGACGCGGGCGCACAGCACGGCGCTCCAGGCCCTCGGCAGCTCCCGCTTCCACGCGGTGGCGGACAGTGTCGCGGTGCTGGCCAGCGAGGTGCCGCTGTCCGGCGTGGACGCGCCGCTCCACCGGTTCGCGGCGGAGGCGGAGGCCCGGCTCGCCGAGGCCGTCACCGCGCTGGGCGGCCGGCCCCCGTACAGCCAGTACGACTCGGGCTCGGACACGCCCTGGCACCACGTGCGGCTGCTGCTGCGCCTGCACCGCTACGCCCTGGAGGTCGTCCCGGGCCCGCCCGCCGACGCCGTACGCCTGTCGTCGGCGGCGCACGCCCTGAACGCGCACCGGGACGCCGCCGAGGCGGCCGCCGCCGCGTCCCAGGCGGCCCGCACCCCGCGCATCGCCCCGCCGACCGCGTACGCCCTGGGCGTGCTCCACGCGGACCAGCGGCATCAGGTGGAGGCGGCGCGGGAGGCGTTCCTGGACGCGTGGCGCCGGGAGCCGGTGAGCACGCCATGACCGTGTACGGGGACGACGGCGCGGTCCTGGCGGCGGGCTGTGTCCTGTGGCGCCGCTCCCCGGGCGCCGGCGGCGTGCAGGTCTGCCTCGTCCACCGGCCGAAGTACGACGACTGGTCGCACCCCAAGGGCAAGCTCAAGCGGGGTGAGACCACGCTGGCCTGCGCGCTGCGCGAGGTGCGCGAGGAGACCGGGTTCGCGTGCGTGCCGGGCGCCGTGCTGCCCGAGGTGCGGTATCTCGCGCAGGGCGTCGCGAAGCGGGTCAGCTACTGGGCGGCCGAGGCCGCGGAGGGCGCTTTCGCGCCGAGCCGCGAGGTGGACCGGCTGGTGTGGCTGGCGCCCGCGAAGGCCCGCGCCAAGCTCACCCAGCCCCGTGACCGCAGGCTCGTCGACGCCCTGCTGAACTCGCTCGACGTAATCACTCCGTGACCTAACCGCACCGCCCGCTGAGGTTCACCCGCCGTTCACTCTCGCCCATCGGCCGCTTCACCTGATCTGCCTAATTTCGGCCTTGTGCGGTGAGCCCCCCGGCACCGGGGAGCACGCCATCGCTCGACTGAAAATCCGCAGACTTTCGCACGCCGCCAGACGACACGCGGCCGGCGGCTCCTGGAAGGAACATCCGAAAGTGAAGCTTCAGCGCAAGAACCGGCTCCGCGCCCTCTCCCTCGGCGCTCTCGCCGTCACTGGCGCCCTGGCCCTCACGGCGTGCGGCTCGGACGACACGGGCACCAACGGCGGCAGCAGCGGCGGCCCCTCCGCCAAGGCCGGCAACATCAAGTGTGACGACGCCAAGGGCCAGCTCCTCGGCTCCGGCTCCTCCGCCCAGGCCAACGCGATCGACGCCTGGCGCAAGGCCTACTCGCAGGCCTGCTCCGGCGTGCAGATCAACTACAAGCCCGACGGATCGGGCGCCGGCATCGAGGCCTTCAACCAGGGCCAGGTCGCCTTCGCCGGTTCCGACTCCCCGCTGAAGCCGGAAGAGGTCGCCGCCTCCAAGAAGGTCTGCAAGACCGGCCAGGGCATCGACCTGCCGATGGTCGGCGGCCCGATCGCCGTCGCGTACAACCTGGACGGCGTCGACAACCTCGTCCTGGACGCCCCGACCCTCGCCAAGATCTTCGACTCGAAGATCACCAAGTGGGACGACGCGGCGATCAAGAAGCTGAACCCCGACGCGAAGCTCCCGTCGACGAAGATCCAGGCCTTCCACCGCTCCGAGGAGTCCGGCACCACGGACAACTTCACCAAGTACCTCGGCGCCGCGGCCAAGTCCGACTGGAAGTACGAGCACGGCAAGGCGTGGATGGCCAAGGACGGCCAGTCCGCCCAGGGCTCCTCCGGTGTCGCCCAGCAGGTCAAGCAGACCGCCGGCGCCATCGGCTACATGGAGCTCTCCTACGCCAAGGGCATGAACACGGTCGACATCGCCACCGGTGCCGCCTCCCCGGTCAAGGCCACGACGGACAACGCCTCGAAGGCGATCGCCGACGCCAAGATCGTGGGCTCCGGCAAGGACCTCTCCCTGGAGCTGAACTACGGCACCAAGGCCGAGGGCGCCTACCCGATCGTCCTGGTCACGTACGAGATCGCCTGCGACAAGGGCAACAAGGCCGAGACCCTGGCCGCCACCAAGTCGTTCCTCACCTACATGGCGAGCGACGAGGGCCAGGCCTCCCTGGCCGACCTGGGCTACGCCCCGATCCCGGCCGAGATCAACGCGAAGGTCCGCGAGACCGTCGCCGGCCTGAGCTGACCCAGAGTGCGGGCCGCCCGGCATCCGGGCGGCCCGCACCGTCCGGTGCACCGCCGCCAGAAGTCCCCGCCCCGACCCGGGTGACGAGGGCTTCGCAGACCGGAGAATCCCCATGGACATATCTACGCAATCACCCGCGCCACCAGCGCCCGCCGATCGCCCGACCCCCGCCCAGCACAAGCGCGCGGCCCGCGGCGCCACCCGCCCCGGCGACCGGATCTTCCTCGGTCTCTCGCGCGGCTCCGGCATCCTGCTGCTGGTGATCATGGCCGCGATCGCGGTCTTCCTGACCTACCGCGCCTCGCTGGTCCTCTCGAAGAACGAGGGCAACTTCCTCACGACCTTCGAGTGGAACGCGACCGGTACCCCGCCCGTCTTCGGCATCGCCGTCCTCGCCTTCGGCACCATCGTCACCTCGGTCATCGCCATGGTGATCGCGGTCCCGGTGTCCGTCGGCATCGCGCTGTTCATCACGCACTACGCGCCGAAGAAGCTGGGCGGCCCCATCGCCTACGTCGTCGACCTGCTGGCCGCCGTGCCGTCCATCGTGTACGGCCTGTGGGGCGCCCTGTTCCTGGTGCCGCACATGGAGGGCCTGTTCGGCTGGCTCGACCAGTACTTCGGCTGGACCGGCATCTTCGAGTGGCAGGGCGGCGCCCCGCGCACCCTGCTCACCGTCGGCATCCTGCTGGCGATCATGATCCTGCCGATCATCACGAACGTCTCCCGCGAGGTCTTCCGGCAGGCCCCCCTGATGCACCAGGAGGCGGCCCTCGCCCTCGGTGCCACCCGCTGGGAGGTCATCCGCATGTCGGTGATCCCCTTCGGCCGCTCCGGCGTCATCTCCGCCTCGATGCTCGGCCTCGGCCGCGCGCTCGGCGAGACGATGGCCGTCGCCACGGTCCTCTCCCCCGACTTCCTGATCCACACGAGCCTGCTCGACCCGGGCGGCGGCACGTTCGCGCAGAACATCGCCGCGAAGTTCTCCGAGGCCAACGACCAGGGCCGTGACGCCCTGATCGCCTCGGGTCTGGTCCTCTTCGTCATCACGCTGCTGGTCAACGGCGCCGCCCGGCTGATCATCGCCCGCCGCAAGGAGTACTCGGGGGCCAACGCATGAGCCACGCGACCGTACCTGTGAAGCGCCCCGACTCCCTGAGCGCCGCGCGCCTGCCCCGCTGGTCCCCCTGGGCCATCGCGGTCGGCTCGGTCGCCGCGGGCTGCGCGATCGGCCTCGGCGCCGGCCTCGACAGCCGCATCCAGTGGGGCCTGCTCGCCGCGCTCCTGTTCGTCCTCGTCACGTTCGCGCTGGCCGCGAAGGTCGAGGGCACCCGCCAGGCCAAGGACCGCGTCGCGACCAGCATCGTCTGGGTCGCGTTCGTCCTCGCCGTGATCCCGCTGGCCTCCCTCGTCTACGAGACGGTCAAGCGCGGCATCAAGGTCCTCGACCCGTACTTCCTGACCCACTCGATGGGCTTCGTCACCAGCATGGAGACGGGCGGCGGCATCTACCACGCCATCCTCGGCACCCTGGAGCAGGTCGGCATCGCCACCCTGATCTCGGTGCCGATCGGCCTCCTGACGGCGATCTACCTGGTCGAGTACGGCCGCGGCAAGCTCGCCAAGGCGGTCACCTTCTTCGTCGACGTCATGACGGGTGTCCCGTCGATCGTCGCGGGCCTGTTCATCCTGTCCTTCTGGATCCTGATCCTCGGCTTCGGGTTCTCCGGCTTCGCCGGCTCGATGGCCCTCTCGATCCTGATGATCCCGGTCGTGGTCCGCTCCACCGAGGAGATGCTCAAGCTCGTCCCGAACGAGCTGCGCGAGGCCTCCCTGGCGCTCGGCGTCCCGAAGTGGCGCACCATCCTGAAGGTCGTCCTGCCGACCTCGATCGGCGGCATCACCACCGGCGTGATGCTCGCGGTCGCCCGTATCGCGGGAGAGACGGCCCCCGTGCTGCTCCTCGTGTTCGGCAACCCGCTGATCAACGGCAACCCCTTCGAAGGCCCGCAGGCCTCGCTGCCGCTCTACATCTACGAGCAGTACGCGAAGAGCGGCGGCAACGAGGCCGCGTACGACCGCGCCTGGGCCGCCGCCCTGGTCCTCATCGCCTTCATCATGATCCTCAACCTCGTGGCCCGCGGCATCGCCCGCTGGAAGGCCCCGAAGACGGGCCGCTGACGCGGCTATCTCGAAGCACTCAGCGACTCGACCCGGAAGTAGTGAACAAGTCATGGCCAAGCGAATCGACGTAAGCGGACTCACCGCCTACTACGGATCCCACAAGGCGATCGAAGACATCTCGATGACCGTCGAGCCCCGCTCGGTGACGGCCTTCATCGGCCCCTCCGGCTGCGGCAAGTCGACGTTCCTGCGCACCCTGAACCGCATGCACGAGGTCACCCCCGGCGGCCGCGTCGAGGGCAAGGTGATGCTGGACGACGAGGACCTGTACGGGTCCGCCGTCGACCCGGTCGCGGTGCGGCGCACCGTCGGCATGGTCTTCCAGCGCCCCAACCCCTTCCCCACCATGTCGATCTTCGACAACGTGGCGGCGGGCCTGCGCCTCAACGGCAAGTACAAGAAGTCCGAGCTGAACGACATCGTCGAGCGGTCCCTCAAGGGCGCCAACCTCTGGAACGAGGTCAAGGACCGCCTGAACAAGCCGGGCTCCGGCCTCTCCGGCGGTCAGCAGCAGCGTCTGTGCATCGCCCGCGCGATCGCGGTCGAGCCGGACGTCCTGCTCATGGACGAGCCCTGCTCCGCCCTGGACCCGATCTCGACCCTCGCCATCGAGGACCTGATCGGTGAGCTGAAGGAGCGCTTCACGATCGTCATCGTGACGCACAACATGCAGCAGGCGGCCCGTGTCTCGGACCGCACCGCGTTCTTCAACCTCGCGGCGGTCGGCCAGCCCGGCCGGCTCGTCGAGATCGACGAGACGGAGCGCATCTTCTCCAACCCGTCGGTCCAGGCCACGGAGGACTACATCTCGGGCCGCTTCGGCTAGACCCGACTCCCCCGACCCCTCGTGGTGCTGCATGGCGGTGCCACCACGAGGCAAGAAGGCCCGCCCCACAAGGGGCGGGCCTTCTCTGTAAAGCGCCGGGGGGATGCGCCCCGCCAGGGGCGCGGGGCTGTGTCGGTTTGCGGCTCCGCCGCGTGGGCGCGACCAGCCACGACGAAAGCCGCGGTCGCATCTGCGTGGTGCATGAGCAGATGCGACTGCGGCTTTTCGTGGGTTGCTCGCGCAGTTCCCCGCGCCCCTGGCGGCGCTTATCCGAACGCCAGCCAGATGACCCCGTAGCTCGCGGCAGCGACAAGCGCCGCGGCCGGCATCGTGATGAACCAGCCCAGGATGATGTTCTTGGCGACGCCCCAGCGGACGGCGTTGACGCGCTTGGTGGCGCCCACACCCATGATCGCCGAGGTGATGACGTGCGTCGTCGAGATCGGCGCGTGGAACAGGAACGCCGAGCCGAACATGATCGAGGCGCCGGTCGTCTCCGCGGCGAAGCCCTGCGGCGGGTCCAGCTCGATGATCTTGCGTCCCAGGGTCCGCATGATCCGCCACCCACCGGCGTACGTGCCGGCGGACAGCATGACGGCGCACACGATCTTGACCCAGACGGGGATCGGGTCGTCGAAGGACTCGTGGCCGCCGATGACGAGGGCCATCACGACGATGCCCATCGTCTTCTGGGCGTCCTGCAGACCGTGGCCGAGCGCCATGCCGGCGGCCGAGACGGTCTGCGCGATACGGAAGCCGCGCTTGGCCTTGTGCGGGTTGGAACGCCGGAAGAGCCACATGATGAGGGTCATCACGAGGTAACCGACGACGAGGCCGATCACCGGCGAGGTGAACATCGGGATGACGATCTTCTCCCACACCCCGGTCCAGTAGACGGTGGTCCCGCCCGCGAGGGCGGCACCCACCATTCCGCCGAACAGGGCGTGCGAGGAGGAGGACGGCAGTCCGAAGTACCAGGTGATCAGGTTCCAGATGATCGCGCCGACGAGGGCGGCGAACAGGATGCCCATGCCCTTGTCGCCGACGGGCGTCGCGATGATGCCCTCACTGACCGTCTTGGCGACACCGCTGCCGAGGAAGGCACCGGCGAGGTTCATCACCGCGGCCAT
Source organism: Streptomyces xanthii (assembly GCF_014621695.1). GTDB lineage: Bacteria > Actinomycetota > Actinomycetes > Streptomycetales > Streptomycetaceae > Streptomyces > Streptomyces xanthii. Next base: position 3,638,286 of record NZ_CP061281.1, read on the forward strand.
GGCCAGCGCCGCGCGGGGCGTGAGCGCACGCGTGGAGACGGACGTGGCGATCGCGTTCGCCGAGTCGTGGAAGCCGTTCGTGTACGTGAATCCGAGCGCGACGCCGATGGTCACGATCAGGGAGAAGGTGTCCATGAGCCGGCCTCAGGACTCCTTCACGGCGATGGTCTCCACCGTGTTGGCCACGTGCTCGAAGGCGTCGGCCGCCTCTTCCAGCACATCGACGATCTGCTTCAGCTTCAGCACCTCGATGGCGTCGTACTTGCCGTTGAAGAGGTGGGCCAGCAGCTTGCGGTGGATCTGGTCGGCCTGGTTCTCGAGGCGGTTGACCTCGATCCAGTACTCGGTGAGGTTGTCCATCGTGCGCAGGTTCGGCATGGCCTCGGCGGTCAGCTCGGCCGCCCGGGCCAGGACCTCGATCTGCTGCTCGACGCCCTTGGGGAGTTCCTCGACCTGGTAGAGGACGACCAGGTCGACGGCCTCCTCCATGAAGTCCATGATGTCGTCGAGGGACGACGCGAGGGAGTAGATGTCCTCGCGGTCGAAGGGCGTGATGAACGAGGAGTTGAGCTGGTGGAAGATCGCGTGGGTGGCGTCGTCACCGGCGTGTTCGGCTGCCCGCATCCGCTCCGCGATCTCGGCCCGGGCGGAGGAATCCGCCCCGAGCAGTTCCATCAGGAGCTTCGAGCCCGTGACGATGTTGTCCGCGGACGCGGCGAACATGTCGTAGAAGCTCGTCTCCCTGGGGGTCAGACGAAAGCGCACAAGGGGTCCTCGGGGTGCTCTGGATTCGGTCAGGCTGATGCTAGGCGCATCATCCGGCCACGGCTAACCGGCGTTACCCCAGTGTCGCCCATCAGGCACAGTGATCGGCACGGGGCCCGGGCAAGCCGCCACAGGCCCGGAAAATCCGGTACCGTATACCCACCAGGGGTATACGGACGACAGCATGACACGGGAGGTCGGACACGGTGACGACGGAGACCACGGACATGACGAACACGTCACACGCCGAGCAGCCGGTCGAGCCCGCGGGCGAGATCGTGACCGACCACGACCGCGGCATCCACGGGTACCACCACCAGAAGGCCGAGCACCTCAAGCGCCTGCGCCGCATCGAGGGCCAGATCCGGGGCCTGCAGCGGATGGTCGACGAGGACGTCTACTGCATCGACATACTCACCCAGGTCTCGGCCTCCACGAAGGCCCTGCAGTCGTTCGCCCTGCAGCTCCTGGAGGAGCACCTGCGCCACTGCGTCGCCGACGCGGCGGTCAAGGGCGGCGACGAGATCGACTCGAAGGTCGAGGAGGCCACGAAGGCGATCGCACGGCTGCTGCGCACCTGAGAAGGCCCCGGGCCCCGGGACGTGTCCGCGGGCCCGGGGTGATCAGCGGCCGCTGCGCCGCTCGGAGTCGTCGGGCCGCGCCTCGGCGACCCGCAGCACCTCGTCGATCCGGTCCGCGCTGAGCCGCTCCTCCACGGCGGACGCCGCGATGATCAGCTCACCGCACAGCTCGATCTCGGCGAGGGCGACGTGGTCCTGCACCGCCGTACCGGCCGGGAGCGCCACGATCATCACCTCTTCCCCTGTCGCCGAAAACCGCCCGGCCGTCGCCGGACAGCTCCCAGGGTAGGGACCGGGCGGGGCCCCGGGCATGGCACGGAAGAACCATTTCCGCCACCCCGCCGGGCCACGGCGGCCCCCGGGCCGTGCCCTGCTTCCCGCGGTCCTACTTCTCCGCGACCTCGCCCGAGAAGATGTCCCCCCGCGCCGGCAGCCGCACGCTCGCCTTCGTACCGAAGTCGTGGAGCAGGGTCGTCGAGGACACCACCGCGTTCTTGCGGCCGCGGCCACCGTGCCGTTCCCCGTCGAAGGTGAAGCGGTGCCTGACCTTGCGGATCAGCCCGCCCTCGTCGAGGTAGACCTCGAAGGTCACCGGCTCCTTGCTGAACCCTTTCGCCGCGGCGGCGAGCGTCGCCCTCGTCCCCGCGGACGCGGCCGCGGCGGCCGCCGCGAGGTCGACCCGCCCCCGGTAGTGCCGGGTCGGCACCCCCGCCACGTCGATGTCGCCCACGTACGTCACGTCCCGCGCCCCGCGCAGCAGCTCGGCGGCGGCCAGCGGGTCGGTGGCGCCTCCCGTGACCAGGTTCCCGTCGTCCAGCGAGGCCGTGTCGACGCGCACCCACTTGTCGGCGGGCACGCCCGCGCCCCGGTTCTTCATGTAGAGGGCGCCGGGGGCGAGGAGCTCGGTGATCGGCCGGTGCTCCTCGGCGCCGGCCGCGTCCTGCGGCAGCCGCACCTTGAGCCGGCCCTTGCCCGCCCGGTAGTCGTAGACGCCGGCGCCGCGGATGGTGACCCGGGTCCCGCCGCTGGCCATCTCCATCGAGGTCGTCGCCTCGGAGCTGCCCTCGCGCACCAGCCGGTCGGCGGCGCGGTGCACGGCCTGGGTCGGATCCGCGTTCCGGTCCCCCGCCTCGGCTCCGCCGCCGCAGCCGGCGACCCCCGTCACGATCCCGGCCACGGCCACGGCCGCCGCCGCGCCCCTCACCCGGCGCCCGTGCTGCTGCACCACCATCGCTTGCCTACCCCCAAGCCTGTCCGTGCGTGTGCGGGCCGCTGTCGACCGGTTAACGACGGGTAGGGACGGCCGTCACGCGAACGGGGGGTTTACATGCGCCCGCTACCGTGGCCGTGTGGCGCACGAGGAGACACAAGAGAAGAACGGACACACCGCGACGGTCGTGGAGCAGGGTCGTTTCTGCCTGGCCCGCTGCACCTGCGGCTGGCGCGGCCCCGCCCGCAGGGCGCGCAGCAGGGCCCGTACGGACGCGGAGGAGCACACCGAGGCGCACACCGGGGAGGACGCCGGGGAGGACGCCGGGGAACATCCCGGGGACCACATCGGGGAACCCTGACGGAACCCGCCGCCTCCGCTTCTCGTCTCCTGTGAGGAACAAGGGGGTCGGTATGGAACGGCGCGGATTCATCGCGGCATCGGCGGCAGCGCTCGCGACGGGGATCACCGCCGCCTGCACCTCGGGCGGCGGCGGCACGGCCTCCCGCACCGGCACGTCCACCACACCCGTCCGCTCGCGCAACGCGAGCGCGGACACCTCCACGAAGGCCGCCGCGGACCTCGCGGGCCTGGCCCGGGACCTCGACGGCGGCCTGGTGCGGCCGGGACAGGCGCAGTGGGCGGCGGCCCGGCAGCTCTACAACACGCGCTACGACTCCCTGAAGCCGACGGCGGTCGCGTACGTCGCGGGCGCCGACGACATCCGTACGGTCCTGGCGTACGCGCGCTCCCGCAAGGTGCCGCTCGCGATACGCAACGGCGGGCACTCGTACGCCGGTTGGTCCTCCGGCGACGGGCGGATCGTGCTCGACGTGTCGCGGATGGCCTCGGTGCGGTCCTCGGGGAACAGCGCGGTGATCGGCGGGGGCGCCAAACTCATCGACGTGTACCGGGCGTTGGCCGCGAAGGGCGTCACGATCCCGGCGGGCTCCTGCCCCACGGTCGGCATATCCGGCCTGACGCTCGGCGGCGGCCACGGCGTCGTCTCCCGCGCGTACGGCCTCACCTGCGACAGTCTCACCGGCGCGACCCTGATCACGGCCGACGGCAAGCAGCTGACCGCTGACGCGACGACGAACAAGGACCTGTTCTGGGCGCTGCGCGGCGCGGGCAACGGCCAGTTCGGCGTCGTCACCGAGCTGCGCTACAGGACGCATCCGGCGCCGCGGGCCGTCTCCGCGTTCATGACCTGGCCGTGGGCCAAGGCCGCCACCGTGCTCAAGGCCTGGCAGCGCTGGGGCCCGGACCAGCCGGACGAGATCTGGTCCTCGCTGCACATCGCGGGCGCGGCCGGGGGCGGCCCGACCATCTCCGTCGCCGCGTTCTCCCTCGGCTCGTACACGGAGCTGCAGAACGCGGTCGACCGGCTCGCCGACGGCCCCGGCGGCCCGGGCCCCGCGACCTCCGTCTCGCTCAAGCGGCGCTCCTACGAGGAGTCGATGGAGGTGTACGCGGGCTGCTCCTCGTTCGGCTCGGACGAGCTGTGCCATCTGCCGGGTACGACACCGGGCCGTTCGCCGCGGGGCGCGCTGCAGCGCGAGACGTACGCGGCGCACTCGGACTTCTTCGACCGCTCACTGTCCGACGCGGGGGTGCGCACGCTGCTGCGGCAGCTGGAGCGGGTCGCGGAGGGCGCGGGCTCGGTGGCGCTCACGGCGCTGGGCGGCGCGGTGAACCGGGTGGATCCGACGGCGACGGCGTTCGTGCACCGCCGCTCGCGGATGCTCGCGCAGTACATCGTGTCGTGGCGTCCGGGCACCTCCGGAACGGCGGCCCGGGGCTGGCTGAAAAAGACCCATGACGTGATGCGCCCGTACGCGTCCGGGGCGGCCTACCAGAACTACACGGACCCGACGCTGACGAACTGGCGGCAGGCGTACTACGGGCCGGCCGCCGCCCGGTTGTCGACGGTCAAGCGCCGCTACGACCCGACGGGCTTCTTCTCTTTCCCACAGTCGCTGTAGGTTCCCGCGGTCGCTGCGCCTTCCCGCGGTCGCCGAGGCGCGGCCGGGGCTAGGCCGCCAGGTCCCGCTCCGTCGCGGGGTCCCGGGACTCGGGGAGCTCGACCGCTCCGGGCTCCGGCGTCGCGGGCCTCGGCGCCCACACGAGCCGGCCGAGCCGCCCGGTCCGCCCGATGGCCCGCGCGAGCGGGGTCAGCACGGCGGAGGCGAGCGGGGAGAGCAGCAGGGCGACGGCGGTGCCGAGCGCGAAGCCGCCGATGACGTCGGTCGGGTAGTGCACGCCCATGAAGACGCGGCAGAAGCCTTCGAGGACGGCGAGGCCGATGCCGACGAGGCCGAGCTTGCGGTTCGCGACGAAGAGGGCGGCGCCCATGGCCATCGCGAGGGTGGCGTGGTCGCTGACGAACGAGAAGTCGTTCTTCCCGTTGATGAGGACGGTCAGCCCGTCGTGGTCCTTGAAGGGGCGCGGGCGCTCGACGAAGCCGCGGATCGGCACGTTCACGAGGACGGCGACGGCGGCGGCGAGCGGGGCCCAGACCACGGCGGCCACGGACGAGGCGGCGTCGTCGAGCGTGCCGCGCTTCCGCGCGCCCCACCAGGCCCACAGGACGACGAGGACGAGGCCGAGCAGGATGCCGTACTCGCCGACGAACTCCATGAGCTTGTCGGCCCAGCCGGGCGTCGAGTCGGTCAGTCCGTTGATGTCGTAGAGCAGCGTGACGTCAGGGTTCGACCCGGAACTCTCGATCGCCTCGAGTCCAGCCATAGTTCTGCGGCCCCTTCGTCTTCAGCCACCCCCGTGGTCGTTGTCTTCGGTCGAGCAGTTGTGATGCGGTCCCGCCCATTGTGCGGCGGTTCTGCAAGAGGAACGCACGCCCCCGCTCTTTACGTTCCGCACTCCACCGAATGATCACGCAGACGTTATCGAAGAGAGACAGAAAACCGCAGCTCAGGGCCAGGCCTTTACGGAGAGTTCCGGCCGTGTCCGGCGGGAGGTCACACCTCGGGCGAAGCGGTCGGCAGTGCCCTCGCCCCGTCCTCGGTGACGCGGGTCGCACCGAAGTAGTCCGGGGTGTCGACCGGGTCGAAGCGGATCACGGCGCCCGGGCGCGGCGCGTCGATCATGTAGCCGCCGCCGACGTAGATGCCGACGTGCCGGATCGCCCGGCTGTTGCCGAGGTCGTCGGAGAAGAACACGAGGTCGCCCGGGAGCAGTTCGCTGCGCTTGGGGTGCGGCCCGGCGTTGTACTGGTCGTTGGCGACGCGCGGCAGCCGCACGCCCACGGTCTCGTACGCGGCCTTGGTCAGCCCGGAGCAGTCGAAGCGGCCGCCCTGGTCGGCCGTGCCGTTCCCGCCCCACAGATAAGGGGTGCCGAGCTTCTTCTGCGCGTAGGCGATGGCGGTGGCGGCCTGCCGGGACGGATCCACCCGGCCGACGGGCCGCGCGAAGCTCTTCTGCAGCGTCGTGATGGTCTTCACGTAGTTCTGCGTCTCGCGGTAGGGCGGCACGCCCTTGTACTTGATCACCGCGTAGGCGCCCGCGTTGTAGGAGGCGAGCATGTTCTTCGTCGCGTCGCCCGGCACGTCCTTCACGTAGGAGGCGAGCTTGCAGTCGTACGAGGCCGCCGAGGGGATCGCGTCGTTCGGGTCCCAGATGTCCTTGTCGCCGTCGCCGTCGCCGTCGACGCCGTGCGCGGCCCAGGTGCCCAGGATGAACTGCGCGATCCCGTACGCCTTCGCGGGGCTCTTCGCCTTCGGGTTGAAGCCGCTCTCCTGGTAGAGCTGCGCCGCGAGCAGCGCCGGGTTGATCGCCGGGCAGAGGTTGCCCCACTTCTGCACCAGCGGCTGGTAGGCGGTCGGCACAGAGCCCTTGGCGAGTCCGACGGCGCCCTGCCCCACCCCGTTCACGAGGCTGCCCGCGGCCATGTACGTGCCGACCACGAGCAGGGTCACGAACGCGGTGCCCCCGGCGGCGGCCGATCCCGCGACGATCCACGCCTTACGCACCGTCAACCGCCCTTCACCCCACGGGAGTCACCAGCCGCCCAGTCTAAGCGGGAGGCGGCCCCGGAACCGGGACACATTCCGGCATATTCAGGCCGGTCCGCGTCCCGGCTCGGCCAATCGCCTGCCGGGGGCCGCGCGCCGCCCCTACAGTTCCGGCGTGGACCAGCTGATCACCTCCGATCCGACGCACATGGGCCCCTACCGGTTGATCGGCCGGCTCGGCGAGGGCGGCATGGGACTGGTCTATCTGGGCCGCTCCGAGGCCGGCCGGACGGTGGCCGTGAAGGTCGTCCAGGCCGAGTTCGCCGCGAACCCCGAGTTCCGGCGCCGGTTCGCCCGCGAGGTGGCCGCCGCCCGGCGCGTCGGCGGGGCATGGACGGCGGACGTGCTCGACGCCGACACGGACGCGGCGCTGCCGTGGGTGGCGACGCAGTACATCCCCGGCCCGGACCTGACGACGGTCGTCGGCAAGGACTTCGGCCCGCTGCCCGAGGACTCCGTACGGGTGCTCGCGCACCGGCTCGCGACCGCGCTGCAGGCCGTGCACGACGCGGGCCTGATCCACCGTGACCTGAAACCGTCCAACGTCCTGGTGACGGTCGACGGCCCGCGCGTCATCGACTTCGGCATCGCCCGCGCCCTGGACACCCTCACCGGCGACAGCCTGCACACCCGCACCGGCATGCTGATCGGCTCGCCCGGCTTCATGTCGCCCGAGCAGGTGCGCGGCCTCGAACTCACCCCCGCCAGCGACGTGTTCTGCCTCGGCGCGGTCCTCGTGCACGCGGCGACGGGGCGGCTGCTGTTCGGCGCGGGCGAGTCCGGTCTGAACGCGCACCTCTTCCGCGTCGCCGAGGAGGAGCCGGATCTGACGGGCGTGCCCGAGTCCCTGCTGGACCTCGTCCGCGCGTGCCTGTCCAAGGACCCGGCCGCGCGGCCCTCCCCGCGGGAGATCGCGGACGCGACGGTTCCGGAGAGCGACGGGGAATGGCTGCCGGGCCCGGTCCTCGCCCAGCTGGGCCGGCACGCGGCGCGGCTCCTCGACTACGCGCCGGCGACGACGCCCCGGGCGCCGGTGCCGACGCAGGTGGACCCGGCGCCGAGCGTCCCCGGCCAGTTCGGCGCGCCCGTACCCGCGACCCCGCCACCGGCACCGCCACCGCCCGCGTACGCGCCGACGGTGCCGGTCGCCGACCCCTCGGTCCCGCACCCGCGGCGCTGGTGGGGGCTCACGGTCCTGGCGCTGGTCCAACTGCTCGTGCTGGGCGGGCAGGTCGCGACGTCCGCGCTGTCGAACGCGACGCACGACCTCGGTCTCTCGGCCGGCACACAGCAGTGGGTGTTCCTCGGCAGCGACCTGGCCTTCACCGGCCTGCTGCTCCTCGGCGGCCATCTGGCCGACCTGGCGGGCCGCAAGCGCGTGCTCGTCATCGGCCTGACCGGCTACGCACTCGCCTCGGCCGTCTCCGGGGCCGCCGCCGACGGCTCGATGCTGCTCGTGGCCCACGCCTTCCAGGGCGCCTGCGCCGGCCTCCTCACCCCGGCCGCGCTCGCCCTCGTCTCCGTCAACTTCCCCGAACCGAAGGCGCGCGGGCGGGCCTTCGGCGTCTACGCCACGGTCGCGGGCGGCGGCACGCTCCTCGGCTACCTGTACAGCGCGGCCCTGAGCGAGTACGCGTCCTGGCGCCTGTTCTTCTACGCCGGCGCCCTCCTCGCCGTACTCGCCCTGCTCGGCACGGCCAAGCTCGTCCACGACGGGCCGCGCCGCGCCGTCCCCCGCTTCGACCTCCCGGGCGTGCTGCTGGGCTGCGGCGCGGTGACGGCCCTCGAGTACGGGCTCTGGAACGCGCTGGCCCCCGAGAACGACGACCCGGTCCTGCCTCCCCTCCTCGCCGGCGGCGCGCTGCTCCTCGCCTTCGTCTGGCGGCAGGCGAAGGCGGCGAACCCGCTGATCCCCGCGTACGTCCTCACGGACCGGGGCCGCCTGACCGCCCTCGCCGGCCTGCTCCTGGCGGGTCTCGCCACGTCGTTCCTGCCCGGCCTGATGCTGTGGCGCAGCATCGCCCTCTCCCCCTCCTCGTCGGGGTACGACCCCATGGACATCGCGCTGGCCGTGCTGCCGGTGCCCGTGGCCGCGCTGATCGGCGCCACGCAGATCTCCGCCCGCCTCCTGCACCGCGTCGCCCCGCGGATCCTCGCCGCGACGGGCCTCACGCTCGGCGCGGCCGGCCTCGTGATCCTCTCGATGCTCGACGCGATGAACTCCCACCCCGGCCGCACCGCCCTCCCGGCCACGGTCGTCATGGGCCTCGGCCTGGGCCTGGCCCTCGTACCGCTCTACGCGGTCGCCACCGACGGGGTCGCGACGGCGGACGCGGGCGGGGGCGCGGCGGCCGCCGTCACCCTGGCGACGCTCGGCTCCTCGCTCGGCTGGACCGTGTTCACCACGGTCCGCGCCTCCACGACCGCCTCCCACCTGGAGGACTCCCTGTCGTCCTCGTCCGACCCGTCGGTGCTCTCCCAGGTGAAGGAGGGCGTGATCCCTACGGTGTCCTCGCTGCCCGCCGCCGTACGGCCGGCCGTGACCTCGGCGATCCAGGCCGGCCTCGCGCAACCCCTGTACTGGCTGGCCGCCCTCACGTTCCTGGCGGCCCTGCTCACCGGAGCCCTGCTCCGCCCGGCCCGCCCCCGCCCGGTCCCGGCCACGCCGCCTCAGAGGCCGGCCGGGGTCTCGTACCCTCCCCACCCGTACGCGTAGCCACTCCCGCGCGGCAGCCGGGGCCGCCTCGCCACCGACTGCTCGCATGGAACGGCGGAGAATGCTCAGTCATGAGCAGCAGCACCATCGAATCCCGGCTGAGAGCGTGCGGACTCCTGCTCGTGGAACGCCCCGCCGCCTGCCCGACCTCACCGACACCCCGCGAGGCCTTTCACCTGGCCGTCGGATTCACGACGTCCCCGTCCGAGAGAATCCCGAAGCGCTCCCCGGACGCGGTCGAGCGCACCACTCAGGCCTGGCTGTCCCACGCCCGCTCGACCGGTGTGATCGCCGAGGACGACGACACGCTCCTCGTGGCCGCCGCCATCGACGGCCCTTGGCTCCGCGTCCGCCTCCCCCGCCCCGCCTTCTCCCTCGCCCCCTTGGCGGACCCCCAAGGAGACATCGAGCTCACGACCCGCTCCCACAGCGGCGACCGTGTCTGCGCGATCAGCACGGACGACGGCGAGTACTGGATCATTTCCGAGCCCTGTCCCCCGGAGGACCCATGGGCATGACCAGCATCGACGTGGACGACACCCTCCTGGCCACCTCGCTTCGGTGGTGGGTGGGCCAGAGATCGCAGAGACCTCGCCCGAGCCCCAATTTCAAGCCAGATCACAACTGATCACGTTGCGATCGAGAATGCGCGGATGTGAGGATCCAGCGCATGGAGGGGACCGAGGGAAGCAGCGAGGCGCCTGAGCACATACGTCGTTCCGGCCATTCCGTTTTCGACGAGTACGCCGAGATGACGGCCGAGGCAGCACCCGCCGAGAACGGCTGGGCCACCGCCCGCGCCGCCCGGACGAAGCCCGGTGCGGCCGCGCCGAACACGACGACCGCTGCGGCACCCAGCCGTACCGGCGATCCTGCCGAGCCTCTGGCACACGCCCGCCCGACAGAGTCCCCAGAGGTTGGGGAGAGAAGGCGCGAGTTCGCCCGACTCCTGGGCGAGTTCCGGCGCACTCCGGTCCTGCTCCCCCTCGGCGAGCAGGACGCGCCGCTGGCCGGGGACATCGAAGGCATCCGGTGGATCTTCGCGTTCTCGCACGAGGACACGCTGGCCCGGTTTGCGATCGCGCGGGGCGAAGGCAGCCGGGAGTGGTCCTACCGCCGGGTGCTGGGCGCACGTGTGCTGGATGTCGGCGTGCCGGCCGTCGGCGTTCCCTGCGGCGTGATGCTCGACGCGGGCAGCGAGGACGGAATGCTCTTCCCGCCCATGGCCGGGATCGTGCCGGACAGCGCGGCGGTGGACCTGCCGTAGCGGGGAATGCGGGCGGATCGGCAAAGACCGGGTCGACGCCTGGACGACGACTGAGACGACGACGAACGGGGAGTGGCACAGCGGTGAGTGGCGGGGGAAAGAGCGGTGGCGGGACCGGCAAGGACCTCCATGCCCAGGGGCTCAAAGAGATCACCGAGGGGATCACGCGGACGCTGGACGAACTCCGTGAGGTCGGCATGATCGGCGAGGCGAGTACCGGCCGCGGGTTCGACAACATCTCGCTGACCGGCATGCAGGTGGGCTACTCCGGGCTGGCATCGGCCTTCTCCTCGTTCTGTGAGCGCTGGGAGTGGGGCGTCCGGTCCCTGGTCGCGGAGGGCAACGCGCTCGCGAAGGGCGCGGGCCTTTCGGCCGGCACGTACTACGAGACGGACCAGTACGTGGACGGCTCGCTCAAGGTGATCACCAACTCCGTGATCGGCAACCCGAACCTGACCGAGGAGGAGGTGACCAGTAAGGACTGGGGCACCTTGATCAAGGACAACAACGCGCTGTCGAATCCCGACTGGAGTGGCGGCTCGTTCTCCGACGCATGGGACGACAGCAAGGAGGCCTACGGACAGGCCGAGGAGGCCTGGAGGACGCCGGATCCCAGCCTGGACCCCGACAGACTCGAGCAGCGGTTCAAGGAAGCCGGGATCGAGAAGGGCCAGGGCTGATGGGCATCGGGGACGCGCTCAACGGCCTGGTCGACGGCGGCGAGCACCTGATCGACAAGGGCAAGGAGAAGCTCGGTGACGCCGTCGAGTGGGGTGCCCACAAGGGCGGCGCCTTGTTGGAGGCGGCCGGTGCCGACGGCTTGGCGGACAAGGTCGAGGACTTTGGCGACGGCATCGCCGATCACCTCGGCGCGGACGTCGGCGAGCAGCAGCTCGGGGACACCGAGCAGGCGGGCGAGCTGATCCACGGAGACCCCTCCGAACTCCGGGCCAGCGCCAAGCACTTGAAGGACTTCCACAAGGCCTTCGACCAGGTCGGCCGGGGCATGAAAAAGCTGGACTCCTCGCACTGGCGCGGCGAGGGAGCCGAAGCCTTCCGCAAGAAGTTCACGATGCATCCGACCAAGTGGGCGCACGCGGCGGACGCGTGCAAGGACGCGGCCGGTGCGCTGGAGAGCTTCGCGGACACCGTGGAATGGGCCAAGAGGCAGGCCCAGGACGCGATCGACCTGTACCGGAAGGGCGTGAAGGCGTCCGAGCAGGCCGTCGCCGACTACAACAAGAAGGCCGACGCCTACAACGCCAAGGTCACTGCGGGCGACGACCCGGGCCCGCGTCCGCAGCAGGACATGAACGCCGGGCTTGCCGACATCGAGGCGGCACGGGAGAAGCTGGCCGAGGCCCGTCGCCAGCGCAACGAGGCGGGCCGCACCGCCGAGCGAACCGTCAAGACGGCCCTCGCCCACGCCCCCGCCGAGCCCCCGGCGCTCGCCCGCCTCAACGCCAACTACGAGGACTTCAAGGACGCCGCAGGGATGGAGCTGCTGCACGTCGGCGGCGGCGTCCTGAAGGGCGCGGGTGGTTTGGCCGTCCAGGCCCGCAAGTTCAACCCCATCGACCCCTACAACCTGACGCACCCGGCCCAGTGGTTCGAGAACGCCAACATGGCCCTGGCCCAGGCCGCCACGGTGGCCGCTGATCCCGAGCCGGTCCTCAAGGACATGTGGAAGAGCGTCAAGGAGGACCCCTCCGAGTTCGGCGGCCGCCTCATCCCGGAGGCGGCCGGAAGCAAGGGCGCCGGAATGCTCCGCGGCGGCATGCGGGCCGGGATGCGCGCGGGCGAGAAGGGGCTGGCGCGGGAGGGCGAGGGGCTGGCCCGCAAGGCGCAGCAAAGCGATCCGGCCGATCGGACGCCGGAAGAGCGGACCCGCACGAACGAGACCGACCCGGTCGACCTGGTCAGCGGCAAGATGTATCTGCCGCAGACGGATGTCACATTGCCGGGCACGCTGCCGCTGGTTTTCAGCCGTCGTCTGGAGTCGGGGTCGCGGCTGGGCCGCTGGTTCGGCCCGTCCTGGCTCTCGACGGTCGACCAACGTCTGGAGATCGACGCCGAGGGCGTCATCTTCGTCACCGAGGACGGCCTCCTCCTCACCTACCCGCACCCGGCGCCCGGCGTTCCGACCCTGCCCACGCACGGGCCCCGCTGCTGGCCCCTGGACCGGGTCGACGAGGGCTACACCGTCACCGACCCACAGACGGGCCGCACCTGGCACTTCGCCGACCGGACACCGGACCTGGCCGTCCTGGAGCAGATCGACGACCGCAACGGCAACTGGATCACCTTCGAACACGACACACAGGGCACCCCGCTCGCGGTCACGTCCTCCGGCGGCTACCGCCTCACCCTCACCGTGGAGGACGAGAGGGTCACCGCCCTGTCCCTGGCCGGCGCGGCCCCCGACGGCACAGACCAGCTGATCAAGCGCTACGCCTACACCGAGTCCGGTGACCTGACCCAAGTCTTCGACTCCTCCGGCCGGCCACTCACCTTCACCTACGACGAGCGCGGCCGCGTCACGTCCTGGACCGACAGCAACAACAGCTCGTACACCTACGAGTACGACGACCAGGACCGCTGCATCGCCGAGGGCGGCGAAGCCGGCCACATGGCCCTGCGCTTCTCCTACGACGAGGTGGACCCGGAAACCGGCCACCGCATCACGACGACGTACTCGACCGAAGGTCACACCCGCAGGTACTACATCGACGAAAACCGCCATGTGGTCGCCGAGACAGACCAGTTGGGCCACACCTTCCACTTCACACGGGATCGCCTCGGCCAGATCCTGACGGAGACCGACCCGCTGGGGCGCACGACGTCGTACCGGTACGACGAGGTGGGGAACGTCGTCTCGGCGACGCGTGCCGACGGCCGTGAGGTCACCGGCGAGTACGGTGCCTTCAACCGCCTCACCAGCACCACCCCCACCGGCCACACCACCCAATTCACCCATGACGAGGCGGGCCGCCTGGCCTCGGTCACCGACCCACTCGGCCACATCACGACGGTCCGCTGCGACAGGGCGGGCCTCCCGGTCGAGATCACCGACCCGCTGGGCGCCGTCACCCGCTACGAGCGGGACGCCTTCGGCCGCCCGGTCACGATGACCGACCCCACGGGTCTGACCACGCGCCTGGAATGGACGACCGAGGGCAAGCTCGCCAGCCGCACGTCCCCCGATGGCACCGTGGAGTCCTGGACCTACGACGGTGAGGGCAACTGCACCACCCACACCGACCCCCTCGGCGGCGTCACCCGGTTCGAGTACACCCACTTCGACCTGCTCACCGCCCGCACCACCCCCGACGGCGTCCGCCACGAATTCGCCCACGACGCCGAACTCCGCCTCACCCGCGTCACCAACCCCCAGGGCCTGACCTGGGACTACGCCTACGACCCGGCCGGCCGCCTCATATCCGAGACGGACTTCGACAACCGCGCACTGACGTACGCCTACGACGCGGCGGACCAGCTGATCTCCCGCACGAACGCCCTCGACGAGACGACCACCTTCGACCGCGACGCACTGGGCCGCCCCACCCGCAAGGACGCCGCAGGCCAGGTCACCACCTTCGCTTACGACCTGACGGGCCAACTGGCCGAAGCAGTCAGCCCCGACGGCACCCGCCTCACCATCCTCCGCGACCAGTACGGCCGCGTCCGTACGGAAACGGTCGACGACCGCACCCTCACCTACGACCACGACGAGCTAGGCCGGCGAACCGGCCGCACCACCCCCTCCGGCGCCCGCACCACATGGTCCTACGATGCGGTAGGCCGCCGGACTGATCTGGTCGTCTCCGGCCGCCGCGTGGACGTCTCCTACGACGCTGCGGGTCGCGAACTCACCCGCGGAATCAGCGGCTTCCTCACCCTCGCCAACACCTACGACCCGATGGGCCGCCTGGCCACCCAGACGGCGACCTCGGACGGCGAAACCCTGCAACGCCGGGCCTACACCTACCGAGCCGACGGCAACCTCACCGCCCTAGACGACCACCTCGACGGCCCCCGCACCTTCACTCTCGACCCGGCCGGCCGCGTCACCGCCGTCCACGCCACCAACTGGACCGAGTCGTACGCCTACGACGCGGCAGGCAACCAGACCACAGCCGACTGGCCCACCACCCACCCCGGCCACGAAGCCACCGGCGACCGCACCTACACCGGCACCCGCATCACGCGAGCCGGCACCGTCCGCTACGAACACGACGCCCTCGGCCGCGTCACCCTCCGCCAAAAACCCCGCCTCTCCCGCAAGCCGGACACCTGGCGCTACGCATGGGACCCCGAAGACCGCCTCACCCAGGTCACCACACCCGACAGCACGGTCTGGCGCTACACCTACGACGCCCTAGGCCGCCGTACATCAAAACAGCGCATGTCCCCAGACGGCACCACAGTGACAGAACGCGTCACATTCACCTGGGACGGCACCACCCTCTGCGAACAGACAACCGCAGCCCCGAACCTCCCAGACCCGGTCACCCTCACCTGGGACCACCGCGGACTGCACCCCATCGCTCAAACCGAACGCATCACCGCAGCCGACGCCCCACAGACCGAGATCGACTCCCGCTTCTTCGCCATCGTCACCGACCTCGTCGGCACCCCACGCGAACTCATCGACGAACAAGGAAACATCGCCTGGCATACCCGCACGACTTTGTGGGGCACCACCACCTGGAATGCCAGCGCCACGTCATACACCCCTCTCCGCTTCCCGGGCCAGTACTTCGACCCCGAGACCGCGCTGCATTACAACTACTTCCGGCATTACGACCCGGAGACTGCAAGATACATATCGCTAGATCGACTCGGCCTGTCCGCCGCCTCCAACACGCTGGCTTATGTTTCCAACCCGCACAGCTGGACCGACCCACTAGGATTGGCACCCTACAAGAACCAGATGCCCGAGGTGCTCGACCAAGAACTGGCCGCCGCTGAGTCTCTGGGCGTGAAGCCGCTCCGGGTAGGCGATCCCGGATTCGAAGACGCACTCAACTCCGGAACGATCAAATGGGCAATCGACGAGCAGGGAGACCTCCTCATCATGCCCAAGCACGTGGACGGAATAGAGTTGAAGCACCCCGTACTCACTCGCGGCGGCGACGTTCACGCCGCAGGAGAAGCAGAGGTAGCCGGAGCCGAAGGATCATATTTCGGCATAGAGATCAACAATAACAGCGGCCACTACCTGCCATCGCGAGAAAGTACGCAAATAGGGAGGGAAGCATTTGAGCGAGCCGGGATCCAATTCTTCTAATGCCGGGCGATCAACATCAAGCGGCAAACTAGACGCGGCAGATATCTCGACAGTCCCCATTGAGGCCCTGGAGAGGATCGCCGCCCACCCAGAGAATTCGCGGGGCGAATCTCCACCTTGGGAGACTCTACGCGAACTTTGCACCGTACGAATGCACGATGCCGACCTGGAACTTTCGGTCCGACTACGCTGGGCGCGACTAGCCCTAGCCTCTTCGTCCAACAAGAAGATCACCACAAGAGACGACGCCCTAAAGATTGCTACAGAAAGAGCGTATATCAGGTCTGCAATGATACGAGAATTCGGCACCTCGCGAGAGGAGGCGGACCGAGACCCTCGAAGACTGCTCCAGGACGTCATCAGCACTGTGGGTGACCCGTATGAATCTATCGATTCGGACGCCAAAAATTGGAGGCAACTACACCGCTCCGAAATCCTCAGACTGAGGAGGGTGAAGAATCTACTCGGGTCGCTACGCGGTCTGGAAGTCTCATTGGAAATTGACGCCCACCTGAGAAGCAAGGCACAACAATGGATCGACCTAATTCCCAGACTTCCTTGAGCGTGGAAGAGATACGACGTCTCCCTCACGAATGAGGACGACATCACCGTGAGCGCCACGGCTCTCGGTTTCCGGCTCCGGGCGAGTGCCGCGACCACCTTCACCTCGGAACCGACCGCTTACCCCGACGAGTATCAAGAGGTCCCGAATGAAGACCGGCACGGCCATGGACCAACTCGGCGTTGACCGGCCGGGCGCCAGATCGAGCGTCTGCGACGCTGGGCGGTCGGGCCGGACGACATGGCCCTGGAGTTCGACGACGCCTACCGCACGGTCGCGCCGCTTCTCTCGCGCGGCGGGCTACCCGGCGAGCTACGAGCACGGCTGCATCAGGGTGACTCACTCCTGGGCGAGATGACCGACAGCACGGACACGGAGCGGACGCACGAAGCGGTGACGCGATCGGATGCAAGCCGGTTCAACGAGCTGCTGAGCGCCGGGGTACGGTCGGGAAGGGTGCCTCTTGAACTGGCGGAAGCCATAGGCAAACCTGCCTCGATCGAATCCGGAAAAGTAGACCGTGACAACTTGATCCACATCTACCGGCGACGCCTCTCCAGGACCGCCCCCGGATCGGAGCTCCGAGTGCAGACGGAGGAGCTGCTGGATTTTCTCGAGTCATGGCCTGAGAAGAAGATGGCCATGATCAGCGCGGGCACGCGAGACGGGCGCACGCACCTCTTCCTTGCGGATTCCGATCTGGATTCCGTCCTTCACTGGATGGCGATGTGCTCGGCCGGCCGGGGAGGAACCGTCACGGCACCAGCGCGGTGAGGTCGATGTCGAGAGGGAACGGGACAGCGAGCTGCAGCCGGTCGCGGTGGATGCCGGTCGGCACGTACGAACGGGTCATGGTGTCGAGTTCGTAGGAGTGCACTGCAGGAGCGCCTGCCTCGTCCTCGACGCGCCAGAAGTGACGGATCCCAGCCTGGGCGTACTTGAAGGGCTTCAAGGAGCGGTCCCGGTCGGCGGATTCCTCCGAGACCACTTCGACGACCAGGGAGACATCGGTCGGCGCGTACCAGGTGCGGTCGGGGTCGTAGGCCGCGGTGGTGACCAGGATGTCGGGCTCGGGGCGGCTCTTCTTGTCCAAGCGGACCGTCATCTCGCGCTCCGCCTCGTACCCCGTCGGGGCTGCCCGCCGCAGGGCGAAGGTCAGGTTCTCCACGAGCCTGGAGTGCCAGGACCGCTGCGGCGACATCATGAAGATCAGGGCTCCGTCGATGAGCTCGGTGTGCCGGGGGGCCTGGGGAAGGTGGTCGAGGTCGTCGGCTTCCCAGCCACTGGGCCGGGGCGGGATCATCCAGTCGGGAAGCTCGGCGGTCACGGCATCCTCCAGGCGTGTCAGAGGAACGGTCAGGGGCTCCGCCTCCTGGACGACGGACACGAGCGCTCCACTGGTGGCCAGCCTAGTAGACACCTCAGCGGCCGGTAGGCCCGAGCCGATGCTCCATCCGGCTCCGCCACGCGCCTTCACCGACCGCCGCACTCCGCCCACACCACCTTCCCGCCCCCACCCACCGGCATCGCGTACGCCCCGCACGCCTCCGCGTACGCCCGTACGAGGTAGAGCCCTCGGCCACCTTCGTCCCCAGCCCCGGCGACAGGACCGAAGGGTGGCGGCATCGTCGCGTCCGTGTCCCAGACCGACACCCGGACGTGGTGCGGGTCGAGGATTCCGGGGGCGAGGCGCAGGGCGTAGGTGCCGGTGGTGTGGGCGTGGGCGTTCGTGAGGAGTTCGGAGGCCAACAGCTCGGCGGGTTCGGCCAGTTCGGTTCGGCCGTGTGCGGCGAGGATCAGGCGGAGTGCGGCGCGGGCGATACCCGGGGCGCGGGGGTCGTGCGGGAGTTGGAGGGTGTACGTCCAGGGTGGCGTTACCTTGTCCTTGTCCATGCCCTTGTTCACGTTCATGGAAGTCCCTTGGTCTGGGAGGGAGTTGGATGACGAGTGCCCAGTGACCGTGGCCGCTCCGTCGAGCGGGGTGCTTCTGGGCGGGGTTGGCGCCTGAGGAGAAAGTAGAGCCTGCGGGATATATTCTTCACCCCGTTTCGCTTAATAGCTTCGCCTTCCACTCCTGTGAGTGAAGGCCAGCACGGAGGAACGACAACATGCCCGTGAGGACCAGCCCGACGGCCCGGCAGCTGCGGTTCGGCGCCGAACTGCGCAGACTGCGCGAGCGGGCGGGGCTGACATCGACCGAGGCGGCCCGCCTGCTCGGCATGAAGCAGGCCCAGGTCAGCAACATGGAGACCGGTCGCCTGGGTGTCAGCGCCGAGCGCCTGCGGAGCATGGCCTGCCAGTACGAGTGCCCGGACAAGAGTCTGGTCGACGCCCTCTGCGGCATGACCGGCGACCGGCGGCGCGGCTGGTGGGAGGAGTACCGCGACATTCTGCCGCCCGCCCTGCTCGACCTGGCCGAGCTCGAACATCACGGCACTGCACTGCGCACGGCCCACACCTCGGGCATCCCCGGGCTGCTCCAGACTCTGGATCACGCCCGAGCCGTCTTCGAGCAGGTGGTCCCGGAACTCGCCCCGTCAGAGATCGAACACCGCGCCTCGTTCCGCATCAAACGGCAAGCGGTGCTGTTCGGCCGGGAGCTCTCCGTCCAGTACCGCGCCGTCATTCACGAGGCGGCGCTCCACATGCGCTTCGGGGGAAGGGAAGTCGCCCGGCAGCAACTCCAGCACCTGCTGAAGTGCAGCGAGCACCCCAACGTCTCGATCCACGTCATCCCGTTCGACGCCGGCGGCTACCCCGGGTCCGGGCAGCCCATCTACTACGTGCACGGGGCCGTCCCCCCGTTGGACACCGTCCAGCTCGACCAGTCCCACGGCCCCGCGCTGCTCGACGCCGAGGGCCAACTGGCCAAGTACCGCATCGTCCTCGACCGCCTGCTCGCACTGAGCCTCACCGAGGTCGAGTCCCGAACGCTGATCCTGCACGTCCTGCACACCATCTGAGAGGGCACGGAAGCATGCAGACCTGGCAGAAGTCGTCCTACTGCGGAGAGGGCGAGTCCTGCGTCCACGTCTCCGCGTCCCCCGACGCCATCCACATGACCGAGTCCAGCGACCCCACCGGCACCGTACTCACCACCACCCGCACCGACTTCGGGCAGCTCGTCCGCATCCTCAAGGACGAACCCGTCACCGAGTCACCCTTCGACGTTTCCGTAGCGGCCGAAGACACCGACCTCCTGTACATACGCGCCAGAGCCGTACCCAAGAAGGTCGTCACCACCACCCGCGTCCAGTGGAACGCCTTCGTACTCGGCGTACGGGCCGGAGAGTTCGACCACTTCACCCTGGAACCCCACTGACTCATGACGACCCGCAACCACGACGCGCCCGCCGCCCTAGCGCCCTACCGCCTCGTCTGGCTCGCCCTCTGGGCCGAGGCCACGCCTCAGCAAGAGACTGAACTCGCCGAGCACCTTCGCGCGGCGCTCGAACCTCACGGCACGGTGATCGTGCCCGCCCGGGGGCCGTTCCCCCGCACCCCGGAGATGCTGCACTTCGAGATCGACCTCACGCCGAACGGTTCGGCACCCGACTGCCTCCAGGCTCTCGGATTCACCCAGGACAAGGAGTTCGGCGGCTGGAACGGCTCGTGGGAGCGTCCGGTTCACGGCGGCGTCTTCCTCCACCCCACTGTGTACGGCGCCCAGGCCGGCGAGATGGGGGCCGCCACCGCGCCCCGTTTCAAGACGGGTGACGTCGTGCGGGTCGGCGACTCCGCCGATGCCCGCGAACTCGGCCTGGCGGGCGCGGAAGTGATCGTGGGGCACCCGGACTACGAAGACGGCACCGCCCCCGCTCAGCGGGCCTGGTACTACAGCCTGCACGTCGAAGGACGGGACGAGACAGAGTTCCTCGACGAGGCAGACTTGCACCCGACGGGGCGGCACGTGCAGCTCTACGGAGACCGGATCACCGTCAGCCCGGACGGATCCGGCGCGAGTCGGCCTACTCCGCCCGCTCGTACGTCCGCACCGTCTTCGGGTGATTGCCGATCCTGACCAGGCGCAACGGGCCGTCGGCCGAGTCCACCGCGAACGAGTACTCGGTCTCGTCCTCCGGTGGGCAGTACGCCGTCTTGGTGCCCTCTTCCAGCTTGAAGTTGTTGATCGTCAGGTCGTGCTGGTCGAGGCCGGTCAGCATCGCGGTGCCCGTGCAGCGCGGGCCGGTGAGGGACTCGATGGTCAGGCGGGCGCTTCGGCTGCCGGCGGCCTGGTCGATGGTGAGTTGCTGGGTGCCGTCCTGGGAGCGCCAGCGGCCCACGTACCACTTGTGGATGGGGCGGTAGGTCTCCGTGGGTGAAGCGAAGCCCGACGACTTCTTCCAGGTCAGCGTCGTCGTGCCGATCCAGCTGCGGTCCACGAAGTCGACCCGCGCGCCGGCGTCACGGACCCGGGGTTTCGGCTCGAAGCCCTGGCCCGACACGACGCTCGTGGCCCAGGTGGACAGATCGTCCGTGCCGACCGCCGCGAGCACGTCCTGCGGCTCCTCGCCGTCCCGGCAGTACGGACCGAAGCCCGCCACCACCCACACCGTGCCCCGGTACGCCTTCGCCTCGATGCCCTGGCACGGGTCCTCGGCCGTCGCGTAGACCGTCTTCGGTGCGGACCAGGCCTCCGCAGCCGCGTCGCGGTGCTTCGCCTCCAGACCCCGGCCTTTCGCGTACGTCAGGGACAGTTCGCGGCCGTCGGACAGGCGGATCACCGTGTGGTCGTCGTCGGAGTCGAGCGTCTTCGAGTCCGGCTTCTGCGACGCCGCACGCCCCGGTTCCTCGGCCGCGGGTCTCGCCCTTTCGTCGCCGCAGCCGGTCACCGTCCCGCCGAGCAGCAGTACCGCCGCCGCCCACACCACCGCCCGCTGCACGTTCATCCCCGTCACCCACCTGGTCGAGCTCGAACATCACACCGCCCCTGTGTCCTCGGGGCGCACCGGCGAGGATGCGCGACCCCGGGCCGGCGGTTGCACGGGTTCCGGGATGTTACGTCCCGTAGGCCCCGCCCCGTAGCGGAACCGGTCCCGTCACTTCGCGCACGGCGGGGTGTGCCGGGCCGCCCCTGTGGCACGATCTGCGGCCATGTCGCCGTCAACTGCCCTGCGCAGAATGCTTGTTGTGTTCCTCCTGCTGGTCGCCGCCGCCGCGACCGGCTCCGGCGGGGCGACCGCGGCGCCCCAGGCGACGAGCGGCACCGCCACCCCCGACCGCCCCCGCTACGACGTCTCCCTGCGCTCCGACGCCACCGGCGACCGCTGGACGGGACGCCAGCGCGTGTCGTTCCGGAACGCCTCCGCGCAGCCCCTGCGCGAGGTCTACGTACGGCTCTGGGGCAACGGCCCCGACGGATGCGCGGCCCCGGCCGTCAAGGTCTCCCGCGTGCGCGGCGGCACCGCAGCGCCGCTGACCGTGGACTGCACCGCCCTGCGCATCGAACTGCCCGCCCCGCTCCAGCAGGGCCGGCGCGCCACCGTCTCCTTCGACGTCGAGCTCACCGTGCCCGACCGCACCGAGCGCTTCGGCCGCGAGGGCGCCTTCCGCTTCCTCGGCAACACGCTCCCCGTCCTCGCCGTACACGACGCGACGGGCTGGCACCTCGACCCGTACGCGAGCAGCCTGGAGAGCTTCTACACGCTGGCCGGCGACTTCCGCGTCACGCTCGACCACCCGACCGCACTCAAGGTCCCCGCAACCGGCCGCACCGCCACCCGTCCCGGCGCCCCCGGCCGCACCCTCACCCGCAGCGTCGCGCGGAAGGTGCGGGACTTCGCATGGGCGGCCGGACCGTTCCGCACCGCCGACACGACCACTCCCGGTGGCGTCCGCGTCCGGTCCTACTGGTCGCCGGACACCCCCGCCGAGGGCGTCCGCATCAACCGGCGCGACGGCGCCACCGCCGTCGACGCGCTCGGCGCCTCGCTCGGCCGCTACCCGTACGGCGAGATCGACCTCGTCATGACACCCGGGTTCCCCGGCGGCATGGAGTACCCGGGGCTCGTCCTGCTCGGCACCACGGAGGAGGGCGGCGCCGCCGTCCACGAGATCGCCCACCAGTGGTGGTACGGGATCGTCGGCAACGACGAGTACCGCTCGCCCTGGCTCGACGAGAGCTTCGCCCAGTACTCCAGCTTCCGCCTGATGGGCATCCTCGAGGAACAGTGCTCGTACGGGACCAGCTGGCCCGACGACGAGGCCGCCCTCACCAACTCCATGGCGTACTTCTCGACGCACCCCGGTTCTTTCCGCGTCCTCTACTCCCTCGGCCCCTGCGCCCTGTGGGACCTGGAGCAGACCATCGGCTCCGCCGCCATGGACGGCCTGCTCCGGAACTACGCCCGCGACCACTGGTACGGGGTCTCCACCACCGCCGCCTTCAAGCGGGCCGCACAGGCCGCGACCAGCAAGGATCTCGGCCCCTTCTGGGACGCCCACCGCATCAGGTGACCCCGGGGCCGAGCGCCCCGACGCCGCCGTACGCCGCCCCCTGCGTTCATTGCTCCAGGTAAAACGGCGTGATACACAGAGTGACCATACGTTCCTGCGCGGTCCCGGAACCTCCGTCTCCATGGTTCCGGGACCGCGCGTGCGTAGGAACTCGGCCAAGGAATGGCGCCAAGTGTGCGGGCACCGGCTCCGTTCTGAGGAAGAATGGGCCTGACCTCTGCGCTGCGGCGGGGGCGACAGAACTACCCACTTGGGGCGGTGAGTTACACATGCTGCTGGCAGCCGAAAAAGGCGACATCACGACCATCATCGGCGGGATCGCCCCCGACTGGGGCCCGTTCGGGACCCTCGGCAACGAGGCGCGCGTGATGATCGAGGTCGTGATGGCCGTGGCCATCCTGCTGTGCCTCGGTATCGCGATCTGGGGCGCGGCCAAACAACGGATCGGGGCGACGGCCCTGCGCGACACCTTCAGCGCCGAGCAGGGCAAGGGTCTGATCATCGCGGGCCTGACCGGGGTCTTCATCATCGGGTCCCTCGGCACGCTCTTCACCATCGTGTACGGGATGGCCGTCTAGCGCGATGCGCTTAGCCCGGTTCACGCATCGTCAGTTTCGGCCCGGTTCCCGCTGGTTACCTCTCCTGTCCCCGTCCCCATCCGTCCTGTCGTACCCACCGGCTGAGGTTGCGTCCCCTGATGTCCAGTCACCACACCGCGCCCGCGCGCGAACCGGCACGGCTACCGTCGTATGCGTACGCGTATGCGGCCGCGTACGTGCGAGAGGGTGAGGGGGCGTGGGCCGAGTGAGTGCCGACGGACGGCGGGACGACGACGATCTGTACGGCGGGACGGGGCAGACCCGCACGCGGCTCCCCGAGGGTTCCGGGGACGTCTACGGCGGGGCGCGCAGACCGGTCCGTTCGTCGTCGCGTTCCCTCGTGACGGTGGTCGGCGTCGTGGTGCTGCTCATCGCGGCGATCGCGTTCGCCAACCGCGGGGACGGCGGGTCCTCGGACGAGGGTGACGGCTCGTCCGGGCCCCGCGCGGGTGCCGCCCCGACGGCGGCGAGCGGCACGAAGCCCGTGGATTCCGGCTTCGCCCATGATGAACAGGGCGTTCAGTCGGCGGCGGCCAATTACGCGGTTCAGCTCGGCTCGGCGGACATGTTCGACAAGGCCAAGCGGGACCGCATCGTCGACGCCGTCTACACCCCGGCGGTCGCCTCTGCCCGGCGCGGGGATCTCGACAAGGTGTACTCCAGTGAGAGCTTCCTGACCGGCATCGGGCTGAGCAAGGACGGCGTCGCTCCCAGCGGGAGCACCTTCGTCTCGCGAATCATCCCCG
The DNA here is from genome assembly GCF_014621695.1 of Streptomyces xanthii. GTDB lineage: Bacteria > Actinomycetota > Actinomycetes > Streptomycetales > Streptomycetaceae > Streptomyces > Streptomyces xanthii. The sequence continues at coordinate 3,662,509 of NZ_CP061281.1, forward strand.
TCGGCACCAGGACGACCGCGTACAAGGGCGACACCGCGACCGTGTCGATCTGGTACTCCTCCCTGTTCGGCCTCACCGGCGAGGGCACGCAGAACCCGGTGTCCGAGAGCTGGTACACGAACAGCTACAAGATGCGCTGGGTGGACGGCGACTGGAAGGTCGAGGACTTCACGCAGAAGGACGGCCCCGTCCCGGTCGGACGCGACCAGCGCGCTTCCACCGCCGATGACATGGCGAAGGCCGTGCGAGAGTACGGAGGGTTCACCTATGCCCGCTGACCGCCGACGCCTCATCCTGAAGATCGCCGGCGTGGCCTCCGCTGTCCAGGCGACGGCGGTCCTGACGGCCACCCGCGCCTTCGCCGCCCCCGATCCCGAGAACGACCCCTGCGACCTGATCCGCGGCCCCGCCAAGCAGTACTGCGAGCGCGGGGACAAGGGCGGGAGTGGCGGCGGAGGCGGCGGAGGCGGAGTCACCACCCCCGACCTCACCAGCCCCCTCGACCCCCTCTCCAGCCTCGCCAAGGGCTGTGCCGACGCCGCCTCCTGGACCGTCGACAAGCTCAGCGAATCCGTGAAGAAGACCGCCGAGGTCGACTTCACGAACCAGGAGTTCCTGAAGCAGTACGCCGTGGTGTTCGCCGCGTCGACGGTCCTCACCCTCCTGCTCTGGCTGCTCGCCGTGGCCAAGCGGGCCGTGCGCGGCGTCCCCCTGAGCACCGCCCTGTCGGAGGCCATCGGCTTCCTGTGGCTGACGGTGCTCGCCTCCGCGTTCACCCCGCTGATCCTGTACACGGTCGTATCGGCGGCCGACGGCGTCACGGACGTGCTGGCGAAGGCGACGGGCAATCAGACGGACGCGTTCTTCGGTACGTTCTCCGAGGCCCTCAAGAAGGGTGACGACATCGGCGGCGGCCCGATCATGCTGATCGTCGTCTCGCTCGTGTCGATCCTGGCGGCCGGTGTGCTCTACCTGGAGCTCTACCTGCGGGCCGTGCTCCTCTACGTGGGCGCGCTGCTCGGCGTCGTCGTCTACTCGGGGCTCGTCGACAAGAACCTGTGGGGCCACGTCCGCCGCTGGGTCGGGATCATGGTCGCGATCATCCTGGTCAAGCCGGTCATCGTGATCGTGCTCGGCCTGGCCGGCGCGCTGTCCACCAGCAAGGACGGCCCCGACTCGCTCGCCGCCGTCGTCTCCGGACTCGCCATCGTGCTGCTCGCCATCTTCGCGAGCGGCATGATCTACCGCTTCGTCCCCGGCTTCGGCGACGAGATGGCGAACGTACGCAACAACCGCATCATGCGCGGCGCCGAGGGCAAGGCCGCCGCGGTCATGTCCTCGCCCGCCGCGCTGGTCTCGCAGGGCATCAAGACCCACAGCACCCGTCAGGACAGTGGTGGTCCCGGAGGTGGCGGCGCAGGCCAGGCCCGCCCGTCCAACCCCGCGTCCGGCGGGGTGGCCGCGCACAGCAGTCGCCCGGCCGCCGGGGGCGGCGGCGGAACTGTCCCCTCCGCCGCACCCCCGCCCCGTACGAGCCCCACGAACACCCCGCACGCAGGCCGTAGCGGGACCGGCAACACGAGCAAACCGCGAGGAGGTGCAGGGCGTTGACGACCCAGTCCCATGTGTCCCCTCCGGTGACGCCCCGCCGTACCTATCTGATCGGGCGCGCCCGCCCCAACGCCATCGTCGGGCGCAACCGCGAGTCCGGCGAGCTCGCCCTGATCATCGCCGGGGCGTTCCTCGGCATGATGTGCGGCCTGCTCGTCCCCGTCCTGTCGCTGCGCATCGTGCTCCTCATGGGGTTCCCGCTGCTGGCGCTGGCCGCCGTCTACGTCCCGTACAAGGGCCGCACGTTCTACAAGTGGTTCGAGATCAACCGCAGTTACAAGCGCTCCCTGCGCCGGGGGACGGCGTACCGCTCGCGCACCATGGAGGCCGGCACCCGGCTCGACGGGCGTGAGGTCGAGATCGGGCCGCCGCCCGGCATCGGCCGGCTGACCTGGCTCTCGGCGCCGTTCGGCCCGGACGAGATCGCCGTGCTGCTGCACGCCGACCGGCGCACGGTGACCGCCGCGATCGAGATCGAGGGCCCCGGCGTCGGCCTGCGCGACTCCGAGGACCAGGAGGCGCTCGTCGACCGGTTCGGCACACTGCTCAAGCACGTGGCGAACGGCGACGGCTTCGTGACCCGCCTCCAGATGCTGGCCCGCACCCTTCCCGCCGACCCGGACGCGCACGCCAAGGACGTCGTCGTGCGCGGCGACTCCACCGCCCCCGGCTGGCTGCAGGGCTCGTACGACCAGCTCCAGTCGATGGTGTCGACGAGCAGCGAGCAGCACCGCGCCTACCTCGTCGCCTGCATGCACTACACGCGAGAGCTGGCCGCCGAGGCCAACGCGATGGCGCGCGCGACCCGCCCGCACTCCGGCCGGAAGGTCGACCGGGACGCCGGGCTCGCCGTCGTCATGGCGCGCGAGCTGACCGACATCTGCTCGCGCCTCCAGGAGGCCGACATCCGGGTCCGCCAGCCGCTCGGCCAGAGCCGGCTGTCCTCCCTGATCCACTCGATGTACGACCCGGACCACCCGATCGACCACATCCAGGCGATGACGAAGCGGAACGCCTGGCCGGCCGAGCTGGACGCCATGGAGCCGACCTATCTCCAGGCGAAGACCCGCGAGTCCTCGACCCGCGCGCCTTGGTGCCACGCCACGGCCTGGGTCAAGGAGTGGCCGATGACGCCGGTCGGGGTGAACTTCCTCGCCCCGCTCCTCGTCCACACCCCGGACGTCATCCGGACGGTCGCCGTGACCATGGACCTGGAGCCCACCGAGATCGCCATCGAGCGGATGCTCACCGAGAAGACGAACGACGAGGCGGAGGCGTCCCGCGCCGCCAAGATGAACCGCACGGTCGACCCGCGCGACATCGCCGCGCACGGCCGTCTCGACCAGCGCGGCGAGGACCTGGCCAGCGGCGCCGCCGGAGTGAACCTCGTCGGCTACATCACCGTCTCCTCCCGCAACCCGGACGCGCTGGCCCGCGACAAGCGGACCATCCGGGCCTCGGCCGGCAAGTCCTATCTGAAGCTGGAGTGGTGCGACCGTGAGCACCACCGGGCGTTCGTGAACACGTTGCCCTTCGCGACCGGCATCCGAAGGTAGGTCACACGTCACCCATGGAGGCTCCCGATGCGTGACCCCTTGTCCCTCCTCACGGACGCGTTCACCTCCTTCCTGTTCGGCAAGGTGGAGACGACCCGGATGCCCGTGCGCACGTCCACGGGCCAGGCCCAGGCCGTCTACCTGCCGACCGCCGCGCCGGGCCTCGGCGACTCCGGCGTGATCATCGGGCGCGAGGTGTACTCCGGCAAGGGGTACATCTACGACCCGTTCCAGCTGTACGGGCAGCAGCTCCCGGCGCCGCACTGGCTGGTCCTCGGCGAGTCCGGCAACGGCAAGTCGGCGCTGGAGAAGACGTACGTCCTGCGTCAGCTCCGCTTCAAGGACCGGCAGGTCGTCGTGCTCGACGCGCAGGGCGAGGACGGCGTCGGCGAGTGGAACCTCATCGCCCAGGAGCTGGGCATAACTCCCATCCGGCTCGACCCGACGGCCGCCCTCGACATGGGCATCCGGCTCAACCCGCTCGACCCCGCGATCACGACGACGGGCCAGCTCGCGCTGCTCCGCACGATCATCGAGGTCGCGATGGGCCACGGCCTCGACGAGCGCTCCGGCTTCGCCCTCAAGGTCGCCCACGCCTACGTCACCGACCACATCACCGAACGCCAGCCGATCCTCACCGACATCGTCGAGCAGCTCCGCCACCCCGAGCCGGAGTCGGCCGAGGCGATGAACGTGGCCATAGACGACGTACGGGCCTGGGGCCTGGACGTCGCCCTGGTCCTGGACCGGCTCGTCGACGGTGACCTGCGCGGCATGTTCGACGGCCCGACGACGGTCGGCATCGACCTGGACGCGCCGCTGATCGTGTTCGACCTGTCCCACATCGACCGCAACTCCATCGCCATGCCGATCCTCATGGCGATCGTCGGCGTGTGGCTGGAGCACACCTGGATCCGGCCGGACCGCAAGAAGCGCATCTTCCTCGTCGAAGAGGCGTGGCACATCATCAACAGCCCGTTCGTGGCCCAGCTGTTCCAGCGCCTGCTCAAGTTCGGCCGCCGTCTCGGCCTGTCCTTCGTCGCGGTCGTCCACCACCTGTCCGACGTCGTCGACGGCGCCGCCGCGAAGGAGGCGGCCGCGATCCTCAAGATGGCCTCGACTCGCACGATCTACGCCCAGAAGGCCGACGAGGCCCGCGCCACCGGCCGGGTCCTCGGCCTGCCCCGCTGGGCCGTCGAGATCATCCCGACGCTCACGCCCGGCATCGCCGTGTGGGACGTCAACGGCAACGTGCAGGTGGTCAAACACCTCGTCACCGAGACGGAACGCCCGCTCGTCTTCACCGACCGCGCCATGACCGAGTCGTCGAACGAACTCGTCGGCGACGACGACGCGATGCGCGCGGCGGAACTGGAGGCGGAGGAGCGGGCCGCGGCCTTCGTCGAGCAGCGCCTCGGCGACGCGTCCGAGTCCACGGTGGCATGACGATGCGGGAGAGCTACGAGCGCCGCGAGGAACAGCGGCGCGGGGGCGGCGTCCCGGACGGCCTCCTGATCGGCGTCCTGGCGTTCGTGCTCGGCATGACCGTCCTGGTGTGGTCGGCGACGGGGCTCGCGGGCCTGTTCGCGAAGGGCGCGTGGCCGGACGGGGTGACCTTCGGCCACACGCCGCCGGCCCTGCGCTCCCTGATCACGGCCCCGCACGACATCCCGGCGGCCTGGCCGTCCACCCCGAAGTCCCAGCTCTCCGGCTACGGCCTCGTCTGGGGCCTCCTCATCAGCCAGGTCCTGATCGGGGTGGTCCTGACCATCTTCGTGGCGGGCACCTTCACCAGATGGCGAGCGGTCCGCAAGAACCGCCGCACCACGGAAGCGCCCCGAAGGGGGCGCGGGGCTGTTCCGACCAGCGACTCCGTCGCGGGGCGCGAGCAGGAGCCCCGTCAGGGGCGCGGGGCTGCACCGCTCAGCGACTCCGTCGCGGGGCGCGACCAGCCCCCACCGGCAGCACCCGTGAACGAAACCCCCGCCGCGCAGACGCCACCCTCGACCACGGTCCCGTCCCCCAGAACAACCGGCCCCCTCCTGCTGGGCCCCGCACCGACCCGCCACGCCGAAGCCGTACAGGCCATCCAAGACGCACCCGGCGCAGCCCTGATCGTCACCTCCTCCCCGGAGATCTGGCAGGAGACCAAGGACGCTCGCGCCAAGCTCGGCCCCGTCCTCCTCTACGACCCCTCCCACCTGTGCGACACCCCGGCCCGCCTCCACTGGAACCCAGCGTCCCGCTGCGAGGACAAGGACACGGCGGCGTCCCGCGCGGCAGCGCTCCTGGCCCCCGTCCGCCCCACCGCGAAGCTCGACTCCGCGCTGGCGGAGACCGCCGAGACCCTGCTGCGCAGCTACCTCCACGCGGCGGCCGCCGAAGGCAAACCGTTCCGCCATGTGCACCGCTGGGCCCAGGGCACCCAGGTCCAGGAGGCGGTCCGCATCCTGCGGACGAACCCGAAGGCTGCCTCGGGCGCGGCCGGCGAGCTGGAGGCCGCGCTCACCTCGCACCCCGAACGCCGCGACATGGCGCAGGAGCTGACGGCCCGCGCCCTGTCCGCCCTGTTCTCCGTGCACGTCCGCGAGGCCTGCACGCCGAACCGGGCCGACGCGCTCGTCCTGGATTCCTTCGTGGACGAGGGGGGCACGCTCTATGTGGTGGGTGAACCCATCGAGAACCCCAGGCAACACCCCGGCGCGATGCCGCTCCTGACGGCACTCGCCTCCAGCGTGGTCGAGCACGGCCGCCGCATGGCCGAAAGGTCACCCGCCGGCCGGCTCGACCCACCAATGACCCTGGTCCTGGACGACGTCGCCGCGGTCGCCCCGCTCCCCCAGCTCCCCGAGCTGCTGTCCCGCGGCGCGGACCGGGGCCTGGTCACCCTGGCGCTGCTGCGCTCGCGCGAGCAGGCCCGCACCCGCTGGCCGGACGCCGAGCTGCCCGTCGGCTGAGGCGTCGCGGCGCCGGGTGCGGCCCTTCCCGTACGCGGGACGGAGTGCTCAGGCCCCGTAGAGCTTCAGGAACGTGCGGACGCCGCCGACCACGCGGGCGTCGAGTTCCTCGGCGGACATCGGGACGACGCCGAAGAAGGTGTCCGTGGTGACGCCGCCGGCGACGAGCAGCATCAAGTGGCGGGCGGCCTCCGCCGATTCGCCGGGGGCGATGCGCAGCAGGCCCTGCGCACCGAGGGCCTCGAGCCGCTCGCGCACCGCCTCGGTGACCGCGCGCGGGCCGATGCGCTGCCACTCCTCGATGACGTCGGCGGGCAGCCGGTTGCCCTCCGCGATGATCTGGCGGACCAGGCGCATGTGCGCGTCGTGGTCGGTGCGGCGGCCCATCCACTCGCGGGCGAAGGCGAGCAGGTCCTTCTCGACGTCGGTCACCTTGGTCAAGTGCCGTTCGGCGAGCGCGATATGGGCGGCCGTGACGGCGGCGGCGCTGTCGAGGAGCGCCTCACGGAACAGGTTCGCCTTGCCGCCGAAGTGGTTGTAGAGGGTGCGGGTGGAGACGCCGGCCTCGGCGGCGATCTCGTCGATGCCGGCCCGCGTGTAGCCCTCGCGCCCGAAGACCGTGCGCGCGCCGCGCAGCAGCGCCTGCCGCTTCTCCAGCGTGCCGCCGCTCCTGTGCCGTACCTGATCCTGCTCCGTCATGCCCGGCCTCCGTTCCCGTACAGCCTAGGCCCGCGGACCTAGGTACAACGACGGTTGCACTTCTTACAACCGTGGTTGTACTTTACCGGCATGGCAACCGAACCCCAGGCTTCGGCGGCCCGCGAAGTCGGCGGCAGCCGCCCCACCTTGACCCTGATCGTCGTGCTCCTCGGCATGCTCACCCTGCCGATGGCCATGTCCGGCACCACCGTGGCCCTGCCCCGCATCGGCGCCGACCTCGACGCGTCCGGCGCCGCCCTGCAGTGGGTCGTCGTCGGCTACTTCCTCGCCGCGTCCTCCTGCATGCTGGTCGCCGGTTCGCTCGGCGACCTCCACGGCCGCCGCCGCGTCCTCACCGCCGGCGCCGCCGTCTACACGGCCGGCACCCTCGCCTCCGCCCTCGCCCCGCACGTCCTGCTCCTGGACGCCGCCCGCATCGTGTCGGGCATCGGCGCCGCCGGCGTCATGGCCTCCGGCGGCTCCCTGCTCGCCGCCACCTTCACCGGCCCCGCCCGCACCCGCGTCTTCGCCTCCCTCGGCACCACCGCCGGCCTCGGCCTCGCCTTCGGCCCCACCTTCTCCGGCTGGCTCGTCGACGCCGTCGGCTGGCGCGCCACGTTCCTGTCCTACGTCGCCGTGGGCGCCGTCATCCTGCTGGGCACCCGCCTGATGAGCGAGTCCCGGGCCGACGTCCGCCCCCAGGTCGACAAGGCGGGCGCCGCCACCTTCATCGCCGGCCTGGCCCTCGCCCTCTTCGCCGTCACCCAGGGCTCCAAGTCCGGCTGGGCCTCCGCGCAGGCACTGCTCCCCGGCGCCCTCGCGCTCGCCCTGCTCATCGCCTTCGTCCGCACCGAGCGGCACCTCCTGCGCGCCGGCCGCCGCCCGATCCTCGACATCCGGCTCGCCCGCAACCCTGCCTTCGCCGGCTGGGCCGTCGGCGCCTTCGCGCTCGGCGCGGGCACCACCGGCGCCCTCACCTTCCTGCCGACCTACCTCCAGGGCGCGAGCGGTGTCTCGGCCCGCGCCGCCGGACTGACCCTGCTCCTGATGACGGTCCCCGTCCTCGCCCTGCCCCCGCTCGGCGCCCGCCTCGTCAACCGCGGCGTCCCCGCCCGGCACCTGCTGGTCCTGTCGCTGCTGCTCATCGCCGCCGGCAACGCCTGGCTCACCACGCTCCACCCCGGCATCTCCGCCGCCGGGCTCGCCGGGCCCCTGCTCACCATCGGCGCGGGACAGGGCCTGTCCATCGGCATCGTCGACGCCCAGGCGCTGTCCATGGTCCCCGCGTCCGAGGTCGGCATGGCCTCCGGCTTCCTCAACACCGTGCGCGGCGGCACCGGCGCCGTCATGCTCACCGTCTTCGGCGCCCTGCTCCTGTCCGCCCTGGAGTCCCGCATCGGCTCCCCGGAAGCGGCGGCCCGCGTCACGGCGGGCGCCGGCGGCCACACCGAGGCCTTCACCTCGGCCTGGCACGTCACCTCGTGGACGGTCGCGGCCCTGATGACCCTCCTGGCAGCCCTGACCCACGCCCTCCTGAAAACCCGCCCGTCCCGAACCCTCACCACGCGTTCCGCACCGCGGCGGGCCCGGCCTTCAGCGCCGAGCACCGATCAGGCGCCCTCGACGACAGCCCCGTGACCCGACCCTCGACGACAGCCCCATAACCCGATCCACGACGACCGCCCCGTAACCCGACCCACGAAGGAGCCCTCACCATGAACAAGACCGCGAACAACGCTCCCCTCCGCACCGCCGTCATCGTCGGCTCGACCCGCGACGGCCGCCTCAGCCCCACCGTCGCCGACTGGTTCACCACGCAGGCCCGCACCCACGCCCCCGAGACTCACTTCGACGTCATCGACCTGGCCGACCTCGACCTCCCCGAGCGCCACCCGAGCTGGGGCCACCAGCGCACCCCGGACCAGGCCGACCTGGCCGGCCGCATCGCCGACGCGGACGCCTACGTCGTCATCACCCCCGAGTACAACCACAGCTTTCCCGCCCACCTGAAGCACTTCATCGACCTGCACCACACCGAATGGCAGGCCAAGCCCGTCGGCTTCGTCTCCTACGGCGGCGTCGCCGGCGGCCTGCGCGCGGTCGAGCAGCTCCGCCTCGTCTTCGCGGAGCTGCACTGCACCACCGTCCGCGACGGCGTCAGCTTCCACCGCGCCACCGCCGACCACTTCACCCCCGGCGGCCCCGCCGACGACCCGCAGGGCGCCGCCGGCGCCGCCAAGGTCCTCCTCGACCAGCTCGACTGGTGGGCCCACGCCCTGCGCACCGCCCGCGCCGAACGCCCCTACGGCTGAGCCCCGCCGGCACCCGTCACTCCCCGGGCTCGCCGAGCACCATCTCGAGGTCCGACTTGGAGGGGTCCCCCGGGTTCGGGACGGCCCCTCCGGTCGGCACGAAACCGAACTTCCGGTAGAAGCCCGCGGCCCGCGGATTGTCCTCGTGGACGTGCAACCGCACCCGCTCAAGCCCCTCAAGTCCCCGCGACCACGCCACCGCCGCCTCGAACAGCGCCTCGGTCACCCCGATCCCCCGCGCCTCCGGCCGCACGTACACGCCGACGATCTGCGCCTGCCGCCGCGTCACCGGCCGCCCGAAGAAGTCATCCGTGCCGGCCTCCTCGACGAGCGCCACCACCGTGCCCACCAACCGGCCGTCCGGCCCGACCGCCACGAACTGCCGCGCCGCCTCACCCCGCGCCGCGTTCCGCGTCCGGTCCCGCCAGTACCCGTCGGGCTGCTCCAGCGCCTGCTCGTACGTCTCCAGAAACGCCACCGGCGCCATCTCGTCCCGCAGCGCCGCCAGCCGCAACTCACGCACCGCCGGCCACTCGTCGTCCCGCACAGCCCTGATCTCGTAGTCCATGCAACGGCACCCTACGGGCCCGTAGTACTCCGGTACTACGGCATTTCCGCAGCTCCGTGCCCCGGTCCGACGCGCAGCCCGCACCCCGGACGGCACCGTGGGGGCCATGACGATCCGAGCGCACGGCCTCACCAAACGCTACGGCGACAAGACCGTCGTCGACGACCTGACCTTCACCGTCGAACCCGGCACCATCACCGGCTTCCTCGGCCCCAACGGCGCCGGCAAGTCCACGACGATGCGCATGCTCCTCGGCCTCGACACCCCGACCGCAGGCCGCGCCACCATCGGCGGCCGCGCCTACGTCACCCACCCCGCTCCGCTCACCGAGGCCGGCGCCCTCCTGGAGGCCAAGGCCGTCCACCCCGGACGCACCGCCTTCCACCACCTCATGGCCCTCGCCCACACCCACGGCATCCCGCGCTCCCGCGTCGAGCACGTCCTCGACCTCACCGGCCTCACCGACGTCGCGACCAAGCGCGTCAAGGGCTTCTCCCTCGGCATGGGCCAGCGCCTCGGCATCGCCGCCGCCCTGATCGGCGACCCCGCCACCGTCATCCTCGACGAACCCGTCAACGGCCTCGACCCCGAGGGCGTCCTGTGGATCCGCACCCTCCTCAAGTCCCTCGCCGCACAAGGCCGCACCGTCCTCGTCTCCTCCCACCTCATGTCCGAGACCGCCCAGACCGCCGACCGTCTCGTCGTCATCGGCCGCGGCCGCCTCCTCGCCGACACCACCGTCGCCGACCTCGTCCGCACCTCCGGCGCCGCCTACGTCCACGTCGTCACCCCCGACACCGACCGGCTCCGCACCCTGCTGACCGGCGCCACCGACATCACCGCCGAGACCCCCGACACCCTCCACGTACGCGGCCTCACCGCCCAGGACATCGGCCACATCGCCGCCGCCCACGCCGTCCCGCTCCACGAACTCACCCCGCGCACCGCGTCCCTGGAGCAAGCCTTCATGGACCTCACCCACGACACCGTCGAGTACCAGGCCACCACCCCTGCCCGCCTCACCGGAGCCGCCGCATGACCGCCACGCCCTACGCCGTCACCCCGCGCCGCGTCCTCACCTCCGAATGGCACAAGCTGCGCACCCTGCGCTCCACCTGGCTCACGCTCGCCCTCGCCGCCACCGTCGTCCTCGCCGTCGGCATCGTCATGGGCTCCACCTACGACGGCGACGACGCGAACATCGACACCATCGTCTTCACCCTCTTCGGCACCCAGATCTCCCAGCTCTGCCTCGTCGTCCTCGGCATCCTCGTCACCGCCGGCGAGTACGCGACCGGCCTGGTCCGCGCCACCATGACCGCCGTCCCCCGGCGCCTGCCCGTCCTGTGGGCGAAGGCCGCCGTCTTCGGCGCCACCGCGTTCGCCGTCTCCCTCACCGTCAACACCGTCACGTTCCTCGTCGCCCAGATCTGGCTCGGCGAGACCGACAAGGCCCTCGGCCTCACCGACCCGGGCGTCCTCACCGCCCTCGCGGGCAACGCCGCGGGGATCACCCTGCTCAGCGTCATCGCCCTCGCCCTCGGCGCCCTGTGCCGTTCCGTCCCCGCCGCGATCGGCGCCTTCTTCGGCCTCGTCCTGATCCTCCCCGAGGTCCTCGGCGCCATCGGCAACGACGTGGTGGACAGCGCCGTACGGTACTTCCCCGCCAAGTCCGCCGAAGCGCTCGGCTCCATCGACGCCCTCGCCGCCCACAACGCCCCGCTCACCGGCCTGCTCACCCTCACCCTGTGGGCCGCCGCCGCGCTCACCGCAGCCGCGCTCCTTCTCAAGCGCCGCGACGTGTGAACAGACTGGGCCCCACGCCAGCCGACCGGGAAGAAGCCGTGACGACGCCCCAGCCCCGCACCTCCCGCTTCCTGCACCGCACCACCCAGCGGGTGCGCGCCCACGACCGGCGCCACCCCCTGGTGTGGGACCTCCTCCTCACCGGCTTCTGCGTCGCCGCCGCCCTCATCGACTACGCGGGCGACGGCTGGAAGAACATCGCCCACAACACCGACGTGCCGGGCCCGCTCGTCCTCCTCCTCAGCCTCGCCCTGTCCGTGCCCCTCCTGTGGCGCCGCACCCACCCGATGACCGCCCTGACCGTCATGGTCACCGCCGGCATCGTCAACAGCGCCACCGGCGCCGTCCTCCAGGCCGCCCTGCTCCAGCTCTTCGTCGTCTTCAACCTCGCCCTGCGCGCCCGGGCCCGCACCCTGCTCCTCGGCTGCGCCCTCACGATGATCCCGATCGTGGTCGGCGTCCTCCGCTTCCCCAAGGGGAGTTGGGACATGCAGGTCGTCCCGCAACTGTGGTCGCTCGCCCTTGTCGCCGCCCTCGGCATCGCCGTCCGCAGCCGCCAGGACTACACGGCGTCCCTCGTCGAACGCGCCCGCCGGCTCGAAACAGAGCGCGACCAGCAGGCCCGTCTCGCCGCCGCCGCCGAACGCGCCCGCATCGCCCGCGAGATGCACGACATCATCGGCCACAACCTCTCCGTCATCACCGGCCTCGCCGACGGTGGTTCCTACGCCGCCGCCCGCAACCCGGAACGCGCGGGCCAGGCCCTCACCGCCATCGCCACCACCAGCCGCCAGGCCCTCACCGACCTGCGCCGCCTCCTCGACGTGCTGAACGCGGACGACGAACTCCCGCCCGCCGCACCCGAACTGGCCCCCCAGCCGACGCTCGCCACTCTGGACGAGCTCGTCACCGGTGTCCGCACCGCGGGCCTCCCTGTCGACCTCACCGAGGAAGGCACCCCGGCCCTCCCCCTCTCCCCGGCCGCCGAACTCGCCCTGTACCGCATCGCCCAGGAAGCCCTCACCAACACCCTCAAGCACGGCGGCCCCCAAGCCGCCGCGACCGTCACCCTCACCCACACCTCCACCGGCACGACCCTCACCGTCACCGACACCGGCAAGGGCGGACCGCCCGCCCCCGGCCACAGCGGACGCGGACTCACCGGAATGCGCGAGCGAACCGCCTTGTACGACGGCACACTTGACGCGGGCCCGCTGCCCGGAGGCGGCTGGCGGGTCCAGGCCCGGCTCCCCGTCCCGCCCGCTCCGAAGGAACCCGCCACGTGACCTCGGTCCTCATCGTCGACGACCAGCCCATGCAGCGCTTCGGCTTCCGCATGCTCCTGGAGAGCCAGGACGACCTGAGCGTCGCGGGCGAGGCCGGCACCGGCACCGAAGCCGTCCGGCTCACCGCCCGACTCCGCCCCGACGTCGTCCTCATGGACATCCGCATGCCCGGCATGGACGGCATCGAGGCGACCCGCCGCATCATCACCGAGCACCGGGACACCGAGGGCCAGGCCCCGCGCGTCCTCATTCTCACGACCTTCGACATGGACGAGTACGCCTACGCGGGCCTGCGCGCCGGCGCCTCCGGCTTCCTGCTGAAGGACGCACTCCCCGAGGAGCTCCTCGCGGGCATCCGCGCGGTGGCCGCCGGCGACGCGATCGTCGCCCCGAGCCTGACCCGCCGTCTCCTCGACGCCTACGTCCAGCACCTCCCCGCACCACCCGGCGTCCCGGCCGCCGAGGACCCCCGCATCGCCGGCCTCACGGACCGCGAACGCGAGATCCTCACCGTCATCGCCCAGGGCTGGACCAACACGGAGATCGGGCAGCGCCTGCACCTCGCGGAATCCACGGTGAAGACGCACGTCTCCCGCATACTCGCGAAGACGGGCGCGAGAGACCGGGTGCAGGCCGTGATCGTGGCCTACGAGGCGGAACTGGTGAAGCCCTGAAAGGACCTACAAGCCTGAAAGCCTGAAAGCCAGAAAGCCAGAAAGGACCGTAAACGCAGAAAACCCCGGACCGTGTCCCGGTCCGGGGTTTTCTTCAAAATTTGTTCGGCGGCGTCCTACTCTCCCACAGGGTCCCCCCTGCAGTACCATCGGCGCTGTGAGGCTTAGCTTCCGGGTTCGGAATGTAACCGGGCGTTTCCCTCACGCTATGACCACCGAAACACTATGAAACTGACAACCGGAGTCGTGGCCTATGACTACGACGGTCGTTCGTGGTTTCAGAACCAACACAGTGGACGCGAGCAACTGAGGACAAGCCCTCGGCCTATTAGTACCAGTCACCTCCACACCTTGCGGTGCTTCCAGATCTGGCCTATCAACCCAGTCGTCTACTGGGAGCCTTACCCCATCAAGTGGGTGGGAATACTCATCTCGAAGCAGGCTTCCCGCTTAGATGCTTTCAGCGGTTATCCCTCCCGAACGTAGCCAACCAGCCATGCCCTTGGCAGAACAACTGGCACACCAGAGGTTCGTCCGTCCCGGTCCTCTCGTACTAGGGACAGCCCTTCTCAATATTCCTGCGCGCACAGAGGATAGGGACCGAACTGTCTCACGACGTTCTAAACCCAGCTCGCGTACCGCTTTAATGGGCGAACAGCCCAACCCTTGGGACCGACTCCAGCCCCAGGATGCGACGAGCCGACATCGAGGTGCCAAACCATCCCGTCGATATGGACTCTTGGGGAAGATCAGCCTGTTATCCCCGGGGTACCTTTTATCCGTTGAGCGACGGCGCTTCCACAAGCCACCGCCGGATCACTAGTCCCGACTTTCGTCCCTGCTCGACCCGTCGGTCTCACAGTCAAGCTCCCTTGTGCACTTACACTCAACACCTGATTACCAACCAGGCTGAGGGAACCTTTGGGCGCCTCCGTTACCCTTTGGGAGGCAACCGCCCCAGTTAAACTACCCATCAGACACTGTCCCTGATCCGGATCACGGACCGAGGTTAGACATCCAGCACGACCAGAGTGGTATTTCAACGACGACTCCACAACCACTGGCGTGGCCGCTTCAAAGTCTCCCACCTATCCTACACAAGCCGAACCGAACACCAATATCAAACTGTAGTAAAGGTCCCGGGGTCTTTCCGTCCTTCTGCGCGAAACGAGCATCTTTACTCGTAGTGCAATTTCACCGGGCCTATGGTTGAGACAGTCGAGAAGTCGTTACGCCATTCGTGCAGGTCGGAACTTACCCGACAAGGAATTTCGCTACCTTAGGATGGTTATAGTTACCACCGCCGTTTACTGGCGCTTAAGTTCTCAGCTTCGCCAGGACGAATCCTGACTAACCGGTCCCCTTAACGTTCCAGCACCGGGCAGGCGTCAGTCCGTATACATCGCCTTACGGCTTCGCACGGACCTGTGTTTTTAGTAAACAGTCGCTTCTCGCTGGTCTCTGCGGCCACCCCCAGCTCAGAGTGCAAGACTCATCACCAGGAATGGCCCCCCTTCTCCCGAAGTTACGGGGGCATTTTGCCGAGTTCCTTAACCATAGTTCACCCGAACGCCTCGGTATTCTCTACCTGACCACCTGAGTCGGTTTAGGGTACGGGCCGCCATGAAACTCGCTAGAGGCTTTTCTCGACAGCATAGGATCATCCACTTCACCACAATCGGCTCGGCATCAGGTCTCAGCCTTAACGGTGTGCGGATTTACCTACACACCGGCCTACACCCTTACCCCGGGACAACCACCGCCCGGGATGGACTACCTTCCTGCGTCACCCCATCACTCACCTACTAACCGCTTGGGCCGGCGGCTCCACCACTCCGAACCACGTCAAAGACGAGGACGGCGGCTTCACGGCCTTAGCATCACGATGCTCGATGTTTGACGCTTCACAGCGGGTACCGGAATATCAACCGGTTATCCATCGACTACGCCTGTCGGCCTCGCCTTAGGTCCCGACTTACCCTGGGCAGATCAGCTTGACCCAGGAACCCTTAGTCAATCGGCGCAAACGTTTCTCACGTTTGTATCGCTACTCATGCCTGCATTCTCACTCGTGAACCGTCCACAACTACCTTCCGGTGCTGCTTCACCCGGCACACGACGCTCCCCTACCCATCACAGCGGGCGTTGGCCCTATAGCTGCAATGACACGACTTCGGCGGTACGCTTGAGCCCCGCTACATTGTCGGCGCGGAATCACTAGACCAGTGAGCTATTACGCACTCTTTCAAGGGTGGCTGCTTCTAAGCCAACCTCCTGGTTGTCTCTGCGACTCCACATCCTTTCCCACTTAGCGTACGCTTAGGGGCCTTAGTCGATGCTCTGGGCTGTTTCCCTCTCGACCATGGAGCTTATCCCCCACAGTCTCACTGCCGTGCTCTCACTTACCGGCATTCGGAGTTTGGCTAAGGTCAGTAACCCGGTAGGGCCCATCGCCTATCCAGTGCTCTACCTCCGGCAAGAAACACACGACGCTGCACCTAAATGCATTTCGGGGAGAACCAGCTATCACGGAGTTTGATTGGCCTTTCACCCCTAACCACAGGTCATCCCCCAGGTTTTCAACCCTGGTGGGTTCGGTCCTCCACGAAGTCTTACCTCCGCTTCAACCTGCCCATGGCTAGATCACTCCGCTTCGGGTCTTGAGCGTGCTACTGAAACGCCCTGTTCGGACTCGCTTTCGCTACGGCTTCCCCACACGGGTTAACCTCGCAACACACCGCAAACTCGCAGGCTCATTCTTCAAAAGGCACGCAGTCACGAGGCAAGCACAAGTGCTCGCCCGACGCTCCCACGGCTTGTAGGCACACGGTTTCAGGTACTATTTCACTCCGCTCCCGCGGTACTTTTCACCATTCCCTCACGGTACTATCCGCTATCGGTCACCAGGGAATATTTAGGCTTAACGGGTGGTCCCGCCAGATTCACACGGGATTTCTCGGGCCCCGTGCTACTTGGGTGTCTCTCAAACGAGCCGCTGATGTTTCGACTACGGGGGTCTTACCCTCTACGCCGGACCTTTCGCATGTCCTTCGCCTACATCAACGGTTTCTGACTCGTCCCACGGCCGGCAGACCGTGGAAGAGAGATCCCACAACCCCCCAAACGCAACCCCTGCCGGGTCTCACACGTTTGAGGTTTGGCCTCATCCAGTTTCGCTCGCCACTACTCCCGGAATCACGGTTGTTTTCTCTTCCTGCGGGTACTGAGATGTTTCACTTCCCCGCGTTCCCTCCACACTGCCTATGTGTTCAGCAGCGGGTGACAGCCCATGACGACTGCCGGGTTTCCCCATTCGGAAACCCCCGGATCAAAGCCTGGTTGACGACTCCCCGGGGACTATCGTGGCCTCCCACGTCCTTCATCGGTTCCTGGTGCCAAGGCATCCACCGTGCGCCCTTAAAAACTTGGCCACAGATGCTCGCGTCCACTGTGCAGTTCTCAAACAACGACCAACCACCCATCACCCCGAACCAGTAGATTCGAGTGCACTGGGGCCGGCACTGAAGGCGACCTTGCGGCCGTACCTTCAGACACCCAACAGCGTGCCCGACACCCTCGCCTCTCCATCTCGCTTTCCACGCCGAAGCAGTACTCGCGACCAGAGCAGGTCAAGTGTGCCGAATAATCAACGTTCCACCCATGAGCAACCACCGTCGAACGTTTGCCGACGTAATGGCCCTGGACCACCAAGCAAGCTTGGCGGCCTAGATGCTCCTTAGAAAGGAGGTGATCCAGCCGCACCTTCCGGTACGGCTACCTTGTTACGACTTCGTCCCAATCGCCAGTCCCACCTTCGACAGCTCCCTCCCACAAGGGGTTGGGCCACCGGCTTCGGGTGTTACCGACTTTCGTGACGTGACGGGCGGTGTGTACAAGGCCCGGGAACGTATTCACCGCAGCAATGCTGATCTGCGATTACTAGCAACTCCAACTTCATGGGGTCGAGTTGCAGACCCCAATCCGAACTGAGACCGACTTTTTGAGATTCGCTCCACCTTGCGGTATCGCAGCTCATTGTATCGGCCATTGTAGCACGTGTGCAGCCCAAGACATAAGGGGCATGATGACTTGACGTCGTCCCCACCTTCCTCCGAGTTGACCCCGGCGGTCTCCTGTGAGTCCCCATCACCCCGAAGGGCATGCTGGCAACACAGAACAAGGGTTGCGCTCGTTGCGGGACTTAACCCAACATCTCACGACACGAGCTGACGACAGCCATGCACCACCTGTACACCGACCACAAGGGGGGCACTATCTCTAATGCTTTCCGGTGTATGTCAAGCCTTGGTAAGGTTCTTCGCGTTGCGTCGAATTAAGCCACATGCTCCGCTGCTTGTGCGGGCCCCCGTCAATTCCTTTGAGTTTTAGCCTTGCGGCCGTACTCCCCAGGCGGGGAACTTAATGCGTTAGCTGCGGCACCGACGACGTGGAATGTCGCCAACACCTAGTTCCCACCGTTTACGGCGTGGACTACCAGGGTATCTAATCCTGTTCGCTCCCCACGCTTTCGCTCCTCAGCGTCAGTAATGGCCCAGAGATCCGCCTTCGCCACCGGTGTTCCTCCTGATATCTGCGCATTTCACCGCTACACCAGGAATTCCGATCTCCCCTACCACACTCTAGCTAGCCCGTATCGACTGCAGACTCGGGGTTAAGCCCCGAGCTTTCACAATCGACGTGACAAGCCGCCTACGAGCTCTTTACGCCCAATAATTCCGGACAACGCTTGCGCCCTACGTATTACCGCGGCTGCTGGCACGTAGTTAGCCGGCGCTTCTTCTGCAGGTACCGTCACTTTCGCTTCTTCCCTGCTGAAAGAGGTTTACAACCCGAAGGCCGTCATCCCTCACGCGGCGTCGCTGCATCAGGCTTTCGCCCATTGTGCAATATTCCCCACTGCTGCCTCCCGTAGGAGTCTGGGCCGTGTCTCAGTCCCAGTGTGGCCGGTCGCCCTCTCAGGCCGGCTACCCGTCGTCGCCTTGGTGAGCCACTACCTCACCAACAAGCTGATAGGCCGCGGGCTCATCCTTCACCGCCGGAGCTTTCAACCCACCACCATGCGGTGGCGGGTGTTATCCGGTATTAGACCCCGTTTCCAGGGCTTGTCCCAGAGTGAAGGGCAGATTGCCCACGTGTTACTCACCCGTTCGCCACTAATCCACCCCGAAGGGCTTCATCGTTCGACTTGCATGTGTTAAGCACGCCGCCAGCGTTCGTCCTGAGCCAGGATCAAACTCTCCGTGAATGTTTCCCCGTAATCGGGGTGACACCACGAGAGCGGAACCAGAGGGAGGAATAATCCCTCGGTTCACAGCGTCCTCGCTGTGCGCCTACCGGACAGTGCCCGGCAGGACTTTTTCAAAGGAACCTCGTCCCAGCCGAATGGCCGGAGACGGGGTATCAACATATCTGGCGTTGATTTTTGGCACGCTGTTGAGTTCTCAAGGAACGGACGCTTCCTTTGTACTCACCCTCTCGGGCTTTCCTCCGGGCGCTTCCCTTCGATCTTGCGTTTCCGACTCTATCAGACCGTTTCACCGGCCGATTTCCTCGGGGTCTTGCTGGTCTTGCTTTTTCGCTTTCCGGCCTTTCGGCCTTCCTGCGGTGTCGACTCTATCAGATCCTTTCGGGCCTGATTCCCAGTCAACCGGGTTTGTCTTCGCGGCTGTTGGGCCGTTCCGACGTTCCAAACATTAGCGGATCCTCGCGGCAGTTCCTAATCGAGTCGATCGGGTCCTGCGCAACCCAATTTCGAATGCAATTCGGACATGCCGAAATCATTCCCGTTGGGAGATCGTGCTGGTGTGTGGGTGCCGCGTTCGCGGCGGAAGGTGTTGTCGCAGAACCGTTACGGCCCCGCGGCAACCCGAAGAACTCTACGGACCGGGGAGGGGCGTGTCAACCCCCACCCGGTGAACACCCTGGCGGGTTCCGTGCGGGGCCTCAGTCCAGGTCGTTGAGCCGGCCGCCGGCGTCCGGCTGGGCGTGCTCGACGCGGCGGAGCAGGCGGGTGAGAACCTCGCCGAGCAGGCCCCGCTCCACGGAGGTGAGGTCCTGGAGGAGGTCCTCCTCGAAGACCGTGGCGAGGCGCATGGCCGCCAGCCACTTCTCGCGGCCCTCTGCGGTGAGCTCGACGATGACGCGTACGCGGTTGCTCTCGTCGCGGTCCCGGGTGACCAGGCCCTCCTGGACCATCCGGTCGATGCGGTGGGTCATCGCGGCCGGCGTGAGGCCGAGCCGCTTGGCGAGCTCGCCGGGGCCCATGCGGTACGGGGCGCCGGACAGGACGAGGGCCTTCAGGACCTCCCACTCGGCGTTGCTGATGCCGATCTCCGCGGTCTGCCTGCCGTACGCCACGTTCATGCGCCGGTTGAGCCGGCCGAGCGCCGAGACGATCTGCTCGACCTGGGGGTCGAGGTCCTGGAACTCGCGCTGGTACGCCGCGATCTGCTCTTCGAGGGTCGGCTCCGCTGTCGGTCCGTCGGGGTTGTCCGCCATGCCGCGAAGTATGGCACGCGGCCAGTTGGCGTCGAAGTCCTTCGAGGTGTACTGTTTAGCTTCTAACTTTAGGTTCGAAGTCTTCAGGGTGAAGGCTTCACGGAAGAGGCAGGTGAAAGTGACCAGGGCGATGGGCGCCGCGATGCGGCGTGTGCAGGTGGGTAGCGCGCTGAGTTCGTTCGGCGTGGGCTTCACGGTTCCGTTCCTCTATGTCTATGTGGCAGAGGTCCGGGAACTGGGGGCCGGTGCGGCGGGCGTCGTGCTCGCCGCGTTCGCGATGGCCGCCCTCGTCGTCCTGCCGTTCACCGGCCGCGCCATCGACCGGCGCGGCCCCATGCCCGTCCTGCTCGTCGCGTCGGGTGTGGCGGCGGTCGGGGCCGTCGGGCTCGGGCTCGCCGTCAGTGAGCCGGCGGCCATCGCGGCCGCCGCCGTGCTCGGCGCGGGCACCGCCGTGCTGCAGCCCGCGCTCGCCACGATGATCGTCTGGTGCTCCTCCCCGGAGACCCGGACGCGGTCCTTCGCCATGCAGTTCTTCCTGCAGAACCTGGGACTCGGCATCGGTGGCCTGATCGGCGGCCAGATCGTCGACGTGAACCGGCCGGACAGCTTCCTGCTGCTCTTCGGCATCGAGGCCGTCATGTTCCTGGTGCTCGCGGGCATCGTGCTGACCGTGCGGATGCCGCAGGGGCAGCACCTGGGTGAGGCCGCGCCCAAGGGCGACTCCAAGGGCGGACTGCGCACGCTGCTCGGGCACCGGGCGATGGTCCAGCTGTGCGTGCTGGGCTTCGTGCTGTTCTTCGCCTGCTACGGCCAGTTCGAGTCCGGGCTGAGCGCCTACGGTGTCGAGGCCGCCGGGATCTCCCCGTCCACCCTGGGCATCGCCCTCGCGGCGAACACGGCGATGATCGTCGTCGCCCAGTTCGCCGTCCTGAAGTTCGTGGAGCGTCGCAAGCGCTCGCGCGTGATCGCCGCTGTGGGCATCATCTGGGCCGTCGCGTGGGCGGCCGCCGGGTGGGCCGGCCTCGGGGGCGGCAGCCAGGCCATGGCCACCGCCGCGTTCATCTCTACGTACGCGCTGTTCGGGCTCGGTGAGGCGATGCTGTCGCCGACCGTGGCGCCGCTGGTCGCCGATCTGGCCCCGGACGGCATGGTCGGGTCGTACAACTCGGCGTTCGCGCTGGTCAAGCAGCTCGCGCTGGCCGTCGGGCCGGCCGTGGGCGGGCCCATGGGCGCCGCGCTGCACGGTCCGTACATCGTGACGTTCATGCTGTTCTCGCTCGGCATCACCGTGCTCGGGCTGAGGCTCGGGAAGCGGCTGACGCCGGTGCAGGACCAGCCGTCGCTGGCCGGCAGCCGCGTCGTGATGAAGGGCGCGCCCGAGCCGGCGACCACGGTGTCCGCCGGCTGAAGCAGCAGCGCTCAGGAGGTGCTGTCGGGGAGGACGAACTCGCACCAGACGGCTTTGCCGCCGCCCGGGGTGCGGCGTGATCCCCAGTTCGAGGCGATGGTCGCGACGATCGCGATGCCGCGGCCCGTCTCGTCCCCCGGCTCCGCCCGCCGGCGCCGGGGCAGGTGGTCGTCGCCGTCGGTCACCTCGATGATCAGGCGGCGGTCCGTGCGGCGCAGGCGCAGACGCATGGGCGGGGTGCCGTGCTGGAGCGAGTTCGCGACGAGTTCGCTGGCCGCGAGGACACCCAGGTCGTGCAGGTCCGTCGGGAAGCGCCAGCTGGTGAGGACTCCGGAGGCGAAGGCGCGGGCGCGGGGGGCCGCCTCGACGCCGCCGAGCAGTTCGAGCGCCGCGTTGCGGAAGAGCTCGCCGTCGGTGCCCTTGCGGGCCGGGTGCTGGAGGACCAGGACGGCGACGTCGTCGTCGTGGTCGGCGCCGACGCCGAGGGCGCGCATCAGCCGGTCGCAGACGACCTGCGGGGTGCCGGTGGCGCCGGCCAGCGCGCGCTCCAGGGCGGCGACGCCCTCGTCGATGTCCTCGTCCCTGCGCTCGACCAGGCCGTCCGTGTAGAGGACGGCGGTGGAGCCGGGGCCGAGCGGGACCGAGCCCGAGGCGTGCAGCCAGCCGCCGGTGCCGAGGGGCGGCCCGGTGGGTTCCTCCGCGCGGTGGATGGTGCCGGTCTCGTCGCGGACGAGGATCGGCAGATGGCCCGCGGACGCGTAGACGAGGCGGCCCTCGTTGGGGTCGTGGACCGCGTAGACGCACGTGGCGATCTGGTGCGGGTCGATCTCGGTGGCGAGGCCGTCCAGCAGTTGCAGTACTTCGTGCGGGGGCAGGTCGAGGCGCGCGTAGGCGCGGACGGCGGTGCGCAGCTGGCCCATGACCGCGGCGGCGCGGACGCCGCGTCCCATGACGTCGCCGATGACGAGGGCGGTGCGGCCGCCGCCGAGAGTGATGACGTCGTACCAGTCGCCGCCGACCGCGGCCTCGGTGCCGCCGGGCTGGTAGGTCGCGGCGATGCGCAGGTCGTCGGGCTCCTCCAGTTCCTGCGGGAGCAGGGAGCGCTGGAGGGTGACGGCCGTCTCGCGCTGGCGGCGCTCGCTGGTGCGCAGCCGTTCGGCGGCCTCGGCGTGGTCGGTGACGTCGGCGGCGAAGATCAGGACTCCGGGGCCGCCGTCGGTCTCCAGCGGGGTGCAGGTGACGGTGTACGAGCGGCCGCCGGAGGTCTTGCGGGACTTGACCGTGCGGGGCTTGGAGCTGCGCAGCACCTGGTCGAGGAGCGGCAGCAGGCTCAGTTCGTCGAGCTCGGGGAGCGCGGTGCGGGCGGGTTCGCCGGCGGGGCGGTCGCCGAAGGCGGCCACGTAGGCGTCGTTGAGGTAGGCGACGCGGTGCTCGGGGCCCTGGACGAGGGCGACGAGGCCGGGGATGCGGTCGAGGACGTCGCGGACCGGGAGGGTGTCGAGGCCGCCGTCGGGGCTCTCGTCGGGCCTGCGCTCGGCACGGGCCGCGGGGACGGCGCCCTCGCCTCGCTGGGGTGCTCCGTGGTCGGCTCGCGCTGCCGCGCGGCGCTGCGTTCCGGGGAGCCGGGCGCTCCAGCGGGTGAAGTTCACGGTGGGGAAAGCCTCGTGGGGTCGTGGTCGGGCGATGCGCCCGCCCATGGTCGGGGACCAGTCTGGCCGACCGTACTGACAAACGTCAGACGCCGGACCGCCTGCGGTAGTTCCGCGTTCCGTAGGTGGGGCCGTGTGTGCGGCCGGGTGCGGGGCCGTCGGGGCCGCCGTCGGGCCGTGGGACGGGCGTCAACGGTGCGGTCAGGACGACCCTTTCGGGTCCGGGGAGGGATCGTCGGTGGGTCCCTTCGGCGGGTCGGCAGAAGGGTCCGCAGGAGGGACACCACCGGCCGCGAGTTCGAACTCGGCGCGCGGCCGCTCCAGGGAGCCCAGCGAGACGATCTCTCGCTTGAACAGGCCGGAGAGCGTCCATTCGGTCAGGACACGGGCCTTTCGGTTGACGGTCGGCACCCTGCTGAGGTGGTAGACGCGGTGCATGAACCAGGCAGGGTAGCCCTTCAGCTTGCGTCCGTAGACGTGTGCGACGCCTTTGTGGAGGCCGAGGGAGGCTACGGATCCCACGTACGCGTGGGCGTAGTCGGTGAGGGGTTCGCCGCGCAGGGAGGCCGCGATGTTGTCGCCGAGGGTCCTGGCCTGGCGGACGGCGTGCTGGGCGTTGGGCGCGCAGGTGCGGCCGGGTGCGTCGGCGGTGGTGTCGGGGACGGCGGCGGCGTCGCCGGCGGCCCAGGCGTGCGGGGCGCCGTCGACGGCGAGGGCGGCGGTGCAGGTGAGGCGGCCGCGGTCGTCGAGGGGCAGGTCGGTGGCGGCGAGCAGCGGGCTGGGTTTGACGCCGGCGGTCCACACGACGGTGCGGGTGGGGAAGCGGGAGCCGTCGCTGAGGACGGCGACGCGGTTCTCGCAGGATTCGAGGCGGGTTTCCAGGCGCACGTCGATGTTACGGCCGCGCAGTTCGCGGATCGTGTAGCGGCCCATCTCGGGGCCCACTTCGGGCAGGATCCGGTCGCTGGCCTCGACGAGGATCCACTTGAGGTCCTCGGGTTTGACGTTGTGGTAGTGCTTCGCGGCGAACCGGGCCATGTCCTCCAGCTCGCCGAGGGCCTCGACGCCCGCGTAGCCGCCGCCGACGAAGACGAAGGTGAGGGCGGCGTCGCGGATCGCGGGGTCGCGGGTGGAGGAGGCGATGTCGAGCTGCTCGATGACGTGGTTGCGCAGGCCGACGGCTTCCTCGACGGTCTTGAAGCCGATGCCGTGGTCGGCGAGTCCCGGCACGGGCAGGGTGCGGGAGATCGAGCCGGGGGCGAGGACCAGTTCGTCGTAGGCGATCGAGGCGGGGCCCGTGCCCTCGTCGGAGCTGGCGAGGGTGGTGTAGCGGGCGGTGCGCTTGGCGTGGTCGACGGACTCGACCTCGCCGACGATCACCTGGCAGTGCGGCAGGACGCGGCGCAGCGGGGCGACGACGTGGCGCGGCGAGATGGATCCGGCGGCGGCCTCGGGCAGGAACGGCTGGTACGTCATGTACGGGTCGGGGGTGATCACGACGATCTCCGCGTCCCCGCTGCGCAGCTCCCGTTTGAGCTTCTTCTGGAGGCGCAGGGCCGTGTACATCCCGACGTATCCGCCGCCGACGACGAGAATGCGCGCTGTGGGGGTCGTCCCCCGGTCGTTTGCTGCCCTCACCCTCCCATGACGCATCGGGCTCCTGCGTTTGTCCACAGCCCCGACAATTTGTGTGACGGAACGGAGTGCGCCGTACCGGTTGCTCCGGGGGGTGGGGTTCGCGGGAGGTGCGCAGGTCAGCGGGTGAGGGGGTGGGAGGTGGTGGGGGTGCATTCGGGGCGGAATCCCCGCGTACTCCGTTCGGGGGGCGCTCCGTGCGGAACCTGCCCCTTCTGAATTGACTCCCGGTCAACTATGTTCGTGTGCTGTCGGGGTGTCGGGGGACGCACTGACGGCGCCGCGGGACGGCTGCCGGACTTCTCTGTCGGTTCCTCACGCTCCGGCTGACAAATGACGGGGAGTGTCTCCGGGGGGAGACGTCATTACCGGGGGAACACATATGCACATTCAGGATTCTCATTGGACCTCGGCGTCCACCGTGACGCCGACGAGTGTCCCCGGCGGGGCCAATGGGCGGGGAGCGAGCGACAGTTCCCGGTCCACTCCGCTGCGGGTGGACGCACAGCGCAACCTGGAGCACGTGCTGCGCGCGGCCCGGGAGGTCTTCGGCGAGCTGGGCTACGGGGCGCCCATGGAGGACGTGGCGCGCCGCGCGCGGGTCGGCGTGGGCACGGTGTACCGGCGCTTTCCCAGCAAGGACGTGCTGGTGCGGCGCATCGCCGAGGAGGAGACGGCCCGGCTGACCGACCAGGCGCGCACGGCCCTAGGCCAGGAGGACGAACCGTGGTCGGCGCTGTCGCGCTTCCTGCGGACCTCCGTCGCCTCGGGCGCGGGCCGGTTGCTGCCTCCGCAGGTGCTGCGTGTGAGCGTGGCCGACGAGCAGCCCGCGGCGCACGACGAGGCGCGGGTGCCGCAGCAGCGGGCCGCGGTCGACGGGGCCGACCTGCGGCTCGTGGACCAGCGGACGGCGCCGGCCGAGGTGCTTCCGGCGGACGACGCGGGGGCGGCCGCGCTGCTCGACGTCGTGGGACGGCTCGTGGACCGGGCGCGGGAGGCGGGTGAGCTGCGCACCGACGTGACCGTGGCGGACGTGCTCCTCGTGATCGCCACGGCGGCTCCCTCCCTGCCGGACGCCGCGCAGCAGGCCGCCGCGTCGGCCCGCCTGCTCGACATCCTCCTGGAGGGGCTGCGCTCACGCCCCGCGTGAGCGACCTGTTCTGCGGCCGACCGCGTCTTTGACCGCCCGTGTTCGGCGGGCGGGGGCGGTCGGCCGTTTCGCGTCGGGTGCCTCGGGTCGGCTTCGTGCGGGCGGCTGCCTGTGGGCGGTCGCGCGGGCTCCGGTGCGGATGGCCGACCGTCTGTGACGGCTTGAACACCATGGGTCGAAGGGCTCCGTCACGAACGGCGCGTACGGCGTCTTTGCCGCCAACTGCCTTTGTCTGTACGGCCTTTGACTCTTACCCCAACCGCCGAACACTAGTGCCCCGTGGCCGGAAAACTCCACGGATGAGTGGTTGCGGAGCAGCGACCGGCGCGGTGGGGTGCCTGTGTGGCACTCTTTCCCGGTGGTTCGGGTCAGAGTGGGCGGTCGGGGGCTTCCGCGATGAGCGTTGACGGGCGGGACGAGCAGCAGCCCGGCGGACAGGGAACGAGCGGCGACGGCCGCTCCCCCAGCGATGCCGCACAACAGGTGCCGAGCCAGGGCGGACCGGGCCGGGCCCAGCCGCCCGCGCCGGCCGACCCCGAGGTGTCCGTACCGGCGCAGCGCGAGAGTCTCGGCCCCGATGTCGTGGGCGTGCCGGGATCCGGCGGGGCCGATCTGCCGCCGTCCGACGCCGACCTCATCGGACAGATGCGCGCGGGCGACGACGGCGCCTACGAGGAGCTGTACCGCCGCCACGCGGCCTCCGTGCGCCGCTACGCCCGTACCTGCTGCTGCGACGGACACACCGCCGACGACCTGACCGCCGAGGTGTTCGCCCGCATGCTGCAGGCCGTGCGCGGCGGCAGCGGACCCGAGTACGCGGTGCGCGCGTACCTCCTGACGACGGTGCGCCGGGTCGCCGCGGGCTGGACGAAGTCCGCGAAGCGGGAGCAACTGGTCGACGACTTCGCCGTGTTCGCCCAGCAGGCCTCGCGCTCCAGCGAGGTCTCCGACGACGACACGCTCGAGCTGGGCGCCGACGTCCGCGCCATGCACGAGGCCGAGCAGTCGATGGCCATGCAGGCGTTCCGCTCACTGCCCGAGCGCTGGCAGGCCGTGCTGTGGCACACGGAGGTGGAGGACGAGTCGCCCAGCGACGTCGCCACCCTCTTCGGCCTCGACGCCAACGGCACGCGCGTACTCGCCAAGCGTGCCCGCGAGGGCCTCAAGGAGGCCTACCTCCAGGCCCACGTCTCGGCCACCCTCATCCAGTCCGAGGAGTGCTCCCGCTACGCGGACCGGCTCGGCGCCTACGCGCGCGGCAGCCTGCGCACCCGTGCCGAGCGCGGGCTGCGCAAGCACCTGGAGGAGTGCGCCAAGTGCCGTCTGGCCGCCGGCCAGATCAAGGAAGTCGCCAGCGGTATCCCGGGTGTCGTGCCGATCGCCGTCATCGGTTGGTTCGGTGCCGCCGGGTACGCGAAGGTCGCCGCGATCATCGGCGGCGGCACTCTGGGCGCCGCGGGAGCCGGCGGTGCGGCCGCGGCGACCGGCGGGACCTCGGGCGGCGCGGCCGGTGGTGCCGCGTCGGAGGGGCTCGGCGCCCCGGCGAAGGCAGGTATCGCGGCCGGTGTCGTGGCCACGGGCATCGCCGTGGCCGTCGCCATGGCGCTCACCGGCGGCGACGCGAAGAAGCCCGAGCCGGAGGCGCGCCAGGAGAAGCCGCCGATCTCGCAGCCGATCGTGCCGCAGAAGCCGAAGGAGTCCCCCGAGCCGCAGCCGGAGCCGCCCGCCGCGGCGCCGAAGCCCGAGCCGACCCCGCCGCCGGCCGAGAAGCCGACGCCCACCCCGACACCGACTCCCACGCCGACTCCCACCCCGAAGCCGACGCCGACCCCCACGCCGACGCCGACCCCGACTCCCACCCCGAAGCCGACGCCTCCGCCTCCGGCGCCCCCGGCCGTCTACCAGTGGAACCAGCTCTCGTACGGCGGCCTCGGCGACGGCACCGGGCCGGAGATGCGCTTCGGCAGCACTCCGGTCTGGCAGCGCACCGGCCTGTCGATCGCGGGGCAGCAGTACGCGCACGGCGTCTCGGTGGCGTCGACCTCCTCGGTCACCATCGACCTCAACCGCAGTTGCACCGCCTACGACGCGGTCGTGGGCGTCGACGACATGTCGCTCGGCATGGGCGCGGTTCGCTTCTCCGTCTACGTCGACGGGGCGCAGGCCTGGCAGTCGCCGGTCGTCCGGGGTGACCAGCCGGCGGTGCCCGTGCACGTCGGACTCTCCGGGGCCAGGACGATCCGCCTCGTGGTCGAACCGCACGCCCCGTTCGGCGCCGCGGCGATCGCGGACTGGGCGAACTCCCGCTTCACCTGCTCCTAGAGCAAGCGGCCGGCGCTTCAGCCGGCCCCCGGCCCGAGCTCGCGCCTCAGCCGCTCCTAGGATTCGAGCTCGGTGAGGATCTGGTCCGGGGTGAAGGACCGGCCCTGCTCGCGCAGGGTCTCGTAGCGCGCGGCGCCCAGCTCGTCGCGTGCCCGGGACGCGACGTCCTCGCACGCCTTCCGTTCCGGGTACGGGCGCGCCAGGTCGCCCCGCAGGGCGCCGGACGCGGCGAACAGACGCACAGCGCTCTCCAAGCCGCCCGCCCGCGCCTTCAGTTCGGCCCCTACGTCGATGAGGCCGCCCGTCACCGCCTCCGCGCACTGCTCCATCACCGCGTCCCGCAGCACCGGCACGAGGAGCTCCAGGGCCGCCCGCGGCCCCGACTCGGCCGCCGTGACCCGGGCGTCGAGCGCGCCCAGGACCGCGATGAACTGCGGCGGCGGCGTGCCGGCCTCCGCCAGCGCCCGCGCCTCGTCGCACTGTTCGCGCGCGGCGGCCACCTCACCGTCCGCAAGGAGCAACTGGCCGCGCAGCAGCCGCACGAACGCCGTCGTGTCCGTCACGCCGACCTGTGCCGCCTCGGCATGCGCCACGTCGAGCGTCCGCCACGCCGCCTCCTTGTCGCCGGACCGGTAGGAGATCTCCGCCAGCCGGGCCAGCAGGAACGGCGCCTCCGCGTACGCGCCGACCTCGTAGGCCAGCCGCAGCGACTCCTCGTACTCGGCCTGCGCCTCCTCCAGGAAGCCGCGCGCCATCGCCGCCTCGCCGGCCGCGCTGCTCACCTGGGCGCGCATCCAGCGGTCGCCCACCCTGCGGCTGATGTCCCGCAGCTCGGCCAGATCGCCGTCCACACCCCGCATGTTGCCCGGCATGTCGACCGCGACGTGCGTCCGGAACATCAGCGTCACGCCGATCTCCCAGTCGCCCCCGTACCGCCGGCAGTTGGCGAGCGCCGCGTCCAGGCTCGCCCGCACGTCCCGGCGCTCCTCGTCCAGGAAGAACAGCGAGAACGGCCAGATGATCCCCGGGAAACGGGCGCCCCGCGGGTTGGGCGGCTCGAACGCGGCCTGCACGCGCGCCACGTACTCCCGGTCGGCGTCGTCGCGCACCGTCTCCTGCGGTTTGGTGTCCGCGAGGAGGAACAGGTCAAGCAGCCGCAGATTCATCCGCGGCCAGTACAGCGGATGCTCCGGATCGTCCGGGGTGCGGCGGCCGGGCAGCAACGCGATGACGCGCTCCAGCCAGGCGACCGCCTCCGTACGGTAGTTGCGCAGCCACCAGAACCAGCCCATGAGCAGCGTCAGCGCGATCGCCGTCTCCTCGTCCGGGGCACCGGAGGAGGAGACGGGCTGGGTCGCGCGCGCCAGAGCCGCCCTGATGTTGTCCAGCTCCGTCTCCAGGCGCTGGATCCACGGCAGTTGCTCCGCCGAGCGGATCTTGGGGTCGGCCTCCTCGAGCAGCGCGCGGACGAACGCGGTGTGCCGCTGCTCGGCGTCCCGGCGCAGACCCGGGAACTCGGCGGCGCGCTCGGTCGCGTACTCGTGGATCGTCTCCAGCATCCGGTAGCGCATACCGGCCTCGGAGCCCGGCTGCGGGGTGGCGATGAGCAGGGATTTGTCGAGGAGGGAGCCCAGGGCGTCCGCCGTCGTGGCGGGCGGTGCCGCGCACACCGACTCGGCGGCCTCCAGGTCCCAGCCGCCGGCGAACACCGACAGCTCGCACAGCACCCTGCGCTCCTGCTCGTCCAGCAGGTCCCAGGACCAGTCGACGACCGCGCGCAGGGTCTGCTGGCGGGGCAGCACCGTGCGGCTGCCGCCGGTCAGGAGACGGAAGCGGTCGTCGAGGCGGTCCGCGATCTGGCGCGGGGTGAGCAGCCGGAGCCGGGCCGCCGCCAGCTCGATGGCCAGCGGCAGCCCGTCCAGGCGCCGGCAGATCTCCGCAACTGCCTCCCGGTCCTGGGCGGGGTCGAAACCGGGGCGGACCGCAGCGGCCCGTTCGGCGAACAGGCGGGAGGCGGGGTCCGGCGGCAACGGCTCGACGGGGCGGACGGACTCCCCCGGGACTCCGAGGGGTTCGCGGCTGGTGGCGAGGATCGTCAGGGACGGGCAGTGCGTGAGCAGGGTCTCGGCGAGCTGGGCCGCCGCGTCGATCACATGCTCGCAGTTGTCAAGGATCAGGAGCAGGCCGCGCTGGGCGCAGTGCTCGATGAGGAGCCGCGTCGGGTCGTCCTGCGGCACGGTCGACATCTCGCTCGTCACCAGGACCGTCTCGCGAAGGCCCAGAGCGCTGACGACCGCGCCGGGGACCGCCCTCGGGTCGTCCAGCGGCGCCAGCTCGACCAGCCAGGCCGGGGAGAAGGACGTCGCTGCCTCTTCCGCCAGGCGGGTCTTGCCGGAGCCGCCCGGGCCCGTGAGCGTGACCAGGCGTGCACCTCGCAAGTCAGAACGGATGGCGTCCAGTTCGGGTTCCCGGCCGACGAAACTGTTCAGACGGGGCCGGAGATTGCCGGTCCGGACGGGGGCCCTCGGCGCGGGCGGCTCCACCGGCCCGGCTGATCCGGCCGGTCCGGCCGCCTCGGCCCGTCGCTCCTGCTGGGCCTGCTGGACCGGTTCGGCCGAGGCGGGGGCCGCCGAGAGGAGTTCCGCGTGGATGCGCCGGAGGTCCGGGCCCGGGTCCGCGCCCAGGCCGTCGGCGAGGGTGCGGCGGGCCTGTTCGTACGCGGCGAGGGCGTCGGCGCCCCGGCCCGTCGCGCGCAGGGCACGGATCAGCAGGGCGTGCAGGGGTTCGTCGTACGGGTGGGCCGTGGTCAGTTCCCGCAGTTCCGGTACGAGGTCGGGGGCGCGGCCCAGTCGCAGATCGGCCTCGGCGCGGGCGCGGGTCGCCTCCAGGCGCTGGGCCTCCAGGCGGCGGGCCTCGGGGCGGGTGGCTCCGTCAGGGAGCGGGAGGTCGGTCAGGGCCGGGCCGTGCCACAGGGCGAGGGCGTCGCGCAGGGTGCGGGCCGCGGTGTCCGGGGCGTTCTCGGCGAGGGCGCGGGTGCCCTCCCGGGTGAGGCGCTCGAAGACATGGGCGTCGATGTCGTCGCGGGCGGCGGCCAGGCGGTAACCGGCGGTCTCCGAGGTGACGGCGTCCTTGCCGAGGGCTCTGCGGAGGCGGGCCACGAGGGCCTGGAGGGCGGCCGGGGCGTCCGCGGGCGGGGCGTCGGACCAGACGTCGTCGATGAGGGTGTGGACGGGGGCGGGGTGGGGGTGTGCAGGGCCAGGGAGGTGAGGAGGGCGCGGAGGCGGGGGCCGGCCAGGGGTACGGGTGTGTCGCCGTTCGCGTCGTCGATCGCCTGCGTGGCGCCCAGGATTCTGTACTGCACCCGGGCATTGTCGCCGCTCCGGATGGGGAGGGCGCGGGGTTCACGGGGCTGGGCGGGTCTGCGGTGTGCCCTGTCGGGCGCGCGGCCGTTTCGCTCGGCGTCTGCGCCGCGGCACCCGGCGCTGGGGTTCGGCCCCTACGGCGGCGGCGCTTGAGCCGAGCCCCGATGAATCGCGCGCCCGGCGCCGGGGTGCCGCCTTGCCCACCCGTGCCGGGCCGGCGCCCCCGGAGCGGGCGGGTGGGTGGGAGCAGGGCTGGGGCTACGGGCGAGGCCCAATGGAACGCGCACCCCCATCGCCCCAGGCTGCAGACTGCCCAAGGCTGGGTGGACCGGGTGGCCGTGCGGGGCGATCCGGCTCCGTGGTCGGAGAAGTGCCGTCAGGACAGCCCCGAGCCCAGGGCTCGGGCCGGGGTGACCGTGCCGGAGGGGACCGCCCGGGCCCGCGCGGGCGTACCGGTCCAGCACGTGCCGCGCCGCGCCAGCAGCCTCCGTAGCCACAGCTCCAGAGAGACGAGTTCCGCGAGCCCGTCGACGGGCAGCGGTTCCCCGTCGGCCGCCGCGCGGAGCGCCTTGCGGACGACCCGGGCCTCGACGAGCCCGGTCTGCGCGAGCAGCGGCGTGTCGAAGAGGGCGATCAGCGTGTCCGCCGAGGCCCGCAGCCCGGTGCGGGCGGCGGCCTCCGAGGAGGCGTGGGAGGGGGCGCCCCAGCCCGGGGGCAGGTCCGTGACGCCGGCGCCCTCCAGGACCGTACGGAGGATGTCCGCGCGGGCCCCCGGCTGGACGCGGAGCGCCTCCGGCAGGGCGCGGCAGGCGCGGACGACCTGGTTGTCGAGGAACGGGGCGTGCAGCCGCTGGAAGCGGATCTCGGCGGCCTGTTCGAGGACGCGGAGGTCCGCGGCATGGCGGGCCAGCGCCGCGCGGGCCCGGAACTCGCCGGGCCGCTGCCCCGGCCCCGGTCCCGGACGCGTCGCCCCGGCCTGTAGGCGAACCGATACTTCAGCAAGGGCCTCGCCGGTCAGCCAGCGGGCGGCGGGCCCGGGTCTGGCCCAGGTGAGGGCGGCGAGCGAGGCCCCCACGGCGCCGCCGGGATCGTCGAAGCGCCGGTGCAGCAACAGCTCGGCCAAGCCGTCGAGTCCGGCCCGGTAGGGCGTGCGTGCGAGCTTGCGGGCGGCGCCGTACACGCGCGCGGGCACGGTGAAGGAACCGTCCGCCTTCGTGAGCGCGGCGACGGGCCGCACCATGTGTCGGCGCCGACGGTCCATCAGGAGGTCGGTGAGCCGGGCCGGATGCGCGTCGAGCACCTGCCGTGCGCCGTACCCCGTGAAGTGGTCGGCGCTCCCGGAGGAGAGCCGCGCGCGATGCCGGGCGGCGCTCACCAGGAGCGGGCTCGGTTCGTCCGTGAGCGGGCCGTCCAACTCGGCGTAGGGCAGCGTCTCTTCGCCGCCGGCCACGACGACGTGGTGCAGGCGCGGGTTCGCGGCGAGCGCCCCCGCGCGCTCCAGCTCGGCCTCGTGATGCGTCGGCGCGGCGGACAGGTCGTTGAAGGTGACGGCGAGGAGCCGCTCGCCGGCGCCCGTGCCGTGCCCGAGGACGGTACCGGGCAGCCCGGGCAGCCCCGCCGCGAGCAGCGCCAGCGTGCCGGAGGCGGGCCCGCCCGAGAGGTCCGCTCCGATCCCGGGCACGGGCATGCCGCGGGCGGCGCGCCGCTCGGCGGGCCCCATGCCGGGCACGGGCCCGGGGTCGAGGTCGGTGCCGGGCACGTGGCGCGGGGCGGCGAGCCGGGTGCGTACGGCGTCCACGAGGGCGTCGCGCACGCCGTCCACGGCGTCGGCGGGGTCGGTGGGGGTGGCGGCGACGGCGAGGGACGCGACGGGCTCGTAGCCGGCGATCTCGCGGGTGCCGGCGCGCAGCACGAGCGCGTGGCCGGGCGGGATGCGGTGGACGCCTTCGTAGGGCGTCGAGTCGTGCAGGGCCTCGGGGACGTCCGGGGCGGCGAGCAGCGCGGCGAGGTGGCCGACGTCGAGGTTGGCCTCGATGAGGTCGGCGAGCGGGAGGGCTGCGGTGGCGTAGGCGGTGCCGCCGGCCCAGGGGGTGTGGAAGACGGGCCGGGCGCCCGCGAGGTCGCCGAGGACGGTGACGCGGCGGCCTGCCTGGACGACGGCCGTGTAGCTGCCGGGCCAGGCGGTGAGGTGGCGCAGGGCGCCGCCGCGGGCGGCGAACAGGCCGACGCGCAGCTGCTCGTCGGAGGCGCCGCACACGCCGAGGACGGCGATGCGGGTCTGGTCGTCGACCTTCACGATGCGCACTTCGTCGGGGCGCCAGTCGCCGACGGCCCACAGGGGATCCGGGTCGCCCCACAGGAGTTGGGACCCGACCGGGTGGACCGTCTCGCCGTCCGTACCGGTCGCTCCGGCGGAGCCGGGGGTGACAGGTCCGGCGGCGGTACTGCTCCACCCCACCAACCACCGCATCGCCGCCTCCACAAGCTGTGGACATCCAAGGGGGACCCATGCTGCCACGAAGCCGGCGTCGGGGAGGATGCAAGTGGGCACGGGAAAATGGCGCGCGCTCCCCCTCGTGCGCCCCCGATACCGCCCTGATGCGCCCCATTTGAGCGATGGTTGAACCCGGGCGGACCCGCGGCACTACCCAGGCAGCGCGGGGCGACAACGGAACAACAGCGGCGAGATTCGGCCAAATCGGCGCGTGATGGCCGGAGCCGGCCGACCCGCTTCGGCCACAGCGCGCAACGCGCAGTCCGGGAGGCTCGGTCGGCCTCCCGGACCGTTCCGCCACCCGCGGGGATGAAGGCGGCGGTGTCCCCCAGCCCGCTGGATCCAGTACAGCGGGCCGACCCACGCAGGTCCCATGGAAGCCCTCCCCCCAGGACCGGCCAAGAGCGCACGCGCAGGCGCACGGCACCACGGGCGGAGCACACGGTCACACGGCGTGGCCTGCGCCGTACTTCAGTACGGACAACAATCCCGCCAGATGGAACCGCTGCCCTTAACGCTTGGGATCCGGCGAACTACGCTGGGTGTACGAATGCCGCGCGGTTATGCCAGGCCGAGTCGGGCCGTCTTCTCGGCGTAGCCGCCAGGCGCGGCAGCCGTCTGTGTCGAGGGGTGACGCATGTCCAGGGAGCTACGCGGGCCGAACGAGAAGCTCGGCGCCGTTCTCGCCCTCGCGGGAATCAGCAACGCAGGACTGGCGCGCCGGGTCAACGACCTGGGGGCGCAGCGCGGACTGACGCTGCGCTACGACAAGACGTCGGTGGCCCGTTGGGTGTCGAAGGGCATGGTGCCGCAGGGCGCCGCCCCGCACCTGATCGCCGCCGCGATCGGCCAGAAGCTGGGCCGGCCTGTGCCGTTGCACGAGATCGGCCTCGCGGACGCGGACCCCGCGCCCGAGGTCGGCCTCGCCTTCCCGCGGGACGTGCGGGCGGCGGTGAAGTCGGCGACGGAGCTGTACCGGCTCGACCTCGCCGGCCGCCGCGCGGGCGGTGGCGGGATCTGGCAGTCCCTCGCGGGCTCCTTCGCGGTCAGCGCGTACGCGACGCCCGCTTCGCGGTGGCTGATAACCCCGGCCGACTCGTCGGTCGCGCGGGAGGCGCACAGCGCCGAGGAGGGCGCACCGCAGAAGGTCGGCCACAGCGATGTGCGCAAGCTGCGCGAGGCGGCGGAGGACGCGCGGCGCTGGGACTCCAAGTACGGGGGCGGGGACTGGCGTTCGTCGATGGTGCCCGAGTGTCTGCGGGTGGAGGCGGCGCCGCTGCTGCTCGGCTCCTACTCGGACGACGTGGGCCGCTCCCTGTTCGGCGCGTCGGCCGAACTGACGCGTCTGGCCGGGTGGATGGCGTTCGACACCGGGCAGCAGGAGGCGGCGCAGCGGTACTACATCCAGGCGCTGCGGCTCGCGCGGGCGGCGGCGGACGTGCCGCTCGGCGGCTATGTGCTCGCCTCCATGTCACTGCAGGCGACGTACCGGGGGTTCGGGGACGAGGGCGTGGACCTGGCGCAGGCGGCCCTGGAGCGGAACAAGAGCCTGGCGACGGCCCGCACCATGAGCTTCTTCCGGCTCGTCGAGGCGCGCGCCCACGCGCGTGCCGGTGACGCGCAGGCGGCCGGCGCCTCGCTGCGGGCGGCGGAGGGCTGGCTGGAGCGGGCCCGCGACGGGGACAACGATCCGTCCTGGCTCGGCTTCTACTCCTACGACCGTTTCGCGGCGGACGCGGCGGAGTGCTACCGGGACCTGAAGGCGCCCCGGCAGGTGCGCCGGTTCACGGAGCAGGCGCTGTCGAAGCCCACGGAGGAGTTCGTGCGCTCGCACGGGCTGCGTCTGGTGGTGTCGGCGGTGGCCGAGCTGGAGTCGGGGAACCTGGACGCGGCGTGCGAGCAGGGCAC
The DNA here is from genome assembly GCF_014621695.1 of Streptomyces xanthii. Taxonomy (GTDB): domain Bacteria; phylum Actinomycetota; class Actinomycetes; order Streptomycetales; family Streptomycetaceae; genus Streptomyces; species Streptomyces xanthii. The sequence goes on from NZ_CP061281.1 coordinate 3,698,425, forward strand.
GCGCGCGCTGGAGGTGGCGGGCCGCATCTCCTCGGCCCGCACGACCGAGTACGTCCGGGACCTGCTGCACCGCCTGGAGCCGTACGGCGACGAGCCGAGAGTGGTGGAATTACGAGAACGGGCGCGTCCCCTCCTCATGGCGCCGGCGTAGGCCCCCGCGGGGTCGCACCGACCGTCGCCCGGGGTCGGGCGCACCGCACACAGCGCGTTGTCAGTGGCGTCGGGCAAGATGCAGGGCGTGGAGGTGAGGCCTGGTGGGGACGGCTGCGTTCGACGGGGATGTGTTGGTGGTCGGCGGGGGGATCGTCGGTCTGTCCACCGCGTATGCCGTCTCGCGGGCCGCGCCGGGCACGCGGGTCGTCGTCCTGGAGAAGGAGCCGGGCCCGGCCCGGCACCAGACGGGGCGTAACAGCGGGGTGATCCACAGCGGGATCTACTACCGGCCGGGCTCGCTGAAGGCGCGGTTCGCGGTGCGCGGGGCGGCCGAGATGGTCAAGTTCTGCGCGGAGTACGGGATCCCGCACGAGGTCACCGGGAAGCTGATCGTCGCCACGGAGCGGGACGAGCTGCCGCGCCTGCACGCCCTGGTCCAGCGCGGCAGGGAGAACGGGATCTCGGTGCGGGAGCTGGGCCCCGCCCAGATCCAGGAGTACGAGCCCGAGGTGCGGGGGCTCGCCGCGATCCATGTGGGGACGACGGGCATCGCGGACTACCGGGCGGTCGCGGAGCGGTTCGCGGAGGTGTCCGGGGCGGAGATCCGGTACGGGGCGGAGGTCGTGCAGATCGACCGGCGGCCCGAGCGGGGCGTCGCGGTGCGCACGCGCGCGGGGGACGTGGTGCGGGCGCGGGTGATGGTGAACTGCGCGGGGCTGCGGTGCGACGAGGTGGCACGGCTCGCCGGGGACGACCCGGGGATGCGGATCGTGCCGTTCCGGGGGGAGTACTTCGAGCTGGCCCGGCCCGAGCTGGTGCGCGGGCTCGTCTATCCGGTGCCGGATCCGGCGTTCCCGTTCCTCGGGGTGCATCTGACGCGCGGCATCGACGGCGGCGTCCACGTGGGGCCGAACGCGGTGCCGGCGCTGGCCCGCGAGGGGTACGGCTGGGGGACCGTGCGGCCCCGCGAGCTGGCCGGGACGCTCGGCTGGCCGGGGTCGTGGCACATAGCGCGGCAGCACTGGCGGTACGGGGCGGGGGAGATCGTGCGGTCCGTGTCGAAGGGGGCGTTCACCCGAGCCGTGCGCAGGCTGGTGCCGGCGGTGGAGTCGCGGGACCTGGTGGCGGCGCCGGCGGGGGTGCGGGCCCAGGCGGTGCTGCGTGACGGCACCCTGGTCGACGACTTCCTCATCAGCGAGGGCCCCCGCACGGTCCACGTCCTGAACGCCCCGTCCCCGGCGGCGACGGCGTCCCTCCCCATCGGGCGGGAGATCGCCCGCAGGGTGCTGGCGTCTCTCTAGGCCGACCAGAGCCTCGCAGGCGGGGCAGGAGCCCGGAGCGGGCCGCGCTGCCGCTCCCCGGGGTACGTAAAATCGAGGGCATTGTGTCTGAGTCGCCTGAGATCCCCCACGCCGCCGAGCCGTCCGAGCCGTCCGAGCTGTCCGAGCCGTCCGACGACGCCGCTCGGGCCGCTGCCGCCGCCGCCCGGCCCAATGAGCCCCGGTTCCCGGACGGGCCGCGGCCCGATCCCGCGGGGTCGCACTTCGAGCGGCGGATCCGGAGTTTCCAGCCGCGCCGCAGCCGGGTCACCACCGCACAGGCGGACGCCCTGGAGCGGCTGTGGCCCAAGTGGGGGCTCGACATCGACGGGCAGCGGGTGCTGGACCTGCCGGGAATGTTCCCCGGGGTCGAGCGGATCGTGCTGGAGATCGGCTTCGGGATGGGCGAGGCCACCGCGCAGATGGCCGCCGACGACCCGACCACCGGGATCCTCGCCGTCGACGTGCACACGCCGGGCCAGGGGAACCTGCTCAATCTGGCGGACCGCAACGGGCTGAGCAACGTCCGGGTCGCCAACGGGGACGCGATCATCCTGCTGCGCTCGATGCTGCCGGACGACTGCCTCGACGGCCTGCGCGTCTACTTCCCCGACCCGTGGCCGAAGAAGCGGCACAACAAGCGCCGCCTGATCCAGCCCGAGTTCCTGTCCCTGGTCGCCGGCCCGCTGAAGCCGGGTGCGCTGGTGCACTGCGCGACGGACTGGGAGGACTACGCGGAGCAGATGCTCGAGGTCCTCACCGCGCACCCCGACTACGTGAACACGATCGCGGACGGCGGCTACGCCCCGCGCCCCGAGTTCCGCCCCCTGACCCGGTTCGAGGGCAAGGGCCTGGACAAGAGCCACGTGGTGCACGACCTGCTGTTCACGCGCCGCTGAGCCCCGCCCCGGGGACGGGCCCCGTCGCGGCGCCCCGCATCCCTCGTTAGGGTCAATCCGTGGCCCCGTACCCCACCTATCCACCGCATCAGGACCACGCCCTCGGCACCCCGCCGAGCGGCGCGGTCCCGCATCCGCGCTGGTGGGAGCGGAAGGGCGTGCGGGCCGCGGCGCTCGCCGCGCTGCTCGCGCTGTCCGGCGCGGTGATCCTGGCGCTGGTGCGGGAGCAGACCGGCACGGAGGGCTTCCTCGTCGGCCTCGGCCTGGCCGTGCTGCCGGTGCCGCTGCTGATATCCGCCTTCCGCTGGCTGGACCGGGTCCGGCCGGGCCCCTGGCGGAACACGGTGTTCGCGTTCGCGTGGGGCGCCTGCGCGGCGGCCCTCATCGCGATCGTGGCGAACAGCTTCGCGACCCGCTGGATAGCGACCGCGACCGCGGATCCGACCAGCGCCGACACCCTCGGCGCGACCGTCATAGCGCCCGTCGTCGAGGAGTCGGCGAAGGCGGCGGCGGTGCTGCTCGTCTTCCTGTTCCGCAGACGCGACTTCGCCGGGGTCGTCGACGGCATCGTCATCGCCGGGGTCACCGCGACCGGCTTCGCGTTCACCGAGAACATCCTCTATCTGGGCAACGCGTTCGGCACCGACCAGATCAGCGGCACGGGCCCCGGGCTCAGTTCGGTGACCGCCGCGACGTTCTTCGTCCGTGTCGTCATGTCGCCGTTCGCACATCCGCTGTTCACGGTGCTGACCGGCATCGGCTTCGGCATCGCCGCCGTCACCGCCCCCGACCGCGGCCAGGTGCGCCGCGTGCTGCTGCCGCTCGCCGGACTGCTCACCGCGATGGGCATGCACGCCTTCTGGAACGGCTCGTCGAACTTCGGCGAGTACGGCTTCTTCGCCGTCTACGCCACGTTCATGGTGCCGGTGTTCGGGCTGCTCACCTGGCTCGCCGTGTTCCTGCGCCAGCGCGAGCTGCGCGCCGTCCGCGAGGAGCTGCCCGCCTATGTGGCCGCCGGCTGGCTCGCCCCGCCCGAACCCTTCGCGCTCGGCTCCCTCAAGGCCCGCCGCCTGGCCCGCGAGTACGCGGCGCACTTCGGCGGCAAGGAGGCCCTGACGGCGGTCACCGAGTACGAGGAGTACGCGACCTCGCTCGCCCTGCTGCGCCGGCGCGGCGCCCGCGGCCGGGCCGGCGCCGACTTCGTCGTACGGGAGCGGGAGCTGCTCGACGCGCTGTGGCGGCGGCAGGGCTACGCGCGGGCCGCCCTCGCGTACGCGGCCCGCGCCGTCGTGCCGGTGTGGCCGGTGTACGCGGGGCCGCCGGTGCAGGGCCCCCCGTACTACAACCCGTACCGGTACTAGGGCCTTTCTTTCGGATCAGGCTGGATCAGGGAGCGGGGCGTGGTGCGTGCAGCTGCAAGGCGGAGGAGGGAGTCGACGCGGAGCGTCGGCGAGTGACGACAACGCCGCAGATGCGCGTGCCACGCCCCGCGAGCCCAGCCGGATCCGAAAGAAAGGCCCTAGGCCTGCCGGGCCTGCCCGCTGTCGGTCAGGCGGAGGCGCGGCCGAGGCGCTGGAGCTCTGACTCGGTGAGTTCGAGGTCCGCGACGGCGAGCAGCGCCGGGAGCTGCTCCACGGTGCGCGCCGAGGCGATCGGCGCGGTCACGGTGGGCTGCGCGGCGAGCCAGGCCAGGGCGACGGTGGCGACCTGCGCGTCGCGCTCCTTGGCGATCTCGTCGAGGGCCGTGAGGACGGCCTGCCCGCGCGCGGTCTCCAGGTGCCGGGCCGCGCCCTGCGCCCGCGCGCTGTCGACGGTGACGCCGGTGCGGTACTTGCCGGTGAGGAAGCCGGAGGCGAGCGCGTAGTACGGGACGGCGCCGAGGCCCGCGCGGGAGGCGACCTGTTCCAGTGCGCCCTCGTACGTGTCGCGCGAGACCAGGTTGTAGTGCGGCTGGAGGGCGACGTAGCGGGCGAGGCCCTCGCGGTCGGAGAGGTCCAGGGACTCCTGGAGGCGGGCCGGGGTGATGTTGGACGCCGCGATGTAGCGGACCTTGCCCGCCCGCACCAGCTCGTCGAGCGCGCCGATGATCTCCTCGACGGGCACGTCGGGCTGGTCGAAGTGCGTGTAGTACAGGTCGATGTGATCGGTGCCCAGACGCTGCAGCGAGGCGTCGGCGGCGGCCTTGATGTTGTCCGCCGACAGGCCCTGGTACCGCGGGTGCTGGCTCACCTTCGTGGCGATGACGACGTCGTCGCGCCGGCCCCGCGCGGCCAGCCAGCGGCCGATCACGGTCTCGGACTCACCGCCCTCGTTGCCCTCCACCCACGCCGAGTAGGAGTCGGCGGTGTCGATGAAGTTGCCGCCGGCGGCGGTGTAGGCGTCGAGGACCGCGAAGGAGGCGGCCTCGTCCGCCGTCCAGCCGAAGACGTTGCCACCGAGGGCGAGGGGGAAGACCTCGAGGTCCGAGGAGCCGAGAGAGCGCAGAGAAGTCATGAACCCTCTCAACGCCCGCACAGAATCCGGTATTCCGGCCGGTTCCGGCGGAGGTGGGCCTCTGTCGGTCTGACGGGCTGTCGGCCGGCGGGCGCACGCGGGCACGCGGAACCGGCAGCCCTGGCGTCGGGGGGTTGCCGCCAGGACCGCCGGGGATCGGGGAAGGTCAGAGACCGAGGCCCTTGTCGCGCAGCCAGGCGGCCGGGTCGACGCCCGTGGCCTGGCCGTCGGGGTGGACCTCGAGGTGGAGGTGGGCGCCCGTCACGTTGCCGGTCGCGCCGACGCGGCCGATGACGTCGCCGGTGCTGACCTTCTGGCCGACGCTGACGTTCATCGAGGACTGGTGGCAGAACCACAGCTCGGTGCCGTCGTCGAGGGTGAGGACGGTGCGGTAGCCGTAGGCACCGGCCCAGCCCGCCTCGGTGACGGTCCCGGAGTGGATCGCGTAGATCGGCGTACCGGTGGAGGCCGCGAAGTCGAGGCCCGTGTGGTAGCCGGAGGACCACATGGAGCCCGGCTGCCCGAAGGTGCCGGTGAGCGTGTACGAGGCGACGGGGAGCTTGTAGCTCTTGGCCAGCTTGGCGAGGCGCTCGGCCTCGGCCTTGCGCTTGGCCTCCTCCTCGGCCGCCTTCTTCTCGGCGGCGGCCTTGGCCTCGGCGGCCTTCTGCTGCTCGGCGGCCTCTTCGGCGGCCTTCTGCGCGGCGGCCTCCTCGGCGGCCTGGCGCTCGGCCTCCTCGGCGGCGGACTGCTGCGTCTCGGCCTGGGCCATGATGCGGGCCCGCAGGGCCTCGCCCGCGTCGGACTGTCCCTGCGCGCCGTCGGTCACCGTGGTGAGCGGGGCGGCCTGGGCGGCCGGCGAGCCGTCGGACGCGGCGTCGGCGGAGTCGTCCGAGCCGGATATGAGCGCGCCCACGCCCGGCAGGGACTTGGCCTCGGGCAGCGAGTCCTTGACCGCGGAAAGGTCGGGCATGGAGAGCGAGACCGCGGGCTTGCCGCCCTGCGCGGTGGCGATGCCGCCGGCGCCGACGGCGGCGATCACGCCGACGCCGAGAACCGTGGAGCTGCGCGCGAGTCCGCCGCGCTGGCGGGCCACGCGGTGCCGGCCGCGGACCGGTCGGACGGACTCCTCGGTGGGGTTCCACTCCTCCCAGTTCTCTCGCTCGACGCCGAAGTCGTCAGACGCTTCGGCGGAGCCGTAGGAGAACTCGGGGGCAGGCCGGTTCGACGCCACGGGGGCGCTCTCCTTTCCTTCCTTCTCGCCTACCGGGTTAGCTGACGGGTTCGGAGCAGGAAGGTCTCCTACGGGCGTAGACGGACGCACATGCGTCGCTACGGTCCGATTCACCCCAAGTTGGTGGTTCCCCGGCTCCCTTTCGGGATTAAGCGCGTGCGCGCGGAGCCGACTCTTGTGACGGCTGGGACGACCGCGCTGCGTTATCGAACGTTAATAGACAGCCGACACGATTTCCAAGCCGTTCCCACTGATCGTTCACGTCTTTGGCCTGGACTTATCAGGGCACGAGCGGGCGGAATCGGGCGAGTTGACCCCACATCGGAGGACACGGATCCGCCACGACTTTCTGACGCTGCATCAATTGTTATGCGCAGGGGTGCCGTTCGATCACCCCCCGTGATGTCGATCAAGGACGTCGTACGGCGAGCAGCGCCATGTCGTCCCGCGCGCCCCCGCCGGTGTGCTCCCGGACCTCCTCGGCGACCTCAGCGAGCAGCTCCTCGGGTCCGCTGAACCTCCGCCCCGACAGCCGGTCTGCCGGGTCGTAGAAGACGCCGTGCGCGTCGCGCGCCTCGGACAGGCCGTCGGTGTAGAGCAGCAGCGTGGCGCCGGCGGGGAACGCCTCCTCGGTGGCGCGGTCCGGCCAGCTGCCCAGCGCGCTCAGACCGAGCGGCAGCGCGGCCTCGCCCGGACCGAGCATCCGCAGCGTGCCGTCGCCGTGCAGCAGGAGCGGCTCCGGGTGCCCGCGGTTGAGCACCCGCACCAGGCCGGCCCCGTACGGGAACTCGGCGAGCACCGCCGTCGTGAAGCCCTCGAAGTCGTCGACGCCGCTGCGCCGGGTGCCCTCGCGGGCCAGCGCCCGCTCCAGGCGCCGGGCCACGTTCTCCAGGCTGCCCTCCTGCTCGGCGGCCTCGCGGAACGCGCCGATGACGACGGCCACCGCCGACACCGCGCCCATGCCCTTGCCCCGCACGTCGCCGACGACGACGCGCACGCCGTGCGGGGTTTCCTGCACCGCGTAGAGGTCGCCGCCGATGAACGCGCCAGCCTGCGCGGCCTCGTAGCGCACGGCGACGTCCAGGCCGCCGGTCCGGCCGGGCGGGGCCGGCAGGACCGCGCGCTGGGCCGCCTCCGCGATGTGCCGGGCGGAGGCGAGCTGTTCGCTGCTGTGCCGCACGATCCGGTTGATGAAGCAGGCGAGCAGGCAGACGGTGGCCACCGTGACCATCTCGGTCACGATGTCGGAGCCGAAGTCGTTCGTGAAGCGCAAGTGGACAGCGACGATCGCCGCGATCGAGGCGACACCGGCGAGGATCGTGGCGCGCATCGAGAAGAAGGGGGCCGCCACCAGGGGTGCGGCACTGAACAGAGGAGAACCGGCGAAGCCCGCCGGGGTGCTGTACTCGTAGGCGGCGCCGCCGATGACGAGGAGCGCGGGCAGCAGTCGCAGGACGGTGCGCAGACCACGGTTGCCCGGTGCGTGTGCGTGCCGACCCCGTCGCTGCCCCACCGCTTCGTCTCCTGCCGCTTGCGCGCCCGAATGTCCGCGTCCCCCCAAGGTTTCCCGGGGCGGGCCGCGGCGGCGAGCAGTACTGGGCCGTCCGGGTGCAGCGAAAGGGCGCGCTTTCTGGCGAACAAAAAGAGCGAGGCCGGAATCTCGGAAGATTCCGGCCTCGCTCTGTCAGTAGCGGGGACAGGATTTGAACCTGCGACCTCTGGGTTATGAGCCCAGCGAGCTACCGAGCTGCTCCACCCCGCGTCGGTGAAACCAACAGTACGCCATCGGTGGAGGTAAACGCGAATCGGTTGCCGCGGGCCCGGATCAGGCGGCCCGCGCGTGGGTGAGGGTCTCCCAGGCCACGAACAGGTCGTCCGTTCCCTCGGGCCGTTCCTCCCGGGTGAGCCGGGTGGTCTGCGGCAGGTCCATCTTCAGCCGCCCCCGCAGGTGCGCGAGGCCCACCTCGGTGTCCGGGCCCATGTCCCGCTGCACCTTGCCGCCGCACAGCCAGGCCGGGGCGGTGGCGCCCAGCTGGTACTTGGAGTGGAACTCGAGCGCGGCCGCGAGCCGGTCCTTCACCTCCCCGTACAGGTCGAGGCCCTGGTGCCAGGCGGTCTCGGCCATGTGCGAGGTGGCGGCCAGCGAGTAGCTGGCGTGCTTGAAGTTGCGGCAGGTCTCCTGCGAGAGCCCGTCCTTGAACGTGGTCTGCCCGAACCAGTACGTGTGGATCTTCTCCGGGGTGTCGATGTCGCTGCCCTCGGGCTTGACCGGCAGCTTCCCGTCGGAGGACAGGTAGAAGTAGGCGGGGACGCGGGTGCGGAAGTGGTGCACCGCCTTGTCGAAGGACGGCTTGTCGTTCAGATACACGGCCATGCTCATCGTGGCGTCGGCCATGACGAGGTCCCAGTTCCCGTTGAAGTCGGCGGATCCGCCCCGCACGACCGGCAGGTAGACGTCCCGCAGCATCCGCTGGAACTTGAGCTCCTGCCCGTCCGGCCAGCCGTCGTACGTGTACTGCATCAGCTCGGCGGCCTTGGCCCAGGAGGTCGCGGCCCAGGCGGTCTGGAGTCCGGCGTTGCCCTCGGTGTGCTTCTTCACCTTGTCCGACCAGGCGTTCATGATCTGCACGGCCTTCTCGGCGTGCGCTCTGCGGCCGGTCATGTTCCAGAGCAGGGCCTGGGTGTACGCGGCGATGGCGTCCTCGCGCTCCTCCACGCAGCCCTGCCCGGGGCGCGTGTCCGGCGGGCACTCCACGACCGCGTACGGCTTCGCCTTGTAGGCGGGGCTCGCGTACTTGCTGCGGCTCATCTGCCGGTACGCGGACGCCCACGGCTCCTGCCGGTGCTCGACGTGCTGCCGCGCCGCCGTGAGCTGGGCCTTGCCGACCAGGACGCCGGGGTGGGCGAAGGTCTGGCCGGCGGGACGCTTCTCCGGCCGGGCGGCGATCTGCGCACGGGTTGCGGCCGCGCCGCCGCATGCCGTCGCGCCGGCCATCAGGGCGGGGATCAACAGTCCCAGCAGAACAGCTCGTGCCCGCGTGCCCGCTGCCATGCAACACCTCCGGTTCGGTCACTCGAAGCGTGACCCGCGGGGGCGCGCGGCGCAGGATCTGTTGAGCCGGTAGGGAGCACCCGGCGAGTCAAGATTCCCCCAAGCACCCATTCTTGAGATGCCGTCAGGGGGTGGGTGCGGCCTCGGTCGGGGCCGGTCAGGGTCCCTGGCCCAGTGCCGGGTCGCCCTTGAAGGCGGAACGGGTCCGTCCGTCGGGTTGCGGTGGGAAAATGGCAGGGTGAAGCGCCCGGATCTGGACGACCTCGTGCGGTTGCGGCGGGCCCGCGACCGGATGGACCGCGACTACGCCGAGCCGCTCGACGTGGCGGCCCTGGCCCAGGACGCCCTGATGTCCGCGGGCCACTTCTCCCGCAGCTTCCGCGCCGCGTTCGGCGAGACGCCGTACAGCTATCTGATGACGCGGCGGATCGAGCGGGCGAAGGCGCTGCTGCGGCGCGGCGACCTGTCGGTGACCGAGGTGTGCTTCGCGGTCGGGTGCACGTCGCTGGGCACGTTCAGCACGCGGTTCACCGAGCTCGTCGGGGAGAGCCCGAGCGCGTACCGGGCGCGGGAGCACGGGGCGGACGCGGCGCTTCCGGCCTGCATGTCCAAGATCCACACCCGCCCGCTCAGGAATCCGTGACCTCCGCGGTGCCGGACGGGGCCCAGACTCCGGCGCGGGCCGCCTCGGCGACGGCGCGGGCGGCACGGGCGGCCTCCGCGTCGGTCAGCGGGCGGCCGGTGTTGAGCAGGGCGTAGTAGAGCGGGGCCGAGACGGCGGCGACGACCGCGTCCGGGTCCGTCCCGGCCGGGACCTCCCCGCGGGCAACAGCGTCCGTGACGCAGCCCGCCCACTCCCGGATCCGCACGGCGTAGAAGCGGTGCAGGGCCTCGGCGGCCTGCTCGTTGCACAGGGACGCCGCGATCAGGGCCTTGAACAGGCGGCCCTGGCGGGGATCGGTGAGGGTCGCCACGACCAGGCGGGCGTTGGCCCGGAGGTCGCCCTCGAGCGTGCCGGTGTCCGCGCGGGGCAGTGACTGTTCCGCCATGTCCGCGAGCAGGTCGGCGGCGAGCGCGCCGGGGCTGCCCCAGCGCCGGTAGACGGTGGTCTTGCCGACGCCGGCGGTGCGGGCGATCTCGCCGAGGTCCAGGGCGTCGAAGCCGTCGGCGGCGAGGGTGTCGCCCGCGGCCTGGAGCACGGCCTCGCGGACCCGGGCGGTGCGGCCACCGGGGCGCTGGGTACCGGGGGCTGCGGCGCTGCCGGACATGGGGGGCTCTCCTTCGTCCGTCGTGGATACGGGGCGGGTGTGCGGGGTGTCCGAATCTCGTCCGGCACCCTCACAGGTTCCAGCTTATCGGAACCACAGTTCCCTTACCAGCCCCGACCGTGCTACGTTCCGGCGTAACGGAACCACAGACCCATTACGCCTTCGCGCTCACGGAAGGGGCCGTACGCCCATGTCCACCACCGCACCCACCGACGCCCGCCGGCACGGAGCACAGGCCGCGCCCGCCACGGAGCGGCTCTCCGGCCGGCTGAAGCTGGTCCTCGCCGTCCTCCTCGTCGCCCAGTTCATGCTGGCCGTCGACTTCTCGATCCTGAACGTCGCGCTGCCCGCGATCGGCGACAGCCTCGGCTTCGCCCTCTCCGACCTGCAGTGGATCGCCACGGCGTTCGCGCTCTCGGCGGCCGGTTTCACCCTCTTCTTCGGCCGGATCGGCGACCTGATCGGCCGCAAGAAGATCTTCATCGGCAGCCTCGCGCTGCTGGGCGCCGCCTCGCTCGCCGGCGGCCTCGCAGCCAGCCCGGAGGTGCTGCTCGCCGCCCGGGTCGCCCAGGGCCTGGCGACCGCGGCCGCCACCCCGGCCGGCCTCGCCCTCCTCACGACCTCCTTCGCGGAGGGCCCGCTGCGCCAAAAGGCGCTGGGCATCAACGGCGCGCTCATGTCGGCCGGCTTCACCACCGGCGCGATCCTCGGCGGCATCCTGACCGACCTCCTCTCCTGGCGCTGGGCGTTCTTCCTGAACGTGCCGGTCGCACTCGCCGTCGTGGTGATCGCCCCGGCCGTCATCAAGGAGTCCCGGCCCACCGAGCGCCCCCGCCTCGACCTGCCCGGCGCGCTCACCGTCACCCTCGGCCTGCTCGGCCTCGTCTTCGGGCTCACCCAGGCCGGCGAACGCGGCTGGACCCACCCGCACGCCCTGCTCGGACTCGGCGCGGGCGCGCTCCTGCTGGCCGCGTTCTTCCTGGTCGAGCGGCGGGCCACCGCGCCCCTCGTGCCGCTGCGCACGCTCGGCCGCCCCACCGTGGCTTGGGGCAACGTCCTCGGCCTGCTCGCCTTCGTCACCGAGACGTCCCTCGTCTACCTGCTCACCCTGTACCTGCAGAAGACCCTGGGCTTCTCACCGCTCGCGGCCGGCGTCACGTTCGGCGTGCTGGGGCTCGGCACGGTGGCCGGCGGGCTGCTCGCCCCGCGCGTGATCGCCCGGACCTCGACCCTGACGGCCCTGGTGGCGGGCGGCCTCGTCCAGACGGTCTTCACCGCCGCCCTGCTCTTCCTCGGTACGTCGACCGGCGCGTCACTCGCGCTGCTGCTGCCCGCGACCTTCTTCGGCGGAGTCGGCAACATGCTGGTCATCGTCGGATTCATGGTGACCGCGACGAGCGGGCTCCCCGACGCCGAACAGGGCCTGGCCACCGGCCTCGCCTCCATGGCGCAGCAGGTCGGCATCACACTCGGCACCCCCGTCATGTCCGCGGTGGTCACGGCCGCCACGGCGGGAGCGACCACGGCCTCGGCCGTCCACAGCGGCGTCACGACGGCCATCGCGGTGAACGCGGGGCTCGTCCTCCTCGGCGTCGCCCTCGCGGCACTGTTCCTGCGACCCCGGCCCTGAGCCGCCCTCCGCCCCCGGCCCTGAGCAGCCCCCACCCCCGGCCCGGCGCCCGAAGTTTTCTCGGGATCCCCTTCCATAGATACCCCCGGGGGGTATATGTTTCTGATCGTCGCCCCGAGCGGACGGCACCCGAAGACGGATCAGAGCCCAGGGAGTTGTCATGACGAACCACCACGCTGCTCACGCCGGCCACACCGACCACTCCGCCCACGCGGGTCACGGCACCCAGGCGGGCGGCCTGTCGGTCTCCGAGGGCGGATACACGCTGGAGCTCGACGCGACGGTCCTCGGCGCCGGCCCCCAGACGATCACCTTCCGCGTGACCGGCCCCGACGGGCACCCCGTGACCGAGTTCGTGCCCGAGCACGAGAAGGAACTGCACTTCATCGCCGTACGGCGGGACACCTCCGGGTTCCAGCACGTGCACCCGGTGCGGGACGAGAAGGGCGTCTGGACGACCGAGCTGCCCCTGACGCCGGGCGACTGGCGGTTCTTCACCGACATCCACCCGGCCGGCCACACCGGCACCCTGACCCTGGGCGCCGACGTCGCGGTCGCCGGCGCCTACGACCCGCGCCCCCTCCCCGAGGCCACCGGCATCGCCCGGCTCGGCGACTACGCGGTCACGCTCGACGGCTCGCTCCGGGCCGGCGAGGCGAGCGAGCTGACCCTCACCGTCAGCCGCGACGGCCGGCCCGTCACCGACCTCGAGCCCTACCTGGCCGCCTACGGACACCTCGTCGCCCTGCGCGTCGGCGACCTCGGCTACCTCCACGTCCACCCGGAGGGCGCCCCCGGCGACGGCGTCACCGCCCCGGGCCCCGAGATCTCCTTCATGGCCGTCGCCCCCTCGGCCGGCACGTACCGCCTGTACCTGGACTTCCAGCACGAGGGCGTCGTCCGGACCGCCGAGTTCACCGTGCGCACGGCGCCGAAGACCGCGGACGCCGCGCCGGAGCACGGCGACCACGGACACCACGGCCACCACGACGCCCACGCCCACGCCCACCACTGACGGGCCGGGCGCGCATACCCCCCGCCCCTACCCCACCCGTCCCGGAATCCCGAGCACTCTCAGGAAGGGAGCGCACCCAATGCCCCGCCTCACCCCACTCACCCCCGAGACGGCCGTCGGCGCGTCCCGCGACCTCCTCGCCGACCTGGTCTCCCGGCACGGACAGATCGGCGGCATGGTCTCCACGATGGCCCACTCACCGGCCGTCCTGGGCGGATACCTCCAGCTCAGCCGGGCCATGGGCCGCGCCAAGCTCGACCGCCGGATCAGCGAGCGGATCTCCGTCGCCGTACAGGCCCAGCAGGGCTGCGGCCTCTGCCTGGAGGCCCACATCGCCGCCGCCCGCGCGCTCGGCGTGGACGAGGACGAGATCGAGCGGGCCCGCGCGGGCACCTCGGCCGATCCCGCGATCGCGGCGATCGTCGCCCTCGCCCTCCAGGTCCACCGCGAGCCGACGTCGATCACCGACGAGCAGATCACCGCGCTGCGCGCCCACGGCTACAGCGACCGCGCGATCGCCGATGTCGTCGGCGTCGTCGCCCTGAACGTCCTCACCGGCGCCTTCAACCTCCTCGCCGGCCTCACCCCGGGAGGTGACGCCGGTGCCTGACCGCGACGCCCCCGCCTGTACCCGCGGGGCACGGCCTCCACCCCGGGGCCGTGCCCCACCGCATGCACACGGAAGGAACCCGTCATGCGACTGTTCGCGATCCGCGACTACCGCCACCTCTTCGGCGCCCAGGTCATCGCCCTCTTCGGCACCGGGCTCACCACGGTGGCCCTCGGACTCCTCGCCTACGACCTCGCGGGCCCCCGCGCCGGCACGGTCCTCGGCACCGCCCTGACCATCAAGATGGTCATGTACGTGGTCATCGCACCGCTGGCCGCCGCGTACATCGACCGGCTCCCGAGAAGAGCCCTCCTCGTCGCCCTCGACGTGCTCCGCGGCGCGGTCGTCCTCGCGCTCCCGCTGGTCAGCGAGGTGTGGCACGTCTACGTACTGATCGGCCTGCTCCAGGCCGGCTCCGCGGCCTTCACCCCCACCTTCCAGGCCGTCATCCCCGACATCGTCACCGACGAGTCCGCCTACACCCGGGCGCTGTCCGCCTCCCAGGTCGCCTCCACCATGGAGAGCCTGCTCAGCCCGGTCCTCGCGGCCGTCGCCCTGACCTTCATGAGCTTCGACCGGCTGTTCCTCGGCACGTCCGCCGGGTTCCTCGTCTCCGCCCTGCTCGTCCTGTCGGCCCGCGTCCCCGACGCCCGCCCCAGCACCCACACCAAGGCCTGGGACAAGGCCGCGGCAGGCATCAGGACCTTCCTCACCACCCCGCGCCTGCGCGGCGTCATGGCGCTGAACCTCACGGTCGCCGCCGCCGGTTCGATCGTCGTCGTCAACACCGTCAACTACGTACGGGACGTGCTCGGCGGCTCCCAGTCGGACGTGGCCTGGATGCTCGCCGCCTCCGGCACCGGGACGCTCCTGGCCGCCCTCGCCCTCCCCCGCGTCCTCGACCGGATCGCCGCCCGCACCGTGATGCTCACCGGCGCCGCCGTCCTCGTCGCCGCGACCACCGCCGCCGTCACCGTCATCACGACGGGCCTCACCACGTGGGCCGGCACCGCGGCCGTCTGGGCCGTGACCGGCATCGGCATGGCGCTGATCATCACGCCCACCGGCAAGGTCCTGCGCGCCTCCGCCGGCCGCGCCGCGATCCCCGAGATCTTCGCGGCCCAGTTCTCCCTGTCCCACCTGGCGTGGCTGGTCACCTACCCGATCGCCGGATGGCTCGGCACGACGGCTGGCTTCCCGCTCGCCTGGACCGTCCTCGCGGCCCTCGCCGCGGTGGGCGCCACTGGAGCCCTGGTCCTGTGGCCCCGCGACGAGACCACGCGGGCGTCCGCGGCCCCGGCCCGGCTGGACCGCTCCACCCTCACCAAGGCGGCGTGAAGCACCGGCCGCACCCGCACCGGAACGCCCGCCCCCGTGCCGGTCACGGGGGCGGGCGTCGGTGTGCCGCTACGGCGGTCAGGAGTTGAGGACCCGGGCCTTCTCAGCCGCGAACTCCTCGTCGGTCAGCAGTCCCTGCGCCTTGAGGTCGGCGAGCGCGGTGAGCTGGGCGACCCGGTCCGTGGCCGCGGGCTGCTGCGGGGCGGGCGGTTGCGGTGGCGCGGCGGGGGCCTCCCCCTGGGGCGGCCCCTGCCAGGCGGCCTGGGCCTCAGCCTGCCGGCGCATGTCCCGCTCGGCCATGCCGCGGTTGACCCGGTTGGAGACCGCGGAGGCGGTGCCCGAGATCACCGCGGTGCGGGCGATGGTGCCGAGCAGGCCGGGCCGCCCGAAGCGTTGAGGCATGGTGAGGTCCCTTCCGGTGGTGTTCGGGGTCCAGGTGCTCCGCGACGGGTCCGCGTCACGGGTTCCGCCAGGTGGGTGTCACGCTCCGAGCGCGGCGACCGCCTCGGCGACGGTGGTCCTGGGGATGCGCTCCAGCATCACGATCTCGCCGCCCGAGCCGCGGATCGCGGCGCCGAGCCGGGCGGCCCAGGTGTTCTCCCAGGCCACCACCGCGGCCGAGGACTCCGGCGGGAGCCCTTCGGCGACGGTGCGCAGGTCCTCGTCGCTGAGCAGGTCGAACCGGGCCCCGGCCACCTGGCCGAACGTCTCCGCCACCGCCGGGTCGGTCAGCTCGACGACGTCGACGGAGCCGTCGCCGGTCTTCCGTACGAAGGTCAGGTCGAGGATGCGTACGGTTCCGTCCCCCTGCAGCTCCTGCAGGGCCGGCACGACCTCGCCGTTGAACCGGTTGCCCTCGAAGACGATCACGGCGACGTCCACCGGGCCGACGGTGCCGGCGTCGATTTCTTCACTGAGCACGGAGATTCACCTTTCCGGCCCGCCCGTTCAGGCGAGCAGCTTGGCCTTCGCCTTACCGAACTCCTCGTCGCTCAGCGATCCGGACTTGTGGAGTTCGGCGAGTGTGGCGAGTTTGGCGATTTCATCGCTTCCGCCGGCACCCGCGTTCGTCTCGCCGGCCGTCTTGCGAATGTAGTCCTGGAAGGCCGCTTCCCGGTCCTTCGCCTGTTTCACGTCCCGCTGCCCCATGCCCTTGCCCCGGGCGATCACGTAGACGAACACGCCGAGGAACGGCAGGACCAGGCAGAAGATGAGCCAGCCGGTCTTGCCCCAGCCGCTCAGGTCGTCGTCCCGGAAGATGTCCATGATCACCCGGAAGAGCAGGAAGAACCACATGATCCAGAGGAAGAAGAAAAGCATCGTGAGAAACAGGTCCAGAAGCGGGTAGTCGTCCATGCATGCCTCTTTTCCGCCATGTGGCCGGATGGTGCTGAAAAGTATTCACCGCGGTTTTGGGGCGCGCATTTCGAGATCCGCACCGCGCCCGTCACCCTGCGCACCCGTGGAAGGTTCCTGATCACATGGCTCACGCAGACGCGGGCACCGCACGCCGGATGACCGGAACGCTCTTCATCGAGCGGGACTTCAGGAGCCCGAGCTCGACCCGCTTCTGGGGTCTGCTCGTGCTCGCCGCGGTCATCGCGAGCGCCGGCGTGGTGGGCGACTCCACCGCCACCGTCATCGGCGCCATGATCGTCGCCCCTCTCATGACCCCGATCCTGGGCAGCGCCCTGGCCCTCGTCCTCGCCGACCGCGCTCAGGTGACGCGCTGCGCGCTGCTCGTGCTCGGGGGCGCGCTCGCGGTCGTCGCGGTCGGCATGCTGCTCGGCTGGATCGCCGCTCCCCCGGACGCGTTCGCCTCCAACAGCCAGGTCTCGTCACGGATCAGCCCACGCCTCATCGACCTTCTCGCCGCGCTCGCGACGGGCACGGTCGGCGCGTTCGCTCTGGTCCGCGCGGACATCTCCGACACGCTGCCCGGCGTCGCCATCGCCATCTCGCTCGTGCCGCCGCTCGCCGTGACGGGCCTGCTCCTCACGGTCGGCCGCTACCACGACGCGAGCGAGTCGGCGTTGCTGTTCGCGACCAACGTGGCCGCGATCGTGGCCACCGGCACCGTGGTGTTCCTGCTCTACGGAGTGCGGGGCGCGGCCCAGGAGTCGGGCATCGCCGTGGGGCGGTTCCACGGCCGCACGCTCGTGGCGGTCGCGGCCGTGGTCCTGCTGATCGCGGTGCCGCTCACCACCGGCACCGTGTCCGTGGCCCGGGACCGCGCGCTCGCCGCCGACGCCCGTCCGGTCGCCGAGAAGTGGGCCTCCGGCCGCCAATGGCAGATCGCCTCGGTCGAGGCCCGCAACGGCGTCGTCGTCATCGGCGTCCTCGGCCTCCCGCCCCAGCCCGCGCCGACCGCCCTGCGCGCCGCCCTCGACCGCAACGGCATGAGCGACGCGGACCTCGAACTCCACCTCGTCGGCGGCCGCACCCACTGGTGCCCGGCCGTCAGCGCGACCTGCACGGTCAAGGACAGCTCCCTGAGCTGACGACCCGCCGGAACACAGCGGCGCCCGAGCCGACCGAAGCCGACCCGGGCGCCGCCTGTACGCGTAGACCCTGTGGGACTCGAACCCACAACCAATGGATTAAAAGTCCACTGCTCTGCCAATTGAGCTAAGGGTCCACCACGCCGGCACCGGCCGACGCAACCCCGAGCATAGCCCGAGCGACCCGGGACGCCGATCGGGTATCGGCATCCCGGGGTGTCAGGGCTCGTCGCGGGGTGTTTCGCGCAGGAACCAGTGCCGCGCCGACACCCCCCACCACGTCCCGGCGAAGCCGAGTACGACGAGGACCGCTATCGGGGCGTAGTTGAAGGTTTCCCAGGTGACCGGGGAGACCTGGGGGAGCATGAAGAGGATCGTGATGACGGCCACCCAGGCGACCGCGACGATGCCGATCGGGCGGGAGAAGCGGCCCAGGTGCCAGGGGCCGCGCTCGAACGCGTCGCCCTTGCGCAGCCGCAGCAGCGTCGGGACGACGTAGGCGATGTAGAGGCCGATGACGGCGATCGAGGTGACGGCCGCGTACGCCGTGACGTTGATGAGGTACGGGAGGCCGAGGACGAGGGCGCCCGCCGCGGCGAGCCAGACGGCGGCGACGGGGGTGCGGGTGCGGGGGCTGACGGTGTGCCAGACGCGGGAGAACGGCAGGGCTCCGTCGCGCGAGAAGGCGTAGATCATGCGGGAGTTGGCGGTGACCGAGGCCATGCCGCAGAAGAGCTGGGCGCCGATCACGACCAGGAGCAGGAGCTTGCCGGCGGTGGCGCCGAGCGCGTCGAGGAGGATCTGCGCGGGCGGCGCGCCGGTCGGCGAGTCCAGGGCGCCCTGGTACGACTGGATCGCGTACGTGAAGCCGAGCAGGAGCACGAAGCCGGCGATCCAGGACGTCCAGATCGAGCGGACGATGCCCTTCGGTCCGGCGGTGGACGCGTCGTGGGTCTCCTCGGTCATGTGCGCGGAGGCGTCGTAGCCGGTGAACGTGTACTGGGCCATGAGCAGGCCGATCAGGACGACGTAGAGGCTGCTGCCCCAGCCGGTGTTGTCGACGAAGTGGGTGAAGACGAAGGCCGTCGACTGATGGTGGTCCGGGACGACGGCGAGCGCGGCGACGATGACGACGACGCCGAGCACGTGCCACCACACGCTGACGCTGTTGAGGAACGCGACGATGCGCACGCCGAAGGTGTTCAGCAGGCCGTGCAGCAGCAGGATCGCGGCGAAGAGCAGGATCGTGCGGCCGGGCGTCACCTCGAAGCCGAACTGCAGGTTCAGGTACGCGCCGAGGAAGGACGCGGCGCCGAAGTCGATGCCGGCGGTCACGGCGACCTGCCCGAGCACGTTGAACCAGCCGGTGAACCAGGCCCAGGCCGCCGCCGACCGCTCCGGGGCGAGCCGGTGCGCCCAGAAGTACAGGCCCGCGGAGGTCGGATAGGCCGAACAGATCTCGGCCATCGCGAGCCCGACGAACAGCGTCATCAGTCCGACGCCGACCCAGCCCCAGGTGATGAGCACGGGGCCGCCGGTGTTCATGCCGAACAGATACAGCGTCAGACAGCCGGACAGGACGGAGATGATGGTGAAGGAGACGGCGTAGTTGGAGAAGGCCGACATCCGTCGGGCCAGCACCTGGGTGTAGCCGAGCTGGGCGAGACGCTCCTCGTCCGAGCCGGCGCTCGCCGCCGGGCCCTGCGGCCCGGGCGGCGGTTTCCGGTCGATCGCTTCGTTCGCTTCACTTGTCATGCCCCCAGCGATTCCCGTGCCGGGGGCCCGGCATGCGGTCGATCAAGGACCGGTCGGCGGGCTAGAAGACGCCCTTGTACGCCCATCCGGTCGCGATCTTCGTCCGCGAGGTGAACGACCCGTTCCCCTTGCCGTCGTTGCGGTACAGGTTCCCGTCCTTGTCCCGCACCACGAGGTCGTTGCGGCCGTCACCCGTGACGTCGCCGGCCCCCACGATCGTCGTGTACGAGCCGCCCCAGTCGGTGAACACGGTGACCCGGTCCTTCAGGGTGCCGTCGCCCTTGCCGTCGTAGCGGTAGAGGGTGCCGTCCTTGCCGCGGGCCAGCAGGTCCCCGAGCCCGTCGCCGTTCAGGTCACCGGCGCCGACGATGTGGGTGTACGTCCAGGCCGAGCGGATCTTCTTGCCGGCGAGGAGCTTGCCGTGGCCGTCGTTCGCGAACACGTAGATGTCACCGGTGGACGCCTTGCGGGCCAGCAGGTCCACCCGCCCGTCACCGGTCAGGTCGCCGGGCGCGGTCAGCACGTTGTACGCGTTCCAGCCGGTGCCCAGCGAGGTGTGGCTGCTCCCGGGGACGTAGGCGCCGCTGCCGCACTTGCCCGCGTACCGGCGCAGCTCGCCGTCCGGCGTGCGCACCAGCAGCTCGGAGCAGCGGTCGCTGCCCATGTCGCCGAACGGCACGGCCACGGTGCCGGCGGGCCAGCCGGATCCGGACTGCTTCCAGTCGAACGTGCCCTTGCCCTCGGTGTAGTGCAGCGTCAGGCCGCCCGAGGAGTTGAGGGTGACCATTTCGCCGAAGCGGTAGCCGCCCTGGTCGTGGTGGCCCTGGAGGCCGCCGGTGAGGGCGATGCCGCCGGACGTGGCGAAGGTGCCGGTGCCGTCGGCGCCGGTCGCGCTCAGCGTCCACGTGTAGGCGGCGTTGTAGGCGTAGGTGCCCGCGTCCGTCCGGCCGTCCCACGCCACCCGCGCCGTGGCGTCGCCGCCGCCGCGCAGGGTGCGCACCACCTTGCCGGAGCCGTCCTTCACCGTGAACGTCCAGGTGGCGGGCTTGTTGAACTGCCAGGTGCTGTTCCAGGCGGTGGAGGCGCCGTTGCGCCCCTTGGCGTCCAGGGTCGCGCCGTCGACATCCGACTCGATCTTCGTGAGGCCCTGCGCCGGCACGCCGCTCTGCACGATGTGCACGGCCTGGTCCTGGCCCACGTACGCGATGTCGCCGCCGAACTTGTCCACGGACCAGGTCAGCCGCCGCTGGTCCGCGGTGGCGCCCGCCGGCAGGTCGGCGACGGCGCGCGGGGCCTGCGCCGCGCCCGTGTGGAAGTCGGTGAGCAGCAGCTTCCCGGCGGTCCGGTCGTGCTGGACGAGATAGCCGTCGCCGACGAGCGCGGGCCCCGACGGCACGGTGATGTTCTTCTGCGCGGTGAGGTCGTAGACGCCCGCGGGGCCGCCGGAACCGCAGTTCCAGTACAGCCAACGCCCGATCGCCTGAAGCTCCTTGACGGTGCACGGCGCCCCGGTGGACACGGTCGCCACCGTCTTCTTCGCCTTCAGGTCGTACGAGGTGACCACGCCCGCGCCGGATCCCGGCGTCCACAGCCGCGTGCCCCACAGGGACGCGGCGCTCGTGGTGCGGGTCAGCCGCACGTCCGCCGAACGGTAGGTCTGCGTGGCGTCGACGTACTGCTTGCCGGTGGAAGCGGCGGAGTAGGCGAAGAAGCGGCCGCTGACGTCGGTGAACCGGCCGCCGGTGACGGAGGGTTCGTCGGCGGAGTGGTACGAGTCCGGGCCCAGCCAGATCTGCGCCCGCTCGGTGCCGTCGCTGTGGACGGAGAAGTAGCCGACGCCGCCGTCACCGGTCGCCCGCAGCGGCACGCAGCCGCCGCTCGCGTCGCACGGAACCCGCTCGGCGTGCTGGCCGACCGCGTAGGTCCCCGCGAACCCGCGCCGCGACAGGGCCCCCACCGTGGCGCCGTCCGCCGAGACGGTCCGGTCGGTGACGTACTGCTCCCCGTTGGGAGCCCGCTCGACGGTGCTGAGATGACCACCGGCGAAGTCGATCCCCCAGACGTCGCCCGTCGGTACGACGGTCTCGGCACCGGCGGCACCCACGGGCTGCGCGAAGGTGAGCGAGGCGGTGCCGAGCGCCATGAGCGCGGCCAGCGACACCGACAGAAGACGACCCCGACGAGGCAATGCCCCTCCTTGAACCATGTGTGAACCATGGAGGGTGTGGGGCCCCTCGGTACGAAAGTGAAGACCCGTGACACGGGCCCCCGGAGCCTAGCAGCGCGCACCCGCCCGGCGGGAACGAAAAAAGCGGGCCCCTCTCGTGAGAGAGGGACCCGCTTCCGCGCTCAGTGCCGGTCGGCGCCGGTCAATGGGCGATCAGTGCCGGTCGGAGTGTCAGCCGTTGCGCTTCCAGCGCGGCTTGTCGTCGCGGCGGCCGAAGGACGAGCCGGAACCGGCACCGCGGTGGTCGTCACGGCGGCCGTACGGACGGTGGCCCGTGGAGGGACGGTCGTCGCGGCGGTCACGGTTGAACGGGCGGTCGCTGCCCCGGTGGCCCGACGGGCGGTCGTCGCGGCGGAAGCCGCCACGGTCGCCGCCGCGGTCGTCACGGCGCTCGAAGGAACGGCCACCACGGTCGCCGCCCCGGTCGTCACGGCGCTCGAAGGAACGGCCGCCGCGGTCGTCACGGTTGAAGCCACCACGGTCGTTGTCCCGGCGGAAACCGCCGCGGTCGTCACGACGCTCGAAAGAACGGCCACCACGGTCGCCGCCCCGGTCGTCACGGCGCTCGAAGGAACGGCCGCCGCGGTCGTCACGGTTGAAGCCACCACGGTCGTTGTCCCGGCGGAAGCCACCGCGGTCGTCACGACGCTCGAAGGAACGGCCACCACGGTCGCCGCCCCGGTCGTCACGGCGGTCGTCACGGCGGAAGCCACCACGGTCACCACCGCGGTCGTCACGACGCTCGAAGGAACGGCCACCACGGTCGCCGCCCCGGTCGTCACGACGGTCACGGCGCTCGTAGTTGCCCCGCTCGTCACGGCGCTGGCGCGGCTCGTACGAGGAACGCTCCGGCTGCTCCGGGACCTCGACGACGACAGCGGCGGCAGCGGCCTCCGCGGCGGCGGCGACGGCCGCGGCCACGCCCTCCTCGTCCTCGCCACGGTCACGGGCGGCGCGGGCGGTGAGGCGGTCGGCCTCCTCGCGCAGCTCGGTGGCACGCCGGGTGGCGCGCTCCAGCTGCTTGGTCAGGGAGGCGACCTCGCGCTCGGCCTGCTGCGCCGCGTTGCCCGCGGACTCGGCCTGGACCTCGGTCATGGAGCGGGCGCCGGTGATCTCGGCGACCTCGGGCTCGAAGGCCGCGCCGCCCTGGATGATGTGACGCCCGGCGTCGACGCCCGCGTCCTCCATCAGGCGGAAGATCTGGCGGCGCTGGTGCGGCAGCGACAGGGAGACGACCGTGCCGGTGCGGCCGGCACGCGCCGTGCGGCCCGCGCGGTGCAGGTAGTCCTTGTGGTCGCCGGCCGGGTCCACGTTCAGGACCAGGTCGATGCCGTCGACGTGGATGCCGCGGGCGGCGACGTCGGTCGCGACCAGGACGTTGACGTAACCGTCCTTGAAGTCGGCGAGGGTGCGGGTGCGCGCGCCCTGCGTCATGCCGCCGTGCAGCGCGTCGGCCTTCACACCGGACTCGCGCAGCTGCTCGGCGACGCGGTCGGCGCCCAGCTGGGTGCGGACGAAGATGATCGTGCGGCCCTTGCGGGAGGCGATGGCCGCGGTGACCGGCGCCTTGTCCTTGGGCTTCACGATGAGGATGTGGTGCGACATGGTCGTGACGGCGCCCTGGGCGGCGTCGACCTCGTGGCTGACCGGGTCGTTCAGGTACCGGGTGACGAGCGTCTTGATCTCGTTCTCCATGGTGGCGGAGAAGAGCATGCGCTGGCCGCCGGCCGGGACCTGGTCGAGCAGCTCGGTGACCTCGGGCAGGAAGCCCAGGTCGGACATCTGGTCGGCCTCGTCGAGGACGGCGACCTCGACGGCGCTGAGGTCGGCGGCGCCGCGGTTGATGAGGTCGCGCAGACGGCCCGGGGTGGCGACGAGGATGTCGACGCCGCGCTCCAGGGCGTAGATCTGGTTGCCCATCGACGTACCGCCGCAGACGACCTTCATCTTCAGGCCGACCTGGTCGCCGTAGGGCTGCAGCGCGTCCGCGACCTGCATCGCGAGCTCACGGGTCGGGGTGAGGATGACGGCGCGCGGCTTGTGCTTCTCGGTGCGGCCGCCGGCCAGACGCGACAGCGTCGGCAGACCGAACGAGAGGGTCTTGCCGGAGCCGGTGCGGCCGCGGCCGAGGATGTCCTTGCCGGCCAGGGCGTCCGGGATGGTCGCGGCCTGGATCGGGAAGGGGGTGGTCACCCCGTTCTGCGCGAGCTTGCGGACGACGCCCTCGGGCAGACCGAGGTCGGCGAAGGTGATGGTGGGCTCGGCGTCCTCGATCTCGTCGAGCTCGGCCTCGGCGGCCTCGACGACGTCGGCCTCGGGGGCCTCGGGGGCCTCGGTGACGGCCGCGTCGGTCACGTCGTTCTCGACGGCGTCGACGTTCTGGTCAGCGAGGTTCTCAAGGGAAATGGACATGCGAAATGCGAAACCTTCCGGAGTCTCGGCACGCGCCCGTCAACTCCGTGTAATTGCGCTTTCGCAAGTCGACCGCCTCAATGCGGTCCAGCCACGGCAAGGGAGAGTACGCGCCACACGGCGCTCTCTTCTGCGGCGCCGGGCAAATGGGATCAAACGATCTACCACCATACGCACCCACCCACCCCCGAGGCAAACCAGAACCCTGAGACCCCGCTCACAGCGGGCCGCGAGCACTCAGGCGGGCGCCCCGGCGCGCGGGGTCGGCTCCCCCATCATCACGCGCGCCCCGGCCTGCTCGTGCGCCGAGGACGAGGGCTCCGCGGTCGTCGGGGACGGCGGCGGGGTCTGCGACGGGGTCGGGTCCGGCGTGGGCGTCGACACGGGCGGGGTGGTGCGCGGCGGCGTCGGCCGGCCCGGGGAGGTCGCGGGCGCCGGCTTCGTGGGGTGGCCGCCGCGCGGGGGCGACGCCGAGCCCGACGGCTCCGCCGAGGCGCCGTCCGCGCCCTCGTCGCCGTGCCCGTCCTTGCCGCCCTTGCCGTCCTCGGCGCCCTTCGCGTCGCCGTCCGCCCCGTCCGACGCCCCCGCGCGGCCGGGGTCGCGGCCGGCCCGCGGCGCGGCGGCCCCGCCCGAGTCCGCCGTCCCGCCCTCGGGAGCCGCGGCGCCACCGCGGTGCGAGGCGGAGTGCGAGGGCGCGGGCCCGTCCTTGCCGTCGGCCACACTCATGCACCCGGCGGCCGCGGCGACGGCCACCGCGGTCGCGGCCACACGCCCCAGACGAAGGACACGGACGGATACGGGCAGCTGGCGCACGGGGGCACCTCCGGGGCACGGAACGGGGACACCGTTCCCAACTCCCGCGCCCCGCAAGAAGACACGCGCCACCCCGGCCGGAACCGCCCGTCAGCCGTATCCGAGCGCGTGCAGCCGGGCGTCGTCGATCCCGAAGTGGTGCGCGATCTCGTGCACCACGGTGATCTCCGTCTCCACGACCACGTCCTCCCGCGCCTCGCACATCCGCAGCGTCGGCCCCTGGTAGATCGTGATCCGGTCCGGCAGCACCCCCGCGTACCACTCGCCGCGGTCGGTCAGCGGCGTGCCCTCGTAGAGCCCGAGCAGCTCGGGATCGTCGGCGGGCGGCTCGTCCTCCACGAACACGGCCACGTTGTCCATGAGCCGCGTCAACTCGGGCGGAATCCGGTCGAGCGCCTCGGCGACCAGTTCCTCGAACTCCTCACGCGTCATCTCCAGCACCCGGCCATTGTCCGGCACAACCCGCATATCCACCCGCTCACTTGGGCATACGGGAGCAATGGCCCGCTCGCCCACCGCCGCCATACGTGTCCTGCGCCGGGCGCTCCGCCGCGCGCGGGGAGCCCGGGACCCCCGCGCGCGCCCCCTCGCCCTGCAGCTCGTGCAGCCGCCGCACCCCGTGGCCCGCGCCCTCGGCCTGGTCGCCGTCGTCCTGCTCGGCGCCTGGCTGGGCCTGCTGATCGTGGGCAGCGTCCGCACTCCGGTCGGCCCGATGGACACCAAGATGACGCTGCGGCCGTCCCTGACGGGCGGCACGAAGATCAACGTGTCGCCGCTCGGCGCCCTGGAGCTGGACTCCCACACGGGCCCGATCCGCCTGGACGTCGACGTCGACCGGCTCGACCCCGACCGCTCCCAGGCCCTCGTCGACCACCCCGAGCGCATCTCCGGCCTCCAGGACGAGGTGGCCCGCGACGTCGAGCACGGCACCGTCGACCTGGCCCTGCGCTCCTGCGTCGCCGTCGTCTCCGGCGCCACCGCCCTCGGCCTCGCCGTCTACCGCCGCCCGCGCCGCGCCCTCGCTGCCGGCGGCCTCGCCCTCGCGCTCCTCATGGCCTCGGGCGTGAGCGCGTACGCCACTTGGAACCCGAAGTCGGTCCTGGAGCCCCGCTTCTCCGGGCTGCTGTCCTCGGCGCCCTCCGTCGTCGGCAACGCCCGCTCGATCGTCACCGAGTTCGACGTCTACCAGCAGGAGTTGGCCCGCCTGGTCACCAACGTCACCAAGCTCTACGACGTGACGTCCACGCTTCCCGCGTACCGGCCCGACCCGTCCACGATCCGCGTCCTGCACGTCTCCGACATCCATCTCAACCCGGCGTCCTGGAAGATCATCGCCTCGCTCGTGAAGCAGTACCGGATCTCGGTGATCGTCGACACCGGCGACACGATGGACCACGGCTCCACCGCCGAGAACGCCTTCCTCGACCCGGTCGCCGACCTGGGCGCCCCGTACGTGTGGATCCGCGGGAACCACGACTCGAAGGAGACCCAGCGCTATCTGGGCCGCTTCAAGAACGTGCACGTGCTCGACGAGGGCCGGGCGGCCACCGTCGCGGGCCTGCGCTTCGCGGGCACCGGCGACCCCCAGTACACGCCGGACCGCTCCACGAAGGCCCTAGGCGACCCCGCCGAGCGTCTCGCGGGCATCCGGCTCGCCTCGGCCCTGCGCGACCAGCGGGCGGCCGGCACGCCCGTCGACGTCGCGCTGGCCCACAACCCGCTCGCCGCGCGCCAGACGGACGGGGCGGTGCCGCTGGTCCTGTCGGGGCACGTCCACCACCAGGAGATGGAGGTGCTGCCGCTGGGGACCCGGCTGCGGATCGAGGGCTCGACCGGGGGCAGCGGGCTGCGTGCCGTCGACGACAAGGAGCCGGACCCGGTGGAGGCGTCGGTGCTCTATCTGGACCGGACGACCAAGCGGCTCCAGGCCTGGGACGAGATCAGGCTGGGCGGTCTGGGCCTGACGACGGCCGAGGTCAGCCGCCATCTCCCGGCCGAGAACCAGCCCGGGGCCACGCCGTCGCCGAGCCCTCCGGAGGTCACCCCGTAAACCGTTTTGGCGAACCGTCCCCGCATCCCATATGCTTCTCACGTCCCCGACGCGCTGCGAAGCGCGCAGGCGGGCCGATAGCCCTCATCGTCTAGCGGCCTAGGACGCCGCCCTTTCAAGGCGGTAGCACGGGTTCGAATCCCGTTGGGGGCACGCAAGACACTGTGCGACACTTAGTCGCGCAACAGCTTGGTCCTGTGGAGCAGTTTGGAGTGCTCGCCACCCTGTCAAGGTGGAGGCCGCGGGTTCAAATCCCGTCAGGACCGCTGAAGTTCTTCGGAACTTCGTGGCTGGGTAGCTCAGTTGGTACGAGCGATCGCCTGAAAAGCGATAGGTCGCCGGTTCGACCCCGGCCCCAGCCACAAGCCTTCGGGCCCCGTCCATCGGACGGGGCCCGAAGTCGTTTCCGGGTCAGTTCTCCGGCAGCACCGTGGTCTCACCGACCGCCAGGAGCAGCTGAATGGGCCATTCCGGGTCGGCCTGGCCCACGGCGAGCCCGATCCACCGGTCGGTGGCCGGCAGCCGCCACACCTGGACGCTCCCGGCCATGCAGCTCAGGAAACTCATCGGTTCGGGCACCGGGCCGTCCGTCTCCAGATACGGCCACAGCTCGATCGCGTGCGGCGCGCCCCAGCGTCCGGTCAGCCGGGCGGCGAGTGCCGTGCGCGCGGACTCGATCTCCTGCTCGGCCGCCTCGACGATCTCCTCGTCGCGGCTGTCCCAGAAGTCCCGGCTCTCGCGGAGCACGGCGAGGTGGTGGCCGGGCCCGCCCCACACGTCCTCCTCCGACGGCCGGGTCCGCCCCGCCGGGAACGGCAGGACGCTCAGGCGGTCCACCACGGACAGTTCGTTCGGCATGGCCGGAGCCTACGGGCGGCGCGGCTCGGGACGAGGGCTACACCGGGGCCGCGTGCAGGGGCTGGGTGCCGCGGCCGCCCGGGTGGCGGTGGCGCCAGAACCAGAAGAGGGCGCAGGAGACGAGGGACCAGGCGGTCAGCACCAGGAACGGGAAGGCGTGCTGGTGGCCCTGGAAGTAGACCGCCGTGTGCTGGGCGTTGACGGAGGCGCCGGGCGGGAGCCACTGCCCGACCCGGCCGATGAAGGTGGGGAGCAGCGGCGGGGCGACGGCTCCGCCGGAGGCGGGGTTGCCGAGCAGCACGAGCAGACCCCAGGTCGGGATCATCGCCCAGCGGTGGAAGAACGTGTTGAACATCGTGAAGACCATGCCGCAGGTGAACATCGTCAGCGCGAGGATCAGCCAGGACTCGACGAAGGGCAGGTCGACCGCGCCGAGCCACCAGTCGGCGACGGCGGCGACGGCGAAGCCGCCGAGCAGGGCGTAGGCGGCCGTGAAGGCGATCCGCTCGGCCGGGTTCAGGGCGCGGGCGTGGACGCTGAGCTGGATCGCGCCGACGAAACCGATGATCACGGCGGCGAGCGAGATGTAGAAGATCGTGAGGCCGCGCGGGTCGCCGCTCTGCAGCGGGCGCACGTCGCGGACGGTGACGGGGATGCCGGTGGCCTTGCCGACGGCGGGTCCGGCCTCGGTGAAGACCTGGGCGACGGAGAACCCGGAGGCGCCGGACACGTCGAGCAGGACCCGGTCGCCGCCGTCCCGCACGTCGAACACGGCGTAGACGCGCTGCTCGTCGATGGCCTCGGCGGCGTCCTGCCGGGAGGCGTAGGGCTTGAGGTCGAGCTGGGCGTCGAGCGCCTTCTCCATCGCGCCGAGGAACTGCCGGCCGCGGGCCTGGTCGTACTGGCCGGTGACGCCGGTGGGGATGTGGTGCGGGGTGGGGTTGGCCATGGAGTACGTGTAGGCGGCGGCGAAGAGCGCGGCCGCGGCCGCGAGGATCAGGACGAGGACGGTCGCGGGGAAGAACGGGGACTTCTTGTAGTTGGCCCAGTGGTCGGCCCGGGTGGGCGGGCGTCCGTGCTCGCCGTGCGGCGGGTGCGGGCGCGGCTGTTCGTCATCGGCCAGGGGCGACATACCCTGCACGCTAAAGCACGTATAAGCCGCATACATCCCAGAAGGACCCGCGTCCCTCGCCGGGTGCGGGGCCCGCGGCAAAACCGTTCGCCACGAATTTCTCCGAGGTGAGATCCTGGAGGACGTATGTCTACGCAGCCTGCCCCCGCCGCCGACCGGATCGCCGCCGTAGCGCGGCGCCTGTCCGAGCTGTCCCTTCGCGACGCCCACCGCCTCGGTCGCAGGCTGGAAGGGGCCCGCAAGATCCGTAAGCCCGAGGCCCGGGCCGCGGTCGTCGCCGAGATCGACGCCGAGGCCGAGAAGGCCGCGGTGCGCACGGACACCCGCCGTGCCCGCCGGGCCGAGCTCGAGGTCACGTACCCCGAACAGCTCCCGGTCAGCCAGAAGAAGGACGAGATCGCCGACGCGATCCGCGATCACCAGGTCGTGATCGTGGCCGGTGAGACCGGCTCCGGCAAGACCACGCAGATCCCGAAGATCTGTCTGGAGCTGGGGCGCGGGGTGCGCGGCATGATCGGGCACACCCAGCCGCGCCGGATCGCGGCCCGCACGGTCGCCGAGCGCGTGGCGGAGGAGCTGCGCACGCCGCTGGGCGACGCGGTCGGCTGGAAGGTCCGCTTCACCGATCAGGTGAACCAGGACGCGACGTTCGTGAAGCTGATGACGGACGGCATCCTGCTGGCCGAGATCCAGACGGACCGCGACCTGCGCGCGTACGACACGATCATCATCGACGAGGCCCACGAGCGGTCCCTGAACATCGACTTCCTGCTCGGGTACCTGGCGCAGCTGCTGCCGCGCCGTCCCGACCTGAAGGTCGTCATCACGTCGGCGACGATCGACCCGGAGCGCTTCTCGCGGCACTTCGGCGACGCCCCGATCGTCGAGGTCAGCGGCCGTACGTACCCGGTGGAGGTGCGCTACCGCCCGCTCCTCGAAGAGGACTCGGACGACTCCGACCGCGACCAGATCACGGCGATCACGGACGCGGTCGAGGAGCTCCAGCGCGAGGGCGACGGCGACATACTCGTCTTCCTCTCAGGCGAGCGGGAGATCCGCGACACGGCGGACGCGCTGGAAAAGAAGTTCGCCCGCGCGGGAGGCGCTGTCGGACGCAGCACCGAAGTGCTGCCGCTGTACGCGCGGCTCTCGCACGCGGAGCAGCACCGGGTCTTCCAGCGCCACACGGGCCGCCGGATCGTCCTCGCGACGAACGTGGCGGAGACGTCCCTGACCGTCCCCGGCATCAAGTACGTGATCGACCCGGGCACCGCCCGCATCTCGCGCTACAGCCACCGCACGAAGGTGCAGCGGCTGCCCATCGAGCCGGTCAGCCAGGCCAGCGCCAACCAGCGCAAGGGCCGCTGCGGCCGTACGAGCGACGGCATCTGCATCCGGCTGTACTCGGAGGACGACTTCCTCGCCCGCCCCGAGTTCACGGACGCGGAGATCCTCCGCACGAACCTGGCCTCCGTCATCCTGCAGATGACCGCGGCCGGCCTCGGCGACATCGAGAAGTTCCCCTTCATCGACCCGCCGGACCACCGCAACATCCGCGACGGCGTCCAACTGCTCCAGGAACTGGGCGCGTTGAACCCGGCGGAGAAGGACGTCCGCAAGCGGCTCACGGAACAGGGCCGCCGCCTCGCCCAGCTTCCCGTCGACCCGCGCCTGGCCCGTATGGTCCTGGAGGCGGACAAGAACGGCTGCGTGCGCGAGGTCATGGTGATCGCGGCCGCGCTGTCCATCCAGGACCCGCGCGAGCGCCCTTCCGACAAGCAGCAGCAGGCCGACCAGCAGCACGCCCGCTTCAAGGACGAGACCAGCGACTTCCTGGCGTTCCTCAACCTGTGGCGGTACGTGCGCGAACAGCAGAAGGAGCTCGGCTCCTCCGCGTTCCGCCGGATGTGCAAGCGCGAGTTCCTGAACTTCCTGCGCATCCGCGAATGGCAGGACATCTACACGCAGCTGCGCACGGTCGCCAAGCAGATGGGCATCCATCTCAACGACGAGGACGCCCCCGGCGACTCCATCCACGTCTCCCTCCTGTCCGGTCTGCTCTCGCACATCGGCATGAAGGACGTGAAGGAGTCGAAGGAGTCGCAGGCCAAGGACCCCAAGCAGGCGGGCCGCGACCGCGGTCGCAACGAGTACGTCGGCGCGCGGAACGCGAAGTTCGCGATCTTCCCCGGCTCGGCGCTGTTCAAGAAGCCGCCGCGGTTCGTCATGTCCGCGGAGCTGGTGGAGACCAGCCGGCTCTGGGCGCGGGTGAACGCGAGGATCGAGCCCGAGTGGGTCGAGCCCCTCGCCGAGCACCTCCTCAAGCGCACGTACAGCGAGCCGCACTGGGAGAAGGACCAGGCGGCCGTGATGGCGTACGAGAAGGTGACGCTGTACGGCGTCCCGCTCGTGGCCCAGCGCAAGGTGAACTACGGGCGCATCGACCCGGAGGTCTCGCGCGAGCTGTTCATCAGGAACGCGCTGGTGGAGGGCGACTGGCGCACCCACCACAAGTTCTTCGCGGACAACCGCAAGCTGCTCACCGAGGTCGAGGAGCTGGAGCACCGGGCGCGCCGCCGCGACATCGTGGTGGACGACGAGACGCTCTTCGACTTCTACGACCAGCGGGTGCCGGAGCACGTCGTCTCGGGCGCGCACTTCGACTCCTGGTGGAAGCACAAGAAGAAGGACGAGCCCGAGCTGCTCGACTTCGAGCGCTCGATGCTGATCCGCGAGTCCGCGGAGGCGGTCACCAAGGCCGACTACCCGGACTCGTGGCGGCAGGGCCGGCTGAAGTTCCGGGTGACGTACCAGTTCGAGCCGGGCGCGGACGCGGACGGCGTCACCGTCCACATCCCGCTCCAGGTGCTCAACCAGGTGACGGACGAGGGCTTCGACTGGCAGATCCCGGGTCTGCGCGAGGACGTCGTGGTCGAGCTGATCCGCTCGCTGCCCAAGCCGATCCGGCGCAACTACGTGCCGGCGCCGAACTACGCGAAGGCGTTCCTGGAGCGGGCCGTGCCCCTGCAGGAGCCGCTGCCGGCGACGCTCGCGCGCGAGCTCCAGCGCATGGTCGGGGTCCCGGTGAAGGCCGACGACTTCGACCTCGCCCGCGTCCCCGACCACCTGAAGATCACCTTCCGGATCGTCGACGAGCGGCGCCGCAAGCTCGCCGAGGACAAGGACCTGGAGGCACTGAAGCTCCGGCTGAAGCCGAAGGCCCGGCAGGCGATCTCCAAGGCGGCCGCGGCGACGGCCGAGCGCTCCGGCGGGGAGTCCGTCGAGCGCACGGGCCTGACGGACTGGACGATCGGCACGCTGTCGAAGGTCTTCGAGACCCGCCGCGCCGGCCAGCCGGTCAAGGCGTACCCGGCGCTCGTCGACGACGGCGACACCGTCTCCGTACGGCTCTTCGACACGGAGGCCGAGCAGGCGCAGGCCATGTGGAAGGGCACGCGCCGGCTCATCCTGCGCAACATCCCGGTGAACCCGGGCAAGTTCGCCTCCGACAAGCTGAGCAACGCGGCGAAGCTCTCCCTCTCCGCGAACCCGCACGGCTCGATCCAGGCGCTGTTCGAGGACTGCGCGATGGCGGCCGCGGACCGGCTCATCGGGGAGTTCGGCGGGCCCGTCTGGGACGAGGAGTCGTACCGCAAGCTGTACGAGAAGGTGCGGGCCGAGATCGTCGACGCGACGGTGCGCACGGTGGACCAGGTGCAGCAGGTGCTGGCCGCCTGGCAGGCCTGCGAGCGGCGCCTGAAGTCGACGAACAGCCCGGTGCTGCTCGCCAACCTCCAGGACGTGCGCACCCAGTTGAACTGGCTGGTGAAGCCGGGCTTCGTGACGGCCACGGGGACGCGCCGGCTGCCGGACCTCATGCGGTACCTGGTCGCGGCCGACCGGCGGCTCCAGCAGATGCCGACCAACGTCCAGCGGGACACCACCCGTATGGAGAAGGTCCACGAGATGCAGGACGAGTACGCCTGGCTGCTCGAACAGATGCCGCAGGGGCGGCCGGTGCCGCAGGAGGTCCTGGACATCCGCTGGATGATCGAGGAGCTCCGGGTCAGCTATTTCGCACACGCCCTGGGCACCGCGCACCCCGTCTCGGACAAGCGGATCGTGAAGGCGATCGACGCCGCCGTGCCGTAACCGGGTGGCCACGTGGGGTGAGTTCGACGCGTGGGCCTGCACTGCTGTACTGTCCTACTCGCAGCGCAACGCAGAAGAAAAAGCGCCGCGAAACCTGGTCCTGTGGAGCAGTTTGGAGTGCTCGCCACCCTGTCAAGGTGGAGGCCGCGGGTTCAAATCCCGTCAGGACCGCAGTAGAAGAAGGCCCGCACCGCAAGGTGCGGGCCTTCTTCGCGCATCCAACCGCCCTGGACCACCTCCGGAGGCCGCGCCCGCGGCGAAGCCGCAGACGACCCAGCAAATCCCGTCAGGACCGCAGCCACAGAAGGCCCGCACCGCAAGGTGCGGGCCTTCTTCGTGCGTTGAGCCGGCCCGTGTCGTCCAGTGCGGCCTTCCCCCCTGCGCTCGACCAGCCCGCGCCTTTGAGCGCGGGGCCTTCTTGTCGGGCGTACGGGCGGGGCTCAAGGCGTTCCGGGCGTCTTGACGGGCGCGCCGCGCCTGGGTACGCCAGAACCACGACCCGGGCGAGGGGAGGCGGCGGCATGGCGGCACCCGTACGGCACGAGACCCGGGCCCTGCTGCGCGCGCACCTCGCCGCGGCCTCGGGCTACCGGCACATCACCCGGCACTGCCCGATCTGCCATCGCCTCCTGCGGCTCGCCATGGAGCCGGGCGGGGAGCTCGCCCCCGAGGACCTCACACAGGTCCTGACGGCCCGTGAGAGCGCCTCCGAGGGGGGTGAGGACGAAAGTCCCCCGAAGGGGTGACGAAAGCCGACCCACAGGCCGCCCGTCAGATGGCAGCCTGGGGAGAGTCGGAGACTGTCGCACCCCCGCCGGCCCCTCTAGCGCACGGGCATCTGCGGCAACAAGATTCAGGGCATGTGACGGGTGTCACCGAACTTGTTTTGGAAACACCGTTTCTTACACCCGCCCTACAACTCCTCAATTTAATATGTGCAATTGCACCACCTCTACGGGCGCCCACCGGCCCTCCGTCAGCCCTCCGTCAGGCTCTGGCCAGAGGCCCCGCCGAGACTCCCCCAAGACCCACCAAGACCGCACCGGAACCCCCGCCGGAGCCTCACGGCTCCCCGGCCGGCGCCCGGTTGAGGGCACAAAAAAAATCGCGCTGGACCCGGCGGAGTCCAGCGCGATCGACGACGCACCGTGTGAAGCAGTGGAGATGACGCTTCGTGGCGCTTCATAAGAAGGGGGCCTGTTGGGGCAGGTCCCGCGTCGTGTGGAGCTATGGGGTGGGCGCAGTACGGGTTGGGGGACCCGAAACGCCCGATATGTACCGCGTTCTGCGGGGTCCTCAGGCCTCGCTGCGCTGCTGCGGAATACCCGCCAGCAGGGCGCGGACCTCGGCCTCGCGGTAACGGCGGTGCCCGCCGAGCGTGCGGATCGACGTGAGCTTGCCAGCCTTCGCCCAGCGCGTGACCGTCTTCGGGTCGACGCGGAACATCGTGGCGACCTCAGCGGGGGTCAGCAGCGGCTCGGCATCAGGGGTGCGAGCGGTCATGAGCGGCCTCCTCGGGAGAACCGAACCTTCTCGGTTCTTTCCTTTAAATTCTGCACCTTGACCCGCGTTGCCCGATATGGCGGACACGGGTCGAGTCGGTTATAGGACGAACGGCTTGTCCTCGGCACTACAACTACACCATCCGTCCAGCCGCGTCGGCCAAACCGATGGAATTGCCCTCCCAGGTGTTCATCAGCGACGGAAGCCGATGGACCATGCCATAGCGGACAGTCACGCCCCTGTGACGATCAGTCACAGGGGCGTCAGGAGTCACCAGACCCCCCAAAGACAGTGCAATGCTGAGTGATCCACCCGAAGTGGTGCCTAGTCGGGCGGACAGAGTCCTCCCCGGACTCCTTGTCCTATTTTGGCACGAGGAGGGGTGATGGGCGCAAGGGAGAAGTAAGTGCAGTCCGTCACGCTTGCATCACGCTTGATGCAAACGCCCGGATCAGGACGTAGGTCCTGAAGGCCCGCATCCGTCCGCTCAGTTGGCGTTCTGCCGTTCCTTCACCGCACGCCAGCGTGCCACGAGCCGCGCGTACGCCTCGGTCGCGCCGGCCTCGTCCCCGGCCCGCAGCGCGGCGATCCCCTCCGCGACATCGGCCGCCGAGTGGTCCTCGTCCAACTGCTCCGCGGGCAGGGTGTGCACGAGCCCGCCGTAGTCGAGCTCCACGTACGAGCGCGGGTGGAACTCCTCGAGCCAGCGCCCCACGTCCACCAGGCCGTCGATGAGCGGCCCCTCGTCGATCGCGTCCTTCAGCGCCTTCAGCGCCCGCGCCACCCGCCGCCGCGCCTGCACCATCGGCGTCCGGTACCGCAGGGACGCCTCGCCGCCGGCGCTCTTCGGCTCGTAGGCCCGCTCCTCGTCGGTGACGAGCACGAACCAGTTCAGCGGCACGTGCCAGGTCGAGGTGCGGATCCAGGGGCGCGCGTCCGGGTTCCGCTCCAGCCAGCGCTCGTAATCGTCGGCCGTCTGCCGCCGCACCACCGGCGGGAGCACCGCGTCCAGGACCGGCAGCGGCAGCACGCCCGGCAGCTCGCCGAGCGCCTGCCAGCCGCGCAGCCGGGTGCGCCAGGGACAGACGCACACCACGCCGTCCGCCTCCAGCACGAACGCGTCGTCGCTCTCGTGGACCGGCACGGGCACGGGCGGCGTCGGCAGCAGATCGGCGAGCGAGCGGCGCAGTTCGTCCTGGTAGGAGGGCAGGTGCTCGCGCCGGGCGTAGCGCTCCCAGTGCCCGCGCTCGGGCTGCGGGAACGCGGCCAGCGGTTCGTAGACCCGCAGATAGGCGGCGTACGGGACGGTCGGCGAGGACACCTTCTTCGGCACGGCTGCTCCCTCCCCCGACCACGACCCGGAAAACACTGCAAATCGTGCCACGGCAGGCCCCGGCGCACGCGCCCCGGCGTACGGAGTGCCCTGACGCGAGAGAGTGATCCTGGGCACTGCGCGGGTGGCGGCCCCCGGCGCGTTCTAGTCTTCTGCCCACGGAGACCCGCCACCCGTACGGGGCTCCGCTCAACCGCCGCAACTTACTTGGGAGTCACCACAGTGACCGATGTGACCGGCGCCGCTGCCGACGTGCTGCAGACCCTGTTCCACTCGGACCAGGGCGGGCACGAGCAGGTCGTGCTCTGCCAGGACCGGGCGAGCGGCCTCAAGGCCGTGATCGCCCTCCACAGCACCGCCCTGGGCCCCGCCCTCGGCGGCACCCGCTTCTACCCCTACGCGACCGAGGCCGAGGCCGTCGCCGACGCGCTGAACCTCGCGCGCGGCATGTCGTACAAGAACGCCCTGGCCGGCCTGGACCACGGTGGCGGCAAGGCCGTCATCATCGGCGACCCGGACCGCATCAAGACCGAGGAACTGCTGCTCGCCTACGGGCGCTTCGTGGCCTCGCTCGGCGGGCGCTACGTGACGGCGTGCGACGTGGGCACCTATGTGGCCGACATGGACGTGGTGGCGCGCGAGTGCCGCTGGACCACCGGCCGCTCCCCCGAGAACGGCGGCGCGGGAGACTCCTCCGTGCTCACCGCCTTCGGCGTCTTCCAGGGCATGCGGGCCAGCGCCCAGCACCTGTGGGGCGACCCGACGCTGCGCGGCCGCACGGTCGGCGTCGCCGGCGTCGGCAAGGTCGGTCACCACCTGGTCGAGCACCTGCTCTCCGACGGCGCCGAGGTCGTGATCACCGACGTGCGCGAGGAGTCGGTGCGCCGGATCACCGACCTGCACCCCGAGGTCCGGGTCGCCGCCGACACGGACGAACTGATCCGTGTCGAGGGCCTGGACATCTACGCCCCGTGCGCGCTGGGCGGGGCCCTCAACGACGACTCCGTGCCGGTCCTCACCGCCAAGGTCGTCTGCGGCGCGGCGAACAACCAGCTCGCCCACCCGGGCGTCGAGAAGGACCTCGCGGACCGCGGGATCCTCTACGCCCCGGACTACGTGGTGAACGCGGGCGGGGTCATCCAGGTCGCCGACGAGCTCCACGGCTTCGACTTCGACCGGTGCAAGGCGAAGGCGTCGAAGATCTTCGACACCACGCTCTCGATCTTCGCTCGCGCAAAGTCCGACGGGATTCCGCCGGCCGCCGCGGCCGACCGGATCGCCGAGCAGCGCATGGCGGAGGCGCGCGGCCGCGCATGATCGCGGGCGCTGCGTAACGAGCGTCACTCTTCTCGGCGGGTCGCCCGCCGAGAAGAGGTTAAAATCGCAGCTGACCAGCGAGGACGGGGCTCCTGGCTGGTCCTGCGCACACGCGCGTCCTGCGGGCGACGTACCGTATGGGCGTGGGCTCAGGTACCGTGGAAGCCCTACGGACCGGTCTCTCTGCGGAGAGCCCGTTCCAGATCATGAACGCGTGTCAAGACTCTGGGGCCGTCGAGCCCCGTCACCGAGGGGGTCGAGCCATGGGGCGCGGCCGGGCAAAGGCCAAGCAGACGAAGGTCGCCCGCCAGCTGAAGTACAGCAGCGGCGGGACTGACCTGTCGCGTCTGGCCAACGAGCTGGGCGCATCGACGTCGAATCCGGTCTCGAATCAGCCGCCTAACGGCGAGCCGTTCGAGGACGAGGAGGACGACGAGGACCCGTACGCCCGCTACGCGGATATGTACGACGACGATGAGGACGAGGACGACGAGTCCGGTCCGTCGTCGCAGCGCCGCGGCGCTTGACCTCGTAGCACGTAGTACGTCCAGCAGTTTTTCGTTCTCCGAATACTGCTGCACTCACCCGGTCCGGGGTGGTCACCACGCCGGACCGGGTTTTGTGCTGCCCCGGGACCCTGAGGGCCCGGGGCGCCGCACCGTGTCCTACCGCGCGTAGTCACCCGTGAGCTCGGCGCCCGTGGTGTGGTCGCCGCGGTCGGTGATCTCGCCGGCCACCCACGAGTCCACGCCGCGGTCGGCGAGGGTCGCGAGGGCGACGTCGACGGACTCCTGCGGGACGATCGCCATCATGCCGACGCCCATGTTCAGCGTCTTCTCCAGCTCCAGGCGCTCGACGGAGCCGGCCTTGCCGACCAGGTCGAAGATCGCGCCCGGGGTCCAGGTGGAGCGGTCGACCGTGGCGTGCAGGCCGTCCGGGATCACCCGGGCCAGGTTGGCCGCGAGGCCGCCGCCCGTGATGTGGCTGTAGGCGTGGACCTGGGTGGTGCTGGTGAGCGCCAGGCAGTCCAGGGAGTAGATCTTGGTCGGCTCCAGGAGCTCCTCGCCGAGCGTGCGGCCCAGCTCGTCGACCTGCTGCTCCAGCGCCATGCCCGCGCGGTCCAGAAGGACGTGGCGGACCAGCGAGTACCCGTTCGAGTGAAGACCGGAGGACGCCATGGCGATCACCGCGTCACCCTTGCGGATGCGATCCGGGCCCAGCAGGTTGTCGTACTCGACGACACCCGTGCCGGCGCCCGCGACGTCGAAGTCGTCCGCGCCGAGCAGGCCCGGGTGCTCCGCCGTCTCGCCGCCGACCAGGGCGCAGCCGGCGAGGACGCAGCCCTCGGCGATGCCCTTCACGATGGCGGCGACGCGCTCGGGGTGGACCTTGCCGACACAGATGTAGTCGGTCATGAAGAGCGGCTCGGCGCCGCACACCACGATGTCGTCCATGACCATCGCGACCAGGTCGTGGCCGATCGTGTCGTAGACGCCGAGGCGGCGGGCCACGTCCACCTTCGTGCCGACGCCGTCGGTCGCGGAGGCGAGCAGCGGGCGCTCGTACTTCTTGAGGGCGGAGGCGTCGAAGAGGCCGGCGAAACCGCCGAGGCCGCCGAGGACCTCGGGGCGCTGCGTCTTCTTCACCCACTCCTTCATCAGCTCGACGGCGCGATCGCCCGCCTCGATGTCGACGCCCGCGGACGCGTAGCTGGCACCAGTCTCAGACATTGCCTGGGATCTTTCGGGTTGGTGGATACGAGAACTAGGGCGCCTACGGCCGACGGATCGCGTCGGCCGCGGCGGTGGCGGCAGGACCTGCGGCCAGTTCCGTCTCCAGGAGCTGCTTGCCGAGGAGCTCGGGGTCCGGCAGTTCCATCGGGTACTCGCCGTCGAAGCAGGCGCGGCAGAGGTTCGGCTTGGCGATGGTGGTCGCCTCGATCATGCCGTCGATGGAGATGTAGGAGAGCGAGTCGGCGCCCAGGGAGGTGCCGATCTCCTCGACCGACATGCCGTTGGCGATGAGCTCGGCGCGGGTCGCGAAGTCGATGCCGAAGAAGCAGGGCCACTTCACGGGCGGCGACGAGATCCGGATGTGGACCTCGGCGGCGCCGGCCTCGCGGAGCATGCGGACCAGGGCGCGCTGGGTGTTGCCGCGCACGATCGAGTCGTCGACGACGACCAGTCGCTTGCCCTTGATGACTTCCTTGAGCGGGTTCAGCTTCAGCCGGATGCCGAGCTGGCGGATCGTCTGCGAGGGCTGGATGAACGTGCGCCCGACGTAGGCGTTCTTCACCAGGCCGTTGCCGAACGGGATTCCGCTGGCCTCCGCGTAGCCGACCGCGGCGGGGGTGCCCGACTCCGGCGTCGCTATGACGAGGTCGGCCTCGACCGGCGCTTCCTTGGCGAGGCGGCGGCCCATCTCCACGCGGGAGAGGTACACGTTCCGGCCCGCGATGTCCGTGTCGGGACGGGCCAGGTACACGTACTCGAAGACGCAGCCCTTGGGCTTCGCTTCTGCGAAGCGGGAGGTGCGCAGGCCGTTCTCGTCGATGGCGACGAACTCGCCCGGCTCGATCTCGCGGACGAAGCTGGCGCCGCAGATGTCGAGGGCGGCGGACTCGGACGCGACCACCCAGCCGCGCTCGAGGCGGCCGAGGACCAGCGGGCGGATGCCCTGCGGGTCACGGCCGGCGTAGAGGGTGTGTTCGTCCATGAAGACGAGGGAGAAAGCGCCCTGGACCTGGGGCAGCACCTTGTGCGCGGCCTCTTCGATGGTCAGGGGCTTGCCGTCGTCGTCGACCTGGCCCGCGAGCAGCGCGGTCACCAGGTCGGTGTCGTTGGTGGCCGCCACCTGGGTGGCGCGGCCGTTCTCCTTGGGGAGGGCGGCGACCATCTCGGCGAGCTGCGCCGTGTTGACCAGGTTGCCGTTGTGGCCGAGCGCGATCGAACCGTGCGCGGTGGCGCGGAACGTCGGCTGGGCGTTCTCCCACACGGAGGCCCCGGTGGTCGAGTAGCGGGCGTGACCGACCGCGATATGACCTTGGAGCGAACCTAGGGAAGTCTCGTCGAAGACCTGGGACACGAGGCCCATGTCCTTGAAGACGAGGATCTGGGAGCCGTTGCTGACCGCGATTCCCGCGGATTCCTGACCCCGATGCTGGAGGGCGTAGAGCCCGAAGTACGTGAGCTTTGCGACCTCTTCGCCCGGAGCCCAGACACCGAAGACGCCACAAGCGTCCTGGGGGCCTTTCTCGCCGGGGAGCAGATCGTGATTGAGTCGACCGTCACCACGTGGCACGCCACCGAGTGTAGACGGGATCGACCACTGGTCCGAATTGGGGACAAGCGCTACCCGCGTTGACGAACGCGGGCCGCCCCCGGTGCCGGGGTCTCCCGGGCGGGGCCACCCCGACCCCTCTTACGCCTTTGACCTGCGCAAACGTGGCCTTCGTCCGGCTCACGGCGGGCCCGGGGAGGGTGTGACGGAACTCGCGTTGCCGCCGCCCCGGGGCCGTTGTCCACAGGACGGAACGGCGTTGACAGGTGTACGTCACGATCGGCATCGTCCTGGGTCATGCAGCCACTCCGTGACCGTACGGTCACCCTTGTGGGGCGCCGCCACGTCGACCTGGTCCGTGTCGCGAGCGCCATCTGTCGCCGCGCCTTCTGAGCGCGTTCTCCGCCGTTCAGATCCCGCGTTCCCGGGTTCCAGCGAGTCGCTCCTTTGCGCCGGAGGAGCGGGCCCTGACCCGTTCTCCCCCTTCGCCCTCCTTCCTGGAGCCTTCATGTCCTCGCATGCCTCGAAGCTGTCCCGGCGCGCGTTCGGCGGGGTGATCGGCGCCTCGGCGACCGTCGCCGCGCTCGGCACGGCCGCCACACCCGCCGCCGCCACCGCCCCTGCCGTGACCGACGCCCCTCGGGAGCGGCCGTTCCGCGCCGCCGCCGGGCGGCGCTCCCGCCGGCCCAACATCCTGTTCATCCTCGGCGACGACCTCGGCTGGGCCGATCTGTCCTCGTACGGGGCGCCGCACATCAGGACCCCGCACCTGGACCGGCTGGCCCGGCAGGGCGTGCGGTTCACCGACGCGTACAGCGGGTCCGCGACCTGCTCGCCGACCCGGTTCAGCCT
Source organism: Streptomyces xanthii (assembly GCF_014621695.1). Taxonomy (GTDB): domain Bacteria; phylum Actinomycetota; class Actinomycetes; order Streptomycetales; family Streptomycetaceae; genus Streptomyces; species Streptomyces xanthii. The sequence goes on from NZ_CP061281.1 coordinate 3,739,617, forward strand.
CTACACGGGCCGCTATCCGGGCCGGACCGAGGGCGGGCTCGCCGAGCCGATCGCCGACCGGTCCGCAGGGCTCGACCCGAACCATCCGACGCTCGCCTCGCTGCTGCGGGGCGCGGGCTACTCGACCGCGCTCATCGGCAAGTGGCACTGCGGCTACCTGCCCGACTACTCGCCCACCCGCTCGGGCTGGGACGAGTTCTTCGGGAACTTCGGCGGGGCCCTGGAGTACTACTCCAAGCTGGGGCTCGGCGGGGAGTACGACCTGTACGAGGGCGACGCCGAGTACAAGGACCTGCGGTACTACACCCGGATCCTCACCGAGCGGGCGAGCGAGTACGTGCGCCGCGACCACGGGGACACCCCGTGGCTGCTCAACCTGAACTTCACGACGCCGCACTGGCCGTGGATCGCCGACGGGGACGAGGAGGCGAGCGCCGAGGTCGTGCGGCGGATCGAGGCCGGGGACCGGCGGGCCCTGTTCCACGACGACGGCGGCTCGGTGGAGAAGTACACCGAGATGGTCGAGGACCTGGACCGGTCGGTCGGGCAGGTGCTCGCCGCGCTGAAGGAGTCCGGCCAGGAGCGGGACACGCTGGTCTTCTTCGCGTCCGACAACGGGGGCGAGCGCTTCTCGTACAACTGGCCGCTGTCCGGCAACAAGGCCTCGCTCCAGGAGGGCGGCATCCGGGTCCCGACGATCGTGCGGTGGCCGGCCCGGTTCGACGCCGGACAGGTCAGCCACGAGCCGGTGTTCACACCGGACTGGACGGCGACGCTCCTGGAGATCGGCGGCGCCCGGCCCGACCCGGCACACCCGCTCGACGGCACGAGCCTCGCCGGGTACCTGCTGCGCGGCGAGGAGCTCGCGGAGCGCGATCTGTTCTGGCGGGTGCGCGGGGAGCGGGCCGTGCGGCGCGGCGACTGGAAGTACTACCGGGGCAAGGACGGCCGGGACCGGCTCTTCGACCTGTCGGCGGACCGCCGCGAACAGGCCGACCGGGCGGCGGACGAGCCGGAGCGGCTGGCCGGGCTGAAGGCGGTCTGGGAGCGCGTCGACAAGGAACTGCTGCCGTATCCGGCCTGAGTGCTCCGGGCGGCTACGAGGTCTTGGCGGTCAGCGGCTATGAGGTCTTGGCGGTCAGGGTGACGCCCTTGCCGTCCTTCGTGGTCAGGGTGAGCCGGTCGCCCTTGATCGCGTAGCGGGCCTCGCTGTCGAGGGCCGATGTCATCGCCTTCTCCAGGTCGGCGGCGGGGCCGAAGCAGCCCATCCTGGTCGTGATCAGCCGGCCGAAGGTGATGCGGTCGCCCTCGACCGTGGCCTTGGTGCTGCCGGTGTTGCAGCCGAGGCGGGCGTCGACCCGGCCGTTCTTGTGCAGGACGACCCGGGCCCGGTCCCGGGCGGCCTTCGGCAGCGCGGTCTCGGTGCCGGCCGAGCGCAGGCCCGTGACCTGCCACTCCGTGCCGACCAGCGGGGTGTCGGTCGTCACGGTCCCGGGACCGGGGCGGCCGGCGCCGGGGGCCTTCTCGGTGCCGCAGGCGGTGAGCGCGGCGAGGGCGGTCACCGCGAGCGCGGTGCTGAGCGTCGTGGTGAGCAGGGCGCGGGGGGTGGTTCGTATCGGCATGGCGATGGGACGGGGCAGACCCCCGGATCGGTTCCGCCCGGCCCGAGACGTCACTCCAAGACCCGAGGCATCACTCCAAGACCTTCGGCGTCACGCCATGATCGGAAGCAGGGCCTCCAGATCGGCCCGTTCGCCGCTCGCGCTGACCGCCGCGTCGTCGAGGGCGGTCCGCCAGCTCGTACGGCCCGTCGCGAGGCGGATCCAGGTGAGCGGGTCGGTCTCCACGACGTTCGGCGGGGTGCCGCGGGTGTGCCGGGGGCCCTCGACGCACTGGACGACGGCGAACGGCGGGATCCGCACCTCGGTGGACGCGCCGGGCGCCTTCACGGCGAGCGCGTCGGCGAGGAAGCGGGTCGCAGCGGCGAGCAGCTGCCGCTCGACGGGCAGGCCGAGTCCGGGCAGGGCGTCGTTCAGGTCGTCGGTGTGGACGGCGAGTTCGACCGCGCGGGTGACGAGGGCGGTGGTCAGGGTCATGGCCCCGACCCGGTGGGCCAGCGGCCGTTCGCCGTCGACCCCGGCCGGCAGGTACGTGTCGAGCCCCTCGGCGACCTGCGCGTACAGCTCGCCCAGCGGAGCGGCGGCCAGTTCGTGGACGCGCGTGTCGATGGCGGGGGCGGCGGGCGCGGTGAGCGCCGGATAGTCCATCAGCGTCAGTTCGGCCCGGGCCGGGGCGGGTTCGGCGAGGGCGCGGGGCAGCATCCCGACGGCCATGGTGAGGTGCGCGGCGAGCTCGCGCACGGTCCAGTCGCCGAGCCGGGTGGGCGCCGCGAGCTGCTCCGGTGTGAGGGCCTCGACGGCCGTGCGCAGGGCGGCGAACTGGGCCAGTACGGCGGTCCGCAACTTCTCGGCGTCGTAGGAGCGCTGACGTTTTCTGGAGGTCCTGGGCGCGGGCATGACGGTGACCCTACGCCCGCACCGCGAATCCGCTCAGTCCCTTTTCGACCAGGGCGAACGCCCGCTCGGCGCGCTCCCCGGCGTCCGCCGCGACCGCGGCCGGGGACTCGCCCGCCAGGATCCTGCGGTGGTGCTCGCTCATCAGGGCGCTGACCACGCCGGACAGCTGGGCCGCGGCGACGGAGGAGAGCAGCGCGTCGCCGGTCTCCTCGGTGAGCGCGAGCGCGGCGGCCCGCTCGCCGCGCACCGACCAGAGCATGGCGCGGCGGGCCAGCACCGGGGTGCGCTGGACGAGCTGGATCAGCGCCAGCTCGTTGCCCTGCTCGCTGAGGCCGATCGAGGGGTCCCGGTCGGCGATCTTGCGGAGGACCATCGCGCGGGTGGCGTCGACGGCCGAACTACCGTCCGGGCGCGCCCTGATGGCCTCGGCCAGGTCTTCGACGTGCTCCTCCATGGGGCCCATGAGGAGGTCTTCCTTGGTCTTGAAGTAGTTGAAGACCGTCATCTTCGAGACCTCGGCGGCCTCGGCGATCTGGGCGACGGACACCTGCTCGTAGCCGTGCTCCAGGAACAGGTCGACCGCGGTGCGCCACACCTTGATCGCCGTCTGCTTCTTCTTGCGCTCGCGCAGTCCGGGTCCGCCGTCTTCAGCCATGCCGGAACCGTACCAAGCCGTGGTCGAAGTTTAAGCCGGGCAAAATTTTCATCCCCACCGAAATTTGATCCGAGCAAAAAGATTGACCCGATACATTTTCTCGGGCACGGTGAGCCCATGACTGAGACGCCCGCACCGAAGACGCCCGGAGCGATGACCCCGGCGGCCCGCGCGATCGGCATGTTCGTCTGCCTCTTCACGATCGTCCTGGCCGTCCTCGACCTGCAGATCGTGTCCGCGGCCGCCGTGCCGATCGTCCGCGACCTCGACCCCGCCCACGGCATCGACCGCTTCCCCTGGCTGGTCAGCGCGTTCGCCCTCGCGGCCGCCGCGATGCTCCCGCTGTACGGCAAGCTCTGCGACACCCTCGGCGCCAAGCACGTCTTCCTCGGCGCCGTCGCCACCTTCCTGCTGGGCTCGGCGCTGTGCGGGCTCGCCCAGTCGATGACCCAGCTGATCGCCGCCCGCGCCCTCCAGGGCCTCGGCGGCGGCGGACTGATGAGCGTGACGATGGTCGTGATGGCGCACCTCAAGGACCCCGGGGAGGAAGGCGCGGGCAAGGGCGGCGGGATCGGCGGCATCGTCGCGGGCGGCGGCATGGCCCTCGGCCCCTGGCTCGGCGGCTTCCTCACCGACCACGCGAACTGGCGCTGGATCTTCTACGTGAACCTGCCGCTCGGCATCGCCGTCCTCGTCGCCGGCGCGCTCGTCCTGAAACTCCCCGACCACCCCGTGCGCCGCCCGCTCGACTGGGCCGGAGCCGCCCTCGCCGCCGGCTTCTCCACCGCGCTGCTGCTCGCCATGGAGTGGGGCGGCCGCACGTACCCGTGGGGCTCCCCGCAGATCATCGGCCTGCTGTGCGCCGCCGTGCTGGGCCTCGCCCTGTTCGTACGGCGCCAGGCCACCGCCGCCGACCCGCTGCTCCCCCTGTCCCTGTTCCGGATCCCCGAACTGCGCTGGGGCTTCGTCGTCCAGGGCATCACCGGCGCCGCGATGATGTGCGCCATCTACTACGTGCTGGTCTATCTCCAGGTGGCCCGCGGCCTGTCCAGCTCCGACGCCGGTCTCTACCTGCTGCCGATGGCCGTCGGTATGACCGGCGCCGGCCTCGTCGCCGGCCGTCTCGACTGGCCGGCCCGGACCGCCACGCTCTCCGGCACCCTCACCATGGCCGCCGTCTTCGCGCTCCTCGCCACGACGCTGTCCCCCGACACGTCCCTGTGGCTGATCCGGGCCGAACTGTTCCTCGCCGGGATCGCCTTCGGCCAGCTCATCGGGCAGCTCGTCTTCCTCGTGCAGGACGCCGCGCCCCGCCCGCTCCTCGGCGTCGCCACGACCGGCATCCGCTTCTTCCAGACGCTCGGCAACGCGCTGGGCGCCGCCCTGTTCGGCACGATCCTCTTCCGGCTCCTGGCCACCGACGTCAACACGATCCCGTCCCTGCACGGTTCCGCGCACGCGGCGGCCGTCCAGGACTTCGTCCACGCCACCGGCATCGTCTTCTGGTGCGGCGCCGCCCTGATGCTGCTCGGCACCCTGCTGGCCACGCGCCTGCCGAAGCGGGACGGGGCGCCGGCCCAGGTCGCCGTCGGCGCCGGGGCGGCCCGGCCGTAGCACGCGCGAAGTCCCCGTCCGCAGGAGCGGACGGGGACTTCGTGACGTACCGGAAGACGTACCCGAAGGCTTACGCCAGCAGCTCCGGGATCGTGTTCTCGTGCGCCGCGCGCAGCTCCTCCAGGGGGAGCGCGAACTCGCCCTGGATGTCGACCGCGTCACCGTCCACGACACCGATGCGGGTGACGGGCAGACCCCGCGCACCGCACATGTCGTTGAAGCGGAGCTCCTCGCTGCGCGGCACCGCCACGACAGCGCGGCCCGCCGACTCGGAGAACAGGAAGGTGAACGCGTCCAGGCCGTCCGGGACGACCAGGCGCGCGCCCTTGCCGCCGAGCAGCGCCGACTCGACCACGGCCTGGATCAGACCGCCGTCGGACAGGTCGTGCGCCGCGTCGATCATGCCGTCGCGGGAAGCCGAGATCAGGATCTCGCCGAGCAGGCGCTCGCGCTCCAGGTCCACCTTCGGCGGCATGCCGCCCAGGTGGTCGTGGACGACCTGCGACCAGGCCGAGCCGCCGAACTCCTCGTGCGTGTCACCGAGCAGGTAGAGGAGCTGGCCCTCTTCCTGGAAGGCGACCGGGGTGCGCCGGGCGACGTCGTCGATCACGCCGAGGACCGCCACGACCGGGGTCGGGTGGATCGCGGCCTCGCCCGTCTGGTTGTACAGCGAGACGTTGCCGCCGGTCACCGGGGTGCCGAGCTGGAGGCAGCCGTCGGCCAGACCGCGGACGGCCTCGGCGAACTGCCACATGACGGCCGGGTCCTCGGGCGAGCCGAAGTTCAGGCAGTCGGAGACGGCGAGCGGCTTGGCACCGGTCGTCGCCACGTTGCGGTACGCCTCCGCGAGGGCGAGCTGCGCGCCGGTGTACGGGTCGAGCTTCGCGAAGCGGCCGTTGCCGTCCGTCGCGATGGCGACACCGAGGCCGGTCTCCTCGTCGATGCGGATCATGCCCGAGTCCTCGGGCTGCGCAAGCACCGTGTTGCCCTGCACGAAGTGGTCGTACTGCGAGGTGATCCACTTCTTCGACGCCTGGTTCGGCGAGGCGACGACCGCGAGGACCTGCTGCTTCAGCTCGTCCGCGGAGGACGGGCGGGCCAGCTTGTTCGCGTCGTCGGCCTGGAGCGCGTCCTGCCACTCGGGGCGGGCGTAGGGGCGCTCGTAGGTCGGGCCCTCGTGGGCGACGGTGCGCGGGTCGACGTCGACGATCTTCTCGCCGTGCCAGAAGATCTCCAGGCGGTCGCCGTCGGTGACCTCACCGATGACGGTCGCGATGACGTCCCACTTGTCGCAGATCTCGAGGAAGCGCTCGACCTTCTCGGGCTCCACGACCGCGCACATGCGCTCCTGCGACTCGCTCATGAGGATCTCCTCGGGCGAGAGCGTGGAGTCGCGCAGCGGCACGTCGTCGAGCTCGACGCGCATGCCGCCCGAGCCGTTGGACGCCAGCTCGCTGGTGGCGCAGGAGATGCCGGCGGCGCCCAGGTCCTGGATGCCGACGACGAGCTTCTCCTTGAAGGCCTCCAGGGTGCACTCGATGAGGAGCTTCTCCTGGAAGGGGTCGCCGACCTGCACGGCGGGACGCTTCGACGGCTTGGCGTCGTCGAAGGTCTCGGATGCCAGGATCGAGGCGCCGCCGATGCCGTCGCCGCCCGTACGGGCGCCGTACATGATGACCTTGTTGCCCGCGCCGGACGCCTTCGCGAGGTGGATGTCCTCGTGCCGCATGACGCCGATGGCACCCGCGTTGACCAGCGGGTTGCCCTGGTAGCAGGCGTCGAAGACGACCTCGCCGCCGATGTTCGGCAGGCCCAGGCAGTTGCCGTAGCCGCCGATGCCGGCGACGACGCCGGGCAGCACGCGCTTGGTGTCCGGGTGGTCCGCGGCGCCCATGCGCAGCGGGTCGACCACGGCCACCGGGCGGGCGCCCATGGCGATGATGTCGCGCACGATGCCGCCGACGCCGGTGGCCGCGCCCTGGTAGGGCTCGACGTACGACGGGTGGTTGTGCGACTCGACCTTGAAGGTGACGGCGTAGCCCTGGCCGACGTCGACGACGCCCGCGTTCTCACCGATGCCGACGAGCATGGCGTCGGACTGGGGGGCCTTCTCGCCGAACTGGCGCAGGTGCACCTTGGAGCTCTTGTACGAGCAGTGCTCGGACCACATGACCGAGTACATGGCGAGCTCGGCGCCGGTCGGGCGGCGGCCGAGGATCTCGACGACGCGCTCGTACTCGTCCTTCTTGAGGCCGAGTTCGGCCCAGGGCAGCTCGACGTCGGGGGTCTTGCTTGCGTTCTCTACGGTGTCGAGGCTCATGAGGCGGCGACCAGCTTCTTGAGGATCGAGGTGAAGAAGGGGAGACCGTCGGTGCGGCCGGACCCGATGAGGGGCTCGACGGCGTGCTCCGGGTGCGGCATCAGACCGACGACGTTGCCCGCCTCGTTCGTGACGCCGGCGATGTCGCGCAGCGAACCGTTCGGGTTGAAGTCCATGTAGCGGAAGACGACGCGGCCCTCCGCCTCCAGCTTGTCGAGCGTGTACGAGTCGGCGACGTACCGCCCGTCCATGTTCTTCAGCGGGATGTGGATCTCCTGGCCGGTCTCGTAGTCGGCCGTCCAGGCGGTGCCCGCGTTCTCCACCCGCAGCTTCTGGTCGCGGCAGATGAAGTGCAGGTGGTCGTTGCCGAGCATCGCGCCGGGGAGCAGGTGGGCCTCGGTGAGGACCTGGAACCCGTTGCAGATGCCCAGGACGGGCAGGCCCGCCTTCGCCTGGTCGATCAGCGTCTCCATGACGGGCGAGAAGCGCGAGATGGCACCCGCCCGCAGGTAGTCGCCGTAGGAGAAGCCGCCGGGCAGGACGACGGCGTCGACCTGCTTCAGATCCTTGTCCTTGTGCCACAGGGCCACCGGCTCGGCACCGGCCAGACGGATCGCGCGCTGGGTGTCCCGGTCGTCGAGCGAACCGGGAAAGGTGACGACGCCAATACGAGCGGTCACTTTTCGGCCCCCACCGCGAGCTCTTCGACCTTCACGGTGAAGTTCTCGATCACGGTGTTGGCGAGGAAGGTTTCCGCCAGCTCGTGGATACGGGCGAGGGCGGCGTCATCCACCGGCCCGTCCACTTCGAGCTCGAAACGCTTTCCCTGACGGACGTCGGAGATGCCGTCGAAACCGAGGCGCGGCAGCGCACGCTGCACCGCCTGGCCCTGGGGGTCGAGGATCTCCGGCTTGAGCATGACGTCGACTACGACGCGTGCCACTGGCACTCCCGGTGTGTGGTGCTGAGCAGGTTCGTTCAGCGTACCCGCCCAAATCTTCTACTCGCGTAGACGGTAGGAAGCTACGAGATCCGCGTCACGTCACGGCAACGCTCCGAGATCCGTACGGAAAATTACGGGAAAACCCGAGCGAGGCACCCGGAAAACGGGGACGGTAGACACGCGGAGGTTTTCTATTGGCCTTCCCAGCACAATGCCAGGCAGGGTAAAAAGGAATTACCAAGGGCACATCAAGGGCAGGACAGTCGACATCACCGCACGTCAAAGCGGGATGCCGGACGAAGGGACCGATATTCGTGGCGCAGCGTGTCGTGGTCACTCTGTTTGACGACATCGACGGCGGAGAAGCGGCGGAAACGGTGGTCTTCGGCCTCGACGGCAAGTCGTACGAGATCGACCTGAATCAAGCCAATGCGAAAAAGCTCCGCAAGGCCCTCGCCCCGTACCTGCAGGCCGGGCGCAAGCAGACCGGAGCCGGCCGCACCCCGAAGGTCGCGGTCACGTACAAACACACGGCCGTGAGCCCGGACCCGGCCGCGGTGCGCGCCTGGGCCCGCTCGCACCAGCTCGACGTGCCGCCGCGCGGCCGAATCCCCAAGCGCGTCTACGAGGCGTTCGCCGAGGCCAACTGAGGCGCGCGTCCCTCCGTCAGGAGCCCCTCGCGGGAACCGACTTGCGCTGCACCCCCGCTGGTCAGCTAGAGTCTGGAGCACGCCGAGGGGCAAGGCCGAAAAAGCCGCACCTCACGGAGTACATGCGGGTGTAGTTCAGTAGTAGAACATCCCCCTTCCAGGGGGAAGGCGCAGTGTGCAATTCCTGTCACCCGCTCTGCATCGCGTACCGATCACCACTTGTGGTGCGGTAGGCTGGTGCTCGCACCGGTCAGTGAGAGCTGTCCGGAGGCAATGCGAACGTAGCTCAGTTGGTAGAGCGCAACCTTGCCAAGGTTGAGGTCGCGAGTTCGAACCTCGTCGTTCGCTCCAGTTCCGGAAGCCCCGGGTCCGCAAGGATCCGGGGCTTCCGGCGTTTCCGAGGCCCCCGGCCCCGCTTCTGACATTTGTCATACGGGCCGGTGACAGCACGCACTGCCCGCCGGCCCGCGCCGCCGCGAGGCTGGATCCATGACCAGCAACGAGCGCGTGATCGATGTCACCGATCTGCGCCGCGTGTACGGGGACGGCAAGCGGGGGTCCTTCGAGGCGGTGCGCGGAGTCAGCTTCTCCGTGGGCCGCGGCGAGCTCTTCGCGCTCCTCGGCACGAACGGCGCCGGAAAGACCTCCACCGTCGAACTCCTCGAAGGACTCGCGGCGCCCGCCGCCGGACAGGTCCGGGTCCTCGGCCACGACCCGCACACGGCACGTGCCCGGGTGCGGCCGCGGATCGGCGTGATGCTCCAGGAGGGCGGCTTCCCCGCCGAGCTGACCGTCGCCGAGACCGTCCGCATGTGGGCCGGCTGCACCAGTGGGGCCCGCCCGGTCGGCGAGGCCCTGGAGTCCGTCGGGCTCACCCGCCGCGCCAAGGTGCGGGTCAAGCAGCTGTCCGGCGGTGAGAAGCGGCGGCTCGACCTCGCGCTCGCCCTGCTCGGCCGGCCCGAGGTCCTCTTCCTCGACGAACCGACGACCGGGCTGGACGCCGAGGGCCGGCAGGAGACCTGGAACCTGGTGCGCGCGCTGCGCGCCGAGGGCACCACGGTCCTGCTGACCACCCACTACCTCGAGGAGGCCGAGGAGCTGGCCGACCGGCTCGCGATCCTGCACCAGGGGCGGATCGCCGCCCAGGGCACGGTCGCCGAGGTCGTCGCCGCCCAGCCCTCGCACGTCTCCTTCGAACTGCCCGACGGGTACTTCGTGGGCGACCTGCCGCCGCTCGACCGGCTCGGCGTCACCGGGCACGAGATCGACGGGCGGCTCGTCCGGCTGCGCACGGGGGAGCTGCAGCGCACCGCGACCGAGCTCCTCGTGTGGGCGCGGGACGCGGGTGTCGCCCTGCACCGGCTCGACGTACGCGGCGCCTCGCTGGAGGAGGCGTTCCTGCGCATCGCCCAGGACGCGAAGGAACGGGACGCGGGGGCGCAAGGGACACCAAAGACGCCCGACGTCCGGACCGAGGAGATGGCGGCATGAGCGGCGCGACCACGACGGCCACCACCACACCGGCGGGGCGGCTGCGCGCGCTCGGCCGCGCCGAACTGACCCTGCTCGGCCGCAGCAAGGGCGTCCTGATCACCTCCCTGTTCGTGCCGCTCGTCCTCCCGCTGAGCCTGAGCAGCACGCTCGGGGAGGACCGGCTCAAGGGCACGGGCCTCGATGTCGGCACCGTCGTCGTGTCCTCCGCGATGGGCTTCTCGCTGCTGTTCGCCGTCTACACGGCCCTCGTCAGCGTCTACGCCGCACGCCGCGAGGAACTCGTCCTCAAGCGGCTGCGCACCGGGGAGCTGCGCGACGCGGAGATCCTCGCCGGGGCCGCGCTGCCGTCCGCCGCGATCGGGCTCCTGCAGTGCCTCGTGCTCGCCGCGGCCTGCGCCGCGTTCCTCGACACGGGGATGCCGGACGCGCCGCTGCTCGCGCTGGTGGGCCTGGCGCTCGGGTTCCCGATGTGCGCGGCGCTCGCCGCGCTGACCACGGTCGTGAGCCGCAGCGTGGAGAGCGCACAGGTCGCCGCGATGCCGCTGATGCTCCTGACGATGTTCGGCTCGGGCTCGTTCGTCCCGCTGGAGCTGCTGCCCGACAAGCTGGCCTCGATCTGCGAACTCCTGCCGCTGACCCCGGTGCTGACCCTGATCCGGGGCGGCTGGAGCGGCCAACTCGCCGCGTCCGACGTCCTGTCGGCGATCCTGACGGCGGTGGCCTGGACGGTCGTGGCGGTGTTTGCTGTACGACGGTGGTTCCGCTGGGAACCACGGCGCTGACGGGGGGTTGTGCGGTGGGCCGGGTGCGGTGGCGGGACCGGAGCAAGGTCGAACGGGTCGAGTGGCAGAGCCGGGTGAGCCTGCGCGTCATCAACTGGGTGTTCTTCCTGGCCTGGTCGGGCCTCGGGCTCGTGGGAAGCATCCGGGGCGACGCCACCGCCACGACACTGTTCGCCGCTCTCATGGCCGTCAACGTGGCGCAGTGCGTGGTCGCCGACCGGCACGTGCGGCTCGCCATCGACCAGTACCTGGGCCGGGGCCGCGTGCCCCGGGCGTGGACCGCCGCCGGCTTCTGTCTCGCCCTCGCCTCGGTCGGCCTGATCGCCGCGCTGGCCGGGACGCAGAGCGTCAAGCACGGGATGATCGTGATGCCGCTGATCTTCGCGCCGATGCCGTTCGGCGGCGCGTACGCGCTCCAGGTCCCGATCCGCACCTTCGTACGGCGGGCCGTCGCGCTGCTCGCCGTCGGCATCGTGGCCACCGCCGTGATCGCCCGGCCGTCGCCGGGCTGGCTCGCGACCCTGACCGCGATGCTGGCCCTCGCCCTGGGCATCGCCCTCCTCTGCTACCGGTGCAGCATCTGGAACCTCTCGGTGATGTGGGAGTCCGAGCACGCCCGGGAGATCGAGGCGCGCCTCGCGGTCGCCGAGGAGCGGCTGCGGTTCGGGCGCGACCTGCACGACGTGATGGGCCGCAATCTGTCCGTCGTCGCTCTCAAGAGCGAGCTCGCCGTGCAGCTGGCCCGGCGCGGCCGCACCGAGGACGCCGTCGCCCAGATGATCGAGGTGCAGCGCATCGCGCAGGAGTCGCAGAAGGAGGTCCGCGAGGTCGTCCGGGGCTACCGCGCGGCCGACCTCGCTGCCGAACTCGCCGGTGCGCGGGGCGTGCTCGGCGCCGCCGGGATCGCCTGCACGGTCACGGGCGGCGCCCCGGACCTGCCCGCCGACGTGCAGTCGGCGCTCGGCTGGGTGGTGCGCGAGACCACGACCAACGTGCTGCGCCACGGCGACGCCCGGACCTGCCGGGTGACGCTCGCGGCGGGCGGCGGCGACGTGGTGCTGACGGTGGAGAACGACGGAGTGGACCCGTCCGGCGGCGACGGCCGTCCGGGATCGGGACTCGCGGGCCTGCGGGAGCGGCTCGCCGAGGTGGCCGGAACGTTGGAGGCGGGTGTGGTGGAGCGGGACAGGTTCCGGGTGGTGGCGACCGTCCCGGTCCGGGCGGTGCGGGGCGGCGGTTCCGGGGCCCAGGAGGCGCCGGAACCCGTGGAGGCCGGGACGGCGTCGCGCGGGGGTGCCCGGTGAGCCTGCGCGTCCTGCTCGCCGACGACGAGCACCTGATCCGCGGCGCGCTCGCCGCGCTGCTCGCCCTGGAGGACGACCTGACCGTGGTCGCCGAGGCCGCGAGCGGACCCGAGGCGCTGGCCATGGCCCGCGCCCACCGGCCCGACGTCGCGGTGCTCGATCTGCAGATGCCGGGCTGCGACGGTGTGAGTGTGGCCACAGCGCTCCGGTCCGAACTCCCCGGCTGCCGCACCATGATCGTCACCAGTCACGGCCGTCCCGGGCACCTGAAGCGGGCGCTCGCGGCGGGCGTGCGCGCCTTCGTCCCGAAGACCGTCAGCGCGCAGCGGCTCGCCGAGATCATCCGTACCGTCCACGCCGGAAACCGTTATGTGGACCCGGAGTTGGCGGCCGACGCGATCTCCGCCGGGGACTCGCCGCTGACCGCGCGCGAGGCCGAGGTGCTGGAACTCGCGGCCGACGGGGCGCCCGTCGCGGAGATCGCCGAGCGGGCCGCGCTCTCCCAGGGGACGGTGCGGAACTACCTGTCGTCGGCGGTCTCGAAGCTCGGTGCGGAGAACCGTCACGCGGCGGTGCGTCTCGCACGCGAGCGAGGTTGGGTATAGTTGGCGTCGCGCTTCGGGCCACAGAGTCCGGGGAGCAAGCCTGCGAACGTAGCTCAGTTGGTAGAGCGCAACCTTGCCAAGGTTGAGGTCGCGAGTTCGAACCTCGTCGTTCGCTCCACACGAAAGGCCCCGGTCATCGACCGGGGCCTTTCGCCGTTCGCTACAGGTTCCAGCTCGTGCCGGTCAGCAGCTCGTACGCCTCGATGTACTTGGCGCGCGTCGCGGCGACGACCTCGTCGGGCAGCGCCGGCGGCGGCTCCTCGCTCTTGCGGTCCCAGCCGGAGGACCCGGTCAGCCAGTCCCGCACGAACTGCTTGTCGTACGAGGGCTGCGCGCGGCCCGGCTGCCACTGGTCGGCCGGCCAGAAGCGCGAGGAGTCCGGGGTCAGCACCTCGTCGGCGAGGATCAGCGTGCCGTCCTTGTCGAAGCCGAACTCGAACTTCGTGTCCGCGAGGATGATGCCGCGCTCGCGCGCGATGTCACGGGCCCGGCCGTACACGGCGAGCGTCGCCTGACGCAGCGCCGCGGCGGTGTCCGCGCCCACCTGGCGGGCCACCTCCTCGTACGACACGTTCTCGTCGTGCTCGCCGACCTCGGCCTTCGTGGCGGGCGTGAAGATCGGCGCGGGGAGCTCCGAGCCGTCCTCCAGGCCCTCGGGGAGGGCGAGGCCGCAGACGGTGCGGGACGCGTTGTACTCGACCAGGCCGGAGCCGGTGAGGTAGCCGCGGGCGACGGCCTCCACGGGGACCATGTCGAGGCTCTGGCAGATCAGCGTGCGGCCCGCCCAGTCGGCGGGGGCGCCGGCGGGGAGCTCCTGCGAGATGACATGGTTCGGGATCAGGTCCTTGAGCTGGTCGAACCACCACAGCGACAGCTGGGTGAGGACCTTGCCCTTGTCGGGGATCGGGGACGGCAGCACCCAGTCGTAGGCCGACATGCGGTCGGTGGCGACCATCACCAGGTCGCCCGCCTCGTTCCGGTACAGGTCCCGCACCTTGCCGGTGTGGAGATGCACCAGGCCAGGGACCTGCTCTGGCTCGGGCTTTTCGACGAATCCGGACACGGTTCCTCCCCGTGGTTCTGTACGAGTGGTTCCGATTCTCCCGTACGGGGGGACCGGATCCGGCCACGGGTGGGGTGCCGGACGTCTCGGCTCAGTCTCGTTTGCAGATGCGGTCGAGGAGGTTGGCCGTCGCGCGCTGGACGCGGGGGTCGACATGGCCCGGCCGGTCCAGGGCCGGGGACCAGGCGAAGGTGCCGGACGCGAAGACCAGCGCGCCCGACGGCGCCCGGTACAACGATGTCTCCTGGTGGCGGCGGGCCCGCTCGCCGTCCCGGTACGGGGAGTGGGCGAGCAGGATGCGGTCCTGGTGCTCGGGCAGCGCCGTGCGCGGGTAGTAGCGGTCGGCCTCGCCCGCGACCAGGTTCTCGATCTCGTCGCCCTCGTGCGCGCCGGTCGCCTCCCACAGCCAGTGGTCCGCGTTCCGCACCACCAGGGGGTGGGGCTCGGGGACCCGGCCCGCGTACTGGATGCCGAGGAGCTGCTGCTCGGGCCGGTCGATCTCGCGCCACAGGGCCGGCTTTCCGGGGCCCCGGCGCTTGCGGCAGGTCAGCAGGCGGTCGGGGACCCCGGACGCGGAGGGGCTCAGCTCGACCTGCCAGTACATCGTGTTCGCCGAGAGGAAGACGAGGGAGGTGCCGTGCTCGCGGGCCTGCTCGGTGGTCCGCCGCATGTTCGCCGACCAGTACTCGTCGTGGCCGGGGAAGACCAGGCCCCGGTAGCGGGTCGGATCGACGCGGCCCGCGTGCAGGTCCCGGGTGTCGGCGTAGGCGAGGTCGTAGCCGTAGCGCTCCGCCCAGCGGATGAAGTCGTAGGCGTGGCCGACGTGCAGCGGCAGGCCGGCGCCCGCGTACGGGCGGTCGAAGGAGACCGTCGTCGCGGCCTCGCTCTCGCCGAGCAGCCGGCCCTCCTCGTCCCACGCGTGGTAGAGGCTGGCGCCCGTGCGGCCGTCCTCCGGGTAGAGGTTGTACGCCTGCCAGGTGATGTCGGGCAGGAGCAGCAGCAGGTCGGCGGGCTCGCTGTCGCGGACGGTGAAGGGGATGTGCGAGCGGTAGCCGTCGAGGGTGGTGAGGACGGCGACGTACGCCCCCACGTTCCAGAACGACGGGATCTGCAGCCGCCAGGACAGCCACCAGTGGTGGCAGGAGACCGTGCGGTCGGCGGTCAGCGGCGCGGGCTGGACGATGCCGGAGAGCCGGGGGCTCGTGGTGATCTTGGACGCGCCGTCGCCGCCGTAGTGGCCGATCCGGTACACGTCCACGGTGAACTGCTGGGGCGGGTCGACCGTGATGTGGAAGTCGATCGCCTCGCCGGGCGCGGCCGCTCCCGTCGAGGTGAAGCCCTTGATCTGGCGGTGCACGTCGTCGGCCGTACGGGGGCCGCTGGTGCGCGGGGCCGGGATCGGGGCGCCGCTCGCCGCGAGGTGCGTCACGCCCGGGTTCGTGGCGCCGGGCTGCGGGGCGTGGTCCACGTACCAGGGGACGACCTGGCCCGTGTCGTCGAAGTAGTGCTCGCTGCCGCGCAGCCAGGGCAGCGGGCCCTGGCCGAACGGGTCGGACACCGCGTGCGCCATCGCGCCGGATTCCCAGCGGGGTGTGCGGGGCCTCGGCGGTACCGGGTCCGCAGTCGCCCGCTCCCGCTCGTGCCCTGTGCCCGCGCTGTCCCGCCCCATGGCTGCGCCCCTCCCTCGCTCCCCCGAGATCGGCCCGGTGCGGAATCGCTCCGCTACCGGTCCCAGCACATCACATTACGCACGCAGTCCGTCACCGTTCGTCGCTAATTGGCTGGAGGGAGCGGGAGTGGAACGTTGCCCTCCGGGGGGTGTGGGGGTGGTGTAGGGGAGCGTGGGGGGTGCCGGTTGTTTGCCGGGTGCGGGTTGGTGCGGGCTGGGCGCGCAGTTCCCCGCGCCCCAGGGGTCAGACCAGACGGACTGGCTTTTCCGGGCGGATGCCCAGGGTGGTCAGCCAGGCTCTGAGGGGGGCGGGGTCGCCGTCCTCGACCAGGCTCAGGACGCGCGGGGCGAGATCGGCGGCGCGCTCGCCGTCGACCAGCAGAGACGGCCCGTCGAGCCAGTCCAGGCCCGGGGCGGCCCCCGCCGTGTCGACGGCGGCGCAGCAGACCATCGCGACCACGTGGTCGGCGAGGAGGTCCCGGCCGGTGCGCGGGGGCTGCAGCGGGAACAGGGGCAGGGCGCCCTCGTCCCACAGCGCCTCGTCCGGGCCCTGCCCCGCGGTGGGCCCGGGGGGCGCCGGGCGGGCCTGCTCCTCGCGGGCCAGTTCGGCGCTGATCCCGGCGGCCAGGGCGTCGGCCTCGGGGCGGGGCAGGGTCGTCTCGTCGTCCTCGAGGTCGAAGCCGGGGGCGAGCTCGTCGGCGGGGCCGGGGGCGGGCGCGGCGTCCGGTGCGGGGATCGTCTCCGGGGCGGCCGCGAGGTGGTCGAGGACGCGGGCCAGGGTCGGGCCGTGGGCCGCGGGACCGGAGGGGCCGGGGCGGTGCACGCCCAGGGCGTCCAGGACCCGGTGCAGCCGGGCCGCGTCCGCGCGCCACTTGCGGTCCACGACCTCGTCCGGGTACTCCTGCCAGTCGACCGGCGCCCAGTCCGGGCCGGGCTCGGCGGGGCCGCCGTGGAACAGCCGGGCGGCGAGCAGGGAGGCCGCCTCGTCGACGACTCCGGGCTCCTCCAGGAGGTCACAGGCGGGTCGCTCGCCGAGCCGCGAGGCGAAGGCGCCGTTCTGCGCGGCGAGACGGTCGCGGCGGGACAGCTCGGTCAGGGCGGCGACCACGCCCGCGTCGAGCCGGGACGGCCAGCGGCCCATCCGCCAGGCCGGCAGCGCGACCCGGGTCAGCAGCCGGTCCCAGCCCGCGTAGGCGAGGCCGACCTGCTCCTGCGCGACGATCCGCAGGCCGTAGTCCACCGTCTGGGCCCGCTCGGCGGCGGCCGCGGCGACACCGCGCTCCATCTCGCCCGCGTGGACCCGGCAGCTGCTCAGCATCAGCCGGGCGACCCGGCCGACTCCGGCGAGAACGGTGCGGGTCAGGGGCCCGCGGCCGGGAGCGGCGGCGACCGCGACGGCCGCGTCCAGACCGCGGACGAAGCGCCGGGCCGCGGCTATGTCGGGGTGGGCCGAGGGGCCCGTACCGGCGACGACCGGGGCGAGGACGGCGCGCAGCTCTCCCACGCGCATCCACCACAGGAAGGGGGAGCCGATGACGAGGACGGGGGCCACGGGGGTGTCCGGGGACTTCCCGCCCGACGCGTCGAGGCCGTCGGCGGCACGGGAGCCGCCGGGCCCGGATATGCGGCGGCGGGCGCCCGGCGGACCGTGCGCGGGGTGCGTCCGGTCCTCCAGCCAGCTGTCGCAGTCCGGGGTGAGGGCTATCGCCGAGGGGGCCGGGACGTCCAGGCGGTCGGCCAGGTCCCGCACCAGGCGGTACAGATCGGGGGCCGTCTCCTCGGCGACCGGGACCGTCGGGCTGACGGCGGGGCGGGCCCGCGCCACGACCAGGGCGATGCCCGCCGCGGCGAGCAGCACGACCACGGCGCACGCGGTGACGATCCCGCGCGCGACGTCCCAGCCGGCGCCCGTCAGACGGCCCGTGGTGCCGCCCGCGAGCAGGATCACCGCGGCGGCCGCGGGCAGCAGCGCCAGTGCCGTCGCCCTGCTGCGCACGCGCAGCACCGCGAGCGCCCGGGCCCGCGCACTCCGCGCACCCGCCTCCGCACCCGTACCGGACACGACCGATGTCACCCCCTGCTGCCTGTGCCTGTCGTCCGGCCGAGGACTCGCGCCCGCGGCAGGACCCTGGTGGCGTTGCTCACTCCCCCACTGTGGCACCCGCCACTGACATCGCAATGCCGGTGGTCCGTATGGTTCTGTCCGGTCTCGCGGATGCCCGAACTCCGTGCGCCGCACCATAGTTGGGCGTCGCGGCAGCGTCAGCCGGATGGGTCAGCGGTCACTCGATGGAATGGCTTTGGGTAAAGGTGGCTGACATGAACGGGCCGGGCGGGAGAAGGTGACACCCTTCTCCCGCCCGGCCCGTGGTCCGTCCGTTCCGCCTCGGTGCGGCGGCGGTCGTCAGCTCTCGTCGGCGGCCTTCGCGGCGATGTCCGTACGGTGCTGGGAGCCGTCGAGGCCGATGCGGGCCAGGGCGGTGTACGCGCGCTCACGGGCCTGCGTGAGGTCCGTGCCGGTCGCGGTGACGGACAGGACGCGGCCGCCCGCGCTGACCACCTGCCCGCTCTTCTCGTCCCGCTTCGTGCCGGCGTGCAGCACGTACGCGTTCGGGGCGTCCTGCGCGGCCACCTCGTCGAGCCCGGTGATCGGGTCGCCGGTGCGCGGGGTCGCCGGGTAGTTGTGCGAGGCGATGACGACGGTCACGGCCGCGTCGTCGCTCCAGCGCAGCGGCTCCAGGTCGGCCAGCGTGCCGGTCGCGGAGGCCAGCAGGACGCCGGCCAGCGGGGTCCGCAGGCGGGCCAGGACGACCTGGGTCTCGGGGTCGCCGAAGCGGGCGTTGAACTCGATGACGCGGACGCCTCGGCCGGTGATCGCCAGACCCGCGTACAGCAGGCCGGAGAACGGCGTGCCGCGCTTCTTCATCTCGTCGACGGTCGGCTGCAGGACCGTGTCCAGGACCTCCTGGACCAGCTTCGGGTCGGCCCACGGCAGCGGCGAGTAGGCACCCATGCCACCGGTGTTGGGGCCCTCGTCGCCGTCGAGCGCGCGCTTGAAGTCCTGCGCGGGCTGGAGCGGGACGACGGTCTCGCCGTCGGTGATCGCGAAGAGCGAGACCTCGGGGCCGTCGAGGAACTCCTCGATGACGACGCGCTCGCAGGCGTTCGCATGGGCGCGGGCGGCCTCGATGTCCTCGGTGACGACGACACCCTTGCCGGCGGCGAGACCGTCGTCCTTCACGACGTACGGAGCGCCGAACGCGTCCAGCGCCTCGTCGATCTCCGCGGGCGTCGTGCACACGTAGGAACGGGCGGTCGGCACGCCGGCGCCGGCCATGACGTCCTTGGCGAACGCCTTGGAGCCCTCCAGCTGGGCGGCCGCGCCGGACGGGCCGAAGACGGGGATGCCGATCGCGCGCACGGCGTCGGCGACACCCGCGACCAGCGGGGCCTCCGGGCCGACGACGACGAGGTCGGCCTCCAGCTCGCGGGCGAGGGCGGCGACCGCCGCGCCGTCGAGGGCGTCGACCGCGTGCAGCTCGGCGACCTCGGCGATGCCTGCGTTGCCGGGCGCGCAGTGCAGGGCGGTGACGGCGGGGTCGAGGGACAGGGAGCGGCACAGGGCGTGTTCGCGGGCGCCGTTACCGATGACGAGGAGCTTCACGCGGGCCAGCCTAGTCTGCGGCTCTTGTGCGGGCTGCCTATGGGTGGGCCTGGACCGTTTTGTGGGTTCGCACAGGAGGGGCGGGGGATACGGGTGGGGCGGAGACGGGCGGGGCGGAGCCGCGGACTGCGAACTACTCGTTCGTGAACTCTTCGAGGACCGTGGCGCCGAGCTCTCTGACGATCAGGTCGTGGCCGGACAGGGCGTTCTCGTCCAGGTCCGGGTCGTCGGCCTCCGGGGTGTCGTCCTCCGGGGAGACCGACTGCCGGGCCGGCGGCTGCGGGGCTGCGGGCTGTACGGGGGCGGGGGGCGGAGCCGGGGACTGGGCCGGAGCCGACTGCGGGGCCTGTTGGGCCGGGGCGGGGGCCGCCGGGGCCGGGGGCGGGGTGTAGCCGCCACCGCCTCCGCCGTAACCGCCGCCTCCGTAGCCACCGCCCGGCGCGGGAGGCGCGGGGGCGCCGCCGGACGCGTCGACGACGGCGTCGATCTTCCAGTTCACATGAAACTGCTCGGAGAGCGCCGCCTTGAGGACGTCCTCGCTGCCGCTGCTCGCGAAGTTGTCCCGCGCGCCCGCGTTCACGAACCCGAGCTGGAGCGTGGTGCCGTCGAAGCCCGTCACCTGGGCGTTCTGGCTGAGCAGGATCCAGGTGAAGCGGCGCTTGTTCTTCACCGCCTCCAGGATGTTCGGCCAGAGGGTGCGGGGGTCGGGGCCGCCGACGGGGGCGGCCTGAGGCACGGGTGCCGGCGCCGGGGCCGGGGCGGACTGCTGCGGGGCCGGGGCGGGGGCCGCCTGGGGGGCGGCGGGCGCGGGGCCCGAGCCGGCCGCGGCCGCCGTGGGCCAGCCACCGGGGCGCCGGGCGCCGCCAGCGGGTGCGGCGGTGGGCCAGGCGCCGGGGGCTGACGCGGCCGGGGCCGCCTGGGGCTGGGCCTGAGGCTCGGGCTGGGGTGCCGGAGCGGGGGCCGGAGGCTGGGCTTCCGGTGCCGGGGCGGGAGCGGGGGTCGGAACCGGGGTGGCCGCAGGAGCTGGTGCCGGGGCGGCGGGCGGCGGGGTCGCGGGCGCCGGGGCGCCTCCCCGTACCGCCGCGCGGGCCGCGGCCGGACCGCCGCCGGGCGGGACGGGAGCGGCGTGCGCCTCGGGCCCGGGCACGTACGCCATCGCCGGAGCGGGACCCTGCCCGGCCGGGGTGAAGGCGCCGCCGGCGCGCTCGATGCGGTCGAGCCGTGCCATCACGGAGCGCTCGTCCCCGTAGGCCGCGGGCAGCAGGACGCGCGCGCAGATCAGCTCGAGCTGGAGCCGCGGCGAGTTCGCCCCGCGCATCTCGGTCAGGCCCTCGTTGACGAGGTCGGCGGCGCGGCTGAGCTCGGCGGCCCCGAAGGTGCTCGCCTGGGCCTGCATCCGCTCGATGACATCGGCGGGCGCGTCGATCAGCCCCTTCTCGGCGGCGTCCGGAACGGCGGCCAGGATGACGAGGTCGCGCAGCCGCTCCAGCAGGTCCGTCACGAACCGGCGCGGATCGTTGCCCCCCTCGATGACGCGGTCCACGACCTCGAAGGCGGCGGCCCCGTCCCCGGTGGCGAACGCCTCGACCACGGAGTCGAGCAGCGCCCCGTCCGTATAACCGAGCAGGCCCGTCGCCATGGCGTACGTCACACCGTCCTCGGCGGCGCCGGCGAGGAGCTGGTCCATGACGGACATCGAGTCACGCACGGAGCCCGCGCCGGCCCGTACGACGAGGGGCAGCACCCCGTCCTCGACGGGGATGGCCTCCTTGCCGCAGACCTCGCCCAGGTAGTCCCGCAGGGTCCCGGGCGGCACGAGCCGGAAGGGGTAGTGGTGCGTACGCGAGCGGATCGTCCCGATGACCTTCTCGGGCTCGGTGGTCGCGAAGATGAACTTGAGGTGCTCCGGCGGTTCCTCGACGACCTTCAGCAGGGCGTTGAACCCCGCCGAGGTGACCATGTGGGCCTCGTCGATGATGTAGATCTTGTACCGGCTGCTCGCCGGGCCGAAGAAGGCCTTCTCGCGCAGGTCACGGGCGTCGTCCACACCACCGTGCGACGCGGCGTCGATCTCGATGACGTCGATCGAACCCGGCCCGTTCCTCGCCAGGTCCCGGCAGCTCTGGCACTCGCCGCAGGGCGTGGGCGTGGGCCCCTGCTCGCAGTTCAGACAGCGGGCCAGGATGCGGGCGCTGGTCGTCTTGCCGCAGCCGCGCGGACCACTGAACAGGTACGCGTGATTGACCCGGTTGTTCCGCAGCGCCTGCTGCAACGGATCAGTGACATGCTCCTGACCGATGACCTCGGCGAACGACTCCGGGCGATAGCGGCGGTACAGCGCGAGAGACGACACGTCTACGAGGTTATAGGCGACCACTGACAACCCGGGCCCCCGGCGACCTCGGTGCGGGCTCCCCCGCCCCGGAAACGCAAAACGCCCCCCACGCACCCGCCAGAGCCGACCTACCCTTGCTGCCTTCCGGCCCTGGGGGAGTTCAGTCAGATAGCGCCGCGTGGGGAGCTTGCGGACAGAGTACATGCTCGGAGCCGGTGGGAACGAGTTCGCGAGCACTCCCTCCGGTCATGTAATGTCTCCAGCGGAGGATTCGCCTAGAGGCCTAGGGCGCACGCTTGGAAAGCGTGTTGGGGGCAACCCCTCACGAGTTCGAATCTCGTATCCTCCGCCTCAGCCCAGCAGGGCAGATGAAGGTCCCGACCGGTTCGCCGGCCGGGACCTTTGTCGTTCGTGCGGGCACGCGCAGAAGATGCGGACGAATGACCGGAGGGCCCCACCGATCGTGGTGGGGCCCTCCGGCGTTCGCAGCGGATCAGATCGGATCCGGTCAGGTCAGGTCAGGTCAGGTCAGGACTGGGTGCCCTTCCTGCGGTACCACCACGTCAGCGCGGCGCCGGCGGCCGCGAGGACCGCGGCGAGGGTCGCGATCAGGGCGATCGGGGTGTCCGAGCCGGTGTCGGCCAGGTCACCGTCCGGGTCCTGGGGTGCCCGTGTCGGGTCGGCGGCCGGCGGGGTGGACGCCGGCGGGTCCGAGGGTGCCGGGGCCGGCGAGTGGTCGGTCGGCGCGGTCGTGGGGGTGGGCGTCGGGTCCGTGCCGCCTCCGTCGCCGCCGCCGGTGGACTTCGCCGCGGTGTTGCCGCCCAGCAGGAGCAGATCCTTGTCCTGCGGGTCGCGGGCCACCGTCTGGAGGGAGTTCCGCGTCTGCCGGGGCTTGTAACGGTGCTCCGTCCGGAAGCGCAGGCCGGTGACGTTCCGCTTGGGCTGCTTCGAGAAGTCGACGCCGCCCACGCTGTACGTGTACGGACCGCCGCCGGCGTCGTGCTGCCACTTCTCCTCGCCCTCGCGGTACGACTTCACGTAGGCGCGGTAGGTCGTCTCCCGTGTCCAGTCCTTGTTCGCCCCGCGCAGGGGCCACCGCGACACGTCGCCGGAGTCGATGATCGAGTGGTAGTCCGTGCGGGACTTCGCGTCCTGCAGGCGGATCCACTCGGCCGCCACCCGCGCGGTGTAGACGCGGCGCAGGTCGGCGTACTCCGGGTCGTTGTTCACGCGCTTCTCGACCTCGGGAATGATCAGCCGGTTGACCTGGCGTTCGGCCCAGCGCTTCTGGGCCTCGTTGAAGTCGCAGTTGAAGGAGCCCGGCGGGACGCTCGTCATCTTCATGTACTCCGACTTCACCTTCAGCGGTGTGTCGAGGATGTAGATGCCGCCGTCCTGTTCACGGACCTGCGCGGTGCCCGGCTCGATCCAGTTGCGGACCTGGAAGAAGCACGGGACGCCGTCCTTGTTCTTCGGCATGGACCTCCAGAACCGGTCCGCCTCGTCCCGCTTGTTGGGGTTGAGGGCGTCGGCGTAGTCCCGCTTCATCTCCAGGTCGGCCTCCAGCAGGACCCGCCCCGCGTCGGTCCTGCCGAACTTGGCGTCCATGATCCTTTCCGGCTGGTCCGGGTTGAGGTTCACCCAGAACTTCGACGGATCGAGCGCCAGCCAGGTGAAGAACGCGTCCGAGATCATCTGCGCCTTGGCCTTGCCGCCCCAGCCGGGGTTGCTGTCCTCGTCCGTCTTCTTCGCGGAGAACGAGTAGTCCAGGCCCTGGCCCTTCACCGGCTTTCCGACGTAGCGCAGGTCCAGGGTGGAGAAGTCGATGCCACCGGGGCCGCGGGGCCGCTGATCGCCGCCGTTGAGTGCCCGCGCCCGTTCCGCCTGCGCCTTCGCCTCCTTCAGGGACGGCGCGGAGTTGTCGACGGCCTGGTTCCCGGCGCCCCGCGAGCCCTGGTTCCGGCCCGTCCCGGGGTTCATGTACTCGTCGTACCGGCTGTGCGGGCCCGGCTTGTAGCGGGGTTTGCCGTCGGATATGTGCTCTCGGGTGACGACCCGGTTGCGGCCCTGGGCGTCCTTGCCGAACTCCTGCTCGAGCCCCTTGTACGTGTTGGTGGCGCCCTTGGACTTGCCCTCGCCGAAGACGCCGATCAGGCGGGCCTTGGGGTTCTCCCTCAGGACCGCACGGTCCTTCGGGGTCTGCCCCTCCTTGTGGTTGGGGCCGGACTTCACCTCGACGTGCTCACCGGTCTTGTGGTTGACCGCGTCGTAGCGGCGGAACCGCTTCTTGCCCTCGGCGTCGGTGTACTCGACGTCCTCCTCGCAGTACCAGTCGGGGCCGGTCAGTCCGAGGTCCTTCACGACCTTCTTGTGGAAGGCCTCGCCCTTGGTCCTGC
This sequence comes from Streptomyces xanthii, assembly GCF_014621695.1. Classification (GTDB taxonomy): domain Bacteria; phylum Actinomycetota; class Actinomycetes; order Streptomycetales; family Streptomycetaceae; genus Streptomyces; species Streptomyces xanthii. The sequence continues at coordinate 3,763,627 of NZ_CP061281.1, forward strand.
GGGCCGCCAGCTCGATGTACGCCTCGTTCAGCCAGGTGTCGAACGACCCGAACTTGTTGACGCCGTTGTTCTTCTTCAAGTACCGGTTGTAGGACGCCCACACCTTGCGCGGGTCGCCCTCCTTGTACTTCTTCGGGTTCGATCCGGTCGCCTTGAGGATCGCCTTCCGGTCAGGGTCGGCGTCGCTGTCACCAGGAAGGATGACCCCGTCCATGGCCTGACGCTGGTTGTCGTAGAAGTAGTCGTCCCACTCGTTCAGATCACGGACGGTGTCCTGTCCGTCCAGCGGCCTGTTCCTCGGCGGAACGCCCTTCAGGCCGAACTTGTCCTCGCACAGCTCCTGCTTCTTCTTCCCCGGTACCGGCTTCGGCTTGGGCGCCGCCTCGGCGCTGCCCTGAAGCCCCGGAAGCGCGGAGAGGGTGACCACTCCGGCGCAGGCGAGAGCGACAGCGGCTCTCGCCCAACCGCGCAGTCGTGGTGGTCGTGTCCAATGACTCACGTGATGTCCCTGGGGAGCCCAGAACGGATGGGTTCTCCGGTGACGCCAGGGGCCCCCGTGGTCGTTGGCGTCACCAACTCCTCACCGTATGCGGTCAGTTGACGTGTTCACGCGAGCGCAAGGGACCGGCACAGCTTCGGCTCAGCTGATTTACAGGCTCATCACCGGGAACCGGAGCCGGATCGTAGGGTCGTGACCATGAACGTGACCTCGTCGCAGTGGCGTGACAACCCCCGGCTCGCCCAGTGGCTCGCCGCCCAGGAAGAGGCCTTCTCCGCCTGGCGGCAGGCCACCGCGGGGACCTGGGACTTCAGCCCCGCCTCCCTCGACCGGCTCGAAGAGGTCCTGATGAGCCGTTACGCGAGCGCCGAGGAGGCCGAGGCCGCCCACGAGGATCCGTTCATGACGGTCGCCGTCTGGTATCTGGGCGAGACCGTCCGCCGCGCCCACCCGGACGCCGTGTGGTCGTGCAGCCCCACGCCGGGCGAGGGGCTCTACGCCCGGACGACGCCGCTGCTCACGTACGCCGTCGAGACCCTGGACGACGACGTGCGCGAGGAGATCGAGGAGCGGGAGGAGGAGTACGACGAGATCCTCCCGCTGCGGGACCCGACCGAGGACATCCAGGCCCTGCACGTCAGCGACCGGCATCTGCGCGAGGCGCTGGAGGAGTTCGCCGAATTCCAGGAGTACCTGGATTCGGCCGCCGGCTGACGCCTCGGCCAGGACGGTTCACTCCCCGTCGAACCCCGTCCCCCGCGACACCTTCTCCCACGCCGTGATCTCCGTGCGGATTCCGTCCAGGTGGGCGGTGATCGCGTCGACCGCGTCGGGGCCGAGGGGGAGGCGCAGGGGCGTTTCGGGGGCGGCGAGGGCCTGGAGGATGGCCGCGGCGGCCTTGTGCGGGTCGCCGGGCTGGGTGCCGCCGCCGTCGCGGACCATGGCGCGGGTCGCGCCGGCGGTCTCGGCGTAGGCGGGGTGCTCCTCGGAGAAGTAGGCGGCGTCCTTGCCGAAGAGGTTGGTGCGGAAGGCGCCGGGTTCCACGATCAGGACCTTGATCCCGTACGGGGTCACCTCCGCGGACAGGGCCTCCGAGAGCTGTTCGAGGGCGGCCTTCGTCGCGCTGTACGCGGCGAAACCGGCGAAGGAGAGCTGGCCGCCGACGCTGCTCATGTTCACGATCGCGCCGCTGCCGCGCTCGCGCATCTGCGGCAGCAGGGCGCGGGTCAGCCGGGCCGGGCCGAAGACGTGCAGGTCGAAGAGGTCGCGGAGTTCCCGGTCGGTGGTCTCCTCGAAGGCGCCGACCTGGGTGCGGCCGGCGTTGTTGACCAGGACGTCGACGCGGCCGTAGCGGGCCAGGACGTCGGCGGCCACGGCGTCGACGCGGGCGCCGTCCGTGATGTCCAGGGCGAGGGCCTCCACCCGGTCGGGGTACGCGGCGACCAGGTCGGCCAGGGCCTCGGGGCGCCGGGCCGTGCCGATGACCGTGTCGCCGGACGCGATCACCGCCTCCGCGACGGCCCGCCCGAATCCGCTCGTCGCGCCGGTCACCAGCCAGACCCGCCCGGTCGACGCCTTCGTGCCGCTCGTCGCGCTCGTGTTCGTCATCGCTCGTTCTCCCTCGTGTGGTCCGTCTGGTGACCATCCTTCGGCCCGAAGACGGGGCGCGTCCAAGACCCGTTGTGATAGCCGTTGGTTATGGATGTCCATGGGCGGGATCTTCGCTACTTCGCTTACGTGGCCGAGGAGTTGAGCTTCACGCGGGCGGCCGAGCGACTGTTCGTCTCGCAGCCCGCGCTCAGCAAGCAGATCCGGATGCTGGAGAAGCAGGTCGGGGCGGAGCTGTTCACGCGGGACCGGCGGACGGTGCGGCTGACCTCGGCGGGGGAGGCGCTGCTGCCGTACGCGCGGCGGATGCTGGAGGTGTGGCGGGACGCCGAGGAGGCGGTCGGGCGGGCGCGGGCCGCGGCGGCGGACACGCTGGTCATCGGGATGTCGACGAGTCCGGGGCGGGGACTGCTGCCGGCGCTGCGGGCGCGGCTCCTGGACCGGGTGCCGCAGGCGCGGCCGGTGCTGCGGCAGGTCAACTGGGCGGATCCGAGCGCCGGGCTGGCGGACGGGTCGAGCGACGTGGCGTTCGTGTGGCTGCCGCTGCCGGACGGGGACCGCTACCGGTGCGTGGTGGTCGCCGAGGAGCCCCGGCTCGTGGCGCTGCCGCAGCGGCATCCGCTCGCCGCGCGGGCCGAGGGCGAGGGGGCCGTGGACTTCGCCGAGCTGCTCGACGAGCCGTTCCTCGCGCTGCCGCCGGAGGCCGGGCCGCTGCGCGACTACTGGCTGGCGCTGGACGCCCGGGGCGGGCGCCCGGCGCGGATCGGCGGTGTCGTGGGCAGCGCCGAGGAGACGTACGAGGGCGTGGCCAACGGGCAGGGGGTCGCGCTGCTGGCCGTGGGCAACGCGCCGCTGATCGTGCGCGACGAGGTGATCGCCGTGCCGGTCCGGGGCGTGTCCCCGTCCCGGCTCGCCGTGGCCGCCCGCCGGGGTGACGAGCGGGCCCTGGTGGCGGCGTATCTGGCGGCGGCCGAAGCCGTCAGCCCTGCGCGCCCTTCGCTTCCTTCTCGTCCTGCGAGTGCGTCCCGTCCTGCGAGTGCGACCCGTCCTTCGCGTCCGTCCCGTCCTTCGCGTCCTTCCGGCCGGTGAGGACGGGGCGCAGGGCGTCCAGGACGGTCACGTCGTCGACGGTCGACGGGACCGGCTCGTCGCGACCGTCCGCGATGCCGCGCATCGTGCGGCGCAGGATCTTCCCGGAGCGGGTCTTGGGCAGTGCGGCGACGACCGCGACGTCCTTGAGCGAGGCGACGGCGCCGATCCGGTCCCGTACGAGCTGGACGAGTTCGGCCTCGACCTCGGACTCGGCGCGCTCGGCGCCCGCCTTGAGGACCACGAAGCCGCGCGGGATCTGGCCCTTCAGGGAGTCCGCGACGCCGATGACGGCGCACTCGGCGACGTCCGGGTGGGAGGCCAGGACCTCCTCCATGCCGCCCGTGGACAGGCGGTGTCCCGCGACGTTGATGACGTCGTCGGTGCGGCCCATGACGAAGACGTAGCCGTCCTCGTCGACGTGGCCGCCGTCGCCGGTCAGGTAGTAGCCGTCGTACGCGGAGAGGTACGAGGCGACGAAGCGGTCGTCGTCGTTCCAGAGCGTGGGCAGGGCGCCGGGCGGCATCGGGAGCTTCACGACGATGGCGCCGTCCTCGCCCGCCGGGACGGGCTTGCCGGACGGGTCGAGGACCTGGACGTCCCAGCCGGGCAGCGGCCAGGTCGGGGAGCCGGGCCTGACCGGGGCGAGCTCGATGCCGGCCGGGTTGGCGACGATCGGCCAGCCGGTCTCGGTCTGCCACCAGTGGTCGAGCACGGGGATGCCGAGCAGATCGCTCGCCCAGTGGTAGGTCTCGGGGTCGAGGCGTTCGCCGGCGAGGAAGAGGTACTTGAGGCCGGAGAGGTCGTAGCCCTTGGTGAACTCCCCCTCGGGATCGGCCTTCTTGATCGCGCGGAACGCCGTCGGGGCCGTGAACAGGGTCTTCACTCCGTACTCCGCGGCCACCCTCCAGAACTGGCCCGCGTCCGGCGTGCCGACCGGCTTCCCCTCGTAGAGGACCGTGGTGGCGCCCGCGAGGAGCGGCCCGTAGACGATGTACGAGTGGCCGACGACCCAGCCCACGTCGGAGGCCGTGAACATCACCTCGCCGGGGCCGATGTCGTACACGGCCTCCATGGACCAGCGCAGCGCGACCGCGTACCCGCCGCTGTCGCGGACGACGCCCTTGGGCCTGCCGGTCGTGCCCGAGGTGTAGAGGACGTACAGCGGATCGGTGGCGGCGACGGGCACGCAGGGGACGGGCTCGGCGTCCCGCACGGCGGCGGCCCAGTCCACGTCGCGCGGCCCCAACTCCCCCTCGTACTGGGGCCTCTGGAGGACGACGCACTTCTCCGGCTTGTGCGCGGCGAGCTCGACGGCCCGGTCCAGCAGCGGCTTGTACCGCATCACACGGGAGCCCTCGATGCCGCAGGAGGCGGAGACGACGACCTTGGGGGCGGCGTCGTCGATCCGCACCGCCAGCTCGTTCGCCGCGAAGCCGCCGAAGACGACGGAGTGCACGGCGCCGATGCGCGCGCACGCGAGCATCGCGATCGCGGCCTCCGGCACCATCGGCATGTAGATCACGACCCGGTCCCCGCGCCCGACCCCGAGCCCCGCGAGCACTCCCGCGAACCGGGCCACCTCGTCGCGCAGTTCGGCGTACGTGTACGTGCGCGTCGTACCCGTGACGGGCGAGTCGTGGACGAGGGCCGGCTGGTCGCCGCGGCCCGCGTCGACGTGCCGGTCGAGGGCGTTGTGGCAGACGTTCAGCCGGCCGTCCGGATACCAGTGGTAGAACGGCGCGCGCGAGTCGTCGAGCGCCCGCGTGGGCGCGACGTCCCAGTCGATCGCACCCGCGGCCGCGAGCCAGAACCCTTCGGGATCCTCGGTGCTCGCGCGGAACACTTCCTCGTACGACGTCGTCATCGTGCGTACCTCTATCCGGTCACTCCGGTTGCACCCGCCTGGACGGGAACACGATCAGGTCAGGCCGTCACCGCCGTCAACAGGACCGCCGCGTCCGTGAGGGCCGTGAGGCCGTGGCGTTCCTGGGGGATCGCGTGGAGTTCGCCCTCGGTGAGGGTGATGTCGCCGGAGACGGCGGTGAGGCGGACGCGGCCGCGGATGACCTGGAGGGTGGCGGCGACGGGGGCGTTGTGCTCCTCCAGCGCGTTGCCCTCGGTGAGGGCGATGACGCTGAGGCGCAGGGGGTCCTCTCGGATCAGGAGTTCGGCGCTGCGGCCGTGCGCGGCGGCCCGGGCGGCGGTCAGATGGTCCTCGGCCAGGGCGGTGAGGTCGTGGATGGTGGTCATGGGGCCAGGGTCCCGCGCGGCGGCGCCCGGCGCGATGTGTGTCAGCCGATCGGGCCCGGCGCCGGGCAGGTGCGGGCGACGGTGTCGGCGAAGGCGCGGGCCAGCGGGGAGAGGGCCGACCAGCGGCGCACGGCCCAGCCGACCTGGAGCGGCGGCAGGCAGGGCACCGGGACCAGGGTGAGGCCGGGGTGACCGGGGCCGCGCAGTCCGGGCAGGTCGGGGACGACGGCGTGGCCGAGGCCGAGCTCGGCGAGGTGGACGGCGGTGTCCCAGTCGGCGATGCCGGTGCCGGTCGCGGTCGAGCGCGGGATGCCGAGCTCGGCGAACCGGTCGTCGAGGTGGCCGCGGGACGTGGAGTGCTCGGGCGGCAGGATCAGCTGGGCCGAGGCGGTCAGGTCGGCGGGGCTCGCGGCGGGCGCGGCGGCGAGCGGGTCGTCGGCGCGGACGGCGAGCACCCAGGGGAGTTCGACGACGGGGCGCAGTTCTATGCCGCGGGCGGGGGTGCCCATGGTGATCCACGCGAGGTCCAGGTCGTGCGCGGCGAGCGCCTCGAAGCAGCTGCGGCTGGAGCTGACCGTCTGGAACTCCAGGCTGACCTGCGGATGGGAACGCCGGAAGTCGACGATCGCCTCCGCCATGAAGTGCCGCACGGACGTGGCGCCGGTGGTGACCCGCACCGAGCCGCTCTCGCCGCGGGCGAGGTCGCCGAGGCGGCGCAGGGCCTGGTCGAGGGCGCCTATGCCGTCGGCCGCGGCGGCCTGGAGGACGCGTCCGGCGGGGGTGGGGACGACGCCGCGCGGGTGCCGTTCCAGGAGGCCGATGCCGACCTCCTTCTCCAGTCGTTTGACGTGCTGGCTCACGGCGGACTGGGTGCAGGAGAGGTCGCGGGCGACGGCGCTGAGGCTGCCGGCGCGGCACACGGCGACGAAGACGCGGAGGTCGTCGAGGGTCATGGGCCCACAACCTACCCAAGATCCAAGGCATTGCTTGGACATGTGCAAGGAAACCCGAGGATTGACTTGGGTCATGGCGGGGGCGGACGATCGGCGGCGGGACGGCCCAGGGCGGCAACCCGCCGCGGAGGTCGCGAACTCCCGGCGGGTGCCGACCCGTTCAGCCGCACAGAAGTGCCGATCGGCCGTACAGAAGGCCGTTCAGCCGCACAGAGGGCCGTCCGGCCGTACAAAGGGCCGTCCGGCCGTACAGAGGGAGTCACATGGACGTCTGGGAAACCGTGGCGATCACGGCCGCCGGGGTCGCCGCCGGCGGCATGAACGCGGTGGTCGGATCCGGCACCCTGATCACCTTTCCGACCCTGCTCGCCTTCGGCGTCCCGCCGGTCCTCGCGAACGTCTCCAACAACGTGGGCCTGGTTCCGGGCGTCCTGAGCGGCGCCTACGGCTACCGGCGCGAACTGCGCGGCCAGCGCGCCCGGTTGCTCCGCTTCGGCGCCGCCTCGCTGCTCGGCGGGCTGGGCGGCGCACTGCTCCTGCTCACCCTGCCCGCCGCCGCGTTCCGCGCGATCGTGCCGGTGCTGATCCTCACGGCCTGCGCGCTGGTGCTGCTCCAGCCGCGCCTGAACCGCTGGGTCGCGCGGCGCCGCGGCGAGACCGCCCGCACCGACGGCGGCCTCCCGCTCTGGCTCGGCGTCCTCGGCACCGGCGTCTACGGCGGCTACTTCGGCGCCGCTCAGGGCGTGCTCCTGATGGGCATGTTCGGCGCGGTGCTCCATGACGACCTGCAGCGTCTGAACGCGGCGAAGAACGTCCTCGCGTCGCTGGTCAACGGGGTCGCCGCGGTCGTCTTCATCGCGGTCGCCGACGTCGACTGGACAATCGCCGCGCTGATCGCGGCCGGTTCGACGGCGGGCGGCCTGCTCGGGGCGCGGCTCGGCCGCAAGCTGCCGCCGGCCGCGCTGCGCGGCGTTATCGTCACCGTGGGCGTCACGGCGTCCGCGTTCCTGGTCGCCCGCAGCTGAGGCTCCGGAGACGTGAACTACCGGCTGTAGAAGGCCAGTCGGGCGCGCTTCTCCGGGAGGTACACCTCGGGCAGGTCGACCTCCGGGAGCACGATCTCGCCGGCCGCCTCGAACCCGGCGCGCTCGAAGAGGGCCACGGCCTTGTCGTTGCGCGCGTCCGGCTCGACGACGACCCGGCGCCGTCCGAGCCCGTCGAGCATGTACGCCATGAGGACGTCGACCAGGGTCCGGGTGAACCCGGGCACGGCGCCCCCGGGGCCGCTCGGCGCGACCAGCAGATGGGCGCCGATGTCGCCGTCCCGCACGGTGTAGCACTCGCTGACCCGGTCGGCCTCCGGCTCGTACGTCTGGAAGAGGGCGACCGGGGTGCCGTCGAGGCGGACGAGGAAGGCGTGGTGGGTGTCGAGCGTGGCCATGTGGGCGTAGATGCCGCGCACGTCCTCGCGGCCGATGCCGGTCATGCCCCAGAAGCCGGCCCGTTCCTCGCTCACCCAGCCGTGCAGGACGTCGATCTCGGCGCCGTCCGGGTCCAGGGGCGTGATCCGGAAGGTGCCGAAGCCGTCCACTTCCTGTATGTGCACGTCGGTCACGGGTGCTGCTCCTCAGTGAGTAGGGCGAAGTCGGTGACGAGCGGGGCGAGTTCGCCGCGCAGCCACAGGGGGAGCTGGTCGCGGTGGTGGGGGTCGCCGGGGACGCCGGAGGCGCCGAGGGGGACGATCCAGCGGCTGTTCGCACGGTCGGCGAGGTCCCACACGTAGCGGGCGGCGGGCCCACGCGCGCTGAACTCGGTGAGTCCGGGCACTCCCGACGTCGACAGCACGCAGTCGTGGTCGCCGTCCAGGCCGGGCCACGCGGCGTCCGGGTCGGGCAGTGCCTGCCAGGGCGCGAGCCGGTGCAGCTCGCCCCACGTCACGCCGGAGGGCTCGGCCGCGACCTCCTCCACCGCTTCCCGCACGGCCGCGAGCCGGTCCTCGTACGGGATCGTGTCGAGGCTCAGCAGGTTCTCCAGGCCGTACGCGACGCGCGGCACGAGCGCCAGCCACGGCCGGAACACGTCCGGGTAGGCGGGCATCAGGCCGGTGAGCGGGGCGAGGGTCCCGTGCGCGGCGACGCGCCGGACGACGGCGGCCCGGACCCGGGCGTACGCGGCGGCGAGCGCGCTGTCCGCGTCCATCCGCCGGTCCCAGCCGAGGAGTTCGCCCCGCAGCGCGGCCGCCTCCGGGGACAGTCCGTCGAGGGTTTCTCCGTCGAGCGCTTCTACGAGGGTGAGGAGCGGGCCCGCGGAGGGCAGCAGGGTGTCGGTGTGCACGGAGCGCATGCCGTCGGCGTCCCAGACCGGGCGGCCCGCGAGCAGCTCGGTGATGCGGCGGGCGCGGTGCGGCGGGGCGAACTCGACGCCGAGCGGGGCGGCGAGGGAGCGCTCGTTGGCCATGACGGCGACGCCGGTGTCGACCGCGGCCCGGGGCAGCGGCTCCGTCCGCCCGCGCCAGGCGTACCGCTCCTCCCACGCGGGCACGACCCGCAGCCTGTTCTCGGGGTCGCGGTCGGGGACGGTGCCCGCGACCCGGTGCAGCAGGCCGCCCGCGGTGTCGGCGGCGAGCACGACGTTGACCGGCTCGGCCCAGCGGTCGAAGGCCCGGTCGACGTCGGCGACGGTCCGGGCGCGCAGCAGGGCGGGGAGGGCGGCGAAGCCCAGGTCCTCGTGGACGCGGGCGGGCTGGCGCAGGCTGATGCCCTCGCCCTCGGCCCCGCTCTCTCCGGGCCCGCCGATGACGACGACTCCGCGCCCGGTCTCGACGACCTCGACGCCCGCCTCCTCGTGGGCGTGCGCGCGCTCCCAGCCGTCGGGTCCGAACGCCTCGACGCCGCCGTCCGGGGTGCGCCGCAGCCGCTCCCGGTACAGGTCCTGGTAGTCGGCCATGGCGTTGGTGATGGCCCAGGCGACCTCGCCCGCGTGCCCGAAGTGTCCGATGCCGGGGACGCCGGGCACGGCGAGCCCGGCCACGTCGAACTCGGGGCAGGCGAGCCGGATCTGCTGGTAGACGCCGGGGTCCTCGATGAAGCGGTGCGGGTCGCCGGCGATCAGCGGGGCGCCGCTCGCGCTGCGCGTCCTGTCCACCAGCCAGCCGTTGCTGCCGCAGGTGCCGGGCCCGTCGGTGGCGAACAGCTCCACGGCCTCCCGACCGAGCCGCCGCACGACCTCGTCCCGCCACAGCTTGGCCGGGAACCCCGCGAACAGCACGTGCGTCGACAGCCAGATCCCGAGCGCCGTCCACGGCTCCCACGCGCCGGGCTCGATCCCGGCCCGCGCGAACTCGGGCGCCGTGGCCGCCTGGAGTCCGGCGCCGATCCCCTCCGTGTACGCGTCCAGCCAGGTGCGGGTGTCCTCGTCCAGGGCCGCGTGGCAGCGACGGGCGGTGTCGGCGAGCCGCGCCCGCCGCGCGAACCGGTCCCAGCCGGCCGCCTCCGCGCCGAGGAAGGCGGCGGACGTGCCGAGCACCCGGTGCCGCTCGACCTCGATCTGCCAGGCCCGGTCGACGGCGGTGACATACCCCTGGCCGTACGCGAGGGACAGCGCGTCGCCCGCCCGCAGATGGGGGACTCCCCACGCGTCCCGGAAGACCTCGAACCGCACCCTGCCCCACTCCCCTTCGAATTAATTAGGGCAGCCTAACCTAATCATCTCTCCGGGTCGGCTGGCAGCCCCCGCACCCACCCGCGATCATCGACGTATGAGCCGCATGGACGTCACCCTCCACCTCGCCCAGGACCCTGCCGCCGACGAGCTGCTCGGGCGCAGTCCGCTCGCCGCGCTCGTGGGCATGCTGCTCGACCAGCAGGTGCCCATGGAGTGGGCGTTCGCCGGGCCCCGCACGATCGCCGACCGGCTCGGCGCCGACGACCTCGACGCGCACGAGATCGCCGCGTACGACCCCGAGGCCTTCGCCGCGCTCCTCTCCGAGAAGCCGGCCGTGCACCGCTATCCGGGCTCCATGGCGAAGCGGATCCAGCAGCTGTGCCAGTACCTCGTCGAGCACTACGACGGGGACGCGGCCGCCGTCTGGGAGGGCGTCGGCACCGGCAAGGAGCTCCTGACCCGGCTGAACGACCTGCCCGGCTTCGGCAAGCAGAAGGCCCAGATCTTCCTCGCCCTCCTCGGCAAGCAGCTCGGCGTCCGCCCCAAGGGCTGGCGCGAGGCCGCCGGCGACTACGGCGCCCCCAAGTCCTTCCGCTCCGTCGCCGACATCACGGGCCCCGACTCCCTGACCAAGGTGCGGGCGCACAAGCAGGAGATGAAGGCGGCGGCGAAGGCGGCGAAGGCGGCCAAGGCCGCGAAGTAGGGCTGACGGGTCACCCGGCGACAAGACCGCACCCCCCGACGGCGGCACCCCCGGGGCTCCGCCCCGGCCCCCGCTCCTCAATCGCCGGAGGGGCTTGAATCACGCCGACCCACCGCCGTCAGGCGCGCGAAGAGACCCTTCGGCGACGCCCCCCTGGGGCGCACGAAGTGTGCCTTCAGGGGCACGGGGAACTGCGCGAGAAGCCCCACGGGCCGGCACCCGGCATCGATGCCGAAGCTCCCACGGCGCGAGGCCGCGCCTCAGCGCCGCCGCGTGCCGAAGAGCGACCGGGAGATCTCGCGCCCCAGCTGCGTCCCCATCGACCGCGCCAGCGACTTGAAGACCCCGCTGCCCACCACCTGCTCCACCAGCGACTCGTCCTCCTTCGGCGCGGCCCGCCGCGAGGACGCCGGTGCCGGGGCCGGGGCGGCTGCGGGCGCCGACTCGGCCGCGCGCAGCTTCTCGTAGGCCGACTCCCGGTCGACGGCGTCCGCGTACCGCCCGTACAGAGAAGACCCCCGCACCGCCGCGTCCAGCGCCTCCGCCGCGACAGGCCCCATCAACGACTGCGGCGCCCGCAGCCGCGTCGCCGCCACCGGCGTCGGCGCCCCGTTCTCGCTGAGCACGGTGACCGCGGCCTCGCCGGTCCCCAGGGAGGTCAGCAGCTCCTCCAGGTCGTACGCCGCGTTCGGGAACGTCTTCACGGTCGCCCTGAGCGCCTTCTGGTCGTCGGGCGTGTAGGCCCGCAGCGCGTGCTGCACCCGGTTGCCGAGCTGCGCGAGGACGTCGCCCGGCACGTCCTTCGGCGTCTGCGTCACGAAGAAGACACCGACGCCCTTGGACCGGATCAGCCGCACGGTCTGCGTGATCGACTCCAGGAACGCCTTGGACGCGTCCTTGAACAGCAGGTGCGCCTCGTCGAAGAAGAAGACGAGCTTCGGCTTCTCGACGTCCCCGACCTCCGGCAGCGCCTGGAACAGATCCGCGAGCAGCCACATCAGGAACGTCGAGAACAGCTGCGGCTTGTCCTGCACGGCCGGCAGCTCCAGTACGGAAACCAGGCCCCGCCCGTCGGACGCCGTGCGCAGCAGCTCGCTCGTGTCGTACTCGGGCTCCCCGAAGAAGTCGCCCATGCCCTGCGCCTCGAACGTCGTCAGGGACCGCAGGATCACCCCGGCGGTCGCGGCCGACAGCCCGCCGATCCCCTTCAGCTCGGACTTGCCCTCGGGCGAGGTGAGGAAGGTGACGACGGCCCGCAGGTCCTTGAGGTCGTACAGCTCCAGGCCCTTCTGGTCGGCGTAGTGGAAGATCAGGCCGAGGGACTGCTCCTGCGTCTGGTTGAGCCGCAGCACCTTGCTGAGCAGGACCGGGCCGAAACTGGTGACGGTGGCGCGCAGCGGGATGCCGGTGCCGATGCCGCCGAGCGCGTAGAACTCGCAGGGGAAGCCGGTCCCGGTCCACTCCTGGCCCACCTGCCCGGCCCGCTCGCGCACCCTGTCGCCGTCCTGGCCGGGCGCCGAGACCCCGGAGAGGTCGCCCTTCACATCGGCGAGAAACACCGGCACGCCCTGCGCGGAGAGCTGCTCCGCGACGAGCTGGAGGGTCTTCGTCTTGCCGGTGCCGGTGGCGCCGGCGACGAGCCCGTGCCGGTTCAGCATCGTGAGGGGGATGCGGATCTGCGCGCCGGGCCGGCTCGTGCCGTCCCAGACCAGCGCGCCGAGGTCGAGCGCGGGTCCCGTGAAGGCGTATCCGGCGGCGATCTCCCGCGCCTCGGCGGGCAGCTCGCCGCCCGGCGTCAACCCGGCTCCGCCGTCTGACCCGGACGGGCCCGATCCGCCGCCCTGGTCGCCCGCCTTCGGCTCGCTGTCACTCATTTCAGGCCCCTGTCACCGGCTGGCACGATCCCAGTACATCCCGTTTCTGCACGGTATTTCCCAGAGTCGCACTCGGTCTCCATGGCTGCGCCCGGTGAGGCTCGCCCGGTAGGCTTTCCGTGTGATCTTCAAGCGCATCGGAAACGGCCGGCCGTACCCCGACCACGGCCGGGAAAGCACCCGGCAGTGGGCGGACGTCGCGCCGCGCCCGGTCCGCCTCGATCAGCTGGTGACGACCAAGGGCCAGCTCGACCTGGAGACCCTGCTCGCCGAGGACTCGACGTTCTACGGCGACCTCTTCGCGCACGTCGTGAAGTGGCAGGGCGACCTGTACCTGGAGGACGGGCTGCACCGCGCGGTCCGCGCCGCGCTCCAGCAGCGCCAGGTCCTGCACGCCCGCGTCCTCGAACTGGGCTGACGGCCGGCGGGCCCGCCCTCCGCGGCGGCCCGGATTGACCCTTTCGGGTCGTACGGGACATCTCGCCTGATCATTTAATAGGAATCACCGGCGAGCGGCACTACGCTGCGCCCATGAGCATGCTCACTCCCCCCGGCATGGGCGGCAAGTACCGCATCACGGGGGACAAGTACCCCCGCATGCGACGCGGCCGCTCACGCACCCGGATCGTGCTCGCCGTCGTCGCGTCCGTCGCCGCCGTCGGCCTGATCGGCTGGGGCTCCTTCCAGCTCGTCGACGTGTTCACGGGCGGCGACAAGGCGACCGCGGCCGGCGCCGGCTCCGCACACTGCAAGGCGACCCCCAGCGCCTCCGCCACCCCCGCGCAGGCGGCCAAGAAGCTCCCGGCCCCGGGCGGCATCACGGTCAACGTGCTGAACGCGACCCCTCGCGGCGGCCTCGCCAAGAAGACCGCCGACGAGCTGAAGAAGCGCGGCTTCAAGATCGGCGAGGTGGGGAACGCGACGAAGGAGTACGACAAGAAGGTCAAGGGACCCGGGCTGCTGCTCGGGGCGACCTCGGCGACCGACGCGGCGCTCCCCGTCCTGGGCACGCAGCTGGCCGGGGCCGAGCTCAAGGCCGACGCCCGCGAGAAGCCGGCCGAGGTCGACCTCATCATCGGCGACGGGTTCAAGGAACTGTCGCCCCGGCCCGCCGCCGACAAGTCGCTGGCCGCGCTGACGCATCCGAAGCCGGCGCCCGCCAAGTCGCGCTGCTAGTTTCCGCACGCCAGAAAGCCGCCGCCGCGTCTGCCCTGTATCGAGCAGTCGCGGCGGCGGCTTTCGTGTGGTCGCTCGCGCCCCGCGGCCGGGCCGCTGACGGACACAGGCCCGTAGGAACTACTCCGCGGCGCCGTACATGCGGTCGCCCGCGTCGCCCAGGCCGGGGACGATGTAGCCGTTCTCGTTGAGACGCTCGTCGACCGAGGCCGTCACCACGGTCACCGGCGTGCCCGCCAGCTCGCGCTCCATGATCTCGACGCCCTCGGGCGCGGCGAGCAGCACGACGGCCGTGACGTCGTCGGCGCCGCGCTTGATGAGCTCCTGGATCGCCGCGACGAGCGTGCCGCCCGTGGCGAGCATCGGGTCCAGGACGTACACCTGGCGGCCCGAGAGGTCGTCCGGCATCCGGGTCGCGTAGGTGGAGGCCTGGAGGGTCTCCTCGTCGCGCACCATGCCGAGGAAGCCGACCTCGGCGGTGGGGAGCAGGCGCACCATGCCGTCGAGCATGCCGAGGCCCGCGCGCAGGATCGGCACGACCAGGGGGCGCGGGTGGGAGAGCTTCACACCCGTCGTCCGCGACACCGGGGTGTCGATGTCGACCTGCTCGGTGCGCACGTCCCGGGTCGCCTCGTAGGCGAGCAGGGTGACCAGCTCGTCGGCCAGGCGCCGGAAGGTCGGGGAGTCGGTGCGCTGGTCGCGCAGCGTGGTGAGTTTGTGCGCCACGAGTGGGTGGTCGACGACATGGATCCGCATGTCCTCAACAGTAACCGCGCCCCGCGGCCCCGGCTCCCCCGCGCACCCGCCTCACTTGCCCCCTGCCACGCACTGGCATCGAAGGGGCCGGTGGAGGGAAAGTGGAAGGGACGCGTCGACTGGGGTGGTGGTGTCGCCGATGCCGGACCGCAAGCAAGGGACGGAGTCCGACCCGGAGTCCGGGGGCGCGGACGCCGAGCCGGAGACGGACGCCGAGCGCAGGCGCCGCCGCGCCGTGTTCCTGCGGGAACTGACGGAGGCGCGCGAGCTGCGCGCCCGGGTCCAGCCGCGCCGCGCACGGGCCGCGCGCATGCGCCAGCAGATGAGGATGCGCACGTTTCGCTGGTGACACACCGGCGAAGGGCAGGTGACGCGGCTCACACGCGACACGCCCGGCGAGGGCGCCCCGCCAACACAGCGTGCGGAAGACCTCTCTTGGAGCCGTTCTTTCTGCCACGATTCCGAGTGGCGGGGCCGGTCCCGACTCCCGCCTTCCGACGCCGGGGGGACCCCCGACCGGCACACCTGAGACCAGTGGGAGAGTCACGGTGTACTTCGCCGCACTGCTCGCGCGCACCGAAGACGGGTGGGAAGCGAGCGATACAGAGCTCGACGACGTGGAGACCCTGTCGGACCTGTCCGACCTGGCCCGTGAGGCGGCGGCCGAGGCCGGCGCCGAGGACGACACGGTTCTCGTCTTCATCGAACAGGAGGACGCCTGGTTCGGCGTCGTCCGTGTGGACGGTGAGGAGGACCCCCGCATCTACATCTCGGACGCCGCTGCCGCCGCCCGCAGCAGTTACGGCGAGATCCTGCTCACCGACGAACTGCTCGGCAAGGACCCGGACGCGGTCGAGGACGAGCTGGACGCGCTCGACCTGGACGGCACCGAGGACGGCGAACCGGAGGCCTCGGCCGACGGTGACGAGGACGAGGTCGGCGACGCGGAGATCGTGCCGCCCGGCCCGCTCGGCGACCCCGCGCTCCTCGCCGACCTCGGCGTCCCCGAGAAGGACCTGCTGGGCTTCGGCGCCGGGGACGCGCTGAACGAGATCGCCGAGGTGCTCGGCGCCGCGGAGGTGCTCGAGACGGTGCGCTGAAGGCCCGTACGCGACGGCTAGGTCCTGTCTGGAGTTCCCCGTCGTCCGCGCGGAGCGCGGGCGCAGCGGCGGTCGGCACGCAGACGGGGAACTCCAGACAGGACCTAGGGGCCGGTCCGCGCGCCGGCCGGGATAGATTCCGGCGCGTGACCTCCCCCGCTGCCTTTTCCGACGACTCTCCCGACGGACCGCCCGACCCGGTGCGGGATCCGTGGAAGCCGGCCGTGCGGCGGGCCCTGGCCGAGGCCGGGCTCGCCGCGGCGGCCGGTGACGTGCCGGTCGGCGCCGTCGTGCTGGCGCCGGACGGCACCACCGTGCTGGCCGTCGCGCACAACGAGCGCGAGCTGACCGGCGACCCCACCGCGCACGCCGAGGTCCTGGCGATCCGCCGGGCCGCCGAGGCGTTCGGCGAGTGGCGGCTGACCGGCTGCACCCTCGTCGTCACGCTGGAGCCGTGCACGATGTGCGCGGGCGCCATCGTGCAGTCCCGCCTCGACCGGGTCGTCTACGGAGCCCGTGACGAGAAGGCCGGCGCGGCCGGTTCGCTGTGGGACGTGATCCGCGACCGGCGCCTCAACCACCGCCCCGAGGTCATCGCGGACGTGCTCGCCGAGGAGTGCGCACAGCCCCTGATCCACTTCTTCAGGGATACGGATTTCAGACCTCGGCCATCTTTGGGCTAGAGTTCCTCTCGGTAGCGTGTCCGAGCGGCCGAAGGAGCTCGCCTCGAAAGCGAGTGTGGCGCAAGTCACCGAGGGTTCAAATCCCTCCGCTACCGCTGACAACGCCCCCTCTTCCAGGGTTCTCCCCGGAAGAGGGGGCGTTCTGCATGCCGTGGTCAGAAGAAGCAGGTCAGGAGAAGCAGGTCGGGGGGAGCGGCATCGGGGGGACAAGCCGCTCCCCCCGGTGAGGACGATCCCCGTAGCCCGCGCCGCTTTCTCGGGGGGAAGGCGCGGCGCGGACCCCGCAGTCGGGGCTCGTCCCTGCCCTTCGGATTCCTGCCAGACCCTCCGGGCTCGCCATCCATCCTGCGCCACCGGATCCGCCCGCGAGCGCGGCAAACGGCCCGTACCGCAGGGCCGTTGGTCCTTAAAGGCCGGGTGAACAGATGTCCGGGATAGACTCGCCGCCGGCGATCAGGGGCTACAGGTACAGGGGAGGCCGAGCGTGGTGCAGGCGAAAAAGGTGGGTCTGTACGTCGCGGTGGTCTTCGTCCTCTACGTGGTCATCACGGACCCCGCCAAGGCCGCGGACTACGTCCAGATAGGCTTCGAGGGCATATCCTCCGCCGCCCAGGCGGTCGGTGACTTCATGACATGGGTCGCCAACGGCGGCCAGTGAGTTCATCCACGCGTGCGTCCCGCGCGCGCGTACGGCACCGCCTGGAGCACCTGTGATCCGCCATCTGGTCCTCTTCAAGCTCAACGACGGCGTCAGCCGCGACGAACCCCGCGTGGCCGAGGGCGTGAAGGCCTTCCGCGCGCTGGGGGAGCAGATCCCCGAGCTGCGCTTCTGGGAGTGCGACTGGAACATCACCGACCGGCCGATCGCGTACGACTTCGCGATCAACTCGGCGGTCGACGACGCCGACGCCCTCAAGCGCTACCTGGAGCACCCGGCCCACCAGGCGGGCGTGGCGCAGTGGCGGGAGTTCGCCACTTGGGTGATCGCCGACTACGAGTTCTGAGCCGGCCGGGGCCACCGCGCGGCGGCCTCCTCTCGCACGACCGAACGGCCCTTCACCGGGAACGGTGAGGGGCCTTTCCATGTCCGGCGCCAGGTTTAACACCCCAACTCACCCTTCAACACGTAGTGATGCGGTGCTTGCACACAGTGCACATGTCTTGTGATGCTATGACCGCTTTTGACCGATGAGTTGACGCAAACAGTTGACGGATAGAGGTGGGGTTGACCGTGCCGGCCAGTACTGCGCCTCAGGCGCCGCAAGCACCGACCGCGAAGACCCGCGGGGCCGACACCCGAGCGCTCACCCAGGTGCTGTTCGCCGAACTCAAGGACCTGCCGCCGGGCAGCCCCGAGCACACCCGCGTGCGCTCGGCGCTCGTCGAGGCGAACCTGCCGCTCGTGCGGTACGCGGCGGCCCGCTTCCGCAGCCGCAACGAGCCGATGGAGGACGTCGTCCAGGTCGGCACGATCGGGCTCATCAACGCAATCGACCGGTTCGACCCGGACCGGGGCGTCCAGTTCCCCACCTTCGCGATGCCGACCGTCGTCGGCGAGATCAAGCGCTACTTCCGCGACAACGTGCGGACCGTGCACGTGCCCCGGCGCCTGCACGAACTGTGGGTGCAGGTCACCAGCGCCACCGAGGACCTCACCACCGCCTTCGGGCGCTCGCCCACGACCGGCGAGATCGCCGAGCGGCTGCGCATCGGCGAGGACGAGGTGCTCGCCTGCATCGAGGCCGGACGCTCGTACCACGCGACCTCGCTGGAGGCCGCGCAGGAGGGCGACGGGATGCCCGGGCTGCTCGACCGGCTCGGCTACGAGGACCCCGAACTCGACGGCGTGGAACACCGCGACCTCGTCCGGCACCTCCTCGTCCAGCTCCCCGAGCGCGAGCAGCGGATCCTTCTCCTGCGCTACTACTCGAACTTGACGCAGTCTCAGATCAGCGCCGAACTCGGTGTCTCGCAGATGCATGTGTCAAGGCTCCTCGCGCGTAGTTTTGCGCGACTTCGATCCGCAAACAGGATCGACGCATAGCTGAATCGGGTAGACCGCTTCGGCGGAGATTTCTCGACAGAAACCCCTCCAACTTCGGCCACACCCCCTGTTATCAGCGCGTTTTCGCCCCATCCATGTCGACATGTCACTACAGCGCGTTGCCGACATGTGACATTCTGCTGGAACCGCGTTTGGCGCGGCCTCCCCTCCGGTATTCAGGTGGAGGCTGCGCTCCTAAATGACGGGAGCGCCCGCCGCGACCGTCCGCGACCTCAAGGGGGTGGCATGTCCGCAGACCAGGGCAGCTCGAAGGTGCTCACGCTCACGCCCGACGCGTCCGTCGCGTCCGGTGACCTGAGCGAGTCCGCGACCGCCGCGCTGATCGACACTCCGCCCGCTCCTGCCCCGGCCGCCGTGCCGGCCCAGGCTCCGGAGAGCCCTGAGGCGTCGGGGCCCCTCGACACCCGCACCCTGTCCCGCTCCCTGTTCCTGCGCCTGGCCACCCTCGACGAGCACAGCCCCGAGCGGGGTTACGTGCGCGACACCCTCATCGAGCTGAACCTGCCGCTGGTGCGCTACGCGGCGGCCCGCTTCCGCAGCCGCAACGAGCCGATGGAGGACATCGTCCAGGTCGGCACGATCGGCCTG
The DNA here is from genome assembly GCF_014621695.1 of Streptomyces xanthii. GTDB lineage: Bacteria > Actinomycetota > Actinomycetes > Streptomycetales > Streptomycetaceae > Streptomyces > Streptomyces xanthii. The sequence continues at coordinate 3,782,637 of NZ_CP061281.1, forward strand.
ATCAAGGCGATCGACCGCTTCGACTGCGAGCGGGGCGTGGAGTTCCCGACCTTCGCGATGCCGACCGTGGTCGGCGAGATCAAGCGCTTCTTCCGGGACACCTCCTGGTCGGTGCGGGTGCCGCGCCGGCTCCAGGAGCTGCGGCTCGCGCTGACGAAGGCGAGCGACGAGCTCTCCCAGAAGCTGGACCGCTCGCCGACCGTCCCGGAGCTCGCCGCCGTGCTCGGCGTCTCCGAGGAGGACGTCGTCGACGGCTTGGCGGTGGGGAACGCGTACACGGCGTCCTCCCTCGACTCGCCGGCCCCCGAGGACGACGGCGGCGAGGGCTCCCTCGCCGACCGCCTCGGGTACGAGGACACGGCCCTGGAGGGCGTCGAGTACCGGGAGTCGCTCAAGCCGCTGCTGGCCAAGCTGCCGCCGCGCGAGCGCCGCATCATCATGCTCCGCTTCTTCGGGAACATGACGCAGTCCCAGATCGGCGAGGAGGTCGGCATCTCGCAGATGCACGTCTCCCGGCTGCTCACCCGCACGCTCGCCCAGCTCAGGGAAGGCCTGATCGCCGACTGACCCCGCGGCCCCGCGCCGGGATTCCCGTCGCGGGGTTCCTAATTGACGACCCGTCAGACACACTGGCGCGATGGTGCGCGCATGGGTGCGAGGTCGTAGAGGGGCGACTGTGGCGGCTGCTTCGGTCGCCGCCGTCTGCCTGGGAGGAACCGCCGCGTTCACACTCGGCGGTGACGCTCCACGGGCCGGCTACGTGGCGGTGGGCGCGGCGGGCGGCCCCGCCGACGCCTCGGTCCGCGGCACGGCTCCCCGCGGCAAGGTCGAACTGGTCCCGCTGGACCCACCCGGCCCGTCCGGCGCGGCCCGGGACGCGGACGGCTCCGCCGGATCCGCGTCCGGCGGCGGTCCGGGCGGCTCCGGGGACGGCGGACCGGCCGCGCCGGGCGCCCCGGACGGAGGCGGCGCGGCGGGCGGCGAAGGCTCTGCATCGCCGGGCGCGCACACTCCGGGGGGCGGCGGCACAGGCTCCGGATCGGGCTCGGGTTCCGGCGGCGACACAGGCACGGGATCAGGTACAGGCAGCGGTACGGGTACGAGCCCGGGCGCGCCCGGCACGCCGACGCCGGACCCCTCGGACGAGCCGTCCACCGGCGGCCCCGCGCTGCTCAAGCTCGTCGGCGATCCCGAACTCGACGACACCGACCGGCGCTGGTGCCAGGACGTCACCCTGACGCTGCTCAACTCCGGAGGCAGCGCGGTCCGTTCGGGCACCGTGACCTTCGAGACGCACATCATCGGCGCGCTCGGGGTCGACTGGGCGACGATCGAGAACACGGAGAAGCTCCCCGTGCCGATCGAGGCCGGGGAGAAGAAGGAGAAGACGTGGAAGGTGTGCGTCGACTCCTGGCGCGTACCGCTGGGCATGCACCTGGAGACGCGCGACGTCACCGTGGACGCCGGCTGAGCCCCGGGAACCGGAGCTCACGCAGCCGGCACTAGCCGAACGCCAGCCACGCGACCGCCGCGATCACCGCGACGGCGACCACGATGCCGATGATCAGGCCCGCACCGGGGCCGGACTTCGCCGGGGCCGCCTGCCGGGCCGCGCCCTGGGGCTGCTCGTCGACGAATGCGCGGAACATCTGGGTGCTGCCCGCCGGGTCGTAGTTGCCTTCGGGGCCCGGGCCCTGGGGGTTGTGTGCCATGGGGCAGGACCCTAGCGAATCGGCGCGACAGGCGCCACAGCCTGCACAAACGCCACTTGAGCTGCAGCTTTACCCCTTCACACTTCCCCTTTGCCGTGATTTTAGGCTTCCGCACCCCCATTTCGTTTGCCTGCGGCAACCAACTGCTTCTATGGTTGCCCTAAGCAACGAATAAGGTTCTGGTCAGGAGGAGCTGCTGTGGCCGCACAGCGTCGTTACGACGAGCTCACGCGACAGTTCAGCGCCTTCGGCGCCGTCAAGCGGGACATGGCGCGCATCCTGCCGCACGACTGCCCGGCCGGCACCGCCGCCGTGCTCACCCTGCTCTCGCGCTACGGCGCCATGCGGATGAGCCGCATGGCCGAGCTGCTCGCCGTCGACGTGTCGGTCGCCAGCCGGCACGTCGCGCACGCCGCCGACCGCGGCTGGATCGAGCGGAACGCCGACCCGGCCGACAAGCGCTCGCGCATCCTCAGCCTCACCGACATGGGCTCGAAGCAGCTGGAAGTGCTCAACGAGCGCACCACGCAGCTGCTCGCCGACCGGCTGAGCGACTGGTCCGACGACGAGGTCGACCAGTTGATCACCCTCATGACCCGGCTGCGCGACAGCTTCGGCGACTGCCGGACCACGGGCTCCGCACGAGCCCACGTCCCGGCCGCCGACGCCGTCCCGGCGCAGTCCCCCACCCGTACACCCGCATAGACGTAAGAAAAGGAATCCCATGGCAACATCCACACCGGCCGGTGTGCGGGGCAGCCATGCCAAGCACGGAGGCGCCGCCCCCGACCCCGGCGCTCCGATGACGCACCGTCAGATCATGGAGGCGCTGTCCGGGCTGCTGCTCGGCATGTTCGCCGCCATCATCTCCTCGACGATCGTCTCCAACGCGCTGCCGGAGATCATCGGCGACCTGGGCGGCGGCCAGTCCGCCTACACCTGGGTCGTCACCGCCTCGCTGCTCGCGATGACCGCCACCACGCCCCTGTGGGGCAAGATGGCCGACCTCGTCAGCAAGAAGGCCCTCGTCCAGATAGCCCTCGTCGTCTACGTCGTGGGCTCCGTCATCGCCGGTCTCGCGCAGAACCCGGGGATGCTGATCAGCGCCCGCGCCATCCAGGGCATCGGCGCCGGCGGTCTGTCCGCCCTGGCGCAGATCATCATGGCCGCGATGATCTCCCCGCGTGAGCGTGGCCGTTACTCCGGCTACCTGGGCGCCACCTTCGCCGTCGCGACCGTCGGCGGTCCGCTGCTCGGCGGCGTCATCACCGACACCTCGTGGCTCGGCTGGCGCTGGTGCCTGTACGTCGGTGTGCCCTTCGCGCTGATCGCGCTGTTCGTGCTGCAGAAGACGCTGCACCTCCCGGTGGTCAAGCGGAAGGTCAAGGTCGACTGGGCCGGCGCCTTCTTCGTCACCGCGGCCGTCTGCCTGCTGCTCGTCTGGGTCACCTTCGCCGACGACAAGTACGACTGGCTGTCGTGGCAGACCTACTCGATGGTCGGCGGCGCGCTCGTCCTGGCGCTGGTCTTCCTGTTCGTCGAGTCCAAGGCCAGCGAGCCGATCATCCCGCTGCGCCTGTTCAAGAACCGCACGATCACGCTGGCCTCGCTGGCCTCGCTGCTCGTGGGTGTCGCGATGTTCGCCGGCACCGTGTTCTTCTCGCAGTACTTCCAGCTCGCCCGGGACAAGTCGCCGACGATGTCCGGCGTCATGACGATCCCGATGATCGCGGGTCTGTTCGTCTCCTCCACCGTGTCCGGCCAGGTCATCACCAAGACCGGCAAGTGGAAGGCGTGGCTGGTCTCCGGCGGCGTCCTGCTGACCGCGGGTCTCGGCCTGCTCGGCACGATGCGCTACGACACCCCGTACTGGCACCTCGCCATCTTCATGGCGCTGATGGGCCTCGGCGTCGGCATGATGATGCAGAACCTCGTGCTCTGCACCCAGAACCAGGTCGCCCCCCAGGACCTCGGTTCCGCCTCCTCCGTCGTGACCTTCTTCCGGTCCCTCGGTGGCGCGATCGGCGTCTCCGCGCTCGGCTCCGTGATGACCACGCGTATCTCGCACTACGCGAAGGACACCATCGGCCAGCTCGACCCGCAGGCGCAGGCCGCGGCCGGCAAGGCCGCCGGTTCCGGTCAGATCCCGGACATGGACCTGCTGCCCGCCCCGGTCCGCAACTGGCTGGAGAGCGCGTACGGGCACGGCATCGCCGACATCTTCCTGTACGTCGCCCCGATCGCCCTGCTGGCGTTCATCGTGACGCTCTTCATCAAGGAGGTTCCGCTGCGTACGTCCGGTGCCCTCGAGCAGGCCGCCCAGGGCGAGTCCGCCCCGGCCCCCGCCGCCGCGGCTTCCGCCCCGGTCGCCCCGGCCGCCGAGGAGAAGGTGCCCAGCCTGGTCGCCGCCTCCTCCGCTCCCGTCGCCGACACGCAGACGCAGCAGCTCGCCGCGGTGGCCTCGGTCGCCGGTGACGCTCCGGCGCAGGCCGCCGGTGCGACGGGCGGCGGCACCCCGGTCCGCGGTTTCGTCCGCGGCGCCGAGTCCGCCCCGGTCGCCCGCGCCGCGGTCACGCTGATCTCCCTCGGCGGACGGCAGCTGGGCCGCGCGGTCGCCCAGGGCGACGGTGCCTACGCGGTCGACGCCCCCGGCGCCGGTTCGTACGTGCTGATCGCCTCGGCCGACGGCTACCAGCCGCAGGCCTCCACGGTGGTCATCGGCGAGGAGCCCGTCACGTACGACATCCTCCTCAGCGGCACCAGCGGTCTCAGTGGTGTCGTGAAGGCGGCCGAGACCAAGGCCCCGGTCACCGGCGCCATGGTCATCGTCACGGACGTGCGCGGTGACGTGCTCGCCACCGGACTGTCCGGCCAGGAGGGCGAGTTCACCTTCGCCGAGCTGGTGCCCGGCACGGTGACCGTCGCGGTGAACGCCGCGGGCCACCGTCCGATGGCGCTGCCCGTCGAGGTCGGCGGCACGGGCGTCACCCGGGTCGAGATCGAGCTGAACTCCGGCTCGCAGGTGCAGGGCACCGTGCGCGCCGCGGGCCGGACGCTGAACGACGCCCGGGTCACGCTGATCGACGCCGCGGGCAACGTGGTCGCGACCTCGACCACCGGTGAGGACGGCGCGTACGCCTTCACCGACCTGGACGGCGGCGACTACACGGTCATCGCGACCGGGTACCCGCCGGTGGCCACGCACCTCTCGGTGCAGGGCAGTGGCGTCGACGGCCACGACATCGAACTCGCCCACCCGGGCGAGTAGCGAGACCCCGGGCCACCTGAAGGCCGGCGCGCGCTTCGAGCGGAGACGCGCGCCGTGCCGGCCCGGATGTGGGAAAGGGGCCCCGGACGGTGCGGCGTCGTTGAACGGCAGGGGACGGCCGGAGACGCCACGGTCCGGGGCCCTTTCCCGTGCGGGAGACGACCGACTCCCGCACGGAGGCGAGAACGTGAGCTTGAGCTAGGAGATGTGAACGATGGGACTCAGTGCGCGGATCCGTACGCGGGACGGGTGGGCTCTGCCGCACGCCGTCGTCACCGTGACCGACATGACCGGTGCGCAGGTGCTGCGGGCCGAGGCCGACGACGAGGGCGCCGTGCACGACGCGAGCCCGCTGACGCCCGGCCCGTACACCGTGATCGTCACCGCCGTGGGGTACGCGCCGGCCGCCTCCACCGCGCTGGTGACGGCCACGGGGCGGGCCGAGGTCGGCACCGTCGTCCTCGCCCGGCAGGGCGGCGCCGAGCTGCCGCCGCCCGGCCCGTGGACCGTCGACCCCGCGCACTCCACGGTCGCGGCGACCGCGCAGCACCTCGGGATCACGTCCGTGCACGGGCGGTTCACGGACTTCGGCGCGCGCGTCGAGATCGCGCAGGACGTCGAGAAGTCGCGGGTCGAGGCCGTCATCAAGGCCGCGTCCATCGACACCGGCAACGGCATGCGGGACGGTCACCTCAAGTCGCCGGACTTCCTGGACGTCGAGGCGTACCCGGAGATCACGTACCGGTCGACGGGGCTGGAGCCCGCCGGGACCGATCGCTGGACCGTGCACGGGGAGCTGACCATGCGCGGAGTCTCGCGGCCGGTCGACCTGGAGCTGAGCTATCTCGGTACCGGGGCCGATCCGTGGGGTGGCACCCGGGCCGCGTTCAAGGCGACCGCCGAGCTCAAGCGGGAGGACTTCGCCATGAACTACAACCAGGTCGTGCAGGCGGGCATCGCGGCCATCGGTGCGACCCTGAAGGTCGAACTCGACATCCAGGCCGTCCAGGGCGACACCCTCCCCGCCGCCTGATCCGGGCACTCCCTGTCGGCCCCGCGCCCCCTCGCTCGTGGTCGGGCGTGCGCCGGGGTTCGAGCGCCCTCCAGGTCATACGGTGGCCGTATGGCTTCGAACATCGCGTCCAATGACCGGGTCAGCCGCGACGAGCTGCTCGACTTCGTGCGGCCCCGGCACCGGGCCCTGCTCATCACCGCCCGCGCCGACGGCACCCCGCAGGCCTCCCCGCTGACCTGTGGGGTCGACGACTCGGGGCGGATCGTCGTGTCCACCTATCCCGAGCGGGCCAAGACCCGTAACGCGAAGCGGAATCCGCGGGTCAGCGTCGTCGTGCTGAGCGACGACTGGAACGGGCCCTGGGTGCAGATCGACGGCACGGCGGAGGTGATCGACGCACCCGAGTCCGTCGAGCCGCTCGTGGAGTACTTCCGGAACATCTCGGGCGAGCACCCGGACTGGGACGAGTACCGGGCCGCGATGGTGAAGCAGGGGAAGTCCCTCATCCGGGTCACGCCGGAGCGCTGGGGCCCGGTGGCCACCGGAGGCTTCCCGGCCCGGCTGGCACAGCAGGACTAGGCCGTGTCTTCAAACGCCCGCCTGCTCCACGACGCCTGGCACGCACTCTCGCCGCACCGGGCGAAGACCCAAGTAGCTCCGCTACGAGGGCCTGCGCCCGGCACACCGAGAGCACGCACCAGACGCCGCGAAGCCGCCCTCCGGGCGACGACGGGAGTTTGAAGACACGACCTAGGCCGCGCGTTCCCGGGCGACCAGGGCCTCGATGCCGGCGATCTGGAGCTCGAGGGCGACCTCGAAGTCGCCGTCGAGGATCTGGTCGACGGAGCCGCTGTCGGGGCCTTCCGCCATCAACTGCTCGGCGTGCCGCACCGCGTCCGCCATCTCCGGCGGCGCGCTGAACCCGGACATCGCCTTCGTGTAGTACTCGTCCCGCGTCATGCCCACCTCCACGCAGCGCTGCCGGAAGTGGCCCTCGATCGTCCCGTACCCGTAGACGAACTGGAAGACGGACGCGATCGCGCCGCGCTGCCGGGGCAGGGACAGGCCCGTGCGCGCGACGATGCGCTGCACCGCGAACGAGAACCTCAGGGCGTTCGGGCCGATGTTGAGGTAGTTGCCGGCCAGCGGCGAGATCCACGGATGCCGCACGATCAGCGACCGGTAGGCGGTGGCCAGGTCCCGCAGCCACTCCCGCCAGTCGTCGCCCTCCGACGGACCGTCCTCGTCGATGGTCAGCTCGCCGAAGACCCGGTCCAGGGCGAGTTCCAGCAGGTCGTCCTTGGTGTCGACGTACCAGTACACGGACATCGCGGTGACCCCGAGCTCGCCCGCGAGGCGCCGCATCGAGAACTTGGCGAGCCCCTCGGCGTCGAGCAGCCGCACCGTGGTCCCGGTGATCCGGTCCCGGTCCAGGCCGCTCGGCTGCTCGGTGCGCCGGCCGCGCGGCGCCTTGGCCGATTCCGTCTCCTCCAGCCAGACGCTCATCCGCGCTGCCTTCGCCATCGGGGCACCTTCTCAAAGATCGTCGGGGCGGACGGACGGGCGGAACCGTCGGGTCCGGTCCGCCCGTCCACCGATGCTATGCGGAAGCCGGCACCGCTGATTCTGCCCGCTCCGCCCGCCGCAGCAAGGCCGCGGCGAGCAGCCCGCCGACGAGCACGGCCACGGCCCCGACCAGCTGACTGGTCTCGAGGCCGGAGGAGAACGCGTCCGCGATCCGGGCCTTCTCCGGCGCCGAGTCCGCGGCCGCGAGCGCCGCCGGGAGCGAGGCCGCCGCGACGGGCACGAGCGCGGCGAACCGGGCGTTGAGGACCGCGCCGAGGACCGCCACCCCCAGGCCGTTGCCGAACTCGGCCAGCGTGCCGTTGACCCCGGCGCCGACGCCCGCCTTCTCCGGCGGGATCGCGCTCATGATCGCGTTGGCCATCGCCGGCATGGCGAGCGCGATGCCCGCGCCCATGATGATCAGCCCCGCCAGCATGCCGCCGTACGCGTCCCCGCCGAGCAGCGCGATCGCCGCGAGGCCCGCCGCCAGGCAGGTCATACCGGCCGCGATGGTCAGCGGCGTGCCCAGCTTGGGCAACAGCTTGGCGCCCAGACCCGTGAGGTTGAGCGCCACGACGGTGAGGGCGAGCGGGGCGGTGCGCAGCCCCGCCTCCAGGGGCCCGTACCCGAGCACGAACTGCAGGTGCTGGGTGAGCAGGAAGAGCGAGCCGCCCATGCCGAACGCGACGAGGATCGCGCCGGCCACCGCCCCCGTGAACTTCTGGTTCCGGAAGAAGTGCATGTCCAGCATCGGGTACGGGATGCGCAGCTCCCACAGCACGAACGCGGCCATGACGACGAGCCCGATCGCGGCCGAGGTGAGCGTCGGCCCCGAGGTCCAGCCCTTGTCGGGGCCCGAGATGATCGCGTAGACGATCCCGGTCATGCCGACGGTGGACAGGAGCGCGCCGAGCAGGTCGGGGCGGTCGCCGCGCGGGTTCTTGGACTCGGGGACGAGCGCGAGCACGGCGATGAGGCCGACGACCGCGACGGGGATGTTGATCAGGAAGATCGCGCCCCACCAGAAGTGGTCGAGCATCACGCCGCCGAGCAGCGGGCCGACGGCGAAGCCCAGCGAGTTCACGGTCGCCCACAGGCCGATCGCCTTGACCCGCTCGGCGTCGTCGAAGATCTGCACGACGACGGCCAGGGTGGTGGTCATCAGCAGCGCGCCGCCGACGCCCATGCCGGCCCGCGCCGCGATCAGCTGGGCGGTGGAGCCGGCGAGGCCCGCGACCAGCGAGCCGACGCCGAACAGGACGAGTCCCGCCGCGAGCATCTTCTTGCGGCCGTAGCGGTCGGCGCTGGAGCCCGCGGTGAGCAGCAGACCCGACTGGACGAGCGAGTAGGCGCTGATCACCCACTGGATGTCGGCCGTCGACGCGTCCAGCTCCCGGGTGAGGGAGGGGATCGCGACGTTCAGCACGGTGTTGTCGAGCAGCACGGTCAGCTGGGCGAGGCAGATGACCCCGAGGATCAGCCAGCGCTGGGGGTGGCCGCCGCCGGCCGGGGGCGCCGTCTGCTCCGGCTGCTCCGGGCTGTTGTGGTTCTCGGCGGTGGTCGCCGTCATGCGGTCTCCTGTCGGTGTCGGTACCGGGCCTCTCCGAACCCGTCTCCCATACACCGTAAGGGGTTACCCTTACGGTGTACAACGACATTTTCGGCGTACCGTTCCCGCATGCCGAATCGCGCTCGCGCGCTCCCCCAAATGGCCCTGTCCGCCGCTCTGTTGAGCCTGATCGCGACCGCCGCCCCGGCCGCCGCCGACACGCCCGGAACGCCTTCGGTCCCCCTGCGCATCGCGACGTACAACATCCACGCCGGGGCCGGGGAGGACAACGTCTTCGACCTCGACCGGCAGGCCGCCGCGCTGCGCGCCCTCGACGCCGACGTGATCGGACTGCAGGAGGTCGACGTCCACTGGGGCGCCCGCAGCCAGGGCCTCGACGTGGCCCGGGAGTTGGCCGACCGGCTCGGGATGCGGGTCGCGTTCGCCCCGATCTACAGCCTGGACCCGGCGGCCGGCGGGCAGCCGCGCCGCGAGTTCGGGGTCGCCGTCCTGTCCCGGTACCGGATCCGCTCCGCCGTCAACCACGACATCACCCGGCTCTCCACCCAGGTCCCGAACCCGGTGCCGGCCCCGGCCCCCGGCTTCGGCGAGGTCACCCTCAAGGTGCGGGGCGTCCCGCTCCAGGTGTTCGTCACCCATCTCGACTACCGGGGCGACCCGTCCGTGCGGACCGCGCAGGTCGCCGACACCCGCCGGATCATGAGCGCCGAGCGCGCGGCCCTGCCCGGCGCCCGCCAGGTCCTGCTCGGCGACTTCAACGCGGCGCCGGCCGCGCCCGAACTGGCCCCGCTGTGGCGGGAGCTGCGCGACGCGGGGCCCGCGACCGGCGGTACGTATCCGGCCGACGCCCCCGTCAACCGGATCGACTACGTCGCGGTCGGCGAGGGCGTCGGCGTGCGGGACGTGACGATCCCGGCGGAGGCGGCCGCCTCCGATCACCGGCCGGTCGTCGCCGACGTGCGGCTCGACCGGTAGACAGGACGGGCTGTCGGATCAGGACTTCGGCCGGCTCAGGTCGTAGAACGTCGCCGTTCCGGCCGTGACCTTCTCGAAGTGCTGCTCGACCCATGACGTGATCGCGGACGAGGAGCCGACCCCGCCCATGCCTCCGCCCATTCCCCCACCGATGAAGTAGTGGATCTTCCCTTCGGCCACGTACTTCTTGAACTGGGCGAGGGTGGGCGACGGGTCGGTGCCGTTGAAGCCGCCGACGGCCATCACCGGGACACCCGTGGCCAGTTGGTAGCTCGCCTGGTTCTGGGAGCCGACGGCCGCGGCCGCCCATGTGTAGGCGTCGGCGTTCTTCAGGAGCAGCCGCTTCGCCTCGGCGCCGACCGTGGCGCCGTCGAGCAGACCGCCCATGCCGCCGCCTCCCGCGCCGCCGGGCCCGCCCTCGGCCATGGCTCCGCCGGGGGAACCGCCCGGGAAGCCGCCGCCCTGCTGCTGACCGGGTCCGTTGCCGGTGGTGGTGCCCGTGCCGGGGCCGGTGCCCTGTGTCCGGCCGCCCGGCGGCTGCATCGCGCCGCCGCCGGCACCGCCCGCGGGTCCACCGGCCCGGCCGCCACCGCCGTCCGGACCCCCGCCCGGGCCACCCCGGCCGCCCATCATGCTCGCGCCGGCCGGGCCCGCCGTGACGATCGACCCGGTGTGCCCCGTGGCCAGCGTGCTGAGCGTGTACGCGGTCGGCCCGGCCAGCGACGCGGCGAGGCCGAGCCCCGCGGCGCCGAGCGCGAGCCCGCGCCCGAACCGGCCCGCGAGCGCGAGCCCCAGGCCCGCCGCGAGCCCGCCGACCAGCACCGCCCAGCGCAGCCACGGCAGATGGTCGGGTGTGCGGCCGAGGAGCACGTACCCCCAGATCCCGGTGACCGCGACGGCCGTGCCGAGCGTCGCCGACCAGACGATCCTGGCCCGCTCCTCCCACAGCACGACCGCACCGGTGCCGATCACCGCGGCGAGGTAGGGCGCCAGGGCCACCGTGTAGTACTGGTGGAAGATGCCGGCCATGAAGCTGAAGACGAGGCCCGTCGTCAGCAGGCAGCCGCCCCAGGCGAGGAAGGCGGCGCGCGCGGTGTCCGTGCGCCGCGCCTTCCGGGTCAGGACGAGCGCCGCGACGAGCAGGATCAGCGCGGCGGGGAGCAGCCAGGCGATCTGGCCGCCGATCTCCGCGTTGAACATCCGGCCGAGACCGGTCTCGCCCCACTGGCCGGTGCCGCCGCCCATGCCACCGCCACCGCCACCGCCACCGCCACCGACGGAGCCGGTCTCGTCGCCGTTGATGCGGCCCAGGCCGTTGTAGCCGAAGGTCAGCTCCAGGAACGAGTTGTTCTGCGAACCGCCGATGTACGGGCGGGAGGCCGCGGGCCAGAGTTCGACGACGGCCACCCACCAGCCGCCCGCGACGGTCATGACGAGCCCGGAGAGGGCCAGTTGGGCGATGCGGCGGCGCAGCCTCACCGGGGCGCAGATCCCGTACAGAAGAGCGAGCGGGGGCAGGATCAGGAAGGCCTGGAGGGTCTTGGCGAGGAAGGCGAGACCGACCGCCGCGCCCGCGCCGACCAGCCACTTCGTGCGGCCCTGCTCCAGCGCGCGCAGCACGCAGTACACCGTGACGGTCATGAGGAGGGCGAGCAGCGCGTCCGGGTTGTTGAACCGGAACATGAGCGCGGCGACCGGGGTCGTGGCGAACACCGCCATCGCGATCAGTCCCGCGGCGGCGCTGAAGCGGCGGCGCACGGCCGCGTAGAGGACGGCCGCCGTGGCCACGCCCATCAGCACCTCGGGCACGAGGATCGCCCAGGAGTTCAGGCCGAAGATCCGCACCGAGAGGGCCATCGGCCACAGGGCGGCCGGGGGCTTGTCGACGGTGATCGCGTTCGCGGCGTCGGACGAGCCGAAGAAGAACGCCTTCCAGCTCTGGCTGCCCGCCTGCACGGCGGCCGAGTAGAAGGAGTTGGCATAGCCGGAGGCGGAGAGGTTCCAGAGGTAGGCGAGGGCGATGACGAGGAGGAGCGCGAGGAACGCGGAGCGGAACCGGCGCGCGTCGGCGGGTCGGGGGTCCGCGGCTGTCGCGGGCGCCGTCAGGGGCTCGGCCGTGGGGGTCTGTGTGGTCATCGTCGGCTCCCGGGAGTGGGCTCGGAGGACACCGCCGGCCGCTCGGCGCGGTCCGGGAAGACCCAGGCGCGCAGCAGCAGGAAGCGCAGCACGGTGGCCGCCAGGTTCGCGGCGATGAGCACCGCCAGTTCGGTGGAGTGCGCGGCGTCGCCGTCGGACGCGGCGCCGAGCGCGAGCAGCGAGCCGCTGGTCAGCACCCATCCGATGCCGAAGACGACGATGCCCTGGGCCTGATGGCGCACGGCGTTCGCCCGGCCCCGCACCCCGAAGGTGAGCCTCCGGTTGGCGGCGGTGTTGGCGACCGCCGAGACGAGCAGCGCGAGCGCGTTGGCGGCCTGCGCCCCGGAGAACGTACGGAAGCCGGTGTAGAGCAGCAGGTACAGCAGGGTCGACAGGCCGCCGACGGCGCAGAAGCCGACGAGCTGACGGGCGAGACCCCGGGGAACGCCGGTCAGCCGGCCGTCGCGCGGGTCGTCGCCGAAGGGGCGCGCGAGGCGGTCGAGGGGGAGGGAGCCGGTGGCGAGCGCCCGGCCGACCCGCCACACCCCCTTCAGGTCCTCGGTCGCCGTCCGCACGATGTGGACGCTGGAGTGCGGGTCGTCGACCCAGTCGACGGGGACCTCGTGGATCCGCAGCCCGGCCCGCTCGGCCAGCACCAGCATCTCCGTGTCGAAGAACCAGCCGGTGTCCTCCACCAGCGGCAGCAGCACCTGCGCCACGTCGCGCCGGATCGCCTTGAAGCCGCACTGGGCGTCGGAGAAGCGGGCCTGGAGCGAGCCGCGCAGGATGAGGTTGTAGGCACGGGACACGAACTCCCGCTTGGGGCCGCGCACCACGCGCGCCGCACGCGAGAGCCGCGAGCCGATCGCCAGGTCCGAGTGCCCGGAGATCAGCGGCGCCACGAGCGGGAGCAGCGCGTTCAGATCGGTGGACAGGTCGACGTCCATGTAGGCGAGGACGGGCGCGTCGGACGCGGACCAGACGGCGCGCAGGGCCCGCCCGCGCCCCTTCTGCTCCAGGCGCACGGAGGCGACGCCGGCCAGCTCGGCGGCCAGCCGGTGCGCGACCCGCGGGGTCGCGTCGGTGGAGGCGTTGTCCGCGACCGTGATCCGGAAGCGGTACGGGAAGGTGCGGTTCAGGTGGGCGTGCAGACGCCGCACACACGCGTCGAGGTCCTTCTCCTCGTTGAAGACGGGGACGACGACGTCCAGGACCGGCACGGCGCCGCTGCCGACGGGAAGGTGCTCCCGCGCCGGCAGCGTCCCCGGCCCGGGGGCGGGTGGAGCGGTGCTCGCAGAAGAGTCGGTTCGCATGCCACCGACCGTCGCCAACTGCTCTGTCAGGGCTGTGTGGTGAGGCTTTGACCCGCCTGTGAGTACGGATGCCCCTGTGAGTGCGGAAGCGTTTCCTGCCGGTCCTGCCCTGTCCGGGCCGGGAGGTGGACGGTGAACACGGTGCGGCCCGGGGCCGAGTCCACGGTCACCGTGCCTCCGTGCGCGGCCGTGACCGCCTGCACGATGGCCAGACCGAGCCCCGTGGAGCCCGCCGTGCGGGAGCGCGAGGAGTCGCCGCGCGCGAACCGCTCGAAGACGTGCGGCAGCAGCTCCGCCGGGATGCCCGGACCGTCGTCCCGCACGTCGAGGCGGACCCACGGCCCGTCCCGGTGCACGCGCGCGGTGACCGTGGTGCCGGGCGGGGTGTGCGTACGGGCGTTGGCCAGCAGGTTGACGAGGACCTGGTGCAGGCGTGCCGGGTCGGCGAGCACCTCGGCCGGTTCGTCGGGCAGGTCGAGCCGCCACACGTGGTCGGGTCCGGCGGCGCGGGCGTCGGCGACCGCGTCCACGACCAGCGGCGACAGGTCCGTCGGCGCGCAGGCGAGGGGGCGGCCCGTGTCGAGCCGGGCGAGCAGCAGCAGGTCCTCGACCAGGCCCGTCATGCGGTGGGCCTCGGACTCGATGCGGCCGAGCGCGTGCCGGGTGTCGGGGCCGGTCGGCTCGTGGCCGCGCCGGGTGAGTTCGGCGTAGCCGCGGATGGAGGCGAGCGGGGTGCGCAGCTCGTGGCTGGCGTCCGCGACGAACCGGCGCACCCGGGTCTCGCTCTGCTGGCGCGCCTCCAGCGCGCCGTGCACGTGGTCGAGCATGCGGTTGAGCGCGGCGCCGACCTGGCCGACCTCGGAACGCGGATCGGCCTCGGTCTCCGGGACGCGCTCGTGCAGGGCCACCTCGCCGCTGTGCAGGGGGAGTTCGGAGACGCGGGTCGCGGTCGCGGCGACCCGGCGCAGCGGGCGCAGCGCGACGCCGACCATGACGGCGCCGGTCACCCCGGCCGCGAGCAGGCCCGCGCCCGTCACGGAGGCCTCGATGAGGACGAGCCGGTTCAGGGTCGCGTCGATGTCCGTGGAGGGGAGGCCGACGAGCAGGCTGCCGTCCCCGCTCGACTGGACGCGGTAGTCGCCGAGTCCGGGCAGGGAGACGCTGTGCGCGCGCCCGTCGCGGGGGACCGACGCGAGGGCGTCCGTCTGGGCGCCGGTCAGCTCGGTGGTGCGGGTGGGGGAGTCCTGCTCGGAACGCTCCGCGCGGGTGAGGGAGCCGCCGGCGCCGACCAGCGCGCCCACGGTGTCGCCGCCCCCGGGGCCCGGCAGGCCCAGGAACGACAGGTCGTCCGCCCGGCTGTCCGCCCCGGGCTCCCGGCCGCCGGGCCCGTCGCCGCGGGCGGCCATGTGGACGACCTGATCGACCTTGCCGTCCAGCTGCGCGTACAGATACGTGTGCAGTGCCAGCGTCGTCACCGTGCCGATCACCACCGCGACGAGCGCGATCAGGCCGACGGCGGTGACGACGAGCCGGGTCCGCAGGGTCCGGACGCGCGGCGCCGCGGCCCGCCTCACGGCACCGGCGTCGCGGCGGGCTTGATCAGGTACCCGGCGCCGCGCCGGGTGTGGATCATCGGCTCGCGCCCGGCGTCGATCTTGCGCCGCAGGTACGAGATGTACAGCTCGACGACGTTGGCCCGGCCGCCGAAGTCGTAGCTCCAGACCCGGTCCAGGATCTGCGCCTTGCTGAGCACGCGCCGCGGATTGCGCATCAGGAAGCGCAGCAGCTCGAACTCGGTGGCGGTGAGGTGGATGTGGGTGCCGCCGCGCTCCACGTCGTGGCTGTCCTCGTCGAGCGACAGGTCGCCCACGACGAGCACGGAGTCGCTGTGCCGCTCGGCCGTGCCGATCCTGCGGATCAGGCCGCGCAGCCGCGCGACCACCTCCTCCAGGCTGAACGGCTTGGTGACGTAGTCGTCGCCGCCCGCCGTGAGCCCCGCGATCCGGTCCTCGACAGCGTCCTTCGCCGTCAGGAACAGCACCGGCACGTCCGGCAGCTCGCGGCGCAGCCGGCCGAGCACGCTCAGCCCGTCCATGTCCGGCAGCATCATGTCCAGCACGACGGCGTCCGGCCGGAACTCCCGCGCGCTGCGCACGGCCCCGGCCCCGTCACCGGCCGACCTGATCTGCCAGCCCTCGTAGCGCAGCGCCATCGACAACAGCTCGGTGATGGACTGTTCGTCGTCCACCACGAGCACCCGGACGGGCCTGCCGTCCGGCTTCAGCAGTTCGGTTCGCCCCTGGGGCGCGGCTGTGGTCATGGCACCACCCTGCGACCGCCCTCTGAGAAGCCCCTTTCCTGAACCTGTGAAAACCCTGAGAAACACACAGCGGGCTCTCAGCCGAGGAACAGCTTCTCCCCGTTGTCGTGGCACACGGCCCGCACCCACGCGCTGCCGAGCCCCAGCCCCTCGATCGCCTCCAGCTGGTGCACGTACGGGTACGGGATGTTCGGGAAGTCCGTGCCGAGCAGCACCCGGTCCCCGAGATCCGCAAGCCGGCCGCGCTCCCGTGCGGGGAACGGCATGCGCTCCTCGCAGAAGTCCGTGAACGCCATCGTGGTGTCGAGCCGCACCTCCCCGTACCGCTCGGCCAGGTCCAGGAACTCGGTGTACTCCGGCATCCCCAGATGCGCGACGATCAGCGGCAGCCGCGGATGCCGCTCCAACACCTTCGCGATCGGCTCGGGCCCGGTGTGCTTGCCGGGCGCGGGACCCGAACCGCAGTGCGTCACCACCGGCACCCCGGCCTCGGCGAGCAGCCCCCACACGGGGTCGAGCAGCGGATCGGCCGGGTCGTACGCGCCCACCTGCACATGCGCCTTGAAGATCCGCGCCCCGTCCTCGACCGCGCGCCGCACATACGCCTCGGCGCCCGGCTCGGGGAAGAACGTCGCCGTGTGCAGGCAGTCCGGTGTGCGGGCGGCGAACTCCGCCGACCAGCCGTTGAGCCACTGCGCCATCCCCGCCTTGTGCGGATAGAGCATCGACGTGAACGCGCGCACCCCGAACTCCCGCAGCCGCGCGAGCCGCCGGTCCTCCTCCTCGCGGTACGTGATCGGCCACGGGGAGCCGGTCAGCGGGCCCGCCGAGTCGAAGTACGCCCACACCTTGCGCAGCACCCGCTCCGGCATGAAGTGCGTGTGCACGTCGACGAGTCCGGGCAGCCCGTGCCGCTCACGGAACGCGGCGACCCGGGCGGCCTCGTCCCCGCCCCCGCCCTCGCCCTCGCCCGGCTCAGTCACGCTTCCATCCATGGCTGCGCACGACCTCTCCCACGTGCACCGTGTACTCCTCGTACCACTCGGCGCGGCCCTGCTTCTGCGCGCCGCGGTGCTCGCCCACGGACCGCCACGCCTTGATCGCCTCGGCGTCGCGGAAGTAGGAGACCGTGATCCCGAGTCCGCCCGGAGTCCGCGCGGACTCGTGCCCGAGGTAGCCCGGGATCTCCTTCACCAGGTCCCTCATCCGCACCGCCGTCTCGGCGTAGCCCTCGTCGTCCTCGGTGCGGACGGAGGTGAACACGACGACGTGGTACGGGGGTTCGAAGGGAGGCTGCGGTCGAACCGGCGCGGGCGCATCTCTGTGATCACTCATGCCCCCACGTTCACCGCTCCCGCCGCTTCCTGTCCACACCCTTTCCGAACGGGGGCCTTCCCTTGACCCTCCGGTCTCCGAACCCCGGGCGCACGACCCGGCAGAGCGACGCTCACAGCCCACCCGAGTCCGCTCAGAACAGCCCCCCTTGAACCCCGTGGACCTCCCGCACCGCCACCTCCGCGACCGCCTCCGCCCCGACCCCCTCCAACGGCCACCCCGCCAACCCCCGCGCGTCCACGGCGAGCCGTCTCCCGCCCGCCTCCACCAGATGCAGATCCGGCCCCGCGGCGGCCACCACGACCCCGGCCACCACCGCCCCCTCCACGACCCCGCTCACGACCCCGTCCAGCCCGTCGACCGCCCCGAGCCCGAACACCCCCGCGTGATCCACCACCCGGCACGGCACCCGGTCCAACGACTCCGGCCACCCCGCCAGCCCCCCGGCGACCGCGTGCGCCCGCTCCAACTCCGCCCCTCTCTCCTCCGTCCCCCCGAGCCCCGCCCGCACCATCCGCTTCCTCTCGTACGGGATCCGGTCCGGCACCCCGAGCCCGACCCGCAGCAGCTCCTCTGCCCGCCGCGCGGCCATCAGCGGCCCCTCCCCGAGCCACGTGAACGCCACCGCCCCCTGCTCCAGGAGCCGCGCCGCGCCCCGGTCGGCCCGCGTGATCCCCACCTTCACCAGCCCCTCCCCGAACCAGGCCAGATACACCCGGTACGGCCGCGGATCATCGGCCAGCGTGTCCGCCGCGACCGACCGCGCCCGGTCGATCCCCGCGCACTCCGCGCACTGCGCCCGCGTCCCCCGCTCCGACACCGCGTCCCACCCCGGACACGGCGTGCGCCGCCCGCCCCGCCACACCCCGAGACACCTGCGCGGCCCGCAGACCCGGAACGCCAGCCGCTCTCCGAACCGCACCGCGCTCGCCCGCTCCGCCGCCGCCCCCGACCACCACCCGAACTCCGGCCCGTCCGCACCCCACCGCATCCCCGTGCACCACCACGTCATACGGCCAGGATGGCGCACGCCACTGACAATCCCCGGGCCGCTCGGGCCGGGGCCGACTAGGATCCGGACCATGTCCGTGAGCCTGAACGACGTGGACCGGTTCGAGGCCGCGAGGCCCCGCCTGCAGGCCATCGCGTACCGCCTCCTCGGTTCCGCGAGCGAGGCCGAGGACGCCGTGCAGGACACGTATCTGCGCTGGCAGGCCGCCGACCCCGGACACATCGAGGTCCCCGAGGCCTGGCTCACCAAGGTCCTCACCAACCTGTGCCTCAACCAGCTGACCTCGGCCCGCGCCCGCCGCGAGACCTACGTCGGCCAGTGGCTGCCCGAGCCGCTGCTGCCCGGCGACCCGATGCTCGGCCCGGCCGACACCGCCGAGCGCCGCGAGTCCGTCTCGTACGCCGTCCTCACGCTCCTGGAGCGGCTCACCCCGAACGAGCGGGCGGTGTACGTGCTGCGCGAGGCGTTCGACTACCCGCACCGGGAGATCGCCGAGATCCTCGACATCAGCGAGTCGTCCAGCCAGCAGATCCTGCACCGGGCGAAGAAGCACGTCGCCGACGGCACGCCCCGCGCGCCGCGCACCGAGATCGACGAGGCGAGCGCCCAGCGCATCGTCGAGGAGTTCCTGGCCGCCGCCACGAGCGGCCGCACCGAGCCCCTCGTCAAGCTCCTCACCTCGGACGCCATCGCGATCGGCGACGGCGGCGGGAAGGTGCCCGCCCGCGCGAGCGCGTTCGAGGGCGCGAAGGCCGTGGCCACGTTCATGCGCGGCCTGTTCAAGCCGGGCAAGGCCAAGCGCGCCATCACGGGCGGTCCGGCCGACATCTACGCGACGACGGCCAACGGCGCCCCCGCGGTCGTGGCGGTCGTCGGCGGCCACGTCATCGGCGTCATGTGCCTGGAGATGGCCGACGGGCACGTCGCGGCCGTCCGCAGCCAGGTGAACCCGGACAAGCTGGAGCGCGCGACCCGCGTCTGGGCCGCCACGGACCACGGAGAACCCCTGATCACAGCCTTCTGACCCAGATGTGACCCAGGTCACACTCCACTCCTGTCAGGAATCGACGGGCCGCCCGGTTCAAGGGGCGAAACCGTCAGAGACAGGAGCTGGACATGCAGCAGCACCGCATCATCGTTCTCGGGGCCGGATACACCGGAGCCATCGCCGCGGGACGCCTGGCCAAGCGCCTGCACCGCGACGACGTCTCGATCACCCTCGTCAACGCGGAGCCCGACTTCGTCGAGCGCGTCCGCATGCACCAGCTGGCGGCCGGCCAGGACCTGACGCCCCGCCCCTTCGCCGAGATGTTCGCGGGCACCGGCGTCACCCTGAAGCTCGCGAAGGTCACCGGCATCGACGTCGGCGGAAAGACCGTCACGGTCACCGCCGACGGCGCCTCCCCCGAGGAACTCGCCTACGACACCCTCGTCTACGCCCTCGGCAGCGCCTGGAACACCCACGGCGTCCCCGGCACCACCGAGCACGCCCACCAGATCGCGAGCCGCCCCGGCGCGCTCCGGCTGCGCGAGCGCCTGGCCGAGCTGCCCGCCGGCGGGACCGTCACCGTCGTCGGCGGCGGCCTGACCGGCCTGGAGGCCGCCACGGAGATCGCCGAGTCCCGCCCGGACCTCTCCGTCGCCCTGGCCGCCCGCGGCGAACTCGGCGACTGGCTCTCCCCCAAGGGCCGCCGCCACCTGCGCAAGGTCTGCGCCGGACTCGGCATCACCGTGCACGAGAACACCGCCGTCACCGAGGTCGGCCCCGACACGGTCACCACCGCCGACGGGACCGCGCTCCCCGCCGACGTCACGGTCTGGACGACCGGCTTCGCCGTCCACCCGCTCGCCCGCGCCACCGCCCTGGAACTCGGCGACACCGGCCAGATCGTCGTCGACGACACGATGCGCTCGGTCTCCCACCCCGACGTGTACGCGATCGGCGACGCCGCCCTCGCCATGGGCGCCGGCGACAAGCCGCTGCGCATGTCCTGCGCCTCCGGCACCCCGACCGCCTGGCAGGCCGCCGACTCGATCGCCGCGCGCCTCACCGGCGGCAAGCTCCCCCACGCCCCGCTGCGCTACTTCAACCAGTGCATCTCGCTGGGCCGCAAGGAGGGCCTGATCCAGTACGTCACCGCCGACGACCACGCGGTCAACGCCGCCCTGACCGGCCGCCTCGCCGCCCTCTACAAGGAACTGATCTGCAAGGGCGCGGCCTGGGGCGTGGCCAACCCGACGATGGGCCTCCCGACCCGGCGCCGCCGCGTCACCGACACCGTCCGGACCGCGACCACGGAGCCGGCCGAGGTCCCGGCCTGAAACGCGAGAGGCCCCGGACTCTCGTCCGGGGCCTCTCACTCGATGTGCACTCGGCAGGATTCGAACCTGCAACCTTCTGATCCGTAGTCAGATGCTCTATCCGTTAAGCTACGAGTGCTTGTTTTGTTGTCGTCTCCGTTCCCGGCCTTTCGGCCTGTCCCGGCGACAGGAAGAACATTACATGACTGCCGCCGTCATGTGAAATCCATTGGGTCCACCCCTTGTGACCTGCGAAAACGTGCCTGACGGGCGCTGGGCGCCGACGGCGGGCGCGGCTCCGCGAGCCCCACGGACGGCCAAGAAACAGCACGGCGGAAACAGCGAAGCCCCGGTCCTGGTGGACCGGGGCTTCGGATCTTGCTGCGGAGGCGGAGGGATTTGAACCCTCGATGGGCTTTAAGGCCCAAACCGCATTAGCAGTGCGGCGCCATAGACCGGACTAGGCGACGCCTCCAGCACAAACCCTCCGCGCGAACGCGTCGAGTTGCGTGCAGATGATGACACAGCTCAGGGCGCGTCACCAATCGCCCCCCACGGTACTAGGAGGGCAGGCCAGAGGGCAAAGCCCCCGCGCGGCGCGCAACGTCGCGGCGGTCCGGGCGTTAGACACGGCATGTTGCTGCGTCGTTTCTCCTCCCGCACGTCCGCGTCGCCGTCCCGCACCGCGGCCCGCCTGCTGCTCACCGCCGCCGCCTCCGCCGCGGCCCTCGGCGCCTCGCTGCCCGCCGCCGCGCACGCCGACACCGGGCCCATCCGCACCGCCCCCGGCCCGGTCGGCCTGCTCGACGGTCTCCTCCCGCAGGGCCCGGCCGCCGCCCCCGACCAGCTGCGGCTCACGGTCAGCGACTCGGGCAACGGCAACGACGGCAGGTACGAGCTGCGCTGCGCCCCCGCCGGCGGCACGCACCCGGACGCGGCCGCGGCCTGTGCGCGGCTCGACGAGATCGAGAACGAGGGGCAGGACCCGTTCGCCCCCGCGGCCAAGGACCAGCTCTGCACCATGCAGTACGGCGGCCCCGCGACAGCGCACATCACCGGCACCTGGCACGGCCGCCCGGTCGACGCCTCGTACAGCCTGGCGGACGGCTGCCAGATCGCCCGGTGGCGGCAGCTGAGCCCCGTGCTGCCCGCGACCGCCCCGTGACCCAGGGTCCATCGGTCACAGCGTCATGACCCGGCGCGCCCGGGATCCCCACATCCTCTACGTGGGCTCCCTCTCATCCGGCGTCGCGAGCGCAACCACTGCCCGTAGACTCCCTCCCGAGACACGTCGCGCGCCGCGGGGCAAAGAGGGCCCGTGCGGTGGACGGGTCGCGGTATAGCGGTACATCAGGGAGGAAGCGTCGTCGTGAGCAGCAGGCCATCCCGAGGCGCTGCTCGCCTCGCAGCCATACTCGACGCACTGCCGGACGCGTTGGTGCTGGTCAACACCAACGGGACCGTCGTCAACGCCAATTCGATCGCACTTGAGGCATTTGAGGCCCCGGGCACCGCGCTCGTCGGGCGCGGACTGCTCGACCTGCTGCCTGAGTTCGACTCGCGGCTGATCCCCGGCTCGATGCGCCGCCCGGACACCGTCACCGACGAGCGCGGCCGCACCAAGCCGACCCGGATGATGGCCCGCCGCACCGACGGCAGCGAGTTCCCGGTCGAGGTCACCTCCGCGAATCTGGCGGACGGCGCGCGCGACGCGGTGGACCCCTATGGCACCGGCGGGCTCGGTGGCGGCGGCTACAGCGGCTCCGAGCTGCTCATGCTCGTCGTCCGCGACCTCTCCGGCACCCTCGACACCGAGGCCGAACTGGCCCGCTCGCAGCGGCAGACCGAGATGATCCTGCGGGCCGCGGCCGAGGGTGTCGTCGGCACCGACACCGACGGGCGCATCGTCCTGGTCAACCCGGCCGCCGCGCAGATCCTCGGCTTCCGTGCCAGCGATCTCGGCGGCAAGGAGCTGCACACCCTCGTCCTGCACTCGCGCGCGGACGGCGACCCGTTCCCGTACGAGGAGTCGCCGCTCGCCGACACCCTGCGTTCCGGGCGCAAGCACCGGGTGCGCGGGCAGGTCCTGTGGGCCAAGAGCGGCGAGAAGGTGCCCGTCGACATGACGACGGCGCCGGTGCGCGACGGGGACCAACTGGTCGGCGCGGTGATGACGTTCACCGACCGCCGACCCTTCGACCAGCTCGTGACCGAGCACGCGCAGGAGCTGGCGCGGCGCGACGAGGAGGCCGAGAAGGAGCGCGAGGAGCGCGCGGCCGAACTGGAGCGGGTGCGCGAGGAGCTGACCTCCGAGCTCGCCTCCGTCCGCGAGGACCTGACCGGGGAGCTGGCCGCCGCGCGCGAGCAGCACGCGGAGGAGCTGTCGGCCGAGCGGGAGCGCGGCGCCGCGTTCGCCGAGCGGGAGAAGGACCGGTTCGAGGCACTGGCGGCCCGTCACGCGCAGCTGCTCGCCGTCCTCGACCAGTCCCTGCGCGGTCCCCTGGAGGAGCTGCGCCGGGAGCTCGGGCAGCTCGCGGCGGACGACGCGGGCCAGCTGTGGCCGGAGGCCAACCAGGTGCTCCACCACCTGTCGGCCGGCTACTCCCGTATGACGACGCTGGTCGACAACGTGCTGGCGTACCAGCTCCTCGACACCGACGACGAGAAGCTCGCCCGTGTGCCCGCGATGCTGGACGCCGTCGTGGCGGCCGGTGTCGACGGGGCCGTCGAGCTGATCGGGCCCGGCCGGGTCCAGTTCGCCGTGCACGCGCCGCCGATCGAGGCCGAGGTCGACGCGGGGCGCCTCGCGACCGCGCTCGCCCACCTGATCGCCGATGTCGCCGGGATCGACGCGACGGGCAACTCGCGGGCCGTGGCGGGCGGCGGTTACGTCGACTCGACCGTCGTGGTGGCCGCGGCCCAGCGCGGGGACAGCGTCCGCATCGAGGTGCGCGGCCCCTACTCGGGCGGCGACCCGGTGCACGAGCCGATCGTCCGGGGCATCGTGCGGGCGCACGGCGGTGTGCTGCAGACGCACGAGGTGCCGGGTATGAGCGGCAGCGCGTACGTCCTCGAGGTGCCGATCGGGGGCGGGGCCGGGGTGGTTCCCGCCGCTCCCGCTCCCACGGCCGAGCCCTCCGCCGTCGCGCCGGAGGCCGACGCCGCGCAGGACGTGCCGGCGCAGGCCACGCGGGGTGGGCGCCGCCGTGCGCGCCGGGCCTCCGGGCCCTCGGTGGACGCGTTCCTGGAGAGCGGTCTCGCCGAGCCGCCCGCCGCCGGTGGCGGTACGGGCCGGCGGCGCGGGCGCCGTGCCGCCGAGGAGCCGCCGGTGGCCGGTGCCGGGGCTTCCTCCGGTGAGCAGGCGTCTGTCGGGTCCGGTGTCGCGGTGCGCGGTGACGTGCCCGTCGAGGCCGGTGGCGCCGAGGGGGCCGGGCGTCCCGAGCTGCCCGTGGCGCAGGACGCCCCTGTCGGTCCTGCGGATTCCGGCGCACCGTCCTCCGGGACCGGGCGTCGGCGCGCGCGTCGCGCCGACGACGACGGCGGTGCGGTGGAGCACGCGGCGGCCCAGGGCGCGGTCGTGACCTCAGCCGAACACGCGGCGGGCTCCCCGGCCCTCGGCGAGGCGGTGCCGCCGCAGGGCGTGCCCGCGCCGACCGGGCGGCGCGCTCGGCGGGACGGGGCGCAGGAGCAGCACGCGCTGCCCGCGCTGCCGTCGGCGGCCGCGCACGAGACCCCGGGCGCGGGGGCGAACGCGCTGGAGCCGGCCGAGGCCGGTGCCGCGGCGCAGCCTTCCGGGCGCCGGGCGCGCCGCGCGCTGGGCACCGCGCAGACTGCGGCCCCCGCCTCCTCGCAGCAGCCGCGGGAGGCGTTCGCGCTGCCTCCGGCGGAGGCCGACCGCACGCCGCAGCCGGTACCTCAGCCGGTGCAGCCCCAGCCCGTGCAGCCTCAGGCGTCCGTGCCTGGTCAGGTGCCGTTCGTCGTTCCGTCCGTGCCCGGCGCGGCGTCGCAGGACGAGCCGCAGGCCCCGCCTGCTCCGGCGCCGGTCGCGGCTCCGACCGTGGCCCCGATGCAGTTCGAGGACGACGGCGACGATGCCGAGGACACCGGCGTGGCCGGTGCCTCTGACGGTGCCGGTGCGCCGGGCGCTCAGCCCGTCGCGGACGAGCCCCAGCAGCACGCGTCGGCCGAGCCGGACCCGGCCCAGGACCACACCCCGCCGCAGCCGCACCCGGCCCAGCCGACGCCCGCCCGGGGCACTCCGGCGCCGCAGCAGCAGCCACCTCAGCAGGCCCCGCAGCAGGCGCGGGCCGCTCAGCCGCTGCCCGCTGAGGCCCCGCAGTCCCCGCAGCCTCCGACGGGTGACACGAACTCGACGCAGGGCCGCGCCTTCAGCGTGCGCACGCTCGGCCAGGGCGTACCGTTCGGGCGCCAGATCGCCGAGCAGCAGCGCCGAGGTCAGACGCCGGGCCCGGTTCCCGGATCCGTGCCGCCGCAGGCACCCGCGCAGGCCGGGGCGACCCCGCCGCAGGGCGTGCCGCAGCCGGCGGACGGTCACTCGCAGGGCGGTGGCACGACGAGCGGTTCGGGCCGGCGGCGCAAGCTGTCGACCCGGCCGGACCAGCCCGAGGCCCCCGGCGCGCAGACGCCCCCGCAGGGCACGGCCACGGCCACCCCGGCGACGGCACCCGCGCCCGCAGCGGCACCGGCCCCCGCGCCGAACGCCGCCCGCCCGCACCCGCAGCCGCCCCGGCTGTCCCCGAACGCCTCGGAGGGCGCCGGCCGTTCCTACGCGATCGGCGCCCCCGACCAGAACGCGGCGGAGGGCCCCGAGCCGCTCGACGGTCCCGGCGGTGCCGTGGAGATCGCCAACCGGCCTCAGCCGCAGCCGATGGACGACGAGCTGCCCCCGGAGCCGCTGGACAACCCGCGCCGCCTCCTGGTGTGGCCCGCCCCGGACGTGACGACCCAGCAGGCGCTGAGCGACCGCGGCTACCGCCCGGTGACCGTGCACTCGCGCGAGGAGGTCGACGCGCAGATCGCGGCGTTCCCCGCCGCGCTGTTCGTGGACCCGCTGACCGGGCCGATCACCCGGACCGCGCTGCAGTCGCTGCGCCAGGCCGCCGTCGCCGCCGAGGTGCCGGTCCTGGTGACGGCGGGCCTCGGACAGGCGACGCGCGAGGCCGCGTACGGGGCCGACCCCGCCGTGCTCCTGAAGGCGCTGGCCCCGCGCGACAGCGAGCAGCACCCGCCGCGGGTCCTGCTCATCGAGGAGCACGAGGAGATCGCGCTCGCCCTGACCGCCACGCTGGAGCGGCGCGGGATGCAGGTGGCGCGGGCCGCGAGCGACGCGGACGCGGTGACGCTGGCGGGCCAGATGCGGCCCAACCTGGTCGTGATGGATCTGCTCCAGGTCCGCCGCCGGCGCGCGGGCATCATCGACTGGCTGCGGGCGAACGGGCAGTTGAACCGCACGCCGCTCGTCGTCTACACGGCCGCCGTCGACGAGGCGGACCTGCCACGACTGGCGGCGGGGGAGACGGTGCTGTTCCTCGCGGAGCGCTCGACGAGCGACGAGGTACAGGGCCGGATCGTGGACCTGCTGGCGAAGATCGGCACGAACTGACGATCCGCTGAGCGCGCACGGAACAGGGGCGGCCCCGAGGCGGGGCCGCCCCTGTTTCACGTGAAACAGTGCGCGGGTACGGGCGTCAGAGCTGCGTGACGTCCAGGTCGCCGTCGGCGTACTGCCGGCGCAGCACCTTCTTGTCGAACTTGCCGACGCTGGTCTTCGGGACGGCGGGGATGACCGTCCAGCGCTCGGGCAGCTGCCACTTCGCGACCTTCTCGGCGAGGAACGCGCGCAGCGTCTCGAAGTCCGCGCTCGCCCCCTCCTTCAGCACGACGGTGGCCAGCGGCCGCTCGCCCCACTTGTCGTCGGGGACGGCGACGACGGCGGCCTCGGCGACGTCCGGGTGCGACATCAGCGCGTTCTCGAGGTCGACGCTGGAGATCCACTCGCCGCCGGACTTGATGACGTCCTTGGCGCGGTCGGTGAGGGTCAGGAAGCCTTCGGGGCTGATGGTGCCCACGTCGCCGGTCTTGAGCCAGCCGTCCTCGCTGAACTTGTCGGCGGGGCGCAGCGGTTCGGCGTCCGGGCCGTTGTAGTACGCGCCCGCGATCCACGGCCCGCGCACCTCCAGCTCGCCCGCGGACTCCCCGTCCCAGGGCAGCTGCTCGCCGCCGGGTCCCGTGAGCCGCGCCTCGACGCCGGCGGGGAAGCGGCCCTGGGTGAGGCGGTAGGCGAACTCCTCGTCGCTGCCCGGCTCCACGCCGGCCGGCGGGCGGGCGACGGTGCCGAGCGGAGAGGTCTCGGTCATGCCCCAGGCGTGGCAGACCCGCATGCCGAGCTCGTCGAAGGCCTTCATGAGGGAGGGCGGGCAGGCGGAACCGCCGATGGTGACCTGGGTCAGCGTCGACACGTCACGCGGCTTGGCGCTGAGTTCGGCGAGCAGGCCCTGCCAGATGGTGGGGACGGCGGCGGCGTGCGTGGGGCGCTCGGACTCGATCATCTCGGCCAGCGGAGCGGGCTGCAGGAAGCGGTCCGGCATCAGCATGTTCACACCGGTCATGAACGTGGCGTGCGGCAGTCCCCAGGCGTTGACGTGGAACTGCGGCACGACGACGAGCGAGGTGTCCGCGTCGGTCAGCCCCATCGACTGCGTCATGTTCACCTGCATCGAGTGCAGGTAGATCGAACGGTGGGAGTAGACGACGCCCTTCGGGTCGCCCGTGGTGCCGGAGGTGTAACACATCGCGGCGGCCTGCCGCTCGTCCAGCTCCGGCCAGTCGTACGTGGTCGGCTTCCCGGCGACGAGCTCCTCGTACTCGTGCACCCGTGCCCGCGCGCCCTCGAGCAGCGAACGGTCGCCGGGTCCCGAGACCACGACGTGCTCGACCGTCGTCAGTCCGGGCAGCAACGGCGCGAGGAGCGGCAGCAGCGATCCGTTCACGATGATCACGCGGTCGGCCGCGTGGTTCACGATCCAGCTCAGCTGCTCCGCCGGGAGCCGCAGGTTCAGCGTGTGCAGCACGGCGCCCATCGCGGGGGCCGCGAAGTAGGCCTCGACGTGCTCCGCGTTGTTCCACATCAGCGTGGCCACGCGGTCGTCGCCCCGGATGCCGAGGTCGTCGTGGAGTGCGTGCGCGAGCTGGGCCGCGCGGGCGCCCGCCTCGGCGAACGAACGGCGGTGCGGCTCGCCCTCGCCCGTCCACGTGATGATCTGCGAGGTGCCGTGCACGCGCGTCCCGTGGTTCAGGATGCGGGTCACGGTCAGCGGTACGTCCTGCATCGTGCTCAGCACGGCGTCCTCCCGGTGGGCGCTACGGAGCAGTAAAGTTCTGCCGATTCTCACCGCATACCGCGTGGTATGTCACTAGTCCCGGGAATGATCGATCAGCTGGGCGGTCACCCGATCGGCGTCCTGAACCCCAGATCAGGCCCGCACGGGACCCAGCTCCGGGTCTTCGCGCAGCTTGCCGAGCGCCCGCGAGACCGCGCTCTTGACCGTCCCGACGGAGACCCCGAGCACCTCGGCGGTCTGCGCCTCGCTCAGGTCCTCGTAGTACCGCAGGACGACCATCGCCCGCTGCCGGGCGGGCAGCTTCATGATCGCCCGCCACATCGCGTCGTGGAGGGCCTGCTGCTCCGCCGGGTCCCCCGCCGGGAGCACCTGCGGCTCCGGCAACTCGTCGCAGACGAACTCGTCCACCTTGCGCTTACGCCATTGGGAGGTCCGCGTGTTCAGCAGAGCCCGCCGCACGTACCCGTCGAGCGCCCGGTGGTCCTCGATCCGGTCCCACGCGACGTACGTCTTCGCGAGCGCGGTCTGCAGCAGGTCCTCGGCGTCGCACGGGTTCGCCGTCAGCGACCGCGCCGTGCGCAGGAGCACCGGCTGGCGCGCCCTGACGTACGACGCGAACGACGGGTACGTCGTGTGCGCACCGTGCGCCGCACGCGCCCCGGCCGGGGTCCGCGCCGCCGCCGGGGCACAGGTCCCCGCCGGAGTGCGCGTCCCTGCGGGGGTACGCGGTGCGGTCTGCGCTGCGCTGCTGCGGGCGGGCGCCAGGGTTGCGGTCATGGCTCCACGCTATGAGCGCACCCCGTCCCCGCGGATCGGCCGGAGGTCCCGAAGCGACGTCCGCCTCAGGTTGTACGCGGGGTGGTAGCCCCACCTCCTGAAGGTGGAGGACGCGGTGAGGACCCTTGAGGGTTCAGCCCTGAGAGCATCGCTCCCCGCAGCCCCGCCCGCGCTCCCCTCACCCGTCCCGGCCGAGGACCAGGCCCGAGGTCGGCACCCCCGTGCCGGCCGTGACCAGGGCCGTCGCCGCGCCCGCTGTCTGGTTCACCGCCGTGCCCCGCAGCTGCCGCACTCCCTCCGCGATGCCGTTCATCCCGTGCAGATAGGCCTCGCCCAGCTGGCCCCCGTGCGTGTTCAGCGGGAGGCGCTCCTCCGCGACGAAGTCCGCCGCCTCGCCCGGCCCGCAGAACCCGAACTCCTCCAGCTGCATCAGCACGAACGGCGTGAAGTGGTCGTACAGGATCCCCACGTCGATGTCCGAGGGGCGCAGCCCCGACGTCCGCCACAGCTGCCGGGCCACCACGCTCATCTCCGGCAGCCCCGTCAGACCGTCCCGGTAGAAACTGGTCATCTGCTCCTGGGCCCGGCCGGCGCCCTGGGCCGCGGCCTCGATCACCACCGGCGCGCGGCGCAGGTCCCGGGCCCGCTCCACGCTCGTGACGACGATCGCCTGTCCGCCGTCCGTCTCCTGGCAGCAGTCGAGCAGCCGCAGCGGGTCGACGATCCAGCGCGAGGCGGCGTGGTCGTCCAGGGTGATCGGCTTGCCGTAGAAGTAGGCCGCCGGGTTCGTCGCCGCGTACTTGCGGTCCACCACGGCGACATGACCGAACGCCTCCGGGGTCAGTCCGTACTCGTGCAGGTACCGCTGCGCCGCCATCGCCACCCAGGACGCCGGGGTGAGCAGCCCGAAGGGCAGGGACCAGCCGAGCGCCGCGCCCTCCGCCGACGGCTCCCGGTGCTGCACTCCCGAACCGAAGCGGCGGCCCGAGCGCTCGTTGAACGCCCGGTAGCAGACGACCACCTCGGCCACCCCGCTCGCCACCGCGAGGGCCGCCTGCTGCACCGTGCCGCATGCCGCGCCGCCCCCGTAGTGCACCCGGGAGAAGAACGACAGCTCTCCCATCCCCGCGGCCTGCGCGACCGTGATCTCCGGGCTCGTGTCCATCGTGAACGTGACCAGTCCGTCCACGTCACCGGGGGAGAGGCCCGCGTCGTCGAGCGCCGCGTGCACGGCCTCCACCGCGAGCTTCAGCTCACTGCGCCCCGAGTCCTTGGAGAACTCGGTCGCGCCGATGCCGGCGATCGCCGCCCTGCCGCCGAGGCGGTCCTTCGTGTGCACGCTCATACAGGCCTCCCCGCGGCCCGGTCGCGGCCCGCCGACGGCACGGTGACCGTCACGGTGCCGGTGACATGGCTGCCGATCCCGTTCTTCCCCACGACCTGGACCCGGGCCGTCTCCCCCTCGTCACCGGCCTCCACGTCGAGCACCGTGCCGGTCAGCACCATCGTGTCCCCCGGATAGTTCGGCGCGCCCAGCCGGATCGCGACCTTGCGCAGGACGGCCGTCGGGCCGAAGTGATCGGTGATGTACCGGCCCACCAGCCCGTTCGTCGTCAGGATGTTCATGAAGATGTCGGGGGAGCCCTTCTGCCGGGCCAGCTCCGCGTCGTGGTGGACGTCCTGGTAGTCCCGGGACGCGATGGCCCCGGCGACGATCAGTGTCCTGGTCACCTCGATCTCCAGCGGCGGCAGCGCCTCACCTGCCTTCATGACGTGCTCCCTTCCGTGGTCCCCGTCTCCCGGCCCGCCGCGATCAACCCGCCCAGCTCCTCCAGCAGTTCACCGCCGGCTCCCAGATATCCGTCGATCTGCCGCCCCCACAGGAAGTGCCGGTGCACCGGATGGTCCAGGTCCGCGCCCATGCCGCCGTGCAGGTGCTGGCCCGTGTGCACGACCCGCTTGCCCGCCTCGGACGCCCACCAGGCCGCGGTCAGCGCGTGGCTCCCGTACGGGAGGCCCTCGTCCCGCCGCCAGGCCGCCTCATAGGCCGTGACCCGGATCGCCTCGATGTCCATATGGGCTTCCGCCGCGCGGAGTTGGACGCCCTGCTTGGCGGCGAGCGGCCGGCCGAACTGCTCCCGCTCGTTCGTGTACTCCACCGCCCGCGCCAGGGAACCCGCGCACACGCCCGCCTGCAGCCCGGCGAACGCGGTCCGCGCCGCCGCCAGCACCTCCCCGTACGCCCGGGGCCCGCCGATCCGCTCGGCCGGCGTCCCGTCGAGCACCAGCCGGCCCGCGGCCCACGGCGCCGTCAGCTCCACCGGCTCACACCCGGCGTCGTCCGCCGACACCATCCACAGGCTGTGGATACTTTCTTCCGCCTCCCCGGCCTCGCCCCCGGCGGCGCCGCCCTCCCGGACCGCCACCAGCACCTGCGTCGCGTCCCGCAGCCACGGCACCCAGGGCACCGTCCCGGTCAGCCGCGCCCGCACACCCCCGCCACCCCCGTCTTCCCGCCCGGTGATCACGATGCCACCCCGCGCCGGGAACGCGCCGGTCGCCACGGTCGCGCCGTCCCGCAACCCGGGCAGCAGCCGCTCCCGCTGCTCCTGTGTGCCGTGCTCCGCCAGCGCGAGCAGCCCGTACACACAGCTCGCCGCGAACGGCACCTGCGCCGTCGTCCTCCCCTGCTCCTCCAGCATCAGGACCAGGCCGAGCAGCCCGGTCTCCTCCACGGCGGCGGTCAGTCCCGCGCCGCCCAGCGCCTTCCACAACTCGGTGTCGCTGCCGCCGCCCAGGCCGGCGAGCCGCTCCGGGGTGGACAGGTCGCCGAAGATCCGCGCGGCCAGCTCCCGCGCCGCCTCCTGCTCGTCCGTCGGGGTGAAGTCCATGTCACGCCTCACCCGCCTCGACGGCCCTGAACACGGGCAGCTCCAACTCGTCGTCCACGGCCAGGAATTCGAGCCGGACCGGCATGCCGATCCGCACCTTGTCGTACGGGACGCCCACCACGTTGCTCACGATGCGCACGCCCTCCGCGAGCTCGACCAGGGCCACCGCGTACGGCGGGTCGAAGGCCGGGAACGGCGGGTGGTGCATGACGACATAACTGAAGACCGTGCCCTCGCCGGACGCCTCCACCCTGTCCCACTCCTGCCCGCCGCAGGCATTGCACCCCGGCAGCCACGGGAAGCGGAGCGTCTCGCAGGTGCCGCAGCGCTGGACGAGGAGACGGTGGTCGCCGACGCCCTCCCAGAAGCCCGCGTTGTCCCTGTTCACCACCGGCCGCGGGCGCAGCTTCTTCGCGGCCCCGCCCGACTGAGCGGCCCCACCCGGCTTCACCGTCCCACCCGGCTTCGCCGCCCCGCCCGACTGAGCGGCCTCACCCCGCTTCGCGACCCCCGCCCTGGCCGCAGGCGTGTACTTCAGGATGCGGAAGCGGTGCGTGCCCACCAGCTCACCGCCCACCCGGACGTCCATCCGCGTCGTGACGAAGTGCCCCGAGCCCAGCTTCGTCGTCTTCAGCGGGGAGACGGACTCGATCAGCGAGTCGTAGGTGATGGCGTCGCCGGGCCGCAGCGGACGCAGATACTCCTGCTCGCAGTCGGTCGCGACCACCGACGTGTACCCCGCGCCGTCCAGCAGTGCGAACAGCTCGTCGTGGGCCGGCGAGCGGCCCTCGAACCCGGAGAGGCCGCCCATCGTCCACGCCTGGAGCATCGTCGGCGGCGCGATCGCGTCGGGGCCCGCGTACGCCGGGTTCGTGTCCCCCATCGCCTCGCACCAGTGCCGGATCATCGGCTCGTTGACCGGGTCCTTGCCCACGGCCGCGGTGGCGGCCGGCCGCCCCTCGAACGGCTTCAGCTCCCCCTCGGTCAGCTCCCCGCGCTCTTCTCCCACCACGGCCGTCACCGCCTCCCCCGCTTCATCCCGAGCCGCATCGCGGCCACGATCTCCCGCTGGACCTCGCTCACTCCGCCACCGAACGTGTTGATCTGCGCCGCCCGGTTCATCCGCTCCAACTCCCCGTCCCCCACCGCGGGATCACCCGCCCCGAACGCCCCGGGCGACCCGGCCCGCACCCACCCGGCCTCGCCCGCGATCTGCTGACATATTCGGTACACCTCGACCGCCGATTCGGTTCCCGCGAACTTCACGCCGCTGGCGTCCCCGGGGGCCAGCCGGCCCGCCCCCACATCACCCACCAGACGCCAGTTGAGCAGGCGCGTAGCCGCCAGCCGGGCATGCGCCTCGGCCAGTCCGGAACGGACCCAGGACGCGTCAATCCGGCACTCGCCCGTCACCGGATCGGGTGTACGGGCGGCCTCGACGACCCGCTCGTAGAAGTCCTCGGCCTGCATGCCGATCGCGGCGAGCGCGACCCGCTCGTGGTTGAGCTGGTTCGTGATCAGGCCCCAGCCGCCGTTCTCCGGTCCGACCAGGTTCGACCCCGGCACCCGGATCCCGTCGTAGTACGTGGCCGTCGTGGTCAGACCGCCGACGGTCTCGATCGGCGTCCAGGAGAATCCGGGCGCGTCGGTCGGGACGAGGACGATCGAGATGCCCTGGTGCTTGGGGGCCTCGGGGTCGGTGCGGCAGGCGAGCCAGATCCAGTCGGCGTTCTGCGCGTTCGACGTGAAGACCTTCTGGCCGTCGATCAGCCAGTCCCCGCTCGCCTCCTCGCGCACCGCCCGGGTCCGCAGCGAGGCGAGGTCGGTGCCCGCCGACGGCTCGCTGTAGCCGATCGCGAAGACCAGCTCGCCGCTGAGGATGCGGGGGAGGAAGAAGGCCTTCTGCTCCTCGGTGCCGTACTTCATGAGGGTCGGGCCGACGGTGTTCAGCGTCACCATCGAGACGGGCGCGCCCGCCCGGTAGGCCTCGTCGAAGAACACGAACTGTTCGTCGGGGCCGCGCCCCTGCCCGCCGTACTCGACGGGCCAGCCGAGCCCGAGCAGCCCCTCGGCCCCGAGGCGCCGCAGCACCCGGCGCTGACCTGGGAGGTCGTCGGCCGCAGGGGGGCCGTCCGGCATCACCGTACGGAAGTGTTCGCGCAGCTGGGCGCGCAGCTCTCGCTGGCGCTCGGTGGGGGCGAGGTGCACGGCGGCGGCCCTCCCGGACCTCGTACGAACAAGGATTTCTGACTGTCCGTCAGATACCGCCGGGTGTCAAGAGATCGGCGGCCCCGCCGAGTTCGCTCGCACAGGGACCGCAAACGCCTGCGCGGCGGTGCCGATGGCACCGCCGCGCAGCTGTCACGCACCCCACGGAGAGCCCCTGCCGCACAGGAGCCGGGAGGTCACCAGAGCTCGGTGAAGTGCACCGCGATGTTCTCGTTGGACTGGTGGATCGCGGTGAAGGCCGACCCGTTCACCTGGGCGTTGTTGTTCTGGTTCGAGGCGCCGTCGCCGACCGCCTGCTGCTGCGTGGTGCTGGAGTTTCCGAAGTTGTCGTGACCCACGCCGCTGCCGATGATCGACGCGACGCCCGCATTCGATCCGTCGTCCGCGATCGCTCCGTTGTCGGCCATCGCCACCCCGGAGAACAGGGCGGCGGCCAGAGGCAGGGCGGCGACGGCGGCGAGGACGCGGGCGGTACGGATGGAAGCCATGTGTTTTCCTCCAGAAGTACGGGTTGCTCCGGGGAAGTTGGCCGACCGCCCCGGCGATGTTCACGACGTCGCGAGACCAGAGTTGCCCACCGGATCCGCCGGGAACCACCCCGGACCGCCTCATTCGCTCGCAAGCGTGAGGACAAGTCGATAAACCTGCCTCACAGCCACAAAAGCCCAGCTCAGCCGCGAACACCGCACTCCGGGACGATCAACACCCAGTCCTCCCAGACGATGAAGCGTTTCGGCACATTTTTGGTAAATAGCCACCCCGTACGGCTCAACCCACTTCCCTCTTTCGAACGGATGTACGAACATGGAGCCATGGCCACCACCGACCGACACCCGGCACGCCCCACCTCCGCCGTGCCGCGCGCCTCCCTCGCGACCCTGGCCCTCGCGCACGCCCTCTCCGCCGCCGAGCGCGGGCTCGCGGTCATCCCGCTCTCCCGCACGAAGCTCCCCGCACTGCCCTCGCCCCACCGCGGCGACCCGCCGTCCGCCCCGCGCTGCCACGGCGAGTGCGGGCTCCCCGGCCACGGGGTGTACGACGCGACGACCGACCCGCGCCGCATCCGTGCCCTGTTCGCGGCCGCGCCCCGGGCCACCGGCTACGGCATCGCCTGCGGCCTGCCGCCGTACCACCTGATCGGCGTCGACCTGGACACCAAGTCCGGTACGGATTCCTCCGCTTCACTGCGCGAGCTGGCTTTACGGCATCTGTTCACGATCCCCGACACCGTGGTCGTGGCCACCCCGAGCGGCGGCCGACACCTGTGGCTCACCGGCCCGCCGGACGTCGTCGTGCCCAACTCCGCGGGGCGCCTCGCCCCCGGCATCGACATCCGCGGCGCCGGCGGCTACCTCGTGGGGCCCGGCTCCCGCACCGAGCACGGCGTGTACAGCGCGGTGCCGGGCACCGGACACCTCAGCCCCGCCGCCTGCCCGCCCGCGCTGCTCCGGCTGCTCACACCGCCGCCCCGCCCGCAGCACACCGGCCGGGCCGCGGTCCCGCACTCCGGCCAACACGGGCACGGGCTCGTCCAGTTCGTGCTCAGCGCCCATGAAGGACAGCGCAACACGCGCCTCTTCTGGGCGGCCTGCCGTGCCCACGAGAGCGGCCTCGGCGACGCGTTCCTGGAGATCCTCGCCGACGCCGCGATCCGCACCGGCCTCACCGAACGCGAGACCCGCTCGACCCTCGCCTCGGCGGCCCGCCTGACCGCGTCCCGCTGATGTCCGGCACGGCGGTACGTTGTCGATCATGGCCACCCAGATCTTCACCTTGGTCGGCGTCCTCATCGGCGCCCTGACGTCCTACGTAGCCACCGCAGTCGCCGAACGGGCCAAGTTCCAGAGGGAGATGGCCACGCGCTGGGACGAGCGGAAGCTCGACACGTACATCGACTACGTGACCTGCATCAAGCAGATACAGCGGGCCGCCATGGACGCCGGCCGGGCCCGCGACCAGGGGGCGGACGCGTCCGAGGCGCTGGCCGCGATGGAGGAGAGCGAGAACAGGAGGTCCGTCCTCTTCGAGACCTTCGTCCTGCTGAGCAACGAGATGGCCGCCACCGCCGCCCACGCGGTCAACCAGCGGACCTGGGAACTGCTGAACACGACCCGGGTCCCCTCGAACGGGACGGCCGCGCTCCGCCCGATCCGCCTGGTGGAGGCCCTCAACGTGCTGCACGAGGCGGCTCGGTCGGACCTGACGATATCGAGCGGCTCCTCCGCCGGGTGAGCCGAAAGGCGGACGGCCCCCGACCGGTGATGCCGGTCAGGGGCCGTCCGGCCGCTGCGGTGGGTGTGGGATTTGAACCCACGGTGACTCGCGCCACGACGGTTTTCAAGACCGTTCCCTTAGGCCGCTCGGGCAACCCACCCGCGCCCCGCCTGCGGCGGAGCGGCTACAGCCTACCGGCTAGGTCGTGGCCTAGGGGCGCTGCCTCAACCGGTCGACGATCGCCCAGTCCACCACGTGCGACACCTGGACGTAGGTCTTGTCGCCGGACTTGCTGGTCCGCTCGTCGCGGAAGCCCAGGAACTCGTAGGTCTTCGGGTCGAAGATGAGGTAGCGGCCCCGTGCGTGCGGATCCGCCGAGGCGATCCCCACACCGGTGCGCCCGGCGGAGTCCGTCACCCCGTCGACCCTCCTGACCCCGGGCACGAGGGCCAGAGCCTCGTACGCGGCCGGGCGCAGGCCCTGGGGCAGCAGCGGCCACTTCAGAAGCTCGCCGAGCAGGAAGTAGGCCATGTACCAGTCGTCCTCGGTGAACTCGCTCGTCGGCTTGCCGGGCCGGCCGACGCCGATGACGGCCGAGGCGAGCTGCTTGGGGTCGGTGGGGAGCTTCTTCAGCTTGCTCCACTCCCTGGGCGGCCACACGCTCTCGCCCTTCTTCATGGGCTCTTCCCAGATCACATGACCGAGTTCCATGGTCAGGGAGCGCTTGGAGCCGTCCACGGAGTCCCAGTTCGTGTCCACGTAGGTCCTGACCTTGCCGGTCCCCCGCTCCGTCTCCCTGATGATCCGCTTCGAGTAGATGTACTGGTCGTCGCGCGGCGCCACCGTCGTCTCGCCCTTGCCCAGCCGGGCCGCCGCGCCGTGCAGCACGGTCACGGCGCCGGCCTCGGCCATGCGCGGGGTCTGCGTGACCGCGGGTGCGCGGCCGGCCCGGCCGGTCTCGCCGGAGCCGTCCTCAGCGATCAGTACGGCCGTTCCCGTCACCGCCACGGCGGCCACGGCGGCGGTCGCGAGGCGGAGGACGCGGCGGCGGCTGGGCGCGGCCTGCGGGTGCCGACCGTCGCGCACCATCGTGTTGAGCAGGCGGTGGCGGGCCCGTCCCCGGGCCGCGTCGGTGAGCGGGGCCGCGTCCGCGTCCCAGTCCCGCAGGAGTTCGAGTTCGTCACTCATGGCCGGACACCTCTCGCAGGGTCGTCGGATCGGATCCGCCCAATGCTTCGCGCAGCTTGCCGCGGGCCCGGTGCAGCCGTGATCTGACCGTGCCGACGGGCACGTCGAGGGCCTGGGCCACCTCCTCGTAGCCGAGACCGCCCCAGGCGACCAGGAGCAGGACGTCCCGGTGCCGTGCGGGCAGGGCCGCCAGGGCCGCCGCCAGTTCGCGGCGTACGGCCTGTGCTCCCACCCGGGCCGCGGCCCGGTCGGCCAGCGGCTCCTCGTGGTCGGCGGGGGCCGGGACGCGGGCCAGGGCCTTGAAGCGCCGGGCCTCGGCCCGCCGGTGCCGGCCGACCAGATTGGTCGCGATGCCGAACAGCCAGGGCCGGGCACCGTCACCCGTGGCCCGCGCCGGGTCGTACCGGTGCCGCTGCTGGAACGCGGTCGTGAAGGTCTCCGCCATGAGGTCGTCGGCCGGCTCGTCGCCGAGCCTGCGGGCCAGATAGCCATGGACCGCGTCGGCGTACCGGTCGAAGAGCGCGGCGAACACCTCCGGTTCGTCCCGGGACCGCGCGATCACCGAGGCATCGCTCTCCACCCCCGTGCGAACGCCTGGCTCGCCGGTCATCGGGGCTCCTCTCGTCCAGGGAACGTGCGTCGAAGGCTTGGGCTTTCACCTCTCCTTCGCCGCTCGGCCGGGACGAGTTCCCTCCGACGGAAACCGGACGTCGGGCAGCGCGGAACGCCGGAGGGGCCGCCGGTCGATCCGGCGGCCCCTCCGGCGTCAGGTCCGTCGCCGGACCGTCAGCTGTCGCCCTTGCGCTCGCCCAGGGTCACGTCGACCGTGTGGTCCTTGCCGTCGCGCGTG
This sequence comes from Streptomyces xanthii, assembly GCF_014621695.1. Lineage (GTDB taxonomy): Bacteria > Actinomycetota > Actinomycetes > Streptomycetales > Streptomycetaceae > Streptomyces > Streptomyces xanthii. Next base: position 3,820,670 of record NZ_CP061281.1, read on the forward strand.
TACGTGAGCTTCACCGTGTCACCGGGCTTGTGCGTCCAGATCTGGCCGATCAGGGTCGGGCCGGAGTCGATCACGGTGTCGTCGAGCTTGGTGATCACGTCGCCGGGCTTGAGGCCCGCCTTGGCCGCCGGGCCGTTCGGCGTGACGGCCGCGGCGCCGCTCGCGCCCTGCTCGGTGATCTTCGCGCCGCCCGTGCCCTCCTCCAGGGAGACGGACGCGCCGATCACCGGGTAGAGCGGCTCGCCGGTCTTGATGAGCTGCTCGGCGACCATCTTGGCCTGGTTGATCGGGATGGCGAAGCCGAGACCGATCGAGCCGGACTGGCCCGAGCCGCCGAGGCCGCCGCTGGGGGCGGACTGGATGGCCGAGTTGATGCCGATCACGTTCCCGTTGCCGTCGAGCAGCGGGCCGCCGGAGTTGCCCGGGTTGATCGAGGCGTCGGTCTGCAGGGCGCTCATGTAGGACGCCTTGCTGTTGCCCGAGCCGTCGCTGGAGGCAACCGGGCGGTCCTTCGCGGAGACGATGCCCGTGGTCACCGTGTTCGACAGGCCGAAGGGCGCGCCGATCGCGATGGTGGAGTCGCCGACCGCGACCTTGTCCGAGTTCCCCAGCGTGAGGGGCCGCAGGTTGTCCGGCGCGTTCTTCAGCTTGATGACCGCGACGTCGTAGCCCTGCGCGTGGCCGATGACCTCGGCGTCGTACTTCTTGCCGTTCGAGAACGTCGCCGAGAGCTTGCCGCCGTCGACGGCCTCCGCCACCACGTGGTTGTTGGTGAGGATGTGGCCTTCCTTGTCGTACACGAAGCCGGTGCCGGTGCCGCCCTCGCCGCTGTTGCCCTCGGCCTCGATGGTGACCGTGCTGGGCAGCGCCTTGGCGGCGATGGCCGCGACCGTGCCCGGGTCCCGCTTGAGGTCGGCCGGGTTGGACGCGGAGACGGTGGTGGAGCCGGTGCCCGCGTCGTCGCCGCGCTCCGCGGCCCAGTAGCCGATGCCGCCGCCGACCGCGCCCGCGATCAGCGCCGCGGCGACGACGCCGGCGAGCAGCCCGCGCCGGCCGCCCTGCTTGGGCTGCGGCGGCTGGTACCCGGCGCCCCAGTGGTTCTGGCCGCCGCCCCAGGAGCCGCCGCCGTCGCCGGGTGCGTGACCCGCGCCGCCCGAGGCGTAGGCGGGGACGGCCGGCGGCGGGGGCGGCCAGTCGCCCGCGGGGGCGGGTCCGGCCGGGTGGGGCTGCTGCCCTGCCGGGTCACCGGCGGGGCCGTGCTGCGCCGCCGGCGCGGGAGCAGCGGGAGTGTCCACCGGCACGGGGGGTGCGGACGGGGCCGGGGGGTGCTCGGTGCCCTCGTTCTCGGTGCTCACAGCTTCTCTCCTCGATCCACGGCTGTTCGGTCCATGGGCATGGCCTGTGACGGTCCGGTCCTGTCACAGGTGACGCCGGTCCGGCATGGTCCTGTCACGACCCGGTCGTGCTGTTGTACGCGGTCAGCTTTTCCCACGGGACGTCAGGGCACCATAAGCCGAGCCTGTGCGTCTGTAGCCATCCTTTATGTGCGGCGAAACGGACGCATCCGCTGGGCCGGTTCTTCCCGGTCGCCTGCCGCGCGGTGGCACCATGACGCGGTGACCCACGCACCACAGCAACGCATCCAGGTCGTCGCCCATCGCGGTGCCTCGGAGGACGCCCCCGAGCACACGCTGGCCGCCTACAAGAAGGCGATCGAGGACGGTGCCGACGCCCTCGAATGCGATGTGCGGCTCACGGCGGACGGCCACCTCGTGTGCGTGCACGACCGCCGCGTCAACCGTACGTCGAACGGCCGCGGGGCGGTCTCGGCCCTGGAGCTCGCGGATCTCGCCGCGCTCGACTTCGGCTCCTGGAAGGATCCCGAGGAGGGGCCCGATTGGGCGAGCAGCTCGTCGACGCCGTCCGCGGACACCTCGGTGCTCACCCTGGAGCGGCTCCTGGAGCTGGTGGCCGACGCGGGCCGCCCCGTGGAGCTGGCGATCGAGACGAAACACCCGACGCGCTGGGCCGGCCAGGTGGAGGAGCGACTGCTGCACCTCCTCAAGCGCTTCGGCCTGGACGCACCGGCGCCGGACGAGCCCTCTCCCGTACGGGTGATGAGCTTCTCCGCGCGCTCCCTCGCGCGCGTGCGGGAGGCGTCGCCGACGCTGCCGACCGTCTACCTGATGCAGTTCGTGTCGCCGCGCCACCGGGAGGGCCGGCTGCCCAAGGGGGTGGGCATCGCGGGCCCCAGCATGCGGATCGTGCGCAACCACCCCGCCTATGTGGAGAAGCTCGTGCGCGCGGGGCACGGCGTCCACGTGTGGACGGTGAACGAGCCCGAGGACGTCGACCTCTGTGTGCGGCTCGGCGTCGACGCGATCATCACCAACCGGCCGGCGGCGGTGCTGCGCCGGCTCGACAGAGGCTGATTCCAGCCACTTTCACACCCTTCTGTCACGGGGAGTGCTCCGGCGCGTTCGGTCCGTAGTCGATCGTCATGAGTGCGTCACGGGACCCGGATTGGCCGGTTTCCGGTCCAGTCCATTGGGGCATTCACACCGTGGCGTGGGGCAAAGGAGGTCTCGGGGGTGGCGTTGGTGGTGGCACAGGAGGTGCCCGCGTCGTCGAGCATGGCCGTACCCCATGGCCCTGCGGGCGTGGGTGCGGCAAGACATCGGATGCGTGACCAGCTGCGGTCCGGCGGCGTGTCCGAATCAGTGATCGACGATGCCGTTCTGATTCTTTCCGAACTGCTCAGCAACGCGTGCCGGCACGGCAGGCCGCTGGGCGACGATCTGGCCGGCGACGGGGACGTGAGAGCCGCGTGGCGGGTCGACGACCGGGGATGTCTCACGGTCGAGGTGACGGACGGCGGCGGCCCGACCCGCCCGGTTCCGGCCACTCCTTCGGTCACCGCGCACGGCGGCCGCGGGCTCAACATCATCACGGCCCTCTCCGACGACTGGGGCGTCCGCGACGACGCCCGGGGCGAGGTGACGGTCTGGGTGGTCGTGCACAAGGACGTGCACGCCGAAGCGGCCATGCACCGCCGCGAGGACTTCGCGACGCGCGTAGGAGCCCCGGCCGTGTCGGACCTGGCGGGTCTGGATTTCGCTGACGCGTTCGACGATCTGGGCTGACCGCCGCTCGCCGGTGGTCAGTTGGGCGCCGCCGCCCTCTTGTCGGTCTCCGATCGGCCCGCGGCCGGTACGAGCGGCTAGGCTCGCGCGAGTACGTACGAGAGCCGTATCCGGGAGACACCCAAGATGGCCAAGAAGCGCCCCCAGACAAAGGGCAAGCCGCACATCACCAGTGGAGCTGAGGGGGACTTCCCGGTCGTCGGCGCGCGCGAACCCTGCCCGTGCGGCAGCGGCCGCCGCTACAAGGCCTGTCACGGCCGGGCCGCCGCGCACGCCGTGACCGAGCTGGTGCAGCGTCCCTTCGAGGGCCTCGTCGGCGAGGGCGACTGGATCGCGCTGCGCGAGCTGGTCCCGGCGGCGACGGTCGAGCTGACGCTGAAGGACGGACTGCCCGAGGGCGTCCCGTCGGTCACCCTCGCGACCGTGCTGCCGATGGCGTGGCCCGCGCTGCGCCGCGAGGACGGCTTGGTGCTGATCGGCCTGCAGAACGACACGCCCTCGGGCGACCTGAGCCGCGACCTGGCCGACACCCTGCTGCGCGCCCTGGAGGCGGAGCCGGGCAACCCGGTGCAGGCGCGCCGGGCGCCCTCCGAGGGCCCGCGCCTGCAGGACGTGCTCGACCCGAAGGGCGCCTTCGAGCCGGTCGTGCACACGGGCTTCGAGTTCTGGGTCCCGGACTCGGAGAACGCGTCGGCGGACGTGACCGCCTCCCTGGAGCGGGCCAACGCGGCCGCGATCCCGACGGTGAAGCTGACCGGCGTGGACAGCGCCTACTGGTGCGAGACGCCGGAGAAGAACCACCTGCGGTGGGTCATGCCGCACCCGGAGGAGAAGCTCCTCGACGCGCTGGCGCGGCTGCACGCGGCCGGCCGGTCCTCGCTGGGCGAGGGCACGCGGCTGGTGGGCTCGTTCCGGGCGCACGGACTGACCGTGCCGGTCTGGGACCTGCCGAGCGCCACCCGGGCCGAGGACATCGAGAAGCCGGCGGCCGAGTTCGCCGAGCGGCTCGCCGAGGCGCTGGCCTCGGACGCCCCGCTGACCGCCGACGAGCGGCGCGCCCGGGGCGGCCTCACCAACCGGCAGGTCACGCTCAGCTGACATGCGGCGCCCGCCGGGGCCGCCCCCTCGCTGACCGACCGGTCAGCCCCTCGGGCAGCGGAAACCCGGTCCGGAAGGGGTGACTCCGGTCACAACTCCCGGTAGTCGCAGGTAAATCCATGTCCGAATAGAAGAGATCGAATTTGCGAACTGCCGATCTCTTGTTACCGTTCAGATAGCCCGGTTGCTGGTGCATCCCCCGTCGCCAGCAACCGGGCGTTTTCATGCCCGCAGCCGGGCCGCACCCCCGTGGACACCGATCAACCCCGGTACTACGGCGCCGAGTTGCTCCCCGCGCGCAACAGCAGCGGGCTCTCCGCATCGCTCGCGTACTCCGCCACCGCCTGGTACTCCGCGGCCGCTCCGCGCGTACGGCCCCGCGGCGTCTCACACAGTCCCGGCTCGTCGCCGCCGCCCACCGCGCAGGTGATCTGCACCGTGCGCCCGTCCGGCGCCATGAGGGTCAGCACCGCGGACAGCGCGGCACCGGTCGCGTTCCGGTAGTACGTGCGCGCCCATGTGTCGTCACTCTGGGTGAGCACGCAGGTCTGCGCCTCCACACCTTCGGGGGAGACCAGTTGGGGGCCGCAGCGGGAGGCCGTGGAGCGGTCCGGGGCGCCCAGGAGCGAGCCCCGCGCGGGGGCCGGTGCCTCACCCGTCAGGTCCTTGCGCGTCGGATCCCCGTGCGTCGTGTCCTCGCGCGCCGGGTGCCCGGGAGCCGTGTCGCCGGGAGCCGCGTCGGCGTGCCGGCCGCCCGCGCCGTCGTCGACCGGTCCGGCGAAGGCTCCGGCCAGAGGGAGCGCCGCGGCGAGCACCACGGCGCAGGCGAGCCCGGACAGACGGAGGCGGGTGTGCTGCCTCCGGTGCCCGGGCGGGGTCGTGACCTGGTCCTGGGCGGGAGGGGGCGCGGGAGGCATGCGCCGAACATAGCGGGGCCGTCCGAGCCCGCCGGCGCGCCGCGCGCCCCGACGGCTCACAACTCGGGGGCGCTCACACCCGTACGAGTGAGGGCGTCCACCACCGCGTCCACCACGGCCTCCACGTCCGGCACCCAGGGCTCGGCCGAACCGGGCAGCGGCGCGCGCTCCCAGCGGACCGGGCCCGCGCCCGTCGTGGACGGCGGCAGGGTGATGTACCCGCCCTCGCCGTGGAAGCGCAGGGAGCCCGGGACGAAGTCCTTGGCGTACAGGAGCTCGCCGAGCTGCTCCATCGTGTAGGGCGCCACGAGGATCATGAGGCGCTCGGGGGTCGCGAGCACCGGGCCGAGCCGGATGCCGGTCCGGTCGAGGACCGCGAGCGCGCGGGCGCCCGCGACGGCGGGCAGGCTCACGGCACAGGGCGCGCGCCCGCCGGCCGGTCCGGAGGAGGCGCCGGTGGCGAGCACGACCGGTGCGTCGGGGCGCTTCGTCCACCACCAGCGGACCATGCGCGCGTCGGTCGTCGCCGCGAGCAGTCCGGGGTCGAACGGGTGTGCGCCGGGCACCGTGCACTCCGGGTCGGGGCACGCACAGCGGACACCGTCCCGGCGCCCCGCCGTCTCGAGTCCTATGCCGGGCAGAACCGGCCACCGCCACGCTGTCGCGAACGTGAGGGCCGCGCTGAGCAGGTCAGACTTCCCGTGGTCACGCCTGGACAGGAGCCTGCGTCGCCTTCCGGGGATCTCGCGCATGAGCGCTCGTTCCTTTCCGTTGACCGAAGAGAACGCTGTGGGCCACATCACACTATGTGTCGAACAGTCACTGCGCGTACATGGTGGAGCGCCTGGCCCCGGCCGGGACCGCCGGCCTCGGGCAGGGGGGACCCCTATAGTCCGAGCGCCTGCTGTGTCCTTCAAAAGCCTGGCGTGGGGTGGCGACGCCTGGCGTTTGCCGTCCCGCGTATTTCTCGCCGCCTCCCTCGCGGGAGGATGGGGCACGGTCGTCGATGGTTATGACGCCCGGGTCCGTCACCAGGTTCCGGGGTCTCGATCCCAACTGGCCCTGGTCTTCACCGAGTACGTACCCATCGTGACCGTAGTGACGCTCCGTCGAACCAGGCCAGTCGACCGCAATACACCCATCCCCCGGTCAGTTTTTGGCCAAACTGGAATGGGATGAATCGGCAGGGTTTCGCACGGTCGATCCGAGAAGGTTCAGAGATCACGTCAGAACAGCAGTCACGTGACCACCACGGACACCAGGAATCCCAGCAGGACAATGCTGGACATCCCCTCTCCAGTGCGTGTAGATGTGGAACCACTGCTGGCGGCGCAGAGCTGATAAGGCTGACATGGGGGTTTGCCATGCAATTGAGCGAAATGCACCGGTCGGAAAGCCGGAAGCCATGACAACCCCGCGCCTGCCGAAAGTGGCCGGAATCGATGCCCCTTCTGGACAGGTTCCCCCGCCTGCCCACACGGTCTCGTCCGCCCCGGCCCCCGCACCGTCACGGACACCGGCCGCGTCGCCGCCGACGCCCGCCCCCTCCGCCCTGATCCAGGACCGCCTCGCCGGCTGGGTCTCGGACCTCACGACCCTGCACGAACTCACGGAGCGGCTCGCCCGCACCGCCGTGCTCGAGGACGCCCTGCACGAACTGCTGCGCGCCGGAGCCGCCCTGGTGGGCGCCCGGCGCGGTCTCGTCGTGCTCGAACCGGGGGACGGCCGCGGCCCCGACACCACCGTCGGCCTCGGTCTGTCCCGCCCCGACCTCGGCCACATCGAGACCGTGCCGCGCGGCGCCACCTCGTACGGGCGGATCCTGGACGGGCTCACCACCGACCCCGAGGTCCACACCGACCTGCTCTCCGAGGACGGTCTCGACCCGCGCCACCGCGAGGTCGCCGCCCGCCTCGGCTACGCGGCCAGCTACGCGCTGCCGCTCGCCACCGACGCCGCGGGCCGGATCGGCGCCGCCGTCTGGCTCTACGACGAGCCCGCCGAACCCGTCGAGCGCCAGCGCCACCTCGTGGGCCTGTACGCGCGCTACGCCACCGAGCACCTGGACCGCCTCCTCGAACTGGAGCGCACGCGCGCGTGGGCGCGCACGGTCTCCGACGAGCTGCTGCCGCCGCGGCTCCCCCGCGTGGCCGGCGTCCAGCTCGCCGCGCGTCACCGCACGGGACCGCGCGGCGGCGGCGACTGGTACGACGCGCTGCCGCTGCCCGAGGGCGCGCTCGGTCTCGCCGTCGGCTCGGTCACCGGCTGCGGCGCGAGCGCCGTCGCCGCGATGGGCCGGCTGCGCGCCTCCCTGCGGGCCTACGCCGTCATGGAGGGCGAGGACCCGGTCGCGGTCCTGTCCGATCTCGAACTGCTGCTGCGGCTCACCGAACCCGCGCGCAGCGCCACCGCCCTGTTCGCCTACTGCGAGCCCGCCCAGCGCAAGATCGTCCTCGCGGGCGCGGGGCACAGCCCGCCGCTGCTGATCGGCGCCCGCCGCACCGAGTTCGTCGAGACGACGCTGTCCGCGCCGCTCGGCATGCTCGCCTGCTGGGAGGCGCCGAGCACGGAGGTCGAGCCGGAGCCGGGCGAAACGGTGCTGCTCTACACCGACGGCCTGCTGCACCGCACCGGCGACCCGATGGACCGCGCCTTCGCCCGGCTCCACGCGGCGGCCGCCGGCGTCCCGCGCGCCATCCGCGACGACCCCGGCGCGATCGCCGACCACGTCCTGCACGCCGTGCTCCCCGACGGCCTCGACACGGCCGACAGCGACGAGGACGTCGTCCTGCTGGCAGCCCGCTTCGAGTAGGCGCCCGCGCACAGCCGGTAAGGGTCCTCCGGCCCTGGTCGCCCTTCCGTACGCTCGTACGATGGAGGGGGTCCATCGCCCTATACAGGCTGCAAACAGGAGGAACCGTGTCGGAGGAGCTCACCACCCCGGAGACCCCGGAAGACGAGCCCATCAAGCAGCGGAAGAACGGCCTCTACCCGGGCGTGTCCGACGAGCTCGCCGAGAACATGAAGTCCGGCTGGGCCGACACGGAGCTGCACGACCTGCAGCCGATCGCCCAGGCCGCCGAGACCGCCGCCCGCCGCAAGGCCCTGTCCGCCCGCTTCCCCGGCGAGCGCATCGTGGTCCCCGCGGGCAACCTCAAGACCCGCTCGAACGACACGGAGTACGCCTTCCGCGCCTCCGTCGAGTACGCGTACCTGACCGGCAACCAGACGGAGGACGGCGTCCTCGTCCTGGAGCCCACCGCGGACGGCCACAAGGAGACGATCTACCTCCTGCCGCGCTCGGACCGCGAGAACGGCGAGTTCTGGCTCGACGGCCAGGGCGAGCTGTGGGTCGGCCGCCGCCACTCCCTGACCGAGGCCGCCACGCTCTACGGCATCCCCGCCTCCGACGTGCGCGAGCTCGCCGACGCGCTGCGCGAGGCCACCGGCCCCGTCCGCGTCGTGCGCGGCTTCGACGCCGGCATCGAGGCGGCCCTGGCCGACAAGGTCACCGCCGAGCGCGACGAGGAGCTGCGCGTCTTCCTGTCCGAGGCCCGCCTCGTGAAGGACGCGTTCGAGGTCGGCGAGCTGCAGAAGGCCGTCGACTCCACCGTGCGCGGCTTCGAGGACGTCGTGAAGGTGCTCGACAAGGCCGAGGCGACCTCCGAGCGCTACATCGAGGGCACGTTCTTCCTCCGCGCGCGCGTGGAGGGCAACGACATCGGCTACGGCTCCATCTGCGCCGCCGGCCCGCACGCCTGCACCCTGCACTGGGTCCGCAACGACGGCGCGGTCCGCTCCGGCGACCTGCTCCTCCTGGACGCGGGCGTCGAGACGCACACGTACTACACCGCCGACGTGACCCGCACGCTGCCGATCAACGGCACGTACAGCGCGATCCAGCGGAAGATCTACGACGCCGTGTACGAGGCCCAGGAGGCCGGTATCGCGGCCGTGAAGCCCGGCGCCAAGTACCGCGACTTCCACGACGCCGCGCAGCGCGTGCTCGCCGAGAAGCTCGTCGAGTGGGGCCTGGTCGAGGGCCCGGTCGAGCGGGTCCTGGAGCTCGGGCTGCAGCGCCGCTGGACGCTGCACGGCACCGGTCACATGCTCGGCATGGACGTCCACGACTGCGCCGTCGCGCGGACCGAGACGTACGTGGACGGCACGCTGGAGCCCGGCATGGTGCTCACCGTCGAGCCCGGTCTGTACTTCCAGGCCGACGACCTGACGGTGCCGCAGGAGTACCGCGGCATCGGCGTCCGGATCGAGGACGACATCCTCGTCACCGAGGGCGGCAACGAGAACCTGTCGTCCGGTCTGCCGCGGCGGGCCGACGAGGTCGAGGCCTGGATGGCCCGCCTCAAGGGCTGATCGCCAGTACGCCGGTACTCCAGTACGCCGGCAACAGGACGCGCCCCTTGTAGTGATGACACTCCTTGTAGTGGTCACACCGCTACAAGGGGCGCGTCCTTCTTCCATTTGAGGATCTTGTCGAAGCTGACGACGGCGCCGCCGTGGCCCGGCCGGTTCACGAAGTCCACGTGGTCGGAGAGTTCCTCGATGAGGCACAGGCCGCGGCCGTTCTCCGCGTGCGTGCTCGGCGCGCGCCCGCGCACGGCCGGGAAGCCGGGTCCGGAGTCGGCGACCTCGATGCGACAGCGCTCGCCCTCCAGATACGCCGTCACCTCGTACCCGCCCGCGGTGCCGCCCGTTCCGGACGCGCCGCCGTGCTCCACCGCGTTCGCGCACGCCTCGCTGAGGGCGACCGACAGGTCGTAGGAGATGTCGGGGTCGACGCCGGCCGTCTCCATGGCGCCCAGGAGGAGGCGTCGGGCGAGCGGGACACTCGCCGCTTCGCGGCGCAGACGGAGGGACCACCAGATGCTCATGCTCCCGCCTCCCGGCCGCGGCTCGACATACCGATACGTATTGCCGTCACCGCCCGCGCGCAATCGCGCGGTTGACGTGATACCGCCCATATGGCGGATGCGAGCCGTACTGTCCCCGTTGTAAAGGAGATCTCCAGGGAGATCGACGGGAGATTTCCGGACCTTGCGGACCTGCCGCACCGCGCCGAGGGGCCCAGTGCGATGATGAGGCCGCCATGTCTGCCCCCCACCCGCGCCAGGCGCGCAGCGCGGCCGGTCTCCGGCTGCTCAGGGCCGCGGTGTTCGCCGCGGTCTGCGTCGTGCTGTCCGCGGCGGGGCACGTCCTCGGGTCCACCGCCACCGTCCCCCTGTGGACGCTCTCGCTGGGCTTCCTGACCGTCTTCTGCGCCGCCCTGCCCCTCGCGGGCCGCGAGCGCGCGCTGCCGGGCATCGCCGCGCTCCTGGGCGTCGGCCAGATCGGCCTCCACACGCTCTTCGGGGTCGGCCAGCAGCACGGCACGATGGTGATGGGCGGCGCCGAACCGTCCGTGGTCGAGCGGGCCGCACGGCTGATGTGCGGGGCGGGCGCCTCGGCGCTCAGCCCGGTCCAGGCGCAGCGGATCCTCGACGACGCCGGGGTGCCGAGCGGCGAGGCGCAGCACCACATGACCGGCGCGGCCGGCGCCATGGCGCTGATGCCGTCGCTGCCGATGCTGCTCGGGCACCTGCTCGCCGCGGCCGGCGCCGGCTGGCTGCTGCGCCGCGGCGACCTCGCCCTGAGCGGCGCCCTGCGGCTCTCCCGGGCCTCGGCGCAGTCGGTCGCCGAGGGGGCGTTCGTACGGTCCCTGCGGGCGGCGCTCGCCCTCGTCCGCGTCCTGCGCGCGGGTCTCGGGGAGGTTCCCGCGGGGCTCGGGTGCGCGCCGCGTGCCGGGTTCCCGGCGCCGCCGCGGCTGCGGGCCGTCGTCCTCCAGCACTCGGTGAGCCGGCGCGGGCCACCCGCCGAGGACGCGTTCCTTCTCGCTGCCTGACACGGCATCCGTACTCCACCTCCACCGCGCGACGCGAGGGGTGAGGCGTGCTGCCGTGCGGCACGCGCGCGTGCCCGTGTCCGGGTGCGCTCCTCATCCTCCGGAGGGCCCCTGAGGGGTCCCGCTGAACGTGGAGTTCTCATCGTCATGAAGAAGATGTCCCGCGCCGCTCTCGTCGGTGCCGCCGCCGTCTCCTCCGTCGCCCTGCTGTCCGCCCCGGCCTTCGCGCACGTGTCCGTGCAGCCGGAGGGCCCGGCCGCCAAGGGCGGTTACGCCGTGGTCGACTTCAAGGTCCCGAACGAGCGCGACGACTCCTCGACGGTCAAGCTCGAGGTCTCCTTCCCGACCGACCACCCGCTCGCCTCGGTGATGCCCGAGCCGGTGCCGGGCTGGGAGGCGAAGGTCACGAAGTCGAAGCTGGACAAGCCGCTGGAGATGCACGGCCGGAAGATCAGCGAGGTCGTCTCCAAGGTCACCTGGACCGCGACCGGTTCGGGTGACGACAAGGGTGTCCGGCCCGGCTACTTCCAGAAGTTCCCGGTCTCCATCGGCCAGCTGCCGACCGACACCGACCAGCTCGTGTTCAAGGCCCTCCAGACGTACGACGACAAGGAGGTCGTGCGCTGGATCGAGGCCCCGCAGGAGGGCCAGGAGGAGCCGGAGAGCCCGGCGCCGGTCCTCGCCCTGACGGCCGCCGAGGAGGACGGCCACGGGGCCGCGGGCGCCGCCGCCAAGGACGACAAGAAGCAGGCCTCGGCCTCCACCGAGGCCGCTTCCGACAGCTCCACCAGCGACACCACCGCCCGCACGCTCGGCATCGTCGGCATCCTCGTCGGCGCCGCCGGTGTGGCGTTCGGCGTCCTGGCGGGCCGTCGGCGTACCAACAACTGAGCCACCCTCGGTTCCGCGCCGGGGTCGCGGTGGGCGACCCCGGCGCGGGCCGGACCCTCACCTACGGGACGTTTTTCTATGCGCAACACCATGAAGAAGACGAGCAAGCAGTCGCGCGACAAGAAGGCGGGCAGGAAGACGCTGTTCGCCGCCGCCGGACTGGTCACGGCGGCCGCCTTCACGCTCTCCGCGTGCGGCACCGGCAGCGACGACAGCGCGAAGCCGGTCACCGAGGTGTCGACCGAGGCCGGTTCGCAGAAGGCCGCGACGGTGCTCGACAAGCCCTTCGAGAAGCCGGACCTGGTCCTCACGGACACCCACGGCAAGAAGTTCGACCTGCGCGAGCGGACCAAGGGCAGGCCGACGCTGATCTACTTCGGCTACACCCACTGCCCGGACGTCTGCCCGCTGACGATGAGCAACATCGCCGTCGCCAAGAAGGCCCTGCCCAAGTCCGAGCAGGACAAGCTCCAGGTCGTCTTCGTCACGACCGACCCGGACCGTGACACCCCGGCCGTGCTCGGCAAGTGGCTCAAGGCGCAGGACGCCGACTTCATCGGCCTGACCGGTGACTTCGCCACCATCCAGGGCGGCGCCCGCACCATCGGCATCTCCATCGAGCCGACCCAGAAGGACAAGAACGGCAAGCTCGTGTCGATGCACGGCACGCAGGTCATCGCCTTCTCGCCGAAGACCGACGCCGGTTACGTCCTGTACGGCGAGGACGCCACGGTGGACGACTACACCAAGGACCTCCCGAAGATCGTCAAGGGGGCCAAGCCGTGACCCGCGTACGGACCCCGCTCGCGTTCGGCGCCGTGACGCTGGCGGCGGCCCTCGCGCTCACCGCCTGCGGCTCCGGTGACGGGGGCGGGGACGCGCCGGACGTGAAGGTCGAGGGCGCGTTCATCCCCGAGCCCGCCTCCGGCGACATGGCGGCCGGCTTCTTCGTCGTCCACAACGGCGGCGCGGCCGACACCCTGGAGTCCGTCAGCAGCGAGATCGCCGGCCAGGTCACCCTGCACACGACCAAGGACGGCGTGATGAAGGAGCAGGAGTCGTTCGCGGTGCCCGCGAACGGCGAGCTGGACTTCGAGCGCGGCGCCGACCACCTCATGTTCGAGAACCTGAAGCGGAAGCCGAAGGAGGGCGACAAGGTGGCCGTGGAGCTGCACTTCGCCGAGTCCGGCACCGTCAAGGTCGACTTCCCGGTGAAGGCCGCCACCTACAACCCGACGTCGCACGCGTCTCATTGAGGGGCTGACCGCACGTGAAGACCATCGCTCCCCGTTTCCGGCACCTGGTGCTGCTGTTCCTCGCCGTCACCGGCGCGCTCCTGGCCGGTGCCGCTCCCGTGTCCGCGCACGCCGCGCTGACCGGCAGCGATCCCCAGCAGGGAGCGGTGGTCGAGACGGCACCGAAGCGGGTGACGCTCACCTTCTCCGAGACCGTCGCCCTGTCGGACGACTCGCTGCGCGTGCTCGACCCCGCGGGCAAGCGCGTCGACGACGGCAAGGCGCGCGGCGCCGGCGGCACCAAGTACGCCGTGGGGCTGCACTCCGGCCTGCCGGACGGCACGTTCACCGTCGCCTACCAGGTCGTGTCGGCCGACAGCCATCCCGTCTCGGGCGCCTTCACGTTCTCGATCGGCGCCCCCTCCAAGACCTCCGCGGTGCTGACCGACCAGAACGCGGGCGGCGGCGTCGTGGGCGCCCTCTACGGCGTCACGCGCTACCTCTCCTACGCGGGCTACGTGCTCCTCGTGGGCGGCGCCGTGTTCGTGCTGGCCTGCTGGCCGCGCGGCGCCGGGATCAAGCCGGTGCAGCGCGTCGTCGTGGCGGGCTGGACCGCGCTGACCGCCTCCACCATCGCCATGCTGCTGATGCGCGGCGCCTACACCGGCTCCGGGAAGCTCGGCGACGTCTTCGACATGACGCTGCTCGGACAGGTCCTCCAGACGAAGACCGGCGCGGCGCTCACCTCCCGGCTGCTGCTGCTCGCCGCGGCCGCGCTCTTCATCGCCGTGCTCTTCGGCGCCTATGTGAAGCGTGCCGAGGACGGCGACAAGAAGGAGCTCAAGGACCTCACCTTCGGGCTCGCGGTCGGCGGCGCGGTCGTCGCCGCCGGACTCGGCGCCACCTGGGCCATGGCCGAGCACGCCTCCACCGGCATCCAGACCGGCATCGCGATGCCCGTCGACGTGCTGCACCTGCTGGCCGTCGCCACCTGGTTCGGCGGGCTGAGCGCGCTGCTCGTCGCGCTGTACCGGGCACCCTCGATCGAGGCCTCGGCGGTGCACCGCTTCTCCCGGGTCGCGTTCGGCAGCGTCGTCGTGCTCGCGGCGACCGGGATCTACCAGTCGTGGCGGCAGGTCGGCTCCTGGTCGGCGCTGACCGGCACCCGCTACGGTCAGCTGCTCCTGATCAAGATCGGGCTCGTGGCGCTGCTCGTAGGCATCGCCTGGATCTCCCGCCGCTGGACCGGCCGGATCGCCGAGGAAGCGGTCACGGCGAGCGTGGTCGAGCAGCGGACGGCCGGGAAGAAGGAACCGGTCGAGGTCGGGGGCGGCGCCAAGGGCACGGCGGGCACCGGTTCCGTCGAGGGCGGCGGCCGGGACGGCGAGAGTCCCGAGCGGGCCGCGCAGCTCGCCCGGCAGCGCGCCGCGATGGCCAGTGCCCGCGAGAAGCGGGTGCGCGACGCCGACCCGCAGCGCTTCGGGCTGCGCCGCTCGGTGCTCGCCGAGGCCGGTGTCGCCGTGGTCCTGCTCGTCGTCACCACGATCCTGACCAGCACCGAGCCGGGCCGTACGGAGGAGGAGGCCAAGGCCGCGGGCGCCGCCGCGCAGACGCAGGCGGGGCCGGTCTCCCTGAAGATGCCGTTCGACACGGGCGCCGCGGACGGCAAGGGCTCGGTCCTGTTCGACGTGGACCCGGGCCGCACCGGCGACAACGACATGCACGTCTACGTGCTGCGCCCCAACGGGAAGGCCTTCGACGTCCCCGAGGTGAAGGTGTCCTTCACCCAGGAGGCGAAGAAGATCGGCCCGCTGTCCGTCGTGCCCGACCGCATCGCCACGGGACACTGGACGGCGAGCGGCGTGCAGATCCCCGTGGCCGGCGACTGGAAGATCGCGGTCACCGTGCGCACCTCCGACATCGACCAAGTGACCGTCACCAAGAACGCGAAGATCGGCTGAACCACCATGGCTGACACCCAGAGCCGTACGGCCGCGGACACCTCCGGGCCCGGCGCCCCCGGCATCTCCCGCCGCCGTCTCATCGGCACGGCCGGGGCGACCGGCGTCGCCCTGGGCGCCGTCGGGGCGGGCGCCGGATACGCCGTGGCCTCGGCGACCGCGCCGGAGCAGCAGACGGCACTGACCACGCTCGGCGCGGACCGCGTGATGTTTCACGGGAAACATCAGCCGGGGATCACCACGCCGATGCAGGCCCGCGGCCATGTCGTGGCGTTCGACCTCGCGCCGGGCGCGGGGCGCAAGGAGGCGGCCGCACTGCTGCGCCGCTGGTCGGCGACGGCCGAGCGGCTGATGGCGGGGGAGCCCGCCGGAGCGGACGACACGGACGTCGCGCGGGACGCGGGTCCGTCCTCGCTGACGGTCACCTTCGGTTTCGGGCACAGCTTCTTCGCCCGTACCGGTCTGGAGAAGCAGCGGCCGGGCGCGCTCGACCCGCTGCCGGACTTCTTCTCCGACCACCTCGACAAGGCGCGCAGCAACGGCGACCTGTGGGTGCAGATCGGTGCCAACGACTCGCTCGTCGCCTTCCACGCCCTGCGCGCGATCCAGAAGGACGCGGGCGGGGCGGCGAAGGTGCGCTGGCAGATGAACGGCTTCAACCGTTCGCCGGGCGCCACCGCGCACCCGATGACGGCCCGGAACCTGATGGGCCAGGTCGACGGCACGAACAACCCGAAGCCGTCCGACGCCGACTTCGACAAGCGGATCTTCGTGCCCGCCTCGGGCTCCCCCGACTGGATGGCGAACGGCTCGTACGCGGTCGTGCGCCGCATCCGGATGCTGCTCGACGACTGGGAGCAGCTCGGCGCGAAGGCGCAGGAGGCGGTCATCGGGCGCCGGAAGTCGACGGGGGCGCCGCTCAGCGGCGGCTCCGAGACGACCGAGCCGGACCTGGAGAAGACCGGCCCGGGCGGCGATCTCGTCGTGCCGATCAACGCGCACGCGCGCATCAGCCGGCCGGACCAGAACGGCGGGGCCGCGATGCTGCGCCGCCCGTTCTCCTTCCACGACGGCATCGCGGCGGACGGCACTGTGGACGCGGGTCTGCTGTTCATCTGCTGGCAGGCGGATCCGCTGCGCGGCTTCGTGCCGGTGCAGCGCAAGCTCGACCGGGGCGACGCCCTGTCGGAGTTCATCCGGCACGAGTCGAGCGGCCTGTTCGCGGTGCCGGGCGGCGCTCAGAAGGGCGGATACGTGGGGCAGGAGCTGCTGGAGGGCTGAGCTCCGGCCCTCCCCGGGGCCGGGCCGCATTAGGGTGACTGCATGCCAGCCAGCTACGCGTATCTCGGCCCCGAGGGCACCTTCACCGAAGTCGCCCTGCGCACGCTCCCGGAGACGGCCACCCGGGAGCTGGTCCCCATGGTGTCGGTGCCGGCGGCGCTCGACGCCGTCCGGTCCGGTGAGGCCGAGGCCGCGTTCGTGCCGATCGAGAACTCGGTCGAGGGCGGCATCACGACGACGCTCGACGAGCTGGTCGCGGGCGAGCCGCTGATGATCTACCGCGAGGTGCTGCTCGACATCACCTTCGCG
Organism: Streptomyces xanthii; assembly: GCF_014621695.1. Classification (GTDB taxonomy): domain Bacteria; phylum Actinomycetota; class Actinomycetes; order Streptomycetales; family Streptomycetaceae; genus Streptomyces; species Streptomyces xanthii. The sequence goes on from NZ_CP061281.1 coordinate 3,837,404, forward strand.
CTGCTCGTACGGCCCGGCACGCAGCTGTCGGACATCAAGACGGTGACGGCGCACCCGGCGGCCCAGCCCCAGGTGCGCAACTGGATGAAGACCCATCTGGCGGGCGACGTGACCTGGGAGTCCGCCGCGTCGAACGCGGACGGGGCCCGGCTCGTGCAGGAGGGCCGCTTCGACGCCGCGTTCGCCGGTGTCTTCGCGGCCGAGCGCTACGGGCTGACCCCGCTGGTCACCGACATCCACGACGCGGAGAACGCGCAGACCCGGTTCGTCCTGGTGGGCAAGCCGGCCCGGCCCGCGGCGCCGACCGGGGCCGACAAGACGTCCGTGGTCATCTGGCAGAGCGACGACCACCCCGGCGGGCTGATGGAGCTGCTGCAGGAGTTCGCGATCCGCGGGGTCAACCTGGTGCTGCTGCAGTCCCGGCCGACCGGCACGGGGATCGGTGACTACTGCTTCGCGATCGACGCCGAGGGACACATCTCGGACCGCCGGGTGGCGGAGGCGCTGATGGGGCTGAAGCGGAGGTGCCCGCAGGTGCGCTACCTCGGCTCGTATCCGCGGGCGGGTGTCGCCGTCGCGGACGTTCGGACGCCGCGGGCCGGGACCTCGGACGGGGAGTTCATGGCGGCGTCGGACTGGCTGGCGCGCTGCCAGGACGGCCGCTTCTAGCTCCGTTTCCCACAGCCGGGCCCGGTTTTCCACCGTCGGGCCCGGCTCTTCGCGGTCTGGACCACCGGTCCTACCAGCGGATTTTCTTCATCCACAGAAGTTATCCACAGGTGCCCTTCTCGACCTGGGGACAAGTCGACAGGAAGGGTCGATTCCGTCGACAAATCGCCCTACCGACCCCAACTCCCTCCACAGGCCCGCACGTCACCCCTCGTCCACCCATTTCCGTCGATCAACTCTTCAGAGTGAAGCATTTCCACCCGAAAGTGAGTCCGAAGCGGGTTTGGATCGAGAATGCTTCGCTCCACATGCGGCTTTCGGAACGATCTCTTCCGCAGTCCACAGATCTCTCGCACAGCCTGTGGATAACTTTTCGGAACGCTGAATCCCTGTGGACAGCGGGCGCCAAATTCCGCACCCCACAAGGGAGTCGGGTCAAGGCCCCGCCCGCCGCCTGCCCCCATTCAGGGACCGGCCCGCTTTTCCTTGACGGAGTTCCCGATCTTGCATTCCAGGCTAAATGCACATTCCGGCAAATGGGACATAAACCGCCGTGTCGCCGGCCGCCGGATATCCGGGCGTGAGCCGCGAGCGCGCGACGGTAGCCTTGAGGGGTGATTGACCTTCGCCTGCTCCGTGAGGACCCCGACCGTGTTCGCGCCTCCCAGCGCGCCCGTGGAGAGGACGTCGCCCTCGTCGACTCCGTCCTGTCCGCCGACGAGCGGCGCAGGTCGTCCGGGCTCCGCTTCGACGAACTGCGCTCCGAGCAGAAGGCGCTCGGCAAGCTCATGGGCAAGGCCACGCCCGAGGAGCGCGCGGAGCTGCTGAAGAAGGGCGAGTCCCTCAAGGCGGACGTGAAGGCCGCCGAGGCCGAGCAGCGCGAGGCCGAGGAGGAGACCAAGACCCTCGCCCTCCAGCTGGGCAACATCGTGCACCCCGACGTCCCGCGCGGCGGCGAGGAGGACTTCGTCGTCCTCGAGACGCACGGCACGATCCGCGACTTCGGCGCCGAGGGCTTCGAGCCCAAGGACCACCTGGAGCTCGGCGAGGCGCTCGGTGCCATCGACGTCGAGCGCGGCGCGAAGGTCTCCGGCTCGCGCTTCTACTACCTGACGGGCGTCGGCGCGCTCCTGGAGCTCGCGCTGGTCAACGCGGCGATCGCCCAGGCCACCGAGGCCGGCTTCACGCCGATGCTGACCCCCGCCCTGGTGCGCCCGCGCGCCATGGAGGGCACCGGCTTCCTCGGCCAGGCCGCGGAGAACGTGTACCACCTGGAGAAGGACGACTACTACCTGGTCGGCACCTCCGAGGTCCCGCTCGCCGCGTACCACATGGACGAGATCGTCGACGCGAACCAGCTGCCGCTGCGCTACGCGGGCTTCTCCCCGTGCTTCCGCCGCGAGGCCGGCACGTACGGCAAGGACACCCGCGGCATCTTCCGCGTGCACCAGTTCGACAAGGTCGAGATGTTCTCGTACGTCGACCCGGCCGACGCGGAGAACGAGCACAAGCGTCTCCTGGAGTGGGAGAAGCAGTGGCTGACCGGCCTCGAGCTGCCCTTCCAGGTGATCGACGTCGCCACCGGTGACCTCGGCGCCTCGGCCTCGCGCAAGTTCGACTGCGAGGCGTGGATCCCGACCCAGGGCAAGTACCGCGAGCTGACCTCGGCGTCGAACTGCGACGGGTTCCAGGCCCGCCGTCTGTCGATCCGGATGCGCGACGGCAAGAAGGTCCAGCCGCTCGCCACGCTGAACGGCACGCTGTGCGCCGTTCCGCGCACGATCGTCGCGATCCTGGAGAATCACCAGCAGGCCGACGGCTCCGTACGGGTGCCCGAGGTCCTGCGCCCGTACCTGGGGGGACGAACGGTTCTCGAACCCAAGTGAGGCGTTCGTGAACCCGCGTCAGAACCGTCTGGAGCCGATCACCAAGTGAGCCAGCCCGCTCCGATTGCACCCGCCGCCTTTCCGTACCGGCTCGTCGCGACCGACCTCGACGGGACGCTGCTGCGTCCCGACGACACGGTCTCGGAGCGCACGCGCGAGGCGCTCGCCGCGGCCACCGCGGCGGGCGCGGCCCACATCGTCGTCACCGGCCGGGCCGTGCCCTGGACCCGCCACATCCTCGACGACCTCGGTTACGAGGGACTCGCGGTGTGCGGCCAGGGCGCGCAGGTCTACCACGCGGGGGAGCACCGTCTCCTGACGTCCGTGACGCTCGACCGGCAGCTGGCGGGGCTCGCCCTGTCGAAGATCGAGGCCGAGACCGGCCCGCTGGCGATCGCCGCGAGCCGCGACGGCCTCGCGGGCGAGGTGATCGTCGGCCCCGGCTACCAGGTGCAGGAGGGGCCGCTCCCGGTCATCCCGTTCACCGAGGTCGCCGACCTGTGGGCGGCGCCGCTCAACAAGGTCTACATCCAGCACCCGAAGCTGTCGGACGACGAGCTGGCCTCGATCGCGCGCGCCGTGGCGGGCGATCTCGTGGGCATCGTGATGGCCGGCCCGGGCGTCGTGGAGCTGCTGCCGCTGGGGCTGTCGAAGGCCACGGGGCTGTCGCTCGCGGCGCGCCGGCTGGGTGCGAAGGCGGCGACCACCATCGCGTTCGGCGACATGCCCAACGACATCCCGATGTTCGGCTGGGCCGCGCACGGTGTGGCGATGGCCAACGCGCACGACGAGCTGAAGGCCGTCGCCGACGAGGTGACGACGTCGAACGCGGACGACGGCATCGCGGTGGTCCTGGAGCGTCTGCTCGGCTGAGTGCCGGTCTCTTTGAACTGGTTGCGCTTGCGGAGGATGCGCGGATCGAACGCGCGCGGGGCTTCCACCCCGACGACGACTCGCTTTGAATGAGCACAGTGCAAGCCGCTGCCTTACCACTCGGCCAATCCTCCGGGTGGGCGGCCCACGCGCCTCAGAGGGCACGTGCTCGAAGCGGCCGCCCCGGGCAGCACCCCTGGGGCGGGGCTCGACGGAGTGCAGTGACTACTCCGGAGCCTGCCTCGGGCTGCCCTGCCGGGAGCTCGACGGACTACTGAACTTCATCGTCGCGCTCCTCTCCCGGTAGGTGGCCCGCCGGGACCTGACGCCCCGGCGCGGTGACACAACTACTGTGCCGTGCCCGGCCGTTGACCGCCACCGATTAAAAGCCCGGGGCCCGGAGGCTCGGAGTCAGCGGCGCCGCCGTCTGCGGCGCCTGGCCTTGCTGAAGAACCATCCCGCGGGCGGCTCGTCGGAGCGCCACGGCTGCGGGTCCGGGCCGCCGTCGCGCCAGCGGGCCGCGAGCATGCGGGCCCGCGCGGACGGCTCCGCCGTCTCCGCGCCACGGATGAAGTCGGCGTCCAGCACCACGTCGTCCCAGGCGTCGTCCATCGCAGATCCTCCTCGGGCGGCGTACGGACCGCTCACCCTCCCCCAGTGTCCGGAGAGGAGGGTGAAATCGGCGTCAAGATCCGCACAGCGGGCGAAACGGTCCTACTCCTCGCCGGCCAGCGTCAGGGCGCGGAGCTTCTGGCCCGCGTACCAGGTGGCCAGGACCGTGACCGCCACCAGGAGGACCGTCGCGAGGGGAAGGCCGACGTCCGAGGTGACGAGGTCGCCGCCCGCCACCTTGTGGGCGACCGCGAGGGACCACTGCTGCACGCTGAGGGTGCGGGCCCCCGCGACCAGGGAGCCGAAGAGGGCCTCCCACACCAGGGCGTAGACGAGGCCGAAGACGACCGCGTGCCGGGTCACCGTGCCGAGCAGCAGGAAGATCGCGGCGTACGCGATGGAGGCGACCAGGGCCGCGACCGTGTAGGCGACGGCGATCTGCTGCCCGTTCCCGTTCAGGATCAGGCCCGCGATCAGGGTCGGGACGGCGGAGAAGACCATGGTGACGGCGACCGCCACGATGAGCTTGGTGAAGATGATCGTGGGCCGCTTCACGGGCTTCGACAGGAGATAGACCACGGAGCCGTCGTCGATCTCGGGGCCGATGGCGCCCGTGCCCGCGATGACGCCGATGAGCGGCACCATCGTGGCGAGCGCGAAGCCGCCGAGGACGTCGGTCGCGGTCTGGTCGTCGGCGCCGGTGAGGCCGCGGACCAGTGCCGAGATGCCGATGAGCAGCACGGGCAGGGCGAACAGGATGAGGGCCCGGCGGCGGCCGAGCAGGGCCCGGTAGGTGAGCCGGGCGACAGTGGGGTCGTACATCAGGGCCTCCTACGCCGCGACCAGGTACGAGAAGACGGACTCGAGGGACTCGTCGGACGGCGAGACCGTGAGCAGGCGGATGCCGTGCTCGCGCGCCACCTTGGGGAGCAGCGTCGTGAAGCGGCCGAAGTCGACGGCCTGGATGCGCAGCGCGCCCTCCTTGAGGTCGACCTCGATGCCGGCGGTGGACGGGTCCGCGATCAGTGCGGCGGCCAGGGCGCGGTCGTCGCTGGAGCGGACCAGATAGCGGTGCGGGCGGTCCGTCATCAGGCGGCGGATCTTGCGGAAGTCGCCGCTCGCCGCGTGCCGTCCGGCGACGATCACCTCGATGTGGGAGGCGAGTTGCTCGACCTCCTCGAGGATGTGCGAGGAGAAGAGCACCGTGCGGCCCTCGTCGCCCATGCGCCGCAGCAGGTCCATGAGCTGCATGCGCTGGCGCGGGTCCATGCCGTTGAACGGCTCGTCCAGGAGGAGCACGGACGGTTCGTGGACGAGCGCGGAGGCCATCTTCACGCGCTGGCGCATGCCCTTGGAGTACGTCGAGATCTTGCGGTCCTGCGCGTACTCCATCTCGACGGTGGCGAGGGCCCGCCCCGCCTCCTTCTTGCCGAGACCGTGCAACTCCGCGTTGGCGACGACGAATTCGCGGCCCGTGAGGAAGTCGTACATGGCCTCGCGCTCGGGGACGATCCCGATGTGGCGGTAGATCTGTTCGTTGCGCCAGATCGGCTGCCCGTCCAGGGTGACCGTGCCGTTGGAGGGGGCGAGGAAGCCGCCCATCATGTTGATGAGCGTGGACTTGCCCGCTCCGTTGGGGCCGAGCAGGCCCGTGACACCGGGGCCGACCGTCATGGTGATGTCGTTGACGGCGACCACGTTGCCGAACCAGCGCGAGACGTGGTCGATGTTGATGGAGGTCACAGCCCGACCTTCCGGTAGCGGCGCATCAGCAGCCCGTAGGAGCCGGCGATGAGGCCGAGGACGACGAGGAGGTAGATCACGCCCTGGCCGGACGAGGGGCCGTGCGCGCCGGGGAAGGCGGACGTGGCGCCCAGGAAGGCGGTCTGCACTCCGTCGATGAGCGTGATCGGCGAGAACAGGCCGAGCCAGGAGACCGCGCCGCCGTTGTCCTGCGCGTCGGCGATCGCCTGGACGGTGGAGACGGCGCCGAAGGAGATCGTCAGGACGGCGATCACGGCGGCGATGCCGAAGCCGCGGCGCGGGGTGACGGCGGAGATGACGAGCCCGATGCCGGCGAGGAGCAGTGACAGCAGTGCCACGGAGACCAGTCCCTGGGCGAATCCCTTGCTCTGCTCGGCGAAGTCGAGCTTGGCGAGCAGTGCGCCTACGTAGAGGACGATCAGCGGCGCGGCGGTGAGGATGAACAGGGCGGAGGTCATGGCGGCGAACTTCGCCGCCACGTAGTCGCCGCGTTCGATGGGGCGCGAGAAGTAGAGCGGTACGGACTTGAAGCGCAGGTCGCGCGAGACGGCCTGGGGCGCCTGCGAGGCCACGTAGAGGGCGATCACCGCCTGGAGGACGATCGCGTAGCGCGTGTAGTCGAGCGGCAGGTCCTTCGCCTTGGTGGCGACGGCGACCGCGACCATGATCAGCGCGGGCACGCACATCACCACGAAGAGCAGCATGGGCAGCACCTTCGACTTGGCCGAGCGGCCCAGTCCGTACGCGCCGCGCAGGCTCTGCGAGAAGAGCGAGCGGCGGGCGTAGGCGCGGCCGAGGCGCGGGCCGTCGTAGTGGCGGTAGCCGATGTTGTGGATCTGGGTGGACGCGCGGTCCGTGGGCATGGGCTCAGTGGTCATCGTGGCCGCCTCCCGTCTGCTGTGCCGCCACGGAGGCGAGGGGTTCCTGCTGTTCGTCGGCCGGGCGGAAGACCTCCGCGATGTGGTGCCGGCGCTGTTCCATGCGCACCAGGCCCAGGCCGAGGTCGGCCACGACGTCGCGCACGAGGTCGTAGGTCTGCTCGCCCTGGGCGGTGAGCAGGACGATGTGTCCGGCGCCGGGCAGTTCGCCGCCGGTGTGGGTCTCGATGCCGCGCCCGGCGAGCGCCTCGCGCAACGCGCGCGTGCCGTCGGGGTGCGCGTCGCTGTCGGTGACCTCGACGGCGAGCGTCGCGGTGCTCTGCGTGAAGTCCTTGGTGGAGCTGGAGCGCAGCAGCTTGCCGCCGTCGATCACGACGACGTGGTCGCAGGTGCGCTCCAGTTCGCCGAGGAGGTGCGAGGTGACGAGGACCGAGATGCCGAACTCGGAGTGGACGCGGCGGATCAGGTCGAGCATGTCGTCGCGGCCGACCGGGTCCAGGCCGTTGGTCGGCTCGTCCAGGAAGACCAGCTGCGGGTCGTGGACGAGCGCCTGGGCCAGCTTCACGCGCTGCTTCATGCCGGTCGAGTAGCCGCCGATGGGGCGGTAGCGCTCCTCGTACAGGCCGACGTGGCGCAGCGTGTCCGCCGTGCGTTCGCGGGCGGCGGTCGGCGGCAGGCCCGACATGCGCGCCATGTGGACGACGAACTCGGTGGCCGAGACGTCGGGCGGCAGGCAGTCGTGCTCGGGCATGTAGCCGACCCGCTCGCGGATCTCGGCGCCCTTGGTCGCGACGTCGAGCCCGAGCACTTCGGCTCGGCCCTCCGAGGCGGGGGACAGACCCAGCAGGATCTTGATCATGGTGGACTTGCCGGCTCCATTGGCTCCGACGAGTCCGGTCACCCCGGGCTCGATGTCCATGGTCAGCCGGTCAAGCGCGGTCACCCGGGGGAACCGCTTGCTCAGGCTTTCGGTCGCGATCACAGTCACGCTTCGACGCTAGTGGCGCAGGCCACATCTGACGTCAGACCGTGGGGTCGACCTCGTATGCGACCTGAGGCGTACGGGTCCCTAGGGGGTCAGCCCCGAGTACTCCCTCGACCTCTGGTCCGTCACCCGTCGTGGTGGCCCGGTTGTGCACATCGCGGACGTTTTCCACAGTCTGCCGCAGGGCTCTTGACGTCGACGCCGGTCATTGTCACATTCATCAGTGTCAAGTTACGAGCGCGTACGGCGACGTCCCGGTCACGGGCGGCCGTGACCGGGACGGACGGTGGCATGACCACAGCAGTGGCACGGGAGCTCTCCGCGGAGCTGCGCGGGTTCAGGGAAGTGCAGACCCTCGCGTACGAGTGCGCGGAGGCGGTCGCGGCGCAGCTCAAGCCGGGTGTGACCGAGCGCGAGGCGGCGCGCATGCAGCGCGAGTGGCTGCGTGAGCGCGGGGTGCGGGACTGGTTCCACCTGCCCTTCGCCTGGTTCGGCGACCGCACCGCGTTCGTGAACTTCCGCGTCCCGCTGCAGTTCTTCCCGACGAACCGCAGGCTCGAGGCGGGCATGCCGTTCATCCTCGACATGGCCCCGGTCCACAAGGGCTACACGGCGGACATCGGCTACTCGGGCTGTCTCGGCCTCAGCCCGTTGCACGACAAGCTGCTCGCCGACCTCCGGGCGCACCGCGAGCTGATCCTGCGCGAGGTGCGCGAGCGCCGCACACTGCGGGAGATCTACGAGGACGTGGACCGGCTCATGGTCCGCCAGGGCTATGCGAACCGGCACCGGGCGTACCCCTTCGGCGTCATCGCCCACAAGGTGGACCGGGTCAGGGAGCGCCGGCTGAACCCGACGCTGTTCGGCTTCGGCGCGCAGTCCCTCAAGGGCCTGGCGAGCGACGCGCTGCACGGACACCGGGACGGCTGGTCACCGCTGTGGTCCCCGTACCGGTTCTCCGACCACCCGCCGCAACCCGGCCTGTGGGCCGTGGAGCCGCACCTCGGATTCCGCGGCACCGGCGCCAAGTTCGAGGAGCTCCTCGTGGTGACGGACTCCAAGGACCCCGAGGAGAGCGCGTTTTGGCTGGACGACGATCTGCCGCACGTGCGGCGCTGGGCGGAGGGCATCTGATGACGGACCTGATGAAGATCCACGGCGCGCGCGAGCGCACGGTGGCCACGGGCGGGATCGAGCTGTGCGTCGTGGAGCTCGGCGACGCGGCGCGGCCCACCGTCGTCCTGGTGCACGGCTACCCGGACTCCAAGGAGGTGTGGTCCGAGGTCGCCACGCGCCTCGCGGACCGCTTCCACGTGGTCCTCTACGACGTGCGCGGCATGGGCCGGTCCACGGCTCCGTCCCCGCTGCGCGGCGGCTTCACCCTGGAGAAGCTGACCGACGACTTCGTGGCCGTCATCGACGCCGTGAGCCCGGACCGGCCGGTCCACGTCGTGGGGCACGACTGGGGCTCCGTGCAGTCCTGGGAGTTCGTCACGGTCAAGCGCACCGAGGGCCGCATCGCCTCCTTCACCTCGATGTCGGGCCCGTCCCTCGACCACTTCGGGCACTGGATCAAGCAGCGCATGAAGCGGCCCACGCCCCGCAAGGTCGGCCAGCTGCTCGGCCAGGGTGCCAAGTCCTGGTACGTGTACATGCTGCACACGCCGGTGGTTCCGGAGCTGGCCTGGCGCGGCCCGCTCGGCAAGCGCTGGCCGAAGATCCTGGAGCGCGTCGAGCGCGTCCCCGCCGGCGACTACCCGACGGCGTCGCTGCCCACGGACGCCGCCCACGGCGCCTGGCTCTACCGGGACAACGTGCGGGCGCGCCTGACCCGCCCCCGCGAGGACGCGTACGCGCACGCGCCCGTGCAGCTCATCACGCCCCTCGGGGACGCCTTCCTCTCGCCGCGGCTCTACGACCAGCTGGAGCTGTGGGCGCCGGACCTGACCCGGCGCAGCCTGCCCGCCAAGCACTGGGTGCCACGCACCCGTCCCGACCAGCTCACAGCCTGGATCGGCGAGTTCGTCACCGCGCACGAGGCGCGGGAGGGTGGCGTGCCCGCGCGGCGCGCCACCCCCTCCGGCAAGTACGCGGACCGGTTCGGCGGGCAGCTCGTCCTGGTCACGGGCGCCGGCAGCGGCATCGGCCGGGCCACCGCGTTCGCGTTCGCCGAGGCCGGGGCGCGGGTGATCGCCGTGGACCGGGACGCGGAGAGCGCGGCCCGGACCGCCGAGATGGCGCAGCTGATCGGTGCCCCCGAGGCCTGGGCGGAGACCGTCGACGTCTCGGACGAGCAGGCCATGGAGAAGCTCGCCGAGAAGGTCGCGGCCGAGTACGGCGTGGTGGACGTGCTGGTGAACAACGCGGGCATCGGCCTGTCGGGTTCGTTCTTCGACACCACCCCCGAGGACTGGAAGAAGGTCCTCGACGTGAATCTGTGGGGTGTCATCCACGGCTGCCGTCTGTTCGGGAAGCAGATGGCCGACCGCGGCCAGGGCGGCCACATCGTCAACACGGCGTCGGCGGCCGCGTTCCTGCCGTCCAAGGCGCTGCCCGCCTACAGCACGTCGAAGGCCGCCGTCCTCATGCTCAGCGAGTGCCTGCGCGCCGAGCTGGCCGGCCAGGGCATCGGCGTCTCCGCGATCTGCCCGGGCCTGGTGAACACGAACATCACGGCGACGGCCCGCTTCGCCGGCGCGGACGCCGAGGAGGAGAAGCGCCGCCAGGAGAAGTCCTCGCGCCTGTACGGCCGGCGGAACTATCCGCCGGAGAAGGTCGCCGACGCGATCCTGGACGCCGTCGTGCAGAACAAGGCGGTGGTCCCGGTCACCCCGGAGGCGCGCGGCGCCCACCTGATGTCCCGCTTCACGCCCCGGGCCCTGCGCGCGATCGCACGGATGGAGCCGCCGTTGTGAGTGTCGTGGGCCGGCCGCGCCGGTCGTACCATCCCTCGCAGGAAGGTTCGCCGCGCAGGGCCGGCACGACCGAGGGGCGTGGGGTGTGACGGAGCAGTCGGTCGCCGAATACCGGATCGAGGACCTGGCGCACCACAGCGGCGCCACGGTCCGCACCATCCGTGCCTATCAGGACCGGGGCCTGCTGCCCCGGCCCGAGCGGCGCGGCCGGTCGAACGTGTACACGCACGCCCATCTGTCGCGGCTGCGGCAGATCGCCGACCTGCTCGACCGCGGGTACACCCTGGCCTCGATCAAGGAGCTCCTGGAGGCCTGGGACGCCGGCCGGGGGCTCGGCGGCGTGCTCGGTCTGGTCGCCGAGGTGGACAAGCCGTGGACCGACGAGCGGGCCGGGCGCATCACGCGCGCGGAGCTCGACGCGAGGTTCGGCGGCGACCCGGACGAGGCGGCCGTGCAGGACGCGATCGAGCTCGGTGTGCTGGAGCGCGTGCCGGGCCGGGACGACGAGTTCCTCGTGCCGAGCCCCCAAGAGCTGGCCGTGGCCGTCGAGTTGTACGCCGCGGGCGTGCCGTTGTCCGCGATCTCGGGCCATCTCAGGGAGTTGAGGGGGCAGATCGAGCACATCGCCGCCCGTTTCCTGGAGTTCACGACCGAGCACGTCTTCGCCCGCTATCTCGGCCCGCTCCCGCCGACGGACGCCGAAGCGGCCGAAGCGGCCTCCCTCGTGCGACGGCTGAGACCGCTCGCCCAGCAGTCGGTGGACGCCGAACTGGCCCGTGCGATGCGCCTGTTCGCGACCCAGCACCTCAACCGGCACCTGGCGGCGGGACCGGTGACCACGCTCCCCGACGAGCCGCAGACGATCACGATGCCGGCCGGCACGATGCGGGCCGTCCGCACGCTGGTTGGGCCTGAGCACGTCTCGGCGTTCATCGCGGCGGCCGCCGAACGCGAGGTACAGGCCAGGACATTGGACTCACTAGCCTCAAATCACAACAAAGAAAACTGAGTTCGCCAAAGCGGGCATATCGCCTGCGAGTTGTCCACAGAATCGCCAATTCCCCTGTGGATAACGCGACTTGCTTGTGGATCAAACATGCGAGCAAAAAATTTCCGAAGACTTCGCCGGGGCTTCCGGGGCACCCTGACGCCATGGACGACCCCCGCACCGTGAAGGTGTCGAAGTACCTGTCCCGCCACCTGCGCCACCGGCCGGACCGCATCGGGCTGACCCCCGACGAGGCCGGCTGGGTCGAGATCGAGACGCTGCTCGCCGCGGCCGCCGCCCACGGCTTCCCCTTCACCCGCGCCGAGCTGGACCGCGTCGTCGCCGAGAACGACAAGCGGCGCTTCACGATCGACGGCACCCGCATCCGGGCCAACCAGGGCCACACGATCGCCGTCGACCTGGGCCTGGAGCCCGCCGAGCCGCCCGCGTACCTGTACCACGGCACCGTCCCCCGCTTCCTGGACGCGATCCGGGCCGAGGGGCTGCGCCCGATGGACCGGCACGACGTGCACCTGTCCGCCGACCGGGAGACCGCCACCCGCGTCGGCGCCCGGCGCGGCCGTCCCGTCGTGCTGTCCGTCGACGCGGGCGCCATGCACCGCGACGGCCACGTCTTCCGCGTGAGCGCGAACGGGGTCTGGCTGACGTCCGCCGTCCCCGCGCGCTACCTGCGCTTCCCCGGCTGACCGGGCCCCGGCTCAGGCATCATCGACAGGTATGGACCAGGAACCCGGCAGCCGGCCCCCGCTGCCCAGCACCGAAGCGGCCGTCTCCGCACTGCGCGCGCTCGCCGACGAGTACGCCGTGGAGTGCGTCGTCGAGCACGACATCGGCAGCGACCGGACCTCCCGGCGCACCGCCGCGGGCGTCGGCACCACGACCGATCCCGACGGCTCGCTGCCGCACGAGGCGTACGTCGAGCTCGGCGGATCGCCGCGGATCGACGTGCGGCTGTACCCCGAGGGCGACGCGCTGATCACCGTCGAGGGCGTGGAGTTCCACGACGTGCCCCGCGACGACGTGCCCGCCTTCCTGCGCGCCTGCCTCAGCGGCCTCGCCCAGGTCCGCGGCCGGTTCTTCCCGCCCGGCTACCGGCTCGTGGTCCCGCTGCCCGGCGACCGCACCTACAAGGAGCTCGTACCGGCGACCCTGCTCACGCCCTGGCTCAGCCGCCAGGTCCGCTGAAGGCGGCCCGGGCCGCTTACGCTCGCAGGCATGACCGAATCGCCCCGCACGCCGCAGTCCCCGTTCCGTCTGAGCACCGTGATCCTGCCCCACCGCCGCTGGCACGAAGGGGCCCGCGAGTCCTGGGTGCGCGCCGAGGATCTGGGCTTCCACACCGCGTACACCTACGACCACCTGTCCTGGCGCGTGCCGTTCCGCGACGGTCCCTGGTTCGGCGCCGTCCCCACGCTCACCGCCGCCGCGACCGCGACCGAGCGGCTGCGCCTGGGCACCCTGGTGACCTCCCCCAACTTCCGGCACCCCGTCACCCTCGCCAAGGAGCTCATCTCCCTGGACGACATCTCCTGCGGCCGAATCACGCTCGGCATCGGCGCGGGCGGCACCGGCTTCGACGCCACCGCTCTCGCGAGCGCCGGCCAGGAGCCGTGGACCCCGCGCGAACGGGCCGACCGCTTCGCCGAGTTCGTGCCGCTGCTCGACCGGCTGCTCACCGAGGACACCGTGACGTACGACGGCGCGTTCTACTCGGCGGGCGGTGCGCAGAACATCCCGGGCTGTGTGCAGCGCCCCCGGCTGCCCTTCGCGGTGGCGGCGACCGGTCCGCGCGGGCTGAAGCTCGCCGCGCGGCACGGTCAGGCGTGGGTGACCACCGGCGACCCGAAGCTGTTCGAGTCGGGCACTCCGGAACAGTCGGTTCAAGCCATTCGCGGACAGATCGAGAAGCTGACCGCGGCCTGCGACGCCATCGGCCGCGACGTGGCCGGACTGGACAAGATCCTGCTCTCCGGCTTCACCCCGGACCGGGCCCGTCCGCTGGACTCCGTCGACGCCTTCGTGGACTTCGCGGGCGTCCACCGGGACCTGGGGTTCACCGAGATCGTGCTGCACTGGCCGATCCCCGACACGCCTTTCGCCGCCGACCAGAAGGTCTTCGAGGCCATCGCCACGGACGCCCTCGCCCAGCTCGGCTGAATCCGGCTCCCGACGGTCCGGGGCAGGCGGGGCAGACGCGCCAGGTGCGTACTCATCTGCGCGCCCCGCCGCACGCCCGTGCACCCAGATGCGCGACCATGGGGCGGTGACCTCATCGACTCCTGGGCCCCGGACCCCGGCCCTCTCCGCGCCCCGGCTGATCGCCACGGACCTCGACGGCACTCTGCTGCACGACGACAAAACCGTTTCCCCTCGTACGGTCGCCGCGCTCGCCGCCGCCGAGGAGGCCGGCATCGAGGTCTTCTTCGTGACCGGCCGCCCGGCCCGCTGGATGGACGTGGTCGCCGACCACGTCCACGGTCACGGCCTGGCGATCTGCGGCAACGGCGCCGCCGTGGTCGACCTCCACGACGGCCCCGGCCGGCACCGGTTCGTCAAGGTGCGCGAGCTGGCGGTGCCGGACGCGCTGGACGTCGTACGGATCCTGCGAGAGGCGGCGCCCGGCACCGCGTACGCCGTCGAGCGGACCGGCGGGCTGCACCACGAGCCGGCGTACCCACCGCTGCACCTCGACCCCGGCGAGACCGTCGCCCCGGCGGAGAAGCTGCTCTCCGCCGACTTCGAGGACGTCGCGGACCAGCCCGTGCTCAAGCTGCTCGCCTACCACCCGGAGCTGGACCCCGACGCGTTCCTGGCGCTGGCCCGCGCGGCCGTCGGCGACCTGGCGGCCATCACGCGCTCCAGCCCGAGCGCGCTGCTCGAGATCAGCGGGCGGGAGGTCTCCAAGGCGAGCACCCTCGCGCTGTGCTGCGCCGAGCGCGGCATCGACCCGTCGGAGGTCGTCGCCTTCGGGGACATGCCCAACGACATGGAGATGCTCGCCTGGGCGGGCCGTTCCTACGCGATGGGCAACGCGCACCCGGACGTCCTGACCGCCGCGACGGGCCGCACGGCCACCAACAACGAGGACGGCGTGGCCCGCGTCATCGAGGAGATCCTCGCGAACCGCTGATCCGTAGCGGCGCCCGGCCCGTCACAACCCGACGCCCCGCTCCGCGAACCAGGCCATCGGGTCCACCCCGGAGCCCAGATACGGCGTGAGCCGCACCTCGAAGTGCAGGTGCGGCCCCGTCGAGTTGCCGGTCGTGCCGGACTGCCCGATCCACTGGCCGGCCTTCACGTGCTCGCCCTGGTCCACCGCGACGGACGACAGGTGCGCGTACTGCGTGTAGTAGCCGCCCGCGTGCCGCAGCACGATCTGGATGCCGAAGGCGCCGCCGCAGGACACGCTCACCACGCGCCCGTCCCCGACCGAACGGACCGGCGTGCCGATGTCGACCGCGAAGTCCTGCCCGGTGTGCCGGTGCGCCCAGCGCGCCCCCGCGCTGTCGAAGCCCGCCGACAGCTCGTACCGCTCCACCGGTGGCACCCACGCGCGCGTGGAGGTGAACGCGGGCTGGTCGAGACGGACCGCGCCCCGGCACTGACCGGCGGCCACCGAACTCTCCGCCTGACCCTGCAGCGTCCACTGCGCCGCCTGGAGCCTGCTCGCGATGCTCTTCTTCAGGCCGGCGAGTTCGTCGTTGCGCTTCTTCAGGGAGAGCCACGCGGCCGTCGCCCTGCGCTGTCCCTCCTCCAGCTTCTTCTCGGCCCGCTGACTCTTCGCGACCGCGTTGTCCAGCGCCAGATCCGCCTGCCAGGCGGCACGCTGACCGTGCATCAACTCCTCGGGGTCGTCGGAGAGCAGCATCTGGGCGGCGACCGGGATGTCGCCGCCGTTGCGGTACTGGGCGCGGGCGATGCGCCCGAGGTCGTCGTGGAGCACGGCGCTCTCCCGCCGCTCCTCGGCGAGCAGCCGCTCTATGCGCTGGGCCTCCGCCTTCTGGAGTTCGGCGGCCTTGCGCCCCTCCTCGTAGTGCTGCGAGGCCTTGGACGCCTCTTCATAGAGGCGCGCCACCTCGGCGCTCGCCTCGGGGCCGTCGGCCCCCACGGACAGCGCGGGAGTGCCTCCGAGGGCGACGAGCGCGCACAGCGCCGCCGGGACGACGAGCGAACTGCGGGAACGGCGGGGTCGTTGGGACATGTAACGGATCGTCACCCGCCCCGCCCGACCGCACCTGTGGAGCGCGTGCGCCCGGGGGAACCGCTGCCCCGGACGGCGCAGAAACGTAACTCCTCAAGCAGGGGAGGGAACGGGCGGGCCGGAAATCAGTGCGGTGCCTGCCACACCAGCGCCGTGCCGCCCCCGTCCTCACCGGTCCCGGGCCCGTACCAGCTGTCTCCGCCGAGCGACTCCGCGCGCCGCTTGAGGTTCTTCAGGCCGCTGCGCCGGCCGCCGTCGGGGATGCCCACGCCGTCGTCCGCGACGGTCAGCCGCACACCCGGCCGTCCGTCCGGCAGGACCACGGTGGCGTCCACGACGACCGCGATGGACGAGGCCCGCGCGTGCCGGAACGCGTTGGAGAGCGCCTCGCGCAGGGCCGCGATGAGGTTCTTGCCGGTGACCTCGCCGACGAGCGAGTCGACCGGGCCCACGAAGTGGTGCGCGGGCTTGAAGCCGAGCGGCACCGCCGCCATGTTGATCTCGCGCAGCACACGCGTGCGCAGCCCCGCCGGCGCCTCCGTCGGCCCCTGCTGGAGCGCGAAGATGGCGGTGCGGATCTCCTGGATCGTGGTGTCCAGCTCGTCGACCGCCTTGCCGACCCCCCGCTGCACCTCGGGCACCACCGAGCGGCGCTGGGCCGTCTCCAGCATCATCCCGGTGGCGAACAGACGCTGGATCACGAGGTCGTGCAGGTCGCGCGCGATGCGGTCGCGGTCCTCGTAGACGGCCAGCCGCTCCCGGTCGCGCTGCGCCTCGGCCATCATCAGGGCCAGGGCCGCCTGGGAGGCGAACTGGGCTCCGAGCGTGCGCTCCGCCTCGCTGAAGGGACGCGCCCCACGCGCGCGGGGCGTCACGAGCGTGCCGAGCACCCGGCCCTCGCTGCGCAGCGGGAGCAGCATCGCGGGGCCGTAGGCGCTCGCGAGCTCGGTCGTGACCCGCGGGTCCGTGGCCGCGTCCTCGATGAACACGGGCTCCCCGCAGAGCAGTTCCGTGACGATGGCGCTCTCCGGGGGCACCACGACGCCGAGCGCCGCGGAGGGGTGGTCGGAGGCCACCGCGACGATCTCCATGCCGCCCTCGGCGTCGGGCAGCAGCACGAGACCGGCCGCCGAGTCGGACAGTTGCCGGGCCTGTTCGGCGACCACCTGGAGGGCGTCCTCCGCGTCGCCTCCGGACAGGAGCGCCGTGGTCACGGCCACGGAGCCGTCGATCCACCGCTCCCGCTGCCGGGCCGCCTCGTACAGGCGCGCGTTGCCGATCGCGATGCCCGCCTCGGTGGCGAGCACCCGGACCATGTTGAGGTCGTAGTCGGTGAACTCCTCGCCCCCGTGCTTCTCCGTGAGGTAGAGGTTGCCGAAGATCTCGCCCTGGACGCGGATGGGCACCCCCAGGAAGGTGCGCATCGGCGGGTGCCGGGGCGGGAAGCCGCAGGAGCGCGGGTCGTCGGCGAGGTCGGCCATCCGCATCGGCACGGGGTCGTGGATGAGGGCGCCGAGCAGCCCGCGGTGGCCGTCGGGAAGCCGGCCGATGCGGCGCGCCGTCTCCTCGTCCAGGCCGTGGTAGACGAAGTCCGACAGGCCCTTGCCGTCCTCGGCGACGACGCCGATCGCCGCGTAGCGGGCACCCGCGAGCTCGGCCGCGGTCTCGCAGATCCGGTCGAGCGTGGAGTGCAGCTCCAGTCCCGTGCCGACCGAGCGCATCGCCTCCAGGAGCTGTGGCACGCGCGCGGTCAGCTCGGCCGAGAGCCCCTGGAGGCCACGCGTGGCCCGGGTGGCCGCCGCCTCGTCCGGGTCGGCGGCCGGCTCGGCGGGGTCGGCGGAGGCGGGGGCGCCGGGGTCCGTGGGTGCAACCATGACCCCGAGGGTAATTAGTCCTATTTGGCGACGAAAGTCGGGTTCACTGGCCGGACAGGGCCGGAAGCGCGCCCTCCCGCTCCCGCAGCGACCGCAGCGGCCCCTCGACGGCGGCCAGCTCCGCGTACGGGCCGCGCTGCGCGACCGTCCCGCCGTCCAGCACCAGCACCTCGTCCACGGCCTCCAGACCCGCGAGCCGATGCGTGATCAGCACCGTCGTGCGGCCCCGGGTCGCGTCCAGCAGGTCCGCGGTGAGCGCGTCGGCCGTCTCCAGGTCCAGATGCTCGGCCGGCTCGTCGAGCACGAGGACCGGGAAGTCGGCGAGCAGCGCGCGGGCCACTGCGAGCCGCTGCCGCTGCCCGCCCGACAGCCGCGCCGCGTGCTCGCCCACCAGGGTGTCGAGCCCGTCGGGCAGCGCGTCCGCCCACTCCAGGAGGCGTACGCGGCCCAGGGCGGCCCGCAGCTCCTCCTCCGTGGCGTCCTTCTTGGCGAGGAGCAGGTTCTCGCGAACGGTGCTGTCGAAGAGGTGCGCGTCCTGGGCGCAGAGCCCGACCGCGCGGCGCACGGCGTCGCCGTCGATCCGCGTGGCGTCGACCCCGCCGAGCGTGTACGTGCCCGCGCCCGGGTCGAGGAAGCGCAGCAGCACCTGGGCGAGCGTGGTCTTGCCGGACCCCGACGGGCCCACGACCGCGACCCGGCGCCCGCGCGCCAGCGTGAGGTCGACCCCGGCGAGCGCGTCCCGCGCCTGCCCCTCGTACCGGGCGGTGAGCCCCCGCACGACGAGCGGGAACGGGTCCTGCGGCGCGGGCACGGGCCGCTCCGGCTCCCGTACGGGATCGGGCGCGTCCAGGACCTCGTGGACGCGCTCGGCGCTCTTGCGGACGCGCTGGCGGTACTGCACGGCGAGCGGCAGCCCGAGCACCGCCTCGAACGCGGCGAGCGGGGTGAGCACGACGACCGCGAGCGCCACCCCGTCGAGCTGCCCGGCGCGCACGCCCTGGACGCCGGCGAGCGCCGCCCCGGCCACGGTGAGGCCCGTGATCAGCGCGGTCAGCCCGTCGCCGAGCGCGGTCGCGGTGGCGGCGCGCGAGGCGATCCGGGTCAGCGCGGAGTCGGCCTCCCCGGCCTCCTTCATGCGGCGCGGCAGCGCGCCGGAGACGGTCAGCTCGGCGGTGCCGGTGAGCAGCTCGGCCGCGCGGGTGGCGAGCAGCCCGCGCGCGGGGGCCAGACGGCGCTCGGCGCGGCGGGCGACGGCCCCGGACAGCAGCGGCACACCCACCCCGGCGAGGAGCAGTCCGGCGGCGAGCACGGCGCCCGCCGCGGGCAGCAGCCACGCGGTGAAGGCCACCGAGCCCGCGCCCACGAGGGCTGCGGCCGACGCGGGCAGCAGCCAGCGCAGCCAGTAGTCCTGCAGAGCGTCGACATCGCTCACCAGACGGGACAGCAGGTCGCCGCGCCGGGTCGCGCGCAGTCCCGCGGGCGCGAGCCGCTCCAGGCGGCGGTAGACGGCGACCCGGGTGTCGGCCAGCATGCGCAGCACGGCGTCGTGCGACACGAGCCGCTCCGCGTACCGGAAGCAGGCCCGGCCGATGCCGAACGCGCGCGTGGCGGTGACCGCGACCATCAGGTAGAGCACGGGCGGCTGCTGCGAGGCCCGCGAGATCAGCCAGCCGCTGGTCGCCATCAGGCCGACGGAGCTGCCGAGCGCGAGCGCACCGAGCAGCAGTGCGAGGGCGAGCCGGGAGCGGCGCGGACGGGCCGCGGCGCGGAGCCGGGCGAGGACGCCGCGTCCTTCGGCCCGCCGCTCGGGGCGCTCCGGAGCGGCCGCGGGCGCCTCCTGGCGGGTCTGCCCCGGGACGGACGCGGGGACCGGCTCGGTCACCGGCGCCGGGTCCTCCGTGGCGGCGGGCGGCGCGAGCCGCACCACCCGGTCCGCGACCGCGAGCAGCGCCGGGCGGTGGACGACCAGGATCACGGTGCGGCCCACGGCGAGCCGGCGCACCGCCTCGACGATGCCCGCCTCGGTGTCGCCGTCCAGCGCGGCCGTCGGCTCGTCCAGCAGGACCACGGGACGGTCGGCGAGGAAGGCGCGGGCGAGCGCGAGGCGCTGCCGCTGTCCCGCCGAGAGCCCGGAACCGTCGTCGCCGAGCACGGTGTCGAGGCCCTCGGGGAGCGCCTCGACGAAGTCCAGGGCGCCCGCCTCACCGAGCGCCGCACGCACCGCGGCGTCGTCGGCGTCCGGCCGGGCGAGCCGTACGTTCTCCGCGATCGAGCCCGCGTAGAGCTGCGGCCGCTGCGGCACCCACGCCACGCGCGCGTGCCAGGCCTCCCGCGCCACCTCGGAGAGATCGGCGCCGCCCACCAGGACGCGCCCGTCGCGCGGCCGGACGAAGCCCAGCAGGGCGCTCAGGAGCGTCGACTTGCCGGCGCCGCTCGGGCCCACCAGGGCGACGGTCTCGCCCCGGGCCACCTCGAAGGAGACCGACGAGACGGCGGCCGTCCCGCGCCCTTCGTAGCGGACCGAGACACGGTCGAAGGCGATGCCGCCCTCCTCGGGCAGCGCCTTCGTGCCGCTCTCGGGCAGGGGCGTCTCCAGGACGTCGAAGATCTCCTCGGCCGCGGCGAGACCCTCGGCGGCCGCGTGGAACTGCGCCCCGACCTGGCGCAGCGGCAGATACGCCTCGGGCGCCAGG
This sequence comes from Streptomyces xanthii, assembly GCF_014621695.1. Taxonomy (GTDB): domain Bacteria; phylum Actinomycetota; class Actinomycetes; order Streptomycetales; family Streptomycetaceae; genus Streptomyces; species Streptomyces xanthii. The sequence goes on from NZ_CP061281.1 coordinate 3,857,763, forward strand.
ACGAGGATGACGATGCCGACGTAGAGGTCCATGTCGCCGTGCACGAGCCGCATGCCGATGGTGACGGCGACCAGCGCGACCGACAGGGTCGCGAGCAGTTCGAGGGCGAAGGACGACAGGAAGGCGATCCGCAGCGTGCGCATCGTGGCCCTGCGGTACTCGCCGGTGATCGTGCGGATGGACTCGGCCTGCGCCTTCGCGCGGCCGAACACCTTCAGGGTGGGCAGACCGGCGACGACGTCCAGAAAATGGCCCGAGAGCCGGGACAGGAGCCGCCACTGACGGTCCATCCGGGACTGGGTGGCCCACCCGATGAGGATCATGAAGACGGGGATGAGGGGCAGCGTGCCGACGATGATCGCCGCCGACACCCAGTCCTCGGTGACGACGCGGGCGAGCACCGCCACCGGGACCACCACCGCGAGCCCCAACTGCGGCAGATAGCGCGAGAAGTAGTCGTCCAGGGCGTCGACGCCCCGGGTCGCGAGCGCCACGAGGGAGCCGGTGCGCTGCCCGGTCAGCCAACCGGGGCCGAGCCCGGCCGCCCTTTCGAGCAGCCGGCGCCGCAGCTCCGACTTCACGGCCGCGCTCGCCCGGTGCGCCGCGAGCTCGGTCAGCCAGGACACGAGGCCCCGGCCGGCCGCCACGGCGACGAGCAGCAGCAGCGGCGTGCTCAGCCGCGCCGCGTCGAACCCGTGCTGGAACGCACCCACCACGACCTCGGCGATGAGCATCGCCTGGGCGATGACCAGGCCCGCCCCGGCGGCACCGAGGACGACCACCGCGATCAGGAAGAGACGGGTCGCCCGGGCGTACCGGAGCAGGCGCTGGTCGATCGGTTTCACGTGAAACACACCCTCGCGTAGCGGTTTCTCACCGGGTCAGTGCGCGGCGTCGGCGATGTGGTGCGTGCCGATGCGCTTGCGGAACACCCAGTAGGTCCACGACTGGTAGAGCAGCACGATCGGGGTCGCGATGCCGGCGCACCAGGTCATGATCTTCAGCGTGTACGGGCTGGACGAGGCGTTGCTGACCGTCAGGCTCCAGTCCGCGTTCAGCGACGACGGCATGACGTTCGGGAACAGCGTCAGGAAGAGCATCGCGACGGCCGCCACGATCGTGAGCCCGGACAGGGCGAACGACCAGCCCTCGCGGCCGAGCTTGACGGCCCCGAGCGCGCCGACCAGCGCGACCACGGCCACGATCATCGCGGCGAGCGAGCCGCCGTCCCCGTGGTCGGCCTGGGTCCAGATCAGGAAGCCGAGCGCGGCCACCGCGGCGACCAGTCCCACGGCGAGCGCCGTCCTGCGCGCCCGCGTCCGGATGTCACCGACGGTCTTGAGCGCTGTGAACACGGCGCCGTGGAAGGTGAACAGGGTGAGCGTGACCAGACCGCCGAGCAGTGCGTACGGGTTGAGCAGGTCCCAGAAGTTCCCGACGTACTCGAAGTCCTTGTCGATCTTCACGCCGCGCACGATGTTGCCGAAGGCCACACCCCACAGGAACGCGGGGATCAGCGAGGTCCAGAAGATCGCGTGCTCCCAGTTGGCCTGCCAGCGCTCCTCGGGCCGCTTGGCGCGGTACTCGAAGGCCACACCGCGGATGATCAGGCACACCAGGATGATCAGCAGCGGCAGGTAGAAGCCGGAGAACAGCGTCGCGTACCACTCGGGGAAGGCGGCGAAGGTCGCGCCGCCCGCGGTGAGCAGCCACACCTCGTTGCCGTCCCAGACCGGGCCGATCGTGTTGATCAGCACCCGGCGTTCGGTGCGGTCGCGGGCCAGCAGCTTGGTGAGCACACCGACCCCGAAGTCGAATCCCTCCAGGAAGAAGTAGCCGATCCACAGGACGGCGATGAGTACGAACCAGACGTCGTGGAGTTCCATGACTCGTGAGCCCCCAGGGCCTAGTAGGAGAAGGCCATCGGCTTGTCGGCGTCCCGGTCCCCGCCGATCTTGGTGGGCGGGTTGAGGTCGTCCTCGGTGAGCTCGGGCGGGCCGGCCTTCACGTACTTCACGAGGAGCTTGACCTCGATCACGGCGAGCACCGCATAGAGCAGCGTGAAGACGGTCATCGAGGTGATGACCTCGCCCTGCGAGACACCGGGGGAGACCGCGTCGCGGGTCTGCAGCACGCCGTAGACGACCCACGGCTGGCGGCCCATCTCGGTGAAGATCCAGCCCCAGGAGTTGGCGATCAGCGGGAAGCCGAGCGTCCACAGCGCGACGAGCCAGTAGAGCTTGGTGAACTTCGGGTTGAGCGCCTTGTTCTTGAAGAGGACCAGGTTCGGCACCTCGTCCTCACCCACCCTCAGGTGCTGGGGCAGCATGAACTTCTTGCGGGTGAGCCAGAGTCCGAGGATGCCGAGCGCGAAGGACGCCATCCCGAAGCCGATCATCCAGCGGAAGGCCCAGAAGGTGACGGGGATGATCGGGCGGTAGTCGCCCGGACCGTACTTCTCCTGCTCGGCCTTGTTGGTGTCGTTGATGCCGGGAACGTACGAGGTGAAGTCGTCGTCGGCGAGGAAGGACAGTATCCCGGGGATCGACAGCTCGACCGTGTTGTGGCCCTTGCTGACGTCACCCACGGCGAACACCGAGAAGGGCGCCGAGTTCTGACCCTCCCACAGGGCCTCCGCGGCGGCCATCTTCATCGGCTGCTGCTTGAACATGACCTTGCCGAGCAGGTCGCCGCTGACCGCGGTGAGCAGGCCGGCGATCACCACGGTGACCAGGCCGAGCCGCAGCGAGGTCTTCATGACGCCCACGTGCTTCTTGCGCGCCAGGTGGAAGGCGGCGATGCCGACCATGAACGCGCCGCCGGTCAGGAACGAGGCGGTCAGCGTGTGGAAGGCCTGGGTGAGCGCCGTGTTCTGCGTCAGCACGTGCCAGAAGTCGGTGAGCTCGGCGCGGCCGTTCGCCTTGTTGATCCGGTAGCCCACCGGGTGCTGCATCCAGGAGTTGGCCGCGAGGATGAAGTACGCGGACAGGACCGTGCCGATCGACACCATCCAGATGCAGGCCAGATGGATCTTCTTCGGCAGCTTGTCCCAGCCGAAGATCCACAGTCCGATGAAGGTGGACTCGAAGAAGAAGGCGATCAGAGCCTCGAAGGCCAGCGGCGCCCCGAAGATGTCACCGACGAAGCGGGAGTAGTCCGACCAGTTCATGCCGAACTGGAACTCCTGCACGATGCCGGTGACCACACCCATCGCGATGTTGATCAGGAACAGCTTGCCCCAGAACTTGGTGGCCCTGAGGTACTTCTCCTTCTCCGTGCGCACCCAGGCGGTCTGCAGCCCGGCGACCAGAGCCGCGAGCGAGATCGTCAGGGGGACGAACAGGAAGTGGTAGACGGTGGTGATGCCGAACTGCCATCGCGCCAGAGTTTCCGGCGCCAGAGCCAGGTCCACTGCGTCTCTCCTTACATCGCCGTGGTCACAGCGGCAGTTTGCCCCTTTAATCCCACAAATCATGGGAGGAACCGGGACACGCTTGTGAACGCGTTCACATTCACAAGCATTATGTCGTACTGGCTGTCGGGATCCGCACGGGGGTCCCCTTACTGGGAGGAACACCACGGGGGGCGGGCGCAGCGGGCCGCCGGACCGGAACTCACCGGGTGGAGCCCACCGGGTCGAGCTCGCCGGATGGAGCTCGCCGGTCGGAGCTCACTGGGTGGACAGGGGCTTCCGGGGAACTTCAACATCTTGTTGAATCCGCCGCATGACGCGCATTCGCATCTCCTGGCCGGCCGGACACACCACGGCGACGGTCGAGGACACCCCGACCGCCAAGGCCCTGCTCGCGAAACTGCCGCTGAGCTCGACGGCGAACACCTGGGGCGAGGAGGTCTACTTCGACACGGGCGTCAGCGTCCCGGCCGAGGAGGACGCCCGCCAGGTCGTGGAGCCCGGCACCGTCGCCTTCTGGACGGACGGCGACGCCCTCGCCCTCCCCTACGGCCCCACGCCGATCTCGCGAGGCGACGAATGCCGCCTCGCGAGCCCGTGCAATCTGCTCGGCCGGCTCGACGGGGACCCGCGGGTGCTCGCGACGGTGCGCGGCGGCGACCCGATCCGCGTCGAACTGGCCTGATCCGCCGAGCGGTCAGAGCTCCTTGCGGAACTGCTGCGCCGCGTGCAGGAAGATGTCGTTGGCCTCGGTCTCGCCGATCGTGGCCCGCATCCCCTCACCGGCGAAGGGACGCACTACGACACCGGCCGCCTCGCAGGCCGCCGCGAAGTCCATCGTCCGGTCCCCCAGGCGCAGCCACACGAAGTTCGCCTGCGTCTCGGGAACCGTCCAGCCCTGCTCGCGCAGCGCGTTCACGACGCGGGTGCGCTCGGACACCAGCGTGCCGACCCGGCCGAGCAGCTCGTCCTCCGCGCGCAGCGAGGCCACGGCCGCGTCCTGCGCGAGCTGGCTGACGCCGAAGGGCACCGCCGTCTTGCGCAGCGCGGCGGCCACCGGCTCGTGGGCGATGGCGAAGCCGACCCGCAGCCCGGCCAGACCGTAGGCCTTGGAGAAGGTGCGCAGCACCGCCACGTTGGGCCGGTCCCGGTAGATCTCCACGCCGTCCGGCACCTCGGCGTCCCGGATGAACTCGCGGTACGCCTCGTCGAGCACGACGAGCACGTCGGAGGGCACCCGGTCCAGGAAGCGCTCCAGCTCGGCCCGGCGCACCACGGTGCCCGTGGGGTTGTTGGGGTTGCAGACGAAGATGAGGCGCGTGCGGTCCGTGATGGCGTCGGCCATCGCGTCCAGGTCGTGCACCTCGCCGTCGGTGAGCGGCACCTTGACCGAGGTCGCGCCGCTGATCTGCGTGATGATCGGGTACGCCTCGAAGGAGCGCCAGGCGTAGATCACCTCGTCACCGGGGCCGCTGGTCGCCTGGAGCAGCTGCTGCGCGACGCCGACCGAGCCGGTGCCGGTGGCCAGGTGGGTCACCGGGACGGCGAAGCGGTCCGACAGCTCGTTCATCAGACCCGTGCAGGCCATGTCCGGGTACCGGTTGAAGGTCCCGGCCGCGGCGACCGCCTGCTCCATGACGCCGGGGAGCGGCGGATACGGGTTCTCGTTGGAGGAGAGCTTGTACGCCACCGGGCCCCCGGCAGCCGCGGGCTTGCCCGGCTTGTAGGTGGGAATACCCGCCAGCTCGGCACGCAGCTTGGGGTTCGTCTCGCTCACCGCAGTCCTCCTAAGGCCACCGTTCCAATACTGCACACCTTAAGAGGATTCGGCGCGCGCCCCAATGGGGCGGAGCCAGGAGGTGCCCGCGCGGGGTCCGGGCGGCACACGAGGAGCGCCGACGGGCGCACCCTCGGCACTCCCGAGGCGTGCGTCTCAGGGGGGAGCGCTCGGCGCCCTGGCGCGCGCCGGTGGCTTGCGCCGTGGCGCGCATCACCCGTGAAGGTGAGTTGAGACCTGTTCGCAACATCGCCGACTTGGCAGGCCCACGCGCACCGACAAGTGAGGTATTACAGTCAGGACCAGTAACTACCTTTCAATCCATGGTCATTGACGATGTATCACCTTGCAGAAACGTGCCTGTCAACCCCGGCATATGCGCCCCCGCCATGCAGCCGCATGAGCCCTACTATCGGCTCGCCATGACAGCAGCAGGGAAGCACCAGGTGAGCCGGGCGGAGACCACCCGCAGGGGCACCCGGCAGGGACGGGCGGGCATCAGAGACGTTGCCGCCGCCGCCGGGGTCTCCATCACGACTGTCTCCGATGCGCTCAACGGCAAGGGCCGGCTCCCCGACGCCACCCGACGCCATGTCCGCGAGGTCGCCGACCGGCTGGGCTATCGCCCTTCCGCGGCCGCCCGCACGCTCCGTACCGGCAAGTCGGGCCTCATCGGTCTGACCGTGACGACGTACGGGGATGAACCTTTCACCTTCACGGAGTTCGCGTACTTCGCGGAGATGGCGAGAGCCGCGACCTCGGCCGCGCTCGCCCGCGGCTACGCCCTCGTCATCCTGCCCGCCACCTCACGTCACGACGTGTGGTCGAACGTCGCGCTCGACGGCACCGTCGTCATCGACCCCTCCGACCACGACCCGGTCGTCACCGAGCTGGTCCGCCAGGGCCTGCCGGTCGTATCCGACGGACGTCCCGCGGGCACCCTGCCCGTGACCGCCTGGGTCGACAACGACCACGAGGCCGCCGTCCTCGGCATCCTCGACCACCTCGCCGAGGCCGGCGCCCGCCGCATCGGCCTGCTCACCGGCACCACCACGGACACCTACACCCATCTGTCCACCTCCGCCTACCTGCGCTGGTGCGAGCGAGTCGGCCAGGAGCCGGTCTACGAGTCCTACCCCGCGCACGACCCGTGCGCGGGCGCCGTCGCCGCCGACCGGCTGCTCGCCCGGCCCGACCGCCCGGACGCCGTCTACGGCCTCTTCGACCCCAACGGCACGGACCTGCTCGCCGCGGCCCGCCGCTACGGCCTGCGCGTCCCGGACGACCTGCTGCTCGTCTGCTGCAGCGAGTCCACGATGTACGCCAACACCGAGCCGCCCATCACGACGCTCTCGCTGAAGCCCCGGCGCATCGGCACGGCCGTCGTCCAGCTCCTGATCGACGCCATCGAGGGCGTCGAGTCCGACCAGCCGGTCGAGCAGGTGATACCGACCGAACTGATCGTGCGCGCCTCCTCGCAGCGCCGCCCGCACCGCACCACCGTCAGTCCGCCGCGCTCCCCGGGCAAGGGCTGACCGCCGCCCGCCGCCTCCGCGCGCCCGTGACCGAGAGGAAAAGTCCACACCAATTCGGGAGAAAAGCACGGGGAACAGCCGTCCGTCACGGATTCACCACCCCTGGTGCATCACACAGCCCGAGCGGCGTTCCTATGATGGGCGGACGACACCGCGGGCCGCTGCGACCAGGCAGTCCGATCCGGTGCACAGGCGGCGCAAGGGTGGAGGGGTCGATGACTCAGGGGGCCGGTCAGGGATCCGCAGCGCGCACGGAGACGCTGCGTGACTTCCGTGTTCCCGCGTACGTCCACGACGTACCGACGAGCATGGTGCCCGCCGACCCCGTCCCCGGCCCTGTTCCCGGCCCGGGCGCGGCTCCCGACGAGGACACCGCGGCCTACCCGGACGGCTACACCCCGACCGAGCGGAACCTCCCGGTCATCAACCGCGGGGACACCGTCCAGGTCGAGCTCCCGCAGCCCGTGCCGACGGCCCCCGCGGCCGACGGCCTCGGCCCGCTGTACGTCGTCGGCGACGTGCACGGCTACCTCGACGAGCTGATCGCGGCGCTGCGAGACAAGGGCCTGCTCGACGAGGAAGGCAACTGGGCCGCGGGCAACGCGCGCCTGTGGTTCCTCGGCGACTTCACCGACCGCGGCCCCGACGGCATCGGCGTCATCGACCTGGTCATGCGCCTCTCCGCCGAGGCCGCCGCGGCGGGCGGCTACTGCAAGGCGCTGATGGGCAACCACGAGCTGCTGCTGCTCGGCGCCAAGCGGTTCGGCGACACCCCCGTCAACTCCGGCGCGGGCACCGCCACCTTCCAGGCGGCCTGGTTGCTGAACGGCGGGCAGAAGTCCGACATGGACCGCCTGCAGGACGTGCACCTGCAGTGGATGTCCCGGCTCGACGCGATCGAGATCGAGGACGACCACCTCCTCATGCACTCCGACACCACCGCCTACCTCGATTACGGCGACTCGATCGAGGCGGTCAACGACACGGTCCGCGAGACCCTCACGCGCAACGACGCGGACGAGTGCTGGGACCTGTTCCGCAAGTTCACCAAGCGCTTCGCGTTCCGCGACGAGGAGTCCGGGCCCGGCGCGGTCCGCGAGCTGCTCGGCGCGTACGGCGGCTCGCGCGTCGTCCACGGCCACAGCCCGATCCCGTACCTGCTGGGCGAGGTCGGCGGCGAGGACGCCGACGGCGAGGACAGCAGGCCGGCCGTCGAGGGACCGCACGTGTACGCCGGCGGTCTGGCGATCGCCATGGACGGCGGCGTGACCATGGCCGGAAAGCTGCTGGTCCAGCAACTCCCCATGGATGAATGAGGGTTGACCGGGCAGGCGCGTAAGCGGAGGATCCGGCTGGCCACCGGGCCAATTTCCGGAAACCCCCTGTCACCGCGTGCCGTGACCGCTCTACCATCGGCTTATCCGTAGCAGGCTCCCCTCCGTTTCTGCCCTACGGCTCGTAACCATGCGGGCCACCAAGCCCTACGGAGCATCGGGGGATGCACATGAACAGCGCTCCGCAATTGCTGAACGAGGACCGCCCCGAGTTCGAGCGGATCCTCGATGAGGCGCTGCGTACCGCGACCGACCGCCCTGATCTCGCCGCCGTGGGCAGGCGGCTCAACCCCGAACAGCTGCGCACCATGGCGCTGGGCGCCGCCGCACTCATCAACACCGCGGCCGCCACCGAGTACCAGCACTTCCTCAAGGTCCGCGAGGACATCCGCACCGCCCCGCGGCCTGTCCGGCCCGAAGGGGAGGGAGACAGCCCCGCTGCGACAGCAGGCACCGGTCCGATCGGGCTCGTCGCGGAGACGGCGGGACCGGGCGTCGCCGCGGTCGCCGTCGTCCTCGCCCCGGTCCTCGCCGGTACGGCCGCCGCGATCTTCCTGCTGGTCGGCTACATCCTGAAGATGCTCGACCCGGCACCGGACTTCGCCGACACGATGCTGATGGCGGGCTGGATCTTCGCGGCCTGCACCGCGGCGGGGATCCTCGTCGCGGCCGTCTGCCTGCTCCTCGCGGCGCTGCGCAACGGTTCGACGTCGGTGCGGGCCGGTGCGCCGGACGAGGCCGACGAGGCCCTGGCACGGGCCAGGGAGGCCTGGGGAGAGGCTCTGCTCGAGCGCGGCATCGTGCCGTTCCTGCGGGAGGCCCAGACGGACCCGCAGGCGGGCGGCACACCGCTCGGCGGGGGCCACGGCGGCCCTGCCGGCCGCATGCCGCAGCTCGGCTACAACCGGCCGGGGTTCACGAGTCCGGAGAGCGGCGGGGGCACGGCCACGGGCCAGCGCGCCGGCTTCTCCAGCCCGGACTTCACGAGCCCGGACTTCGGCGGCCCCGAGCACCAGCCGGACTGACGTCCGGCGGCGCGCGGGGCCGTGATCCCGGCCCGGGTCGACCCGAAGGCCCCCGGGCCCTCCGTCATGCGGTCATGCCTCCGTGTTCCCGGGCGCGGGGTCGCCGTCCACGCGGTCCGATCCGGTCAGGCTCAGCAGGTGCTCGCCCGTCGCGTACAGCTCGACCAGCAGCGCGCGCAGGGCCCGCCCCGCCTCGGTCAGCTCGTACCGCGTCCGCACCGGGAAGCCGCGGTGCCGTTCGACCGTGACCAGCCCCCGTGCCCGGAGCGCGTGGAGCCGCTCGCTGAGCACCTTCGGGGACAGCTCGGGGAGCAGGGCGCGCAGCTCCGTGAAGCCGCGGGGACCGCCCATCAGCTCGCGCAGCAGGAGCGTGGTCCAGCGGCCGGAGACCGCCGCGAGGGCCACCTCCACCGGGCAGTCCGCCTCGGGACGGCGGGTGCGGCCCGCCGGACCGGGGACCAACTCCGCGTCCCACACGTGGGTTTCCGTTTGGTGACGTATGCCGAGGGGCTGTTCGCTGGCCGCATGACGCATCCCACCAGTCTGCCCCTGGCCCGCAGCGCCGCCGAGCACCCGTTCGTCTTCGAGCGGGCCTTCAACACCTTCGATCCGGCGGCCGTGGACCGGCTCTACGAGCCCGGCGCCGGCTTCGTGCCGGAACACGGACGCCTGGTCACCGGGCCGGACCGGTTCCGCGCCAACGACGCGTTCCTGCGGCTGCGAGTCCCGATCCGGGTCGCTCCCCGGCACACGTACGTCGTCGGCGATCTGGCCCTGCTGATCGTCGACTTCGTCATCGAGGGGGTCGCCGCGCACGGGGACGGCGTGCGCATCGAGGGGACCGCGACGGATGTGGCGCGGCGCGGCCCGGACGGCTTCTGGCGCTATGTGATCGACAACCCGTTCGGCGTCGCGGGCCCTCCCGCGACGCCCTGAGTGCCCGCGGCCGGGTGCCGCGGGCGCTCGGCCGGTGACCGACCGGAGCAGGGTCAGTCGGCCAGCGGCAGGTACACGCGGTTGCCGCTCGCCGCGAACTCCTTCGACTTCTGCTCCATGCCCGCCTCGACCTCGGACTTGGTCGAACCGTGCTCGCGGCGGATGTCCTGCGAGATCTTCATCGAGCAGAACTTCGGACCGCACATCGAGCAGAAGTGCGCGGTCTTCGCGGGCTCGGCCGGGAGGGTCTCGTCGTGGAACTCCCGTGCCGTGTCCGGGTCGAGGGCCAGGTTGAACTGGTCCTCCCAGCGGAACTCGAAGCGGGCGTCCGACAGCGCGTCGTCCCACTCCTGCGCGCCCGGGTGCCCCTTGGCGAGGTCGGCCGCGTGCGCCGCGATCTTGTAGGTGATGACGCCGGTCTTCACGTCGTCCTTGTTCGGCAGGCCCAGGTGCTCCTTGGGCGTGACGTAACAGAGCATCGCGGTGCCCCACCAGGCGATCATCGCGGCGCCGATGCCGGACGTGATGTGGTCGTACGCCGGGGCGACGTCGGTGGTCAGCGGGCCGAGCGTGTAGAACGGCGCCTCCTCGCAGATCTCCTGCTGGAGGTCGATGTTCTCCTTGATCTTGTGCATCGGGACGTGGCCCGGGCCCTCGATCATGGTCTGCACGTTGTGCCGCTTGGCGATGGAGTTCAGCTCGCCGAGCGTGCGCAGCTCCGCGAACTGGGCCTCGTCGTTGGCGTCCGCGATGGAGCCGGGGCGCAGGCCGTCGCCGAGCGAGTACGTCACGTCGTAGGCCGCGAGGATCTCGCAGAGCTCCTCGAAGTTCTCGTAGAGGAAGCTCTCCTTGTGGTGCGCGAGGCACCATGCGGCCATGATCGAGCCGCCGCGCGAGACGATGCCGGTCTTGCGGTTGGCGGTCAGCGGCACGTACGGGAGGCGGACGCCGGCGTGGACCGTCATGTAGTCCACGCCCTGCTCGGCCTGCTCGATGACCGTGTCCTTGTAGATCTCCCAGGTCAGCTCCTCGGCCTTGCCGTCGACCTTCTCGAGGGCCTGGTAGAGCGGCACGGTGCCGATCGGGACGGGGGAGTTGCGCAGCACCCACTCGCGGGTGGTGTGGATGTTGCGGCCGGTGGAGAGGTCCATGACCGTGTCGGCGCCCCACTTGGTCGCCCAGGTCATCTTCTCCACCTCCTCCTCGATGGAGCTGGTCACGGCCGAGTTGCCGATGTTGGCGTTGACCTTCACCAGGAACCGCTTGCCGATGATCATCGGCTCGATCTCCGGGTGGTTCACGTTCGCCGGCAGGACCGCCCGGCCGGCCGCGATCTCGTCGCGGACGACCTCGGGCGCGACGTTCTCCCGGATCGCCACGTACTCCATCTCCGGGGTGATCTCGCCCCGGCGGGCGTACGCGAGCTGGGTCACGGCCTGCCCGTCGCGGCCCCGGCGCGGCTGGCGGGGACGGCCCGGGAAGACCGCGTCGAGGTTGCGCAGACCGCCGCGCGGCGAGGTGTGCTTGATGCCGTCGTCCTCGGGGCGGACGGGGCGTCCCGCGTACTCCTCGGTGTCGCCGCGGCCGATGATCCAGTTCTCCCGCAGCGGCGCGAGGCCCCTGCGGACATCGGTGTCGACGGTCGGATCGGTGTACGGGCCGGAGGTGTCGTAGAGCGTGACGTCCTGCCCGTTGGTGAGGTGCACCTGGCGGACCGGCACCCTGAGGTCGGGGCGGGAGCCCTCGATGTACCCCTTGTGCCAGCCGATGGACTTCCCGGCCTCCGGCTCAGAGCCGTTGGAGGCAGGCGTGCGTGCGTCCGTTGTGGTCATGAGACCTACTCCCTACGCCGGCATTACCCGGTAACAGGTTCGGCGGTCGACGCAGCGGCTCTCGTTCCACGGCGTTCCACGTTTCACGTGAAACACGCGCTGGGACGAAGGTCAGCGCCCTCTCAGCCCGGTGCTCCGAGCTCCCGCGTTTGCAAAGGTGCCCCCACGCTAGCGTCATGACGGACACGTTGAACAGAGGGCCCCTCCCGTTCTTGCGATGATCGGGCGGTGACCACGACGCATGAGCCCGCGCCTCCCTCGTCCCCGACGCCGCACGGCCACTCCCACAGCCACGGCCCGGCGGCCCCCGTCTCCCGGCATCTGCGGAAGGTCATCGCGGCTGTCCTGATCCCGTTCTCCGTGGCGGTCGTGGTGGGTTTGGCGGTGCTGTGGCCGGGCGGCGCACCGGCCCACGACCGCACCGGCGTGGGCTTCGACCGGCAGACGCAGCAGGCGACGGTGGCCCGCATCGAGAAGGTCGACTGCAAATCCGTGCACGCCTCGGGCGGGGCGACGACCGGAGACCCGGGCACAGGCACGGGCGAGGGCGCGGGCGCGGGTCCGACCGGTGGGAAGCCGGGGGCCGCCGCGGGCGAGTGCGAGAACGCGACGGTGCGCGTGGACACCGGCAAGGACAAGGGCCGCACGTTCGTCGAGGTCGTGCAGCCGGACTCGCCCCGTCAGCTGCACGAGGGCCAGCAGGTGATCGTCGCCTACGCGCCCGACGCCCCGAAGAACCTCCAGTACGCGGTCACCGACGTGAACCGGAAGATCCCCATGACGCTGCTCGCCGGGATCTTCGCCCTGGCGGTGGTCGTGGTGGGCCGCATGCGCGGGGTCATGGCGCTCGTCGCGCTCGCGATCAGCTTCATGGTGCTGACCTTCTTCATCCTCCCCGCGATCCTCCAGGGCTCGAACCCGCTGGTGGTGGCGGTGGTCGGGGCCAGCGCGATCATGCTCATCGCGCTCTACATGTGCCACGGCCTGTCGGCCCGCACCTCCGTCGCGGTGCTCGGCACCCTCGCCTCGCTGCTGCTGATCGGCCTGCTCGGCTCGCTGTTCATCGGCTGGGCCGCGCTGACCGGCAACACCGACGACAGCACCGGTCTGATCCACGGCCTGTACCCGGACATCGACATGAGCGGTCTGCTGCTCGCCGGCGTCATCATCGGCTCGCTCGGCGTCCTGGACGACGTGACGGTCACCCAGACGTCGGCGGTCTGGGAGCTGCACGAGGCGAACCCGTCGATGGGCTGGCGCGGTCTGTACCGGGCGGCCATCCGGATCGGCCGCGACCACATCGCGTCGGTCGTGAACACCCTGGTGCTCGCGTACGCGGGCGCGGCGCTGCCGCTCCTGCTGCTCTTCTCGATCGCGCAGAGCAGCGTGTCCGACGTCGCCAACAGCGAACTGGTCGCCGAGGAGATCGTGCGCACGCTGGTCGGCTCGATCGGCCTGGTCGCCTCCGTGCCGGTGACGACCCTGCTGGCCGCTCTGGTGGTGTCCGCCGACCGCCCCGGGTCCCACGGACCGACGCAGGCCCCTGCGGGGAGGTCCGGCCGGGGCCGGCGACGCAAGCGCTGAACCGTCGCGCGGAACTGCTCGGGCGCACCGCGCTGCTGAAGCGTTACGTCTGCCGTGGCGTGGGCTGCCGGGAGGTCAGCCCGCGCTCTGCTCCTCGGCCAGGATCCGGTCGAGGGCCTGGTCGAGATCGGCCTCGAAATCGGCCATCGCCTGCTCCTGGCCGAGCGGGACCAGCTTGTCCGTGCGGTCCAGGAACGCGATGATCGGCGCGACCCCGGCCCGGAACAGGGCCTGGTCGCTGCCGACCTGCAGCCTGATGTGGACCTCGCCGGGCAGCTCGTCGGTGTCACGGCCGCCCGCCGGCTCCACGGGGGAGACCCGGACATCGCCGTCGCCGGTCGCCCCGTTGACCCCGTCGACCAGCAGCTCGCGGCCGAACGCCCAGGTCACCGGAGCGTCTCCGGGAAGGTGGAAGGTGAGCCGCACCGCGTACGGATCCGTGGGCTCGTACTTGAGCTCCACCGGGATACGGAACGAGAGCTCCTCGGAGACGAGGAAGCTCATCATGACCTCTGCCTGAACTGCTTGTACCGACTCGCGCATCGCCTACCCCGTCAACTTGCCGTCGATTGGCCAGGAATGAGCTTCCTGACACTGTCGCATCTTGCTCAACGTACACAGGGGATCACAAGGAGTGAGTTTTCAGATGCTGATAGAGAAGGCGAGTGTCGCTACGAGTCGCCCGATCTCGTGCTGCAGCCGGCGTGCCACCGGCAGGAGCCTTTCCGCCTGGTGAGCTGGGAGGGAGACCGCCAGAGTGGCCGCCGTGGAGCCGATCGTGATGGGAAACGCGGCACATGCGGTGCCGAGCGCGTACTCCTGTCTTTCGACGAGCGGTTCCATCCGTCCGGCCCCGTCCAGCTTGCGCAGCAGTGACTGATCGTCACGAACGGAGTAGGGCGTGATGGACCGCGCGGGATAGCGGTCGAGGTGGTCGCGGCGGGCGCGGTCGTCGAGCTGGGAGAGCAGGCACTGCCCGATCGCGTGCGCGTGGCCCGTCTCGCGGAAGTCGGCCCATTCCTCGACGGCCGGGTTGGCCGGAGTGTCAGCGACGTCGATGAGCTCGATCTCGCCGTCGCGGTAGATCGCGAAGTAGACGGGGACGCCGATGGTGTCCCGCCAGTGCCGCAGCGCGTCGGTGATCATGCTGCGACGATTCTGCTGGGCCGCCGCGCTGCTGAGGCGCTCTGCCGCCTCACCGAAGACGAAGAGGCCCTGCTCCTTGCGGAGATATCCCTCGTGGGTGAGCGTGCGCAGCAGGTGGTAGGCGGTGGGGAGGGCGACACCGGCCTCCCGGGCGAGCTGCTTGGCCGGGGCCCCGTCCTCGTGTGCCGCGACCGCTTCGAGCAGCCGCATGGCCCGCTGCACGGAGCCGATGAGTGTCTGCGGGGCTGGGGGTGCGGAGTCAGCAGCCGTGGCCAAGGTTCGCTCCCGATGCGTGAGGCCCCCGATACCCAGGGCTCACGGGGGTGAAGCCGTCGGAATCCGGACTTTAAACCTTGGCCACCGCGGGGCGTAGACCCGGAACGGAAACTTCCCCCGGTCGTGCGAACCTTCGCGGGACGCGACGACCGGGGCCCTCGGGTGTGTCCTTCGCGCCCGTCACCAGTCGCTGCGCGACGAGGACCCCGCCATGAACTTCCGTACGACGTAGACGAGCCCACCGACCAGGGCGGCGAACACCAGCACCTTGAACAGCAGCCAGACAACGAAGTTGACGATGCTGAAGATCAGCCCGCCGAACACGACCAGGGCGATGAACGGCACCGCGACCCACTTCACCCACCACGGCATGCTCGCGAATATCTCTCGCACTGCCCTCGCTCCTTCGTTCGCGGCCCCCGACCGGGGACTCCTCCGACGTCCTGTACTCGATGCTGACATGCCGAAGGGCCGTCCGGGGCCCTCGGACCCCTTGTCCTCCCCTGACCCGACCCTGAGGGAACCCTGGGGTCCGGCATCGGCCGCACGGTGGGGGAGCTCTAACCCTCCGGCGGCGAGAAGACGACCATCACCCGCAGGTCCTCGCTGATGTGGTGGAACTTGTGGGCCACGCCGGCCGGGACGTACACGACGCTGCCGCGCCCGACCTGGGTGGTCTCCATGCCGACGGTGATCGAGGCGCGCCCGCTGACCACGAGGTAGACCTCGTCCTGCTGGTGCGGCTGCTGCGGGTCGTGCTCCCCCGCGTTCAGCGCGTAGAGCCCGACCGACATGTTCCGCTCGCGCAGAAACTGCAGATACGCACCGTCGTTGGCGGCCCGCTCCGCCTCCAGTTCGTCCAGCCGGAATGCCTTCATCGCTGCTCGTCCGCCCCTGTCCACCCTCGTCAACGCGCTTGTCTGCCACGATCAGACACATGAAGAATTTCGTAGTCAAGACGCTCGCCAACGCGGGGGCCCTCGCCGTCGCCGTCTGGCTGCTCGACAAGATCACACTCACCGGGGACAGCACCGGCAAGAAGGTCGGCACCCTGCTCCTGGTGGCTCTGATCTTCGGTCTGGTCAACTTCCTCGTGAAGCCCGTCGTGAAGGTGCTCACCTTCCCGCTCTTCATCCTCACCCTGGGCCTGATCACGCTGATCGTGAACGCCCTGATGCTGATGCTGACCTCCTGGCTCGCCGACAAGCTGGACCTCAGCTTCCACGTCGACGGGTTCTGGACCGCAGTCCTCGGCGGCCTGATCATCTCGATCGTCTCGTGGGCGCTGAACGTCGTGCTGCCCGACGACAAGGACTGACGCCCGCCATGACCTTCCGCGTGTGCTTCGTCTGCACGGGCAACATCTGCCGGTCCCCCATGGCCGAGCACGTGTTCCGCTCCCGCGTCCGGGAGGCCGGGCTCACCGGTCTCGTCGAGGTGGACAGCGCGGGCACGGACGGCTGGCACGAGGGCGACGGCGCCGATCCGCGCACCGTCCACGTCCTCCGGGAGGCCGGCCACGACTCGGGGCACACCGCCCGTCAGTTCCGGCGCGACTGGTTCGACCGGCTCGATCTGATCGTCGCCCTCGACGCGGGGCACCTGCGCACGCTGCGCCGGCTGGCCCCGACACCTCAGGACGCGGAGAAGGTGCGGCTCCTGCGCTCCTTCGACCCGTCCGCCGATCCGGACGACCTCGACGTCCCCGACCCGTACTACGGCGACGCGGCCGGTTTCGAGCACTGCCTCAAGCTCGTCGAAGCGGCGAGCGACGGGCTCCTGGACGCCGTACGCGCCCGGCTCGGCGCCTAGCACCGAGCCCCCGCCGCACAGGACGGACGGTCCGAGCCTCCCCCCTCGTGGCTCGGACCGTCCCGGTTCTGCGCGCGAAGAACCGCACCAACAAGGCTAGTTGACTCTGTGTCAGTGTCCAATCACGGTAGCGACAGAGACCTATCGACATATTTATAGTGGGGCGCGACCGGGGACCCCGGAGGGGAGGGACGTCGTCACCCATGGATCTCGCCCTGCTGCGCACCTTCGTGACCGTCCATCGAGCCGGGTCCTTCACCCGGGCCGCCGCGCTGCTCGGGCTCTCGCAGCCCGCCGTGACCTCCCAGATCCGCACCCTGGAGCGCCAGCTGGGGCGCCCGCTGTTCCTCCGGCAGGCGCGCGGCGTCACACCCACGACCATCGGCGACGAACTGGCCCACAAGGCGGCCCCGCATCTCGACGCCCTCGTGGAGATCACCGAGGCCGGACTCGACGAGGAGTCCTCCGTACGGACCCTGCACCTCGCCGGGCCGCCGGAGTTCACCGCCGAGCGCGCCCTGCCCGCCCTCACCGCGCTGACCCGCGACGACGGCCACGGCATCGCCCTGCGGGCCACCTTCGGCACGGCCGAGGAGTCTCTCGAAGGCCTCGGCGCCGGACATCATGATCTGGCCATCACCACCGCCCGGCCGCGCGGCGCCCTGCTCACCGCGACCCCGCTCTGCGACGAGGAGCACGTCCTGGTCGCGGCACCGCGGTGGGCGGCCCGGATCGGCCCGGGAAAGCTGCACCGGGACGCCGCGCCCTCCCTGGAGAAGTTCCCGGTCGTCGAGGTGCACGAGTCGCTCCCGCTCGTCTCCCGCTACTGGACCGCGGTCTTCGACACACGCCCCGCCGTGTCCGGGACGGTCGTCGTTCCTGATCTACGCGCGGTGCTGGCCTGCGTCGCCTCGGGCGCCGGCCTCGCCGTCGTGCCCCGCTATCTGGCCGCGCCCGCCCTGGAGAGCGGGGAGCTCGTCGCGCTGCTCGACCCGCCCGTGCCGCCCCTGCGCACGTACTTCCTCGTCGTCCGCACCGGCACACTCGCCCTGCCGCACATCGCGCGGGCGCACGAGTGGCTGCTGCGCGCCGCCGTCGACTGGACGTGAGGAAGACCGAAGGGGACAAGGACGGTGCGGGATGTTTCACGTGGAACCGTCGGGGCCACATTTCTCCCATGACCGTACGACCCGTGGTCAAGCGCACCGCACGCGCCATCCTGCTCGACGGCGACCACCTCATCCTGATCAAGCGGACCAAGCCCGGCGTCGACCCGTACTGGCTGACCCCCGGCGGCGGCGTCGAGGCCGAGGACACCACCGTCGTGGACGCCCTGCACCGCGAGGTGCACGAGGAACTGGGCGCCAAGATCACCGACGTGGTGCCCTGCTTCGTCGACACCGTCGAGCACATCGGTGACGACGGCGGCGCGACCGGAGTGAAGGTCCAGCACTTCTTCGTCTGCCGACTGGAGTCGATGGACCTCACCCAGCGGCACGGCCCCGAGATCGACGAGCCGTGCGGCGAGTACGAGATCGTCCGGGTGCCGTTCACCCGCGTCGGGATCGCCTCGGTCCATCTCGTCCCGCTCTCCCTGCGCCACTACCTGGACGGCAACATCGAGGGCGTACGCGCGATGCACGCCCCCGATCTGGGCTGATCCCCACGAGGCGGGCCGGCGGACCGGCCGCGTACGCCGGAGCCAGTACGCGGAGATACTCCCGCCGTCAGACGTGCTCGGCGCCCGTGCGCGGCACCGTGTTTCACGTGAAACTTCAGCGCCGCCCTCGACGGGCACTCCTCGTTGTCCACGTCGCCGCCTCCGCCTGCTGGCTGGGCGTCACGCTCGGGCTGCTCGCGCTGGCCGTCACCGCGACGACCACCGGGGCCGGCCCGGCCGTGGAGGCCTCCGCCCGCGCCATGAAGCTCTTCGCGGACTGGCTGGTGATCCCGCTCGCCCTGCTGACCCTGCTGAGCGGCCTCGTGCTCTCGCTCGGCACCCCCTGGGGCCTGGCCCGGCACCGGTGGGTCTACGTCAAGTTCTGGCTCACCCTCGCCACGACCGCCGCATCGGTCTTCGCCCTGCGGCCGGGTGTGAACGACGCCGTGACCACCCTCGCGGCGGGCGGGCAGCTGTCCCGCCCGACCGATCTCCTCGCCGGGCCCGTCGTCTCGCTGACCTCGTACGTCTTCATGACGGCCGTCTCGGTGCTCAAGCCCTGGGGTCTGACCCGACGTGGCCGAAAGCACCGTGTCGAGGCCCGCAAAGCGGTGGACGACAGGGTGCCGCATCCGACAGCCTGACCTGCGTGTCGACACCTTCGCTCTCCGACCTGCCCATCCGCCGCCTCACCCCGCGTGATCTCCAGGCCTGCGCCGACCTCTCCGAGGACCGGGGCTGGCCGCGCGAGGAGCACAAATGGGGTCTGCTGCTCGCCGCCGGAACCGGCTACGGCATCGACGACCCCGACGGCGGACTCGTCACCGCCTGCGTGGTGACGGACTACGGCTCCCGGGAGCGGCCCGAGCTCCGCGCCATCGGCATGGTCCTCGTCGCCGAGCGCCACGCCCGCAAGGGGATCGGCCGGCGTCTGATGCGGCACATCGTCGAGGCCGCGGGCGCCACTCCGCTGACCCTGCACGCGACGCCGTACGGGCGGCCGCTCTACGAGGAGCTCGGCTTCAAGGTCACCGGGCGGGCCGAGATGGTGCGCGGCCGGTTCACCCCGGACGGCACGGACTCGCCGGTCCGAACCCGTCCGGCCACCGCCGAGGACCTTCCGGCGATCCTGCGCCTGGACGCCGAGGTCTTCGGCTCCGACCGCACCCACGTCATCACCAGGCTTCCGGCCTTCGCGGACCAGTTGCGCGTCGCCGAGGACGGCACGGGGATCACCGGCTACGCCGCCGCCTGGCCCAACATGGACACCCATGTCATCGGCCCGCTGATCGCCCGGGACACCGCGACCGCGAAGGCCCTCGTCGCCTCGCTCGCAGAGGGCACCGACCGGCCGCTGCGCACCGACGTCGACGTCCGTCACGAGGAACTGCTCGTCTGGCTGAAGGAGCGAGGCCTCGAAGGCATCGCCATGAACGCGGTGATGAACTTCGCCGCGCCGGACCTCCCCGGCGACTGGACCCGTCGCTTCGCCCCGCTGACGGTGGCCGCCGGCTGAGCCACCGCGACCGGACCAGGATCCGCCCCCGAGCACCGCGTGACCGTGGCCGCTCGGGGGCGGATCTGCGAGACGGGGGTCGGGAAAGCCGATGCGGGCCGGCAGAACAGGGTGCGAGGGCTCACCGCGATCACCGCTCCCAGTTACTTGCACACGCTGGCAATTTCACGCGATCGACTACCCTGGTGCGCAGCCACTCCGGAACGGAGGATCCACCCGACATGACCGCCACAGACCCCGCACTCACCGCCCTCGCCCAGGGCTGGTGCGCCCTCTCCCTGCTCCACGGGAGGATCGAGGCCCACATCGAGCGCGCCCTGCAGTCCCGCCACGACCTGAGCGTGCGCGAGTACTCCCTGCTGGACGTCCTCAGCCGCCAGCACGACGGAGAGGGCGGCCACCTCCAGATGAAGCAGGTCGCCGACGCCGTCGTCCTCAGCCAGAGCGCCACCACCCGCCTCGTCACCCGCCTCGAGGACCGCGGCCTGCTCATGCGCTACCTGTGCCCCACCGACCGGCGCGGCATCTACACCAACGTCTCCGACCAGGGACTCCAGCTCCTCGCCGAAGCCCGCCCCACCAACGAGACCGCCCTGCGCGAAGCCCTCGACGCCGCGGCCGAGAACCCCGAGCTGGCCCCGCTCGTCCGGGCCGTCGAGGGACTCCGCACGCCCGTGTAAAAGGGGCTGAGGCCCCGCGCCCGTCCGCTTAGGCTGCGGCCATGGAAGAAGATCTTGAGATCAGGCAGGCCGCGGCCAAGGACGTCCCGGAGATCGTCGCGATGCTGGCGGACGATCCGCTCGGGGCCACGCGCGAGTCGCCGGACGACCTCACGCCGTACCTCACCGCGCTCGCGCGACTGACCGACGACCCGAACCAGCATGTCGTCGTCGCCGTGCGCGGCGAGCGCGTCGTCGGCACCCTGCAGCTCACGGTCGTCCCCGGCCTCTCCCGCAAGGGATCCACGCGCTCGATCATCGAGGGCGTGCGCGTGCACGGCGACGAGCGCGGAAGCGGTCTGGGGACACGGCTCATCACCTGGGCTGTCGAGGAATCCCGGCGCCAGGACTGCCAGTTGGTCCAGCTGACCTCCGACGCGACCCGCACCGACGCCCATCGCTTCTACGAACGCCTCGGCTTCAAGGCCTCGCACGTGGGCTTCAAGCTCCAGCTCTGAGGCGCCGCCTGTTTCACGTGAAACAGGCGGCCGCTTCTGAGCGCGCTCACCGCGGGATGCCGCGCCAGCCCTCCGGGTCCACCCCGCCGGGCACCGGCGCGTCCGTGGCGTACGGCTCGCGCGTGAACATGAACGATCCGAGGTCGAGATGGCTCACCGCGCCGTCCGGCCGCCGTACGGCCCGCAGGACCTCTCCGGCGTAGTAGCCGTCGAGCCCGGTCCAGGTGCCGTCGCCGTTCGTCCGGAAGCGGGAGCTGCGTCCGCCGCCGGCCACGGGGCCCAGGGTGACTCCGTCGCCGTCGGATAGGCGGAGCGCCACCACCTGGGTGCCCCAGTACCAGGGTCCGGCCAGCTCCAGGACAGAGGCGTCCACTTCGGGGAGGGGCCGCCACGGCTCGGGGATCCTCGGCTCGGCGTCGGCCACGATCGCCAGGAGCTCCGCGGCGACGGACGCGGCGGGAACGCCCGAGGTGCAGTTGGCCAGCGTGACGGCCACGAGTCCCTCCTCCTCGCAGAGCCACAGCCCGGCCACGAACCCGGGCAGCGACCCGCTGTGCCCCACGAGCGTGCGCCCGTCCCGGCGCGCCACCTGCACCCCGAGTCCGTACGAGGCGCCCCAGTCGCCGGGCAGCGTCGGAGCGGCCGGAGCCCGCATCTCGCGCAGCGATTCCGCCCCGAGCACGCGCTCTTCACCGGCCACGAGGAACGCGGCGAAGACAGCCAGGTCGCGGGTGGTCGACCACAGTTGCCCTGCTGCCGCCATCAGTCCCAGGTCCTGGCTGGGTTCGGGCAGCATCACATCGGCGTAAGGGTGCACGGCCCATCCCCCGGCGTGCGGGGCCTGCGGCTCGGCGCTGGTGCGGGTGAGGCCGAGCGGGTCGAGGACCTCCCGCTGGAGCACCTCGGCCCAGGGCGCCCCGCGCAGCTTCTCGACCAGTGAACCCAGCAGCGTGTAGCCGGGATTGGAGTAGTGGTGACGCCGGCCCACCGGGTGCCGGAACGGCTGCTCGCCGAGGACCTCGCCCAGCGTGGGCCGGAGCTCGGCCGACGACCGCTCCCACCACTCACCCGGCGTCTCGGCCGCCAACCCACCGGTGTGCGCCAGGAGTTCGGCGATGGTCACCTCGCCCGCGCCGGTGCCGGGCAGATGCTTCTCCAGCGGATCGGCCAGGTCGAGAAGGCCCTCGTCACGCAGTCGCAGCACGAGGACGGCGGTGAACGTCTTGGTGATCGAGCCGATCCTGTACTGCACGTTCTCGTCGGGCCCGTGTCCGTCCACGGAGGTCCGCGATCCCGTCCACACCAGGGCGCCGTCCCGGGCGACCGCGGCGACGAGTGACGGTGCGCGCCCCTCGCTCTGGGCCACGGCGACGCGGTGCAGCAGCGCGCGCCGCGTGGAGGGCAGCAGTTCTTCCGGGGATGCCTGGGGTACCGGGGAGACCGGCGATGTCGTCATCGCCCCAGTTCATCGTGTGCACGCGCGCCCGTCGAGCCGATTACCGTCCGGCCGGTGCGACCCGTCGGCGGCGTGTCACTTCGCGAGGCGGGCCGCGATGCCGTCGAGCAGGCAGTCGAGGCCGATGTGGAAGGTGGCGTCGGCGTCCAGGTGGGCGGCATCGTGCACCACCGTGGCCAGGGCGGGGAAGCGGCCGGTGGCGAAGGTCCGTTCCAGGTAAGGACCGAGGGAGGCCTGCCAGCGCTTCTCGTCCATCCCGGTGGCCCGCTCGGCACGCCGGTCGGCGATCTCCCGGCGCACCGCCCCGATCACGTACGCGTTGACCGCGGCGACCAGCGGCATGACGGCGTCCACGTCGACCTCGTCCAGGGCTGCGACCACGCACTCCCCGGTGGCCAGCGCGTGCGGCCCGAACTGGGGCCGGCCGCCCAGGAGATCGGCGAGCCATTCGTGCCTGTGCGCGGTGTGCCGGGTGGATTCGGCGAGGGACCTGAGAACCTCACGCCAGCCGTCTCCGGTCGGCCGGATCTCGGCATGCGCGGCGTCGACCATCAGGTCGAGCAGTTCGTCCTTGCTGTCGATGTAGCCGTACAGCCGCATCGGCCGGACGTCGAGCACGGTGGCGACCTTGCGCAGCGACACCGCGTCCAGGCCGTCCGCGTCGGCCAACCGGATCGCCGCGCGCACGATCCGTTCCCTGCTCAGCGGGGCCGGGACCGGTCGTTCCGCCGGCTCCGGCCTCTCCCACACCAACATGCCGCTCACCATACAACGCATGGAGCGATACAGTGTATCGCCCAATACGCTGTATCGATCGATGTATCGCTGCACGACGGCACTGCTGCACCGACTGCACTGCTGCATCGCTGAAGAGGAGGCGACCATGAGCATCGCGATCGTCGGAGCCGGGCTGGGCGGCCTGGCCCTGGCCCGGGTCCTGCATGTGAACGGCATCGAGGCCGTCGTCTACGAGCGGGAGGCGTCCCGCCACGCGCGCGGACAGGGCGGCATGCTCGACATCCACTCGGGGCAGCGGGCGCTGCGCGAGGCAGGACTCATCGACGAGTTCCACACGATCGCCCGTGGCGAGGGTCAGGACATGCGTCTGCTCGAACCGGACGGCACGCTGCTTCTCCAGGAGGACACCCCCGACGACGCCCCGCTCGACCGGCCCGAGGTGGACCGTGCCGATCTGCGCGCTCTGCTGCTGGATTCCCTGCCCGAGGGCACGGTGCGCTGGGGACACGCGTTCACGTCCGCCGGCGACGGCCTGCTGCGCTTCGCGGACGGTGCCCGCGCGCCGTACGACCTGCTGGTCGGCGCGGACGGCGCGCACTCACGGGTCCGCCCGCTGCTCACCGACGCCCGGCCGGCACACCTCGGCCAGAACGTCGTGGAGATCGGCATCCCCGACGTCGACCGCACGCACCCCGACCTCGCGGCGATGGTCGGACGCGGCACCTACTGGGTGCTCGGCGACGGAAAGTCCCTGGCGGCGCAGCGCAACGGCGACGGCCGCGTCCGCATCGGCCTCACCTTCCACGGCACCGCCGAGAACTGGTTCGCCACCAGCGGGATACCGCTCGACGATCCGGCCGGGGCCCGGGCGCGGCTGATCGAGCTGCTCCCCGGCTGGGACGCACGGTTCACCGCGCTGATCGAGGCCTGTGACGACACAGTCGTCCCGCGGTCCCTCTACACACTCCCGGTCGGTCTGACCTGGCCGTCCGCACCGGACGTCACGCTGGTCGGCGATGCCGCGCATCTGATGCCGCCGGTGGGAGAGGGCGCCAACATGGCGCTGCTCGACGGCGCCGAGCTCGGCCTCGCGCTGGCCGCGCACCCGGGCGACTTCGCCGCGGCGGTCAGGACGTACGAGCGTGAGATGTTCGAGCGGACCGGCGCCGCCGCCCGGATGTCCACGGACCTCCAGAACATGCTGACGGCGCCGGACGCCGCACGGAAGATGCTCGCTTTCTTCCAGCCCGGCTGAAGCCTGCCGTCGCCGGGCGGCCGTCCTCGATCAGGTCTGCGCCATGTCCACGAAGCGGGAGTAGTGGCCCTGGAAGGCGACGGTGATCGTGGCCGTCGGGCCGTTACGGTGCTTGCCGACGATGATGTCGGCCTCGCCCGCGCGCGGCGACTCCTTCTCGTAGGCGTCCTCGCGGTGCAGCAGGATGACCATGTCCGCGTCCTGCTCGATGGAGCCGGACTCACGCAGGTCGGACACCATCGGCTTCTTGTCCGTGCGCTGCTCGGGACCACGGTTCAGCTGCGAGAGCGCGATGACCGGGACCTCGAGCTCCTTGGCGAGCAGCTTCAGGTTTCGCGACATGTCCGAGACTTCCTGCTGACGGCTCTCGGAACGCTTGGAACCACCGGCCTGCATCAGCTGCAGGTAGTCGATGATCACGAGCTTGATGTCGTTGCGCTGCTTGAGGCGGCGGCACTTCGCGCGGATCTCCATCATCGACAGGTTCGGCGAGTCGTCGATGTAGAGCGGGGCCGCCGAGACCTCGGGCATCCGGCGCGCGAGGCGCGTCCAGTCCTCGTCGGTCATCGTGCCGGAGCGCATGTGGTGCAGGGCCACCCGCGCCTCGGCCGACAGCAGACGCATCGCGATCTCGTTGCGCCCCATTTCGAGGGAGAAGATGACGCTCGGCAGGTTGTGCTTGATGGATGCCGCGCGCGCGAAGTCCAGGGCGAGCGTCGACTTGCCCATCGCGGGGCGGGCGGCGATGACGATCATCTGGCCGGGGTGCAGGCCGTTGGTCAGCGAGTCGAAGTCGGTGAAGCCGGTCGGCACACCGGTCATCTCGCCGCTGCGCGAGCCGATCGCCTCGATCTCGTCGAGGGCGCCCTCCATGATGTCGCCGAGCGGGAGGTAGTCCTCGCTGGTGCGCTGCTCGGTGACCGCGTAGATCTCGGCCTGCGCCTTGTTGACGATCTCGTCGACCTCGTCGTCGGCCGCGTATCCCATCTGCGTGATGCGCGTGCCCGCCTCGACCAGGCGCCGCAGGACCGCGCGCTCGTGGACGATCTCCGCGTAGTACTCGGCGTTCGCAGCCGTCGGCACCGTCTGGACGAGGGTGTGCAGATAGGAGGCGCCACCCACCTTGTTGATCTCGCCACGCTTGGTGAGTTCGGCGGCGATGGTGATCGGGTCGGCCGGCTCGCCCTTGGCGTAGACGTCGAGAATCGCCTGAAAGATCGTTTCATGGGCGGGTTTGTAGAAGTCCGCCGCCTTGAGGACCTCGACGACGTCGGCGATCGCGTCCTTCGACAGGAGCATGCCGCCGAGCACGGACTGC
Source organism: Streptomyces xanthii (assembly GCF_014621695.1). GTDB lineage: Bacteria > Actinomycetota > Actinomycetes > Streptomycetales > Streptomycetaceae > Streptomyces > Streptomyces xanthii. The sequence continues at coordinate 3,883,552 of NZ_CP061281.1, forward strand.
TCGGCGTCGAGGTCCTGCGGCGGAACGCGCTCGAAGGTGGCGGGACCCTCGTCCCAGCCACCTTCTTCCCGGCCTCGCTCGTGCTGGTCCCCCGGACCTCGGCCGCCGTCCCGCCGGCGGCGGGTGGGGGGCAGACGATCACTCGGACCGCTGTCGGCCCAGGGGTCGTCCAATGGCTCGGAGATACTCACCGGGCCACCTCCTCCCGTCCGCCGAGCGGACCTCGCCGTGCCTCTCATTCCTACGGCACGACACTGACAAATCAGGGGCCCGATTCCGCTTCTGACGCGTCGGATCCGCGAGGTTTCCGAGGTGTCAGGACACGGTGGGCGCCGCACCACGGTAGGCGCGCGGGCACCGTCAGCCAATCTGGTTATCCACAGGCGGTGTGGATGACGGGCCTCTCGCTGTGGACAACTGGGGAAAACCTGTGCACGACACGGTGGACAGCCCTGTGAACAAGCCCTCAGGCCTTTCTGCACACACCTTCTGACCTGCCGTTTTGCCGTCCACCGGCTGTGCAGAAGAAAAACTTTCCCGGTCGGCGCAAGATCTCTGTGGATACCGCCGCGCGACACGCGGAAGAGCTCCACAAGTAAGGGTCTCTCGGCAGTTGCATCTCTTACCTGTGGAAGATTAGATTGGTGCCCATGACACAGGCTCCCGCGACACCCAAGGCCGCCCGGCGCCGGCACGACCGCGAGATCGTCGCCCTGGCCGTCCCGGCCTTCGGCGCACTCGTCGCGGAGCCGCTCTTCCTCATGGCCGACAGCGCCATCGTCGGCCACCTCGGCACGTCCCAGCTCGCCGGTCTCGCCGTCGCCTCGGCCCTGCTGACGACCGCGGTCAGCGTCTTCGTCTTCCTCGCCTACGCGACCACCGCCGCGGTCGCCCGCCGGGTCGGCGCCGGCGATCTGCGCGCCGCGATCCAGCAGGGCATGGACGGCATCTGGCTCGCGCTGATCCTCGGGGCCGCGGTCATCGCGGTCGTCCTGCCCACCGCACCCACCCTGATCGACCTCTTCGGCGCCTCCGACACGGCCGCGCCCTACGCGGTCACCTATCTGCGGATCTCCGCCCTCGGCATCCCCGCGATGCTTGTCGTCCTCGCCGCCACCGGCGTCCTGCGCGGCCTGCAGAACACCAAGACCCCCCTCTACGTCGCCGTCGCCGGCTTCATCGCCAACGGCGCGCTCAACGCGGGCCTGGTCTACGGCGCCGACCTCGGCATCGCCGGCTCCGCCTGGGGCACGGTCATCGCCCAGATCGGCATGGCCGTCATCTACCTCGTCGTGGTCGTCCGGGGAGCGAGGCGCCACGGCGCCTCGCTCCGCCCGGACGCGGCCGGCATCCGCGCCTGCGCCCAGGCAGGCGCCCCGCTCCTGGTCCGCACGCTCTCGCTGCGCGCGATCCTGATGATCGCCACAGCGGTCGCGGCCCGGCTCGGCGACGCCGACGTGGCCGCCCACCAGATCATCCTGTCGCTGTGGAGCCTGCTGGCCTTCGCCCTCGACGCCATCGCCATCGCAGGCCAGGCCATCATCGGGCGCTATCTCGGCGCGGACGACGCCCAGGGCGCCCGCGACGTGTGCCGCCGCATGGTCCAGTGGGGCATCGCGTCCGGCGTGGTCCTCGGTGTCCTGGTCATCCTCACCCGGCCACTCTTCGTGCCGCTGTTCACCAGTGACCCGGTCGTGCAGGACGCCGCCCTGCCCGCCCTCGTCGTCGTGGCCCTGTCCCAGCCGATCTGCGGCATCGTCTTCGTGCTCGACGGTGTCCTCATGGGCGCGGGCGACGGCCCGTACCTGGCCTGGGCCATGCTGATCACCCTGGCCGTCTTCACACCCGTCGCCCTGCTGGTGCCGGTTCTCGGCGGCGGACTCACCGCCCTCTGGGGTGCGATGACCCTGATGATGGCAGTCCGCATGGCAACCCTCTGGATGCGCTACCGCTCCGGCCGCTGGGCCATCACCGGTGCGACCCGCTGACCCGTCCCGTACGACCCGAAGCGCACCGTTTCACGTGAAACACCGTGCCGCGCCCACGGCCGTGAAACCACCGGTCCGCAGGCGCCGTGACCACACCCCGGCAAGCATGTGGGGCCGCACCCCGGAGGGTGCGGCCCCACATTCGCTTCAGCGCTGCTCAGAGCAGGGCTCAGGCAGAGACGACCTCGACGTTGACCTTGGCGGCAACCTCGGGGTGCAGACGCACGGTCGCCGAGTGGGCGCCCAGCGTCTTGATCGGCGAGCCCAGCTCGACACGGCGCTTGTCGACCTTCGGGCCGCCCGCGGTCTCGATCGCCGAAGCGACGTCAGCCTGCGTGACGGAACCGAACAGACGACCGGCGTCGCCGGAGCGGACGGCCAGACGGACCTTGACACCCTCGAGCTGGGCCTTGATCTCGTTGGCCTGCTCGATGGTCGCGATCTCGTGGATCTTGCGGGCGCGGCGGATCTGCGCCACGTCCTGCTCGCCACCCTTGGTCCAGCGGATCGCGAAACCACGCGGGACCAGGTAGTTGCGGGCGTACCCGTCCTTGACGTCGACGACGTCGCCGGCGGTGCCGAGGCCAGAGACCTCGTGGGTCAGGATGATCTTCATTTTTCGGTCACCCTTCCCTTATCGCGCGGTGGACGTGTAGGGCAGCAGCGCCATCTCACGGCTGTTCTTCACGGCCGTGGCGACGTCACGCTGGTGCTGCGTGCAGTTGCCGGTCACGCGGCGGGCACGGATCTTGCCGCGGTCGGAAATGAACTTCCGCAGCATGTTCGTGTCCTTGTAGTCCACGTACGTGACCTTGTCCTTGCAGAAAGCGCAGACCTTCTTCTTCGGCTTGCGCACAGGCGGCTTCGCCATGGTGTTTCTCCTGTGTGATCAAGAAGTGTGGGTACGAGCCCGGCCCCGGAAGGGCACTGGTCCCTAGAAGGGGGGCTCGTCCGAGTAGCCGCCGCCGGAGCCGCCGGAGCTTCCGCCCCAGCCGCCACCGCCGCCGCCCTGCTGCTGGCCGCCGCCGGCCGGCGAACCGGTCGCCCAGGGGTCGTCGGCGGGAGCACCGCCGCCACCCTGCTGCTGACCGCCACCGGGGCCACCGCCCCAGCCGCCGCCCTGCTGGCCGCCGCCACCGCCGCCGTATCCACCCTGGCCACCGCGGCCGCCACCACTGGTCTTGGTGACCTTGGCCGTGGCGCTGCGCAGGCTGGCGCCGACTTCCTCGACATCCAGCTCGTAGACCGTGCGCTTGACGCCCTCACGGTCCTCGTAGGACCGCTGCTTCAGCCGGCCCTGCACGATGACGCGCATGCCTCGCTGGAGCGACTCCGCGACGTTCTCCGCCGCCTGACGCCAGACCGAGCAGGTCAGGAACAGGCTCTCGCCGTCCTTCCACTCGTTCGTCTGACGGTCGAAGGTGCGGGGAGTGGACGCGACACGGAACTTCGCGACCGCCGCACCGGAGGGGGTGAAGCGCAGCTCGGGGTCGTCGACAAGATTGCCGACGACCGTGATGACGGTCTCGCCTGCCATGGAAAACCTCTCGGCGGGTTTGCTGCGGACTGCTTGCTGCTACTCGAATCCCGAGTGCCGCTGAACTAGGAAGTTCAGTGGGTCTCGGGGCGGAGGACCTTGGTCCGGAGGACCGACTCGTTCAGGTTCATCTGGCGGTCGAGCTCCTTGACGACCGCAGGCTCGGCCTGCAGGTCGATGACCGAGTAGATGCCCTCGGGCTTCTTCTTGATCTCGTACGAGAGACGACGACGGCCCCAGGTGTCGACCTTCTCCACCTTTCCGTTGCCCTCACGGACGACGGAGAGGAAGTTCTCGATCAGGGGGGCGACAGCGCGCTCCTCCAGATCGGGGTCGAGGATGACCATCACCTCGTAGTGACGCATGTGGAACCCACCTCCTTTGGACTCAGCGGCCACGGTCGTTCCGTGGCAGGAGGGTTGTTATGCGTGAGCAACGGTATCGGGGACCACTGACAATCGGCCCTCGTCGAGGAGGGCCGAGCAGATCAGCGGGCCTGCATCCCTGGTCGGGATGTGGACAGACACCGATGCAGACGGTACAGACTACCCGCACCTCGGCTTCCGGTTGAAATCCGGCAGCGGACAGCCGCACTCTGTACACATCGGGTGTGTATGGCGCTACGATGCGCCGCCTTCCGCAGGAGGTGCCCTCATGGCACAAGCAATGCGACCCAACAGCACCACGGCCGGCTCTCTTCTCGCCACGGACGGAAAGCCCCATCCGCTCCAGGACACGCTGCTCGGCGTGACGGTGGTGCTCGGCGCGATCGCGATCATCACCTCGATCTGGAGCGGGCTGCACCTGCTCAGCTCCTGGGCGGGGCTCGTCGGGATCCTGACCGGGGCGTACGGCCAGTTCATCTCGGTGACGACCCGCGAGCGGTTCGGGATGATTCTGGGGCTCGGTGCCTCGGCGGTCGGCTTCTTCATCGGCATGGCGCACGGAGGCCTCTTCGGCGGCGTGATCGGCTGAGGTCACACGGTCCGACGCGGACTGACCTCCATACGGCCAGTCGGGGCGCTCGCAGGGCGCAGTAGGCTTCGGCGCGAGAGCCGGAGCCCCTGTACCCATGGGGACACACCAGCCCGAGGAGCGCCCCGAATGAGCCTGACCCTGAGGACCATCAGTCGCGAGCAGCATCTGGCGTACATCCAGAGCCTGCCGTCGGCTAGCCACATGCAGGTCCCCGCATGGGCAGATGTGAAGTCGGAGTGGCGCTCCGAGAACCTCGGCTGGTTCGACGACAAGACCGGCGAGATGGTCGGCGCGGGCCTGGTGCTCTACCGCCAGCTGCCCAAGATCAAGCGTTACCTGGCCTATCTGCCCGAGGGCCCGGTCATCAACTGGTACGCGCCGAACCTCGAAGAGTGGCTGCGGCCGATGCTCGCGCACCTCAAGCAGCAGGGCGCCTTCTCCGTGAAGATGGGCCCGCCGGTCATCATCCGCCGCTGGGAGGCCCCTTCCATCAAGAAGGGCATCCAGGACCCCGATGTGAAGCGCCTGCGCGACATCGAGGCGGACTTCATCGAGCCCCGCGCCTTCGAGGTCGCCGACAAGCTGCGCCGCATGGGCTGGCAGCAGGGCGAGGACGGCGGTGCCGGCTTCGGCGACGTGCAGCCCCGCTACGTCTACCAGGTGCCGCTCGCGAACCGCTCCCTGGAAGAGGTCCACAAGCAGTTCAACCAGCTGTGGCGGCGCAACATCAAGAAGGCCGAGAAGGCCGGCGTCGAGGTCGTCCAGGGCGGCTACCAGGACCTCGCCGAGTGGCAGCGTCTGTACGAGATCACGGCCGTGCGCGACCACTTCCGGCCGCGTCCGCTCTCGTACTTCCAGCAGATGTGGACGGCCCTCAACACCGAGGACCCGAACCGCATGCGGCTGTACTTCGCCCGGCACAACGGGGTGAACCTGTCGGCCGCGACGATGCTCGTCGTCGGCGGGCACGTCTGGTACTCCTACGGCGCCTCGGACAACATCGGCCGTGAGGTCCGGCCCTCGAACGCGATGCAGTGGCGCATGCTGCGTGACGCGTACGCGCTCGGCGCCACGGTCTACGACCTGCGCGGCATCTCCGACTCCCTCGACGAGACGGACCACCTCTTCGGCCTCATCCAGTTCAAGGTCGGCACGGGCGGGCAGGCGGCCGAGTACCTCGGCGAGTGGGACTTCCCGCTCAACAAGCTGCTGCACAAGGCGCTCGACATCTACATGTCGCGGCGCTGACCGGCGGCCGTGCGGGGGACCGTCACAGGTCCTCCCCGGCCCCACCCGCTTCGCTTTCGGGGCGGACCCGGCACAATTCACGTAGCTCCAAAGTTTCTTCATACCTCTGATACACCGCAGCCACGAGAAAGGTTCCGGGACCGGCCATGGCGCTCACGCTCTATGTCGACACCGCGCGCTGGCGGGCACACCACAAGCACGTGCTCGAGCAGTTTCCGGGGCTCGTCCCCGTCTGCAAGGGCAACGGCTACGGCTTCGGCCACGAACGCCTCGCGGAGGAGGCGACCCGCATGGGGTCGGACATCCTCGCCGTGGGCACCACGTACGAGGCCGCCCGGATCAAGGACTGGTTCAGCGGTGACCTGCTGGTCCTGACGCCGTTCCGGCGCGGCGAGGAGCCGGTGCCGCTGCCCGACCGCGTCATCCGCTCCGTCTCCTCCGTGGACGGCGTCCACGGCCTGGTCGGCGCCCGTGTCGTCATCGAGGTCATGTCCTCGATGAAGCGGCACGGGGTGAGCGAGCAGGACCTTCCGCAGCTCGCGCACGCCATCCAGGACGTGCGGCTGGAGGGCTTCGCCATCCACCTGCCGCTGGACCGCACCGACGGCTCGGACGCCGTCGAGGAGGTCATCGGCTGGATGGACCGGCTGCGCGCGGCGCGTCTGCCGCTGCACACGATGTTCGTCAGCCACCTCAAGGCCGAGGAACTCGCGCGCCTGCAGCAGCAGTTCCCGCAGACCCGCTTCCGCGCGCGCATCGGCACGCGCCTGTGGCTGGGCGACCACGACGCGACCGAGTACCGCGGCGCCGTCCTGGACGTCACGCGGGTCGCCAAGGGCGACCGGTTCGGTTACCGGCAGCAGAAGGCGGCCTCCGACGGCTGGCTGGTGGTCGTGGCGGGCGGTACGTCGCACGGGGTGGGCCTGGAGGCCCCGAAGGCGCTGCACGGCGTCATGCCGCGCGCCAAGGGCGTCGCCCGCGCCGGCCTCGCGACGGTGAACCGGAACCTCGCGCCGTTCGTCTGGGGTGGCAAGCAGCGCTGGTTCGCCGAGCCGCCGCACATGCAGGTGTCGATCCTGTTCGTGCCCGCGGACGCTCCCGAGCCGCAGGTCGGTGAGGAGCTGGTGGCCCACCTGCGGCACACCACCACACAGTTCGACCGTCTCGTGGACCGCTGAGGGGCGCCACAGAGCCGAACGGAAGGGGCCGGACACCGCTGGTGTCCGGCCCCTTCCGCGCGCTCTGAGCGCGCCCTGACGGGCTGTTCGCTCAGAGTGAACCGTCGGGGTCCTTGCCCCAGTTCACCGGTGGCGGCGGCTCCGCCTCGTGCTCCTTCTCCCAAGCCACGTAGGCCGCATGCCCGAAGACGAACCGGTCCTCGGCCCCGTCCAGCACCCCGCCCGACGGATCGTCGTCGCCGGAGCGCCGCACCACGTCGCGTTCGGGCAGCCAGATGTCGCGCACGATGATCGCGCAGAGGTAGAGCGTGCCCAGGAGGTGGATGATCACGGCGGCCTGGTAGCCGTCGGTCGGCAGTCCCTGGTGCTTGTCGCCGCTGGTCGTGTACGCGAGGTACATCCAGATCCCGAGGAAGTACACGACCTCACAGGCCTGCCAGACGAGGAAGTCCCGCCACTTGGGCCGGGCCAGGGCGGCGAGCGGGATCAGCCAGAGGACGTACTGCGGCGAGTAGACCTTGTTGGTGAGGACGAAGGCCGCGACGACCAGGAACGCGAGCTGCGCGAAGCGCGGTCGGCGCGGCGCGGTCAGCGCGAGCGCGGCCACACCGAGGCAGGCCAGGACCATGAGGGCCGAGGCCAGGGTGTTGACCACGTCCGTGTCGAGCGGGGTGTCCATGTGCTGGGAGATGACCAGCCAGAACGAGCCGAAGTCGACGCCCCGCTCCTGGCTGAAGGTGTAGAACTTCGACCAGCCGTCCGGCGCCATGAGCATCACCGGCAGGTTCATGGCCAGCCAGGCCACGACCGCTCCGAACGCGGCCACGGCGAACTCCCGCCACTTCCCGGCGCGCCAGCACAGGACGAACAGCGGGCCGAGCAGCAGCGCGGGATAGAGCTTGGCGGCCGTGGCGAGCCCGATGAGGATGCCGAACGCGAGGGTGCGGCCGCGGGACCACATCAGCATCGCCGCGGCGGTGAGCGCCACGGCGAAGAGGTCCCAGTTGATGGTGGAGGTCAGGGCGAACGCGGGAGCGAGAGCGACCAGGAGGCCGTCCCAGGGGCGCCTGCGGTGCGTCCGGGCCACGCACGCGGCGATGACCGCGGCGCAGATCATCAGCATCCCGGCGTTGACCATCCAGTACACCTGCTCCTGGTGCTGGATGGTGCCGCTGCCGGGCGTGAGCCAGGCTGCGACCTCCATGAACACACCGGTGAGCACCGGGTACTCGAGGTACTCCATGTCGCCGGGCAGCCGGTCGAAGTACGGGATGAGACCGTCGGCGAATCCGCGGCCCTGGTAGAGGTGCGGGATGTCCGAGTAGCAGGCGTGCGTGTACTGCGAGCTGGCGCCGTAGAACCAGGCGCCGTCGTAGCAGGGGAACTTCTGCACCATGCCGAGCGCGAACATGCCGATCATGACGAGCGCGATGACCCGTACGGGGGTCCACCAGGACCGGCCGGTCAGGGCCCGCCACCCGATGGGGCCCCCGAGGAACTCGCTACCGGCGGCGGCGACCTTGTCCTCCCTGGTCGGCCGCACCTGCTCCGGCTCCTCCGGCTTCACATGCGTCGTCTCTGCACTGGGCATGCCGCACATCCTGCCGTACGAGTCTGGGTACAGGGCGAGGGCCGCCGCACCGGCATGGTGCGGCGGCCCTCATCGACTCTGGGTCACGCTGTGTTTCACGTGAAACACAGCGTGTTCACTCAGCCTGTGCCTCCGAAGAGGCCCCCTCCGTTGCCGTTGCCGCGTGTGCTCCCGGTGGTGTCCGTGGCGCTGCCTGACGGATCCGGAGTGACTCCACCGTCCGTGGCCCCGCCGTCGGTGGTCCCTCCGTCGGTCGTGCCGCCGTTAGTCGTGCACGTCCAGTCCTTCCACTTGTTGCAGGTCTCCGTGGGCGACGGGGACGTGCTCTCGCTGGACTGGCTCGGGGACGGAGTCGCGGAAGCGGACTCGGACGGCGACGCCGTCATCGACGGGGTCGGCGACGGGCTCGGCTTGCCGACGACCTGACCGATGGGCTCCGGCGTCGGGAAGGACTCGAAGGGCTGGCCCTCCATGGCCTGCGACATGTAGTCGTGCCAGATCTCGGCCGGGAACGAGGCACCGTGGATCTTGTCCTGACCACCGGTGCCGTACATCTCGAGGAACTCGCGCTTCTTGTTCTTCTCGTTGTCGTCCATCCGGTACATCGTGATCGCGGTGGACAGCTGCTTGGTGTAGCCGACGAACCAGGCCGACTTGTTGCCGTCGGTCGTACCCGTCTTGCCGGCCACGTCGCGGCCGGGCAGCCGCGCCGCGGTACCGGTGCCCTTGTCGACCACGGTCTTCAGCACGTCGGTCACGTTGTCGGCGACCGGGTTGTCGAAGGCGCGCTTGGCCTGCGACTTGTGCTGGTAGATCGTCTCGCCCCCGTGGTCGATGGACTTCACCGAGTACGGGTCGTTCTGCTGACCGCTGTTGGCGAACGTCCCGTAGGCGCCGGCCATACGGATCGCACTGGGGTCGGAGGTGCCGAGGGAGAAGGACGGGTAGTTGGAGTCCGCGAAGCTGTCCTCCAGGAGGCCGGCCTTCGTCGCGGTCGCCCTCACCTTGTCGAGGCCGACGTCCATGCCCAGCTGCACATAGGCCGAGTTCACGGACTCGCGCATGGCCTCACGCAGGTCGATCTGGTAGCTGGGCGGGTTGTAGGACTGCTTGCCGTCGTTCTCCTGGTTCCACTCCTCGCCCTTCTCGTTCCGCCAGATCGTGCCGTCGTAGTCCTTGATCTTCAGGCCGTTCTTGCCGCTGAACAGGCTCTTCGGCGAGACGATCGTGCGCGTCGTCTCGTCCTGGTCGTTGCCGGCGTCCGGATCCTTGACGCCGTACTCGAAGGCCGCCGCCAGGACGAACGGCTTGAAGGTCGAGCCGACCTGGACACCGGTGACGTCGGCGTTGTTGGTGAAGTGCTTGGTCGCGTCCTCACCGCCGTAGATGGCCTCGATGGCCCCGTCCTTGGGGTTCACGGAGGCGCCACCGAACTGGACGTGCGTGTCGACCTTCTTGCCCTGGAACGTGCGCTTCGGGTCGAGGTTCTCCTTGCGGACCTTCTTGACCGCGTTCTCGAGCTCGTTCACCTTCTTGCGGTCGAAGGTGGTGTGGATCTCGTAGCCGCCCTTGCTGAGCTGCTGCTCGGTGATCTCCGTGTTCCTGAGGACACTCGCCTTGGCAAGGTCGACGAGATAACCGATCTGGCCGCTGAGCTGGGCGTTGCTGCGCGGGTTCTGCAGCTTGGGGAACTTGTCGAACTTGCCGCGCTCGGCCTGGGTGAGCCGGCCGTCCTTGACCTCTTCGTCGAGAATCCACTTCCAGCGGAGCTCGGCACGAGCGGTGTTCTTTTCCGCGGTGGCGTTGACCGGGTCGATACCGGGCGAGCCGGCCGGGTCGTAGTAGGTCGCGCCCTTGAGCACGGCCGCGAGGAACGCACACTCGCTCGCGTTGAGATCGGACGCGTCCTTGGCGAAGTAGGTACGGGCAGCCGCCTGGATGCCGTACGCGCCGCGCCCGTAGTACGCGGAGTTCAGGTAGCCGGCCATCACGTCGTCCTTGTCGACCGTTCGGCCGACCTTGATCGAGACGAGCAGCTCCTTGAACTTGCGGGAGACGGTCTGCGACTGGTCGTCCAGCATCGCGTTCTTCACGTACTGCTGGGTGATCGTCGAGCCACCCTGGGTCTCGCCGCCCTTGGCCATGTTGACCACGGCACGGGCGATACCCATCGGGTCGATGCCCTTGTCGGTCTCGAAGGTCTTGTTCTCCGCCGACATCACGGCGAAGCGCATCTCCTCCGGGATGTCCGCGTACTTGATGATCTGCCGGTTGGTCACACCACCGGTCGCGATCATCGGCTTGCCGTTGGACCAGTAGTAGACGTTGTTCTGCTGCTTGGCCGCGATCGCCACGTTCGGGACGCCCACCAGCGCGTACGCGACGCCCGCGACGGCCATGAGGCTGCCGAGGAAGCCCAGGCACAGTCCGGTCACCAGGCGCCAGGAGGGCACCCAGCGGCGCCAGCCGTCCTTGTAGGCACGCGGGTAGTCGATGAACCTCTTCTTCTCCGGGCGGGCCGGCCCACGGCCCCTGCCGCGTCCGGGCCCGTTCGGGCCACCGGGGCCGCCTCCGCCGCGGCGTCCGCCGCCACCGGCTCCACCGCGGCCCGCGCCGCCCTCGGGCGCCCTGCGCCTGCCTCCTCCGGCACCGCGCTGGGCGGCACGGCGCGCCTCCGCGCGGCCGCCCCAGGACGCTTCTCCGCCGCCTCCATAGGAATCGGACGGTGACACAGTGTTGTCGCGCGGCGCCGCGCGGCGCCCAGACGATGCTCCGGATGCTCCGCGACGGGCCGCGGCGCGCCCGCCGCCCTGCGGCTGCGGGGGCTTGCGACGGTGCTCGCTCATCGAACGACTACTCCTAGGGCAGGCGCGGCTGTCGCGCCTGGACGGCGGCTGGTTTCCGGTCCCCCCGAACTACGGACGAGCCCGTTCCGGCACTCACCCGTACTCCACCGGGGACGACGACGCCCCCAGGCATCACTTGGTTCCCGGTGGTCTGCATGGCGGACAGACTACGCACCGTCAAAACCCACCGAGAGGCGAAGTTCACCCCAAATCAGGCAAGTTGCTTCCTACGAATCGGTGATGTGACGCCGTTCACCGTGATCCCTCTTGTCCCAACCGTGACCTCGTTCTATCGTCGGGATGTATCGAGCCGATACATCAGCTCGACATAAAGAGTCGATACACAGGCCCGCGGCAGTGAGGAGGCGACATGAGCCGGCGTTCCGGGATCCTCGAGTTCGCCGTCCTCGGACTGCTCCGCGAGTCCCCGATGCACGGCTATGAGCTGCGCAAACGACTCAACACGTCGCTGGGGGTCTTCCGAGCCTTCAGTTACGGGACCCTCTACCCCTGCCTCAAGACGCTGGTCGCCAACGGCTGGTTGATCGAGGAGACGGGTGCCGGTCCCCAAGACGCTCCCGCGACCCCGCTCGCAGGACGTCGCGCCAAAATCGTCTACCGGTTGACGGCGGAAGGTAAGGAGCACTTCGAGGAGCTGCTCTCGCAGACCGGCCCCGATGCGTACGAGGACGAGCACTTCGCCGCGCGATTCGCCTTCTTCGGGCAGACATCGCGCGACGTGCGGATGCGCGTCCTCGAGGGCCGTCGCAGCCGGCTGGAGGAGCGACTCGAGAAGATGCGCCTCTCCTTCGCCCGCACCCGGGAGCGCCTGGACGACTACACGCTCGAGCTGCAGCGCCACGGCATGGAGTCCGTGGAGCGCGAAGTGCGCTGGCTGAACGAGCTCATCGAGAGCGAGCGCGCGGGTCGCGACCAGCAACGGTCGGGTCCGGGGGACGCAGCTCAGCAGGACACATCTGGAGAGACGGGCGGCCTGCCCCGGCATCGGGACAGCACCCGGCCGGATCCGTCCGACGACACCGCCATGTGAAGTCCGCTCAGGACTTCACCAGTACACACAGGGAGCAACCGGAATGGGTTCGGTTCGCGTAGCCATCGTCGGCGTAGGCAACTGCGCCGCCTCGCTGGTGCAGGGCGTCGAGTTCTACAAGGACGCTGACCCGGAGACCAAGGTCCCCGGCCTCATGCACGTCCAGTTCGGCGACTACCACGTCGGTGACGTCGAGTTCGTCGCCGCGTTCGACGTCGACGCGAAGAAGGTCGGCCTCGACCTGGCCGACGCCATCGGCGCCTCCGAGAACAACACCATCAAGATCTGCGACGTCCCGAACACGGGCGTCCAGGTCCAGCGTGGTCACACGCTCGACGGCCTCGGCAAGTACTACCGGGAGACGATCGAGGAGTCCGCCGAGGCTCCGGTCGACGTCGTCCAGATCCTCAAGGACAAGCAGGTCGACGTTCTGGTCTGCTACCTGCCCGTCGGTTCCGAGGACGCCGCGAAGTTCTACGCGCAGTGCGCCATCGACGCCAAGGTCGCGTTCGTCAACGCCCTCCCGGTCTTCATCGCCGGCACCAAGGAGTGGGCGGACAAGTTCACCGAGGCCGGTGTCCCGATCGTCGGCGACGACATCAAGTCGCAGGTCGGCGCCACCATCACGCACCGCGTGATGGCGAAGCTGTTCGAGGACCGCGGTGTCCGTCTCGAGCGCACCATGCAGCTCAACGTCGGCGGCAACATGGACTTCAAGAACATGCTCGAGCGTGACCGCCTCGAGTCGAAGAAGATCTCGAAGACCCAGGCCGTCACCTCGCAGATCCGCGACCGCGAGCTGGGCGAGAAGAACGTCCACATCGGCCCGTCCGACTACGTCGCGTGGCTCGACGACCGCAAGTGGGCGTACGTCCGCCTCGAGGGCCGTGCCTTCGGTGAGGTCCCGCTGAACCTGGAGTACAAGCTCGAGGTCTGGGACTCCCCGAACTCGGCGGGTGTCATCATCGACGCCCTGCGCGCCGCGAAGATCGCCAAGGACCGCGGCATCGGCGGCCCGATCCTCTCCGCGTCCTCGTACTTCATGAAGTCCCCGCCGGTTCAGTACTTCGACGACGAGGCCTACGAGAACGTCGAGAAGTTCATCAAGGGCGAGGTCGAGCGCTGACCTTCCCCAGGCGGGTGTTTCACGTGAAACATGAAGCGTGCCGAGCACCCGCGGCCTGAGGGCTGTGCAGGCCCCCGGAATCGCACACGTCGTGCCTCCGGGGGCCTTCCTCTTATGTGAGGCTGTGCCCCATGGCTGTCGTCCGTGACCTGCGCCTCCTGCTGCGCCTGCGCGACTTCCGGCGCCTGCTCACGCTGCGGCTGCTCTCCCAGGGCGCCGACGGCGTGTACCAGGTCGCGCTCGCCACGTACGTCGTCTTCTCTCCGGAGAAACAGACCTCGCCCGCCGCGATCGCCTCGGCGATGGCCGTCCTGCTCCTCCCGTACTCCTTCGTGGGACCGTTCGCAGGAGTCCTCCTGGACCGCTGGCGCCGCCGCCAGGTCTTCCTCTACGGCAACCTTCTGCGCGTGCTGCTCGCCTCGGCGACGGCCGTCCTGATGCTGGTCCACTCCCCGGACTGGCTCTTCTACGCCTCCGCCCTGTGCGTGACGGCAGTCAACCGCTTCGTGCTCGCCGGGCTCTCGGCCGCACTGCCGCGCGTGGTCGACGAGGACCGGCTCGTCGTCGCGAACTCGCTCTCCCCGACCGCCGGCACCCTCGCCGCGACGCTGGGCGGCGGTCTGGCCTTCGGTGTCCGTCTGATCGCCTCGGACTCCGACGCGGCCGTCGTCCTGCTCGGCGCCTTCCTCTATCTCTGCGCGGCGCTCGCGTCCCTGTCCATGGACGCCGAACTGCTCGGCCCCGATCCCGAACTCGTCCAGCCCCGGCTCCATGCCGCCCTGGCCGGGGCCGCGCGGGATCTGCTCTCCGGCGTGCGGCACCTCGCCTCCCGGCCGGCCGCGACGCGCTCGCTGGCCGCGATGACCGTCATGCGGTTCTGTTACGGCGCCCTGCTCGTCATGGTGCTGATGCTGTGCCGGTACGCCTGGTCGTCCACGGAGTCCGAGGGACTGGCCCTGCTCGGACTCGCCGTGGGGGTGTCGGGGGCCGGCTTCTTCGTCGCGGCCGTCGTCACCCCGGCGGCTGCCGGACGCTTCGGGCCCAGCGGCTGGATCACAATCTGCGCGGGCGTCGCCGCCGTCCTGGAGCTCGCCCTCGGCCTCGCCTTCGAACCGCCCCCGATACTGGTGGCCGCCTTCGTCCTCGGACTCACCACCCAGGGCGCGAAGATCGCGACGGACACCCTCGTCCAGTCCTCGGTGGACGACGGGTTCCGGGGCCGGATCTTCTCCGTCTACGACGTGCTGTTCAACGTCTCGTTCGTCGGGGCCGCCGGAGTCGCGGCGCTGATGCTCCCGCCCGACGGCCGCTCCGTCCCGCTCGTGGTTCTCGTCGCAGCGTTGTACGGAGCCGTCTGCGTGGTCATGGCCCGCTTCGGCCGGGAGTCCGAGGACGTTGTTTCACGTGAAACATCGCCGCGCGAACACGACTCCTGAGTGGGCCCGCCCGCGAAGGGGCAGCCGCCCGGACATGCCACGGGGCGTTGTTTCACGTGAAACAACGCCCCGCCTGCCGGTGTCCGCTCAGTCCTGCGGGCGCTCGGCCCACCACTCCTTGAGAGCCGCGACGGCCGCGTCGTACTCCATCGGACCGTTCTCCAGCCGCAGCTCCAGCAGGAACTTGTACGCCTGGCCGATCACCGGGCCAGGACGGACGTCCAGGATCTCCATGATCTGGTTGCCGTCCAGGTCCGGGCGGATGGAATCGAGCTCCTCCTGCTCCTGGAGCCGGGAGATCCGCTCCTCGAGACCGTCGTACGCCCGCGAGAGCGCGTTCGCCTTGCGCTTGTTGCGGGTCGTGCAGTCGGAGCGGGTGAGCTGGTGCAGACGCGTCAGCAGCGGGCCCGCGTCGCGCACGTAACGGCGCACGGCCGAGTCGGTCCACTCGCCCGTGCCGTACCCGTGGAAGCGCAGGTGCAGCTCGACGAGGCGCGAGACGTCCTTCACCAGTTCGTTGGAGTACTTGAGCGCGGTCATCCGCTTCTTCGTCATCTTGGCGCCGACCACCTCGTGGTGGTGGAAGGAGACCCGGCCGTCCTTCTCGAAGCGGCGAGTGCGCGGCTTGCCGATGTCGTGCAGCAGAGCGGCGAGGCGCAGCGTCAGGTCCGGGCCGTCCGTCTCCAGCGCCATGGCCTGCTCGAGCACGATCAGCGTGTGGTCGTAGACGTCCTTGTGCCGGTGGTGCTCGTCCCGCTCCAGACGCAGGGCCGGCAGTTCGGGCAGGACGCGGTCGGCCAGGCCGGTGTCGACGAGCAGGGTGAGGCCCTTGCGGGGGTGCGCGGAGAGGATGAGCTTGTTCAGCTCGTCCCGGACGCGCTCTGCGGAGACGATCTCGATGCGGTCGGCCATCTCCGTCATCGCCGTGACGACGTCGGGGGCCACCTCGAAGTCGAGCTGCGCGGCGAAGCGTGCGGCGCGCATCATCCGCAGCGGGTCGTCGGAGAAGGACTCCTCGGGGGTGCCGGGCGTGCGGAGGATCCGCGCGGCCAGGTCCTCGAGGCCGCCGTGCGGGTCGACGAAGGTCTTCTCGGGCAGCGCGACGGCCATCGCGTTCACGGTGAAGTCGCGGCGGACGAGGTCCTGCTCGATGGAGTCGCCGTAGGACACCTCGGGCTTGCGCGAGGTGCGGTCGTAGGCCTCGGACCGGTAGGTCGTGACCTCGATCTGGAAGCTCTGGTCGACGCCGTCGACCCGCGCGTCCTTCTGGCAGCCGACGGTCCCGAAGGCGATGCCGACCTCCCACACCGCGTCGGCCCAGGGACGGACGATCTTGAGGACGTCCTCGGGGCGGGCGTCGGTGGTGAAGTCCAGGTCGTTGCCGAGCCGGCCGAGCAGCGCGTCGCGTACCGAGCCGCCGACCAGGGCGAGAGAGAACCCGGCCTCCTGGAATCGGCGGGCGAGCTCGTCGGCGACGGGCGAAACCCGCAGCAGCTCGCTGACGGCGCGGTGCTGCACCTCGCTCAGGGCACTGGCGTTGTCTTCATTGGCGTTCGGCACAACAGGACAGGGTACGTGCCCCCGGCACCCCCGGCCGAACCGTTTGCCGGGGCCGTGGCACGACCGGCCCCCGCGCGCCCCTACCCTGTCTCCACGATCTTGTGAGGCGGACCCAGGCACTGAGCCACAGCGCGCCTCGTTACCATGCGTGGACACATCTGCGACCACTGACGACGACGAGGGACGGACGAGCGCGTGGCCGAGGCGGCAGACTTCCCAGGGATGAATCCCTCTCCTGCCCGCCGACTGCTGCGGCGCACCGGAGCGGCACTGGCCGCCGCGCCGCTGCTCGCGGCGCTGCCCCTGCTGCCCGGTGCCCCCGCGGCCCAGGCGGCGTCCCCCGCGGCCGCGACCGCCGCCGCCACGGGGACGAACACCGTCGATGTCGCCGTGACCTCCCTCTCGCCCACCGCGCCCGACGACAGCGGCACGGTCACCGTCCGCGGCCGGGTCACGAACAAGGGCAAGCAGGCCGTGACGGACGCCCACGTGGGGCTCCGGGTCGGCACGTCCTACGGGGGACGCTCGGCGATCGACGGGGCCGCGAAGCGCGCCACGGGCGGTGTCCCGGACGGCACGGAGGTCGCGAGCAAGTACGCGCAGAAGTTCTCGCGCCTCGACCCCGGGGTCCCTCAGGACTTCACTCTCTCGGTACCCGTCAAGCAGCTGCACCTGGGCGCCGACGGCGTTTACCAGATCAGCGTCGCCCTCATGGGGCAGACGGCCGCGCAGCGGTTCCAGCAGACGCTCGGCATCCAGCGGACGTTCCTGCCCTGGCAGCCCGGCGGCGCGGACACCCGGACCCGGACGACGGTCCTGTGGCCGCTCATCTCCGACACCCACCTCACGGCCGAGACAGGCACGAACGAGGAGCAGACGCCGGTCTTCGACGACGACAGCCTGGCCAAGGAGATCGGCCCCGGCGGACGGCTCCAGCAGATGCTGGCGCTGGGCAGCGAGCTCGACGTCACCTGGGTGATCGACCCCGATCTGCTGGCGTCGGTCGACGCGATGACCGAGTCGTACAAGATCAAGGGCGCGGACGGGAAGCTCACGTCGGGCAAGGACCAGGCCGTCGCCAAGGAGTGGCTGGGACAGCTGGAGACGGCGGTGCGCGACCAGAAGGTCGTGACGCTGCCCTTCGCCGATCCCGACCTGGCCTCGCTGGCGCACTCGGGCACGAAGGTCGGCGGCTCGCTCGGTCACCTCAAGGCGGCCACGGACGCCGCCGTGGCGACCGTGGACACGGTCCTGCACGTGCGGCCGGACACGTCCTACGCCTGGCCCGCCGAGGGCGCCCTCGACCCGGACGTCGTGAAGGTCGCCACGTCGGCCGGAGCCGACAAGATCATCGCGCGCAGCGACACCTTCCGTGAGGCCGGCGCCCTGCAGTACACGCCGTCCGCCGCGCGCCCCATCGGCGGTGGCGCCACGGCCGTCGTCAGCGACGCACGTCTCTCCACGGCCTTCCAGGGCGACATGACGAGCGCGGAGGACACGACGCTCGCCGTCCAGGAGTTCCTGGCCCAGAGCCTGATGCTCAACATGCAGACCGACAAGCAGCGCAGCGTCGTGATCGCCCCGCAGCGCATGCCGTCGGCCAGTCAGGCCCAGGCGATGGCCCGGGCGGTGCGGGACCTGCAGGACAGCGGCTGGTCCGAGTCCCAGTCCCTGACCGCCGCGGCCAAGGCCAAGCCCGATCCGGGCGCGACGACCCGCGTCCCCTCGACCCGGTCCTACCCGTCGGCGCTGCGCCGCCAGGAGCTCTCCCGGCCCGCCTTCGAGCAGATCGCCGCCACCCAGCGTGATCTGGAGAACTTCAAGGTCGTCCTGACCGACGAGTCCCGTGTCGTGACGCCGTTCGGCCGGGCGATGGACCGTGAGATGTCCACGTCCTGGCGCGGCCGCGCGAAGGACTCCCGGACCTTCCGGGACGGCGTCTCGACGTATCTGTCGGGGCTGACCGGCCAGGTCAAGCTGATCGAGAAGTCCACGGTCCGGCTCTCCGGCCGCAGCGCGACCATCCCGGTGTCGGTCCAGAACAACCTGTGGCAGGACGTCGACCACCTCGTCCTGCGCCTGCGTTCCGACAACGGCACCCGCCTGAAGATCGGCGACCACGACTTCGAGGACAAGGTGGTGACGATCGCGAGCGGCCACAGCCAGTCCGTGAAGTTCACCACGACGGCCAAGGCGACCGGTCCGATCACCGTCCACGCGCAGCTCTACACCGAGGACGGCCAGCCGTACGGCGAGGAGCTCGACTTCAAGGTCGACGTCACGGAGATCACCCCGACCGTGATGCTCGTGATCGCGGGCGGTGTGTTGCTGCTGGTCCTGGCCGGTTTCCGGATGTACATCCAGCGCAAGCGCGCCGCCGCGGACCGCAACGGCGAGGACGCCCCGCAGGACGAGGCGCAGGAGGATGCCGACGGCGCGCCCGAGGAGGCGCCGGCGTCCGCCACCCAGGCACAGGTTCCGCAGCAGGCGAGTGACCCGACCGCTGACACCGCTTCGGAAAGCACGGCCCCGTCGGGCCCGGGTGAGAGAGTGGACCGTTGAGCGATGTCGTGGCCGGTGGGCCGGGGACGATGAGGTGGGGTATCCATGAACGCGCCGTACAACGGTGACCGTGGCCAGGGCTCGGGCGGCTCTGCCTCGGGCGATGGCCACCCGCGCACCGGGGCCCACGGGGCCGGCGGCCAGGTGCCGCCGCCCCAGCCCGCTCCCGACGCGTATCCGCAGGACGCCTATCTGCAGGACGCCTACGACCAGGACCCGTACCGCGCGAACGACCTCGCGGCCCAGGACCCGGTGACCGAGGCGCTGTACGACCGCGCCGCGCACCCGCCGCCGCCCCCGGGCACGTACCAGTCGCAGCCGCTGTACGACCCGCCGCCCGCGAACCAGTACCAGCCCGACCCCCGGGTGTGGGCCCAGACGCCCGCTCCGGAGCCGGAGGGCCCCACCCAGTACCTGCCGTACGGCGACGACGCGCGCACGACGCAGTTCGTCGGCGTCGACGACCTCGTGACGCAGGCCGGCGAGGAGCGCGAGGAGCCGGACGCCTTCGCGCACCTGTTCCGCGACCAGCAGCCGGGCTACAGCGGCGGGCGCGCCGCCGCCGGTCCTCCGGTCGACGACCAGACCCAGTACCTCGGCAAGGCGACGGTGCCCGCTCCCACGCCGGCGGCCGCACCGGCCGCCGCGCCGAAGAAGGCGGGCCGAGCCGCGAGCCTCATGAAGTCGAGCGCGGTGATGGCGGCGGGCACGCTCGTCTCCCGCCTCACCGGTTTCGTCCGCACCGTGATCATCACCGCGGCGCTCGGCGCCGGTCTGCTCGGTGACACCTGGACCGTCGCGTACACGCTGCCGACGATGATTTACATCCTGACCGTCGGCGGCGGTCTGAACTCGGTGTTCGTGCCGCAGCTCGTCCGCTCCATGAAGGAGGACGAGGACGGCGGCGAGGCCTACGCCAACCGCCTGCTGACGCTGGTCATGGTCGCGCTGGCCGCGATCACCGCGATCGTCGTCTTCGCCGCGCCGCTGCTCATCAGGCTGATGTCGACCTCGGTCGCCGACGACCCGGCGGCCAACAACGTCGGCGTCACCTTCGCCCGCTACTGCCTGCCCACGATCTTCTTCATGGGCGTGCACGTGGTCATGGGTCAGATCCTGAACGCCCGTGGCAAGTTCGGCGCGATGATGTGGACCCCGGTCCTCAACAACATCGTCATGATCACCACGTTCGGCCTGTTCCTGTGGGTCTACGGGACCGCGGCCGACTCGCACATGACGGTGCACAACATCCCGCCGGAGGGCGTCCGCCTCCTGGGCATCGGCACGCTGCTCGGCCTGGTCGTCCAGGCCCTCGCGATGATCCCGTACCTGCGCGAGACCGGCTTCCGCTTCCGTCTGCGCTTCGATTGGAAGGGCCACGGCCTCGGCAAGGCGGTCCGGCTCGCCAAGTGGACCGTCCTGTTCGTCCTCGCCAACCAGGCGGGCGTCCTGGTCGTCACCCAGCTCGCGACCGCGGCCGGCAAGGCCTCGGACGTCAAGGGCACCGGCATCCTGGGCTACTCCAACGCCCAGCTGATCTGGGGCATGCCGCAGGCGATCATCACCGTCTCAGTCATGGCCGCGCTGCTGCCGCGCATCTCGCGCTCGGCCCACGACGGCGACCCGGGCGCGGTCCGCGACGACATCTCCTCGGGTCTGCGCACCTCCGCGGTGGCGATCGTCCCCGTGGCCTTCATGTTCGTGGCACTCGGCATTCCGATGTGCACCCTGCTCTTCGGCTCCAGCGGCACCGAGGCCGCCCAGTCGATGGGGTACATCCTCATGGCGTTCGGCCTGGGCCTCATCCCGTACTCCGTGCAGTACGTGGTGCTCCGCGGCTTCTACGCCTACGAGGACACCCGGACGCCCTTCTACAACACGGTCATCGTGGCGGCGGTCAACGCGGCGGCCTCGGCCGTCTGTTATCTGATCCTGCCCGCGCGGTGGGCTGTCGTCGGCATGGCCTTCTCGTACGGTCTCGCGTACGCGATCGGCGTCGGCATCGCCTGGCGGCGCCTGCGCAACAGGCTCGGCGGCGACCTCGACGGCCGTCAGGTCGTGCGGACGTACGCGCGGCTCTGCCTCGCATCCGTGCCGGCCGCGGTCATCGGCGGCGGAATCGGGTACGCGCTCACCGAGATGCTCGGCCACGGCGCGTTCGGTTCCATCGCGGCGTTGGTCGTCGGTGGCGCGGCGCTGCTCGCCGTGTTCTACGTGGCGGCCCGCAAGATGCGCATCGAGGAGCTGAATTCGATGGTCGGGATGGTCCGCGGTCGCCTCGGTCGCTAGTCGGCCGGATGCGCCTACAACCTTCGACGAGCACCGCGTGTCGTGCATAGCGTCGGACTGTGGGCACAATTGGCTTTGGCGTCGGAGTGAGTGCAACGGATGGGGAGGCAGGAACGACGGTGGCGGAACGGAGCACGGCTGCCGTCGACGTGGCCGACAACGGCGGCGACGAGCCGCTGACCGCCGAGACGGACAAGGCGGAGCGGGCCACGGCCGACGGGGTGGCCAAGACCGAAGAGCAGGACACACCGGCGCAGGAGGAGGCCGCGGACACCGCGGAGACGGGCACGCACCTGAGCCCCGCCACGTCCTCGCCACCCGAGTTGCACAGCGGCCACAAGCTCGCCAGGCGCTACCGGCTCGAAGAATGTGTCACCCGTCTGGACGGTTTCAGCAGTTGGCGTGCGGTCGACGAGAAACTGCGCCGCGCCGTCGGCGTGCACCTGCTGCCCGCCGACCATCCGCGGGCCCGCTCGGTGCTCGCGGCGGCCCGGTCGTCGGCCCTCCTCGGTGACCCTCGCTTCGTCCAGGTCCTGGACGCGGTCGAGGAGAACGAGCTCGTCTACGTCGTCCACGAGTGGCTGCCCGACGCCACGGAGTTGACCGCGCTGCTGGCCGCGAGCTCCCTGGAGGCGCACGACGCCTACCAGATGGTCAGTCAGGTCTCGTTCGCCATGGCGGCGGCGCACCGCGAGGGCCTCGCCCATCTGCGCCTGACGCCGAGCGCCGTGCTGCGCACCTCCACCGGCCAGTGGCGCATCCGCGGCCTCGCCGTGAACGCGGCGCTGCGCGGCATCTCCTCCGACACCCCGCAGCGCACCGACACCGAGGCGATCGGCGCGCTCCTGTACGCCTCCCTGACCCAGCGCTGGCCGTACGAGAACGACGCGTACGGCCTGTCGGGGCTGCCCAAGGGTGTCGGACTCATCGCGCCCGACCAGGTGCGGGCCGGCGTCCACCGCGGCCTCGCGGAGCTCGCCATGCGAGCGCTCGCCAACGACGGGGCGACGGCGTCCCGTCAGGAGCCTCCGTGCACCACGCCCGAGGACCTGGTGAAGGCGATCGGCGAGATGCCGAAGATCCGCCCGCCGGAGCCCGCGTTCACGGCGCCGCCCGAGTACCAGCGGACCACGTACCAGCAGGGCAACTACGGCCGCACGAGTGTCGCCACCCAGCCCGTGCCGGCGCCTCCGCCCCCGCTGCACAGCCGCACCGGCAAGGCCCTCAAGTGGGCCGTCTCGGCGCTGCTCATCGCCGCGCTGGGCCTGGGCAGCTGGCAGTTGGCGGACGCGCTCATGGACCGCGGCAAGAGCGACGGCACGGACACGACGCACACCACGGACGGCGGCGAGAAGGGCGAGAAGAAGCCCGCCGCGCCGCTCGCGATCTCGAGTGCCCAGGAGTACGTGGCCGAGGGCAGCGCCCAGGCCGCGGGCGAGGTCGGCAAGACCTACGACGGGGAGCGCTCGACGTTCTGGCGCACGAAGTCCTTCCTCGACGGTCCGAAGATGGTCATAAAGCCGGGCGTCGGCATCGTGTACGACCTCGGCTCCGCCAAGGACGTCTCGGCCGCGACGATCGGCCTGCGCTACAGCGGTGACCACACGACCGTGTCGCTGTACGCTTCCGACTCCCTGAACCCGGGAGCGGTCAGCGGGCTGAAGCGGATCGGCTCTCAGACACAGACGGCGAAGGACTCCGCGGAGATCAAGGCCGACAAGCCGGTCAAGACCCGCTACGTGCTCGTCTGGCTGACCGCACTGCCGCACGCCGGCCAGGACGGCTACAGCGGCGCCGGGTACAAGCAGGGCATCACGGAAGTGAAGTTCACCGGCTGACGGAGCAGGACACCAGGGGGAGGGGGTTCGGCAGTGGACGACGCCTACGGCGAAGCGAGCGATCAGGACCTCCTCGCCCGCCATGTCGCGGGGGACAAGGACGCCTTCGGCGAGATCGTGCGGCGGCACCGGGACCGGCTGTGGGCCGTCGCGCTGCGCACCCTGGGCGACCGGGAAGAGGCGGCGGACGCGGTCCAGGACGCCCTGGTGTCCGCCTATCGCGCCGCCCACACCTTCCGCGGACAGTCGGCGGTGACGACGTGGCTGCACCGGATCACGGTGAACGCCTGCCTGGACCGGGCCCGCAAGACGGCCTCCCGCCGGACGGCGCCCATGGAGGACACCGAGCGCCTGGAGCAGCTCCTGGAGCCGCACGAATCGGCGGAGGCTCCCGCGGAACGTGCTGATCTCCACCGCGAACTCCTGGCGGCCCTGCGCTCGCTCCCGGCCGATCAGCGGGCCGCTCTCGTCCTCGTGGACATGCAGGGATATCCGGTCGCGGAAGCGGCACAGGTCCTCGACGTCCCCACCGGCACGGTCAAGAGCCGCTGCGCACGCGGCCGCGCCAAACTGCTGCCCCTGCTCACCCACCTCCGCGAAGAGCGGCGCGGGAAGGGCGGCGGCGAGAACCCGTCGGCCGGACGGAACCGGACGCAGGGGACATCCGTCCCACCTGCAGCGGGTCCTCCGGGCGAGGCAGGACCCAATGATTCGGCTGCGGTGAAGGGCGGAGGTGGACGAGCGTGACTTCCTCGACCGGCACGACGGAGCACCCTGAGGTAACGGAGATCTCCGATCTCACCGAAGGCCTGCTGCCGCCGTCCCGCACAGCGGAGATCCGGCGGCACCTCGACGGCTGCCCGCTCTGTGCGGACGTCCACGCGTCCCTCCAGGAGATCCGCGGCATGCTCGGGACCATGCCCGGCCCGCCCCGGATGCCCGAGGACATCGCCGGCCGCATCGACGCGGCGCTCGCGGCGGAGGCCTTCCTCGACACGCTCGCACCCGAGGACGAGCAGCACTCGCGGCACGACCGGCTCGAGGAACCCGTCCGTGAAACCGTCGGTGTTTCACGTGAAACAACACCCGACACCGCACGGCCCGCCGATCGCCCCACCGGACATGCCCGCAGCACGCGCACCAGCACCGGCCCGGGTCGCAAGACCCGGCGCGTCCGCCGGCGCACCACAGCCGCCATCGGGACGGTGCTCACGGTCGCCGCGCTCGGCATGGGGACGCTCCTGCTCCAGAGCGGCGGCGGGGGCGGCACGCCGACCGCGTACCGGTCCTCGACCGCCGAGGCGCCCGCTCCCGGAACCTTGGCGGCGGGCAAGCTCGGGGACAAGGTCACGCAGCTCTTGGACCGCAAGGCCAAGGACCGCTCTCTGAGCACCCAGGACAGCGGGCCCAAGACTCCGCGATCGGACTCCCCGATGCCGAAGCTGGCGTCGGACGACGTGCCGCCGTGTGTCCAGCAGGGGACCCGCCGCACCGAGGCTCCCCTGGCGACCGAGCAGGGCACGTACCAGGGGAAGAAGGCGTACCTCGTCGTGCTGCCCCACAAGACGGACCCGGAGCACCGGGTCACGGCCTTCGTGGTGGACGCCTCCTGCGCCCAGAAGTCCTCGGCAACACCGGGCGAGCTGCTGTACACCCACTCCTACGACCGCGGCTGAACCGGTCCGAACGCACTCCCGACGTGCGCTCGGACACGTCGGGAATGCACGCCCCGTAGGATCCGTTG
This sequence comes from Streptomyces xanthii, assembly GCF_014621695.1. Taxonomy (GTDB): domain Bacteria; phylum Actinomycetota; class Actinomycetes; order Streptomycetales; family Streptomycetaceae; genus Streptomyces; species Streptomyces xanthii. The sequence continues at coordinate 3,908,524 of NZ_CP061281.1, forward strand.
GGTGGGGTGAGAGTCCGGAGAAGAGGCTCCCCCCGGCAGAACGCAGCAGTCCCGCAGAGACGAGGAATCCAGCCGTGAGCGACGTCCGTAACGTGATCATCATCGGCTCCGGGCCCGCCGGCTACACGGCGGCGCTCTACACCGCGCGCGCGTCGCTGAAGCCGCTTGTGTTCGAAGGCGCCGTCACCGCCGGTGGCGCGCTGATGAACACGACCGAGGTGGAGAACTTCCCGGGCTTCCAGGAAGGCATCATGGGCCCCGAGCTCATGGACAACATGCGCGGCCAGGCCGAGCGCTTCGGCGCCGAGCTCGTCCCTGACGACGTCGTGGCCGTCGACCTCACCGGTGAGATCAAGACCGTGACGGACACCGCGGGCACCGTGCACCGCGCGAAGGCCGTCATCGTCACCACCGGTTCCCAGCACCGCAAGCTCGGTCTGCCCAACGAGGACGCCCTCTCCGGCCGTGGCGTCTCCTGGTGCGCGACCTGCGACGGGTTCTTCTTCAAGGACCAGGACATCGCCGTGATCGGTGGTGGCGACACCGCGATGGAGGAGGCGACCTTCCTCTCGCGCTTCGCCAAGTCCGTGACGATCGTGCACCGCCGCGACACCCTGCGCGCCTCCAAGGCGATGCAGGAGCGCGCTTTCGCCGACCCGAAGATCAAGTTCGTGTGGGACAGCGAGGTCGCCGCGATCAAGGGCGACCCGAAGCTCGAGGGCCTGACGCTGCGCAACCTGAAGACGGGCGAGACCTCCGAGCTGCCTGTCACCGGTCTCTTCATCGCGATCGGCCACGACCCGCGCACCGAGCTCTTCAAGGGCCAGCTCGAGCTCGACGACGAGGGCTACCTGAAGGTCGAGGCCCCTTCGACGCGCACCAACCTGACGGGTGTCTTCGGCGCCGGTGACGTCGTGGACCACACCTACCGCCAGGCGATCACGGCCGCCGGCACGGGCTGCTCCGCCGCCCTCGACGCCGAGCGCTTCCTGGCCGCGCTCGCCGACGGCGAGGCCGCCGAGCCCGAGCAGACCCAGACCGCGAACGTCTGACCCCAGAACTCCCCTCCCGCATTCCCCCCGAGAAAAAGAGGAGCCAGCTGTGGCCGGCAACCTGAAGAACGTGACGGACGACTCCTTCGAGGAGGACGTCCTCAAGAGCGGCAAGCCCGTACTGGTGGACTTCTGGGCCGCATGGTGCGGTCCGTGCCGCCAGATCGCGCCGTCGCTCGAGGCCATCGCGGCTGAGTACGGCGACAAGATCGAGATCGTCAAGCTCAACATCGACGAGAACCCCGGCACGGCCGCCAAGTACGGCGTCATGTCGATCCCGACCCTGAACGTCTACCAGGGTGGCGAGGTCGCCAAGACCATCGTCGGTGCCAAGCCGAAGGCCGCCATCGTGCGTGACCTCGAGGAGTTCATCGCCGAGTAAGGCGAGGCGCCGCCGTCCGGTGGACGGCCGCCGATGTTTCACGTGAAACACGAAGGGGCCAGCCCTGTGGGCTGGCCCCTTCGGCGTTCACAGGGGCCGCAGCGCCGGTTCCTTCTGCACCGCCCCGAGTAGGCGGTCCAGCGCCATCTCGACGTCTTCCTTCCAGGAGAGCGTCGTGCGCAGTTCCAGCCGCAGTCGTGGATACGAAGGATGGGGCCGCACCGTCTTGAAGCCGACCGCGAGCAGATGGTCCGCGGGGAGCAGACAGGCGGGTTCCTTCCACCGTGCGTCGCCGAACGCCTCGATGGCCTTGAAGCCGCGGCGCAGCAGATCCTTGGCGACGGTCTGCACCATGACCCGCCCCAGTCCCTGGCCCTGATGGCTCGGCGCGATCCAGCCGGTCATCAGCTGGACGGCGTCGGGAGACACGGGGCTCGTCGGGAACGCCGTGGAGCGCGGCACGTACGCGGGCGGGGCGTAGAGCACGTAGCCGACCGGGTTGTCGTCCACGTAGACGACGCGGCCGCAGGAGCCCCATTCGAGGAGGACGGCGGAGATCCAGGCTTCCTTCTCCAGCCCCGGCGTTCCGGCCTTTACCGCTGCTTCGCCGCTGACGGGGTCCAGTTCCCAGAAGACGCACGAGCGACAGCGCTTGGGAAGGTCCGGAAGGTTGTCCAGCGTGAGCGGTAAGAGGCGACGCCCCATGAAGACAGTTCCTCGCTTCCCTCGCCCGCCGCGACCCGGGCGGCGGTCAGAGCGCTCCGTTCCCTGAGCAGCCCGCCGACGAAACCGCCGACAGCTCCCAGACCGAGACCTGCGGTCACCAGTCCGCCGCGACTCACTGATCGCATGACCACTGCTTCCCTCTCAGAGGTGCTACTGGGTGGCTGCGTCCTTCCCCGTCGCATCGTAACCACGATGAGATTCCACCGATACCGTAAGAAAGCAAAGAGCGGGCCGTGTTCCGGTACACACCGGACACGGCCCGCCTTGTCGAGCGAGGGGTGACTCAGTCCTCGTCGTCGGCCTCTGCCGTCTCCGGCAGGCCGTTCTGCAGCACCGGGCCCTCACCCGGAGCCAGCGTGCCGAGGATGCGGCCGAGATCCTCCATCGAGGCGAACTCGACGACGATCTTGCCCTTCTTCTGGCCCAGGTCGACCTTCACGCGCGTCTCGAACCGGTCCGACAGACGCGTCGCCAGCTGGGTGAGCGCCGGGGAGACGCGCGCCCCGGCCCGAGGCCCCTTGGCCCGCGTCGTGCTCTTGGAGTGCGAGCCCATCAGGGTCACGATCTCCTCGACGGCACGCACCGACAGTCCCTCGGCGACGATGCGCAGGGCGAGGCGGTCCTGTTCCTCGGAGTCCTCCACCGCGAGCAGAGCACGGGCGTGCCCCGCGGACAGCACACCCGCGGCCACCCGCTTCTGCACGGCCGGCGACAGCTTCAGCAGACGGAGCGTGTTGGAGACCTGCGGACGCGAGCGGCCGATGCGGTCGGCCAGCTGGTCGTGCGTGCAGTTGAAGTCGGTGAGCAGCTGCTCGTACGCCTTCGCCTCTTCGAGCGGGTTCAGCTGCGCCCGGTGGAGGTTCTCCAGGAGCGCGTCGAGCAGAAGCTTCTCGTCGTCGGTGGCCCGGACGATCGCCGGGATCCGCTCCAGCCCCGCCTCGTGGCTGGCCCGCCAGCGCCGCTCGCCCATGATGAGCTCGAAGCGCTCGGGGCCGACCTGCCGCACGACGACCGGCTGGAGGAGCCCGACTTCCTTGATGGAGGTCACGAGCTCCGCGAGAGCCTCGTCGTCGAACACCTCACGCGGCTGCCGCGGGTTCGGGGTGATCGAGTCGAGCGGCAGCTCCGCGAAGTACGCCACCTCGGACGCTTCGGCACTGCCGGCGACGGGAGCGCTGGGCGCGACGGGCTCTTCTGTTTCACGTGAAACAGAAGCCTGCTCGCGCGAAACGGCGGCCTGCGGGAGCGAGGCCAGCTTCGCCGCCGCCACACCGCGCTCCGACGTCAGCGTCGGCAGCGTGCTGGAGGACGACGAGACGCCGCTCGCCGGGCCTGCGGACACCGAGTCCTCAGGGGTGGGAGCCGCCGGAATCAGGGCTTTGAGGCCTCGGCCCAGTCCCCTCCGCTGTCCGCTCATTGAATACCCTCCGGCGTGCTCTGCTGGTCAAGTTGCGTGCCCGAGTGGGCCTGCTGGGCGTCGTAGTGGATCCCCACCCCGCGCAGCGCCATCTCACGCGCCGCTTCGAGGTACGAAAGTGCACCGCTCGACCCTGGATCGTAGGTCAGCACGGTCTGCCCGTAGCTCGGCGCCTCCGAGATACGGACCGAGCGCGGGATGCTCGTACGCAGAACCTCTTCGCCGAAGTGCGTGCGGACCTCTTCGGCGACCTGCGAGGCCAGCCGGGTGCGCCCGTCGTACATCGTGAGAAGGATCGTGGAGACGTGCAGGTTCGGGTTGAGGTGACCGCGCACGAGGTCCACATTGCGCAGCAGCTGCCCCAGGCCCTCCAGTGCGTAGTACTCGCACTGGATCGGGATCAGCACCTCGGCCCCCGCGACCAGCGCGTTGACCGTCAGCAGGCCCAGGGACGGCGGGCAGTCGATCAGGACGTAGTCCAGAGGCTGCTCGTACGCCTGGATGGCCCGCTGCAGCCGGCTCTCGCGTGCCACCAGCGAGACGAGCTCGATCTCGGCACCGGCGAGGTCGATCGTCGCGGGGGCGCAGAAGAGGCCTTCCACGTCGGGGACAGGCTGGACCACTTCCGCGAGCGGCCTGCTGTCGACCAGGACGTCGTAGATGGAGGGGACTTCGGCGTGGTGGTCGATGCCGAGTGCCGTGGAGGCGTTGCCCTGAGGATCCAGGTCGATCACCAGGACGCGGGCGCCGTGCAGCGCGAGCGAAGCGGCGAGGTTGACGGTCGTCGTGGTCTTGCCGACGCCGCCCTTCTGATTGGCCACCACCATGACGCGGGTCTGCTCGGGACGTGGCAGGCCCTCGCCCGCGCGACCGAGAGCTTCCACTGCCAGCTGGGCAGCGCGACCGATGGGTGTGTCGTCCATCGGGGTCGGTGTTTCACGTGAAACATCCTCCCCCGCCGACTCGGTACGGGGACCGGGGACCGGATCGGTCATCGGTCCCGCGATGTTGGCGTCGGACCGCAAGGATTCACTCTCCTCGACTTCAGGCTCGCAATGAACAGAGCCTCCCATGCCTTCGGGGTCGAGAACCAGCGAGGCCCTGTCTTCTGTGGATGAAACCCCTTCTGTGGACAACTCCATGCCCTTGGCGAGGGATCCCAGAGGTTTTCGGTCGCGAGGGGCGGCCGCAGCGCGACCGCGACTGATGATGCCCTGCAGCAGTGAGCGACGTTTCACGTGAAACACGATGCACCGCAGGCCGATGCCACCCGGCGCGACACCCCGACATGCGTACGGGGGACAGCTTTTGTGGAGTACCGCTGTTCGTCAGAGTGGATCAGCGGTACTCGTCCACGGGCCGCCCGCTACGGGCGGCCGGCAACTCAGCGCCTGCGGCGAGCACGGCCCGTACGCGCGGCCTTGGCACGCTTGGCGGCGAAGCGCACACCACCGGGGCTCTCGCCGACCTCGACGCGGACCACTGTGGACAGCGGGTCGACGACTCCCTCGCCCACCTGGAGGACCGAGGTCTCCACCGCGCCCAGCTTGCTCAGGGCGGCACCGGCGCTCTTGATCTCTTCCTCGGCCGTGTCGCCCTTGAGCGCCAGCATCTCTCCGTACGGACGCAGCAGGGGCACGCCCCAGGCCGCGAGACGGTCCAGCGGTGCGACGGCTCGCGCGGTGACGACATGCACGGGCGTCAGCTTGCCGAGCACCTCTTCAGCACGGCCCCGCACCACTGTGACGTGGTCGAGCCCGAGCAGCTCGACGACCTCGGTGAGGAAGGTCGTCCGCCGCAGCAGCGGCTCGAGCAGCGTGATCTTGAGGTCGGGGCGGACCAGGGCGAGCGGGATGCCCGGCAGGCCGGCGCCCGACCCGACGTCGCACACCGTGACGCCCTCGGGGACGACCTCGGAGAGCACGGCACAGTTCAGGATGTGCCGCTCCCACAGCCTCGGCACCTCACGCGGGCCGATGAGGCCGCGCTGCACTCCCGCGTCGGCGAGGAGCTCCGCGTACCGGACCGCGTCCTGGTAGCGGTCGCCGAATACCGCCCGGGCCTGCTCCGGAGCCGGGGGGAGTTCTGCTGCCTCCGTCACGGGGACCGTCCTTCCGTACCGCACTACCGCACTGGGTGGCTGACTAACAGGCTGACAAAGATCGGCCCCGCCTGCGAACAGACGGGGCCGGGAAAGCGACGTACCGCTCAGGCGGGAAGTACGACGACGAAGCGCTGCGGCTCCTCGCCCTCGGACTCGCTGCGCAGACCGGCGGCCTTGACCGCGTCGTGCACAACCTTGCGCTCGAACGGCGTCATCGGCTTCATCTTGACGGGCTCGCCCGTGCTCTTCACCTCGGCCGCGGCCTTGGCGCCCTGCTCGGTGAGCTCGGCGCGCTTCTGGGCGCGGTAACCGGCGATGTCCAGCATCAGGCGGCTGCGGTCCCCGGTCTCCCGGTGCACCGCGAGGCGGGTCAGCTCCTGGAGGGCTTCCAGGACCTCACCGTCACGGCCGACCAGCTTCTGCAGGTCGCGGCCGCTGCCGTCGCTGACGATGGAGACCGCGGCACGGTCGGCCTCGACATCCATGTCGATGTCGCCGTCGAGGTCGGCGATGTCCAGCAGACCCTCGAGGTAGTCCGCGGCGATCTCGCCCTCCTGCTCGAGGCGGGTCAGGGTGTCGCCACCCTCGGGAGAGGTGGTGCCTTCCGTCACTGGAGGGGCTCCTTCTTGGGTCAAGGCTTACTTCTTGGACGAGGACTTGGAGCGCGGCGGCTGGCCCTTGCGCTGGTTGGACTTGGCGCGGCTGCGGCCGTTGGAGGTACCGCCGGCCTGCTTGCCGCCGCCGGCCTGCTTGGCCTTGGGAGCGGCGTCCTCGGGCGCGTCCTTCTTCTCCAGCGACGTCTTGGCCGGGGCCGCGTCTTCGGCGCCGCCCTGCGCGGGGCCGGACTGGCGCTGCGACTTCGACTGGCGCTTGGGCTGCTGCCGCTTCTGCGGGCCGGCGGCCTTGGGGGCGCCGTCCTCGTCCAGAACCGCGGTCGCGGCCGTGCTCTTCACCACGGTGCCGTCCGCCTGGGCGGCAAGCTGGGCCTTGGTCAGGCCGTTGATGAACTTGCGCTCGTACTCGTTGCGGTCGCGGCCCTTGGCGACGATGGCCTTGACGATCGTCTTCTCGCGCTTGGTCCGCGTGGCGCTGTGCGTGATGACGTGCTTCTGCAGGCCCTCGAGCATCTTGGCCTGGGCCTTGCTGCCCGGGGTGGGGTTCCGGTTGATCACGTACATCTGCTGACCCATGGTCCAGACGTTGGTGGTCAGCCAGTAGACGAGCACACCCACGGGGAAGTTGATGCCCATGAACAGGAAGATCAGGGGGAAGACGTACATCAGCATCTTCTGCTGCTGCATGAACGGCGTCTTCACCGTCAGGTCGACGTTCTTGGTCATCAGCTGGCGCTGCGTGTAGAACTGCGACGCCGACATCAGAACGATCATGACGGCGGTGACGACCCGCACGTCCGTCAGCGAGGAGCCGCCCATCTTGGCGACGGCCTCGGCGCTGTCCGTGAACTTCGCGGCGAGCGGGGCGCCGAAGATGTGGGCCTTCTGCGCGCTGTCGAGCAGCGACTGCGTGATGACGCCGACCTTCTTGCCGTCGGCGATGCCCGAGAGCGTGTGGTACAGCGCGAAGAAGAACGGCGACTGCACGAGGATGGGAAGGCACGAGGAGAGCGGGTTGGTACCCGTCTCCTTGTACAGCTTCATCATCTCTTCGGACTGACGCTGCTTGTCGTTCTTGTAGCGCTCCTGGATCGCCTTCATCTGCGGCTGGAGCAGCTGCATGTTCCGCGTGGCCTTGATCTGCTTCACGAAGAGCGGGATCAGGCAGATGCGGATCAGCACCACCAGGAAGACGATCGACAGGCCCCAGGCCCAGCCGGAGTCAGGCCCGAAGATGGCCCCGAAGACCTTGTGGAACTGGACGATGACCCAGGACACCGGGTAGGTGAGAAACGCGAAGACGCCGGAAATCGCGTTGACGATATCGGAAATCATGTCCCTGATCAGGCTCCTTGGGCATGGGGCGGGGTCGCTGTGGACGGGGTGTCCTGGGCAGGCTGTCTGTCGCCGTCAACGACGGGGGCCGCTTTCTTGTCCCCGCGCAAGGCGTTGCGGAGCATCTCGTGCCAGCGCGGACGCTTGCGCGGCGGAACGTGGTCGACGCCGCCGGGCGACCACGGATTGCACCGAAGGATGCGCCAGGCGGTGAGGGCTGTTCCCTTGATCGCACCGTGCCGGTCGATGGCCGTGAAGCCGTAGTGGGAACACGACGGGTAGTACTTGCACACCGGACCAAGAAGCGGACTGATCGTCCACTGATAGATCTTGATCAAGGCGAGCAGTGGGTACTTCATCGCGCGCCCCCTCCCAGGAGCCGCTGGAGTGCAGCGTCCAGGTCTCGGGCCAGCTGTGCGTGGGTGGCGTCACCCGCTCCGGGCAACGCGCGTACGACTACCAGGCTACCTGGGGGCAACGAAGCCACTCGGTCGCGCATGAGGTGCCGAAGTCTGCGCTTCACCGCGTTCCGTACGACGGCTCCACCTACTGCCTTGCTCACGACGAAACCCGCACGCGGCGGGGAAACGCTCTCCCCAGGCGCGTGCGGGTCCGTTGAACCGCTGCGTAGATGGACGACGAGAAGCGGGCGTCCAGCCCGACGTCCTCGGCGTACCGCGGTCGCGAAGTCTTCGCGCCGCCTCAGCCGATACTCGGTAGGCAGCACGTCATGACCTGTTTACGCGGTCAGGCGGACAGGCGGGCGCGACCCTTGCCACGGCGGGACGCGAGAATCGCGCGGCCGGCACGGGTGCGCATACGCAGCCGGAAGCCGTGGGTCTTGGCGCGACGACGGTTGTTCGGCTGGAAGGTGCGCTTGCTCACTCGGGGGCTCCAGAAGAAATCGTGTGGTGGCGGGACATCGCCTGGCTGTCACCGTGCGCCCACGAGTAGCTCGCAATACGCCCGAGTGCACCGCTACACGCACCGCAAAGAACTTCCGGTCCGTGACCTTGCCCATCGGAGGCAGGCGGCAGCAGCCATCGACAACTCGACCTGGTTACGGTACGCGCGGCTACGCCATCCGGTCAAACCGGCAGCGCGTGAGGGACACTGTCCACAGGCTGGGGACAACAACTTGAACCGCGACGGCCGCGCTGACTACCGTGGCCGGACCCCGATTCGTTCCCTTCCCCCCACCCCACCCGATTTTCTTCCCGATCCGTCCCGAGAACCACACGTTCGTGGGACCAGCGAGAGAGCGTGCCCTGTGGCTGACGTACCTGCCGATCTTGCCGCAGTGTGGCCACGAGTTCTGGAGCAACTCCTCGGGGAAGGCCGCGGGCAGGGCGTCGAGACGAAGGACGAACACTGGATCCGGCGCTGCCAGCCCTTGGCACTCGTCGCCGACACGGCCTTGCTGGCCGTCCCCAATGAATTCGCCAAGGGCGTACTCGAGGGCCGGCTCGCCCCGGTCGTCAGCGAGACCCTGAGCCGCGAGTGCGGCCGCCCCATCCGGATCGCGATCACCGTCGACGACTCCGTGGGCGAGGCCCCCGCGCCGGCGGCCCCCCAGCCCCCGCAGCACCGCTACGAGGACACCGAGCCGTCCCCTGCCCCGGGCCAGGGGCACGACCCGTACGAGCAGCGCGACAGCCGTGAGGCGTACGACGGCGGCGGTTACGAGCGGCGCGGCATGGAGGAGCACGGGCAGGGCGGACGCGGGGAGCAGGCGGCCCCGCAGGCACCGCGCGAGGACCCGCTGCCCACCGCGCGTCCCGCCTACCCCGACTACCAGCGCCCGCAGCCGGGCGCCTGGCCCCGCCCCCAGCAGGACGAGTACAGCTGGCAGCAGCCGCGGCTCGGCTTCCCCGAGCGCGACCCGTACGCGACGCCTCCGCAGCAGCCGCAGCACGACTACCGCCAGCAGGAGCGTCCGCCCTACGAGCAGCAGGGCTACGAGCCCGAGCGCGGCGGCGGCCGGTACGGACAGCAGCCCGAGCCCTCTTCGTACGAGGAGCGCCCCTCCTATGAAGAGCGGCCCTCCTACGAGGACCGCGGAGGCTACGAAGAGCGCGCTTCTTATGAGGAGCGCTCTTCTTACGACGCGTCGCACTCCTCCCGCCCCTCGCACGGGTCGCACGAGCGGCCGCAGCGGCGCGATCCCGGCGAGACCTCGTCGATGGGCGGCGGCCGGCACGCGCAGGACACCGGGCGCCACGCCCAAGACGGTGGCCCGAGCGGACCCGGCGGCCGCGGGGTGCCCAGCGGTGCTCCGAGCCCGCTGGCCGCGCAGCCCGCGCCGGCCGCGGGTCCCGGGGAGCCGACCGCGCGACTGAACCCCAAGTACCTCTTCGACACGTTCGTGATCGGCGCGTCGAACCGTTTCGCCCACGCGGCCGCGGTCGCCGTGGCCGAGGCGCCGGCGAAGGCCTACAACCCCCTCTTCATCTATGGGGAGTCGGGCCTCGGCAAGACGCACCTTCTGCATGCCATCGGGCACTACGCCCGTAGTCTCTATCCCGGCACGCGCGTGCGGTACGTGAGCTCCGAGGAGTTCACCAACGAGTTCATCAACTCGATCCGCGACGGCAAGGGCGACTCCTTCCGCAAGCGGTACCGCGAGATGGACATCCTTCTGGTCGACGACATCCAGTTCCTCGCGGACAAGGAGTCGACGCAGGAGGAGTTCTTCCACACCTTCAACACGCTCCACAACGCCAACAAGCAGATCGTGCTCTCCAGCGACCGGCCGCCCAAGCAGCTGGTCACCCTGGAGGACCGGCTGCGGAACCGGTTCGAGTGGGGCCTCATCACGGACGTGCAGCCGCCCGAGCTGGAGACGCGTATCGCGATCCTCCGCAAGAAGGCGGTGCAGGAGCAGCTCAACGCGCCTCCGGAGGTGCTCGAGTTCATCGCGTCCCGCATCTCGCGCAACATCCGCGAGCTGGAAGGGGCGTTGATCCGCGTCACGGCGTTCGCCTCCCTGAACCGGCAGCCCGTGGACCTCGGGCTCACCGAGATCGTCCTCAAGGACCTGATCCCCGGCGGGGAGGACTCGGCCCCGGAGATCACCGCCACGGCGATCATGGCGGCGACCGCGGACTACTTCGGTCTCACCGTCGAGGACCTGTGCGGCTCCTCCCGCAGCCGGGTCCTGGTGACGGCCCGGCAGATCGCGATGTACCTGTGCCGTGAGCTCACCGACCTCTCGCTGCCGAAGATCGGCGCGCAGTTCGGTGGCCGCGACCACACGACCGTGATGCACGCGGACCGCAAGATCCGCGCGCTCATGGCCGAGCGGCGCTCCATCTACAACCAGGTCACCGAGCTCACGAACCGCATCAAGAACGGCTGACGGCGGCCCTCACGGCCGACCTGCGGGCTCCCACGGCCCGGCCCTGCGAACCCGCACCACTCCTGGGCGCTCCGGAACGACTCCGGGGCGCCCTTCTTCATGCCCGCAGTCATCCCGGAGTCATCCCGCAGCCGTGCCCGCTGCCGTGCCCGAAGCCCTCTCGTGGCGCTCTCACAGCGCTCCCACAGCCCTCCAGGACGCGCCCGATACCGGTCCGAAGCCGGTTCGAAGCCGGCCCAGAGCCCTCCTCCGCGCCGGCCGCCGCTGCGTCCACAGCCCGCCGGTGTTCGATTACCGGCCTGGTTACGGGAGTTCTCCACAGATCTGCCGGGTTTTTGCGATCCACACCCTGGGGACCGCAAAGTTGTCCAGATCCCATCCACAGGCCGGGCTGGTGACAGATCATCAGCCCAGGTCAGGTGGCTGTGGATTCGTGGACAAAAGATCTCCACAGGCTGTGGACAGAGATTTCCTCCACAGACTGTGCATTTCGTTGTCCACCGCCGACCCACAGGATGGCAGCGGTTGTGCACAGCGATCAGGCGCTTCTCCACATGGCTGTCCACTGTTCGGCAACCCGACGCGCCTCGTCACCGGGGCGAGTGAAAGGCGTCACATCGATCGTCCTTGTCACCCTGTGGGGAACCCGCCCGAAGCTGGGGACGACTCTGGGGAGAAGTGGCCCTTGCCTGTGCATCACGTGTGCAGAACTTTTCGCCGTCCACAGCGAGGGCGGGTTGTCCACCGGCTCGGCCCACAGGCCCGGTGGACAAAAAACCGGGCCTGACCTGCGGAAAGGCAGTTATCCACGGTTTCCACAGCCCCTACTACTACTCCCAACTAGAGAGAGCTGGGAATTCGTTTCGAAGTGGGGGCTGTGCACAACTTGCCGCCGGGACCCCGACCGCGCCTCGACGCGACTTGACCGAGGCGGGCAACGACTGTCAGCGCGGTGCGTCAGACTGGTCCCCGGTGTTCTCCCCAGCTGTGGGCCGAGCGACACCACGTCTGCCGACGCAGACCGCAGACCGATGACGAACGCAGGGCGAGAGCAGCCAGGCATTAGCAGGAGGCGGCTTACGGTGAAGATCCGGGTGGAACGCGACGTACTCGCGGAGGCGGTGGCCTGGGCGGCGCGCAGCCTCCCGGCACGACCGCCCGCGCCCGTCCTCGCGGGCCTTCTGCTGAAGGCCGAGGAGGGCGCACTCAGCCTGTCGAGCTTCGACTACGAGGTCTCGGCACGCGTCTCTGTGGACGCGGAGGTCGACGAGGAAGGCACGGTGCTCGTCTCCGGCCGCCTCCTCGCGGACATCTGCCGCGCCCTCCCCAACCGTCCGGTGGAGATCTCCACAGACGGTGTACGAGCGACCGTGGTCTGTGGGTCCTCGCGATTCACACTCCACACCCTCCCTGTGGAGGAGTACCCGGCGCTGCCGCAGATGCCGACCGCGACGGGCACCGTCCCGGGCGAGATCTTCGCCGCCGCCGCGCAGCAGGTGGCCATCGCCGCCGGCCGCGACGACACGCTGCCCGTCCTCACCGGTGTGCGCATCGAGATCGAGGGCGACACGGTGACCCTGGCGTCCACCGACCGCTACCGCTTCGCGGTTCGCGAGTTCCTGTGGAAGCCGGAGGACCCGGAGGCGTCCGCGGTCGCCCTGGTGCCCGCCAAGACCCTCCTGGATACCGCCAAGGCGCTGACCAGCGGTGACACGGTCACGCTCGCGCTGTCGGGTTCCGGTGCCGGTGAGGGCCTCATCGGCTTCGAGGGCGCCGGCCGTCGCACGACGACCCGCCTGCTCGAGGGCGACCTGCCGAAGTACCGCACGCTGTTCCCGACGGAGTTCAACTCCGTGGCCGTCATCGAGACTGCCCCCTTCGAGGAGGCCGTCAAGCGTGTGGCCCTCGTCGCCGAGCGGAACACGCCGGTGCGGCTCAGCTTCGAGCAGGGCGTGCTCATCCTGGAGGCCGGCTCCAGCGACGACGCACAGGCTGTGGAGCGGCTCGACGCGCAGCTGGAGGGCGACGACATCTCGATCGCCTTCAACCCGCAGTTCCTGCTGGACGGCCTGAAGGAGATCAACTCCCCGGTCGCCCAGCTGTCCTTCACGACGTCCACCAAGCCCGCGCTGCTCAGCGGCAAGCCGGCCGTGGACGCCGAGGCGGACGACGCGTACAAGTACCTGATCATGCCGGTGCGGCTGTCGGGCTGAGACGGCTGAGCGAGGCGGCCGCGCGGGTTCGCCTGCGCGGCTCCGTCCACAGGTGTGCACGGAGGTCCGGGTTTAGGCTCGGACCCGGTACGAGCCCCGCGCCACGCGTGCGTGCTCGTACCGTGCGCACCACCTCTCGCCCCGTCGCAACGTAAGGATCACCACTGATGGAGCTCGGTCTCGTCGGCCTCGGCAAGATGGGCGGCAACATGCGCGAGCGCATCCGCCGCGCAGGCCACACCGTCATCGGCTACGACCGCAACCCGGACCTCGCGGACGTCCACAGCCTCGAGGAGCTCGTGGGCCGTCTCCAGGGGCCCCGCGTGGTGTGGGTGATGGTCCCGGCCGGCGCCGCGACCCAGTCGACCATCGACGAGCTCGGTGAGCTCCTGCAGCCCGGCGACGTCGTCGTCGACGGCGGCAACTCCCGCTGGACGGACGACGAGAAGCACGCCGAGGAGCTGGCGGCCAAGGGCATCGGATTCGTCGACTGCGGCGTCTCCGGCGGCGTCTGGGGCCTGGAGAACGGCTACGCGCTGATGTACGGCGGCTCCGCCGAGGACGTCGCGAAGGTCCAGCCGGTCTTCGACGCCCTGAAGCCGGAGGGCGAGTTCGGCTCGGTGCACGCGGGCAAGGTCGGCGCCGGCCACTTCGCCAAGATGGTCCACAACGGCATCGAGTACGCCATGATGCAGGCCTACGCCGAGGGCTGGGAGCTCCTGGAGGCCGTGGACTCGGTGACCGACGTCCGCGAGGTCTTCCGCTCCTGGCAGGAGGGCACGGTCATCCGCTCCTGGCTGCTGGACCTGGCGGTCAACGCCCTCGACGAGGACGAGCACCTCGACAAGCTGCGTGGTTACGCACAGGACTCCGGCGAGGGCCGCTGGACCGTGGAGGCCGCCATCGACAACGCCGTGCCGCTGCCCGCGATCACCGCGTCCCTCTTCGCGCGCTTCGCCTCGCGTCAGGAGGACTCGCCGCAGATGAAGATGATCGCGGCGCTGCGCAATCAGTTCGGCGGCCACGCCGTCGAGAAGAAGTAGTCCACAGAAGCAGTCGAGAACGTAGTCCACAGCTGTAGACCGGTGCGGCGGTGATCCACAGATGTGGACACCGCGACCGAAGCACCTGCAGTGACCGCAGTACCGAGCACGTTGGGGGAGGTCGGCCCACGACCATGCACGTCACGCATCTGTCGCTGGCCGACTTCCGCTCGTACGCCCGGGCCGAGGTGGCGCTCGAACCGGGCGTCACCGCGTTCGTGGGGCCCAACGGTCAGGGCAAGACGAACCTGGTGGAGGCCGTCGGCTACCTTGCCAACCTCGGCAGCCACCGTGTCTCCTCCGACGCGCCGCTCGTCCGCATGGGCGCCGAGCGCGCCGTCATCAGGGCCCAGGTGCGCCAGGGCGACCGCCAGCAGCTCGTCGAGCTGGAGCTGAACCCCGGCAAGGCCAATCGCGCCCGCATCAACAGGTCCTCGCAGGTCAGGCCGCGGGATGTGCTCGGCATCGTGCGCACCGTCCTGTTCGCGCCGGAGGACCTCGCGCTCGTCAAGGGCGACCCCGGCGAGCGGCGCCGCTTCCTGGACGAGCTGATCACGGCCCGCTCGCCCCGCATGGCCGGCGTGCGCTCCGACTACGACCGCGTCCTCAAGCAGCGCAACACGCTCCTGAAGTCCGCCGCCCTGGCCCGCCGGCACGGCGGCCGCACCATGGACCTGTCCACGCTCGACGTGTGGGACCAGCACCTCGCGCGCGCGGGCGCGGAGCTGCTCGCCCAGCGTCTCGACCTGATCGCGACGCTGGAGCCGCTGGCCGACAAGGCCTACGAGCAGCTGGCGCCCGGCGGCGGCCCGCTCTCCCTGGAGTACAAGCCGTCCTCGCCCGAGCTCGTCGGCCACGCGCGCGAGGAGCTCTACGAGCAGCTGCTCACCGCCCTGGAAGGCGCCCGCAAGCAGGAGATCGAGCGCGGTGTGACCCTGGTGGGCCCGCACCGCGACGAGCTCCTCCTCAAGCTCGGCCGGCTGCCCGCGAAGGGCTACGCGAGTCACGGCGAGTCCTGGTCGTACGCGCTGGCGCTGCGCCTGGCCTCGTACGACCTGCTGCGGGCGGAGGGGAACGAGCCGGTGCTCGTCCTCGACGACGTGTTCGCCGAGCTCGACGCGCGCCGCCGGGAGCGCCTCGCGGAGCTGGTGGCGCCCGGCGAGCAGGTCCTCGTGACGGCCGCCGTCGACGACGACGTGCCGGACGTCCTGACCGGCACCCGGTACGCGGTGTCCGAGGGGACCGTGGAGCGGCTGTGAGCGACCAGACGTCCGGCTCGGAGAAGCCCGGCCCCGAGTCGAAGCCGGCGCCTGAGCCGTCCGGTGTCGACCTCGCGCGCGTGGCCCTGCGCGCGGCGAAAGAGGCCGCACGCGCGCGTGGAGCTTCCGCGCAGCAGAAGAAGCAGGTCCGCCGCGGTGGCGGCCTGCGTTCCGGTGCGCGCGCCGACGGCCGGGACCCGATGGGCCTCGGTGCGGCCATCAACCGGCTGATCACCGAGCGCGGCTGGGAGACGCCGGCCGCGGTGGGCGGCGTCATGGGCCGCTGGCCGCAGATCGTCGGCGAGGACCTCGCCAAGCACTGCGTGCCGCAGAAGTACGACGAGGACGAGTGCGTCCTGGTCGTGCAGTGCGATTCGACGGCCTGGGCGACGCAGGTCCGCATGCTGGCTCCGCAGCTGGTCAGAAGGCTGAACGAGGATCTGGGCCACGGCACCGTGCGCCGTATCGACATCAAGAACCCCGGCTCGGGACCCCGTCGCTACGGGCCTTTGCGCGCCCCTGGAAGCACCGGTCACGACGACACCTACGGGTGACAGGTCGGCCACGGTTGCTGGGGGTTGACACCCCGAAGCGCTGAGTGCCGCTGTGAGCCTCTTGGAGCCCCGCTCCGCATAGGGGGAGTCGGCCGAGACCGGTTGAGGGCGGCACATGCGGACTCAGGTACCGGCAAACCCCCATCACTGTCAGTGCTACCGGTACACTGGAGAGCAATCCCGCCCCACTTGTGGGACGCACCGAGCAACGCTGACAGGGCTTACCGAACAAACACGCCGCAGCCGCTCCGGCCACCAACCGGGAGCTTGGCTTGTGCTGTGCCAGAAAGGGCGCTTCGTGGCCGATTCCGGCAACCCCAACGAGAACATCCCGACCACCGACGATGACGCGCGCGCGAACGTAGGAGCGACAGACGCCTCCTACGACGCGAGCGCGATCACCGTCCTCGAAGGGCTGGACGCGGTCCGCAAGCGACCTGGCATGTACATCGGCTCGACCGGTGAGCGTGGTCTGCACCACATGGTGCAGGAGGTCGTGGACAACTCCGTCGACGAGGCGCTGGCCGGTCACGCGGACACGATCGACGTCACGATCCTTCCCGACGGCGGCGTCCGCGTCATCGACAACGGCCGCGGCATCCCCGTCGGCATCATCCCCTCCGAGGGGAAGCCGGCCGTCGAGGTCGTCCTGACCGTCCTGCACGCGGGCGGCAAGTTCGGCGGCGGCGGCTACGCCGTCTCCGGTGGTCTGCACGGCGTCGGTGTCTCCGTCGTCAACGCGCTGTCCACGCGCGTGTCCGTCGAGATCAAGACCGACGGCCACCGCTGGACCCAGGACTACAAGATGGGCGTCCCGACCGCGCCCCTCGCGCAGCACGAGGCCACCGACGAGACCGGCACCTCGGTCACGTTCTGGGCCGACGGCGACATCTTCGAGACCACCGAGTACTCCTTCGAGACGCTCTCGCGGCGCTTCCAGGAGATGGCCTTCCTCAACAAGGGCCTGACGATCAAGCTCACCGACGAGCGCGAGTCCGCCAAGGCCACGGCCGGCGCGGACGCCAAGGAGGCGACGGACGACACCGCCTTCGAGCCGCGCTCGGTGACGTACCACTACGAAGGCGGCATCGTCGACTTCGTGAAGTACCTCAACTCGCGCAAGGGCGAGCCGGTACACCCCTCCGTGATCGACATCGAGGCCGAGGACAAGGAAAAGCTCCTGTCCGTCGAGGTCGCGATGCAGTGGAACAGCAGCTACAGCGAGGGCGTCTACTCCTTCGCGAACACGATCCACACGCACGAGGGCGGCACCCACGAAGAGGGCTTCCGCTCCGCGCTGACCGCGCTCATCAACAAGTACGCGCGCGAGAAGAAGCTGCTCCGCGAGAAGGACGACAACCTCACGGGTGACGACATCCGCGAGGGTCTGACCGCGATCATCTCGGTCAAGCTCGGCGAGCCGCAGTTCGAGGGCCAGACGAAGACCAAGCTGGGCAACACCGAGGCGAAGACGTTCGTCCAGAAGGTCGTCCACGAGCACCTGAACGACTGGCTCGACCGGAACCCGAACGAGGCCGCGGACATCATCCGCAAGTCGATCCAGGCGGCCACCGCGCGCGTGGCGGCCCGCAAGGCGCGCGACCTGACCCGCCGCAAGGGCCTGCTGGAGTCCGCCTCGCTGCCGGGCAAGCTCTCCGACTGCCAGTCGAACGACCCCACCAAGTGCGAGATCTTCATCGTCGAGGGTGACTCCGCCGGTGGCTCGGCCAAGTCCGGCCGCAACCCGCAGTACCAGGCCATCCTGCCCATCCGAGGCAAGATCCTGAACGTCGAGAAGGCGCGGATCGACAAGATCCTGCAGAACCAGGAGATCCAGGCACTGATCTCCGCCTTCGGCACCGGAGTCCACGAGGACTTCGACATCGAGAAGCTGCGCTATCACAAGATCATTCTGATGGCGGACGCCGACGTCGACGGTCAGCACATCAACACGCTGCTGCTGACGTTCCTGTTCCGCTTCATGCGCCCGCTCGTCGAGGCCGGTCACGTCTTCCTGTCGCGCCCGCCGCTCTACAAGATCAAGTGGGGCCGGGACGACTTTGAGTACGCGTACTCGGACCGCGAGCGCGACGCGCTGATCGAGCTGGGCAAGCAGGCCGGCAAGCGCATCCGCGACGACTCGGTCCAGCGCTTCAAGGGTCTCGGTGAGATGAACGCCGAGGAGCTGCGCATCACGACCATGGACCAGGAGCACCGCGTCCTCGGCCAGGTCACGCTCGACGACGCCGCCCAGGCCGACGACCTGTTCTCGGTCCTCATGGGTGAGGACGTCGAGGCACGCCGCTCGTTCATCCAGCGCAATGCCAAGGACGTCCGCTTCCTCGACATCTGAGTCGGTCTCAGCTGACCGCCGCAGAAAGGATCTTCACCAGCAATGGCCGACGAGAACACTCCCAGCACTCCCGAAGAGGGCCAGGGCGAGGTCGCGATGCGCATCGAGCCCGTCGGGCTCGAGACGGAGATGCAGCGCTCCTACCTCGACTACGCGATGTCCGTCATCGTGTCCCGCGCGCTGCCCGACGTACGTGACGGCCTCAAGCCCGTCCACCGCCGCGTCCTGTACGCCATGTACGACGGCGGCTACCGGCCCGAGAAGGGCTTCTACAAGTGCGCCCGCGTCGTCGGTGACGTCATGGGCAACTACCACCCCCACGGCGACTCCTCGATCTACGACGCCCTGGTGCGCCTCGCCCAGCCGTGGTCGATGCGCATGCCGCTGGTCGACTCCAACGGAAACTTCGGCTCTCCGGGCAACGACCCGGCGGCCGCCATGCGCTACACCGAGTGCAAGATGGCGCCGCTGTCCATGGAGATGGTCCGGGACATCGACGAGGAGACCGTCGACTTCACGGACAACTACGACGGCCGCTCCCAGGAGCCGACCGTCCTGCCGGCCCGCTTCCCGAACCTGCTGATCAACGGCTCCGCCGGCATCGCGGTCGGCATGGCGACCAACATCCCGCCGCACAACCTGCGCGAGGTCGCCGCCGGCGCCCAGTGGTACCTGGAGAACCCGGAGGCCTCGCACGAGGAGCTCCTGGACGCCCTCATCGAGCGCATCAAGGGCCCCGACTTCCCGACCGGCGCCCTCGTGGTGGGCCGCAAGGGCATCGAGGAGGCGTACCGCACGGGCCGTGGCTCCATCACGATGCGCGCGGTCGTCGAGGTCGAGGAGATCCAGAACCGCCAGTGCCTGGTGGTCACCGAGCTGCCCTACCAGGTCAACCCGGACAACCTCGCCCAGAAGATCGCCGACCTCGTCAAGGACGGCAAGATCGGCGGCATCGCCGACGTCCGCGACGAGACGTCGTCCCGTACGGGCCAGCGCCTGGTCATCGTCCTCAAGCGGGACGCGGTCGCCAAGGTCGTCCTGAACAACCTGTACAAGCACACCGACCTGCAGACGAACTTCGGCGCCAACATGCTGGCGCTCGTCGACGGTGTGCCGCGCACCCTCTCCCTGGACGCGTTCATCCGCCACTGGGTGACGCACCAGATCGAGGTCATCGTCCGCCGGACGAAGTTCCGCCTGCGCAAGGCCGAGGAGCGCGCACACATCCTGCGCGGCCTCCTGAAGGCCCTGGACGCCATCGACGAGGTCATCGCCCTCATCCGGCGCAGCGACACCGTGGAAGTGGCGCGAGAGGGCCTCATGGGCCTCCTGGAGATCGACGAGATCCAGGCCAACGCCATCCTCGAGATGCAGCTGCGCCGTCTGGCCGCCCTGGAGCGCCAGAAGATCGTCCAGGAGCACGACGAGCTCCAGGCGAAGATCAACGAGTACAACGCGATCCTGGCCTCGCCCGAGCGGCAGCGCCAGATCATCAGCGAAGAGCTGCAGCAGATCGTCGACAAGTTCGGCGACGACCGCCGCACCAAGCTGGTGCCCTTCGAAGGCGACATGTCCATCGAGGACCTCATCGCCGAGGAAGACATCGTCGTCACCATCACGCGCGGTGGCTACGTCAAGCGCACCAAGACCGACGACTACCGCTCCCAGAAGCGCGGCGGCAAGGGCGTGCGCGGCACGAAGCTCAAGGAAGACGACATCGTCGACCACTTCTTCGTGTCCACGACGCACCACTGGCTGCTCTTCTTCACCAACAAGGGGCGCGTCTACCGCGCGAAGGCCTACGAGCTGCCCGACGCCGGCCGCGACGCCCGCGGCCAGCACGTGGCGAACCTGCTGGCCTTCCAGCCGGACGAGGCCATCGCCGAGATCCTCGCGATCCGCGACTACGAGGCGGCGCCGTACCTGGTCCTCGCGACCAAGGCCGGCCTCGTCAAGAAGACGCCTCTGAAGGACTACGACTCGCCCCGCTCCGGCGGCGTCATCGCGATCAACCTGCGTGAGGCGGCGGACGGTTCGGACGACGAGCTGATCGGCGCCGAGCTGGTCTCGTCCGAGGACGACCTGCTGCTCATCAGCAAGAAGGCGCAGTCCATCCGGTTCACCGCGACGGACGACGCACTGCGCCCGATGGGCCGTGCGACCTCGGGTGTGAAGGGCATGAGTTTCCGCGAGGGCGACGAACTGCTCTCGATGAATGTCGTCCGGCCGGGTACGTTCGTCTTCACCGCCACCGACGGTGGGTACGCGAAGCGCACCAACGTCGACGAATACCGTGTCCAGGGTCGCGGTGGCCTCGGAATCAAGGCCGCCAAGATCGTGGAGGACCGTGGTTCTCTCGTCGGCGCCCTGGTGGTCGAGGAGACCGACGAGATCCTCGCCATCACCCTGTCCGGCGGTGTGATTCGTACGCGAGTCAACGAGGTCAGGGAGACGGGCCGTGACACCATGGGCGTCCAGCTGATCAACCTGGGCAAGCGCGATGCCGTCGTCGGCATCGCACGTAATGCCGAGGCCGGTCGCGAGGCCGAGGAAGTCGACGGCGACGTCCCGCAGGACGGGGACGACGTCGTGACCGACGAATCGACCTCGGACGAGACGGCCTCCGGAACGACGGACGAGGGCGGGCAGTCCTCGGCCGAGTAGCGCGAGGAGTGAGTCATCGTGAGCGGAGCCACGGGCGCGGGCTCTACCGGGACATCCACCGGTACGGAAACCGAGGGCGGCCGTGGCTCCGCTCATGATGCGAAAGACTCGCCCGAGTCTCATGGATCCCAGGGGGGAACTGTGACGGACACCCGAGGTCCGCAGACCCAGAGTTACGCGGACGGCGGCAGCGCCCTGCCCGGGGAGCGTCAGCAGCCCCAGCAGGCCGGCCAGCCGTACCACCCGCCGCAGGCGTACCAGAACGCGCCTGCCGGGGGCGTGCGGCGCCCGCGCACCGGCGCCCGTACGACGCCGCGCACGCGCAAGGCGCGGCTGCGCGTCGCCAAGGCCGACCCGTGGTCGGTGATGAAGGTCAGCTTCCTGCTGTCCATCGCGCTCGGCATCTGCACGATCATCGCGGCCGCGGTGCTGTGGATGGTCATGGACGCCATGGGCGTCTTCTCGACGGTCGGCGGCACGATCTCCGAGGCCACGGGCTCCAACGAGTCCAACGGCTTCGACCTGCAGTCGTTCCTGTCGCTGCCGCGCGTGCTGATGTTCACGACGGTCATCGCGGTCATCGACGTCGTCCTGGCGACGGCGCTCGCGACGCTCGGCGCGTTCATCTACAACCTCTCCGCCGGCTTCGTCGGCGGCATCGAGCTCACGCTCGCCGAGGACGAGTGAGCGCGGTTCACGCCTTCGCGTAGCCGCTGGTGGGCGGGCCGGGACTATCGATTTTGGGACTGGCCCCCCTGTGCGCTAATCTTCAGGAGTCAGCGCGCGGGACACACACCGCAGAGCGCGGCGGGGCTATAGCTCAGTTGGTTAGAGCGCATCCCTGATAAGGATGAGGCCACAGGTTCAAATCCTGTTAGCCCCACAGCACGAGGACCCTCAAGCGGAAACGCTTGGGGGTCATTTGCTTTTCCGTACGGGCGTTGCCGGCGCTCGGTCCGAGCATGCGTAATGGGCCCTCTCAGCCGGGAGTGATGGCTGGGGCCTCGTCTGTGCGCTGTGCTGCGTTGTCCTGTCCTGTCCTGGACTGAACTGAACTGGGCTGCGCTGCGCTGCTGCTCTTCGGTTGTGGGGCCTGGCCATCGAGGGCCTGGCTGTCCGGTCCGGGCCTGGGAGCCTGGGGCCGGGGGGCCGGGGGTCCGGGTCTGGACGTTGATGCCTGGGTGCGGCACCGTCGTCCGGCTTGCGTGCGTACAAGGGCAGGGCTGTGCCGGGCGCGCGCGTACGAGCGCTCTGGCTGCTCTGTGCACGGCCTGCCGGCCCGTTCCCGTGGAGTCCTGGGCGGAGTCCCGGTATGGAGCGTGGGCGTGAGCCTGTGCGGCCTTGTGCGGCCCTGTGCTGCTCTTCGCCGCTGGGTGTGCCAGCGGGGTTGTGCGTCTTCTTCTGAGTCTGAGTGCAGCGATGCTGCGGTCCTGCGCGTACAGCAGTGCTGCGGGTGCAGTGGCGCATTGGTGCTGCGGTACTGGCGAGCGCTGTGGCAGCTGGGAGTGCTGCGTGTAGTTCGCTACGTCGTTCGTTACTGCTGGCCTTGCTGGTCGTGCCCGTACTGCTGGTGGTGCTGGTCGTACTTGGACTGCTGTTCCTGCTGTTGCTGCGGGTCTTGCTGTCTGTGCTGGTGTTGCTGTTTGTTCTGGTTCTGCTGTGGTGCCTGTGGGCCCTGTGTCTTCTGGGCTACGGCGCCGGCGGCAGGTCCGGCGTGGCCAGTTCGGCTTCCGCGTCGCGCTGGTCGATGTCGGCCGGCGGGCGGTGGCGGCAGCTGGGGGAAGAACCGTGGGCCTCGGCGCGGATGCGCTGCTTCATCGTCGGTGGCAGGGACCTCTTGAAGGCCCAGTAGGGAGCCGATGCGGCCGCGGGAGCGGGGTCGGCCTGCGGCGCCGGAGCCTGCACCTCCTCCGACTGCTGGACGGGAGTGGCCGCGGCGGCCGGGGAGACGAGACCGAGCGCCGAGAAGAGCGCGATGAAGGCAGAGATGACGATGGTCCACAGCGTCATGACCTTGTTCTTGGTCATGGCCCCTCACTTTCAGGTTGGGCGATTTGCATACTTTCCCAATGATGTGTACGCGGGGTCTGAAGTGAGGGAGCGACGCCCGTGGCGCGTCGATCTTCAGATGAACACCACTCGGATGGGTGCAAGTGACCTGATCTGGCCCTATTTGATACGGATTTCCCGGCCTGGGGGTGATCGACGGGCGATTCGCGGAGCTGTGGACTCCGGATCTACTGCTGTGATCAGGGCGGGAGTTGATGCTCATCCAGGTCACCGATCGGTATCGGTCGGTGTGTATAGTCGGGCGCCAGAGGTCCCCTACGTCAAGGAAAGACGAGGTCGCGCGGTGAAGAAGCTTCTCCTGGTCGCACTGGCCGCCATCGGCGGGCTCCTCGTGTACCGCCAGATCCAGGCGGATCGCGCCGAGCAGGATCTGTGGACGGAGGCGACTGACTCCGTGCCCGCAGGTTCGTGAGTCTTCGACAACAGACTCTTCACAGGCCCCGGTCGCAGCAGCGGCCGGGGCTTTGTGCTGCCCGGAGGCGGTTCGTCTCGTGTTGCGGGCGGCGCGCGACGGCGGTATTCACGGGTGTGACGCCTCCGCTTGCGCGAGCAAAGTGGTGTTGCCGTGGCGGGATTGCTCCGCTGGGCGGACAGTGCGCGGCCGGGAACGGCAGGATGGCCGTCCATGAGGGGACTCGTGAGGCGGTCGGGGCTGAAGAGGCCGTCGAGGCCGTACGGGCTGGGTGGCCTGGCGCTGCACAGGCGGGCTGTCGCGTTGGCCGCCGTACTCGGTGTCTGCGTGGTGCCGGCGCTGCCAGGCGTCGCAGTGGCCACTGCGGGCGCCGAGGCCCCGTATGTGTACGCCCAGGGCGCCCGGAAGATCGGCGCGGCTGCGAACAGTGCGCATGCGCAGCGGCTCACGGCAGGTGAGACGTACCGGAGCACGCTCGGTACGGGCGCGAGCGGCGTCTCCTACTACCGCGTCGAGCTGGACGGTGCCGCCGACGCGTACGCCTCCGTCGTCGCGGTACCGCCGCTCGGCTCGTCGGTGAAGGTGGCCTACGCCGACGGGATCACCGTCTCGCTGCAGGACGGCAAGGGGAATCGCTGCGACTCGGCACGTGCCGGGTTCCGGTCCGGGGCCTATCCGCGGCCGATCGCCGCGGCAGCCGGGCGTCTCGTGCGGCCGGGTGGACTGCGCTGCCAGTCGGCGGGGACGTACTACGTGGTGGTGGAGCGGGCCTCCGCGGCCGCTTCGACGCGGGAGAAGTGGGGACTGGAGCTGCGCGTCGCCACCGAGCCGGGCCTGGTCACACCGGGCCCGAGCACGGGTCCGACGGCCTGGCCGTCCGGGACCTCGTCCG
Source organism: Streptomyces xanthii (assembly GCF_014621695.1). Classification (GTDB taxonomy): domain Bacteria; phylum Actinomycetota; class Actinomycetes; order Streptomycetales; family Streptomycetaceae; genus Streptomyces; species Streptomyces xanthii. The sequence goes on from NZ_CP061281.1 coordinate 3,932,972, forward strand.
CGGGCGCGGGGTCGGGGCCTGGCCGACGGCGCGCGGGAGGGACCGGGTTCAACGACGCGAAGGCGCTGGACGACGGCGTGTGGACGGACCGGATCGGGCCGGGACAGAGCCACTTCTACCGCGTGCCCGTGGACTGGGGGCAGCAGCTCTCCGTCGATGCCGAGCTGGGCAGTTCGGCGGGGGATGCGGGGCGCAGAGGGACCGTGACGGGCGCGCTGGAGGTGGAGCTGTTCAATCCGGCCCGGGCGCAGGTCGCGGCGGAACAGGCCGTGTACGCGGGCGATCCGACCTCGGCCGGGTTCGATCCGCTGCCTCCCGTCGCCTACGAGAACCGGCGGCTCGTGCCCGACGACCAGGCGGCGATGCGGCTGGCCGGCTGGTACTACGTCGAAGTCACGCTCAACCCGGCGATGGCGCGGAAGTTCGGTGACAAGGCGTCCGACGTGACGCTGAAGGTGGGGGTGGAGGGGGAGCCCGGGCGGGCCCCGGACTATGTGCGGGACCCGGGGGAGTTCCAGGTGACGGCGGAGGACCGGGCGGCGGCACAGCGGGGCGACGGCGGCGCGGAGTGGGCGGACCTCGGTGTGGACGGCGACGGCGGCGGGGCTGGTGCCGGTGCCGATACAGGAGGGGAGCGGTCCGGGGGCGGGTCTGCCGTGCCTACGGCCGCGGCCGGATCGGGGCGTGGTGACGGTGCCGGGAACGCCGGGGCCGGCGCGGCGGCCGCTTCGGCGGAGGAGCGGCCGATGATGCGGGTGCTGGGCTTCGCGGGCGTGGGGACCGGGGCCGCGCTGGTGCTGTGGCTGGGGATCTGGCGGGTGGTCGCGGTGCGGAGCGTACGAGCACGAGGCTGAGCCCCTCGCTCATGCCTGGGTGAGGGCCC